>NZ_JBWKPY010000005.1:0-538081 GCF_059418485.1 Mucilaginibacter sp. GW821-FHT07H05
ACAGAGAAGTTAAGCCCGCCAGAGCCGATGGTACTGCAGTAAAATGTGGGAGAGTAGGTCGGTGCCAAATCTTATCAGCTTCAATGCTGTAGCACTAAGCCCCTTATCGAAAGATGAGGGGCTTTTTTTGTGCGTGTGAGTTTTTCTTCATCGTTGCCAAGCAGCCTGGCAGCAAATAAGGGTTAAAACAATGCCTGGATAGCAAGGCTTATTGCAAATCAATTAATTTACTGCCGCCTTTTTAGTATAATTGCCTGCGCCTTATAACAATGAAACGTAGATCCTGGTTAATATTTTCTGTTATCGTGCTGTTGATAACATCATGTGCACCCAAATTTATTCAATGGTCGGCGGCCCGACCACTTAAGTGGGACGACTTTTTAGCACGGTATACCTCGGGCTTTGAAGCGCATGCCGATGCGCAGATAAAATATCACTATCAAAAACAGCCAGTCGCCCGTGATTACCTGGTAAATTTTACTGTGCAAAATGTGTTTATTCCTTATCAATCGTGGGTAAAACTGGGCAGCGAGACAGACACGTTACTTAAGCACGAGCAACTGCACTTTGATATCTGCGAGTTATATGCCCGCAAGCTTTATATCGCATTAACTAAATATACTTATACGCCAAATTATCGCAACGAAATAAGGACCATTGCCACCAATATTTTTAAGGAGCTAAAGCAAACCCAAACTAATTACGATGCCGAAACGCAGCATTTTTTTAATAAGGATGCTCAAGCCGCATGGGAAGTATTGGTTAGACGGCAACTGGCGCAAACACCGGAGTATCCGCATGTAGGAAAAATAGGCATTGAACCGAATGGTAAATAAAAAAGGCACAAGCGGATGCTTGTGCCATAGACGGTCGCGTCGTTATAGTTCGCAATGATAAATAATTACATTGACCGGCTAATCCCCATTTCCAGCCCTCGCAACTCAGCCAATCCGCGTAAGCGGCCAATGGCGCTATAACCCGGGTTGGTTTTCTTATTCAGGTCATCCAGCATCTGGTGGCCGTGATCGGGGCGCATGGGGATGTTTACCTGCCTGTCTTGCATCACCTTTACCACCGCTTTTACTACGTTGTACATATCTACATCGCCTTCCAGGTGATTGTCTTCGTAAAAGTCGCCATGTTCATTACGGCGGGTGCTGCGTAGATGCAGGAAGTTGATACGGTCGGCAAATTGGGCCACCATAACGGGCAGGTTATTATCAGGCCGCACACCGAATGATCCGGTGCAGAAGCACAAGCCATTATTGACTGATGGAACCGCTTTTATCAGGGCCTCGATATCGGCAGCGGTGCTTACCACGCGCGGCAAGCCCAGGATAGGATAAGGCGGATCGTCGGGGTGGATCACCATTTTAGTACCGCATTCATCGGCAACGGGTATAATTTGTTGTAAAAAATAGATCAGGTTGGCACGCAGGCGGCTGGCATCTATCCCCTGGTAAGTATCAAGGGCCGACTGGAAGTTTTCCAGCGTAAAGCTTTCCTCGCTGCCGGGCAGGCCCGCTATGATATTGCGTTGCAGCAGGGCTTTGTCGGCATCGCTCATACCACGGAAACGCTGCTCGGCACGGATGATCTCGTCTTTGGTATAGTCCTCTTCGGCATTCTTGCGTTTCAGTATAAACAGTTCGAAGGCCATAAAGGCGGCTTTTTCAAACAGCAGGGCCTTAGATCCGTCTTCAACGGTATAGGCCAGGTCGGTACGCGTCCAATCCAGTACGGGCATAAAATTGTAAGTAATAATGCTGATGCCGCAGGCCGCCAGGTTGCGGATGCTTTGCTGGTAATTGGCTATATATTGCAGGTAATCGCCGGTTTGGGTTTTAATGGCTTCGTGTACCGGCACGCTTTCCACCACGTTCCATATCAGGCCGGCGTCGGCTACGGTTTGCTGGCGCTTTTTAATTTCATCAACCGGCCAAACCTGGCCATTGGGGATATGATGCAGGGCACTTACCACACCTGTACAGCCCGCCTGGCGAATATCGGCAAGGCTTACCGGATCGTTTGGGCCATACCAGCGCATGGTTTGTATCATGTGATAAGGGCTGTTGTTAACGTTGTTCATGCTGATTTTTAAATGTGTTTCAAAAATATAAATACCGCGCAAACTTTGGCATTTAATCTTCGGGATAGGAATTGCCAAATATTAAGCCATATATTCCTAATTCGATCCAAATTCAACCAATCAATGTAAATATGACAGTTATTTCGACGATGTGAAATTTATTAATTTTATATTAATAAGGGGTTAACGGCCTGAAAAGTGTTAAACAAACCGGGCAAAAAATATTTTTTTTGAAAAAAGTTATCAACGGATTAAACCTTTGCTATTTCAGCTGTATATGCATAAAAATACAAAAACTTGAATTTATACTGCCAATACAGCTGAATATTTGGCTAATTATATAAAATAATCCTCCTCATTTTATGGTGTAATTGCTTTCACCAATTTATTAAATAAAACCAAAACGATTTTTATAGGAAAACGCATGTGATTTTTTAACTGATCATTCAGTCAGACTGTTTGTCAGCAGGTTTACGGGCTATCTCATTAAAATAATGGATGCCATCTGGTAAACTATTAACCCAATTATTTAAAAAAGCTATACGCTAAACCTAAAGTATATGAAAAAAAGATGTACTCTATTTTTATTTAAACCTGATTCTACTAAACTAACAAACGCCAATTGGATTAAAGGATTGGGTTTTATTTTGCTGTTACTGGTAATTAACCTGATGGTGTTACCGGCATCGGCACAAACAACCAAAGTTACCGGTGTTGTTAAAGACAACAAAGGGGGCACACTACCCGGAGTTAGTGTAAAAGTAAAGGGCACAACCGTAGGTACTTTAACAGATATCGACGGTAAATACGCTATTAACGTACCCGGCAACACGGCCATATTGGTATTTAGCTACGTAAGCTTTGTTACCAAAGAAGAAACGGTAGGCGCCAACAGAGTGATTAACGTTACCTTGTTAGATGCTACTACCGATTTAAATGAGGTAGTGGTACAGGGTTACGGTCAATCGGTAAAGAAAAGCGATCTGATCGGTTCGGTTGGCTCGGTGAGTGCCAAGCAAATACAGGAGCGCCAGCCTTTATCCTTACTGGATGCCTTGCAAGGTAATATTGCCGGCGCCCAGGTGGTGACCGATGGCGGCGACCCTTTCTCGCAGGGTACTATACAAATACGTGGCGCATCAACTATTAACGGTGGCAACGGCCCTTTATATGTAATTGACGGTATCTTAAATAACGATGCTACCTTCCTTAACCCGGCAGATATTGCTTCTATCGAGGTTTTAAGGGATGCCGCATCAGCTGCTATTTATGGTGTGCGCGGCGCTAACGGCGTAATCATTGTAACTACCAAACGTGGTAAAGAAGGTAAGCCGGTGGTATCGGGCAACTATTACCACTTATTTGGCCAGTTAGCACATAAACTGCAAACGGTATCGGCTAACGATCTGCGTTACTATCGTAAATTACGCGGCGATGGTTTGGGTGGTGTAAATGCCGACTCGGTTAACCATTATCTTAATGCCGATAACGATTATCAGGACCTGTTGTTCCGTACGGCTAACAAGGATAATGTTAACTTAAGCATTAGCGGTGGCCAAAAAGGACTTACCTATTATGGTAGCGCCAACTACACCAGCGATAAATCTATTGTGTTAAACAGCCAGGCGCAAACCATAAAAACAGTTTTAAATGTAGATTACCAGGCTACCGATAAGCTGCGTTTTACAAACGGTATCAACTACTCGTATGTAACCGGGAACCAAATTCCGGTTGGTACCAGCGCCAAGCAAGTGTTTGAACGTAACCCGTGGACATCCATCTACAAACCCGATGGCTCCCTGGCTGGTTATGTAGAATCAAAAAGGAACCCGATAGCTTATGCTTTATTGGCTGTTAATAAGCCTACCACTTTTGTATTCCAGGATAATATACAAGGTAGCTACCAGTTCACTAAAGATCTGAGGTTTACCGGATCATTTAACGGCCGTTTGGATAATACACAAACATTCAGCTTTTCTCCGTCGAGCCTAACCAGCGGCGGTACCGGTTTAAATACCGGCGGCAGCGAGATAGAGAAAAAGTTTACTTATGAAATACAGGCCTATTTTAATTATAATCACCGCTTCGGTAAAGATCATGCCCTAACCGCCACCGCAGGCTTTAGCCGCGACCGTTACCGCTATGATGATTTTACCTTTGGCTTTAATAACTACCTGGCCGAAACTGTATTTGTATCCAGCGTTGCTACTATCGACCTGACCAAGACCAATACTACTGCAACCTATAACGCTACCGAATCTATGTTCGGCCGGGCACAATACAGCTTTAAAGACAGATATATTTTGAGCGGTACTTTCAGGCGGGATGGTTCATCAAGGTTCGGCCCCGAGAACAAATGGGGTAACTTTGGTTCGGCTGGTATTGCCTGGCGCTTCAGTTCCGAATCATTTATGCAATGGACCAAAAGCTGGCTGGATGATGCTAAGTTAAGATACAGTTATGGTGTATTAGGTAACGATAAGGTAGGCGATTTCTCGTACGCTACTTTATACAACTTTGGCGCGGGCAGCACCGTTACTAACAGTGGTATTTATAATGGTAATAGCGGTGCTTATATCAGCACTACATTGGGTAACCCAACTATCCACTGGGAATCAACCGCTACACATAACTTTGGTTTAGATTTAACCATGTTGAAAGGCGATTTAACCATCACCCCCGAGTATTATATTAAAAATACCAGCGGTTTATTATACTCTAAACCATTACCCGAAGAAACCGGCGCTAAAAGCGGAACAGTTAACCTGGGTAATATCCAAAATCATGGTATTGAAATTACCATTAGCGGTAACCCGGTTAGAAACAAAAACCTGTTATGGACAACTACCGCTAACATCACTTTCCAATCGGCAGGTGTAGTTAAAGAACTGGCTAACCACGTGCCTTTCTTTGCCGGCAACGCTTTCTATATTTACGAAGGTGGTAAACTGGGAGATTTTTACCTGTACAAAAACCTGGGTGTTTACCAATACGATGTATCAAACGCTTACGCGGTTGATGGCAGGCGCTTAACACCGGTTGGTGTTACTGTAAATACAGCTACCAATACATCAACAGCTACAGGCTATACTTTAGATGGACAGCCATACACCGGTGTTGTACATCAGTTAAGCCGTAACGGTAACGTAATTAAAGGCGGCGGTACTATTTGGCAGGATACCAATAACGATGGTGTTATAGACGATAACGACCGCGTAGTTTTAGGTAATGCGGTGCCAAAAGTATATTTTGGGTTTAACAACTACTTTAAATACAAGCAATTCTCTATCAACTTTTTATTCAACGCGCAGTTTGGCAACAAGGTTTATAACGGTGTAGCAAACGGTCAAAACACCAACTCATCAACCTATTCGCCGCCAACGGTTGCTTCTATTTATGATTCATGGCATGTGCAGGGCGATATAGCTACTTATCCTAACTTTAAGGATAAGGATACTTACGGCTCTATCAGTAATGGCACAAACAGCCTGTACCTGGAAGATGCTTCATTTATCAGGCTGGCAAGTGCTAAGTTCACGTATGATTTGCCTATCAACTTAGCCCGGAAAATTAAAGCCCGGAATGTAAATCTGTATATTTACGGTAACAATTTAGTAGCCTGGACAAATTATAGCTGGTACGATCCTGAATTTACTTCAGGCAATCCATTAACGCAAGGAGTGGATAACGGCACCTATCCAAAAAGGCGCGAGCTTGGTTTGGGTATCAACGTCCAGTTTTAAGTAGTTTAAAAACATTAAAAATATAGAGATGAAAAGATTATTATTTTTTGCTGCCTTAATCGGGATTACGATAAGTGTAGTGATTAGCAGCTGTAAAAAGGACATTACATTAACACCATTAAGCGGTGTAGATTTAAATGCTTACTTTAAAAACAGCAAGGATTTAACAGCCGCCCTGGCCGGGATGTACTCTGCATTCCAGGAAGAGACCACAGGCGACGGTACTGGTAAAGACGAAGGTTACGGCGGCCGCTACCATTATTGGGGCGAGGGCCGTTCAGATAACTTTGCGCCTTCGCAATACTTTAATACCGCCATTACCGAAATGGCCAACAATGGTTTAACGGTTAACAACTCCGCTACCGATTGGGGAGGTTTATACAAGACCATTTTCAGGGCAAATACCATTATTAAATTTGCCCCGCAGGTTGCCCAGTACGATAATAACGCTACACCTGCTGTTATCAATAATACTTTGGCCCAGGCTTATGCCATGCGTGCCGAAGCCTATTTTTACATCGTAAGGCTTTGGGGCGATGCACCAATGTGGCGCGAACCATACCTGGATATCACCCAGCCGGGAGAAAGGACGCGTATGCCTAAAGCGCAGGTTTTAGATTCTATTATTAAGGATTTAAATACAGCTTATACGTTAATGCCTAATAAGGGTACTACCGTAAACCCGGTTTGGTATATCAGCGAAAGCGCTATTTGTGCTATCATGGCCGATGTTTATATGTGGAGAAAAGATTATCCAAACGCCATTGTATGGATCAAGAACCTTTTCAACGCCCGCACGGCACAAACCAAAAAATATAGCGGATTAGCCGTTACCGATCTGGAACCGATGACTACCTGGAAAGCTAATAATTTCCTTACACCAACAGCTGGTATTGAAGCGATATGGAGCATAAATTGGGATAATACAGTAAATGGTTGCGCCTGTATACCGGTATCTATAGCTGCAAGTAATAACCCGGTTCGTGCCGACTCTACTTTTTACTTCAATTGGAAGCTGATCACTGCCGATCAGCGTTTAACACAAACCATTGATATCACTGCTACGCCAACATCGGGCCTGGGTAAATGGGATAAGCTGCTTAAATATTATAATGTAGCTAATGCCGCGGCTTTAGGCGCTGTTGGTACCTCCGCGCTTACTTATAATGTAAACCTGGTAATGTACCGCCTGGGCGATATCTATTTATTATATGCCGAGGCTTTGAACGCTACCGGCGACAGGACAAACGCGTTAAAATATCTGAACTTTATACGTTCACGTGCAGGGCTGTCAACCTTTATCGGTTCCGAGCCGTCAATAGCTACGGTAGATCAACTGGAGGATGTTATCCTTCAGGAACGCCAATACGAATTATTCGGCGAAGGCAAACGCTGGTTCGATTTGATCCGTACCGATCGTGTGAACAAGATAATGGACCCGATATTAAAATTAAGACAAGTTAATAGCAAAAGCCCGCAGGTTGGCTTTGGTACCGATTTAAACAAAGTATTATGGCCAATTAGCCGTAACGCCTTAAACTCCAATAAATCATTAGTTCAAAATCCATCATATTAATTATTGTATAGATATGAAAAGAATTAACTTATTATATACAGCGCCATTTATTGTGATGGCTATTGTAATACTGGCATCGGGTTGTACGCTATTTGGCTTGAAAAAGCAGACGGACAATAACAGGCCAACAAACGTTGATACCATTGATGCGCATTTGAACATGACCGCCTGGGCGTACATTAAATCGCGCGGTTTGCAAAGCCATACTAAAAACGATACCCCTTTAGCGCTTTTGCAAAGGGCAATTATATACTCGGGTATTGATACTAACGAATATATTAAGCCTAACCGCACCTTTGTATGCCCTAACGCAGCATCGTGTAAATTGGTTTGGTCTACATTCCAAACTTCGGCAGCTAAAGCCGCAACAAAATGGCAGGATTATGCTAAAGATGACGTGAAAAACTATTTACTGTACCTGATATTGAATGCGCAATACTCGCACTATAACTTAACATATAGTGATGCTACGGCGCAAACATTAGCCCCGGCTGGTACTTATAGCGCCATGCCAAACGGATTCAGGATAGTCAATTTAGCCGCATTTCCTAATCCTAAATCTATAATGCTGATACGTGTACAAAATGCTTCGCCATCAAACACGTCAGATTATCCGCTTGCCATAAATGCCTCCATTAACGTTACCACCAGCGATCTGCTGGCAACAAATGGTGTTGTGCAGGTGGTGGCAGGTTTAGTGTCGCCTGCAATAGCTCAGTAAAATCAGTTAACCTAATAGGGCCGGATATCATTCATAAGTGATAACCGGCCCATTTTTGTGTATATGCCTGTGAAAAAATTAAAGTCTATCCTTCTTTTATCAGCTATTATCTGTAGCCAGTTTGCCAATGCCCAGCAAAAAACCAGGTTAATCAGCAATTGGGAATTTGTACGTCAGGATCTGGGCGGCGTTTGGGAAGCCGTGCGCCCTGTTACAGCCGGAAACCCCGAAAGCCTGCCCATTTGGGATAAGGTTAATCTGCCCCATTGCTTTAATGCCCGCGATGCTGTTGACCCCGATGTAAACTATTATCAGGGCCCGGGCTGGTACCGCACAAATTTGGATATCAGCAACCCTTATAACAACGGGCGCACGCTGCTGCACTTTGAAGGCGCCGGGCAAAAAACAGATGTATATGTATATACTACCAAAGTAGCATCGCATTTAGGCGGCTATGACGAATGGACGGCTGATATTACCAAAGCCGTAGAAGATTTTAAAAAGACGGATACATATCAAAAACAATTTAAAGGGAAGATCCCGGTAGAGATCCGTTGCGATAACACGCGCGATCTGGAAAGTATCCCATCGCAACTATCCGATTTTAACGTTTACGGGGGCATTTACCGTTACCTTAATTTGGTTTACGTTCCTCCATTATCTATTGATAAAATATTCGCTTCCGCGGAAGTGGACAAGGCGGGGCAATCAGGTAAGCTGAATATCAAAGCCAGGTTTTATAACCCGGCTAACGTTACATCTGCCGAACGCAAAATAGAGGTGACCGATCCCCAGGGTAAAGTGATCGCGTCGTCAACATACAGTTTAAACTCATTGAACGGCGATGTGCAGTTGGATAACTTCCAGGTGAAGAAGCCGCAATTATGGTCGCCTGCCAATCCGGCCTTATATACGGTAAGGGTTAGCGTTACATCGGGCGGGCAAACCTGCACGCAAACCGAAAAGGTAGGTTTCCGCAATTTTGAATTTGTAGATAACGGCCCGTTCAACCTCAATGGTAAGCGCTTATTGCTGCGCGGTACCCACCGTCACGAAGACCATGCCGGCGTAGGCGAGGCCATGACCGAAGCCATGATGAAGCAGGAAATGCAGCTGATGAAGGACATGGGCGTAAATTTTATCCGCCTGGGGCATTACCAGCAATCGCGCATTATTTTGAACCTGTGCGATAGCCTGGGCATTTTTGTTTGGGAAGAAGAGCCCTGGTGCCGTGGCGGTTTGGGTGGCGAGGTTTACAAAAACCAGGCCCGTGCTATGCTGACCAATATGATTGAACAGCACTATAACCACCCGGCCATTATCCTATGGGGATTAGGTAACGAGAACGATTGGCCGGGCGATTTTCCTGAATTTGATAAAGAAAAGATCAGGGTGTTTATGAAAGAGCAGAACGATCGCGCGCATCGCCTTGATCCATCGCGTAAAACAACCATTCGGCGCTGCGATTTTTGCGCCGATATTGTTGATGTGTACTCGCCATCTATCTGGGCTGGCTGGTACCGCGGTATTTATACCGAATACAAGCAAACCAGCGAAGCCGAATTTAAAAAAGTAAAACACTTTTTCCACGCCGAGTGGGGCGGTGATAGCCATGCGCTGCGCCATTCCGAAAATCCGGATAACGCCCTCAGCAAAATAAAAACCGGCAACGGTACCGATGAACGTTCAGGCGATGCTTCCCTGATTGGTGGGGCGGCAAGGGTATCCAAAGACGGCGACTGGAGCGAAAGCTATATCTGTAACCTGTTTGATTGGCACCTGAAAGAACAGGAAACCATGCCCTGGCTAACCGGGTCGGCATTTTGGGTGTTTAAGGATTTTTCTACCCCCATCCGTCCGGATAACCCGATCCCCTATATGAATCAAAAGGGTGTGGTAGAGCGCGACCTGACTAAAAAGGAATCGTATTATGTTTTCCAATCGTACTGGGCCGATAAACCTATGGCGCATATTTATGGCCATACCTGGCCCGTACGCTGGGGCGAAGCCGGCGAGCAAAAAATGGTAAAAGTATACTCCAACTGCGACGAAGCCGAACTGTTTGTAAACGGCAAAAGCCAGGGCCTTAAAAAACGTAACAGCCAGGATTTTCCGGCGGCGGGCCTGCGCTGGCAGGTAGTTTTTAATAAGGGGAAAAATAATGTTAAAGTAGTTGCCCGCAAAGGCAAAACGGTTGTAACCGACGAAATTGAACAGGAATATCAAACTGATAAATGGGATAAACCAGCGCAACTGTCGCTACAAAAAATTGCCGAAGTTAACGGCGTAATTACCGTACAGGTAAAGCTGTTTGACAGCAAAGGCGTACAATGCCTTGATGCGGTGAATTGGGTGAATTTTTCCCTGGCCGGCGATGGCGAATTGCTGGATGACCTGGGCACTTCAAGCGGGTCGCGCAAGGTACAGGCTTATAACGGACGGGCTATCATCAGCCTGAAAACCAATGGTGGTAAAAGCGTGATAAGCGTACAATCGCCGGGATTGCAAAGTGTATTTTTAAATCTGTAAAAATGAAACATCTGCCAAAAATATTAGGGTTAATCGCCATCACGTTATTCATACAGGATGCAACAGCCCAGAGTAATGATCCTAACCTGAAGCTATGGTATAGCAAACCCGCCATGGCCTGGGAAGAAGCGCTGCCCTTAGGCAATGCCACCACCGGCGCAATGGTGTTTGGCCGTGTAAATTTAGAACGTTACCAGCTCAATGACCATACCTTATGGTCGGGCGGCCCGGTGCCGGGAAATAACCCCTTAGGCCCCGCGCATTTGCCCGAAGTACGCCAGGCCGTTTTTGATGGCGAGTACGACAAGGCCGCGCTGATCTGGAAAAAATATTTGCAGGGCCCATACTCGGCCCGTTACCTACCCCTGGCCGATCTGTTCCTCAACTTTAACTTAAAGGACAGTACCGCCACCGCTTACTACCGCGATCTGGATCTGAACACTGCTACCGCTACTGTAAAATATACGGTAGGTGGTGTAAATTATAAACGCGAAACCTTTATCAGCTATCCCGGCAAGGCAATGGTGGTACGCATCAGCGCGGATAAAAAAGGTGCCATCAGCTTTGCTGCCAAACTGACCAGCAAACTGCACTTTACCACATCACCACAAGGGAATAACCTGATGATATTGAAGGGAAAGGCCCCTAAATATGTGGCCAACCGGGCAGATGAAAAAGATCAGGTACTATATGACCAACCCGGCGGCGAAGGGATGAATTTCCAGGTTGATCTGCGGATTAAAAATACCGGCGGTAGGGTAAGCGCGGCAGGCGATGGCTTGCAGGTTACCGGCGCCGATGAGGTAACCCTTTACTTAACCGAAGCTACCAGCTACAACGGCTTTGATAAATCGCCGGGCTTGAATGGAAAGAACCCTGCCATTGAAGCCAATGCCAATTTAAATAAAGCATCGGCCCAAACTTTTGATGAGTTAAGGGCGACCCATGTGGCCGATTACCAGCGCCTGTTTAACCGGGTTAAGTTTGATCTGGGCGCCAACCAGGCCATGGTAAAAATGCCGACTGACGAACGCCTCAGGAGTTTTAAGGCAGATAACGCCGACAAGCAATTGCAAACATTATATTATCAGTTTGGCCGTTATTTATTGATCGCCAGCTCGCGCCCCGGCTCGCCGCCTGCCAATTTACAAGGTATTTGGTGCGATGCCGTGCAGCCGCCATGGGGCAGTAACTATACCACCAACATTAATACGCAAATGAACTACTGGCTGGCCGAAAATGCTAACCTGAGCGAATGCCATCAGCCATTGTTTGATTTTTTAAAAGAACTGGCCGTTAACGGTGCCATCACCGCTAAAACAAACTATAATATTAACGAAGGTTGGGTTGAGCACCATAACTCGGATGTTTGGGCCAAAACATCAACCGTAGGCAACTACGCCCTCGATCCCAAAGCATCGCAGCGCTGGTCGGCCTGGCCAATGGGCGGCGCCTGGATGAGTTTGCATTTGTACGATCATTACCTGTTTACAGGCGATAAGGAGTTTCTGCGTAAAACCGGCTATCCGTTAATGAAAGGCGCGGCCTTGTTTATGCTCAACTGGTTGGTTACCGATCCTAAAACAGGTTTGCTGGTCACCAATCCATCCACCTCGCCCGAAAATACCATGAAAAAGGATGGTAAGGAATACCAGGTAAGTATGGCTACTACTATGGATATGTCCATCATTCGCGAGTTGTTCAGCAACTGCATCAATTCGGCCGAAGCATTGGGTACCGATGCCGATTTTGTGCAGCGTGTTAAAGCCGCTTATGCCAAATTATACCCCTTCCACATTGGGAAGGACGGCCAGCTGCAGGAGTGGTTTGGCGATTTTGACGATCCGAAAGATACCCACCGCCATATTTCGCACATCTTCAGTTTATTCCCGGGCAATCAAATCTCGGTATTTAATACGCCTGATCTGGCGTCGGCGGCCAAGCAGTCGATGATCTTCCGTGGCGATGTCAGCACCGGCTGGTCGATGGCCTGGAAAGTGAACTGGTGGGCGCGCCTGCACGATGGCAATCACGCCTATAAAATTTTAGGCGCTGCATTTAACTATATGAACCCGTTGGAACCCAAAGAAACGATGGGCGGCGGCGGTACCTATCCCAACCTGTTCGACGCGCACCCGCCATTCCAGATCGACGGCAACTTTGGCGGCACCGCCGGCATGACCGAAATGCTGCTGCAAAGCCAAAACGGCGAAATGGAACTACTACCCGCCTTGCCCGATGCCTGGGCCAGCGGATCTATCAAAGGCATTAAAGCCCGTGGTAATTTTGAAGTAAGTATCAAGTGGGACAAAGGCAAGCTGGCCAACGCTACTATCCTGTCAAACAACGGGGGAAATTGCCGCCTGCGCACACCGGTACCCGTAAAAGTGCTGGGTACGGTTTCGGCTAAGGCAAAAGGCAATAATACTAACCCGCTGGTGCAGGTGCCGGCCGTTCCGGTTTATCAAAAGAACAATAAAAGTAAGCTGGCCGATATTACCTTTAATAAGGGCTACGTAATAGATTTTAAAACTGAAAAAGGAATTACTTATACCATTATAGCACAATAATTACAGGCGCAATGAAAAAGGTTTTGGTAATAGTTGTACTGCTCGTTGTATCGGCACTGGCCCATGCGCAAGACCGTGCAGCCTGGATGCAGAGTGCCAGATTTGGCGTAATGACCCATTACCTGCCCGATTGGCTGAAGCAAACCGAAAACCTGGGTATTGACGTAAAAAAATGGAACGACCTTATTGATCATTTTGACGTGGACGGATTGGCTGATCAGGTAAAATCAACCGGGGCTAATTACATGATCTTTACCATCGGGCAAAACTCGGGCTATTATGTATCGCCTAATAAAACGTACGACCGGATAGTGGGTATCAGTCCCACCAAATGCTCAAAGAGAGATCTGATAGCCGATCTGTCGGATGCTTTGCATAAACGGGGCTTAAAACTGATCGTATACCTGCCATCGGGCGCGCCCAATGGAGACTCGATAGCCAAAAAAGCCCTGCAATGGCAAAATGGCGCGCACCCTAATAAAGAGTTTCAAAATAAATGGGAACAGATCATCAGGGAATGGTCGGTACGTTGGGGCACTAAGGTAGATGGCTGGTGGTTTGATGGCTGTTACTGGCCCAATGTGATGTACCGCGGAGAATCGGCGCCAAACTTTAAAAGCTTTGCCGCCGCTGCCCGTGCCGGCAACCCCAACAGTGCCATCGGCTTTAATATGGGTGTAATGTACCGCATTACCAGCGGCACCCCTTACGAAGATTATATTGCAGGCGAGATCAATAAGGACGATCAGCTAAGTATTAATAAACCTTACGATGGTAAGATTGACGGCATGCAGATCCACGTCCTCAGCTTTTTGGGCGAAAAATGGGGCATGGGCAATCCGCGTTTCACAACCGAACAGGTGATCGGCTACAGCCAAAAACTGTGGGACGTAAAAGGCGCCATGACGTGGGATGCCCCTATACAAAGTAACGGGCACATTTATCAGCCGTTTATTAACCAGCTGACCGAAGTTGGTAAAGCATTAAAGAAATAAGATAAAAAATATGAGATACAGGTCCATTTTATTATTACTGATTGTTTTCACTACAGCCGTTAAGGCCCAAACCATCACCTGGACACAGGTACAACCCGGTGTGTGGAAAGGTATAGTAGGTAAGCCCGAAGCATTTAACTTGCTGAACGCGGCAGGCGCCACTCCTTATTTAGCAGGTTTACAGCAAATGGGTAAGGCGGCTTTCCCTTTGGCACAGCAGGACATTGCCGCTAAAGTATCGGATGGTAAAACGTATTTGCGTTTCCCTTTAGATAAAGCCGAGCAGTTGTTTGGTTTTGGCCTGAATTTTCAAACCGTTTATCAGCGTGGTAAAATACTGACGCTGCATGTAGATAATTATGCCGGTAAGGATAACGGCCGCACGCATGCGCCTACCCCTTTCTATGTATCCAGCAAAGGCTACGGGGTGTTTATCAATTCGGCACGGTATATTAATGTATATGCAGGTACTGCTGTCCGTCGCGATAGCAAAACCCCGGCTAAGGTACAGGACAGGAATCTGGATAAAACCTGGTCATCGCGCCCTTATTCGGATGCGGTGGAAATGCTGGTACCCGCAGCCGGTGTAGAGATTTACGTGTTTGCCGGCCCAACGGCCATGGATGCCGTACGCCGTTATAACTTATTAAATGGCGGCGGTTGTTTACCACCCCGCTGGGGGCTGGGCTTTACCCAGCGTTTACAGCGCTTAACCGATGCCCAAGGCGTTGCCGATGAAGCCAAAGCTTTTGAAGACCGCGGCTATCCGCTTGATTTTATCGGGCTGGAACCGGGCTGGCAAAGCAAATCGTACCCATGTACTTTTGAGTGGGATAAAACCCGTTTCCCCGAACCGCAGAAACTGGTACAGGATATGCTGAAAAAAGGCATCCGCATTAACTTGTGGACCAACCCCTATATCTCGCCCGAAGCGCCAATCTATAAAAGTATGTTGCCTTATACAGGTACCCACACGGTTTGGAACGGCGCCGTGCCTGACCTGACCATGCCTGCCGCCCGCAAGATCTTCTTCGGCGAGTTATATAAAGGCAAGGTGGATATCGGCGTAAGCGGTTACAAAATGGACGAGGTAGACGGCGGCGATAACTACCTGTGGCCCGATGTGGCTACGTTCCCCTCAGGCCATAGCGCCGAACAGATGCGCCAAACCTACGGCTTAATGATGCAGCGTTATACTTACGAAATGTACCACCAGCGCAACCAGCGTACTTTTGGTTTGGTACGGGCATCCAACGGCGGCGGCTCATCGTTCCCTTATGTTATTTATAACGATTACTATAATCACGAGGATTTTATTACCGCCCTCATTAACAGCGGTTTTGCCGGGACCTTATGGACCCCCGAAGTACGGGCCTCTAAAACTGCCGAAGAATGGTTGCGCAGGTTTCAGTCTAATATCTTCTCGCCTATGGCTATGATCAATGCCTGGGCCAGCGGCACAAAGCCATGGACATTCCCCGAGGTAGCCGAACAGGTAAAAACACTGGCCGACCTGCGCATGCAAATGATGCCTTACTGGTACAGCGAATTTGCCAAATACCATTTCCAGGGTATCCCCCCTTTCCGTGCGATGAACCTGGAGCCGGGCTTTACCGTTACCGAGGCTAAGAAAGAAAACAAGAAAGTCAATTTAGAAGAAAACCCTTACGAGGAAGCCACATCTAAAGAAGTAAAAGACCAGTACATGGCCGGCGAATACTTATTGGTAGCCCCTATGTTTACCGGCCAAACCACCCGCAAGGTTATACTGCCTAAAGGCAATTGGTACGATTTTTACACCGGTAAATACGCCGGTAATGGCGAGGTAATTACGGTTACGCCCGGTTTGGATAAGATTCCCGTTTATGTAAAGGATGGCGGCGTGATCCCGATGATGACAGCCATGCTGCACGCGCCAAAGAACGGACAAAAGGTAGATATAGAAGTACGCTACTACGGCGAAAAACCGGGCAGCTATATGCTTTACGATGATGACGGCGAAACTTTCAATTATGAAAAAGGGGAGTATACTTTCCGGGAGATAAAAGTGAGCAAATCGGGCGGAACGATATCACCTGCCGCAAAAGGCAAACCGGATAATGTGGGCAAGGTGACGTTTAAGATTATGTAATAACAATCCCTGGCTTCAGTCTGTGACTGAAGCCACAGGATAAATGAAGTCTGCGACTTCGGAGTTGACACAAGTCACAGACTTGTTTTCATCTTTAGGCTTCAGTCGCAGACTGAAGCCAGTTGTGTAAACTTGCGCTCGTTTGCAACGAGCGCTTAAAATGGTTCAGCGTCTGCGACGCTTATACGCGATACAATCGCTTGGCAGCATGAAGCACTCGTCTCAGACGAGCGCAAGAATTTAAAGATAAAAGTTAGACATGAAAAAACTAAAAATACTATTCAGCAGCGCTTTGTTTATCCTGTGCGCTTTAAGTGTAAGCTCGTGGAAACGCGATGTAAAAGACACCTTCGCGACGCAAATTACGGCCACCCTGCGCAAGCAAACCCTGGCCGAAGCCGCCTGGGCCTTAAAGCAAAAGCCGGTAACCGTAACAGCCGAAAGCTGCGCGCGCAGCGCAGGCGGCAAGCACGATTTTTATTCGGAGGGCGATTATTGGTGGCCGGATGAGAAAAATCCCAATGGCCCGTATATCCAAAAGGATGGCATGACCAATCCCGAAAACTTTGTGGCGCACCGCCATGCCATGATCCGCTTCAGCCAGATCGTCGGGGCGCTGGCATCGGCTTATAAAATCACTAAAGATCCTAAATATGTAAAGGCAGCGCAGGCGCACCTGCGCGCCTGGTTTATTGATCCCGAAACGCTGATGAACCCAAGCCTGCAATATGCCCAGGCGATAAAGGGCGTTGCGACCGGCAGGGGTATTGGTATAATTGACACCATCCAGCTGATGGAAGTAGTGCAGGGCCTGGAAGTAATGGAAAGTTCGGCTGTGCTGGACAAGAAACTGCTGGCCGGCGTAAAAGACTGGTTTAATCAATACATCACCTGGCTAACTACCCACCCTTACGGTAAGGACGAGATGAACGCCAAGAACAATCACGGTACCTGCTGGTGCATGCAAACGGCCTGTTTTGCCAAGTTTACAGGGAATAAGGAAGTGTTGCAATTTTGCATAGACAGGTTTAAAAATGTATTGCTGCCTAACCAGATTGAGGCTAACGGCAGCTTCCCGCAGGAGTTAAGGCGTACCAAACCATTTGGTTATTCCATTTTTAACCTGGATGCCATGACCACCCTTTGCCAGATCCTGACTACCAAGGAAGATAACCTCTGGGAGTTTAAAACCCCCGATGGCCGCAATATTAAAAAAGGCATTGAATTTTTACAGCCCTTTTTAGCCGATAAAAACAAATGGCCCTACCAGCACGATGTAATGCACTGGGAAAGCTGGCCGGTAGCACAGCCCGCGCTGGTATTTGGCGCGGTAGCCTATCATGATCAAACCTTTTTGGATACCTGGAAAAAACTGGACCACGACCCTAAGGACGAGGAGATCATCAGGAATTTACCGGTGAGGCATGTGTTGATATGGTTGTAATTTAGAGATTAGTTAATAAGAGATCAGAGATTAGTTCCCGCTGTTGTTGTCCTCACCAACAGCTTCCCGCGTTAGCGATTGCAGCGGATACCGGCCTGTGGCTAAGTCCATGTGCAGTATGAGCGGAAAGCGCGGGCCGGAGGCAACGCCCTGATTAATCAGCCTGATATGCTCTTATTCACGATGGATGAAATAAATCATGTAAAATAAGCTGAATATCTGGCTAACAGCACTAAAAAATAAATAGAGAAATAACCCTCAATTAGCTTACCCAATTAACCAAACGATCAAAGCAATACAATGAAGATAAATTACAGGCAACTGGTATATGGCGCGCTGGCTATAGCCCTAAATGCAGCATCTTTACCAACCCAGGCCCAAAACACGGGCGATGAAGCCGCTATGCAAAACCAGGCTAAGGCGCGCGACCAGAAAGTGATAGACAAAGCCGTTAACGGTTGGTGGACTGCCAGCATGAAAACGCACGATGCCCGGGTAGAGTGGTGGCGCGAGGCACGTTTTGGGATGTTTATCCATTGGGGCGTTTATTCGCTGCCCGGCGGCGAGTGGAAAGGTAAGCAGGTAACCGGCTACGCCGAACACCTGATGCGCAAAGAGAAGATCCACCGGGCCGAGTACCTGGAACTGGCCCATAAATTTAACCCCGTAAAGTTTAATGCCGATGAGTGGGTACGCACGGCAAAACGCGCGGGCATGAAATATATGATCATCACCTCAAAACACCATGATGGCTTTGCGATGTACAACTCGCAGGTGAGTGATTATAATGTAGTGAAACAAACCGCCTGGCACCACGACCCTATGGCCGACCTGAGCGCTGCCTGCAAAAAGTACGGACTGAAATTCGGTTTTTACTATTCACATGCTTTTGATTGGGAGCATCCTGATGCACCGGGTAACGATTGGGAATATGGCAACCCCGCCGGCGACCTGCAATTATTTGGCGGCGCTAACTGGTTTGATGTACACCCCGAGCTATTGCCCAAAGCCGTTAAATATGTCAACGAAAAGGCCATCCCGCAGATACAGGAATTGCTGCGCATATACCATCCCGATATTTTATGGTTTGATACGCCCAGCAAATTACCTTTTTCGGAAAACCTGCGTATTTTAGAAGCTATCCGCGCAACCGACCCTAATGTGGTGGTAAACGGAAGACTGGCCCGAAACGGGAATATGAATTATGGCGATTACCAGAATACGGCAGATCGCCCTGCCGAGTTTTTCCCGGTGGAAGGCGATTGGGAGGCTATCCCTACTACTAACGAGTCGTACGGTTATTCTAAATACGATAAAAGCCATAAACCGGCCGGCCATTTTATCCGCCTGGTAGCTAATTCGGCTTCACGGGGTGGTAATTTGCTGTTGAATATCGGCCCCAAAGGCGATGGCGAGTTTGATGCCAGGGACCAGCAGATACTGGACAGTGTTGGCAAATGGATGGATGTGAACGCCGAAAGTATTTACAAAACCACCAAAACACCGCTGCCCTTACAAAACTGGGGTGTTTCTACCCAAAAAGGCAACCTGCTGTATTTGCAGGTATTCAACTGGCCAAAGGATGGCAAGCTGGTAATAGGCGGCTTAAAAAGCAATATTAAAAAAGCATATTTATTGGCCGATGCGGCTAAAAAAGCGATGGTAATTAAAAGGATCGATCCGCTGGATATTCAATTAACGGTACCAATGAAGGCACCGGATAAAGTGAGCAGCGTGATTGTGCTGGAAACAAATGGCGCGGTAGCCACTGATCCGTTAAGGGTACTGGCCACGAAAGATGATACTAACCGTCTGCTGGCTTTCGACTCGGACATGAAACCGGGCGAGTACCATTTTGGCGATGGCAAAGCCGGTAAATACTTTATTGACAGGTGGAATAAAAAGGACAAGGTGATCAGCTGGAAATTCAGGTTGCTGGCCCCGGCTAAATACAAGGTACTGATCAAATACACCGCCGATGCGGATAATGCCGGAACCTATGAATTGACGATAGGCGATCTGAAAAAAACACAAACGGTAGAAACTACCGAAAAGGGTGAAAAGATAGTGGAACAAAGTTTAGGAGAAGTAAGCTTGCCGCAAGGAAC
This sequence comes from Mucilaginibacter sp. GW821-FHT07H05, assembly GCF_059418485.1. Taxonomy (NCBI): domain Bacteria; kingdom Pseudomonadati; phylum Bacteroidota; class Sphingobacteriia; order Sphingobacteriales; family Sphingobacteriaceae; genus Mucilaginibacter; species Mucilaginibacter sp. GW821-FHT07H05. The sequence goes on from NZ_JBWKPY010000005.1 coordinate 19,907, forward strand.
GCACACTTTAAAAATAACCCCGGTTGAGATACAAAAACAGGGATTAATGAAAATATTGGAGGTTGCTTTAGTACCTTTGAAATAACCAATGTGTCATCCTGAACTTGTTTCAGGACCTCACTTGCTGTGCGAACTTGCTGAGCTGATGGGGTGCCGAAACAAGTTCGGCATGACGGATAACGATAAAACCAACTATGAAGAAAAAACACATACTCCCGTTACTGTTCCTGGCATTAAGTGCAGGTAAGGGTTTTGCCCAAACGCAAACAGCCAAAGCTTTCGCCTTTGCAGAAAAACAAACCGATTTAATGCTGAAGGAAGTTGCCGAAGCTAAAAAGACAGCTAAACCGGGCCTGGTTTCGCCACGATCGTTAGATAAAGGCGAACTGGTAATGGTGCCATCCAAAGACTGGTGCAGCGGGTTTTTCCCGGGCGAACTATGGTACTTGTACCAATACAGCAAAAACAAGAAATGGCTGAACGAAGCTAAAGCTTATACCGCCAATATAGAGCAGGAGAAAACCAACGGCGGTACGCACGATATGGGTTTCAAGATCTATTGCAGTGTGGGCAACGGCTATAAACTCACCAAAGACCCGCATTATAAGGAGGTAATTTTAGAAGCAGCCAAAACGCTGAGCACCCGCTTTAATCCAACTGTAGGCTGTATCAAATCATGGGATAACCGTAAGGATTGGAAATTCCCGGTGATTATTGATAATATGATGAACCTGGAATTATTGTTCGAAGCCAGCAAATTATCTGGCGACCCCAGCTTTTATAAGATAGCGGTAACACACGCCAATACCACCCTGAAAAACCATTTCAGGGACGATAATTCATCGTTCCATGTGATAGATTACGATCCGGAAACCGGCGCTGTGCTGCATAAGCAAACCCACCAGGGCATTGCCGATGGATCTGCCTGGGCACGTGGGCAGGCCTGGGGCTTATATGGCTATACCATGTGCTATCGCGAAACCAAAAATAAAACTTACCTGAAACAGGCCGAAAAGATCGCGAAGTTCATTTTCAGTAGTCCAACTATGCCAAAGGATCTGGTCCCCTACTGGGATTATAATGATCCGGCCATTCCCAATGTATCGCGCGATGCCTCGGCTGCCGCGGTAACGGCTTCGGCTTTGTATGAGCTGAGTAGGTATAGCGCCAATGGTAAAAAGTACAGGGCTTTAGCCAATACCATCGTAAAAAACCTGACCGATCATTACCAGGCTGAACCGGGCGGAAGCAAAGGCTTTATCCTGCTGCACAGTACCGGCAACAAGCCCGCTAACGGCGAAATTGACGCGCCGATTAGCTACGCCGATTATTATTATCTGGAAGCTTTGTTGAGGCAAAAAGGCGGGTTTAAGTATTAAAATCACCACCCCGTCATTGCGAGTTGATACTCCGGCATTGGCGGTTAGATGAGACAAAGCGGGCTGTCACCCTGAGCTTGTCGAAGGGTGCGTGCGCAGGCCTGTCCACCATGGTTCGACAAGCTCACCATGACACCCTACGCTCAATCTGTTATAGGTAGGTACGAAGCGATCTTACGGCTTGCATTATTTGGAGATAGCTTCGTACCTTCGATGGTTTAATATGTATTTTATCCTTCCCATGTTCAAGTTAAATACCCCGTTGCTGGTCCTGCTATTAACCGTTTTTACTGCCGGCGCTAAAGATCATCCCATCCGTAACGCTGCCGAACTGGCCGCGTTAAAACTACAACCGGGCGATCGGGTAATTATGCAGCCGGGCGACTGGAGTAACCAGCAAATAGTATTTAAAGCCAAGGGAACCAAGGAAGCGCCCATCACATTGGTATCGGCCGATCCGGGCAGGATCATCCTGAAAGGTAACTCCGGTTTATCAATTGAAGGCCAATACTTAATAGTAGACGGACTTAATTTTACGCAGGGCTATTCGCAAAAAAAAGATGTGATATTATTCAGCAAGGAAACCGAATATTGCCGGCTGACCAATACCGCTATCGTCGATTTTAATCCATCGGATAAAAAGCTTGATTATAAATGGATCTCCCTAAACGGCTACCATAACCGGGTTGATCATTGCTATATGAAAGGTAAAACGCATCAGGGTACCACACTGGTAGTTTGGGTGGCCGATAAACCAAACTATCACCAAATAGATCATAACTTTTTTGATGAACGCCCCGACCTGGGTGTTAACGGCGGCGAAACCATTCGTATCGGCACCAGCACGGTATCCATGAACGACTCGTACACTACCGTAACCGATAATATTTTTTACCATTGCAATGGCGAAATGGAGGTGGTTTCTAACAAATCGTGCCGCAATACCATCTGTAATAACCTGTTTTACGAGTGTGTGGGTACGCTTACCCTCCGGCATGGTAACCATGTAGAAGTATATGGCAATTATTTTATTGGCAATGATGTTAAAGGGACCGGCGGGATCCGCATTATTGGCGAAAACCATAAAGTGCACCATAATTATTTACAGGGTTTAACCGGTACCGGCCTAAAGGCGGCTATTAATATGATGGATGCTTTCCCCAATCCCGAGCTGAATGGTTACTGGCAGGTGAAAAATCCGGAAGTAAAAAACAACACCATTATCAATTGCACCGAGGCTTTTGAAATAGGCTCGGGTAAAAGTGCCGACCGCAACATTCCGCCACTACATGTTACGCTTACCGATAATGTGGTGCTGGGTTCGGACCCTATTGTTTATACCGATAAACCGCAGGGCATCAAAATAAAAAAGAATATTTTATATGATATCAAACTCCCCGGCGATTTACCCGACGGTTTTGATATGAAGGACCCTGGCCTGGTTAAGGACGGCAACAATATTTATCAACCGTCTAATCGCACAAAAGCAGGGGCGCCGGCAATGAGTCCGCAGCAAAAGCAGGTATTAGGCGCGGTTAATATAGGGCCGGCATGGTATAAGGTTTTGCCTGTAATGCATATCGTATTTACAGCGCCGGTTGAAAGAACGAGAGGCTTATCCAGGTTATCAAACCGCAGCGCTTTTAGGCAGTATTAAAAAAAGTTTAGCATTTTAACCCAACAGGCGGTTAAAGAATAGCTGTTTTGGCATTTTCTTGCTGAAGATGTGATGGCGTGAATGGATGTAAGCACCTGCATAACGCCCGGAACTAAGTACCTGAGTCATAACTGAAAAACCGTTCAAATAATTTGCGAAACAAATTAGTTTGCGTATATTTTGAAATCAAATGGTTTCTTATTTAAATTAAAATAATCATGAAAAATGTAATTCTCTTTATTTTATGCTTGTTGACCGGTCTGATGTTTATCAATGCTGGCCTGGATAAATTCTTTCACTATATGCCGATGCCAAAGGAGATGCCCGAAAAAATGGTGAAAGCAGGAAAGGCATTTATGGAAATAGGCTGGCTGATGCCACTGGTGGGCGCTGCAGAAATTCTTGGCGGTTTATTATTGATCGTCCCCAAAACCAGGGCACTGGGCGCTGTGGTTATCGTACCCGTTTTAACCGGCATTCTATTGGCCAATATCAGCATGGGCCCATCAGGTTTGCCTATTGTATTTGCATTGATCGCCATTATTCTATGGGTAATTATTGACAACAGGGAAAAATACCTGCCGATGATCAGGAAATAGTAAGAGATATTTTTCAGGCAGTTGCCCGGAAATTGAAATACCCTAAGATATCTCCTATTTAAACCCGGCTTTAACGGTATTAATGTTAAAATAAAAAAGGCGCAAGAAATTGCGCTTTTTCTGTTTTTAAACAGATAATCAGGCCGGCTGGCCGCTGCAAAGCTGCAATAATTTTTGATGTAAGTGCTCGGGTTGAAAAGGCTTAAGCAGGTAGTCCTGCATGCCTGCTGCCCTGATACTTGTCTTAATATCGTGGGATACAGAGGCGGTAAGGGCCAGGATAGGTGTTGCCGCCCGGGTGCTGTCCTTTAGCGCACGGATAGCATGTGTAGCCTGGTAGCCGTCCATCACCGGCATGTGCAGGTCCATCAGCACCAGGTCAAATGAATTGATGGTAAGCTGGTCTACCGCCTCCTGTCCGTTTACAGCAACAACGCTTTGTATCTCCCACTTAGTCAGCAGGCGCTCCAGCACCATCACATTAATTTTGTTATCCTCCGCAATCAATATCTTTAATCCCTTTAAACTCACCGGCGCTGCCTTAGCCGCCGTAGCGGCTATCTCCGGCATTTCAACAGGGCAAATATCAAAATCGATCCGGAACGAAAATACCGAACCTATTCCGGGCTGGCTTTCCAACACGATCTCGCTGTTAAAAAGGCTGAGCAGGCGCTTTACAATGGCCAACCCAAGCCCCGTACCACCAAAAAGCCGGGTTGTATCTGACGACGCCTGTACAAACGGATCAAATACCGCCTCCTGCCGTTCCATGGCAATGCCGATCCCGGTATCGCTGACCGAAAACAGGATCCCAACCCGCTCAGTAGTCTCTTCAATGATCTTTAAACTAATCCCCACGGTACCCCGCTCGGTAAATTTGATGGCATTCCCTGCCAGGTTATAAATGATTTGCGTTAGCCGGGTAGGGTCGCTGATCACCGGCCGGTCCAATAGTTTTTCATCAATTTCAGGCGCCAGTAACAGGGTTTTTTCCAGCGTTTTCATTTCCAGGCCTTTGCAAATTTGGTGGAGCAGGGCAAACAGGTTAACCGGTACGCGCTCTAATTTGATCTTATCAAGCTCGCTTTTATTATAATCCAGTATGTCGTTCACCAACGAGAGCAGGTTAGCGGCCGAAAACTCCAGGATATCCAGGTTCTCTTTTTGCGAGGGCAGCGCGGTATCGCGGATGAGGCTGGCCATGCCGATAACACCGTTCAGGGGGGTACGCAGTTCGTGCGACATGGTTGATAAAAAAAGCGTGCGGGAATGCGCCAAAGCTTTAGCTTCCGTTATGTTGACCCTCAGTTGCTGGTTAAGTAATTCTTTTTCTTTTAAATTTTCATAAAAGGCCTGGTAATAAAGGTAATGGATCCAGGCGAAAGTCAGGAAGTTCAACAGCACGATGAGCTCAAAAACAGGAGAAACCAGCTCTTCCGGGTTAATATCCAGTTGCCAGGCCGCATGGTCCCGCATCATCAGGTAACTAATCACCGGGCAAATAGATAAAGCAGTCAGCAATGCAGCCCGGTAGCCGCCAATCAGGTAATAGCTGGATAACGTAGCCATAAATACCATTTGTATGGTTACGATATTAAGCCGCTGCGCATAAACAAATACATTGGTCCAGATAACCGCCACGCCGCAGCAAATGATAAAATAGGAGATGATGCGGATTGCTGCAGGGCGATATAACAGTATTTTGAGCAGGCACAAAAAAAGCAGGGTGATAAAACCAGCACGGGAAGCCTGTAGATATTGTCCGGCCCGAAATGCAAAAGGAATGATGAGCGCTGTTTTAGCCGATGAAAACAACAGTATAGCGAATACGATTTTCAGCTTTGCGCGGCAAAAAGAATCCGGTTCCAAAGCAAGCACCTTGCGGAACGAGAAATTAAAAAAGGGTAATGGCTGTTCCATCGCGGTTGTGTATACAAATATGCGATTTACTTCCCTAATAGCAAGCTTTAATCCTTACACATATATGGGTACCCCGGAAAGATGAAAATAATAGTGATGGATATGCTGCGTACTTAAACCTATAAGCTCAAAATCAGCTGCTCGGCTTTATTAACCACGCTCCCCGCACCGTCGCCAATAAAATACACAGGCGACTCTACATGGCGCGATGCCACGGTAACATGTACGCCGTTTGCATGCTGATCAAACAGTTGCTTCACCAGGTCGGGGCAGTTATTATCCTGCGATAGGTGGGCCAGCAGTAAATGCGTAAGGTGTTGCGGACGGTGATCGATAAAAAGTTGTAAAGCTTCACGGTTGGATAAGTGCCCTTTGCCGCCACGGATCCGGTTTTTTAAATGCCAGGGATAACGGCCGCTTTCCAGCATTTGCTCGTCGTAATTGGCTTCTAAAAATGCCGCGTGGCATTGCTTAAAGTGGGCGATCAGCTGATCGCAGGCACGTCCCAGATCGGTAAATATGCCTATTTTAACATCGCCGCAGGCAACAATAAAGCTATGTGGCTCCAGCGCGTCATGAATTTTGGGGAATGAGGTGATGACCAGTTGACCGATGCAAATTTCGGTAAAAGCCTGTAGCAGAAATACGTGGTGCTGGGGCAACTCCATTTGCAAAAAGCCGGAATTGCGGAAAGTGCCGGGCGTAATATACACCGGCAGATCGTACTTTTTAGCAATAACCGGTATGCCGCGGATATGGTCAGAATGTTCGTGCGATACAAAAATGGCTTTAACTTTGCTCATGCTCAGGCCCGCGCGCAGCATCCGCTTTTCGGTTTCGCGGCAGGAGAGGCCGGCATCAACCAATATGGCTTCGTGCTGGTTGCCAACATAGTAACAGTTACCGTTACTGCCCGAATTAAGTGAACAAATATATACCGACATTTCTAACTGCAAATTAACCGTATTTTGAGCAATGTGCAATTGTATCGGCATAGATTTTTGCACATCTTTTTGGTAAGGGATAAGTTAAGCATGTAATTGCTTTAGGCCACTTCCCTTTGAAGCTACTGTGTGGATACATCTATGTATGTACCCCGTAGGGGTTAAAGGTTTGTAGCTACAAACAATCCATACCTGCTCCCCGTAGGGGCGCAAGGTTTGTGTTTAGGCAATTTAACAAACCTTCAACCCCTACGGGGTATGAATCATAATGCGACTTGTGTCCACACGGTAGCCGTTGAAGATGGGTTGGGGTGAGGCTTAACAACGTCCATCTCAAACACGCTCAACCCAATCCTTCAAAAATAAAATCACAATGGCAGGACGGTATAGTACAAACAAACGTTTAACATTCGTTTAATTTGTTCATCTTAATAACAAGCCGACCATTAAAACCGTTTATTTTGAATATGAAGAAGCTGCAAATTTTATCCCTTGCCCTTTTTTTGGTAAGCCTTACGGCGATGCAAACCAGTGCGCAGCAAAAGCGGATCTTGAGTTTGGATAAGCTGAAAAGTAATATCAGCTACTTCAACGCTATTGATACCGAAACGGTTAAAAATTATGTCACTAACGAGCAGGCCTACGATTTTATATCAAAAAATGCCCCCGTGTTTGATTGTCCCGATTCGGCCATTCAACGCATTTATGATTACCGCTGGTGGACATTCCGCAAGCACCTGAAACAAACCCCCGCCGGATTTATTTTCGACGAGTTTATCACCCCGGTAAGTTTCTCGGGCATTTACAATAGCGGCAGCAGCGCGCTGGGGCACCAGATTTACGAGGGCCGCTGGCTGCACGATACACAATATTTGAAAGACTACATCAGCTTTTGGCTGTATGTTGATCCTAAACAGGCTAAACCCAAATTCCACAACTTTAGCAGTTGGGTAGATAATGCCGTGTATAATTTTTACCTGGTTAACCGGGACAAGCCCTTTATTCAAAAGATCCTGCCCGAACTGGATAAGGATTACCGGCAATGGGAAACCGAGAAGCAGCTGCCATCTAAACTCTTTTACCAGTTTGATGTGCGCGATGCCATGGAAGAATCCATCAGTGGCAGCCGTAAGGATAAAAACCGCCGGCCAACTATTAACAGTTATATGTATGGCAATGCCGTAGCGCTATCAAAAATGGCTGCGCTGACCGGTAACGATACCCTTAAGGCTAAATACACCGCCAAAGCGGCCGAATTAAAAAAACTAACCCAGGATAGCCTTTGGAATGCCGAAGCTTTATTCTTCGAGGCCAAACACCCTAACGGTAAATTTGCCGATGCCCGCGAGGAATTGGGTTTTATCCCCTGGTACTTTAACCTCCCCGACGACCGGGCCGATTACGCCAAACAATGGGACCAGTTACTGGATGAAAAAGGCTTTAATGCTCCTTGGGGCATCACCACGGCCGAGCGCCGGCATCCATTGTTCCGTACCCATGGCAGCGGGCATAGCTGCGAGTGGGATGGTGCGGTTTGGCCATTTGCTACAACCCAAACCTTAAAAGGATTAGCTAACCTGCTGACTAACTACAAAAACAAAGGCAGCATGACCAGCAAGGTTTTTTATGATGAGCTGCACAAATACGCCCTCTCGCACGTTAAACGCGGCGTTCCCTACTTAGGCGAATACCAGGACGAGAAAACCGGTTACTGGCTAAAGGGCGATAACCCACGCAGTAGTTATTATAACCATTCGGGTTTTGTGGACCTGGTGATAAACGACCTGATTGGCATGAAACCCCGCGCCGACGATATGCTGGAGATAAACCCCCTGATCCCGCAAGGGAAATGGAAATGGTTCGGCCTGGATAATGTGCTGTACCACGGCCGCATCATCAGCATTTTATGGGACGAGACCGGTGCCAAATACAAAAAAGGCAAGGGCCTGTCTGTTTATGCCGATGGTAAGGTGATCTATCGCGGTAACGCTTTGAAGCGGGTGCTGGTGAAGCTGGTATAAAGGGCCGTTTTATAGATCAGCAAAAACCATTATACTTTCTTAGCATTGTTGCTTTTATGTTAACCCAGAAAATGAATTAATATATTGATTGTCAATAATTTAAACTTTGAAAAAATTGAATTGTGTTAAGTCGTGTTAACCCCCTGACACGGTCGAACTTTAGTAGATGTGAGGGCTGTACAGTTGAAGAACCCCTGTTTTACGAAGTTTGCTATAACGAATATTATCCTTTAAGGAACGCTCATCCCGTTATTTATGGATAAATTCGTACAACACCATGAAAACATTGTAGATGAAAATACCATCTGCTACTGATATTTTTGAGTTGATAACCAATAAACGGTTAAACCTATTATACCCCGTTAAATTCATCTGCCAGGAAGAAAGCCCTAAAGCTGTTTGCCTGCAACTTTTATAAAGGAATGAGAAGAAGAACAAGCTGTTTATTCGCCGTGCTGGTTTTGTGTTTTGCCTTAGCGGTAAAAGCATCGGGACCTGTGCCTAAAAAGGTGAATATCGTTACTTATCCCAACCACCATGCCCGTATTGATTATGGCGTGCAAAAGCTAACCGAAGCCCTTGAAAAAGCAGGATATACGGTAGGTAAATTCAGTGGCAGGTCTGCGGCGGCTATGAGTGTGCCGTTCATAGAGGTCTCAGTTTACAAGCCGCATATACAAATGAAGGCAAAAGCCGGTCAGGCACCAAAAGCTTTACCCAAAGAGGGCTTTTCAATAACGAGCGGTAAGGGTTTAATCACCATTATAGGTAACGATAATTCGGGCGCGCTATATGGCTGTATCGAACTGGCCGACCGCATCACTGCCAAACATAGCCTACCCACCAATGTAACCCTGCACGATCAGCCTCAAATGGTTTTGCGTGGTACCTGTATCGGTTTGCAAAAGCCGGCCCTGCTGCCCGGTCGGGGTACTTACGAGTATCCATATACACCCCAAAACTTCCCCTGGTTTTACGATAAGGCTTTATGGTCGCGTTACCTGGATACGTTGGCTGAGAACCGCATGAACTCGCTATACCTGTGGAACGGTCACCCCTTTGCTTCACTGGTGCGGGTGAAGGATTACCCTTACGCTGTAGAGGTTGACGATGCCACCTTTAAACAAAACGAAGAGATGTACCACTGGCTGGCCGATGAGTGCGATAAGCGCGGTATCTGGCTCATCCAGATGTTTTATAATATCATCGTATCCAAACCATTTGCCGAAAAAAATAACCTGAAAACGCAGGACCGTAACCGCCACATCATCCCTATTATTTCCGATTATACCCGTAAGTCCATCGCGGCTTTTGTAGAGAAATACCCTAATGTTGGTCTGCTGGTTGCCCTTGGCGAAGCCATGGAAGGCGTTGGTCAGGACGATATCGACTGGTTCACAGAAACCATTATACCGGGCGTAAAGGACGGTTTAAAAGCTTTGGGCAAGACTGAAGAACCGCCGATTGTACTCCGCGCCCACGATACCGACGCGCCCGAGGTAATGAAGTACGCCCTGCCTATATACAAAAACCTGTACACCGAGGCCAAATACAATGGCGAAGCCTTAACCACCTACACCCCGCACGGCCCCTGGGCTGATCTGCACCGCACCTTGAGTAAAATTGGTACCGTACAAATTGAGAATGTCCACATCCTGGCTAACCTGGAACCCTTCCGCTATGGCTCGGCCGATTTTATACAGAAGTGCGTGCAGGCTATGCACAACGTTTACGGCGCTAACGGCTTACACCTGTACCCGCAGGCATCGTACTGGGACTGGCCATATACGGCCGATAACGCCAGCGGCAAACGCATTCTACAGTTAGACCGCGACTGGATTTGGTATAAAGAATGGGCCCGCTACGCCTGGAATGCTAATCGCGACAGGGCTGAGGAAGTGAAGTATTGGTCAGGTCAGTTAGCAACTAAATATGGCACCGATGCCGCGCACGCTAAAAACATTTTAGATGCTTACGAAGAAAGCGGCGAGATCTCGCCACAGATCCTGCGCCGCGTGGGCATTACCGATGGCAACCGCCAAACCATGACTTTGGGCATGCTGATGCAGCAATTTGTCAACCCCGAAAAGTTTGGCCTGTTCAGTTTGCTTTATAACTCCGAAGCCCCGGTTGGTGAGATCTTAAGCGAGTATGCCGAACGTGAGTGGAAACATCAGTCCCACGTCGGCGAAACGCCGTCCATGGTGGCCGACAATATTTTAATCTACGGCAAAAAAGCGGTAGCGGCTATCGAGGCGGCATCTCCCGGTATCACCAAAAACAAAGCCGAGTTCAATCGTCTGAAAAACGATATGTACTGCTACCAGGCCATGGCCAATAGCTATGCCCATAAAGTAAGGGCCGCTATTTGGGTATTGCGCTATAAATACAGCGACGATGTAGCCGACCTGGACAAAGCCCTGCCCGAAATGCAAACCAGCTTAAAGTATTTTGAAGAACTGGTAAAGCTGACCAAAGACAGCTACCTGTATGCCAACAGCATGCAAACCCGCCAGCGCAAAATCCCGGTTCCGGGTATCGATGGCACCATGAAAACCTGGGTAGAGTTGCTGCCCGTTTACCAAAAAGAGCTGACCAATTTTAAACGCAATATCGATTCGTTAAAATCGCCGCAGGCAGCTAAAAAAGCCGAAAGAGTGGTACTAACCGATGCTGCCATAACCCTTAACGGTGATCTGCAACGTTATAAAATAGCCACCAATCAACAGGTATATACCGATAGCCCTAACGTGATTAAAAACACCGCGCCCGAACTGGCAGGTTTACAAGGTATCAAATTAAACAGGAATAACCAGGTAAAAGACGGTACCAGTATCAGCTTTACCAACACTAAAGCTGTAAAAGTACTGGTGGGTTATTTTGTAGATAAGGATAACGCCTACCTGCAACCGCCTCAACTGGAAAACGATGCCAGCGCTAACGATTACGGCCAGTCGGATGTTAAAATAACTGGCGCCATCCAAATCTCGGGCATGCCGCCGGTAAACGTGCATACCTACACCTTTAAACCCGGCAGCAATACGCTAAGCCTGGGCAAAGGCGCTTGCGTAATATTAGGCATAGTTGACGATACCGCCCGTATCCCCGTTTACGATGCCGGCCTAAGCAACGAAGGAAATATTAAGGATTTAAGATGGCTGTTCAATTAGTCCCGGTACACACAAGTAGTTCCCTCCCTCGGGAGGGGTGCGGCAGGATTGCGCAGTGGCAGGGAGGGGTTTCTTCATCCGTCCCCGCAGGGTCTCGCGGAGAGGACCCTGCGCAAGCTATGCAGACCCATAAAAATGCGGGCGTTGCCTCCGGCCCGGGCTATCCGCTCATACTGCACAGGGCCTTAGCCACAGGCCGGTATCCGCTCCTATCCCTAACGCGGGAAGCTATGCCCCATCGGGGCTACCTGTTTGTAGCAATACACACAGAAAAATATACATGCGCCGTAGGTGCTACCCTTAACCGAACTGATATTCAAATCGCAGATAGGGTAACCCCTCCGGGGCACCAAGAAACGCCTCCCCGTTTTCTACAAACAGGTAACCCCTCCGGGGCATCGAAATCAGGTTTTGGATCAAAGCAAGCGAGGGCACGCGCGATTCCCTCCCAAGGGGAGGGTGTAGGGAGGGGTTTCACTACGCCACATGCGTCGGCAAATCGTATAAACCCCTCCCTGCCATCACACGGACAGCCGCACCCCTCCCCGTGGGAGGGAACTGTTTTTTTTAGAACCCTATCCTTTGGAGAGGGTAGGGTGAGGCTCTCATCGCTGAGGCCCTCAGCACTAAGGCTCTTACTCCTGACTTTAATCTTAGGACTAACGACTTTATCCACCAAAGCCCAATCCCCACGCCAGGATCTCACCCTCAACAGCAACTGGAAAACCATTGCCGATGATACCAATATTAAAGCCTATAACGGTTTTGAGCAAAGCACCTTTAGCGATAAGAATTGGAAAACAGTGGATGTCCCCCACAACTGGGATGATTACGGCGGTTATCGTCGGTTGAAGCACGGCAACCGCCATGGCTATGCCTGGTATCGTAAAACCTTTACAGTCGCCAATCAGCCGCAAGGCAAGCGTTATTTTTTATATTTTGAAGGGGTAGGCTCCTACGCCACAGTTTGGCTGAATGCTAAGCAGGTTGGCTACCATGCCGGTGGGCGCACCACCTTTACCTTAGATGTTACCGATGCCATTAAACCCGGCAAAGCCAATTTATTGACGGTGCGGGCCGATCACCCTTCGTTTATCAAAAACCTGCCCTGGGTATGCGGGGCATGCTCGGACGATCCCGGTTTTTCGGAAGGATCGCAGCCCATGGGGATCTTTAGACCGGTGCATTTGATCGTGACTAATCCCGTAAGGATACAGCCATTTGGCATCCATATCTGGAACGATACTACCGTCACCGAAAAATCGGCTACACTGAATTTGGAGACAGATGTTAAAAATTACAGCGCTAAGCCATCCCATATCACTATCACCAATAAATTGGTTGATGCGGCAGGTAAAACCGTGGCTATAATTAAAGCAGATAAAAAACTGAATGCAGGCGAGGGGGCAACTATCCAACAGGTGTTGCCCAAGTTAAGCAATGTGCATTTATGGGACTTGCAAAACCCATACCTATATCAATTGGTAACCGAAATTTCTACCGACGGCAAAATAGCCGATCGCCAAATTACCCCCTATGGTATCCGCTGGATCAGTTGGCCCATTGGGCGTAATAATAAGGACGGTCGCTTTTTCCTGAATGGCAAGCCCGTGTTTATTAACGGCACTGCCGAATACGAGCATTTAATGGGTAAAAGCCATGCCTTTAGCGCGCAGGAAATTAAAGCGCGGGTAATGCAGGTAAAAGCCGCCGGTTTCAACGCTTTTCGCGATGCGCACCAGCCGCATAATTTGGCCTATCAAAACTATTGGGATAAAATGGGCATCCTGTGGTGGCCGCAATATTCGGCGCATATCTGGTACGATAGCAAGGAGTTTAAGGAGGAGTTTAAAACCCTGCTGGTGGATTGGGTAAAGGAGCGGCGCAACAGTCCGTCGAACATCCTGTGGGGCCTGCAAAACGAAAGCCGCCTGCCTGAGGATTTCGCGAAGGAGTGTTCGGATATCATCCGTAAACTGGATCCTACTTCATCATCGCAACGCAAAATTACGACCTGCAACGGCGGGCGCGGTACCGATTGGGACGTACCCCAAAACTGGACCGGCACCTACGGCGGTAACCCGCTTACCTATAGCGAAGACCTGAAGAAGCAAAACCTGATAGGCGAATACGGTGCCTGGCGCAGCGAAGGCTTGCATACCGAGGGGCCATTTAATCAAAACGGCCCGCAAAGCGAAGAGCGTTTTGCGCAATTGATGGAAACCAAAGTAAGGTTAGCCGAGGCTGTGAAAGACCAGATCTCGGGGCAGTTTCATTGGTTATTATACTCGCACGATAACCCAGGCCGCACACAAGGCGGCGAAGGGATGCGCGAATTGGACAGGGTAGGCCCGGTGAATTATAAAGGCCTTTTTACCACCTGGGGGCAACCTACCGATGCGTTTTATATGTACCGCGCCAATTACGTGCCTAAGGATAAGGAACCGATGGTATACATTGTATCGCACACCTGGCCCAACCGCTGGCTGAAGCCGGGTAAGAAGGATAGCATCGTGGTATACTCTAATTGCGATGAGGTGGAGTTGTTTAACGATATAAACCATGCATCGCTGGGTAAACGCAAACGTGGGGGCATCGGTACACACTTCCAATGGGATGGGGTGGATATTAAATATAATGTGCTTTATGCATTAGGTTATGTGAATGGCAAAATGGTGGCTAAGGATGAGGTTGTATTGAACCACTTGCCAACTGCGCCGGCTTTAGCAACATCTGAAAAGGAAAAAGAAGATGTTTTGAAGCCCACGCCAAACAGCAAATATGTGTGGCGTATAAACTGCGGTGGCGATGCGTATAAAGATAGTTTTGGAAACCTTTGGGAGGCTGATAATATTTGGTTTAACTCAACGTCATGGGCGGGTGAATTTCGTGATATGCCGCTTGCCTTTGCCAGCCAGCAGCGCACATTCGATCATATTAAGGGAACAAGCAACGATGCATTGTTTCAAACTTTCCGTTATGGACTAAATAAACTAAAGTTTTATAACAAATTGCCTGATGGCGATTACCGGGTGGAGTTGTTTTTTACAGAGCCGTGGTATGGTGCCGGTGGTGGTATGGATTGCTCGGGCTGGCGGGTGTTTGATGTTGCTGTGAACGGCGAAACCAAAATCAAAAACCTGGATATTTGGAAAGAAGCCGGGTATGACCGTGCCATTAAAAAAACGGTAAACGCGCATATTACAGGCGGCGAGTTAGAAGTGTCGTTCCCAAATGCGGCTGCCGGACAGGCTATTATATCTGCTATCGCGGTTATTCAGCTAAAAATTACAAAGCCATTGGCCGATACGGATATCCATATATACCCGCAGCTTTTAACTGGCCCTACGTTACTTAAAAGATGGTTGGATATAGGCCAAAAACAATATAGTAATACTGATATTACCTTCAGTAATTTACCCCCGGTACTATACGGCGCCGAATGGATACAAACAGTAAATAAGCCGGGTAGCGAGGTGCGGCATGTACGGTCGCACGAGTCGATGGTAGATGTATATATCGCGATGGATTGCCCGCCCGCCGCCCGCCCCGCGTGGTTAGAGGAATACGAGGTTACAGGCCTTTATGTAGAGAACGATTATAACGGTGGCCATAAAATGCCGCTTTACCGGAAGCGGTTTAGGCCGGTGCATAGCATAACTATGGGCGAAAATAAAGGCGAATTAATGTTCACCGTATTTGCGGTTCCCGTTACCAATATGGAGCCCGCAACCGATCTGCGCAAAACCATTAACTACAATATTCAGGATGCCATAGTGCAGGGCGGGGCGGTAAAAGATACTTTAAGCGGCAAAAAAATAGCTCGTTTAGAAAAAAGCGCAGGTAGCAGTGTAACCTTTGCCATTGCCCCCGGCGTGGCCGATCTGTATGCTATCCGTATAAAATACTATAACTTCACCGATAAGATGCTGACCGGTAAAATGCAATTACGGGCTGCCGACGGTACACTGATGAAGGAAGAAAACCTAACGTTTAAAACGGTGGCCAAAGGTAAATCGGGCACTATTGCTACCAGTACAGGTACCAGCATAAACGCCGGCAATTATAAGTTGGTAATCACAGGGCTGGATGCCGAAGGTTTAAGCATTAGCGGGGTGGAAATACAATAATTAAGAGATTAGAGGTTAGTGATTAGAAAAACACAGTATGTCATTGCGAGGAGCCGGGGAGGGTTGTAGTTGGGCGCTACGTGGCAATCTCGTCGCTTGTAAATTTACTACGAGATTGCCACGCTGCGCTCGCAATGACAATGTCTTATGTAAAGCGACATTGATTAGTGATTAGATTTAGATATAAATGATAGGTTGTTTTAAATACATTTTGCTGGTATTGTTAATTCCCGCGCAGGTTTTTGCGCAGGGCTTAAAAGTAACGGCCCTGCAATGCGAGTACAAGCAAAACCCGCAGGGGGTGCAAACGGTATCACCACACCTAAGCTGGCAGTTAGTAACCAATAAGCAACAGACCCTGCAAACCGCTTACCGGGTTTTGGTAGCGGATGATGCCGCTAAACTGGCAGGTAATACCGGCAATGTTTGGGATAGTAAAAAAATAACATCAAACGCTTCTATCCAAATTGAATATCAAGGTAAAGCTTTGCAAGCAGCCAAAACCTATTACTGGAAGGTAATGGTTTGGGATAACCACGGGCAGGCATCCGCCTGGAGCGGCATAAATAACTGGCAAATGGGCCTGCTGGCCAAAACCGACTGGAAAGGTGCGCGATGGATAGCTTACGATAAAATCCAGGATACTTCGATCATAGTCCCTCTCATTCATCAGCGCGGTCCGAAAAGGTTGGGTTACGAGAATGATATTTTGCCGCTGATGCGCAAAACCTTCGCGGTGAAAGCCCCTCTAAAAAAAGCGACTTTATATATCAGCGGTCTGGGTCATTTTGACTTGAGTTTAAACGGAAAGAAGGTCGGCAACGATTTCCTGAATCCCGGCTGGACTATGTATACCAAAGAGGCGCTGTATGTGCCTTTTGATATCACCAAAGATTTAAAAGTCGGCCAAAATACCATCGGTGTAATGCTGGGTAACGGCTTTTATTATATCCCGCGCGATAAGCGTTACCGTAAACTGACCGGCGCTTTCGGCCACCCGAAAATGATCTGCCGTTTGGTGATGGAGCGCATGGATGGCACGATAGAAAACCTGGTAAGCGATATCAGTTGGAAAGCTACACCCGGCCCAATTACCTTTACCAGCATTTACAGCGGCGAAGATTATAACGCCAACCTGGAACAAAAAGGCTGGGACACCAACACTTTTAACGATGCTAAATGGCAGCAGGCTATAGTAGTAGATGGATCACCGGAGTTGAACGCCCAAATGGCCGACCCGCTGAAAGTGATGCAGGTGTTTACGCCCATCAGCAAAACGCCTTTAAGCAGCGGTGCTTTGGTGTATGATTTAGGTCAGAACTTTTCAGGCATCCCGCAGATTAGTGTGAAAGGTAAAAAAGGCGATACCGTAAAGATCATCCCGGCAGAATTGGTCAATGCTGATGGCAGCGCCAATCAAAAAGCATCGGGCAGTCCGCATAATTACAACTACATTTTAAAAGGCGACGGGATAGAGACCTGGCAGCCGCAGTTTACCTATTATGGGTTTAGATATTTGCAGGTAGAAGGTGCGGTCGCGCAAAATGCGCCTAACCCTAATAACAAGCCGGTTATGATCAGCGTTAAAGGCCTGCATACCCGTAACGGGGCTGCCACTGTGGGAGATTTTGCCTGCTCGAACGAATTGTTCAACAAAACATTTAAGCTGATAGACTGGTCGATGAAAAGCAATATGGCCAGTGTATTTACCGATTGCCCGCACCGCGAAAAGTTGGGCTGGCTGGAAGAAGCGCATTTGGTGGGCAGTTCGTTACGGTATAATTACGATATTCACCGCCTGGCCTTAAAGTGCATCAGCGATATGCGCAATGCCCAAACGGCGGATGGGTTAATTCCTGAGATAGCACCCGAGTTTACCCAGTTTGCCGAACCTTTCCGCGACTCGCCCGAGTGGGGGAGCAATGGCATTATCCTGCCCTGGTATGTATACCAATGGTATGGTGATAAACAGGTACTGGCTGATAATTACGATATGATGAAGCGTTACCTGGCTTACCTGGAAAAAAAATCGGACAATCATATCCTGAAACAAGGCCTGGGCGATTGGTACGATCTGGGCCCAAAATCGCCCGGCGTATCGCAATTAACCCCGCAGGGTATCACCGCTACGGCCATGTATTATTATGATCTGGATATCGCTGCTAAAACCGCCTTTATGCTGGGCAGGGATGCTGATGCCAAAGCCTTTTTAAAATTGGCCACTGAAGTAAAGACATTGTACAATAAAGCTTTTTTTAACAAGGATACCAAGCAATACGGCACCGGCAGCCAGGCGGCCAATGCTATGTCGGTTTATATGGGGTTAGTTGATGAGAAGGACAAGGCAGCCGTTATCAATAATATGGTAAACGATTTAAAGGAGCACGGTAATGCCCTCACCGCAGGCGATATCGGTTTTCGCTATTTGCTGCGGGTGCTGGACGATGCCGGCCGCTCGGATGTCATCTACGCCATGAACAGCCGGTCGGATGTGCCGGGTTACGGCTACCAGCTGGCACATGGTGCAACGGCGTTGACCGAATCGTGGGCGGCGTTGCCACAGGTATCCAACAACCATTTTATGCTGGGGCATTTAATGGAATGGTTTTACAGCGGACTGGCAGGCATCCGCCCGGCCGGGGGCTCTATCGCGTTTAACAAAATTGAGATCAGGCCCGAGGTAGTAGGCGATGTAACCTGGGCCCGGGCAAACTATCAGTCGCCTTATGGTGTTATATCCAGCAATTGGAAAAAAACAGCAGGCGGGTTCGAGCTGAAAGTAAGCATCCCGGCTAATACTACCGCGGTGATTTATATCCCGGCAGGTGCAAACAGTACAGTGATGGCTGATGGCCAAAATGTGAAAACCCGTAAGGATACGCAATTTGCTGGTTATCAAAATGGCAAAGCTATGGTGGCTATCGGTTCGGGCGATTATGTGTTTACGGCCAAATAACCTGCCTCATAAATTAGAAAATGATGAAACAGACGATCAAAATTTTTACACTGCTTATCGCAATCAGCGCTTGTTTAAGTGTATCCGCGCAAAGCAAAAAAACTAAGAAAACAACAGCAAAAAAAGCGACCCCTGTAAGCTTACCCACTACCGTGAGCGATAAGGTAATGAAGGGCATCTACAACGAAATAAAAACGCCCTACAAATATGGCCTGGTGATTGCCACCGATGATAACTCCAAAAAGGCCGATTGCCCCAGCGTATTCCGCAAGGGGAATAACTGGTATATGACCTACCTCATCTTCAACGGGCAGGGGTACGAAACCTGGCTGGCCCAAAGTAAGGACCTGCTGCACTGGGCAACCCAGGGGCGCATCCTGTCGTTCAGCGATACCAGTTGGGATAAAAATCAAAAAGCAGGCTATATTGCCCTGCAGGACCCGGCCTGGGGAGGTACTTATGCCTTGCAACAATACCAGGGCAAATATTGGATGAGCTATTTTGGTGGTAAGGATAAGGGTTACGAGAAGGGCTTGCTATCTATCGGGATAGCTTCTACCACGCAGGATCCATCCACCGTGCACGAGTGGGACCGGCTGGATCATCCCGTTTTAAAGGCCACTGACGACAACGTAAGTTGGTGGGATAATCACACGCTGTACAAAGAAACTGTGATTTGGGATAAATCAAAACGCACGGGCCACCCTTTTATCATGTACTATAATGCCAATGGCGATAGTCTGAATAAAAAACGCGGTGCCGAACGCATTGGTATGGCCACCAGCGATGATATGCTGCATTGGTCGCGCTATGGTAAAGACCCTATACTGAACCATCACATCGGCATTACCGGCGATCCTTATCTGCAAAAGATCGGGAACGTTTGGGTGATGTTCTACTTCGGCGCGTTCTGGAAAAACACGACGGGCGCGTTCAATAAGTTTGCCTGCTCGTACGACCTGGTGAACTGGACGGAGTGGCAGGGTGAGAACCTGATCCAATCGAGCGAACCTTATGATGAATTGTTCGCCCATAAATCATTTGTGGTGAAATATAAAGGTGTGGTTTACCACTTTTACTGTGCGGTTAACAAAGCCGATCAGCGGGGTATAGCCGTAGCCACATCAAAAGATATGGGCAAAAGCGAGGTGAGTTTTGTAGAGCCACCGAAGAAGAAATAGTTTAATTAGAGTTTAAGAGTAACCACAGAGTTCACAGAAGGAGAAATCACGGAGTACACAGAGGATTTAGTTTAAAGGATTTATTAAATATCAAAAACTGAAGCCGGTTCAAGCGTCCACGCTTGAACCTAAGTTGACAGCAAGCGTCCACGCTTGCGATGCTTGTAACGTAAGCGTGGACGCTTACACTAAAATTTCGGCTAAGCGTGGACGCTTAGCCGGGCGACTAATTACCATGAGGCATTTTTACATTCTATTTTTCCTTTTATTGACCGGCTCATTTGCCCACGCCCAAACCGCGCGCAAAACCGAAAGCTTTAACGCCGGCTGGAAATTCTATTTAGGCGATGAGCCGCAGGCTAAAAATGCAGCCTTTAATGATACCAAATGGCGCAGCCTTAACCTGCCGCACGATTGGAGCATTGAAGGCCCCTTTGACGAAAAAAACACAACCGGGCAGGGTGAGGGTGGTTTGCCCGCCGGTATTGGCTGGTACCGCAAAACTTTTACTGTTCCCGCTGCTTCAAAAAACAAGCGTGTATTTATCGATTTTGATGGCATTTACCGCTATAGCGAAGTTTGGCTGAACGGGCATTTGCTGGGCAAACGGCCTAACGGCTATATTTCGTTTGAATATGATCTGACACCCTATCTGAAAATCGGGCAAAAGAATGTGATGGCGGTTCGTGTAGATAATTCGCAGCAGCCTAACTCGCGCTGGTATTCGGGTTCGGGGATTTACAGGAATGTTTGGCTGGTGACTACCAACAAAACTTATATAGCACATTGGGGCACGTTTATTACAACGCCGCAGGTGAGCGCTGATAAAGCTACTATCCGTGTAAAAACTACCATAATGCCTGCTACTGGTCCGCTGAAATTACGGGTGCAGGTTTATAAGGGAGATAAGTTGGTTGCCTCTGATGTTTCTAATGTGCGGAGCGCTGATGATACCACTGTCACTTTTGCTCAGCGCGATATTGTGATTCAAAAGCCCAAATTGTGGTCGGTAGCGCAGCCTGATTTATACCGGGTTAAAGTGCAGGTACTTTCGGCAACACAAGTGTTAGATGATGAAACTATAAACGTGGGTATCCGCACTATCAACTTCGATGCTAATAAGGGTTTTAGTCTGAACGGCGAACGCATGAAGATTAACGGCGTATGTATGCATCACGATCTGGGTGCTTTAGGTGCCGCCGTAAATATCCGCGCTATGGAACGCCAGTTAGAAATACTGAAAGCCATGGGCTGCAATGCCATCCGCACATCGCATAACCCGCCTGCACCTGAATTACTTGATCTGTGCGACAGGATGGGCTTTTTGGTGATGGATGAAGCCTTTGACATGTGGAAGAAAAAGAAAAATAAGTTCGACTACTCGGTGGATTGGGATAAATGGCATGTGCAGGATTTGCAGGATCAGGTACTGCGCGACCGTAATCACCCATCGGTTTTTGTGTGGAGCATTGGTAACGAGATTAGGGAACAGAAAGACAGCACCGGCATAACGATAGGGCGCGAACTGGTGGCTATTGTAAAACAACTGGACAAAACCCGGCCGGTAACCTCGGCATTGAGCGATGCCGATCTGAATAAGAACTTTATCTATCAATCAAACGCGCTTGATCTGGTAGGGCTGAATTATCACACCGAAGTATATGCCGGTTTTCAAAAGAATTATCCCGGCCAAAAGTTTATCGGTACCGAGCAAATGTCGGCATTGGCAAGCCGCGGGTTTTATGATCAGCCAACGGATACTACCCGCTACTGGCCCCAAAGCTTTAAAGAGAAATATACAAAAGGTAACCCCGAAATGGCGGTTACAGCTTATGACAACGTAGCGGCTTATTGGGGATCTACCCATGAAGATACCTGGAAGATCATCAAGAAGCATGATTTCCTTTCGGGCATGTTTGTATGGACCGGCTTCGATTATTTGGGCGAGCCTACGCCTTACCCATGGCCGGCGCGCAGTTCGTACTTCGGTATTGTGGATCTGGCGGGTTTCCCTAAGGATGTATATTACATGTATCAAAGCGAGTGGACCAGCAAGCCTGTGCTGCACCTGCTGCCACATTGGAACTGGGAAGCGGGTAAAACTATTGATGTTTGGGCCTACTATAACAATGCCGACGAGGTGGAATTGTACCTGAACGGCAAAAGTCTGGGCATCAGGAAAAAAACCGGTGACGACCTGCACGTGATGTGGCGGGTAAAATATGAACCTGGTACGCTTAAAGCCATCTCCCGGAAAAACGGTAAAACAGTATTAGTTACCCAACGGGTTACCGCCGGCGCACCTTATCAAATTAAACTAAGCGCCGATAGAAGTAAAATAAAAGCTGATGCTAAAGACCTGTCGTTTATTACGGTAAGCGTTTTAGATCGGCAGGGTAATCCTGTGCCTGTGGCCGACAACCTGATCCGTTTTAATGTAAGCGGTGCAGGTGGGTTAAAAGCGGTAGATAACGGATCGCAAACCAGTTTAACGCCATTTTCGGCAAAGCAATGTAAACTGTTTAGTGGCTTGTGTCTGGCTATTGTGCAGGCTAAGCTAAATGCAGGCAAAATCACCATCAGGGCAACAGGAGAAGGGCTTTTACCTGCCCAATTAACGTTGCAAAGCCTGAAATAACCGTTTGGTTTCATGGTAAAATCGTACAATATCTTGAGAAAGTGATATATTAATTTGCCATGCGCATGGTTTAGCTTTATCCTGTTAAACCAAATCAGCTACCTATTTTATAGTGTTACGGATGAAGCAGCAAAATATCTTCGATTTTATCAATGTTGATGGCTTGTCATTAACGCCAAAATATATTCAGTTGGCTAATTCCATTCAGGACGCGGTGGTTTCCGGCAAGATCAAAAACAACTGGATCCTGCCGTCGCTGCACGAGCTGACCTATCATTTAGAAATATCGAAAGAAACTGCCGACAGGGGGTACAAATACCTGCGCGATCTGGGGGTACTTTCATCGGTTCCCGGCAAGGGGCATTATGTAACCGCCAAAACTATAGAGCAGCCCCGCAAGGTTTTTTTATTGCTGGATAAATTAAGCGCCGGTAAAAAAGCATTCTATGATGTATTTAGCCAGGTGCTGGGCGATAATGTAACCATCGACTTTTACATCTATAACGAAGATTTTGAGCTGTTTAAAAAACTGCTGGACCGTCGCCGCGATGGTTACTCGCATTATGTGATATTGCCGCATTTTAATGATGGCGGCGAACGCGCGCACGAACTGATCAATACCCTGCCTAAGGATAAACTGATTTTACTGGATAGGGCAGTTGAGGGCGTTAGTGGCGCATATGGTTCTGTTTTAGAAAACTTTAAGCGTAATGTATACAAAGCCATGGAAACCGTACTGGAAGATTTAAGCAAGTACGATACCATCAGGATGCTGACATCCCCAAACAGTACGCTATCGCCCGATATGGCTAAGGGGTTTAACCTGTTTTGCCAGCAATATGCCTTTGACCGCAGCATAGAAAATGATGTACACCAATTAAATATTAAGCAAGGCGAAGTATTAATTTGCCTTAATGATGATGACCTGGTGGTGCTGATAGAAAAAATAAGAGAAAAAGGACTGGAAGTAGGTAAGGATGTGGGCATTATATCCTACAATGAAACCCCGCTGAAAAAATATATCCTGAAAGGCATTACCACCATATCAACCGATTTTGAACAGATGGGGATCAAGGCCGCTAAAATGGTGTTAAAGAACCAAATGGAGCAGGTGGAGTTGGATTGCCGTTTAAAAGTCAGGCACTCGTTATAGTACAGCTAAACAGTTCCCTCCCATTGGGAGGGGTGCGGCTGACCGGTGTAGTGGCAGGGAGGGGTTTCGTCATTATGCATTAGAATAAACCCCTCTCTACAGCCTCGCTGTGGGAGGGAATCGCACAATTCCTGCTTGTCGTTTAATCTTTTCCATGATAAAATCCTACAATAGCCGGCAAACATGTTATAAAAAACCACACCTGCCTGCTGTTACATTTGTTATATCGCATTAAACCTGCAATACTTAAATTTAACGGAAATATCCTGTTTATAACGCATGAAAGTTTTACCGGTGCTTGATCTGTCCATTATACTGGTTTACCTTATCGGTATGGTGTTGGTAGGTTTTTGGTTTTCGCGCAAAAATAAAAGCAGCGAGGCCTTCACCAAGGCATCCGGGTTGATACCGGGCTGGGCCATCGGCTTTTCCATTTACGCTACGTTTTTAAGCAGCAATACTTTTTTAGGTGTGCCGGGCAAATCATTCGGCGGTAACTGGAATGCTTTTGTATTTAGTCTGAGCATGCCCCTGGCCGCATGGATAGCGGTAAAATACTTTGTACCCTTTTATCGTAATACCGGCGAAATCTCGGCTTATACCCATCTGGAAAAACGCTTTGGCCCATGGGCGCGCACCTATGCCGTAGTTTGCTTTTTGCTGACGCAATTAGCCCGAATGGGGTCGATATTTTTCGGCATCGCGTTAAGTCTGCAGGCGTTAACGGGCGTATCCATGCGGATGATCATGGTGGTGATGGGCGTATGTATTATCCTGTACACGGTAACCGGCGGCATTAAGGCGGTGATATGGACGGAGGTGGTGCAGGGCATTATCAAAACCCTGGGCGCCATGCTGATCATTTACCTGGTGGTAAGTAATGTACCTGGCGGTTACGCTAAAATTATAGAAATAGGCAAGGCCGACCATAAATTTAGCCTGGGCAGTTTTGCTATCGATTTTAAACAGCCTACTTTTTGGGTGGTGCTGCTCTACGGTTTCTTTATCAACCTGAATAACTTCGGGATGGATCAAAATTATATCCAGCGTTACCATACGGCCAAATCAACCAAACAGGCGGCTAAGTCGGTTTGGTTGTGCGTGTATCTGTATGTGCCGGCTTCATTCCTGTTTTTCGTGATCGGGTCGTGCCTGTATGCCTATTATAGCCAGCACCCCGATCTGGTTTATGCTATAAAGCACCAGGCCGCGGTAGAGCGTTTGCCCATATCGGCCACAGCCACTGAAATAGGCGCGGCTATGGATAAATTAACACCGGCCGATTATGGCGACAAAATTATGCCGCACTTTATGGTCACCCGTATCCCGGCTGGTTTGGTAGGCTTAATCGTTGCCGCCATCTTATCGGCAGCTATGAGTACCATCAGCTCTGGCATGAATTCATCGGCTACGGTTTTTACCGTAGATATTTATAAGCGATATTTTAAACCGCACATCAGCGAAAAGCAGACCATGAGCCTGCTGCATATCATGACAGTGGTATTTGGCTGCGCCGGGATGATAGCCGGGATAGGGATGATAGGTGTGAAGAGTATTTTGGATGTGTGGTGGCAACTGTCGGGCATTTTCGCGGCGGGTATGCTGGGCTTGTTTTTACTGGGGCTGATTAGCCGGCAAACTAAAAATCACGAGGCTATGGTGGCTACCATAATAGGTGTGCTGGTGATACTTTGGTTAACCTTCCCTAATCTGATTCCTGACGATTACGCCGCCCTGCGCAGCACCTTGAATACCAATATGATTATTGTGGTAGGCACCCTCACTATATTTTTAACAGGGTTGCTGTTAACTAAGATAAAACGAAATAATATAACACCATTGGCAACACCAATGACAAATGACTAACAACCGATGACTAAAGAAAAAGGATTTATACCCGTAATGCTGA
Organism: Mucilaginibacter sp. GW821-FHT07H05; assembly: GCF_059418485.1. Taxonomy (NCBI): domain Bacteria; kingdom Pseudomonadati; phylum Bacteroidota; class Sphingobacteriia; order Sphingobacteriales; family Sphingobacteriaceae; genus Mucilaginibacter; species Mucilaginibacter sp. GW821-FHT07H05. The sequence goes on from NZ_JBWKPY010000005.1 coordinate 45,564, forward strand.
CACCGTTTAAAAACAATGGTGATATTGATTACGATATACTGACCCAGCTGACCGAAATATACCTGAAGGCCGGCGCGGCAGGCTTGTTTGCCAACTGCCTGAGCAGCGAGATGTTTGAACTGGAGGATGACGAAAAATTGCAGGCCATTAAACACATTATTAAAGTAGTTAACGGCGCAGTGCCGGTGGTAGCTACGGGCACCTTTGGCGGGCCGATCACCAAGCAGGCCGATTTTGTAAAACGGGTACATGATACCGGTACGCAGGCCGTAATTATATTAAATAGCCTGCTGGCTACCGAACAGGAAAGTGATGCTGTATTTAACGATAGGGTGTTTGACCTGTTTAAGCAGACAGACAATATCCCCCTGGGGTTTTATGAATGCCCGGTACCTTATAAAAGGTTGTTATCGCCGCAGCAGCTGATTGATTTTGTTGCAACCGGCCGGGTGATCTATCATAAAGATACCTGCCTGGATATTAACATTGTAAAGCAAAAACTGGAAGCCGGTAAAGCTAACCCTGCTTTTGGTTTGTACGATGCTTATATGGCCCACGCTGTCGAAACGCTAAAGGCCGGATCGGCGGGACTATCCTGTATCCAGGGGAACTTTTTTCCAGAATTGATTGTATGGCTATGTAAAAACTATGCCGACGAATCTTTGCAGCATGAAGTAGGCATGGTACAGCAATTTTTGATTGATAATATGGATGTGATGCACAATGTGTACCCCATTATTGCCAAATACTGGTTAACCAAAAGGGGTTTAAATATCAGCACCATTACCCGCCGTAATGTAGGGGTGTTTAGCCCAACAACCCGCAAGCAAATTGAGCATCTGTATGGAGATTATAGCTCGCTGAAAAGTAAGCTGGGGATGCCGAATTATATGTAAGGTATAAAGTTGTGTGCTGAGTTATCAAATCCTGGCGGGGCTTTGAAAGAGTAGTGACGTTTAGGTATCTCCACAAATCAAAAAACAGTTTGTCATCCTGTGAAACGAAGAATCTACCGCCAATGCATTCCCACTCTGCTGACGATAGATTCTTCACTCCGTTCAGAATGACAAAAAAACACGTCATGGTTAGCTTGTTTCAGTATCCCACAAGTAAGGTTTACTCGCGATTGGTTAACCTGCATATGGGATCCCGAAATAAATTCGGGATGACCATCAATATTTAATTACTCGCCACCGGATTCCCCTGCAGATATTTTCGTTTATACTCCAGCGGGGTCATATCGGTTACTTTTTTAAAGTGGCGGTAAAAGTTTGATACATTATTAAAGCCGCACTCAAAACAAAGCACTTCCGTGGGCAGTTTATCCTCAATTAAAAAGCGGCAGGCATGGCTAATACGGATCTCGGTCAGGAAATCAGAATACGTTTTTTTGGTCATTAATTTAAAATACCGGCAAAAGCTGGTTACACTAAGGTTGCCAATGGCGGCAATTTCCTGCAGGCCAATTTCCTTTTTATAGTTTGCCAGCGTATACGAGCAAACTTTGTTTAACCGTATCGTATCCGATTCGTTCGATTGGTGAAATTCGTTATGGGCTAATGTAATGTTTTCATAATCTTCGTTCTCGGCCAGCACCTTTAGTATGGATAACAGCACAATAATACGGTCCAGATTAGTAGCATCTACCGCCTGGCGCATCAGCGCGGTTAATTTGTTGCGGGCCTCGCCGTTTACTATTATTCCGCTTTTAGCTTTTTCAAATAATTTAGGTAAAAGGTAGGCCTCGGGCAAATTAAGCATATAGCGGCCCAGGCAATCGGGCAAAAAATGAATAACGATCACTTCCACATTCAGGCCCGAATCCTGCTGAAAATACTCTTCTTTACAGCGCCAGCAATGCGGCAGGTTCTCGCCCAGCAGCAACACTTCGCCCGACGAAAAATTGCTGATATTATCACCAATAAAACGGACACCTTCACCCTTAATTACGTAGTGTAATTCCAGTTCGGGGTGATAATGCCATATACCCCTAAAGGTTGGTAAAATATCATGCCTTATGCTAAAGGAGTTTTGCGGCTTTACCGCAACTTTAAGAAAATGAGGTTTCATTCTAAAAAAATCACTTAGTCAATAATCAAAAACAGATGTGTTTGAGACGCTGATTAGGTTATGATTTTTAAAATTAGGAAATTTTAAACAATTAGCAGGTAATTATTGAGCAAAAAAATATTTGCAGCCAATTAATGCCTGTCCGGGTTTCCTTATGATAACATCGTACAATAAATTGATAAATACAGGTAGTAATAGCTATACCTAATAATTGATATTTGTTAAAGCAAGCCCATTTTATACCTATGCGGCTGAAGCTGAAATATAAACCATAGTAATTAATTATACATTTTGTTTAAAGTAGGGTTGTGATAAACCTTTGGTCTCCTTATTAATTGTTATAACTACAATTATTGTATTGCCAACATTACTGGCGGATACAAAAAGGGATTCGAATAACTTAATCATCAACCAGCTTTTTTGCTAATAACGCAATAATTGAGTCCTGATAATGGCTGAAAATTTGAAAGAAGTTTTATTAGTTGCAAGTGGCGACCTCCGTTTGGCAGCCAACCAGATCTGCTGGCCCGAACAGCAGAAGGTGGAAGCATTGCTGGTTGCCGCCATAGAAAAACTGGGATGGAAAGCCACGCGCGCGCATCAGTATGATCCTGTTAAGAAACACGGATTAATCGATTCGCAAAAAATGGGGATGGAGGTTTTCCGTACTATTGATAACACTAAGCCATTAATAGTTGTTGAAAGCCTGTGGCAATACACCCACCACGTATTAGCCGGATTAACCACCCACCAGGGGCCCATATTAACCTTAGCTAACTGGAGCGGCACAGCCCCCGGTTTGGTAGGGATGCTTAACATTAACGGATCGCTGGCTAAAGCGGGTGTTAAATTCAGCACCTTATGGAGCGAAAATTTTGATGATGAATATTTCCTGCAAGGCATTAAGCAATGGCTGCAAACCGGCAACCTGGAGCATGATGAAAGCCATATCCGCCATTTTGAAACGGGAGCTATTCCTGAAGCGGATGCTGCAATAGGGAATGGTTTTGCTAAAAAATTCAAAAAGGATAAAGCCATAATGGGCGTGTTTGACGAAGGCTGTATGGGTATGTATAATGCCATTGTGCCCGATGAACTATTGCACCCAACCGGTTTGTTTAAGGAAAGATTGAGCCAATCGTCGCTTTATGCGGCTATGCAATTGGTTACCGACGCCGAAGCCCGCAAAGTTTTAGACTGGCTGCTGCAAAAAGGCATGCAGTTTAAATGGGGGAGCGACGGCGCAACCGAACTGACCGAAGGCCAAAGCCTGGAACAGTGTAAAATGTATATAGCCGCCGTGCGCATGGCCGATGAATTTGGCTGCGCCACTATAGGCATACAATATCAGCAAGGATTAAAAGACCTGACTGTAGCCAGCGATTTGGTGGAAGGATTACTAAATAACCAGGACCGCCCGCCGGCTTATAGCACCGACGGCCGCGAACTGTACGCAGGCGAAGCCTTACCGCATTTTAACGAGGTAGACGAGTGCGCCGGTATTGACGCCCTGCTTACTTATAACTTATGGAAACAACTGGGCCTGCCCGGCGAAAATACCCTGCACGATTTGCGCTGGGGCGAACATTTTAAAGGTGATGGGATAGATGATTTTGTGTGGGTTTTCCTGATATCGGGGGCTGTGCCGCCGGCCCATTTTGTGGGTGGCTATAAAGGTGCCAGCAGCGAAAGGCAGCCTGCTATGTATTTCCGTTTAGGCGGCGGTAGTTTAAAAGGGATCAGCAAGCCTGGCCATATTGTTTGGAGCCGCGTGTATGTAATGGGGGGCCAGCTGCATTGCGATATCGGTGTAGGCGAAAGTGTATTACTGCCCGAAGCCGAAACCAAGCGCCGCTGGGAAGCTACTACACCGGTTTGGCCCATTATGAATGCCGTATTAAAAGGCGTAAGCCGTAACCAAATGATGGGGCGCCATAAGGCTAACCACATCCACGTGGTTTATACGCCCGACGAGGCTACAGCACATCAGGCCTGCCGCATAAAGGCAGCAGCACTTAATGGTTTAGGGATAGCCGTACATTTTTGCGGCGATGTTAATTTGAATTGATTAGAGATGAAGATGATGACTAAGCATAATTTAATACTGATACTGTTCCTGTTTTTTGGAGCGGTAGTGAACGCGCAAACACAAACCCAGGCCGAAAAGGATAATTATACCAAAGTGATCACCGAACGTTCGGCTAAATATTTGGTTAACATCGGGATCACCGATACGCTGTCGCCAAAATTCAAAAAGGCGCAGGCTGTGTTGGTTGATCAGTACCGCGCTTTGGGTACCATACATGATACCCGTAATGCCCGGGTAAAAGAAATAAAAGCCGCCGCAGCCGAAGATAAGGCCGCTGCAAACTTAAAAATTGCCGCTACCGATAGTATCATGAATAGCCAGCTAACAGCACAGCATAACCTTTTCCTAAGTAAACTGGGTAAGGTTTTAAGTCCCGAACAGGTAGAAGCCATAAAGGATGAAATGACCTATAAAAAACTGGCCGTTACCTACAACGCTTATTTGGATGAATTGCCCCAGCTAACTGATGTGCAAAAAGCGCAGATAAAAACCTGGCTGGTGGAAGCACGCGAGAAAGCGATAGATGGTGGGTCATCGGATGAAAAGACGGCCATATTTGGCAAATACAAAGGCCGTATCAACAACTATTTATCGGCACAGGGATACGATATGAAACAGGCCGGCATTGAATGGCAAAAACGGATAAAAGAAAGGTCGGCGCCAAAGAGTAATTAATAAACAACAGGCTATTTAATGACCACCGTGAGAAGTATGAATTAAAGAATACGCAGGCCTTAATATAACAGCAAACCAATAATAATTAATCCAATATGAAACTAAATCTAATTAACTTATGAGAAAAATTTTCCTCTTTCTTTCAGTACTGCTCATGTTTAGCAGTGTACTAAAAGCCCAGACACGAACCATAACAGGTGTTGTGACTGGTGATAAAGGCGAGACGCTTCCTGGCGTTACTATTAAAGTAAAGGGAAGCACTGCAGGCACACAAACCGATATTGATGGTAAATACAGCCTTAAGGTTACCAGCCTGCAAAATGTAACAATAGGTGTAACCTACATTGGTTATAATTACCAGGAAAAAACGCTTAAAGTTGGCGAAATGAACGCCGATTTTAAATTGACAGTTTCTACCAGTGATTTAAGCGAGGTAGTGGTGACCGGTTATGGCGAGCAGAAAAAATCTACCCTTACCGGTGCTATCTCTGTTGTTGATTTGAAAAAGGTTGAGGACATTCCTAACCTTAACCTTACAGCATTGCTTAGAGGTACGGTACCGGGATTAAGCGTTTCGGGGGGCACAGCCCGTCCGGGGCAGGGAACAACCGTTACCATACGTAATCCGGTTGCTTTTGCTAAAGACGGTGGACAAGGGACCAACCCTTTGTTTATTATTGATGATGTAATTCGCACGCAAAACGATTTTGACCTTTTGGATGTAAGCCAGGTTGAAAGCGTATCGGTATTAAAAGATGCCGAAGCATCAATTTATGGTGTGCAGGGTGCAAATGGTGTGGTAATTGTGCGTACCAAAAAAGGTAAAATGGGTGCACCTAAAGTTAGTTTAAGCACATCATTAGGTGCGGCGGATGCTACCATGATACCTAAAATGCTTAACTCAACCCAATTGGCTACGTTTAATAACGATTACTCGCAAACAAGCGTATATCAGCAAACTGTACCGGGCGTACCTGTAAACAATTATTATAACGCCGATGGTTTCCTTGTAAACGGAACAACAGGTACTGTAGGTACAACCCGGTTAGCCAGTTGGTATACCCCGGATGAATTTGACTATTTTGCTAATCACAGCCACAATTGGCTTGACGAGGCTTTTAAAACTTCGTTCGTAGAGCGTGCCGCGGTAACCATTGCTGGCGGTGGCGAAAAAACCACCTATTTTTTCGGCGGCGATTATGTTAACCAAAACTCTAACTTTAAAGGGATCAACTCTTACAAATATGGGGTAAGAGCTAATGTGGAAACTAAACCTGTTAAAGGTTTAACCATCAATTTATCAGTAACCAATGATGTTTCTTATTCAAAAAGTTACTTCTATAAAATCAACAGCACACAGGAAAGTTTAGATAATGATGCCGGTACATTGCTAAATATGCAACCATGGCAGGAATACTTTATTAATGGCAATCCGGTGTTATTGGGCTCCAGTACTTCTGGTGGTTATGATAATATTAACTATTTCCTGATCCAAAATTCAGATAACTATACCAAAAATAACAGTTATATCATGAATATACTGGGTAAGGTAAGTTACGAGTTTCCGATAAAAGGCTTAACAGCTACCGTTACGCTGAACAAAAACACCAATAGTACAAACGGTAAACAATATGGCACGACTTTCAATTACTATAAATACTCGGGTTTGGGTACAAACTCCCACATTCCGGGCGGTACTTTGTTAAGTGTAAATCCTATAAAAAATGGCGACCGTATCCGTTTAAACCCAAGTTTCGCTAATACTTATCAATTAGATGCCGGTTTAAATTACAACCGCACTTTTGGTAAGCATACCATTAGCCTGTTAAGTTTATTTGAGCAGCGCGAGCAAACTACCGAAGGCGTAGCTGCTATGGTTGAAGGTGTAATAACAGGCGGTTTAGATTATCAAACCTTTGCTGTTGGTGCGCAAACCTCAACACAGTCGGGCCAGTTAAGCGATTTTGGTTTCCAGTCGGTTATCAACCGTTTAAATTACTCGTATGATAATAAATATTTACTACAATTGGTTTACCGCGCCGATGGTAGCTCAAGGTTCCCGCCCGGAAAACAATGGGGTGGTTTCCCCGCTGCATCAGTGGGCTGGGTAGCTTCAGAAGAGTCCTTTATCAAAAAGAGTTTACCATGGATGGAATTCCTGAAATTCAGGGCATCTATTGGTTTAACCGGTACCGATAATACCAAAGCCTATCAATTTGCAACATCATATAACCTGGGTACAGGCAGCAGTGGTGGTGCCGTATTTAATGAGGGCGAAAGAAGTGTTGCTATCAGGCCAAACGTTGCCATTTCAAACGCTAACGTTACCTGGGACCATATCCTGAAAACCAACTATGGTGTTGATATGCAGTTCCTGAAAGGCCGTCTATCTGTTTCCGGCGATTATTTCTGGAGCCATGGTTATGATATGCTAACCGGTCTGCAATCATCTGTTCCGGTAACTATCGGCTTTTCAAACGTTCCTACCGAAAACTATGCTTCGGTAAATATGTTCGGGTATGAAATTAGCGCCGGCTGGAGAGATCATATCGGCAGCAAATTCACTTATAGCTTTTCACCATTTTTTGCATGGAGCGATAACAAAAACTTAAAGATTGACGTATCTCCGGGTAACATCGGAACCCTCGAAGATTTAACCGGGCAATCAAGCGATAGGGGGAATTTTGGTTATAAATCATTAGGTATTATTCGTACCCAAGCTGAAGCTGATGCAATTATCGCTTCAAGGGCGGCTGCTGCGGGCGGTGCTGCTAACGTTAAAATATTTGGGCAGGCCTTACAACCAGGTATGATCAATTATGAAGATGTTAATGGCGATGGTGTAATTACCACTGATACCAAGGATAAACAATATATCACCAAAAGGCAAAACAACCACAATAGTTTAGGCTTAAACTGGAGTGTAGGTTATGCCGGTTTAAATCTTAATGTAGTTATGGGCATGTCGTGGGGTGGCTGGGCGCAAATTGATGGTTTAAAACCATTCCAGCAATCAAGTTCAGGTGCTTCTATACAGGATAACAGACCCGTATATTGGGCCGACCACTGGACACCAAGCAATACCAATGCAAGGTTCCCTGCGCCATACTTCCAGGCTAATTACCAGGTTACTACTGATTTTTGGTTAGTACCGGCAACCACATTAAATGTAAGCAGTGTTAATTTAAGTTATTCTATCCCTTCAAAAATCATGAACCGGATAGGTATAGCCAGCGCCCGCTTCTTTGTTGTGGCAACAAACCCAATACAGTTTATTAACCCATATCCGGATGGTTACCGCGATTTCCAGACGAAGTTATACGAATACCCAAGTCTGAGGACGGTATCTTTAGGTTTAAATGTTGGATTTTAAAAAATGATGATCATGAAAAAGATATATATTCTTCTAACAGCAGCTTGTGCCGCGTCACTGATGTTTAGCAGTTGCAAAAAAGTGTTGGAAAAGCAAGATATTTCAAGCTTCTCGGCAGACCAGGTGTATAGCGATTCGCTCACAGCTAAATTGGCGGTCGACTATATTTACAGCCAAAATCAACCAAGCTGGTTCGGCAATTCGGGTGGTTCTTTGGGCGGTACGCTTAGTTCTTTAACAGATGAGCAGTATAGCGATAACGTGTATGTAAAAGGAACCGCTACAATAGAAAATGTTACCGATATCGGCACAGCTAACAGTACCTCCAATGCTTATGGTAAATTGCGTACCATTAATATGTTTATCAGGGATGTTAATGCTGGTACCATGGCTCCTGATGTTAAAAAAAGGTTTTTAGCACAAGCATATTTTTGGCGGGCATACCGGTATTTTGAGTTGGTTAAATTATATGGTGGCGTACCATTGGTAGTAACCCCGCTTGATGAAGTTGGGCCCGATGCTAAAGCCGCCGCACTTTTACCACGTAATACAACAACCGAAACATTTGCATTGATAAATAGTGATTTGGATAGCTGTATTAAATACCTGCCCGGCAAATGGCCAAACAGTTTAGATTATGGCCGTATCACATCAGGTGCTGCAGCTGCATTTAAAGGGCGTGTATTGGTAACTTACGCCAGTCCGCAGTTTAATCCAACAAATATAGCCGCAAGGTGGCAAGCCGCTTATGATGTTAATACGCAAGCTATCACATTGCTTACAGCTAATGGTTTTGGTTTATTTGCCAAGTGGGATTATACCATGTGGGCTACCGAAAAAAATTCGGAATCGGTTTTAGTTACCGAGTATAATACATCATCAACAGACAACGGGGCGAATAATAATACTTACCCTAACGCTACCATCCCTAAAACGGCCGGTGGTAATGGTACCTCTAATCAGCCAACATGGGATCTGGCCCGCGCATTCCTGATGAAGGATGGCAAGGATACGCTTACATCTAAGTATACCTACACCGCCCAAACATTTTACAAAAACCGCGACCCGCGCTTTGATCAAACTATTGCTTATAATGGTGCTGCCTGGTCGGTATTAAGTAACCCAAGTTTCAGGTTGTGGACCTATTATTATTATAAAACCGCCACTACAACGCAATCAACAGAAGCTACCGCAAGTACAACAGGCTTATACTTGCGTAAAGCTATTGATCCATCGTTTACATTGGCCAATATATTAACTGCCGGTACCGACTGGATCGAGATCCGTTATGCCGAGGTATTGCTTAACCAGGCCGAAGCCGCTGCCGAATTAGGTCGCATTGGTACAACCCAGGAAGCTTATGCAAACGTGATAGCAGTTAGAAAAAGAGCAGGTATTGAAGCCGGTACAGATAACCTTTATGGTTTAACAGCCGGGATGACCAGCGCCCAATTAGTAAATGCTATTATGAAGGAAAGGCAAGTTGAATTTGCTTTTGAAGGCAAACGTTTTTGGGATTTAAGAAGAAGGAAATTGCTGGAAAGTACCTTAAACGGTAAAAGAAGGATGGGCGTAGTAATCACTTTAAATAATACATCTACCGGTACCGATTATATCTTAACCACGCGCGATGCATCGGCAGCAACATCGTTAGATGCCATGTATACTTCAAACTTTGTGGTTAAAACCAAAAGTGTTGACACCTACAATATAGCCTATCAACCGGGTGTTTATTTCTTTGGTATACCAACCGCGGCAATAAATAATAACCCTAATTTAAAGCAAAACAATACCTGGGGCGGTACATTTGATCCGTTGCAGTAATTTAAAAAAATAACATTAATTTAAAATGGGGAAGCATAACAGCTTCCCCATTTTTTTTGAATTTTGATGAATCAGTTTTTGTATTATTTTAACACTAAATAAAATATTAAAGCGTTTAATTAAAGTGAAAATAATACCTGTTAAACCTGATATTTGCCTTTGTTTTAACCTGTTTTGTAACATCCGTGCGACAAAATGCCCGGTCGAAGGACGTAAAATCCAATAGGATAATATCCTATAAAAGCTTGCCAACATTCTATATTAAACAGCAGGCTATAGCTTGCATATTTGAATAAGGATAATTTTAAACCAAATTAATACCTAAAGGCCCCTGAAATTTATTGCGAAGCATTTTAAGATGTTTGTAAACATATTTATGCCGTAATAATTTAAAAAGCCCGATCTTACCAAATACGTTTTGGTATACTAATTAAAACGATCTAAAAATGAAAAAAAGAGTTTTTCTGCTATCGGTATGTGCTGTTGCTTTGTTTGTTAAACCTGTATTAGCGCAATACCCCGATGTCCCTAAAAAGGTACAGGAAGAAAGCGCTGCATTAATGAAAGCGGCGCAAGCCCATTCAGATTCGGCCTGGGCGGTAGCCTTGCCAATTATACAAGCCGACCAGCGCAAAGGTAAGGTATATGTGCCATGGGCCGGCCGGCCAACCGATCTGCCGCAGGCATCAATCCCGGCATTTCCGGGTGCCGAGGGCGGCGGTAAATTTACACCTGGCGGCCGCGGCGGTAAAGTATATGTGGTAACTACGCTGGCCGATAGCGGCCCCGGTAGTTTACGCTGGGCCTGCGAGCAGGGCGGCGCGCGCATTATCGTATTTAACGTAGCCGGTATCATCCGCATTAAAACTCCCATTATTGTTAGGGCACCATATATTACCATTGAAGGCCAGACTGCTCCCGGCGATGGCGTTTGCGTAGCGGGCGAATCTTTTTGGGTAAACACGCATGATGTTATTATCCGCTACATGCGTTTCCGCCGCGGCGAAACCAATGTTGGCCGCAGGGATGATGCTTTAGGTGGCAACCCGGTAGGTAATATCATAGCCGACCACGTTTCGGCAAGCTGGGGACTGGATGAGAACTTCTCCATGTACCGCCACATGTACGACCCGATGGATGGTTCGAAAGAAGAGAAACACGGTACGGTTAATATCACTATCCAAAACTGTATCTATTCAGAGGCGCTGGATTACTGGAACCACTCGTTCGGCAGCACAACAGGTGGCGAGAACAGCTTGCTTGTACGTAACCTTTGGGCTGATAACACTGGCCGCAACCCGTCAGTGGGCTGGAATGGCGTTTACAACTTTGTAAACAATGTGGTGTTTAACTGGCACCACCGATCAATGGATGGCGGCGATTATACCACCAACTATAACATAATTAATAACTACTTTAAACCAGGCCCGGTAACCCCTAAAAACGAGCCCGTGGGCCACCGGATCCTTAAACCCGAATCGGGCCGCAGTAAGCTGAAGGAAAAATATTTTGGTCGCGTATACGCCGTAGGTAATATTATGGAAGGTTTCCCTGAAGTAACTAAAGACCCATGGAATGGCGGGATACAGGTAGAAGGCGAAGGCGGTAAAGAATTGCCTGATGCTGGCCAGTATAAGGATTATATGAAATCGGACGTGCCTTTCCCTATGCCACCGGTTACTATCCTTTCGGCTACTGATGCTTTAAAATTTGTGATCACCAATGCGGGGGCCACACTGCCTGTGCGCGATGCTGTTGATAAACGGATCACCGAGCAGGTACGTACCGGTAAGATCACTTACAAGGAGATGAATACCGATACTGCCTTCCAGTTTAAGATCCGTAAACTACCTAAAGATTCCTATAAACTCGGTATCATCACTGCCCCATGGCAGGTAGGCGGTTACCCGGATTATAAAGGCGCGCCCTACAAAGATTCGGATAACGACGGTTTGCCTGATGAATGGGAACTGGCCCACGGCCTGAACCCTAAAAATAGCAATGACTCGGCGCTACCGGCTAAAAACGGCGGCGGTTATAGCAATATTGAAGTATACCTGAATACGGTGGCCGAGAAAGGCGAAAAGAAAATTTAGTAACGCTAATACACAAAATGAGCGGTATTCAATATAAAAGTCTTCATATTTTAGTTTGGTTTATAATGGGGTGTGTGCTTTGGCACACGCCCTTAATTGCTCAAAAAAAAGCGGTTAAACCACCCTCGCCTGTAGTTGCCGAAAAAGGCGGCAAGCTAAGCTACAATCCGGCGCCCAACGGCGACCGCATACCCGATTTTTCGTACGCGGGTTATATGGCATCAGAAAAGCCTATTCCCGATGTTCCTGTTAAAGTAACAGTTCCGGTAAAGCCGGGTGACGCTACCCTGCGTATACAAGCAGCCCTGGATTATGTGGCAGTATTGCCTGCCGATAAAGACGGCATACGCGGAGCGGTTTTGTTAGATAAAGGCACATATCAGGTAAATGGCAGTTTAAAGATCAATGCTTCGGGTGTTATCCTGAGGGGTAGCGGTATGGGCAATAATGGCACAGTGTTATTAGCGGCCGGTACAGACAGGGAGACTTTTATTAAGATGATCGGTAAGAACGATCGCCGCAAGGATAAAGAAATTAAGATAACCGATGCCTATGTACCGGTGAACGCTTTTACATTTCACGTAGCATCTGCCGGTGATTTAAAGGCCGGTGATCTGATTGTTGTGCGCCGCCCTTGCACTACTGCCTGGATCAGCAAATTAGGTACGCAAACCTTTGGCGGCGGCCTTAGCTCTTTAGGCTGGCGACCGGGTGATGAAGATATTTATTGGGACAGAAAAATTAAAGCTATAGATGGTAATACCATTACTGTCGATGCACCCTTAACCACCGCATTAGATACCACATACGGCGGCGGCACTATTGCTAAATACCAATGGCCGGGCCGCATCAATCAAACCGGTATCGAAAACCTTTGCCTGCGTTCGGCTTATGATGTAAACAATCCAAAAGATGAAGCACACCGCTGGATGGCTATCACAATAGAAAATGTGAGCGATGCCTGGGTACGGCAGGTAACGTTTGAGCATTTTGCAGGCTCGGCCGTATATGTGCTGGAAACAGCCAACCGCGTTACCGTGCAGGATTGCAAATCCCTGGCTCCCGTATCCGAAATTGGCGGCTACCGCCGTAATATCTTCTGGACAATGGGCGGGCAAACGTTGTTTCAACGATTATATTCAGAAAATGGTTATCACGATTTTGGGACGGGTAATTGTACCCCGGGTCCGACTGCTTTTGTACAATGCATGGGCTGGCAATCCTTAAGTTTTAGTGGTGGTTTGGATAGCTGGGCATCGGGACTTTTGTTTGATGTGACCAGTATCGACGGGCAATCGCTAAGCTACAAAAACCGCGAACAGGATGGGCAGGGCGCCGGCTGGAATGCGGCCAACAGCTTGTTTTGGAATTGCACCGCCGCGCGTGTAGATAATTATAACCCGCCGACCGCCCAAAACTGGGCCTTTGGTACCTGGGCGCAATTTGGCGGCGATGGTTATTGGGAAGAATCGAACAGTACAATTAATCCCCGGAGTTTTTTTTACGCGCAACTGGCTAACCGCTTAAATAAAGATGTAAGTAAACAGGCCGACCTGTTACTGATCATGACCGAGCCATCCAGCAGTCCAACACCCGAACAGGCCGCGGCACTGTTGGCCGAAGCCCGTAAACCTGCTACAACCATAGCCGACTGGATAGATGGCGCCCCAAAACGTAACCCCATCAGCACCTCGGCATCCGGCGCAAAAAGTATTGATGTGATAGGTTTTAAAATGGCTAATCCCCCGGCCTTAGCGCCCAAAATGGATGTAAGTAATGGCTGGCTGGTACGGGGAAATACGTTATTGCAAGGCATGCACTTTGAAGCCCCGTGGTGGAACGGAAACGTGAAGCCCGGTTATTTAGAAAAAACAGCCAAACCGCAGATCAGTCGCTGGGTACCGGGCCGTACAGGTACGGGTTTAACCGACGATATTAATGAGGTAAGCGACTGGATGCTGCAAAATCACATTACCGTGTTTGAACACAACTACGGCCTTTGGTACGAACGCCGCCGCGATGACCACGAACGTATCCGCCGTGCGGATGGTGATGTATGGGCGCCGTTTTACGAATTGCCTTTTGCCCGCAGCGGCCGTGAAAAAGACCTGGCTTTTGACGGGTTAAGCAAATACGACCTGACCAAATACAACACCTGGTACTGGAACCGCCTGACGCAGTTTGCCGACTTGGCCGACCAAAAAGGCCTGGTGCTGTTTCATCAGAATTTCTTTCAGCATAATATTATAGAGGCCGGCGCGCATTATACCGATTTCCCTTGGCGCACAGCTAACAACATAAACAGTACGGGCTTCCCCGAGCCGGTGAACTACGCGGGCGATAAGCGCCAGTTTATGGCCGAGCAGTTTTACGATGTAACTAACCCTACAAGGAAGAAATTGCTGACCGCATACATTAATAAATGCATGGATAACTTTGCCGATAACAACGGCGTTATCCAGTCTACCAGTGCCGAGTTTACCGGTCCCCTGCACTTTATGCAGTTTTGGGTAGATGCGGTAAAGCAGTGGGAAACCATCCATAAAAAGAAACAGATCATCGCGTTAAGCGCAACCAAAGATGTGCAGGATGCCATACTGGCCGACCCGGCAAGGGCAGCGGTAATTGATGCCATTGATATCCGCTATTGGTATTACGAAGGTAACGGTAAACTATTTGCCCCGGCCGGCGGCCAAAGCCTTGCGCCGCGCCAGCAAGAGCGCGTTTATAAACCCAAAGCGGTATCGTTCGAATCGGTTTACCAGGCGGTGAACGAGTATCGTACCAAGTATCCTGATAAGGCCGTATTGTTTTCGGCTGATGGGTTTGATCATTTTGGTTGGGCCGTGTTTATAGCCGGTGGTTCGTTACCGGTATTGCCGGCTACTACCGATGCCAAATTCTTGGCTGATGCCACTACGATGAAACCTATTAAACTGGCAGGTAATCCTACCGGGCAATGGGCATTGGGCGGGGCTAAAGGATATATCGTTTATAATAATACTGATAATGCCATCCGTTTGGACCTGGCAGCAAATACCAATTATAAAGTACAATGGATAGATCCTAAAACAGGCGCTGAAATCCCCGGTCAGCAGCAGGTAAAAGGTGGTAACGGCGTGGAAATAAAAGCTCCCCGAACCGGCGCAAATATCCTTTGGTTAACACGTATCTAAAATGATATTTAAAAAAACTGCTTTGTTAAGTATAGCCTGCGCTATGCTGCTCGCTTTTAAAAGCGACAAACCTGCCGAACTGCCCGTGGTAAAAGTATCGGACAATCATCGCTATTTTACAGCGGGTGATAAGCCTTTTTTCTGGCTGGGTGACACCGGCTGGCTGCTGTTTGCCAAGCTAAAACGCGAGGAGGCTTTGCAATACCTGGAAACCCGCCGCAAGCAGGGTTTTAACATGATACAGGTAATGGTGGTGCATAGCAGCAAAGAGGTAAATGCCTACGGCGATTCGGCTTTGGTGGGCAAAAAAATAACCCAGCCTAAAGTTACACCCGGCAATACCTTTGGCAAAGGTAAAGAGTATGATTATTGGGACCATATCGACTGGATTATTAGCAGAGCGGCCGAGAAAGGCATCTACATTGCACTGGTACCCGTATGGGGATCGGTAGTGAAAGAGAGCCACATTAACGCTGCGCAAGGGAAAATCTACGCCGATTTTTTAGTGAAGCGGTATGCAAGCCATTCCAACATTATCTGGATGAATGGTGGCGATATCCCGGGCACGGATTCCCTGAAAACATGGAACGCGATAGGTAATACCATCAAAGAACTTGATCCGGCGCATTTAATCACCTATCACCCACGCGGGCGTACGCAATCATCAACCTGGTTCCATAACGAGGCCTGGCTTGATTTTAACTGCTTTCAATCGGGCCACCGTAATTACGCGCAGGATACCTCAAAAAAAGACTTGAAATATGGCGAGGACAACTGGAAATATGCAGGGGTGGATTATGCCAAAACACCCATAAAACCCACACTGGATGCCGAGCCGTCGTACGAAAACATCCCATACGGGTTGCATGATGTGAAGCTGCCCCGCTGGACCGCTGCCGACGTGCGCCGCTATGGCTACTGGTCGGTTTTTGCAGGTGGCTGTGGCTACACCTATGGTAATAACGATGTAATGCAAATGCATAAACCCGGCGATAAAGCAAAGGATGTATCGTACGGATCGAAAGCGTATTGGTACCAATCCATTAACGCCCCCGGCGCACGGCAGATGGTTTATCTGAAAAAACTAATGTTATCGCGCCCTTACTTTGAGCGTGTACCCGATCAATCGCTGATAGCAGGCGGGCAGGGCGAGCGGTATAACCGTTTGATAGCTACACGGGGCAAAAGCTATGCCTTTGTGTATACCTATAACGGCCGCGATATGCAAATAAACACGGAGCAACTGGAGGGCACAAAAGTAAGGGCATCATGGTACGATCCGCGTAGCGGGAAGACGACGGTTATAGGCATGTATGCTAAATCAAAAATGCTTAAATTTAATCCTCCCGGAACCAAAAAGAATGGCAACGATTGGGTACTTATCCTGGATGCCATATAAACCAATTGAACTGAAAATGAAACGCCTGTATACATATCTGCTTGTTGGTTTTGCCTCCATGGTTTTGCTATCGTGCAAAAGCGGTAAAAGCGTGTATGTATTCAGTTCGTTTCACGAGCCGGCTAACGAGGGGCTGCGCTTTTTGTACAGTTATGATGCCTATCACTGGACTGACCTGAACCATATTTACCTGAAACCAGAAGCTGGTGATGCCAAAATTATGCGCGATCCCTCGATCGCTCAGGGGGCGGATGGGATATTCCATCTGGTTTGGACAACCGGCTGGAAAGATGATAAGGGCATAGGCCATGCCAGTTCTAAAGATCTGGTGCATTGGTCGGCACAGGAACATATTAATGTAATGGGCTACGAACCGACCACCAAAAATGCCTGGGCGCCGGAAATATTTTATGATGACGAGGCCGGGCAGTATATGATTGTGTGGGCATCTTGCATCCCCGGCCGTTTCCCTAAGGGCCAGGAGGATGAAGATAACAACCATCGCCTGTACTATACTACCACTAAGGATTTTAAAACATTCAACCCGACTAAATTATTTCTCGATCCCGGCTTCAGCGTGATCGATGCCGAAATTGTAAAACGCGGCAAAGGCGATTATGTGCTGGTGATGAAAGATAATACCCGGCCTAACCGTAATATACTGGTAGCATTTGCCAGTAACCCGTTGGGGCCATACAATAATTATACCCCGCGCTTTACCGAATTATTCAGCGAAGGGCCTACAGCCATCAAAGCCGGGAACGATTGGCTGATCTATTATGATTCGTACCGCTTGAAACGCTACGGCGCTATGCGTACCACCGACTTTAAAACGTTTAAAGATATAGCCGATAGTGTAAAAGTACCCGAAGGGCACAAGCACGGTACCATTTTTAAAGTGACCAAAAAAACGCTGGCCGGCTTAAAGCAGGCCGCCACTAATAATTAGATATGAGCAGGAATATAGCCATAACGATATTTACCCTCCTGAGTTTTTGCCTTGCGGCACAAGCGCAGGATACGGTGCATTATACCGGTAACACAGTGGTGAACGTAGATTATCACCACGGGCAATTAAGTCCGGCGGTAGGGGTGCACAGTATGCAGATCTTCCGCGCTAACCGGGAACATCCCGAATTGGCCGAGGGCTTTGGTTTTACCTATAACCATGCCCCCATGCTGGCCTATTGGAACAATACATTTTATGTAGAATACCTGAGCGATAAGGTGGGCGAGAGCATCCCGCCGGGACAAACATTGCTCATTACATCAAAAGACGGCCAAAACTGGAGCAAGCCCGAAGTGGTTTTCCCGCAGTACAAAATACCCGACGGCACTACTAAAGAAGGCAAAACCCAGGTAGCGAAAGACCTGTATTCTGTAATGCACCAGCGGATGGGCTTTTATACTTCTAAATCAAAACGCTTTTTCGTATTGGGCTTTTATGGGATCGTTTTAGAACCGCATGACGACCCGAACGATGGCCTGGGTATTGGCCGAGTAATACGCGAGGTTTTGCCTGATGGCAAATACGGCCCCATTTACTTTATCCACTATAATCCTAAATGGAACGAAAAAAATACCTCGTACCCGTTTTATAAAACCAGCAAGGATAAAGGTTTTGTGCAAGCCTGTGACGAGTTAATGGCTAACCCGCTGATGATGATGCAATGGGTAGAGGAAACCGACCGCAAAGATCCCCTGATCCCGCTGCACAAAGAGTATAAAGCTTTCAACTATTACCATCTGCCTGATGGCCGTGTGGTAGGTTTATGGAAAAACGCGCTGACCAGTATCAGCACCGATAATGGCAAAACCTGGCCGACAAATGCTGCCCGTGCGCCGCGCTTTGTAAATAGTAACGCCAAAATATGGGGACAAAGAACATCCGACGGTAAGTATGCCACGGTATATAACCCATCCGAATTTAGGTGGCCGCTGGCGATATCAGTCAGTAAAGATGGCCTGGATTATACCAACCTGCTGCTGGTGAACGGCGAAATCTCGACCATGCGTTATGGCGGCGCTTATAAATCATACGGCCCACAATATGTGCGCGGTATAGATGAAGGCAATGGAGTTATTCCCGATGGCAAACTGTGGGTAACCTACAGCATGAATAAGGAGGATATCTGGGTATCATCTATCCCAGTGCCGGTAACGGATGTGGCAGACGGCCCGGCTAACGAAGATTTTAACACTCTGCCAGCTGGGAAAGAACTGGAAAAATGGAATACATTCAGTCCGCTTTGGGCAAAAGTTGGGATAGAGAAAATGGCCGATGGCAGCAAAGCACTGGCTTTGAACGACCATGACCCCTTTGATTATGCCCGCGCCGAACGCGTGGTGCCTGAAGCCAAAAGGATGACGGTAGATTTTACCATTGTCCCCGGTCAAACCAATACCGGCATGCTGGACATTGAGTTTCAAAATGCCAAAGGCGATGCGGCTATCCGCTTAACGCTGGACTCGACCGGGGCGCTATTTGCTAAGGCGGGCTATCGCAATAAAAACCTTTTAAAATACGAGGCGGGCAAGCCTTTGCATATTGTGCTCAAGTTGAATACAGATACGCGGTTTTATTCGATGAATATCAACGGGAAAGAGATGTCGGCCAGTTTGTTTTTCGCGCCGGTATTATCGATAAAACGGGTAGTGTTCCGCACCGGTGGTGTGCGCCGTTTCCCGGATGCCGATACCCCAACCGATCAGGATTACGACCTGCCAAAAGCAGGCGAGCAAGTTAAGCAAGCAGTATTTTATATCAAATCGTTTAAAACTGGTAAATATTAGCAGATGAAGAGGAGCGGGATATACATCGGATTATTTTTTCTGCTCTGCTGTTTCAGCGGCTACGCCGAAGTGGTGCTGCCTAAAATACTGGGCAATGGCATGGTGCTACAGCGCGAAAAGCCGGTCCCCGTTTGGGGTACCGCTATTGCGGGCGAAAAGGTGATTGTTAAATTCGGCAAGCAAACTAAAACTACAATAACCGATGCGTCAGGCAACTGGAAGGTAATGCTTGATGCCATGCCTGCATCCGCGAAAGCGGCAACATTGACCATATCAGGAACAAATACCATTAAGCTAACTGATATTTTGGTAGGCGAGGTTTGGCTGTGCTCGGGACAATCAAACATGCTGTACGAGATGCGGAAGAACAGCAAGGTGTCCAAGCCCGATACCATGACCACGGCCTACTCGCCGGTAGATGAGCTGGAACACGCGCATAACCCGCAGATCAGGATCTTTTTAGTGACCCAAAAGAATTTAGCCAAGCCTGATTCCACGCATTCGGGTTGGGCTATCGCGCAGGATTCGGCACTACGCCAGTTTTCAGCAGCAGGATATTTCTTCGCCAAGAATTTAAATCACGACCTGAATGTACCCGTAGGCGTAGTTTGCGCGGCCGTGAGCGGCAGCCTGATAGAGCCATGGATCCCGGAAACGGCATTTAAAACGTCTGCTTATTTTAACCGGGTATCAAAAGACTCGGCCAGGGTAAGCGGGGCTGATGGCAAGTTTTGGCACAGGATGATAGAGCCGTTGGCTCCCTTTGCGCTGCGTGGTTTTTTATGGTACCAGGGCGAAGCCAATATGACCGAAACCACCAGTTACGTTTATAAAATGCAATTGTTGATCAATGCCTGGCGCACGGCCTGGGATGGGAAAACCATGCCGTTTTACTATGTGCAGATCGTACCATATTACTATTCAAAAATGGACCCGAAGGTGCTGATCCCGCCGCAAACGCTTCCCCGTTTTTGGGAGGCGCAGGCATTGGTGCAAAACATCCCGAACACGGGCATGACCATCACCAACGATTTGAATGACGACCCTAAAAACCTGCACCCTAAGTTTAAATGGGAGATAGGCCGCCGGTTGGAGTTATTAGCTTTAGGCAAAACCTACAATAAATCGGTAGTTTATTCAGGGCCGGTGTACCAGCAAATGCACATCAGCGGCAGCAAAATTATACTCGATTTTAAAAACACCGGCAGTGGTTTAGTGAGCCATGACGGAAAACCGCTCAGCCACTTTACTATAGCCGGCAGCGATGGTGCTTTTGTAGAAGCCAATGCGGTAATTAAAGGCAACACGGTAGAAGTATCTGCCCCAACCGTTACTAATCCAACCGCCGTACGTTTTGCCTGGAACGAAGATGCCCAGCCAAATTTATTTAACAAAAACGGCTTGCCCGCCGCGCCTTTCCGTACGGATAACCCGCTGAAGTTTAACCCAACCGACAATTAATAGATATATGAGAAGAGCCGGATATAAAATATTAACGTTTGCCCTGCTGCTTTTGGCGGTATTGAAAACCTACGCGCAGGAAACCCAAAAGGTATTTTTGAGTGGTACCGGCAGCGACCATACCGTTAACTGGCAGTTTTTCTGTACCGAAGGCCGCAACTCGGGCAAATGGACAACTATCCCGGTGCCATCAAACTGGGAGTTGCAGGGTTTTGGCAAATATAATTACGGACTGGATAAGGATAGTTTAAAAGGCAAGGAAAAAGGCCTGTATAAATATGAGTTTAATGTACCTGCCAACTGGCAGGGTAAAGCGGTAAATATTGTGTTTGATGGATCGATGACGGATACGGAAGTAAAGATCAACGGTAAATCTGCCGGGGCTATTCACCAGGGTTCATTCTACCGTTTTAAGTATGATATCAGCCAATTGCTGAACTATGGCAAAAGCAACCTGCTGGAAGTAACGGTATCCAAACACTCGGCCAATGCATCGGTAAACAATGCCGAGCGTAAGGCCGATTTCTGGACTTTCGGGGGCATCTTCCGCCCGGTATTTTTAGAGGCTTTCCCGCAATCGCACATTAAAACATTAGCGGTTGATGCCAAGGCGAGCGGCGTTTTTGATGCCCAGTTAAAAATGGCATCCGCGAAAGCGGGATCGGTTACCGGGCAGATCTATACCCTCGGCGGACAAAAATTTGGGCCTGCTTTTGTGGCCGGTGTTAAGGCCGGAGATACAGTGGTGAAACTGACAGCCAATATCAAAGCGCCGAAATTATGGTCGCCGGAGTTTCCTAACCTGTACAACGTAGTGTTTACGTATAATCAAAATGGCAAAGCGGTACACACCGTAAAACAGCGTTTCGGTTTCCGTACGGTGGAGCTGCGCAAGCAGGACGGCATTTATGTTAACAACGTAAAGATCAAGTTTAAAGGTGTAAACCGCCATTCGTTTTGGCCAACCACGGGCCGCGCCATGAATAAAACTCAAAGCATTGCCGATGTGAAGATGATCAAGGATATGAACATGAATGCGGTGCGGATGTCGCATTATTCGCCTGATGATCATTTCCTGGATGCCTGCGATTCCTTAGGACTTTTTGTGCTGGATGAGCTGACCGGCTGGCACGGCAATTATGATAACGAAGTAGGCGCCAAACTGGTACACGAACTGATAGAGAAAGATGTGAACCACCCGGCTATTGTAATTTGGGATAATGGCAACGAAGGCGGTTTTAACCTTAACCTCGATCATTTATTTGGCGATCTGGATATCCAGCGCCGCCCGCTGATCCACCCGTGGACAATTTACAACGGCACCAATACCCAGCACTATATCAATTACGATTACGGCACGGCCACCAATTTTCACGGTCATGAAGTAACCTTCCCAACCGAATTTCTACATGGTTTGTATGATGGCGGCCATGGTGCCGGTCTGGATGATTTTTGGGAACTGATGTGGCATACGCCGCTATCAGCAGGGGGCTTTTTATGGGTTTTCGCCGATGAAGCCGTAGTACGCACCGATAAAAACGGCGAGTTGGATAGCGATGGCGACCATGGTCCCGATGGCATAGTAGGCCCATATCACGAAAAAGAAGGCAGTTATAATGCCATTAAGGAAATTTGGTGCCCCGTACGCCTGGAAGCACGCGAGATCACTCCGAAATTCGATGGTAAACTACGTTTGGAGAACCGTTATTTCTATACCAATTTAAAGCAGTGTACTTTCAGTTATAAACTAACTAAGCTGGGCAATCCTTATCAAAAGGTTTCGGCAGATGCGAAATCCGGCGTTATTGCCGCGCCTGATGTGGCTCCCGGTCAGTACGGCAATCTGCAAATGGCCTTACCTGCAGGCTGGCAAAACTATGATGTGCTGTATATGACCGCCTATGGCCCGGATAAACGCGAACTGTACACCTGGAGCTGGCCGATCAGTGGTCACGAGGTGATTACCGCCCGCATGGTGACCAAAACAGGCGGAAGCAAACCAACTATTAAAGAAGCAGATTCGCTGTACAAAGTAAGCGCCAACGGTATCGAACTGGACTTTAACCGCAATAGCGGGGTATTAACAAGGGTGAAAAACGTTAAAGGTAATATCCCTTTTAACAACGGCCCGGTACTGGCCGAAGGCGGCGATAAAACCGGGTTTAAACAATTGAAATATCATTACGAAGGTAATAATTTAATCATCGAGGCCGAGTTTGAGAAAAAAGCCAACGCGGCACAATTAAAGTGGACGGTATACCCATCGGGATTGTTAGAATTGGCCATGCGCTATTGGCCGATTGGCGAGGAAGGCAACCTAATGGGCATCAATTTTTCCTATCCCGAAAAGGAGGTAAAAGGCGTAACCTACATGGGCGATGGCCCGTACCGTGTATGGAAAAACCGCATGAAAGGGGTTACACTCAACGTATGGGACAAGGCGTATAACAATACCATTACCGGCCAGGGCCTGGTGCAATACCCGGAGTTTAAAGGCTATTATTCTAACCTGTACTGGATGAAACTGAATACTACCAGTCAGCCTATAACCATTGTATGTGATAACCGCGATGTATTTATGCGTTTGTTTACCCCCGCCAATCCTAAAAAAGTATATAACACGGCACCGGCGTTCCCATCGGGTGATATATCGTTTATGAACGGTATTACGGCCATCGGTACCAAATCGCAAAAGCCGGAAAAATTGGGCACACAAGGTTTCCCTAATAAGTATTTTGATTATTACAGGGATATCAACATGGCATTAAATATCACCTTATATTTTGATTTTTCGGGGAAATGATCAAACGTGCACATATCGCCATCATCGCATTGCTGCTACTATCGTATCAATGCATTGCCGCTACCGGCACGCAAAACCTGCGTTGCGAAATGCTGGTGAACCCGGAGGGTATCGGTACAACCCACCCACGCTTAAGCTGGGAAATTACCGGCGATGGGCGGGGTATTAACCAAACAGCGTATCAAATTATCGTAGCATCAAGCCCGGCAAAACTGGCGGCTAATGTGGGGGATCTTTGGAATTCGCATAAAATTGTATCCGCTAATTCTGTGATGGTTAAATATGCAGGCAAACCACTAATCAGTCGTACAGCGTGCTACTGGAAGGTAAAAGTGTGGACTACCACCGGCGAAAGCACCTGGAGCCAACCGGCCCAATTTACCGTAGGTCTGCTTAACCCTGCCGACTGGAAAGCCAAATGGATAGGCTATGATAACGGCTTTGCCTGGGATAGCGTTTCTAAATTCTCGCGCTTATCGGCACGGTATTACCGCAAAGAGTTTACGGCAGCGCAGGCGGTTAAAAAAGCGACGGTTTATGTGGTAGGCTTAGGCCATTACGAGTTATATGTGAACGGTAAAATCATCGGCGACCAGGTACTATCCACCCCGCCAACCGACTATACCGAATCGGTGATCTACAATACTTTTGATGTGACGAAAGAAATTAAGCAGGGAACAAATGCCGTAGCTACTACCTTAGGTAACGGCCGCTTTTTTACCATGCGGCCCAAGTACAAACCTAAAAAGATCAAGGAATTTGGCTTCCCCAAAATGCTGCTGCAACTGGAATTGGAATATGCTAACGGCACTAAACAAACCATTATCAGCGATGGTAGCTGGAAGTTCACAGCCGATGGCCCTATCCGTACCAATAACGAGTACGATGGCGAAGAATACGATGCCACCAAAGAAATGCCGGAATGGAATACCGTTGGCTATAACGACAGCAAATGGCTGAAGCCCGAACTGGTGCCTGCACCCGGTGGCAAACTGGTACCGCAAACCAACGAGCCGATCCGCGTGGTGCAAATGGTTAAACCAGTATCGGTAAAGTTGGTCAAATCGGGGATGTATGTGATGGATATGGGGCAGAACATGGTGGGTTGGCTGAATATGAAAGTGCACGGCACACGCGGCCAGCAAGTACAATTGCGCTTTGCCGAAACCACGCAAAAGGATGGCGAGCTTTATGTAGCTAACCTGCGTGATGCTAAAGTAACCGATATTTATACCCTGAAAGGCGGAGGCGAAGAAAGCTGGCACCCGGTTTTTGTGTATCACGGTTTCAGGTATGTAGAGATCGTTGATTATCCTGGTACACCAACCATAAACGATTTTGAAGGACAGGTGGTGAATGATGATCTGGAAGTTACGGGTCAGTTTGAAACCTCAAACACGCTGGTTAACCAGATCTACCGCAACGCAGTTTGGGGGATACAGGGCAATTACAAAGGGATGCCCTTGGACTGCCCACAGCGTAACGAACGGATGCCCTGGCTGGCCGACCATGCAACCGGATCGTACAGCGAAAGCTTTGTGTTTGATAACGCCAAACTATACGCCAAATGGCTGGACGATATTGAACAGGCCCAAAAACCAAACGGATCTATCCCCGATGTGGCCCCGGCTTACTGGAATTATTACAGCGATAACATGACCTGGCCCGCCACCTATTTGCAGGTGGCCGATATGCTTTACCAGCAATTTGGCGATAAAGAGTCGATTGCCAAACACTACGCCTCGATGAAAAAGTGGCTGACTTATATGCGCACTTTTATGAAGGATTATATCGTAACGAAGGATAAATATGGCGATTGGTGTGTGCCGCCCGAGTCGCCGGAGTTGATCCACTCTAAAGATACGATGCGTACTACTGATGGTAAGCTAATCGCAACAGCTTATTATTATCGCCTGCTGGTTACCATACAAAAGTTTGCCAAACTGCTAAACAAATCGCAGGATATTAAAGAATTTGCAACCCTGAATGCTAAGATAAAAGCCAAATTTAACCAAACTTATTTTGATGCGGAGCAGCATCGCTATGCCAATAACTCGGTAACATCAAACCTGCTGCCGCTGTATTTTGATATGGTGCCCGAGGCTAACCGGAAAGCGGTTTTTAAAAATATCGAGGATAAGATACTGATTGATAATACCGGCCATATCAGCACCGGCGTTATCGGTACCCAATGGCTAATGCGGAGCCTGAACGATCATGACCGTGCCGATATTGCCTGGCGCATCACTACTAACACCAGTTACCCAAGCTGGGGCTACATGGTAAACAAAGGCGCTACCACCTTTTGGGAATTGTGGAACGGCGATACCGCCAATCCGTCTATGAACTCACAAAACCACGTAATGCTGCTGGGCGACTTGCTGGTATGGTTTTACGAGAATTTGGCCGGGATAAAATCAGATGCACAGAGTGTGGCGTTTAAAAAGATCATCATGAAGCCGGAGACAGTTGATGGTTTGAATTTTGTGAATGCCAGCTACCACTCTATCCATGGGATGATCAAAAGTAACTGGAGAAAGGACATCGGCGGGTTTAACTGGAATATCACCATCCCGGCTAATACTACCGCTATGGTTTATGTGCCGGCAAAAGCTGCAGATGCGGTAACCGAAGGCGGGCAAAAAGCATCAGGCGTAAAAGGTGTAAAGTTTATCCGTATGGAAAACAACCGCGCTGTATTTGAAATAGGCTCGGGAAATTATGTATTTGAAAGCAAATAATTGATATGAAGAAATTGAATATCATAGGTATGGTACTGGCAGTAACACTGTCATTATCAACCGCAGTTAAAGCACAGGAAACGATAAAGGCTAAAGTCGATTTTTCGCCCGAAGCATTGGCTAAAGCCGATGCCGAGGTAAATAAACGGGCAGGCGAATTTGTCGCAGCCTTAAACTTAACAGATGCCGACAAGGCCGCGCGTGTGAAAGAGGTAGTAGCTACCCACCTAAAAGCCGTGCGCGACTGGAATAACTCGCACAGCGCCGATATGGTACCCGCAGGTATCAATCCTTTATCAGGCAAAGCTTTGAGCGATATGGACAGGCAGATCATCGTTAACTCGGCCATCCCAAAATCGGTACACGAAAACCTGATGACGGGTTTACGTAAGGATCTATCCGAAGATCAGGTAGAATTGATACTGGACAAATACACCATTGGCAAAGTGGCCTTTACGCTGAACGGCTATAAATCTATCGTTTCCGATCTGACGCCGACCGAAGAAGCTGTGATTTTAGCCAATCTGAAACAAGCGCGCGAGCAGGCAGTTGATTTTAAAAACATCAAGCAGGTGTCGGCCATATTCGAGATCTACAAAACCAAGAACGAGCAATACCTGAACGAACATGGCCGCAACTGGCACCAATTATATGGCGATTATACCAAAGCTATTATAGCCAAAAAAGCGGCTGATAAAGCTGCGAAAGAAAAGGCCGCTCCAAAACAATAAATATGATGATTAAAAAAATAGCACTTACCGGGATCAGCATTTGCCTTTTAATAACAGGCGTATCCGCGCAAACCAACCCATGGCGCAAGGGTATTGTTAAGGATGAATTTATCTACGATAAGGCGCCTTATCCAGAATGCCATGCCGCAACCATCGCCCAAACAAAAAAAGGTTTGGTGGCAGCCTGGTTTGGCGGTACCAAGGAGCGTAACCCCGATGTATGTATTTGGGTAAGCCGCCTGGTTAAGGGCAAATGGACAGAAGCCATTAACGTAGCTAACGGTATTCAGAGCGATACTTTGCGTTACCCTACCTGGAACCCGGTTTTGTTTCAGATCCCCAGTGGCGATTTAATGTTGTTTTATAAGATCGGCCCCAGCCCCTCTACATGGAAGGGTTATCTGAAAACATCGGCCGATGGCGGTATCACCTGGTCGGCGCAAAGGGCGCTACCTGAAGGTTTTTTAGGCCCGATTAAAAATAAACCTGTTTTATTGAAAGATGGCACTATCATGTGCCCAACCAGCACCGAAGGCAAGGGCTGGCAGGTGCATTTTGAAGCGACAAAAGATAAGGGTAAAACCTGGACGATGATTGGCCCCATTAACGAAGCCAAAGACTCGATGAAAGCCATACAGCCCAGCATCCTGTTCCATAAAGATGGCCGCCTGCAAATAATGGCACGCAGCCAAAACAGGGCTATCCTAACCTCATGGTCAAGTGATAACGGTAAAAGCTGGTCGCCTTTGGCCAAAAGCAATTTGCCTAATAACAATTCGGGTACAGATGCGGTGACGTTGAAGGATGGCCGTCAGTTATTAGTTTATAATCACGTATTGCCACCGGGAAAAGAAATTAAAGGCGCAAGGACACCGTTGAATGTGTCGCTATCCAAGGATGGCATTCATTGGTATGCCGCTGCGATCCTGGAAGATTCGCCAATTAGCCAGTACTCTTATCCATCTGTTATCCAGTCATCGGATGGGATGGTACATGTGGTTTATACCTGGCGCAGGCAAAAAATAAAACACGTAGTGTTAGATCCGGCCAAGCTGCAAATGAAAGAGATAAAAGACGGTATATGGCCGGCAGTAAAAGGTTATACCCTGCCCGTAATAACCGGCGAAGTGGACGTAATGAAATAAAGGTATATGAAAAAGCTATTGTTTTTATTGGGTATGATGGTAGGCGCGATGGTTGCATCGGCGCAGCAAAATTCCGACGATCAGTATAAAAAACCGTTGAAAGATGTGCTGTTGCAGATACAGGATAAATACCACGTAAAAATAAAAATAGACGATAAACTGGTTAAAGATAAATACGTAAAGTACGCCGAATGGCGCTTCCGCCAGGATGTGGAAACCACGCTGAATAATGTACTGGCGCCTTATGATATGAAGGTGATTAAAGAAGGGGATCACTACAAACTTAAAGAATACGAATACTACCGCTGGGATGTGCAGGACGGCTGGAAGGAGTTAGACCGCATAGCCGCGCAATATCATGATAAGGCAACTTTTGAGCAGCGTAAGGCGCTGTTAAGGCCGCAGATATATGCTGCATTGCAACTGTCACCGCTGCCCGCTAAGCCGGTATCAAAGCCTATTATCACCCCCAAACGGGTTTATGATGGTTACACGGTAGAAAACATTGCCATTGAAATTCTGCCGGGATTATATATCAATGGATCCTTATACAAACCGGCAAAATTTAAGGGAAAGATCCCCGTGGTATTAAGTCCGGATGGGCATTGGGACAAGCAGCGTTACCGCGCCGATTGCCAGATCCGTTGCGCCAATATTGCCCGCATGGGTGCCATGGCCTACAGTTACGATCTGTTTGCCTGGGGCGAGTCGCTGCTGCAGTTTAAAGCGGAAGATCACCGCCGGGCATTGGCGCAAACCGTGCAGGCGCTTGGCGCGATACGCATTATAGATTATATGCTGACGCTAAAGGAAACCGACCCAACAAGGATTGGCATTAGCGGGGGATCGGGCGGTGGCAGCCATACCGCTTTAATGGCGGCAATGGACGAACGCATTACTTTGAGCGCACCGGTAGCGGCCATATCATCCTACTTTTACGGCGGTTGCCCTTGTGAAAGCGGCATGCCCGTGCACCAGTGCGGTAACGGTACCGACAATGTGGAACTGGCCGCCATGGCCGCACCGCATCCGCAATTGCTGATCAGTGATGGCGGCGATTGGACAGCCAATATGCCCGAGCACGACTTCCCTTACCTGAAAAAGATCTACGGCTATTATGGAGCACAGGATTTGGTAGAGAACGTGCACTTGCCAAACGATAAGCACGATTTTGGTACAACCAAGCGCTTCCCGCTGTATAGTTTTTTGGCTAAAAATTTCCATTTGGATCTTAAAGCGATACAGGATAAAGCCGGGAATTTTGATGAATCGCACGTAACGATTGAGAAGGAACCAGCCATGTATGTATTTGGCGATAAAGGTGAGAAATTACCCGCTGGGGCTATCCATGGGTTCGATCAGTTAGAGAAGCTTTTTGCCGTAAATCATCAAAAATGAGGAAGAGATTAGCCATCGGATTGTTAGGCATTGCGCTTTTAGGCGGAATGTTTGAAAACGCATCAGCCCAAACTAAGCAACGTTACAAAGTTGCCGTAGCCGATATCATGATCCTGAAAAGGCAAAAACTGGGCGCGTTCCAACTCACTAAAGATATTGGCGCCGATGGTGTAGAAGTAGATATGGGTGGGCTTGGCGACCGTGAAACCTTTGATAACCAACTGGCAAAGGATTCCACCAGGCAGGTGTTTTTAGCGAAGGCTAAGGAATTGAATTTGGAGATCTGCTCGCTGGGGATGACCGGTTTCTTCTCGCAATCATTTGCCAAACGCCCGAGCGCGGTAAAAACCGTGAGCGATTGCATTGCCACCATGCGGCAAATGGGCGTAAAGGTGGGCTTTTTACCTTTGGGCATCACCAGCGATCTGACCAAAAACCCCGAATACCGCCCGGATATTGTATCGCGCTTAAAAGAAGTGGGTAAGATAGCCAAAAAGGCCGGGGTGGTGATTGCCATCGGTACATCGCTGGATGCAACAAGCGAACTGGCTTTACTGAAAGAAGTGGGCTCATCCGCCATAAAAAGCTATTTCAATTTCCAGAACGCGCTGGATAATGGCCGCGATTTGCAAAAGGAACTGGAAATATTAGGCAAGAAAAACATTGCCATGATCCATTGCACCGATACCGACGGCGAATGGCTGCAAAACGACCCAAAGATCGATCTTAAAAAAGTAAAAAGCACGCTGGATAAAATGGGCTGGAGCGGTTGGCTGGTGATAGAACGATCACGCGATGCGAAGGATGTGCATAACGTGAAAAAGAACTACGGCGCGAATACGGCTTATGTTAAATCCATTTTCCAATCTGGTAACTAATGGAACGCAACAAACAAAAAATTGTCATTTCGAACGAGGAACGAGGAGAAATCTTCTGCGTTAAGCATGTCGCTCGTATAAGATTTCTCCCTCTGGTCGAAATGACAAGGTTTCTTTTTGCCTGTCTGATGCTTTTTGCAATTAATAGCTACGCCGCCGATATCTACGTAGCAAAAAACGGTTCGGATAAAAATACAGGTACTAAGGATCAACCCTTAGCTACCCTAAATATGGCTTTAAGGAAAGCCCGCGAACTGCGCCGCTTGAACGATGCATCGGTAAAAGGTGGCAT
Source organism: Mucilaginibacter sp. GW821-FHT07H05 (assembly GCF_059418485.1). Taxonomy (NCBI): domain Bacteria; kingdom Pseudomonadati; phylum Bacteroidota; class Sphingobacteriia; order Sphingobacteriales; family Sphingobacteriaceae; genus Mucilaginibacter; species Mucilaginibacter sp. GW821-FHT07H05. The sequence goes on from NZ_JBWKPY010000005.1 coordinate 76,508, forward strand.
CACCATTAAAATAGAGCAGGGCGTTTATCCTTTAAATGAAACCGTATTTATCCGTCCCGAAGATTCGGGCACGACTGAAAGTCCGACCGTGATTGAAGGTAGTGCCGATGGCAGATCCATATTAAGCGGCGGTATCAACATCACCGGTTGGAAAAAAGTTATCGGTAATATCCCCGGTCTGCCGGCTGAAGCCAAAGGCAAAGTTTGGGTAGCTGATGCACCGGTGATAGGTAACGAAGCCTTGCTATTCCGCCAGTTATGGGTGAATAATGTAAAAGCTACCCGATCGCGCGATACCGAAGTGCCGTTGATGAACCGCATCCTATTATGGGATAAAAAAACGGAAACTTGCTGGATCCCTAAACCGAAAGGGATGGATATCAGCCATATTAAAGGCATGGAAATGTTTATCCACCAATGGTGGGCTATTGCCATGCTGCGTATAAAAGATGCAACGGCGCAGGGTGATAGCGTAAAACTATCCTTTTATCAACCCGAAAGCCGTGTACAATCCGAACACCCATGGCCTGCACCCTGGATCTCTAAAAAAACGGGTAACTCTGCTTTTTATCTCAATAACGCCATTCTGTTTTTAAACAAACCCGGCGAGTGGTTTTTGGATCAGCGCCGGCAAAAGATCTATTATATCCCCCGCCCCGGCGAGGACTTACGCACCGCGACTGTTACCGTCCCTTACCTGGAAACATTGGTGAAAATGCAGGGGACAATTGATAACCCGGTGAGTTACGTGCGTTTTAAAAACATCTCGTTTCAGCATAGTACGTGGTTGCTGCCATCAAAGCAGGGCTTGGTGCCGCACCAGGCGGGTATGTATATGACGGATGCCTACAAACTGAAAATCCCCGGCACACCCGATAAAAAAAGTTTGGAAAACCAGGCCTGGGTTGGTCGACCAGCGGCGGCGGTAGCAGTTGCTTATTCACACCACACCGGTTTTGAAGGCTGCAGTTTTGAACATTTGGCATCAACAGGCTTGGATTATCAGCGTGGTACCCACAATGATGAAATAAAAGGCAACTTGTTTAAGGATATCGGCGGAACGGGCATACTGGCCGGCGTATTCAGCGATGAAGCGCAGGAAGTGCATTTGCCCTATAACCCGAAAGACCCGCGCGAGATTTGCACTAACGACCGTATTGAAAACAACCTGATTACCGATGCGACTAACGAAGATTGGGGCTGTGTAGGCATAGGCGCGGGTTATGTAAAGAATATCAGCATCAGCCATAACGAAATTTGCGAGGTGAACTACACCGGCATCAGCGTAGGCTGGGGCTGGACCAAAACCGAAAACGCCATGCGCGATAACCGCATCACGGCTAATAAGATCCATCACTACGCCCGCAATATGTACGATGTGGCGGGCATCTATACCCTGTCATCCCAGGCAGGAACGGTGATCAGTAATAACTCAGTCGACAGCATTTACAAAGCTCCCTACGCGCACGACCCCGATCATTGGTTTTACCTGTATGGCGATGAAGGCTCGTCATACATTACCGTAAAGGACAACTGGTGCCCGGCCGAGAAATTCCTGCAAAACGCCAATGGGCCCGGTGATGTATGGGAGAATAATGGACCGCAGGTTTCGGTTGGAATAAAGAATAAGGCAGGGTTGCAACCCCCTTACCAATATCTGCTAAAATACCGGGTCATCAATCCGGCTAATCAAGCTATAAACCATAAAGAAGATAAAGATGAGGGTAAAAAGAAATAGCGGCTGGCTGCTGGGCCTGCTGGTACCGCTATGCCTGTTAGCGGCGTGTAGTGGTAATAACACTAAAACGCCAGCGGCTGATAGTTTGTCGCTAATAAAACCGCTTTTACGCAAAAAAATAATCGTCGAGATCATCGTCGCCAAAGATTCGGTATTTAATTCACACGCCCTTCACGATCTGTCGAAAGGCTTTGCGCTCGATCACCAAAATTTGGTTCAGTGGAAAAATAGGGTAGCGATATATGCCGATCTGTCTAATCCGGATGATTTGGTGAACAGCATCAAAAAGGAATACCCTACCGATACGGTACAATACTTTGATGCGCCGTTTTACAACTTCAACCGCAAAATGTGTGCAGATACTACTAACGCTAAAGAGTGGACAAACATATTCCTCTCCGCTAACCTGGTAGCCGACACTAAACTTCAACAGGAATATTTAGACTACCATAAAACCCAGTTTGAAAAATGGCCCGAGGTATCTAACGGATTCTGTAAGGCCGGCTTTCAGCAATTGCTGGTGTTTAAAAATGGCAGGCAGTTAATGCTGGTGATCAGTATCCCGAAAGGAAAAACTCTGGATGAATTAAACCCGTTGACCACCAAAAATAACCCGCGGGTTGATGACTGGAACAAGCTGATGAGCAAATACCAGGAGGGCTTGCCGGGGACTAAAAAAAGAGAGACGTGGGTGTTTTTGAAACCCATATAATAAACCCAACTTGTCATTGCGAGGAGCGGCGTAGGCATGAGCGTAGGGGCGACGCGGCAATCTCGTAGTTTGATTTGCACATTACGAGATTGCCACGCTATCGCTCGCAATGACAATATACGAGCAGGACGGTATAGGAAGATAAACCCGATTATCCTGCGGATTTTAGATGTTCGATAAACCAATTAGCAGATAATCTTCCGGACTTTCGGTCTTTCCGTCTTCCGGACTAACAATAAAATTGATGAAGATAGGCATATTAGGATTAGGCGAAGGGCGCAGTACCATGTCGGCAGCTTTACAAAGTTCAAAAGTAGAACTAAAGATGGTATGCGACCGGGATATAGAAACCTGCAAGCAGCGCGCTCACGAATTTAATTTCCATAACTATACCACCATTTACCAGGATATGCTGGATGACGCGGAGATAGATATCATTGCCATTTATACGCCCGATCACCTGCATGCACAGCATGTAAAGCAAGCCTTGCAGGCGGGCAAGCATGTTGTTTGCACCAAGCCCTTTATTGATGATTTGGCCGATGCGGCAGAGTTAATGGAAATAGCCGAACAATCGGGCAAAAAGGTTTTTGTGGGGCAAAGCTCACGGTTTTTTGAACCCGCAAAACGCCAGCGCAAGGATTTTGAAGCCGGCCTGATAGGCGATCTGATCACCATTGAAGGTGAGTACAGCGCCGACCACCGCTGGTTTTTAGAGAAGCCCTGGGCGCTGGAGAAATCGTTTAAATGGTTGTACGGCGGCTTAAGTCACCCGGTTGATTTTATCCGCTGGTACCTGCCCAATATTGAAGAAGTAATGGGTTACGGCATGATCAGCAGTAATGGCAAAAACGCCGGACTGAAAAACGAAGATACCATGCACTTTATTTTCAGAGCTGCTGACGGGCGCATCGCGCGGGTAAGCGGTGCCTATACAGGCCCTACCCAACCGGCGCAGCGCGACAGCAGCATGAGCACCATATTACGTGGCACCGAAGGTGCATCGCAGGCTGATTACCACGAATTACGTTATGCCGTTACCGATAAAACCGGCGAAGAAAAAATAGTGGTTTGGGGCGATAAAACGCTGAAACACTACTTCAGGTTTGAGGGGCAAAGCCACCACGCGGGCGAGTACCAGAACTACCTGGAATACTTTGCCGATAGCATTACCGAAGGTTTTACCGCTTACCCCGATTTGAAAGAAGGTGTGGGTACAGTCGCTTTGTTGCAGGCCATGGACCGCTCCCTGCAAACCGGCATGCCTGTGAAATTGGACGCCATACTGGCCGAGTTTAATTTATCACGTACACAAATCAGCGCATGATGATCATCGGCATGAGCAATATCGTATCCCGCCTCACTACTTTGGATTATGCCATTGTGGTGGCCTATTTGGTGATCCTGATGGTGATAGGATACCGGGCCAGCTTTGGCAAAAAGAAAAAATCAGAAGAAGGCGAAACGTTGTTTTTGGCTAATAAATCATTAGGCTGGAGCAGTATTGGCTTTAATATGTGGGGCACTAACGTAGGCCCGTCTATGCTGGTGGCTTTTGCCAGTATCGGGTTTAAAACGGGGATAGTGGCCATCAATTTTGAGTGGTATGCTTTTATTTTCCTGATGCTGCTGGCGCTGGTTTTCGCGCCGAGGTATATTGCCGCCAAGGTATCTACCATGCCCGAGTTTATGGGACAACGTTATGGCGATTCGACACAGAATATCCTGGCCTGGTACGCATTGATTAAGATCCAGATCTCGTGGTTAAGTCTTGGTTTATTTGCCGGGGGCTTTTTGGTGCGGCAGATCCTGGGCATCCCCATGTGGCAATCGGTTATTGTGCTGGTATCCTTCGCTGGCTTGTTTGCTTACGCTGGTGGTTTAAAGGCCATTGCTAAAGTAAACGTTTTCCAAATGATCCTGCTGATCGGCGTATCGGTTACGCTCACCATTATCGGCGTAAACAAGGCCGGCGGTCTATCAACGGTTTGGCATGCGGTACCCTCGCATTTTTGGAATTTGGTGCGCCCCGCCAGCGATCCTGATTATCCCTGGTATGCTATTCTGTTAGGTTACCCGGTATCGGCAGTAGCCTTCTTCTGTACCGATCAGGCTATGGTGCAATCAGTTTTAGGCGCTAAAAATTTAGAACAGGGTCAGTTAGGCGTAAACTTCATCGGCTGGCTAAAAATACTCTCGCTGCCGCTGTTTATCCTTACAGGGATACTGTGCCTCATCCTGTTCCCAAACATCGGTAGCCCTGATGAAGCCTATATGACCATGGTGACCAACCTTTTCCCATCAGGCATGAATGGTTTGGTTATCGTGGTCCTGATAGCGGTTTTAGTGGGCACCATCGGTTCATCGCTCAACTCGTTAAGCACCGTGTTCACTATGGATGTTTACGCTAAAAAAATCAAACCAGATGCTACCAATAAAGAGCTGATCAGCATGGGGCGTTTGGTGGTGGTGGTGGGCTGTTTGTTCGCTATCGGCATGGCGCTGGCTATCGACAGTATAAAGGGTCTGAATTTGTTCGATGTGTTCCAATCCATATTGGGCTTTATCGCGCCGCCATTATCGGTGGTATTCCTGCTGACGGTTTTTTGGACACGCATGAGCAAAAAGGCGGTTAATACCATCCTTTCGGCAGGCTCGGCATTTAGTTTGGGTACCGGTGTGATGTACCTGTGGGTATTCCCGCAAAAGGATTATCATATCTGGCCGCATTATATGCTGCTGTCGTTCTATATTTTCGCATTCCTGTTTGTGGTGGCCGTGCTGATCTCGGTATTAGACCCATCGCCAACTTTATACAAAGCCACCGCGCAGCAAACCGCCGATATTGCTAAACCAACCAAACGTGTAAAAATTGCCTGGGCCATGCTTTGCGTGGTGATGGTGATTTTATATATTGTATTTAACGGACATTAAACCAAAAATGAGAATCAACCCTAATCAAAAAAAACTGACCCGGTATATTGGCATGGCACTATGCTTTGGTATGCTGTTTTTTGCCGATGCCGCCATGGCCCAAAAGGCTACCTGGATCTGGTACCCAGGCGATTACGAAGTTTGGCTAAGCAATAAGATGCAAAACCGCCGTACCGAACGTGGCGCTTTCCTGCCGCCGCTTTGGAAAGAGGACAGCCACTACGTGCTGGTAGAATTTCACAAAGATTTTGTGTTGCCTAAAGCCGAAAAGGTGGAGATAGCGGTAGAAGGCCAGTATAATTTAAAGATAGATAGCAAGGCTTATGCGGGTTATCCAAAATCGATAGAAGTGCCGGCCGGCAAGCACCGCATCAGTCTGAAGGTGTATAACCAGGCTAATGTGCCATCTATATATGTTAAAGGCGAGCATTTGGTATCAGATGCGTCCTGGCTGACCACTTTTGAGGATAAGGAATGGATTGATGCATCGGGCAAAGCATCCGACCTGTCGGCTACCATATACGCCAACGCCGGGGCATGGAATTTTTACGATCCTAATTTCGCGCCGTCCATATTCAAACTCCCTACTGAAGAGCACCAGGCCGTTAAGAAAGAGAAAAAAGGTAATACAATTTTGGTGGATTTCGGTAAGGAAACCTTTGGTTTTGTAAAGCTGTTGGGCGTAAAAGGCAAAGGCAATGTAACCCTGTATTACGGCGAATCGAAAGAGGAAGCGCTATCGCCGGATCACGGTGAACTAATGGATGAACTGCCGGTAGATCAATCCGCGAAAGCGGATATTACGATGGAAGGCTCGCGGGCTTTCCGTTATGTAAATATTAAGCTTGATGATAAAGTAAGTGTGGATGATGTGTCCATGCTGTATGAGTATTCGGCGGTTGAACAACGGGGCAGCTTTAAATGTAACGATGAGCAGCTGAACAAAATTTGGGATGTGGCGGCTTATACCCTGCACCTGAATACCCGCGAGTTTTTTATTGATGGTATTAAACGCGACCGCTGGGTTTGGAGCGGCGATGCTTACCAAAGCTACGCCATGAATTATTACCTGTATTTCGATTCGCCAACGGTAACCCGCACCCTGTATGCGCTGCGCGGGAAAGACCCGGTAACCAGCCATATTAATACCATTATGGATTATACCTTCTATTGGTTTTTGGGTATTTACGATTATTACCAGTACACCGGCGATAAGGCGTTTATTAAACAAATGTACCCCCGCATGCAAAGCCTGATGCAATTTTGTCTGAACAGGAGGGATAAATACGGCCTGATGACCGGTCTGCCCGGCGATTGGACTTTCATCGACTGGGCCGATGGCCTCAGCAAAAAAGGCGAGGTGAGTTTTGAGCAATTACTGCTTTGCCGCAGCCTGGAAACCATGGCTCTGTGTGCCAATTTAATGGGGGATAAAGGAAACGGCGCAACCTACAAACAACAAGCAGCTACGCTAAAAACCAAGATTTTCCAATATTACTGGAATGCCCAGAAAGGTGCCTTAGTGCATAGCCGCGTTAACGGCAAGCAAACCGATAATGTAACGCGCTACAGCAATATGTTCTCTATTTTCTTCAACTATTTTACCGAAGCGCAAAAACAGCAGGTAAAGAAAACAGTACTGCTGAACGATAAGATCCAAAAGATCACCACCCCATACATGCGCTTTTACGAGTTGGAAGCCTTGTGCGCCATGGGTGAACAGGATTACGTGCTGAAAGAAATGAAAAGCTACTGGGGCGGTATGCTAAACCTGGGGGCAACCAGCTTTTGGGAAGAATACAACCCCACCAAAACCGGCGCCGACCATTACAGCATGTACGGTCGCGAGTTTGGCAAAAGCCTTTGCCATGCCTGGGGGGCCAGTCCGATATATTTGTTAGGTAAATACTACTTAGGCGTAAAACCAAGCGCGCCGGGCTATAGCCAATATACCATCACCCCTAAATTGGGTGGTTTACAATGGATGGAAGGCAGTGTGCCTACACCCAACGGCGATATTAAAGTACGTTGTGATGCCAAACAAATAAAAGTAAGTGGCGATACGGGTACCGGCACCCTGCATTTTAGCAGCAGCACGCTACCGGTTTGCAAGGATGGAGCGGTGGTAGCCAAAGGTAAAAATGTTTACGAGGTGAGTATTGCGAAGGGTAAGAAATATACGGTGGAGTATACAGCGATGTAATCACATAATTTGTCATTGCGAGGAGCGATAGCGACGTGGCAATCCCAGAGGCAGGTCCACGTTGCATGTCCTTTGGGATTGCCACGCTATCGCTCCTCGCAATGACAAATAGTTATTCGCCCGTTCAAGCGTCCACGCTTGAACGCATTCCTAATTAAGCGTCCACGCTTAATTTAAAAAATAACGTAAGCGTGGACGCTTACACTAAAATTAGGATCAAGCGTGGACGCTTGATCCGGCGTTTTTTTGGTAAAAATGATCATACGCAAATTAATATACGTAATACTTTTACTGCCGCTTGGCGCATTCGCCCAACTGGTGGATAAAACCCCGGCGGCTATCCCCAATGTGCCGGCTATTTATAAGGACGAGCCCTGGGAAAACCCGATGGTAACTGGCATTAACCGCGACGCGGCCAGGGCCACGGCTTATTCATACGCTACGGTTGCCGAGGCATTGAAGGACGACCGCGACAAATCGGGCCGAATGATCAGTCTCAACGGTAAATGGGATTACTGGTATGCCAGCAAACCCGCCGATGCGCCACAGGATTTTTATAAAGGCAAGGTAAGCGGCTGGCATAAAATTATAGTGCCATCGAGCATTGAAATGCAGGGTTATGATAAGCCCATTTATAAAAGCGCCGTGTACCCGTTCCGCCCGGTTAACCCGCCGCATGTGCCGCAGGATTATAATGCCGTCAGCAGCTATCAGCGTACTTTTACCGTTCCGGCTAACTGGAAGGATATGAATATCACCCTGCATTTTGGCGGGGTAAGTTCGGGTTTTAAGGTATGGCTGAACGGCCAGTTTTTGGGTTATGGCGAAGATAGTTTCCTGCCGTCGGAGTTTAACATTACGCCGTATTTGCAGGCAGGCGAGAACACCGTATCGGTACAGGTGATCCGCTGGAGCGACGGCTATTTTTTGGAAGACCAGGACCAGTGGCGTATGAGCGGTATCCACCGCGAGGTGCTGCTGCTGGCCGAACCTAAGTTGCGTATCGCCGATTTTCAGTGGGAATGCAAATTGGATAAGGATTACAAAGATGCCATGCTGATGATCCGCCCGCGGATGGAGAATTTGACCGGTAAAGCTATCCCCGGTTACCAACTGAAAGCGCAATTATTTGATAAGAACGATAAAGAAGTATTTGCCAAGCCCCTGCAAAAAAGTGTAGAAAGCATCGTCAACGAAATTTATCCGCGATTGGATAATGTGAAGTTTGGGATGATGGAGGCCAAGATCAAAAACCCTGATAAATGGAGTGACGAAGCCCCGAACCTGTACACTTTGGCTTTAACTTTAGAGGATAGCACCGGCCACGTACTGGAAGTAAAAAGCTGTAAGGTTGGTTTCCGCAGTATTGAGTTTGGGAAGGATAATGGAAAACTACTGATTAATGGAAAAATAACTTACCTGTACGGTGTAAACCGCCCCGATCATGATCCTATAAAAGGCAAGGCATTATCCCGTGAGGATATTTTGCGCGATGTACAAACCATCAAACGTTTCAACTTTAACTGTATCCGTACCAGCCATTACCCATCCGATCCTTACCTGTACGATCTTTGCGACCAGTACGGGATTTTGGTGATCGACGAGGCCAATTTGGAAACGCACGGTTTGGGTTCTAAACTGAGCAACGACCCGCAATGGGCGGGGGCTTATCTGGACAGGGTAACCCGTATGGTGATGCGCGATAAAAACCATCCGAGTGTGATCATCTGGAGTTTGGGTAACGAAGCCGGTCGCGGGCCAAACCACTCGGCTATGGCCGGCTGGGTGCACGATTTTGATATCACCCGCCCCGTGCATTACGAACCTGCGCAAGGCACACCGCAAGCCGAAGGCTACATAGCGACCGACGATCCGCGCTATCCCAAAACAAACGACCACTCGCACCGCCTGCAAAACCCTATCGATCAACCTTATGTGGATATTGTGAGCCGCATGTATCCGGGTTTGTATACCGCGCCATTGCTGGCTAATCAAAAAAATGGCGATAACCGCCCGATATTTTTTGTGGAATATGCCCACGCCATGGGTAACTCGGTAGGTAACCTGAAAGAATTTTGGGACCAATGGCGCACCACGCCGCGCATCATCGGCGGGGCCATCTGGGAGTTTAAAGACCAGGGTTTATTGAAGAAAGATTCAACCGGCAAATCGTTCTACGCCTACGGCGGCGATTACGGCGAGAAGTATTTTGATGATTTTACCATCAAGGGCATTGTAGCGTCGGATGGCCGGCCTAAGGCTGCTATTTACGAATGCAAGCACGTATTTCAACCGGCGGAATGTAAGTTGGTGGATGCGGCTAAGGCAACTATCAGCATTAAAAACTGGCATGCCGCTACTAATTTGAATGTGTATGATGTAGAGCTGGATGTTTTAGAGGATGGGGCTATTATCGACAAAATTAAAATGCCGCGGATCAATCTTAAAGCTGGCAATGACACAATCATCAATATCAAACAATACTTGCCTGCTTATGCAGCCGGGCACGAGTACTTAGCCAATATTTATTTCGCGCTTGCGGAAAACAGAACATGGGCCCCAAAAGGATACGAAATAGCCGAAGATCAATTCGCTTTAACTGGGCTGGCCAAACTGAAACCTGATACCAAAAAGTATGCACCGCTTAGCGTTGAAACTACCAAAAACGATTACAAGATAAAAGGCAACAATTTTCAATTAACGTTTAGTCGCCAGGATGGCGCTATCCACTCTTATGTTTGGAAAGGGAAGGAGCATGTTTTTGCACCGTTGCTTCCGCATTTTACGCGCCCGGTTACCGATAACGACCGTAGGGGTTGGAAATCTCCCGTTAAGTTAAAGTTTTGGTATGATAACAAACCCCAGTTAAAAAGTATAGGTCTGTCAAATAAGGAACAGAACGGTTATGTCGGTATAACTTCATCCTATAATGTACTGAACGATTCGGTAAAAGTGGACGTTAGTTATATCATCAGGGGTGACGGGGCGATCAGTGTAGATTATCAAATGCACGTTATAGGGAAACACCCGGATATGCCTAAAGTTGGTATGCAGATGGGGATAGCAAAAGCGGATACCAACATAGTCTACTATGGCCGTGGTCCGCTGGAAAATTACATAGACCGTCGCACAGGTTTCAAGGCGGGTATATACATGTCTACCATCAGCAACTTTATCGAGCCTTATGTGGTTCCGCAGGAAAATGGAAACCGTACCGATGTGCGCTGGATGTCTCTTTCCGATAAAAAAACGGGGTTATGGATAGCGGCCGATAGTTTATTGAGCATGAGCGCCTGGCGCTATACCGAGCAAAACATCACAAAAGCCCGCCACACCAATAAATTGGTTGATGCCGGTTACATTACCTTAAATATAGATTTGGTGCAAATGGGCGTAGGCGGTAACGATAGCTGGAGTGCCGTTGCGGCACCGCTTGATCAGTATATGGTACCCGCGCGTAATTATCACTACCGTTTCCAATTGCTATTCGCTGATGATCTGCCGAAGGATTTAGTAGAAATGGGCCACGGAATAAGAGTTAAAAAACCATGACGATTAAAAGAGCGATTCTGATTATTTGTGTATGTCTGGTTTATTTCATTATTCCGGCCACGGCCCAGGTGCTCGGCAAAGTCATCGCTAAAGATCAGCTCAAGCAGGTATTCCTGCATCCGCCCGAAGCAGCCAGGCCCTGGGTGTTTTGGTACTGGATGTATGGCGCGGTAACCCGCGAAGGGGTGACCGCTGATTTGCAAAGCATGAAGGATGCGGGCATTGGCGGTGCTTACCTGATGCCCATAAAAAGCGTCACCAACCCGCCCATGATCCCCAACCCGGTGGCGCAGTTAACGCCCGAATGGTGGGCCATGGTCAAATTCACCATGCAGGAAGCCGACCGCATTGGCGTAAAACTGGCCATGCACGATTGCGACGGATTTGCCCTGGCTGGCGGCCCCTGGATCACGCCTGAATTGTCCATGCAAAAGGTGGTGACCTCGAAAACGTTTATTACAAGCGGCAAAGTTTATCATGATACGCTGCCTATTCCGGCGCACTATAAAAACTATTATAAAGATATTGAAGTGCTGGCCTACCCAAGTCTCCCCGGCGAAGGCAGCAGCAGTTATGATGCACAGCCTAAAATTACCGTTAGCCTGCCAAATACTGATGTGCAGTATTTGGTTCTGCGGGGTAACAAAAAAAGCTTCTCTACCTCGGAGGCCTGCTGGCTGCGGCTGGAGTTCGAAAAGCCTTTTACCTGCCGCTCGCTGGTAATCCATACGGCGGCCAGTAATTACCAGTCGGAACGCTTATTGGTAGAGGCCAGTCAGGATGGTGAGCATTATTTTAACGTAACGCGCTTAATTCCGCCGCGTCACGGCTGGCAGGATGGCGATGCGGAGATCACCAATACCATCCCGACAACCACCGCCAAATATTTTAGGTTCACTTACGATAAAACAGGCTCGGAACCGGGTGCTGAAGATCTGGACTTTGCCAAATGGAAACCGTCGCTCAAGATATCTGGCATCGAACTATCATCCGAACCCAAACTGCATCAATACGAAAGTAAAACCGGTGAAGTATGGCGCATCAGTAAAAGTAGCACAACGGCGCAATTGCCAGACGACTTGTGCGTACCGAAAGACAAGATCATCAACATCACCGGTAAATTAGGTGCCGATGGTAAACTGAACTGGACTGCGCCTGCGGGTAACTGGACCATCCTGCGTATCGGGCATACCAGCACCGGGCATACCAACGCTACGGGCGGGGCGGGTAACGGCTTGGAGTGCGATAAATTTAGTCCCGAAGCGGCCACCATACAGTTTAATAATTGGTTTGGCGAGGCTATTAAACACGGCGGTCCCGAGTTGGCAAAGCGGGTTTTAAAGATCTTCCATATCGATAGCTGGGAGTGTGGCAGCCAAAACTGGTCGCCCATATTTGCGGCCGAGTTTAAGAAACGCCGCGGGTACGATCTGCTGCCTTATCTGCCGCTGATGGCGGGCGTGCCTATCCAAAGCGCCGAAGAATCTGAAAAAGTACTGAGTGACATACGCGAAACCATTGCCCAGTTAATGGTTGATAATTTTTATGGCACCATGGCCAAACTGGCGCATGAAAAGGGCTGCACTTTCACAGCTGAGAGCGTGGCGCCAACAATGGTGAGCGACGGTATGCTGCACTACAGTAAATCGGATATCCCTATGGGCGAATTTTGGTTCCGCAGCCCTACGCACGATAAGCCTAACGATATGCTGGACGCTATTTCGGGCGGGCATATCTATGGCAAAAACATCATCCAGGCCGAGGCTTTTACCGAGCTGCGCCTGATGTGGGACGAACACCCCGGCATGCTGAAAACCATGGCCGACCGCAATTTTGCCTTAGGTATTAACCGCATGGTGTTCCACGTAAATGCTCACAACCCCTGGCTCGACCGCAAGCCCGGCATGACACTGGACGGCATTGGTAATTTCTTCCAGCGTGACCAAACCTGGTGGAAACCGGGCAAGGCCTGGATAGATTATATCCAACGCTGCCAGGCGCTATTACAAATGGGGCACCCGGTAGCTGACATTGCCGTTTTTACGGGTGAGGAAACACCGCGCCGTGCGGTATTGCCAACACGCCTGGTGAGTACACTGCCAGGCTTATTTGGATTGAAAAAAGTATTGAGTGAGGTGGACAGGTTAAGCAATAAAGGTGAACCTATCAGGAATATGGTAGAAGATGCCAGCCACTCAGCCAATATGGAAACTGCGGATATGTTTACCGACCCACTGCGTGGCTACGCTTACGATTCGTTTAATAAGGATGCGTTACTGCGTTTGGCTAAGGTTAAAAATGGCCGGATTGTTTTACCAGGCGGGGCAAGTTATGGCTTATTGCTAATACCGGGCAAAACGCTGATGGATCCAAATGCACAAATGTCGGCAGAAGTGTTTAATAAGATCCAGGAGTTGATAAAAGCCGGGGCTAACGTAATTTTTAACGATGAAAACACGGACACGATAGATTACCCATCGCCCGGTATAAAAGGATCAAAAGGGAAATTACTAATCGGTCCGTATAAAAAAGAAACACTTGACGAATTAGGCATCGCGCGCGATGTTTGGGCAACTGATAGCGCGGGTAAACACGCCGAAGATATTGTTTGGAGGCACCGCTCGGGACAAGGTTTTGATATCTATTTTATCTCCAACCAGCAGGCTGCTGACCGGACCATTAACCTGTCATTACGTAACGGTAGCCGCGCACCACGGATCTTTAACCCGGTTACTGGGGAGATCAGTAACGCCACCAATTGGGAAACTAAAAATGGCCGTTCATTAATGAAACTGGATCTCCCGGCCAACGGATCAACCTTTGTGGTGCTCGACCAGGTTATTACCAAACCTTACCTGTTTGATGACAACGGCGTATGGCCGTCGACTGCTAAAAACGGTAAACAGTTAAATGGTTGGAAAGTGCAATTTGATGCCAAATATGGAGGCCCGAGTCAACCTGTGCAATTTGATGATCTGGAGGATTGGTCGAAACGGGCGGAAGAGGGAATAAAATATTACTCGGGCACAGCAAATTATACTGCCACTTTTAAATGGGCTAAGCCACAACAAAAAGGCGCGGGTACGCAGGTTTGGCTGGATTTGGGTAAGGTGGCCAATATGGCGCAGGTATATGTAAACGGGATTGACTGTGGCGTGGCCTGGACTTATCCCTACCGGGTAAATATTGCCAAAGCGCTAAAACCCGGTGAAAATACATTAAGGATAGCGGTGACCAATACCTGGGCCAACCGCCTAATGGGCGACCATAACCTGCCCGAAAATAAACGCATTACGTGGACAAACGCCCCTTATCGCCTGGAAACCAAATCCCTGTTACCGGCAGGTTTATTAGGCCCGGTAAAATTATTAGAGCAAGTGTACGACCCGAAATAATCAATAAAGAAATGAGCAAAGTGAAAACGATATTAGCTATAGCCGCGCTGACCGGCTTGCTGAAGTTAGATGCATCGGCGCAAAGCAAGGCATTGGTGAACACATCAGCCAGTCCCTACGCTAAATTAAGCAGTGTGGATATGGGCAACGTAAGCTGGACTAAAGGCTTTTGGGCCGACCGTTTTAAGGTGTGCCGCGATACCATGATCCCCAACCTGTGGCGCATTTATACCGACCCTAAGATCAGTCACGCGTTTAAAAACTTTGAGATTGCCGCCGGGCTGGATACGGGTTCGCACTCGGGCCCGCCTTTTCATGATGGCGATTTTTATAAGCTGCTGGAAGCCGTTGCCAGTATGTATGCCTCTACCCATGATCCTAAACTGGATGCGCTGATGGAACATGCCATTACCGTTATCGGTAAAAGCCAGCGGGCAGACGGATATATCCACACACCCGTAATTATTTCGCAGCATAAGCGTGGGGAGGAAACCGCTTTTAAAGACCCAAACAATTTTGAAGCCTATAACCTTGGGCATTTAATGACGGCCGCTTGTGTACATTACCGGGTTACCGGAAAACGGAACTTTTTAACCATCGCCGAAAAGGCAACCGATTATCTGGATAAATTTTATAGCTCGGCATCGCCGGAAGCTGCCCGGAGCGCCATCTGCCCATCGCATTATATGGGCGTGGTTGAGATGTACCGCACCACGCAAAACCCTAAATATTTACAACTGGCAAAACGACTGATAGATTTAAGAGGGGCCAACAAGGACGGCACCGATGATAACCAAGACCGGATCCCTTTCCGCCAGCAAACTACCGCGATGGGGCATGCCGTACGTGGTAATTACCTTTATGCCGGCGTTGCCGATGTATTTGCCGAAACCGGGGATACCACATTGATGCACTCGCTCAACCTGATCTGGAATGATATGGTAAGCCGCAAAATGTATGTAACGGGTGCCACCGGCGCTTTGTATGATGGTGTTTCGCCTGATGCTACATCGTATAATCCCAAAGAAATTCAACAGGTGCACCAGGCTTACGGCAGGGATTATCAATTACCCAATGCCACCGCCCATAACGAAACCTGTGCCAATATTGGTAATATGTTATGGAACTGGCGCATGCTGCAGTTAACCGGCAAAGCCAAATATGCTGATGTTGTGGAACTGGCCCTATATAATAGCGTACTATCCGGCATCAGCTTATCCGGCCGTGAATTTTTATATACTAACCCCTTGAGTTTTTCAGACGACCTGACCTTCAATTCGCGATGGTCTAAGGATAGGGTAGGATATATTAAGCTATCCAATTGCTGCCCGCCAAATGTGGTGCGCACTATTGCCGAGGTGAGCGATTATGCCTACAGCATATCCGATAAAGGCCTTTGGTTTAATTTATATGGTGGTAATAACCTGTCAACCAAATTAAAGGATGGTTCGACTGTCAAATTATCGCAGGTAACGGAATATCCATGGAACGGCAGGATTAGCATCACCATGCAGCAGGTTCCGGCAAAGGCCCTGTCTGTATTTTTACGGATCCCCGGATGGTGCAATGGCGCAATTTTAACGGTGAACGGTATAGCAGTAAACACAAAATTAATTTCGGGCGAGTATGCCGAAGTTAACCGCGTTTGGAAAGCCGGCGATAAAATTGAACTGAACCTGCCCATGCCGGCCAAACTAATGGAAGCTAATCCGCTGGTAGAGGAAACCCGTAACCAGGTAGCGGTTAAGCGCGGACCGATCGTCTATTGCCTGGAATCAAAAGACCTGCCAAAGGGCCAGAAAGTATTTAACGTGGCCATACCGGCAAACATCATCCTAAAACCCGAACTGATAAAAATTGATGGCAGCGAGATCATGAGCCTTACCGGCAAAGCCGATCTGCACAGCAAAACAAACTGGAAAAACCAGTTGTATAAAGAGATCAGCACGGGTAAGCAAACCGTTAATATCCGCCTGATCCCGTACTACGCCTGGGGCAACCGCGGCCATGTAGATATGGAGACTTGGATGCCTGTAGATAGATAGCCCCCTAACCCCCTGAAGGGGAAACAGAACTGCTGCTTTTATCCTTCGTCCTTTAGTTTACGCAGGTCTCTCCGAGAGGACCCTGCGGGGACAGAAATGACATGTTTTTGGCTCCGCAGCTCTACTTCGAAAGATCTTGCAGATTAAAACTATAAGCTTAGTTTTGATGTTAACCCCGGAAAAGCATTAAAGTGTTGTTTGTCAGGTGTTTAATTTGGGTTAACATCGAATTGTGTTAAGTTGTGTTAACCCCTATTTTGTCTATCTTGCACTCGTCTGTGACGAGTGCTTAATACTGTTGAGCGTCTGTGACGCGAGATGCGATGCAATCGCAGGGCCACATTAAGCACTCGTCACAGACGAGCGCAAGTAATAGGAGCCGCCGCCCTACTTCAGCATCACTACCACATCCTTCATCCGCTCTGCCGGTAAAACTTTAAGCGAAGCTACCTTGCCATCCTTTAATACACCTTCAACGGTAGTGTTATAAGGCGCATGCAATTTAAAATGCACATCCCAATCTTTTGGCCAGGCGGGGAAGAGGCAGATCTTTTGACCATCCACCTGCATCAGCATTTCCTGCAGGCCGATCATACCCGAACCGCCCCAGTTATGGTCTGGCGTCCAGTCGAAGCCGGGCCCCCAAAATGCCGGAAAACGCCTGCCGGAATCTTTCAGTTTAAAGGTGGTCAGTTCGGCGGCTTCTTTGGTGAGGCCTAACCGCGCGGCGAAGATATTATCCTGTTTCCAGCCCACCCCGCTGCGGAATTTGATGGCAAGGGTATCGTATTTCCAGGTGTTCAGGGCAATATCCAGGTCGGGTTTATTTAACCCATGAATACCCCAGGGGAATACGCTATAAAACTGGGTGCTTTCCACGTTGTTGATACGCTCCCAGCTTTGCGCCGGTGAAAGCATTTTGTGTCCGTTCATCTCCCGGTAAGTAATAGGCGGGATGCGTTTGGTAAAGTCGACCAGTTTTGCACGCTCCTCTTTTGTCAGGTAATTAGCAGGCAAATCCAGCAAACGTTTGGTAATAGTTTGCAGCGCGGCAATGGTAGAAGTGGCATTGGTAGCCATTTTATAAGTCTCCGCACCCGCACCCGGATAAAGCACTAAATGCCCATTGCCATCCAGCGCTTTAGCACTGCGCGCTTTGCTTAAGTATTGATAATGCTCATCAAAAAAAGTAAGGCAGCTTTGGATAAAAGGCAGGTATTGGTGAATGTCCTTCCCCTCGTACCGTTCGGTTTCCAGCATCATCAGGCAAAACTCAAAAACGGTATCCCAGGTATATTCCAGCCAGGCATTGTACTCTACCCCTTTATCAAAATTAGCAGGGCGTTTGGAACCATACTCGGCAAAATTAGGCAAGCCGAAGTTTTCCAGTTGTTCGGTAAAAGAAGCGCCTTCGTGCCCCCAGTAAACTTTGCTGCGCAGCTCGGCGTTGCGGAGCGACCGCAGATAGAAATCAAATTGCGGCTTCATCATGTCTATATCACCGCTTTTTAACATGGGGAAATAAACCAGCCGTTGGTTTTGGGCCGTCATTAAACCGCCGCCCCAGTTACGGAAATCGGGGGTATAGCTTAAATCTTTATTAATATAAACCGGATCGTAAGTAAACAGGCCGCCGTTAAATTTAGTAGGATATTGCCCGTAAGCATTACAGCCCAGCATATAGCGGAATAGCTGGTAATTTTTACCTGTTTGCCATTCGGCAGTGTTATTAGCCTTGTCGGGGTTAATATAAATAAAACTCCTGTCCCAATATTGTTTCCACCAATCCGCTGTTTTTTGCCAGGCGGTTTTTTGGTGTGTTTCGGCATCCTTTACTACCTTATTTAAATCCGTTTGCCATTCGGCGATGGAGGCGGTTTGGGTAGTGTTCAGATAGATGGTAAGTTCCTGTTGTTTAGCAGCCGATTTGCTTTGCAGTTTCCATCCTTCAAAATCGGTATCCACATATTTGCCGGTATAGGTGCCCGCAGACTGCAGGTTTGCGCCCCGCATGGTACCACCAAAGGTGAGGTTTTTTAGCGGGTTAAACATCTCCGCTTTCACCGCATCCATGGCCTGCTGTTTTACAGTAGCATCAAATACGGTAGAGTCTAAGTTATGATGATAGAACAGGACACGGTTGTCCGCGAAAGCGATCTGGTCTTTTCTCGTAATTATATTTTTCTGTGGCGAGAACTTCCACGATCCTTCGTTTTTTTCGGAACCTGTAACCGGCCGGTCTTTGTACCGCCAGCTTTCAAAAGCGGCTTCTGTTTTTACGGCCTGGTTGCTTTGCATCTCCACATGGATCACCGGACGAAAAACATCCACCCAAACTTTTATTTGTGTGGATAGCTGGCCATTTTTACCGT
Source organism: Mucilaginibacter sp. GW821-FHT07H05 (assembly GCF_059418485.1). NCBI lineage: Bacteria > Pseudomonadati > Bacteroidota > Sphingobacteriia > Sphingobacteriales > Sphingobacteriaceae > Mucilaginibacter > Mucilaginibacter sp. GW821-FHT07H05. The sequence continues at coordinate 95,459 of NZ_JBWKPY010000005.1, forward strand.
TGATGGATACCGAACCATTTTGCAGGATGAGTTGCTGTTTAAAATCGCCGCCATCAAATGGGTTGGGGGATAGCTTTACGCGCACCCGGCCCAGTTTCAGCATAGCGTTATTCTCGTCAAATGTGCCGCTGCGGGCGATGTAAAAAAATAGCTCGCCTTTCTCTACCCAAACATTCAACCCGATATCGCCGCCGCCGCAAGGCATTGATTGAGATGAGTTTTGACTTTGACTGGTCCAGGTTTGGTTATACCGGTCAATTCCGGCTGGCTTTTGCGCATAGGCATTTAAGCCGAAACAGCATACCACAATAGCGAAAAGCAGTTTTTTCATCATCATTTTGTTTTACCAGTCATCGGTGCGGAACGAGGATACAGGCAGTCCGTTTGTACCAAAAAGATCACCCACAATAAAATCGCGGAAAGCGTAGCGCACAGCCACAGGTTCTTTCACCAATGGCGACGATACCAATATCGCGCTGCCCGAAATAACAGCCGTAGCCGGGCGGAATGTTTTGTCCTTACCCGCAATCTCAAAATACTGCAAAGTTTTGCCAAACGAGGTAAGGCCCTGATCGGCATTGGTAAAGTTGATAGTAGCTATGCTGCCGTTGATGGTGATATCCTTATAAAGCGGACTGGTATAAATATAGGTTTTGATAGCCTGATTATAGGTTAGCGACAGGGCCAGGTAGGCCAGCCTTGTACCGGGTTCTTCCTTGCGTGCGGGGTGTATGGTGGCCTGTTCGCCTACGTCCATCAGCACCGCCATGCCGCTGTTTGGGATATACCTTAAGGCCTTGCGCTGGGCATCGCGCAGGTAGGCTGAGTTATACTTCCCGCCCGAATTGTAGGGCGGCAATTGGGCATAATCGTAAGGGGCTATCTGGGTGTAGTAGAAAGGGAAATCGCCTTGTCCCCATAGGTCGCGCCAGCGCTTTACCATGGCGGGGAATAGCTGTTCATAACGGTCGGGGCGGTCGTAGTTTGATTCGCCCTGGTACCAGATACAGCCTTTAATGCCATAACCAATAACCGGGTATAGCATGCCATTAAACAAAGTTGTAGGCGTACGGGTAACTACTTTAATGGTATCCGTTTTTTTAGGTATCCGGATCTCGCTAAAATCTTTCAAACCTTCCGCATCCATCCAGGCTTCGGCCGTAGAGCCACCATAGTTATCGCTAATGAGGCCTATCGGCACATGCAAGGTTTGATTTAGTAAGCGACCAAAGAAATATCCCGTAGCGCTAAAGTTAGCCACAAACTCGGGCGTGGCTACGTGCCAGTTGCTCGGCTTGCTGGTATCCTGCGCGGTAGTTACCGATGCGTGAGGAACGGTATAAATATGAATGTCGGGATTGTTGGATTTCAGTATGGCATCTAAAGAACCAATTACCGGCGCACCTTTAAAACCTTTAACCGGCATTTCCATGTTAGATTGCCCGGCGCAAAGCCAAACCTCGCCAATCAGTACGTTATTTAGCTTAATGGGTTTGCCATCGCTAATGGTTACAGTATACGGCCCGCCATAAGCCGGGGTAGCCACCTTTACCATCCATTTGCCGGTACTGGCGGTAGTAACCTTATAGCTTTTATTGTTCCACGATGTAGTTACGGTTACCGTCTTACCGGCAACGTCCCAACCCCAAATGGGGGCTTGGGTTTGCTGTTGCAAAACCATGTTATCGGTAAACAGTGCGCCTAATTTTAATTGCGCGTTTGCCGCGATACCTGAAAAAAGGGTAACCACTGATAGCGCAAATGCTTTAATTTTCATTCGTTAATTATGAATTTTTCTCTTCCAGTTTACGGGCGCGCATAGCTTCTAACCAGCCGCTGTACAGCAGGTTTTTATCTAACACAGGTTTGGGGAAAAACAGACTGGCTACGTAACCAACAATAATTACCACAAAATGGCTGTAAACGCCCAGCATATATTTATGCTGGGTAAAGTTATATTTTCCAAGGTTAAGTAGGATATGTTTTTCGGGACCCATACCAATTTTGGCCGATGTTAAAAATGCCCAGGCGGTGAATATGATACAGGCAATAATGCCAATATTAAGCCCCTGCCGATTAGCCCTCGCGCTGAATAATCCCAAAAGGAAGATTCCCACAATACCGCCCGAGAAGATGGCATACAGTGTAAACACAATACCCAACGCCCCTTCGCCGCCGGCAATCAGGTATAACGATGCAATCCCGATAGCGCCTACACCGGCCCCAACTACAATCCAGCGGCCGGCTTTTAAGTATTGGGTATCTGATTTTCCGGGTTTAAATTTCTTGTAGTAATCTTCCACCCCAATCGCCGAAAGGCAATTCAGGTCGGCGCCCAAACTGGAGATAGCGGCCGAGATCAGCGCGGCTAATATTAAACCTACTACGCCCGGCGGCAATTCGGTCATGATGAAATAAGGGAAAACGGCATCGCTTTTAATATCCGCAGGCAAGGGGTGCTGCTGGTAAAATACAAATAATGCCGTACCGATAAACATAAATAAGCCCCATAATGGAACGGTTAAGGCAACGCCCAATAATGATGCCCTGATGGCGCCTTTATCTGTTTTAGCGGAAAGGTACCGCTGCACCATGGTTTGATCGGTGCCGTATTTTTGGATAGCGTAAAAAAAGCCGTTAATCACCATTACTATAAAGGTCAGCTTTTTAAAATCCCAGGTATAGGGGCCAAAATTTGTTTTATTGTGGATGGTAGCCACGCGCCAAAGCTCGGGGAAACCGCCCTTGATAGAAAATACCAGGATGAAAAAAGAAACGATACCGCCCGCTATCAGCAAAAAGCCCTGAACCACATCGGCCCAGATAACCGCCTCGATACCGCCGATAAGGGTGATGACGATAATGACAATGCCGATGATCCATACAATAGCGTAGGCGTTGGTATTGGTCATATTGGCCAGGGCTAAAGCCAGCAGGAAAAATACCGTCCCCATTTTAGAAAAATGCGTGAGCACAAAACCTACCGAACTATAAAAGCGGGCAAAGGTGCCAAAGCGTTTTTCAAAATACTCGTAAGTGCTTACGCCAATCACCTTACGGTAAAGCGGCACCACAAACCAAACCATGCCTAACAGTACCACCGGCACCATTAATCCCTGAACTAATAAGATCCAGTTAGAAGAAAAACCCTCGCCGGGATAAGCCAAAAAAGTAACACTGCTGATCAATGTTGCCATGAGCGACATACCGATAGCCCAGGCCGGAAGTGACCCGCGCGATACAAAATATTTTTTAGTAGAGTTTTGGCCTTTAGAAAAACGCAGCCCTATAGTTAGGGAAACGGCCAGCGCCACGGCTATAATTACATAATCAATCAGGTGCAGGGTTTCGTGTCTCATCATTAAACAGGTTTATTGGGTTGGTTACCAAACCTCGGGTGGCCATTGGTAGCTGCCGGGTTTTAAAGTTATGGTTAATTGGTTATTGCCGGGTATGCTGGTGCTAATAACGCCCGGCGCAATTTGCTTAATGGGGTACAGTTTAAAGATATGCAATTGCTGCAATATAGCGGTAGCCGTAGCGCCGCCCTCTATTAACAATTGCTGCAGTGGTATTTTATGGTGTATGCCGCTTACCAGTAAGCCCATCTTACGGGCAAGCACACAGGGATCAATACTTTTATGGCGCGTTGCATCAGGCCTAATGGCCATAATACAACTGCCTTTTTGTTTTAGGATGGCGGCTACCGCATCAATATAATTATCAGATAACACCGTACCCGTTTCATCAAAAATAAGATCTTCCGAAAGGTACAGCACCGGGATACCGTTCAGGTGGCCGTCTTTTATTTGGTCGTTATATTTATTAAAGGTGCTTCCAAATACAAATAGACGTGGGGTTGTTGCTAATGGTTCTGCCGGGGTTACACCCGACGGTACAGGCCTTAGATAATTCACCAGGCTACTGAATAGTCCGGACGAGCCGGCAATAAGCGTATCACTGTCTGTTTGCGCTATCCATTTATCGTAATCAGCATCAGTGGCTACTTCGCCCAAGGTAATACCGGTAAGGGGCAGGGGTTGATGGCTTTTAAGCAATTGTACACTGCCATTTGCCCGCAACATGATTTTTACATCTGATGATTTAACGGGGAAGGCAGGATCATTAGCGTAATTGCTTAAGTGAACGGGTTGGTCCAAATAATAATATGCGCCATCAATAATGGTTTTGCCGTGCGATGGGTTACCGGCTACTATCAGCGCGCGGTTTAAACCTGATGCTTCCATTTGGCTGCTAATCTCGGCCAGGATATGGCCGCGGAGCACCGAGTCTATCTTTTTAAAGATCAACCGGGGTTTAAGTTTTACCAGTTCACGGGTAATTTGCGCGATAACCTGTTTGGCTTCTTTAGCCGGTAATGAGCGGGTATCAGTGGAGATGATCAGCAGGTCGGCATTGCAGTTGGGATCTACAACAGTGTTGATCTCGGTTTTCAGATGATAAGTTAAACCGATACCAGCCAGTTCGGCTGCTCCTGTAAGGTCATCTGCAATAACCGCTATCATATCGTTTGCGCTAAGCGGTATTTGCTCAACTGTATAGCCGATTCGATTGCCAGGATCAGGGCATCCGGACTGGCAACGCCCTTGCCGGCTATCTCGAAAGCCGTACCATGATCAACCGACGTGCGGATAATAGGCAAACCCATAGTAATATTTACACCCTTTACACTATCCATCTGCTGCTTTTCGCTATTCCACTTAAAGCCGGTCAGTTTAAAGGGGATATGCCCCTGATCGTGGTACATAGCCACAACACCACCGTAATACCCGGTTGATGCTTTAGAGAACATCGTATCCGCCGGTACCGGGCCTTCCACATCGTAACCTAAGCGGCGGGCTTCTTCAACTGCAGGCAATATTTCCATATCGTCTTCCGTACCGAACAGGCCCGAATCTCCGGCATGTGGGTTTAACCCTGCAATTCCTATCTTTAAGTTCTTCTCGCCTAATGATATCAGGCCGTGGTGCAGCAATTCGGTCACTTCTACAATACGGTCTTTCTTCACCAGATCGCAGGCCTGGCGCAGGGATACGTGGGTTGATACGTGGATCACTTTCATATGATCTTCCACCAGTAGCATGGCGTATTTTTTGGTGCCCGTAAAGTGCGCGTATATTTCGGTATGCCCGGCAAAATGGTGCCCGGCTTCGTTAACCGATTTTTTATTGATCGGGCCGGTAACTGTCGCGTCTATTTCACCCGCCATAGCCAGCTCAATTACTTTCTTTACCGCCTGGAACGATGCCTCGCCGGCCATGGCTGAAATCTCGCCGAACTTAAACTGCGCCATATCTACATTTTGCAGATCGTACACATCCGGTTGGCCATATACAAAGCGGGCGTCTTTAATATCGCTGATGGCATGTATTTTAGCTTTCGATCCAAAACGTTCTACAATAGCTTCAAACACGGCCGCGTCACCAATAATTACCGGGCGGCAAACTTCAAACAGGCGTTCGGTTAAGAGAGCTTTTATGGCTATCTCGGGGCCAATGCTGGCCGGATCGCCCATGGTAATTCCTATAATGGGTTTATCTGTACTCATTGGTAAAAAGGCAGGTTAAGGTTTTCCTTAGCGATAATATTGTGCAGGGTACGCTGCAATTCGGCGGCGTCCAGTTGTGATACCCGATCCAGCGGCGGCATCATATAAGGCTGGCACAGGCCCGCGCTTTGCATTAATGATTTTAATGCCGCTAACGATCCGCCCAATAAACGCTTGCTTTGGTACAGATCGCCCAACAGATCGGAATGTGCCTGTAGCATATAGGCCGTTTGCTGGTCGTCGCGCTCTACCGCGCCTATCATTTCCTGGTAAATATCGGGGCAAAGGTTACCGGTGCTGGGCACTAAACCATCGCTGCCGTTAATTAAAGCATAGGCCGATTTTGCCGCCCAACCTAAAAAGTGACTGAAATCGCTGCGGTTTGCCCACAGGCTTAATGATTGATCTAAACGTTCATCACTCCGTTCCGAATCTTTAGTGCCTACAATATTATCATGGTAACTCAATTCATCAATCAGTTTTACCGGGATAGATATGTGGGTAGTAGACGGGATATTATAAACGATGAGCGGCAGCGGGATCAGATCGGCCAGTGTTTCAAAGTATTTTTTTATCTCGTGCTCGGTTAAGTTAAAGTAGGCAGGCAAGTGTGCCACTACGGCATCTACACCCTCATCGGCACAGCGTTTGGCCATCTCAATAGATTCGGCCACGCAGTTGGATGATATCCCGGTATAAAGCATTTTGCCGGGTTGCTTTAATTTAGCAGCCAGTTTAATAAAGTCGTGCTTTACACTAACGGGTAAAGACGATGCCTCGCCGGTAGTGCCTAATATAAAAGGCAGGGCGCCAAAATTGAAAAAACTATCGAAGATCTTTTCAACTGCTTTATGATCCAGTTTGTGGTTTTCCGTAAGGGGTGTAACAGATGGCACCACTAAGCCATTATATTTCTTTTTTACTTTCATTATGTGTTAATATGCCGCCTCGTAAATATCTATAGCGTCGTTTAAATTGATAGGGCGGGGGTTGTTTTTTAACAGCCGGGTAATTTTCATGGCATCAACAGCCATATCGGGTATGGCTTCTTTGTTAATGCCAGCTTCACTTAGGGTGGCAACTATGCCACACTCCTGTATCAGTTCCCTTATTTTTTCGATGCCTGCCATGGCGGTTTCCTCATCGGTTTTGCCGCTGGTACAGCCTAATGCCCGGGCAACCGCCGCGTAACGCGCAGGCGCCGATGGCATATTAAATTCCATTACATAAGGCAATAACAAGGCGTTAGATAAGCCGTGCGCCAGGTGAAACATACTGCCCAACGGGTAAGATAACGCATGCACCCCCGCTGTATTGACCGGGCCTAAACAAAAGCCACCCAGCATACTGCCAATGGCCAATTGCGCACGGGCATCTTCATCGCTGCCATCGGTTACGGCTTTAACCAGGTTTTCAGCTATCAGGCGCATGCCTTCGTAAGCATACATATCAATAAAGGGGTGGGCGTACAGGTTGGTGTAGGCCTCTAAACAATGGGTTAAGGCATCAAGGCCGGTGGCGGCTGTTACCGCCGGTGGCAGGCTAACCATCAAAGCCGGATCAATGATCACTGTATCGGGTACCAAATACGGGCTGATGATACCTTTCTTTTGATTATCGGTTTCATCTATCAGTATGGCATTGGGCGATACCTCGCTGCCCGTACCGGCAGTGGTTGGGATACATATCAGTTTTTTGCGGCGGCCTTTTAATAAGCCGTTGCCCACAATATCAGCTAAAGATTGCGGGTTATCTAACTGGGCTGCCACCAGCTTAGCTATATCCAGCACACTGCCGCCGCCTATGCCAATTACCGCGTCGGCAAAAATATGACTGAAGGATTTTAGCATGGCCTCCAGATCGGCAAAGGAGGGTTCCTGAATAATAGACGAGTTTACAGTAACGCTGATCCCCAATTCTTCCAACTGCTGTATAACCGGCTGCAGTTTGGGCAATAAGGGGTCGATAGTAATCATAATTACATTAGAATATCCGGCAAGGGATATCTCATCAATCAGCTTTTGTAGCGCGTTTTTTCCGATAATGATCTGTCCGGGGAATCGGATGGTGATGTCCCGGTAAGTTTGATTACCTGTTAATGCCATGTGGTTTATAATAAGCGACAGTAAAAATAGCCAATGTTTTATCCTATACTTTCATAGGCTATCCTTGTACAATCGTTAAACAAATATCGATTACACAGCTGCACTATCCTTATTAGATGTTAGCCTTTCATTGTAGCATCTTATCATGAAATAATCGCAATTGCTTTTTATAGTGTTAGATTATTATAAACCACAAGCCCTTAAATCAATTGCTATGGGCCTTGTATAAGCTTCCCCCTAAATTGATGCTGTTGTATTGAACTTTAAAAAATGTTGTCAGCTTAAAATTTCCTTGCAACCATTTTTACAGTCAACGCGTCTACGCTCATATGAAACTATTATTATCAGTCTTAATTTCTTTCGCGTTTCAACATGCTTTCGCGCAAGATACTACGGTAATTGAAAGACGCTTTTCTAAGAAACAGCTAAACGATGATATCACTTACCTCACCACTACCATAGATAAGGTTCACCCTAATATGTATCACAGCATCAGCATGCAACGATACAAGATGCTGACAGACAGTGTAAAAAGCATTTTGCATGATGATATGACTGAACGGCAGGCCTGGTCCGCCATGGCGCGGTTAGTTGGCGCCCTTGGTGAAGGGCATAGCTCGTTTAATTACCCGGATAGCCTGGTTAACCAGCTTAAACGCGGGAGCCACTTGTTATTTCCCGTATTGATCAGGGAGTTTGATGGAAGCCATCTTGTTGTACGAGCGGATGCGTCGACAGAGGATAAGCTGTTACCGGGCGATCAGATTACCAGTATTAACGGCATCAGTGCTGCAAAACTGATTGATACCTTAAGTGGCTACGCCGGGGGATTAAAACTATACAGGGCAATTGATGTTTGCCGTAACTTAATTACTTACATATACTTATATAACATAGGCAGCCCGTATCAAATAAGCTATTTACGCAACGGTAAACCTGCTACTGTTACATTGGGGGCCGTTTCCTGGTCTGAATTTAAAAGCCACGTGGCTGCAAAAGCGAAGACCTTGCCTGCTACACCTAAATTAACCGATTACTCCTTTAGTTATTTGGATAAAAGCAATGCTTATCTGGTAATTAATTCACTTACCGCTGCCCCCGATCGGTTTAAGCACTTCCTGGATTCTTGTTTCAATAAATTAAAGGAGGCGCCAACAGAGAAGCTAATTATCGATCTGCGCAGAAATGGCGGCGGTAATTCTGCATTGGCAGAAACCTTGCTGGGCTACCTGACAGATAAACCTTATCGTATGACGGGAGGTGTGCGGTGGAAGGTGAGCCAGGAATATAAAGACCAGTTGAATGAAAGATTAAAAGGTGAAGGTGCCCAGAAAATGGGATATTATTTTAATGCGGCTAATGGCAGTATCATATCTGATAATGGCGGTAAGCCTGCAAAGCCGGTCAGCAATTCATTACAATATAAAGGAAAGGTTTTTGTACTGATAGGCCCCCGTACGTTTTCGAGCGCAAACATGCTGGCTAATACCATTCAAGACTATAAGCTGGCCACATTAGTAGGCGAACCGTCCGGAGAGCCGGCCAACGATTATGGCGAACTGATATTCTTAAAGCTTCCTAACACCGGTTTTACTTTTTCAACATCAACCAAGCAGTTTGTAAGGGCCAACGGTAATGTCAAGGATCAGCACCCGGTGTTGCCCGAATACAAAATTACGGATGATCCGTCAACACCCTTAGATGAAGCTATTGAATTTGTAAAGGCTAAATAGTGTTTTCAGCGGTTTGCTTATACGCTGAAAACACGTCGTTAAAAAAATTACCAGGTTAACACTTTCAGGTACGATTGGCCTTCCTTGCCCCAATCGCCCAGGCCTGCATTTAGTTTAATCTTTAAATCCTTATAGGTAATGGCCTTGCCTTTATTTGGCGGAACAACCGTATTGGGCGGCAAGGATGTGTCGGTTATTTTGGTGGCAAACCAGGTAGTATCATCATGCGGAAGGGCTACGCCCAATATCATACCAGGCAAACCGGTGAATGATTCGGGGCCCGAGCTTACCGGTATTTCGGTAGTGTAAAAGGCCACCACATAAACCGAATCCATGATCATGGCATTGGCGCGGCGGCAGGTATAGCCTAAAATATCGCGGGTTTCGTCAGTTATTTTCCAGGTGATCTTACGCGTGCTGTCTTTCAGTAAAAAGATCTCTTCAAACGCCTTTTTTTGAATTACGGTGGTACCGGTATTCAAATCGTTATATACAATGTTGGGCTGCTGGGTAATAGGGCTGGCACTCCAGAAAAAGTTGTTAACGGGGGCGCCGTCTTCTGCTACCGGCACATATAATGATTTATCTTTTGTGAAGCTTAAAACGCTTTTTTGCACCTTAAACTGCGGGTTGTTCTTTTTATACATGTCGGCCGCCTGCTGCATATAGCTTTCGTTATCGCGGTCGAGCGATTTTTTGATCAGGCCGTACATGTTTAACCGGCGTTCAAACTCAATGGTGCCAGTAAAAGTAAAGTGGGTATTTTGGGCCAGCAGCATATTACCGCTAACCAATAATGCTAAAAGTATGGTGAGTTGTTTCATGGCTTGTATTATTTTTGAGGTTGTGACGGGCCGCCCATTTGGCTAAAATCGTAAGTGATGGTGAACATGAAGAACCTTTTAATGGTGGTATAAGTATTTTGGGTGATACTGCCGCCGTACGATCTGCGGTCGAAACCGGTATTTTGGTTAAGTATGTCGTTACCGCTGATAGCCATTTTCAGGTTATCCTGTTTAAGGAAGGTTTTGTTGATAGACGCGTTAACCAGCACTCTTGAAAAAGTTTCGTTAAAGGCCTGTGTTTTACCCCTGTAATCAAGGTTAGCATCCGAACTGATCTGTACTTTGCCCGGCAGGTAAACACTAAAATAGCCATAGCCGGTGAATGTATAACCATTGTTGTTTACATCAGGTTGTAACGATGTTTTGCCAAAGCTGTAACCCGGGCCTGCACCAATGCGGAAATCGTATTTCTTTTGCTTGTATTTGCTGATGTATAATTGACCGCTGTAGCCGGTAGAGGTAGTACTATTCAGCGCATTGTTAATATAATTGAACGATTCGTTTCCGTTAGCCGAAAGATCTATGCCTACGTTAATGCCCGCCACTTTTTGGCCATAGCTACCATTAAAATTGTAGTTATAAGGGCTTTTACCCACCAGGTTAACCGATTGCGTGGTGCTTTTGCCGGTGGCCGCATCCCTGGTAGTGCTGCTTACAATAGCTGTATTGGTAAATCTGTACGAGCCGCTAAGCCATATAGACTCATCGGTTAGTATTTTATACGAGTTAAAATTAGCGTTGAAGCTGTTGTTGAACGATGGGCGCAGGTTGGGGTTACCCAGCACAATGTTAAGGTTGTCGTTATTGTTACGTACCGGTTGTATCTGATCAATAGTTGGCTGGTTGGTATAACCGTAGTACGATAGACGGAACGATTTCTGCTGTGTAAACTTGTATTGGTAGCTGGCATTGGGATTCCAGTTCAGGAAGTTACGGTTAAAGCTGTTGCCTTTTAACTCGTTAGTTTGCTTATAAGTTACAGCAGTACCGGTACCGCCAACATTAATTGTTGTTTTTGTTGTGCGATAATTTAAGGTTGCACCAAAGTTGTTTGAAAGCTGGTTAAGCGTATAGTTGTTACTAAAAGTAGTATCCAGTAAGGTATAGTTACCCGGAGATGCCTGGTTAAGCGACCTCCTGTCGGCATTACTGTGGCTATTGCCTAAACCGTAATTTAGGATAAGTGACGTTTTTTTGCTGAAAGGCTCGGTATAGGTAAAGTTCGAACTAAAATTGTTGGTTTTAGTTAACGTGGTTTTATACTGATCTGTTTTTTGGGTGCTATCCTTCAGGCCGGTTGTAGCGTTATAAAAATCAATGTTTGATTTTAAATAACCTTTAGCATCACTATTATTCACATTGCCCGATAAGTTTACCGATATGGTGCGGCCTATCTTTTTAAATTTTTTGGTGTAAAAAGCGCTGGCGTTAAATATTTGGTTAGTTACATCATTGGTAAGCGAACGGTTGTTACGGTTAAGCAAGGCATCGTTTCCATTGGTAGTTGTAGATAAGTAATCGTTATTGTTTTTACTATCCTTCGCGGTACCGTCTATACTTAACTTTAAATTAGACATGCTATCTAACTTAATTTGATAGGTTACGTCCAGTTTTTGCCTGAAGATGCTGTTATGTGAGGTTTGGTTTGAATTGCTGTTAATAGTAGTACCCGACTGTGTATTTTGTACCTGGTTATTTTCGGTGCCATCTACCGCTAAAGATCCAACCTTGTAATTGGTGTTGATAGACTTTTTATCGCTATCCCACTTGTTATCAAAGTGTAAACCACCGGTATGCGCTTGCGGGATACCGCGGCCATTATATCTTCCGTCAAACGATTCCAGATCATCCCTGCCGCCCGAAATAAAGAATACACTTCCGTCCGATCCGGTCATCGCCTCGGGCCCCGAGCCATATTTGTTGCTGTCTTCCCAACCGAGGCCGGTTTTGCCGGTATTTGAAGAGATGCCAAAAGCCGAAAACTTCTTTTTGCCCTTAAAACGGTTGTACATTGCCTGGGCCGAGTAATAACCATCGGTACCTAAACCGCCGTCCAGTTTACCAAAGTAGCCGTTCTTTTTATCCTCTTTTAATTTAATGTTGATGGTTTTTGCAGTTTTTCCATCATCAATACCGGTAAAGGCTGCCTGATCGCTTTTTTTATCGTAAAGCTGCACCTTATCAACCATATCGCCGCGAAGGTTTTTGGTTACCAGGGTAGGGTCGTCGCCAAAAAATTCTTCGCCATCAACCAAAACCTTTTTTACCTCCTGGCCCTGCGCGGTTATTTTGCCGTCTTTATCTACCTGTATACCGGGCAGTTGTTTCAACAGGTCCTCCACTTTCGAGTTAGGTTGTATGGTATAAGCTTTGGCGTTAAACTCGGTGGTGTCGCCTTTTATTTTAATAGCGGCCACACTGCCCTTTATTAATACTTCCTGCAGTATTTTTGATTTAAGAGTAAGGGATAGTTTGCCAAAATCGCGCTGGGTTTTAACAGAGTCTAAAGTAAAATGCTCCACAAAATCGGCATAGCCAGGGAAGGTTACCAGCAAAATAAATTTACCCTTGCTTAGTTTGTTCATGGCAAATGCGCCGTTGGCATCGGCCCGGGTAAACTGGCGCAGGGTCGAGTCCTTTGCGTTTAATACTGCAATGGTGGTGTTTTGTAAACGTACGTTTGATGAACTGTCTATTATCGTTCCTTTAACACCATAGGCAGGGGCTTGTGCAAAAGTTGATAACGAGAAAAAAACGCATAGTAATAGGAGTAGAATTGTGATCTTCATTAGGTTAATATTAGTTGGGCGAAAGGTATAACTAAATTCTTAGTAATGCAACAGAATTAACATACGTTAACATAGCGGCACTTTTTAGTTTCAATTACGGCTTTATCCCTAAGGTTATAGTTGATATGAAACGAGAAATTCGGAGGCTTATTATTAACTGTGAAAACTATTTGTTAAGGGGCGATAAATGCAGGCTGTAGGCCGTTGTTGGTGTTGTCACCAACAACAGTGCGAAGGCCTCGTCGTTGATGATTTGACACTAATCCACGTGGGCTATTGAAGCTGTTGGTGACAACACCAACAGCGGCCAAACGGCAAACTCCCCGATAAATCAACCCATATAATGCGTTAATATGCCAAATTCATCAATACCGGTTTCATAAAACTTAGCCGAGGAGTATTTATAATTTGAGGGATGATCGGCTAATTGCCATTTATCTTGTAAAGGATTATTATGAATATAAGTCAATTTTTGTGTGAAAACATCTGGACTCCATAATTCAATACTTAGAGAGTTTCTCTCCCAAAATTGGTGCTGCCTGTCTTTAGCATTAACTATAAACTGATTGATTCGGTTATCATTGGTATCCAGTAATTTGAATTTCATTTGTTGCGCGGTAAACTTCATAAACCGCATTTGTATATTATTGTATTTGTATCCATCCTGTATCTGCCATATTAAATGAATATGATTAGGCATAATAACAAAACCATATATAATAATGCTTCCCTCGTTTTTCAAGAACAGTAAGCTATTAATGATAATATCCTTGTAAGTGTCCTCTTTTAACAAAGATTTCCACTCTAATATCGTTGCTGTAAAAAAGTACGAGTTATAATCGAAATTGACTTTATCCATTAAACGAAATTACAATTTTATGGTTGATACATAGTGTGTGGCTTTGGTGCCCACACGGCACTTTTAAAGCGTGAGTAGGCTATTATTGGTTTGTCTCCACAATTTGCGCGGTGGCTATGAAAGCTGTTGGTGACAACACCAACAGCGGCTTCCGCGCATTTAGATCGGGCGTTACAACCACTCATAGAGCTGTAGGCCGTTGTTGGTGTTGTCACCAACAACGGTGCGAAGGCCTTGTCGTTGATGATTTGACACTAATGCACATGTGCATTGAAGCTGTTGGTGACAACACCAACAGCGGCAAAGCCAAACTTATTCAGCCCAAGGTCTATCAAAAACTCTGACTAATGGCCTTATTCGGGAAATCCAGCTTGCCGCTTTTGCGTACCCCTTTCACGGTCATGTGGACAATGTTTATTTGGTCGTCATACAAATTATGCAGCAGGCTTACTTCCACGTCGATTTTTTTAGGCAGGGCTATCTTGTCCGACTCCAGGTAAACGTTCACCGCCTCGCGGTTGATCTCGAAACCTACATAGTTTAGCGGGGCATCCACGCCGTTTGGTTTTACATGTAAATTGGCGGCTACATACTTTTTAACCAGTGCATCCATAGCGGTATGCATGTCGGCTTTTACCAGGTCGGTTTTTGTGTGGTATAATTTGGTTATGGCGTTTTCAAAGTCGTCGGTGTAAATAGTGCAGATCACTTCCAGCTTACCATCCTGCGCGTTATAGCTGATATCGGATGTGCTGACATGCAGGGGGTGAAAAGATTTATTGTCTGTGATTTTTGGCAGGACGCCAATAAGTATGTAACAATATAGCAGGGGTTTAAAAAATAGAGCGGTCATGAATGCGGCACATTTTCGTTAATCTGAAAATCGTGCTAAATTTAACGCTTTCAACGCCGGTATCGCATGTCCGACTTTATTTTTTATTTCAGCCTGGGCTGGCACCACATCATCAGCGCCGACGCTTTAGATCATCAGCTGTTCATCCTGGCACTGGCATCGGTATTTACATTTAAAAACCTGAAGCAGGTATTGATACTGGTTACCGCTTTCACCATCGGCCACTCGTTAACCTTAGCGCTAAGTGTATTGGATGTGATCCGCTTCAGCAGCAAATGGGTAGAGTTTTTGATTCCCTGCACTATTTTTCTTACGGCTATCAATAACCTCATCCAAATAGATAAGGCCGACCGCAGCGCCCGGATCAACTACTATTTAGCCTTAGGTTTTGGGTTGATCCATGGAATGGGTTTTGCCAATGCCGTACGTATCATGCTGGCAAAAGATCAGTCGGTAGGCCTGGGGTTATTTGGCTTTAATGTTGGATTAGAGGCAGGGCAGATATTAGTGGTGGCCATTATTTTATTATTTGCCCAATTGTGTTTAACTTACCTCAAAATTAAGCACCGGGACTGGATCTTCTTTTTATCATCAGGCGTATTTGCACTGGCCGTAAAAATGGCCGTGGAACGGCTGCCGTTATAATTGCATATTAAACTATTAACCGATCAATACATGAAGCGTTTTTTTACTTTTTTATTCACCTCTATTACCGTTACAGGGCTGGTGCACGCGCAGGACATCCAGAACAATCCCGGCAGTAACCACGGTAATAAGTTTGAACAGTTAGGGACTATTTTAAGCACCCCTAACGAACAGCGCACGGCCAGTGGGGCCCCCGGTACCAAATACTGGCAGCAACGCGCCGATTACAATATTAAGTGCGAACTGGACGAAAAGAAGCTGAAACTGAATGGCAGCGAAACCATCACCTATTTCAACAACTCGCCCGATCCGCTAACTTATATCTGGCTGCAGCTGGACGAGAACGAGCACAGCACCATTAATAATGCGGGCTACCAAAGCAGCTCCAGCATGCCCCGGGGCGGTTCATCCATCCAAAATATCGACCGTACGGCAGGCCGCAACGGCACGGTAGATAACGGTTATGGCGATATGATCACTAAACTGACTGATGCCTTGGGTAAAAAGTTACCTTATACCATCAACAAAACCATGATGCGGATCGACCTGCCAACGCCTTTAATGCCGGGCAAGCAGTTTGTATTTAATGTAGACTGGACCTACAACATCTCCGACCGCCAGGTACAAGGCGGCCGCGGTGGCTACGAGTATTTCCCCGAGGATAAAAACTACCTGTTCACTATGGCGCAATGGTATCCGCGCCTATGTGTTTACAGCGATTTCCAGGGCTGGCAAAACCACCAGTTTACCGGCAGGGGCGAGTTTGCGCTTACCTTCGGTAACTTTAAAGTGCAAATGACCGTACCGGCCGATCATGTGGTGGGCGGTACCGGCGAGTGTATCAATTACGCGGCGGTATTAAGTCCGGCGCATTTAGCCAAATACAACCAGGCTAAAACATCAAAGGTGCCGGTTGAGATTGTAACTTTAGATGAAGCCAAAAAAGCCGAGATGAACCCAAGTACGGCTAAAAAAACCTATGTTTTCCAGGCTAATAACGTGCGCGATTTTGCCTGGACATCATCGCGCAAATTTGTTTGGGACGCTATGGGTGTGCCAGTTGGCGGTCATACTACTATGTGTATGAGCTTTTTCAGCAAAGAGTCGTACGCATTATGGGGTAAATACTCAACCCGCTTAGTGGCCCACACGGTTAAAACCTATTCAGATTTTACCTTCCCTTATCCATACCCAACCGCGCAAAGCGTGGAAGCATCAAATGGGATGGAATACCCGATGATCTGCTTTAACAACGGCCGTACCGAAAAGGACGGCACCTATACCGAAAGCACCAAGAACGGCATGATAGGCGTAATCATCCATGAAGTTGGGCATAACTTCTTCCCGATGATCGTCAACAGCGACGAGCGCCAGTGGACATGGATGGACGAAGGCCTGAACTCGTTTGTAGAATATCTGACCGAAGAACTTTGGGATAACAAATTCCCAAGCCGCAAGGGCGCAGCCTATACTATTGCCAACTATATGAAATTGCCAAAGGATCAGTTGGAGCCGATCATGACTAACTCTGAAGATATTGTTCAGTTTGGCCCTAACGCTTATTCAAAACCGGCAACGGCTTTAAACATCCTGCGCGAAACCATTATGGGGCGCAAGTTATTTGATTACGCTTTTAAGGAATACTCGCGCCGTTGGGCATTTAAACACCCAACTCCGGCCGACCTGTTCCGTACCATGGAAGATGCCAGTGGCGAAGATCTGGATTGGTTTTGGCGTGGCTGGTTCTACGGAACCGACCCGGTAGATATCTCGTTAGACTCGGTAAAAGTGGGTAAAGCCGCTTTAACTGATAAGCCTGATATGGCATCGTTTGGATTTGGTGTTGGCCGCCCGACGGGTGCCGCTGCTCCGGGCGGTGGCGCAGGTGGCCGTCAAACTTTTATACAAGCTCCATTGGTTAATGCTTTTGACGACCTGTCTAAAGTGCGTAACCGCGAGGATAAAAAACTGAGCTTTTATACTGATAAAGACCCGATTACCCAGGATTTTTACTGGAAATACGACCGTGGTTTAGTAAGTATTGACGAAGATAAAGTAAAAGCTTTAACCGCAGCCCAACCCCCGCGTACTGCCGGTGGCGGCATACCTGCCGACCCAATGACCGAAGAGGACAAAGCTAAATACGGCGGCAAATATTTTTACGAGCTAAACTTCAGCAACAAAGGTGGTTTGGTGATGCCTATTATTGTGGAGTTTACCTTTAAAGACGGTACTACCCAAATTGACCGTATCCCGGCCCAGATTTGGCGTTTGAACGAAAAGAAGGTATCGAAATTCTATGTGCAGGATAAAGAAGTGGCATCTATTAAATTAGACCCCATGCGCGAAACTGCTGACATTGACGAAACCAACAACTACTGGGGCAAAATGCCGGAGCCATCTAAATTCCAGCTGTTTAAACAACGTGCAGCAGCAGGAGGTGCCCGTGGCGGCGCAACCGGTGCAATTAACCCTATGCAGGTAGGGAAATAGTTAGAAAGTCCGGAAGTCTGAAAGACGGAAAGTCCGAAAGTAAAAGCCCTTTGGTTGCATGCAACCAAAGGGCTTTTTATAGTATAAAGCAGTATTTTCGGTCTTCCCGATTATCAAAACATATCTTTCGGTCTTCCGGACTTCCTGTCTTCCTGACTTATTTTGCTATACTATTCAAATAAGCCAAAATTTTAGGGTTACTATAATCGGCGCTGCCTTCCTGGTGGAAAACAATTTGGCCGCTTTTATCAATAATGGTAGTTGTCGGGATAGAATTGCTGACCAGGTTTGACGGTACACTACTGGCCAATTGGTAAAGCGGCATAGTAAATTTGCGCTTGGCCATAAACGGTACCGATTTCTGGAAGTTATGATCGGCATCTACAATAATAAACACGATATTCTTGTTGTTTTTCAGCTTTTCATACAATCCGTTGATAGACGGCATTTCGGCAATACAGGGTGGGCACCAGGTGGCCCAAAAGTTCAGGAAAACCACTTTGCCTTTTTGTTCCGCTAAATGTATGGTGCGTCCATCCGTACTTTTAAAAACCACATCGGACAAACCGGCTGCAGTTACCTCTTTACTTACCGGTTTATCCATATCCGGCTGAAACAGGCCAATGTGCATTAAGCCCTGTATCGCTACAGCTTTGGCCGATGGATTAAATATCAGTACCAGCACTCCCACAAAAAACAACCCGTTCAGCAGGTTAGATATTTTGAACCATTTTTTTATCATGCGTTATAATTTTTGCTGATACTTATAATGCAGCCGTTTTAATGTTTCAATAGAGGCCTCATCCATGGTATAACCGTAACCCGATACCAATACGCCCTTTACACCCGATGGCGATGCCAGGGCATAAACGATAGCCTCATCAGCCGGATCGGAAGGGCCTTCGTAACGGTACAGATCTACTATCTCAAACTCATCGGCGGTATAGGTGTACTCGCCGGCCATTAGCTGGTTTTCTTTTAAATTGAAATCGAGGGTATAACCTTGTTTACGCAGTTGCTCAACGGCGTCTGCAACAGGGGCGTAGTGGAATTGCTGTTTCATAGATCTTTATATTTTAACAAATATAAACATAGTCGTTAGGTCATTGTTCATTGGTGCATTATTTTTTGGGATGATAACTTGCTCTGACGATTAATGCTACAAAAGCGCAGATTATATGGTATTGAGCAGCAGGTGTATATGGTTGTAGATGCCCTTATCAGGGATTAAAGCCAAACAAACTAAAAAACAAAAGCGGATGTTACCTTCATATCATCCGCTTTGGCCATTTTTTAAAACTTAAAGTATTAAATTTTATTAATTTCAATAGCTTATAAGAGCAACCATGCGTTTGATACATAACCACCTTTGTTAACGCTGCATTGCACTAAGGTTGGAGTCTAATATTAGCTACTATCATATTCAATAAACTATCATTACGATAATAATAATCACCGGAGTTTAAAATCCCACCAGAGAACGATGTTTTCGTAATGACAAAGGTGATGTTATGCATAGTCTTAAGATGCAGTTTAACTTCACACAATCCTTGATTTGACTTAATGTTGACATCACTATAATTTACTCTTGAAGAAGAGACAATTAGTCTTGATAATAACTTCAACCTTTCTGCATCGCTTATTAAAACGGAGTCATTACCTAAAATCCCTCGATCATAGATTTTTATTGAGCGTATATCTTTAGGATGAATCTTGGTTATATCTAATGCTGGATTTAATTCTATTATATGTATTAGGTAGGACAAAAGCCAAACTATAATCACCACAAAGAAGACTAATATTACTTTACCGTTTTTAATCATTTTGGATTTGTTTTTTTGGTATAGATAATGCAGGAATTATTTGTGAATTGGAAAACGTATACTGAAGGCCCATACCCCCCCGCTACCGCAAGCGTCCAGGCTTGTGGCACCATGACATTCGGACTCTGCTTTTACTTACACAAGCTTATGGCCTTAAAAGTAACAAAAAGCCTGTAACCTTTCAAAGGCTACAAGCTGTGGGTATTTACCTGCTTAGTTGCAAGTACAATATCTGCTAATCAATATGTATACCTGGCCTAACGTCACAAGCGTGGACGTATGCGGTAGCGGAGGGATAACTTGTATTTGCGATCCAGACTTACTAGGTTTTAAAAACTTCGTAAGTCTTAACTCTCTGCAAACCATTTTATATTCAGTAAGTTTACTTAATGACCCAATGACCCAATGACCCAATGACAGTATCCTTAAAAAGCGCCGCAGGTAAATGGGTAATGGTATCAACCATACTGGCATCGGCTATGGCATTTATTGATGGTACCGCGCTAAACGTGGTACTGCCCTCGCTGCAAAAGAGTTTAAATGCCAGCGGCGCCGACCTGTTTTGGATCCTGAACGCCTACCTGTTGATGCTGGCCTCGCTGATATTAATTGGCGGCGCCATGGGCGATAAGCTGGGCCGAAAAAAAGTATTTATGGCCGGCATCTTTATATTCATCATCGGTTCGGCGGCTTGCGGTTTTGCCAGTAGTGTGCTGTTACTGGTTGCTTTCAGGATCATCCAGGGAATTGGCGGGGCGCTGATGATACCCGGCAGTTTGTCGCTCATCTCTACATCCATTAACCCTGCGGAGCGTGGCAAGGCCATTGGTACGTGGTCGGCATTTACAACGGTTGTTACTATGGGAGGGCCTGTATTAGGCGGGGCCTTGGCCGATGCTGGTTTATGGCGGTATATCTTCTTTATCAATATCCCCTTCGGCGTAGCGGCATTGGTGATGCTGTGGCTGAAAGTAAAAGAAACCCGGGATGTGGATGCCGACCGCTCCCTGGATTTTTCCGGGGCTGCAGCTATCGCCTTCGGACTCGCATTTTTAACCTTCGGCTTTTTACGCATCCCGGCGGTGGGTTTGTACCACTGGCAGGCCTGTGGTTCGCTGGCGGCGGGTGTGTTGCTGCTCATCGTCTTTATCATGATCGAACGTAAAAGCAAACATCCCATGATGCCTTTGCAGCTTTTTGCCAACGCCACCTTTAGCGGGGCTAACCTGCTCACCTTCTTTTTATATGCCGGACTGGGTGCTGGTATGCTGTTCCTCTCGCTTAATATGGTGCAGGCGCAGGGTTATAGCCAACTGCAATCAGGATTAACATTTCTGCCTTTTACGGTGCTGATGATCACTCTTGCGCGTTTTGCCGGCGGACTGGCAGATAAATACGGCCCAAGATGGCTGTTGATTGCTGGCCCGGCCACAGCGGGCGCAGGTTTGCTCATCTTATCCTTTGTAAAACAAACCAACGGCCCGGCCGATTATTGGACGACGTTTTTCCCGGGCATATTGGTTTTTGGTTTAGGCATGTCCCTCACCGTTGCGCCCCTGACTACGGCAGTAATGGCATCCGTAAGCGATCATTTTTCGGGTACGGCATCAGGGATCAACAACGCCATGACGCGTATTTCCAACGTATTTGCTAACGCGATATTCGGCGCGCTGGCAGTATTGTTCTTTGCCGGAGCTTTGCAGCAGGAAATTAAACCGCTTAAACTGGATGCTAAAGAAACCCAGTCGATTATGCAGCAAGCCAACAACCTGGGCAATGCCCAAATACCAAAAGGCACCGATGCCCAACACAAAGCAGACTTAGATAAGGCCTTCCGTAACAGTTTTATTAATGCCTACGGCAAGATCATGAAAATATCGGCCGGGTTAGGATTTTTAGGAGCTTTGATGGGGGTTGTATTTATCCGTAAAAAGTGATTAGTCACGGGTTATTAGTCATTTTTTTTCAAATCTGTAAAACAAACTATCATAAGTCAAATTCCACTAATGACTAATGACTAATGACTAATGACTAATGACTAATGACCCATTAGGGTTATAACAAAAAAGAATACCGATTGCTCCTTACAAATTGCTAAATGATTTGTTATTAGGATATTGTAACTAAATCATCAGCCAATTAATCAGGTCAGTCATGAAAAAATATACATCTGTAAATAGTGTATCTGCAGCATCAGTTTGTTTAATGCTACTGGCGGTATTGTTTGTCGCCTGCTCATGTCGAAATAACGGCGACACCGGTGGCGCAACAGAACCACCGGTAACAGGCGGCGGCACAGGCGCGCCTGTAGAAACGGCCGCAAAAGTAGCCCCCAATCAAACACCTGCTTTTGAGGGGCAAACGCGTGTAGGCAGCGTAAAAACCACAGCAGCCATTAAAGTAAGTGTGATCACCAGCGGCTTATCCTATCCCTGGGGACTGGCATTTTTGCCCGATGGCCGCATGTTGGTAAGCGAGAAACCCGGCCGTATCCGTATTGTAACCAGCACCGGCGCCATAGGAAGCCCTATTACCGGGGTGCCGGCGGTAAGCTATGCAGGCGAAAGCGGTTTGCTGAGTATAGCGCCCGATCCTGATTTTGCTACCAGCCGCCTGGTGTTCTGGACGTTTACAGAGGTTGTTACCGGTGGTGTTACCATGAGCGTGGCCAAAGGCAAACTATCGGCCGATGAAACAGCTTTTGAAAATGTACAGGTGATCTATCGGGCCACACCCGCTTATAGCGGCACCACTAACCATAAAGGATCTAATTTATTGTTCGATAGTCAGGGGCGCTTATATGTGAGTTTCGGCGAACATTCTGCCGATGATATCCGTGTGCAGGCGCAATCATTAGGTGCAACCATAGGTAAAATCATCCGTATTAATAAAGACGGTACGGCGGCGGCCGGTAACCCTTTTGCGGGTACTGCCGGGGCTAAGCCCGAGATCTGGTCGCTGGGGCACCGTAACCCGCAGGGACTGGCCTTTAATCCCGTAACCGGCGACCTATGGGAGAGCGAGCACGGTCCGCAGGCAGGCGATGAGATCAACCTGATAAAAGCCGGCAGTAATTACGGCTGGCCAACCATAGCTTACGGACTGGAATACAGTGGCGCCAAAGTGGGCAACGGCACCCAGCAAGCCGGGATGGAACAGCCTGTATATTATTGGGACCCTTCTATCGCGCCAAGCGGAATTACTTTTTATACCGGCAACCTGATACCCGAATGGAAAAACAACCTGTTTGTGGCATCGCTAAGAGGAATGCACATCGTTAGGCTGGTGATCAGTAATAATAAAGTAGTTGGCGAGGAGCGACTGCTCAGCGATCAGGGCCAGCGTTTCCGTAAAGTAGTACAAGGGCCGGATGGCGCTTTATATGCTATTACCGATATGGCCCAGGGGCGCATATACAGAATAGGGATATAGTTTACTAATGCTTACCGGTAAATTTATGCGGGAAACCTGCTTTAGATAAAAATGCGATTGCCAATAATATGGCGGCAATACCAAAAAGGATGCAGCTTAATTTGATTGCGGGGAAGCTGTTAGCATGATTTGCTACTATTAAAATATGTTTCATAGACAGAGGGTTAGGTATAGTTATTAATTGGTTAAAATCACCGCTGATATGGTGCAATTAAGACAATAGCGGCGGTGATTTTACTTATACGATAAGCCTGTAAAAAGGTTTTGGCACATTTAAAATAAAAAAGCCGGGAGCTGATTTGCCTTTAACCCTTAAAGTTTCTTGATCTCGACCCTGCGGTTTAGCGCGCGGCTGGCCTCGTCGGTATTTTTTGATATGGGGTTTTGCTCGCCATAGCCTTTGGTGGTTAGTATGTCGCCGCTTACGCCGCTGTTTACCAGGTAAGTTTTTACCGAGTTGGCCCTTTCTTGCGATAGCGCCAGGTTATGCTCGTCGGTACCTTCGGCAGATGCATAGCCGTTGAGCGCAAACTTGGCGGACGGATCTTTTTTTAACTCCCGCGATGCTTTATCTAAAATAGCATAAGCATTGGTTTTTAATACCGCCGAATTAAACTCAAACTGGATATTACTGAAATTATAATCGGGCGCTGGAGCCGGTGTTGGTGCAGGTGCGGCCTGCTGCTGAACGGGTTCCGGCTTTTTCTCTTCAACAGGCTGGGCAACTGGTTTGGCGGGCTCTTCAACCGGGGCCGACTTTTGCACTAATGGCTTTTTTGATTTACAGGCAGGCGCTAATAATACTGCTAATAATAATAAAGAAAGGATACTGATGTTTTTCAAAGAAGTCATGTTTTAATCGTTTTGGTATGGATTTAAAACGTTTTTTGAGGGAAAGATATTGTAATCCTTTAACAAGTCCGATAGTTTAAACCTGTCGCGCCGCTTCATTTCGGGGTACATGGGCAGGTACACCAGGTCTTCCAGCAGCAGGTCGGTATCGGGGGCAATACTTGCTGGTAAAGCTACCAGGCTGGATGCTTTTTTGGTGGCATCAAAGTCATTGGCTCTTAAATAACTGATCAGGGCATCGGTATCTTTGGTTTGCACCGGCAAAACCCAGTAGGAGTGGCGTAGATTAAACGAACCTATCTTCATGGCATCGGGAACATTCAGCAAAATATCATGTGCTACCTGTTTCCTTTTATTAATGCGTTGCGGATTAAACATCGCGAGTCTTTTCCCCAGTAGTTTTTTGTTAGCGTCACTCAGTCCAAACCTAATACTTTGCAGGATATCCGCCCCTGGGAAGCCACGGGTAAATCCCGAAAGCGCCTGGTCAAAATCCTTACCAAAACCAACCGTAATTTTATAAAACAGGGTATAGATCAATTTGGTAGTGAGTATTTTAGCTAATAAGGCTTTCCATACTTTTTTAATGAAAACTCCTGACAGTTGTTTGGGCAATTGCGCGTTTAATTGCGTGACCTGGTTATACAGACCAGGCTGATTGATTTGCAGCACGGCACCGCTTAGTGTGGTGTTGGTTTTAATAAAGCCAAAGCTAAACATTACCACATCGGTATTGGGGTTGCCTGTGTACCCATCGCCAATAAATGCCTGGGCACAATCTTCAATAATTAGCAGGTTGTGCTTTTTGGCAATGGCCCCTATTTCGGCGGTATCCATAATGCCGCCAAATAAATGGGTAATGAGGATGGCTTTTGTAGCTGGGGTAATGGCGGCCTCCACTTGCTGCGGCGTATGGCTTAAGGTATGCTTGTTTAAACACAGCGGGACAGCCGCCAGGCCATGCGCAGTGATAATGGCAAACATATCCGGGATACTGATGCCGGTTACGATGATCTCTGTACCGGGTGGGTAGTTTAAGGCGCTAAGTGTCAGATCGAACCCGGTACGTACCGAAAGGCAGGTAAGCTGGTTGCTGGGTAAGGCATTTTTGGGATCGCTTTTAGCATTGATCAGTGCATAGTATAGTCCCCTGAAAATATCAGCATAAGTGATGTCGGGTTGACCGCGGGGAACCATGGTTTAAAGATGCGATTAAAAATGGGAATAAGCATTTTCAGTTTACCTACTCCCGAAAAGCCTATTCGCACGTCACTCTATAAATTCTCATCAATAAACCCTACCTTTGCAAAAAATTATTTCTTGAAAAAGGGCGCTTAATTTCGATGCTTTCTGCTTCAACGACAATAAATTAAGATTTGTAATATGAAAAAGATTGTTGATTACAGGAAACTTTTAGGCGTAACCAGGGAAGCAGAACTACAGGAATTGAAAACGGTATACCGCAGTTTAATGAAAACCTGGCACCCGGATAAGTTTAATGATAGCGCCGAACTGAAGACCGAAGCCGAAGAAAAAAGCAAGACCATTATTGAGGCTTACCACTTTTTGGTAAGTATAGCCCCCGAAACAGTAAATCAAACATTGGAGGCTTATACTGAAACCACGCAATCGGGTATCCTGGATTTTGAATATAAATCGCAGGTATTGAGGTTTGATTTTGCCGATGGCAGCGCGTACGAATACTTTGATGTACCGAAAGCGGTTTACACTAAACTCATCAATGCCGACTCGCCAGGACGCTTTGCCCGCCGCCATATTTTTAACGAATACGTTTACCGTAGCGTAAGCAAGCTGGTAGCAAATGCTTAGAACAGTGCCCAGTGGTGTTGAAACAACTGTTTATTAGGTAGCGGCGATTAGCTTATTATTCAATTCAAGAAGTTTACTAATTAAATAACCAAATGATTGGATATGATTATCGTCCCAAAAACGGTTACATAATTGCTCGATATAGGCTTCTTCACAAACTGCTGCTGGTCTCCTTTTTGAATAATTTTTTCTATTCCCCCTAATCATTTGTTTTAGGTAGGAATAATGATATGATGAATGATTGTCAAATTCAGGAGATTTATATCTCATGTTTTCTGGATCATTTATCTTAACGTTATAAAATCTGTTAAATACTAACATATCTTGATTAGTAGAATTCTGTTTGTAATATCTTTTATTTCCTAAAAACCACGTTTCAATACATCTATTTTGTATGATGAGAGTAATCTCACAAAACTCATCTATGTTCAAGCCTTTTTTTATTAAATTATTATAGATTATATCAAATTCGTCTTTTCTTTCTTGTATAGATAATTCGTCTGCGTCTAAGCAAATAAATAAATTCGTATAATCACGATATTGGAGAATATCTCTAATAGTGTCAGTTAAAATATGTGTATAGATTTGTGGGTAACCATTACCACTTAATAAAAAATATGAGTTTTTTATACTATTTACGTCATAGACATGGTCTATTTTTGATAGCCGATCCCCGAAAATAGCCTTGATTAATTCAGGATAAAATTTTGTTTCTGTACTTGCCCCTTCTAATAGAAAATAAATATTCATTACTCTTCTATACCAGTAGTAAATTCGTGCAATTGAGTTAATTGAATAAATGCTTTTTGTTTTGATTTTTCAAAATCTATGTATTTTGATGCATCATAAGCTTTTACCGAGCTTCCATGTCTGGTAACTAATTTCCAATTAGATACTTCAATGCGATTAATAATATAAGGATGA
Organism: Mucilaginibacter sp. GW821-FHT07H05; assembly: GCF_059418485.1. Classification (NCBI taxonomy): domain Bacteria; kingdom Pseudomonadati; phylum Bacteroidota; class Sphingobacteriia; order Sphingobacteriales; family Sphingobacteriaceae; genus Mucilaginibacter; species Mucilaginibacter sp. GW821-FHT07H05. The sequence goes on from NZ_JBWKPY010000005.1 coordinate 122,211, forward strand.
TGGCTCGTAATGATAAATTGTAAGTTTCTTCTTTCTCCGCTTAATAGTTCTGAGGTTAATTCATCTAAACAATTCACTCCTAAGCTATTCTCAAATTCATCTATTAATAAAACTGTTCCTTCAGAACACAAGTGTATAGCACTAATTTGCATCAATGTTCTTATCATTCCTGAAGAAATTCTAAAATGAGGAATCCATTTGTCAACATTCATTTCCTTTATTTGAATGACTGGCAAATCTTTAAAGAAAGCAGGGATATTTTTATTTTGATTTTCCAGTGGGGAAAATTTTAAATCAGTAACAAATGGAAAAACATCAATAAATCTATCTTTTATTTGGTTTGATATCCTTTTCGATTTATGAAAAGCTAAATACAATTTTGTTTGTAAATCTTCTTTTGATTCTCTAATACTTTCTACAGTATTGTATTTTTTCAAAAGCTGTTCTTTTTCGATCAAATCTGTGTTAAAGTATTCTCCTCTCTTATTAGATTCTGTATGCTCTGTAAAAATAACGTTTTGTAATGCGGTAAATATCGGTTTTATTAAATCCTCTTCCTTTAGGAGATTTAGAGCACTTAAATGTGGTGCTAATTTTGGAATTTTATAATCGAGGAAAATTATTTTGTCTTTTTCCCTTTCAATGACAGTTTTAGAATTGATAGTGAATTTTTCATCGATTAAGTTTGGTTGATTTTTGTCATTTTCTTCCTTGAAATTAAAATAATTTAAACCTTTACTTTCGTAGTGACCATTCCATATACACGTTTTACCATTATTAGTTGTAAATTCTAATTCCCATTTCACCCCAGAAAAAGCATTTCCATTAGAAATGCTTTTTAATTTCATAATAGATTCTAAAATTTGAGTTTTCCCCACTCCCGATGCCCCAACGAGAAGTGTCGTGTTATGAAATAATACATTGTCAAGTGTCCAGTCACTATCTAAATCTTCATATTTTAAACGAATTATTTTCATTGCTTAAATTTTGCATTGTAAATATATGAAAGTAATTAGCAATGATTAAAGCTATTTAAAGAGTATTAAGCAAATTAGAATATGCCACACGTATCTGTATTATATTCTACATTGGTTTTGTTATAATGCAATTTGGATATACAGTTGATATAGATGCTAAGATATATTATTGTTACATGCATGAAATTTATTTAAATTTCATCGATATTTGATTGTACCGGTAACGCTTACCGGTTTTTGTAAACCGATTACCTAATTTTCAAGAAAAACATTAAAGCATGGAAAAATCACGCCGTACTTTTATCAGGCAGGCTGCAGTGGCCGGTGCCGGTGTATTGTTGACCAAAACCGGTTTTAGCGCCAAAAGCTATAATCGTATTATCGGGGCTAACGACCGTGTGCGGGTTGGCGTTGTAGGCTTTTCCGACAGGCACAAGTCATCGCATATCCCCAGTTTCATGAACCACTATAAAGAATTAAATTTCGAGGTGGTTGCTGTATCTGATATCTGGAACAGGCGGCGTGAAGAAGGCGCGGCTATATGGAAAGAGAAAATGCAGAACCCGGTTAAAGCCTTCCGCAATAACGAGGAGATGTATGATAGTAAATCGGTCGATGCCGTATTTATCAGCACCGCCGATTTTCAGCATGCCCGTCACACTATCGAAGCGGTAAAAGCCGGTTGCGATGCTTACGTGGAAAAACCGTTTGCCGAAACCATGGAAGATAACCGCTTAGCCCTGAAAGCCGTGAAGGAATCGGGTAAAATAGTGCAGATAGGATCGCAACGCCGTAGCGGACAGAACTATCATGCCGCTAACGATTTTATAAAATCGGGCAAATTTGGTCCAATCACCATGGTTGAACTGACCTGGAACGTGAACCAGCCGGGCCGTTGGCGCAGGCCGGAATTGTTGGGCGTTTTAAAAGAACAGGATACCGACTGGAAGCGCTTTATTATGAACCGCCCTTACGAGAAATTTGATCCGCGTTATTATTTGGAGTATCGCCTGTTTTGGCCATATTCATCGGGCCTGCCCGGCCAATGGATGAGCCACCAGATAGATACCGTGCACTGGTTTACTGGCCTTAAACACCCGCGCAGTGTAGTGGCCAACGGTGGCATTTACCAATGGAAAGACGGACGCCGTAACTGGGATACCATTTTAGCGGCGTTTGATTACGGCCCGCTGGACGACCCTTCTACCGGTTTCCAGGTAACTTTTGGTTCGCGCATGCATAATGGCGATGAACACCCTGCCGAAATTTACTACAGCAACGGTGGCGAACTGAATTTAAATACCAATAAAATATCGCCGAAAGGCGGTCTGACCGAAAAAATGGCTGCTGCCATGAAAATGCAGGCCAACCTGCTGCCCGAGATCAGCCTGAAAAACACTGAAACGGTGGTAGCATCGGCCAATACCGGCGGCGATATCCTGACATCAAACCACGTACGTAACTGGATGGAATGTGTGCGCAGCCGCAAAACACCAAACGCCCCTGTTGACGCAGGTTACAGCCACTCGATAGCCAACATCATGACCAATGCCGCCGTACATACCGGCTTTAAAGCTACATTTGATGAAAAAACGCAGGAAGTAATGGCTAATGGTAAAGTGTTTAAATATTAGTATCATGAAGTTTAAAATATTGGGCTTAGCCATAGCTATAACTGGTATGACCATAACAGCCATGGCGCAAAAGCAAGCAGTCACCGTTGTAAAATCCGATAAAGACCGGAAAGTAGATATCCTGATCGGCGGCAAGCCTTTCACTACATTTATGTATCCTGATACGCTGGAGAAACCAGTACTGTATCCCCTGCATGCAGCTAACGGTACGGTGGTTACCCGCGGCTTCCCGCTAAATCCTAAAGCCGGCGACCCAACCGATCACCCGCACCATATCGGCATCTGGTTTAATTTCGAGAATTTGAACGGATTGGACTTTTGGAATAACAGCTATGCCATACCGGCGGCTAAAAAAAGCCAGTATGGGTGGATCCGTACAGATAAGATCCTTGAAGCAAAAGGCGGCCAAACAGGAACCCTGGCTTATCATGCCAACTGGACTAACCAGGCCAAGGATGTGATATTGGAGGAAACCACCCGTTTTGAGTTTAGTGGTGATGCCCACCAGCGCATTATTGACCGGGTGACTACCCTCAAAGCAGATATGGATGCCGTTTTTAATGATGCGAAAGACGGTATGCTGGGCCTGCGCTTAGCGCACGAATTGCAAATGCCCACCAAGCAGGACCAAAAGTTTACCGATGATAAAGGTATTGTAACCATAGTAAAAGGTGGTACGGATAATGTTGCCAATGGTAACTACTTAACCAGCGCCGGCAAAACCGGGGACGACGCCTGGAGCACCCGTGGCGTATGGTGCAAGGTATACGGTAAAATGGGCGCCGATTCGGTTAGCATAGCTATTATCGATCATCCTAAAAACCCTAATTATCCTACCTTCTGGCATGCACGCGGCTATGGCCTGTTCGCTGCCAATCCACTGGGCGAAAAGATCTTTACCAACGGTAAATCAGCCAAAAATCTGACCTTGAAAAAAGGCGAGTCGGTAACCTTCAGGTATCGCGTGGTGATCAGCAATGGCACAGAAACCCTAAGCGCACCAAAGCTGAATGCTATGGCTGAGGTGTATGGGAAGAAGTAGAAGAGAAAATTGAATTAACAGAAAAGCCACCGAAGGGTGGCTTTTCTGTTTAATGTCATGCCGAACTTGTTTCGGTATCCCACTTGCAAGGTGAAATGCAAGGTCGCACTAATCATATAGGGTGCCGAAACAAGTTCGGCATGATCGTGTCAAATCTCAATCCTCCTCCGTATACTTCTTAAAACTATCCAATATCGCTTGCCAGCCGCCGCGCTGCATTTCAATTGGGTTTTGGGTTTCGGGGTCGAAGGTTTCGGTTACTGTGGTGCTGTTGCCTAAATCTTCAAAGGTTACCTTCACCTGGCGGCCGTCGGCCATGGCATAGGCCATCAGTTTGTTTTCCTGTACTTCGCTGTAAACGCCTTCAAAATCAAAGCTAAAGCTACCGTCTTTCGCGGCCATAGTGGTTTTAAATTTGCCGCCGGTGCGTGGGTCATTATCAGCATAAGGCGCATGCCAGTCGGGCGATGCCTGGCACCATTTGGTAATGTGTTCGGGTTGGTTCCAGTAAGCCCAAACTTTAGCTATGGGTGCATTTACGGTTGCTGATACTGTAATAGCGGTGGTGTTTGCTGTTTCCATTTTTTTGTTTTTAATTGATTATAGTTTTGATAATGTAAAGTTAGCACACTATCTAAAACCCTGTGATGGGTAAATGCGACAATTGTGGGGCGTAATTTACAAGCCAAAATCCATCTGTCTATTTTCAAATCATTTTGGGCTTATTGTTGTTTATCTACCAGTAAATTAAAGATATATGCCCATAAGTACGCAGCTTGCCTGGTTGTTTTTGTTAGCCATCCCCATAGCCTGTGTGGCATGGACGGTTACCCACGAGGAAGTTTTTAGGGAAATACGCGAGTATTGCATTAAACGCTGTCACAAAGGTAAAACCATTGCCGAGCGAAAATTCTTTTACCTGTTTACCTGCGAGTATTGCTTTAGCCATTACGTTACCGTGGCATTTTTATTCCTCACTAATTTTCATTTATTATTAGATGATTGGCGGGGTTATGTTATTGCCGGTTTTGCTTTGGTATGGATAGCTAATATATATATGAGTGTGTATGGCCTTATCCGCCAGTTTATTGTTATAGAAAAAGCTGAGGCGGAGATATTAAATGAAAAATCTGAAAACGATGGCTGATATAAACTAATAGTTAAACATAAAAAAAATTGGTATCAGATTGATTTTCAAGACATGTAATTATTTGACAATCAATTTGTTAATTTTTTAAAAATGCGATTATGTTAACTTTGGTTAACTTTCTTTCAGGTTAAATCAGCGTGTTTATGGAGTTAATACCATCTCGGATAAAAATTAAAAAACCATCCTAAATGGATGGCTTTTGATATAAAAGGTATAGAGTGGTGCGTTTATGGTTTAGCTGCCGGATCCACTTCCAGGCGGATCACATCGTAACAGATACCGTTGGCTACACCGCCGGCAGGGATAGTAAGCACAATATTATTCTGACCTGCTTTCAGCAATGAAGCGTCGAAGTTAAAGTCGCGCTCAACCCAGGTGCCCTCAATGCCATCGCGGATCATGCTGGCGCCGCCGCCGCTAATATCAGTGAAAGGGCCAACATCTTTACCGTTAACCGATATGCCTAACGAGCGTGCACCCGAACCAGCTATGCCAAAACGCAGCGTAGCCTTGCCCGTAGTTGGCCCGTTAGCCGGCATGGTAAAGTTAATGGTCCACGGAGTGGCACGGCCCTGGTCGCGGCCATCTTCTTTAAAATCGGTATCATGTGGAACGTGGTAGATATACCAATCCTTAGCCGGGTTTGATTTGCCTACGGTGAAGTTAACATCGTTAGGGAAAAACTTAGCGTACTCAATATACATGCCCCAATGCCAGTGGTCATCGCCCTTGTAAAATTCTTTGGCCGACCGGTTAGGGATCCCCACCTGGAAGATCTGCTGACCGTAATGCACCGGCTTCCACTCAATAGTGCCCAGGTCAATCTTTTGGCCGGGGATAATGGTGATGGTTGCGGTAGCATCATAAGCGCCTAAAACCCCGTCGGCAACGGCATGCAGCTGGTAAGTACCCGGGCGAACGTTAGGGATGGTAAAGCTGCCATCGGCAGCACCGTTAGTCCAAAACTCGTAATGCTTGGCATCGTTTTGCCAGGTAACCGCCTGCGGCTGGAAAGCAAAGGCCGGGCGGGCGGCACCACCTGCCGGACGTGGCGGCAAATAAGTACCACGGTTAGCGCGCTTGCCGTTGGGTAATAGTTTGGGCGTATCGGTAGGCGGGGCAGGTGGTGGTGGCGGCGGTGTTACCGGCGCCGGTGTTTCGGCCCTTGCGGGGCGGGGTATACGGGGTACAGGCGCCTGATCGGGGAAGGATAAACCCACCTGCAGGGTGGTGAATTTACTGATGGTAGCTTGCGGGTCTACCAGTTTTATTTTGCCTTTAACGGTAGCACGTTCGGCTGCTGGGGTATAATCCACGCCTTTTACCCAACTGTAAGGCCAGCGGGCCTGCTCGGCTTTGGCTTGTTTTTTAGCATCGGTAAACAGTGCTTTCGGGTCGTTACCTGTGGGCACGTAGATAAAGATGGGGCCAACTACTTTGGTCCAGTACTCGTTGGCGGCAAAGTTCAGTTCGCTGCCGCCGTAGTGGGTACCGCGCCAGTAATCCAGCAGGGTAGGGTCGCCGCCATCGCCATCGTCCAGGTGACCGGTCAGCTCGTAATGGTTAGGGCCGCTGGACAGGTACTCGAACGATGGGTTGATCAGGTACAAACCCACCTTTTCGGTAGTGGACGACCAGCCGAAGGCCGGGATGAGCGATTGCTTGGCCGAATAATCATACTTATGCTCGGCGCGGCCTTTGTAAGGGCCGGTGGTGAGGCGGCGGGCCTCCTTCATGTTCAGGTCGGTTGCCTCGTCCCAGTCTTTACCCGTAGGCATCAGGAAGTTGCGCTCATCATCTATCGACATCCAGTTAAACACGTTGCCGGCCAGCTTAAAGCCAAAGCGCGACTCGCCAACCGAACCCGCCGGGTAAGTATCCTGGTGGGTGAAAATAGCGTAGGTATACAAGCCATGCGCGCCCCGCTCCAGGGTATAGCGGATCTCCAGGTCGGCAATCAGGCCGCCGCCTTGTCCGGCTGCTGTTGGATTAGGCCCCAGGATAGATTTACCATCCGAAAAACCTTTAACCGACACCTCGCCGCGGTCGCCGTTTACGGTTTTAGGGTCGATGGTGATTGCCGTTACCTCGCGGGCGGCAAGGGCAGGGCTTTGCTCCCAATACCCGGCATGGTGGCCCGAAAGGTAGCCCATCAGCTCTACATTAGGCGTGGTGGTTTTAGGCGTTTTTACCGAGGTAAGGTCGCCCGTGCGCTTGTTTACCTTAACGGTTAGGTAGCCGTTAGAGAGGGTGAAGGTAGCCCCATCATCAGTAACCGTAACCGGCGGATCAGCCGGCGCGCCGGCCCGTTTAGGCCCCGGCCCTAAAATAAACGAGGATAAAGCGACAACCGCCGCCAATAACATCAGTTTGTACTTGTGCTGCATAATAGGATATTTATTAAACCGGCATAGCCGGATGGGTATAATTTGGTTTACAGAAATAAATGTAAACAGCCCGTTTTAATTTGGCATCCTGTAGTGTGCAGGTGAGATGATATTGTTACAATAGGGGTATTGCGGGGACAGGCTACCCAGTTTCCCCCTTCAGGGGCTTAGGTGAAGCGTTACAACTACCATTTGTCATTGCGAGGAGCAGCGAGGGATTGTGGAATAGGGCGACGTGGCAATCTCGTAGTTTGCTTTGATTACTACGAGATTGCCACGCTATGCTACCATGAAGTGTTTGTTTTAGTTTCCCGACAGCAAAGGAGCTTCCGGGCGAAAGCGGGCAGAACAATGGCGGCCTGTGCGGCAGGAGGGCATCAGCGTTTTGCAGAAGCGAAGGTAAGTGGGTGCGACAGCGGGGCAAATAAGCGTAGCCGTGGTTCTGCCCGTTTTGCAGGGTAAAGGCCATGTGCGGCAAAGGAAGCATTTTTGCTGTCTTGAATTTTGCTACTTTTTTTCAAGAAAAAGTAGAAGGCCGCTGCGGCTATAAGCAGACTGACTTTCATAGCGCCCACTTACCTGCCTATGGGATTGCCACGCTATCGCTCGCAATGACAAAATCTATACCTCCCTAAAACTTATACCGCACAAAAGCTTCCATGGCTTCATATTCGGCTAAGCCCAGTTCATCGTAATGGTGGGCGGTTTCGCGGTTGCGGTCTTCGGCGCGTACCCAAAACTCGCGCGCGTCATCACCGGGGAACACGGGCCTGTCTTTTTGCGATTGGTGCTTAAATATGGCGTTCCGCTTGCGGATAACTTCCTGCGGGGATAGGGGTACGGCCATCTCAATTTCGTAGGTGGCAAACTCGTGCCAGGCGCCGCGGTACATCCACAGCCAGCAATCCTTCACCCAATCCTCGGTTTTCTTCAACCGTTCTAAAGCCGCCAGGATAATCTTGAAGCAAACAATGTGCGTACCGTGTGGGTCGGCAAAATCGCCGGCGGCAAAGATCTGGTGCGGTTTTACTTGTTGCAGCAGTTCAACCGTTAAGCGGATATCCTCTTCGCCAACCGAGTTCTTTTTGGTTTTACCGGTCTCGTAAAAAGGCAGAGCCATAAAGTGGATATGATCGTCCTGTAAACCCGCATAGCGTGCGCCGCTGATGGCTTCAGATTTACGGATAAAGCCTTTCACATCACGGATCTCGGGCGTATCTACCTGGTTAGGCTGCTTGCTATCGATAAACTTGCGCATCTCCTCATAGATCTTTTTCAGATGAGCATTATCCTCGCCAATGCTGGCGTTAAAGTCGATAGCAAACTCCATATACCGGAGCACATCATCATCCCAAACGGCCGTATTGCCCGATGTTTGATAGGCCACATGCACATCATGCCCCTGATCAACCAAGCGGATAAAGGTACCGCCCATGGATATCACATCATCATCAGGGTGGGGCGAGAATACGATAGACCGCTTTTTAGCCGGTTCGGCACGCTCGGGGCGCTGACTGTCATCGGCGCCGGGTTTACCGCCGGGCCAACCGGTAATGGTATGCTGTATCTGGTTAAAAATATCAATATTGATGTTGTATACCGGGCCCTGCTCAACAGCTAATTGCGCCATGCCGTGGGTGTTATAATCTTCTTCGGTTAGCTTCAGGATAGGCTTTTTTAGTTCGGTGGCCAGCCATATCACAGCCTTCTTTTTCAGCAGATTATCCCAAACGCAATCCTTTACCAGCCAGGGGGTATCAAAGCGGGTCAGGTCGCTTGCGGCATCCTCATCCAGCACAAACTCCACGTGGTCGCTTAATTGCAGGTAAGTAGCCGGTACCTCGCCCGAGATCTCACCTTCGATAGCTTTTTTAATGATGGGCGCTTTCTTTTTGCTCCAGGCCATCAGGATAATTTCGCGGGCCTTAAATATGGTACCTACGCCCATGGTAATGGCTTTGGTAGGCACGTTTGCCTTACCGCCAAAATCGCGGGCGGCATCGGCGCGGGTAAGGTCATCCAAAGTAACCAGGCGGGTACCAGAGTTAGGCGCCGATCCCGGCTCGTTAAAACCGATGTGCCCGGTACGGCCTATACCCAGTATTTGCAGGTCTAAACCACCAAGGGCCTCTATTTGCTTTTCGTATTCCAGGCACCATTCGGCTACATCATCCGCGGCAAGCGTACCATCGGGGATGTGTACATTAGCCTTGTCAATATCAATATGGCTGAACAGGTTCTCGTACATAAAGGTAACGTAGCTTTGGGCAGCGTCGGGCTTCATGGGGTAGTACTCGTCCAGGTTAAAGGTAATTACGTTTTTAAAGCTCAGTCCTTCCTCTTTATGCAGGCGCACCAATTCGTTATAAACACCAATGGGGGTTACGCCGGTTGCCAGGCCTAAAACGGCTTTTTCATGGGCTTCCTGTTTTTTGCGGATCACCTCGGCAATGCGGCTGGCTACTTTAATTGATGCAACGTGCTGATCGGGGTATACGGTTACCGCGAGTTTTTCGTAACGTGTTTCCTCTAATAGATTTAATCTGGGCATAGGATGTTTTGTTCAATTAACCACGGAGTTCACGGAGAGAGAAACACAAAGGACACAGAGCCTGCTCAAATACTTATTTAAACTCTGTGCACGCTGTGAACCCTCAGTGCGCGCTGTGGTTAAATCATTATTATAATAGATGACGGAGCGGCAAATATATCAGTTAGTACTCAAACAATTGATATTAATTTACAGATTAACGCAGGGTATGGTATATTTAGCTTTTTAACAAACCTGCTTTGAACCGTAACCTGCAGCATTTATTTAATATCGCCCAAAAGCCCGAACGCCTGGCTATCGGCCTGATGTCGGGCACCTCGCTTGATGGGCTGGATATTGCCCTGTGCCGCTTTAGCGGGAACGGCATGGCAACTCAATTTAGTTTACTGGAATTTATCACCATCCCTTACGGGGATGATTTTAAAAGCGAGGTGCAGCAGTTGTTCGCTAAAAAAACAGTCGACCTGGAAAAGCTGACGCTGATGAACGCCTATATAGGCAGCTTCCATGCAGCGTTAATATTGCAGGCCCTAAATCAATGGCATGTTAAACCGGCCGATGTGGATTTTATAGCCAGTCACGGCCAAACCATTTACCATGCGCCACAGCGTTTGCACAATCAACCTAATTACCCCAATGCTACCCTGCAAATTGGCGATGGGGATCATATTGCCGTTAAAACAGGGATTTTAACCATCAGCGATTTCCGCCAGAAACATATTGCCGCCGGCGGCGAGGGTGCACCGCTGGCTTTATACGGCGATGTGATCTTCGGCAGCAAACCCGGCGAGAACCGTGTGCTGCTCAATATCGGCGGCATAGCCAACCTTACCTGGTTACCGGGCAATGGTAATAGCAACGAGGTTATTTGCTGCGATACAGGTCCCGGTAATACATTGATAGATGCCGCCTGCCGTAAATACTTTAACAGGCCTTATGATGAGGATTCAAAAATAGCCTTATCGGGAAAGGTGAACGGGGCCCTGCTGAAAGCGTTATTGGATAACCCCTTCTTTAAAGCCAAAGCACCCAAAACCACCGGACCGGAATTGTTTAGCCTGGACTATTTAGCACAGGCACAGGAGAGATCGGGCACTATAGACTTAACCCCAAATGATATTATTGCTACCCTCAGCGCGTTCACCGTTCAAAGCATTGTCGGTTTTATCCGGGATAACGGCATGCAAACCGCCAGGCGCATATTGGTAAGCGGCGGCGGTGCCAGAAATGTTTTTGTGGTTGATGGATTAACCAAAGCGCTTGCCCCGGCTATCATTAACGATACGGATTATTTAGGCATTAATCCCGATGCTAAGGAGGCTATCCTGTTTGCCCTGTTGGGTAACGAGGCACTGGTTGGCGAGCCGTTAATAATAGGGAATAACCCGGCGGTGCTGATGGGGAAAATTAGTTTTGCAACCTGAAATTTGTCATTGCGAGCGATAGCGTGGCAATCTCGTAGTACGTTTGCATACTACGAGATTGCCACGTCGCCCCATAGCACATTTCCCCGCTGCTCCTCGCAATGACAATCTTATTTATTACGAAAACGCCACCCCGCCGTTAATATCCACATTGGCGCCACTGATAAAGCTGCTTTCGCTGCTGGCTAAAAACACCACCAGGTCGGCTACTTCACCGGCCTGTCCTTCGCGTTTTAGGGGGGTAGCATTGGCTACGTTTGCACGGATCTCGGGTTTGGTAAAAGTATCGTGGAACGAAGTGGCTATCATGCCCGGGGCCACCGCATTTACGCGGATGTTTTTAGGACCAAGCTCTTTAGCCAGTGCACGGGTATAGGTCATTACCGCGCCTTTGGCAGTTGCATAGGCACTGGCGCCACCGCCGCCGCCATCGCGCCCGGCAAGCGACGAGAAGTTGACGATTGCCGAACCCGCAGGCATAAACGGTATCACAGCCTTACAAGCCAGAAATACCGATTTTACGTTAAGCGCCATTACAAAGTCCCAAAAATCGCCATCCATTTCGGCGGTGGGTTTGCGGGCAACTAAGCCGCCGGCTACATTCACCAACAGGTGGATCTCATTACCGAAAGCATCACGCGCTTCCTGCACCATCGTTTCCACATCCTGGTCTTTGGTCATATCCGCGTAAGCGATAATCCCTTCGCCGCCGGCATCTTTTACCAGGTTTAAAGTTTCCAGCGCCTGCTGCTCGTTACCGCGGTAATTGATCACCACTTTGGCGCCTTCCTGTGCTAATTTTACGCATACTGCGCGACCAATATCACGGCTGCCGCCGGTTACTATCGCTACTTTATTTTTTAATCGCATATTGATTTTTTATTTGATCTGATTTGTTTTTGAATAAATGAATTGGATACACAGCCAGCTAACCGGCACCAGTAAAGCGCCCAATACAAAAAAGGAAGTATAGCTGGTTTTGGTTAATACAGGCACCATCCAGGTGGTAATTAAGGTACCAAGCACAGCGGCCGTGCCACCCATGCCGGCTACAGTCCCCACATTTTTGCCGCTGTAATAGTCGGATGGGAGGGTTTGCAGATTGTTGATCAGGAACTGGAAGCCGAAGAGTGTAATGCTAATGAGGCCCATGGCCAGTCCGGGGTTATCCTTTAACCTATCGAGATAGATAACAATACCCGCCAGCGATACCAGCATCAGCGCGCAGCCAATACCGACGGCCAGTTTGCGGGCCTTCACCGGGTCTTTACCTTTGCGAATGAGTTTAGATGAATAGAAACCACCTAACAAACCGCCCATAGCGGCAAACAGGTAAGGCACCCAGGTAAACGCACCGATCTGCTTAATATCGAACAGAAACTGCTCCTTTAAAAAAGTAGGCAGCCAGGTAACAAACAGCCACCAAACCGGGTCGATAAAAAAGCGGCTCAGGATAATACCCCAGGTATTGCGGAATTGCAGCAATTGTTTCCAGGTGTAGGCAGTTTCGGTTCTTACCTCGGTTGTGATAGGTTTGGATAGGATATGCGCGCGTTCTGGTTCGGTCAGCCAGGGGTGTTTATCGGGTGTGTTTTTGTTAATGATCAACCAGGGGATGATCCACAGCAAACCTAACACGGCTATACAGGCAAAGGTCAGTTTCCAGCCTAAGGCTACAAACAGCAGTGCAATAACCGGTGCCGCCACTACCGAACCCAGCGATGCCCCCGCGCCAAATATACCCTGTGCAATGGCCCGCTCCTTTGCCGGGAACCATTCAGCATTGCTTTTAGTGGCGCCCGGCCAGTTACCCGCTTCGCTAAAACCCAGCAAAAACCGGAAGATATTAAAAGATGCGATGCCCCGCGCCAAAGCATGCAACGCGATAGAAATACTCCACAACGAGATCGAGAACACCATGCCCAACCGGGTACCAATGCTATCCATAATTTTACCCATGGCGGTTTGACCGATGGCGTAAGCGATCATAAAAAAGGTGGTAATCAGCGCCAGTGTGCTTTTATTGTCCGCATCGGCAATGCCAAACTCCTTATAAATATAGGGCCACATAATGTTAATGGCGCTACGGTCAATATAGTTGATCACAGTGGCCAACCCAATTAAACCGATGATATACCAGCGCAGGCCCTTCACTTTCATATCCCCACTTCTTTTAGGAATTTCACCACGGCTTTATCCACATCGGCGTTTTGCTCTTTGGTCCATTTGCCATGGCCGCCGCCCTCAACAGTGATAAACTCTGTTTTTACGCCCATTTCCATCAGCTTTTTATGCAGATCGACAGATTGCTGGTAAGGCACTACAACATCCGCATTGCCATGGGCCACAAATGTCGGCGGACTGTTCTTGTTAACATAGGTCATAGGCGAAACCGTTTTGGCAAAATCCGCATTGTTGTTTGTTCCCAGCCAGTTAGTCACCGATTTGCTTTTGATAACCCCGTTGCCCCAATCCCAAACATCGCTGATAGCGTATTTGGAGATAATGGCTGCTACTTTAATATTATCCACACCCGGGCAATTAGTATCAAAGCGGTGATCGTTCATTAACAAGCCACCCATCAAGGCCAGGTGTGCACCGGCTGATGTGCCCGATATGATGATCTTGTTTACATCGATATTCAGCGCTTTGGCATTTTTGATCAGGTAAATGAGCATGCAACGGGTGTCCTCAACCGCGGCAGGCGCTTTGCCCACCTGCATCAGGCGGTATTCCATATTGGCTACAGCGTAACCCAGTTTAAAATACAGCGAGAAGCCCCCCTGTGTTTCCTTATCGCCATGGTTCCAGCCGCCACCATGGATGTTAATAACAACCGGAGTGGGCTTACCGGTGTTTGCAGGCAGGTACAGGTCTGTACGGCCATCCCAGTTGCCAACTTTGGTGTATACAACATTCAGTTGGGCTGTATAGCCACGGGGTAAGGGTACTACTTTTACCGTTTTAGGCGTGTCTATTGCCGTTGTTGTTTGTGCGTAAACGTTGATGCCCATCATCAGCGTTAGCAGTGTTATGATTGTTTTTTTCATGGTTGGATATTGGTTTAATAAAATGTCATTTCGAACGATAGTGAGAAATCTTATACGACATGCTTATCGCGCGTATAAGATTTTTTCGCTCGCTAAAGCCTAACACCGCCCGCTCAAGAAAGTGTTCTCTTTCGCACCCCTGCGCTCAGTCCCTCTCCGGCTCTATCGAAATGACATACTTTTTTTGGTATGGGAGGGGTACCTACAAAAACTCCTCTCTATGCGGACTAAACGCGTCTATCAGCATCCCGGCTTCGGTGCAGGTTACGCCGTGGACTATGTGCGGTGGTACGTAATAGCCATCACCTTTGCGGATGGTTTTGGTTTCGTCGCCAATGGTCATCTCAAACACGCCGCTATCTACATACGTTACCTGCGAGTGCATGTGGCTATGCAGCGGACCAACGCCGCCGGCCACAAATTTGGCCTTCACCAGCATCACTTTATCATCGTAACCAAATATCTGGCGTTGGCAGCCGTTGCCTACGTCTTCCCATTTTACGTCCTGTTCAAACTGAAAAATACTGCTCTGTATCATATTAATTGATCTGTATAAAATTGTTTTTATTGTTATAGTTAATGGTAATTTGATATGCCTTTTGCTTTACCCGGAAACCGATAACGGTTTGCCCTCCATCATCCTTCAATATTTTTAAGCCGCTTACGCTGCTGGCCGCGCCGGTGGTAGTTTCGGCAGTTGGGTCGGTGCTGCCATGTGTTTCGGTAACGGTAACAAAGGTTTGATTGTTGCTTTTTGGTTTAGACAGGATAAAGGCTTTTTCTTCTGTGCGTAAATTCATATTCGGGTCGTTAGCGCCCAGGGTAACATATTTTACCTGCATGGCCGAATCGGCAGCGATGTGTACGGTATAAAAGCGCAGGTTATTCAGGATGGTGATATGGTCATCGCCATTGTGTAAATTGCTTTGGTTGTTTAGCCATAAGTGCTGATAGCCATCCTTTTTGCCCAGCGCTTTTAATCCGTTGGTAACGGTGTTTATTTTAAAGGACTGATCGGTAATATGACCCTGGTACCAGAACGGCAAATCGTACTGATGATCTTTATCAGATAGGCCGCGCATCACATCTATCAGCAGGTCCTTATCCAGTCCAGCCACTTTAAACAGGATGGAGGTGCGCTGCATTTTAATGCCGTCATAAGCATGGTTATCTTCCGCGCTTACCACTTGTAAACTTGCCGTATTAGCAAAATGCAGCAGTTGTGGATGATACTTCTCGGCGTTCTTCAATTCTCCGCTATATTGCGATGTTTCATCAACCACTAATGTGTTGTGTGCCACTGTTTGCTTGGCCCAGGTTTTGTTTTCGGGCAGGTAATCGCCGCCCGATTTAGTTTCGATATTGAGGAAACGTGCCGAGCCATAATCCGAAAATACTTCGCCGCCGTTATCGTAATAGAGCAGGTTCAGCCTGTCAAAGTGCCCATGCCCCATGCCTTGCGAAGCCGCCTTTACCAATATACATTGCTGATCGGTATTCGGCCCGCTGCGCAGGATGCCCAGACCGCCTTCGTCGCCCTTGTTACCATCGCTTAGCCAAACCGAGCGGTACTGAAAGGGTCGTGCTTTTCCTGCTGCTACATCTTTAGCTACCTGCAAACCTGCATCGGATACCATTACGCGCTTTTGCTGTTTGGCTACATCCAGCAGGTCGGCTTCGGGTTTAATATCCGCGTAAGCGATGTCTACGCCGTAAACTAACTCCTCCGACTGAAAAGTTTTATCCTTCATGGCATCATTAATCGGGAAGAAAGCGCCGTTGGTATAAGTGCTTTGCAGCGATGCATCGATGGCTTTACTCAGGATGCCATTATGATACTGGAAAATGTGCATTTGCGGCTGATTTTGCTGGATAGCTTTGGCAAACAGCACAAAAGGCAGCATGGCATAACGCTGGTAATACGGCCCCTCGGTATAATAGCCATCGGGCGAGAATAATTGATCCAGTTGGATCAGGAAGCCGGATTTACCGTCCTTGTTCGATCCTTTCAGCGCCATCTGTACATAATCGGGTTTGTTGATCACGTAGCCCGTCATGCCCACGGCGGCCAAACACCAGGTGCCGTGGTTATGGATCAGATCGAAAGTCTCCTTGCATTCGTTGGTGAAATAATGGAGCACCGGCACAAACAGGTGCTGCTCAATAGTAGCGCGGTCGGCTGCGGGAATGGCATCATGCACCAGATCATACGCCTGTATGGTGTATACCTGCCACACAAAATCATTAAGGCATTGCCAAAAGATCTTACCCGGGATCTGGTTACTTTTCTTTTTGGGGTGCTGCGGCCAGCTCTCGTATTGGGCGGCATATTTCAGCAGCATGGTCTTTACATAATCGGCATATTTTTGCTGACCGGTTACCTGGTAAGCCAGTCCGCAGGCTACCATGGTTTGGTAGTTTTGCTTGTGCTGCTCGTGCGTATAACCGCCCGCACCATCTTTAGGTACGGGGACTTCTATGGGTTTACTCAGCGCTTTATCGGCTTGTAGTTTAACCGTTTGAAAAGACGATTTTAACAATGGGTATTGTACTACACCCTTACGCACCGCCGCTATGTTGGCCTTGGTAAGCATCAGGTTAGGGTGCTGTTGCGCCAAAGTTTGTAAAGCTGTACTTAAAGCCAGCGCCGCTACTATTATTTTTTTTAAACCCATCTTTATTTTCTGTCGATTATTTGCGCGGCGGCATAGCCGGTTTTGCTGAGTTGTAAAATCTCGTCAAGGTGTGTAGCCATGGCGCTTTCGGCGGCTTTAACGTCCTGCCGGTCTATCGCTTTCAGGATGGCCCTATGCTCATCAGCGGCGCGGTAGCCACGGTCGGCCCCGCAAATTTTATTTTCTACAATGTTCTTAATCAAGTCGGGGATCAGCACCATCATCATCGATTCTATCACCGGGTTTTTAGCGGCGGCAGCTATCTTCAGATGAAAAAGCATGTCTTCCTCTACAGCATCGGTGTTGTTTACCACTTTGGCCTCGTAATCAACCAATGCAGCTTGCAGGGTAATCAGGTCATCGGCAGTGCGGCGCTCCGCGGCCAGGCGCACAGCGCTTAACTCTAAATAGTAACGGGCCTCTATCAGCGCGTTAAAATCATCTTTATGGAATTTAACAATATCGCTGATGAGGTTATCCAGCACCTTTATGCTTAAGCCCGATACATAGGTACCGCTTTGAGGCGATGTTTTCAGCAAGCCGTAAAACTCCAGTTTTAAAATACCCTCGCGCACATAACTGCGGCCTACACCAAAGCGCTCGGCCAAAATACGCTCGGCTGGCAGGCGGTCGCCGGGTTTTAATTGTCCCGAAGTAATCAAATGCCTGATCTGGTTGATGATCTGATCAACCGGACTTTCCACTTTGATGGCCTGAAATGTTTTAGTAAGATGATCTTCCATAATTGGTTAACCAAAAATTGGTTGACCAAATGTAATGATAAGTGAGAGATGTGCAAATGTTTTTTTATTTTTTTGACTCATCGTGAAAATGAAAGAATGAACCTCGGGGAAGGCGATGGTGATACCTGCGTAATGCGGATTGTCTTACCTCAATCCCCCATGTATGCTATTCCCTACACACCATTTATTTAAGTAAACACTGCTTTCGTCATCGCAAGGTAAACGGACGGTCATCAGTTAATCAAATGATTAATTAATCATTAATTCTGTTACGATTAAACCTAATTTTGTTCAGCAAATCAAATAAATACAAACAAGGCACAGCATTTGCATCTATCACAATACCATGAAATACATCACAGAAAAAAACAGGCAGATCAAACGCACCATCATCGATTGGATGCTGTTTAAGGGGCCGGAATTGTTTATTACCATATACGGTAAATAATAATTAGTAAATTTGCTTCTTTATGCAGATAGAGAAGTTAGACGTCCATAGAAACAGGATAGAGAAGCTTTACGATAAAGCTTATGATTGGATGCTGGACCACGGACCCAGCATTATAGCCGGACTGATCATATTATTAGTCGGTCTGTGGCTCATCAGGGTACTAAAAACCCGCATACTTGCGCAGATGAGCAAAAAGGAAGTGCATTCTTCCTTACAACCCTTCTTCCTTAGTGTTAGTATTATTGGTTTAAATGTATTGCTTATCGTATCGGTAATGCAAATATGGGGGTTTGGTATCTCTCTGTTTACCACCGTATTGGGGGCATTTACCGTAGCCGCAGGCTTAGCATTATCAGGCACCTTTCAAAACTTTGCCGGTGGGATACTGATACTGTTACTGAAACCCTTTGAGTTAGACGATAGCATTATTGCACAAGGACAGGATGGTAAGGTAATATCCATCCAGATATTTTACACCGTACTGCTTACTGCCGATAACAAAACGGTAATTATCCCCAACGGCAAGCTGTTTAACGAGGTAATTACCAACGTAACCCGCGAGGGTAAGCGCCGCCTTGATTTTGAATTGAAGCTGGAATACGCGGCTGATGTGGACAAGGTAAAAGAGGTAATTAACGCGGCGATTAAAAAAACAAAGAACATACTAACTACACCGGCCTCCAATGTTGGGGTAATCGCGCTGGAACTGGATGGGATCCGTTTTAGTGTTAAGGTTTGGGTTGAGCCGGCTTATTTCCTTTCGGCCAAGCTGGAATTGCAGGAGCAGGTAATTAAAGACCTGAAAGCCGCCGGTGTTAAATTGCCGGGCATGGCTTTGCCCGCATCCCCGCCGCCTGTGGAGGGTGCAGCTGCTGAAGAAAATCAGGCCTGATGCCGTCTCGTATTTCCACATTGATTTTAGGGGTTTAACATCCAAACAATTTGTAAATTGCACCTGATGCATAGAGAACAGATTTCGGTATTTGATATATTTAAGATCGGGATTGGCCCGTCGAGCTCGCATACACTTGGGCCCTGGCGCGCCGCGCAGCAATTTGTACAAACGTTGCAACAGCAGGCAGTGCTGGGCCTGGTTACCGAAGTAAAGATACAGCTGTACGGATCGCTGGCTAAAACAGGCCGCGGCCACGGGACTGATATTGCCATACTGTTAGGCCTTAGCGGCGATGATCCGGTTACCTTTGATGTAAATGCCATTGATTATAAAATATCCCAGATCAAAACTAACCATCAGCTGGTATTGGGCGGGCAGCAACAGATCAATTTCTCGTACGATGATGATTTAATGTTCCTCTTTCTGGAAAGCCTGCCTTTTCACCCTAACGCGGTTACCTTCCAGGCTTTTTTAAACAACGGCAGGGCTGTGTCCGAAACCTATTATTCCATAGGAGGGGGCTTTGTGGTAAAGGATGGCGATACCGGCCAAAGTAAAACCGAGGTAGACCTGCCTTTCCCTATCGAAACCGCCGGCGACCTGCTGCACTGGTGCATTAAAACGGGCCTCAAAATATCCGGGGTAGTGATGGAGAATGAGCTGGCCTGGCGCACCGAGCAGGAAACCCGCAGCGGTGTGCTCAATATCTTCAGGGTGTTGAAAGAGTGCATGTACCGGGGTTGCCATACCACCGGCCATTTACCGGGCGGGTTGAACGTAGCCCGCCGTGCTGCCAGCCTGAACAAACGCCTGATAGGCAATGCCGTTTATACAAATTTCGACGAATGGTTGCTGGCTATCCGTAACACCGGCAGCGGCTTTAAAAATATATTAGACTGGGTAAGCTGTTTTGCCCTGGCTGTTAATGAAGAAAATGCCTCTTTCGGCAGGGTGGTGACCGCCCCCACCAATGGTGCCGCGGGTGTAATACCGGCGGTGCTGGGTTATTATATCATCTTTTGCGATAGCTATGACGATGATAAAGTGATCCAGTTTATGCTGACCGCATCAGAGATTGGCAGTATTTTTAAAAAGGGCGCTACCATATCGGCCGCTATGGGCGGTTGCCAGGCCGAGATTGGCGTATCATCTGCCATGGCCGCCGCGGCGCTGACCGAATGCCTGGGCGGTTCGCAACGCCAGGTATTAATGGCCGCCGAAATTGCCATGGAACATCATCTGGGCATGACCTGCGACCCTATTGGCGGACTGGTGCAGATCCCTTGTATCGAACGTAATACCATGGGCGCCATCAAAGCCATCACTGCATCGCAACTGGCCCTGCAAACCAATCCCGATAATGCCAAGGTTAGCTTAGATGCCGTAGTAAAAACCATGTGGCAAACCGCGCAGGATATGAACTCGAAATACAAAGAAACCGCGGATGGAGGCCTGGCCATCAATATCCCCATCAGTTTACCCGAGTGTTAGTTAGTCATTAGTCATTTCGCTGCGCTGTTGCGAAGGCGAAACCTTTTTTTCTGATACCTTTTGCCTTTCCGCTTTCACCTTTCAGCTTCTTTTTTGCGTAATATTGCGGCGCAATGATCAACGCTTTCAGGAATTATAACCCGATCAATATTTTTTGGCTTGCCGTACTGCTGGTTATCCTGCGGGTATGCTATTTGTATACTGCCCCGGCCCAGGTTAATTTTGTTTTGGTCGAATCGTTTGCCCGCTCGCTGGTGCCCCTTGCCGATCATACCACCCTGCCTTTACCTGTAAATATGCTGTTGGCCGGCATTATTGTATTTGGGCAGGCTTTGTTGTTAAATTATGTGGTTAACTTTTATAACCTGTTAAGCAAGCCGTCGTTTTTGCCGGCCTTAATGTATATCACGGTTTCCAGTCTGTTTACTCCGTTTTTAACCATTAGCCCGCCGCTTATCTGCAACTTTTTGGTTATCTGGATGATATTTAAGCTGCTGGCCTTTTATAAAAGTAACGATGTAAAAGCCATCGCTTACGATTTGGGGATGATTGTTGCGCTGGGCAGTATTTTTTACCTGCCCTTTATCTACTTTTTTTTAGTGATATGGATCGGTTTGCTCATCTTCAGGCCATTCGACTGGCGCGACTGGATAGCCGCTATAATGGGTTATGTTACCATCTTTTTTTTCCTGGCCGTATTTTATTATCTGACAGACCATATCCAAAACTTTTATAAAATATGGCTGCCGCTTGGTACCCGTTTTCCGGCCCGCATCAAAATACTTAATTACTATAATTACCTTTTGCTGATACCTGTTGTTATCATCCTTATCCTCGCTTTTTTCAGGCTGAGGGGTAATTTTTTCAGAAGCTATATATTGGTACGCAAATCATTCCAGCTGTTTTTTTATAGTTTTATTATTGCCGCGCTGGCTTTTTATATCAAAACCGATTTTAAGCTGAACCATTTTTTACTGTGCGCGGTGCCCGTAGCCATCTTTTTTTCCTATTATTTTTTGTATGCCACCACCCGCTGGATATACGAAACTTTGTACTTTTTGCTGTTTGCCGGTATCATTTATTTCCAGTTTAACACTTTTTAACTCTTACATTCTTTCAGGTTACCTGCGTTATATTAGCTTTGTAGCATGAAATTTGGCGTAATTACATTCCCGGGGTCCAATTGCGATGCGGACATTATTTATGTTTTAGAGAAAATAATGGGTCAGCAGGTGGTCCCTTTATGGCATAAGGACCATGATTTGCAAGGTGTAGACTTTGTGATCCTGCCTGGTGGTTTCTCTTTTGGCGATTATCTGCGTTCTGGCGCTATTGCCCGTTTTTCGCCCATTATGCAGGAAGTTATCCGTTTTGCCGAACGTGGCGGTTATGTATTAGGTATCTGCAACGGTTTCCAGATCCTGACCGAAGCCGGCTTATTGCCCGGCGCTTTATTGCATAACAGCAACCGCAAATTTATTTGCCGTAATATTTACTTAAAGCCGCAAACCCGGCAATCGTTATTAACCGCGCAGCTTAATCCCGATCAGGCATTTAAAATACCTATTGCCCATGGCGAGGGTAATTATTTTGCCGATGCGGATGTATTGAAGGCGATTAATGATAACGATCAGATCATGTTCCGCTATTGCGACGAGGCGGGCAATATCACTGCCGATGCCAATCCAAACGGATCTATCGAAAACATTGCCGGCGTAACCAACGCTAACCGTAATGTATTTGGCTTAATGCCGCACCCCGAGCGTGCCTCGGATACTTTAGTAGGTAACCAGGACGGCCTGGCTATTTTTGAATCGATATTGTCGCTGGTTAAAGCTTAAATGACCTGCCTGGTTATAGATATTGGTAACAGCTATACAAAGGCAGCGGTTTTTGAAGGCAGGGAACTGCTGAAAGCAGAACATTATAAAGCACTTGATATACAACAGCTGAAGCAGCTGATAGCCGGCCGCGATATCGGTAAAGCCATTATCGCTTCGGTAAAAAAGGAGAAGGATAATTGGGAGGATGATTTGAAGGCCGAGATCCCGGTAGTGAATTTTACAAGGGAAATGGCCGTAACCATTAAAAACCATTACCGTACGCCGCATACACTGGGTATCGACAGATTGGTAGCAGTTATGGGGGCGCATAGTTTATATCCCGGTACAGATAACCTGGTGATAGATGCCGGTACCTGCATCACTTACGATTTTGTAGATGCCGGTGGAAACTACTACGGCGGCAGCATATCGCCGGGTTTAAATATGCGGTATAAGGCTATGCATAATTATACATCGGCTTTACCGTTAGTAAGTGCAGACGAAAGTTTTAGCCGCCAATTTGGCGACGATACCGAAAGCGCAATGCAATCGGGGGTGCAAAATGGCATCAAACATGAATTAACGGGCTTTATAAACAGCTATAAAAGCAGCCGGCCCGCTATGAATATGATATTAACCGGGGGCGATGGGATTTTTTTTGATACGCTATTAAAAAATAGCATCTTTGCCCCCTATATTAAAAATGAACCTTATTTGGTTTTAAAAGGATTAAACGCAGCGATACAACAGCATAATGATTAAATACTTCAGGGCTTTAACTGTTTTCTTACTGTCATTAGCCGTAACAACGGCCATGGCGCAAACAACCGCAACTACCAGTTCCCCTTATTCAAAATATGGTTTAGGTATAATCGATCCCATTTTGCTGCCCCAAAACGTAGCTATGGGTGGCATAGGTACTGCTACTAACCAAATAAACGGTTATAATAGTGTTAACCCGCTAAATCCGGCTTCCTATTCGGCTTTACGGTATACGGTTATTGATGCCGGCGTATACACCAACTTTGTATCGCTAAGCAAAACAGGTGCTGCCAATCAAACCAATTCAAATTTCAGGTTCAGCCATATCACTTTTGGTATGCCTGTAACTAAAAATTCGGGTTTAAGCTTTGGTTTATTGCCTTACAGCGAGTTAGGTTACCGGTACAAGCAAACGTTAAGCCGTGGTTTTGGCACAGGTTCGCCCACAGATACCAACGTAGTAAACAGCATTTACAGTGGCGAAGGCGGCTTGTCTAAATTTTATCTCGGTTACGGTATCAACCTTAACAGAAACCTGGCTATAGGCGCCAACGCATCCTACATATTTGGTAACCTGAAGCAGTATAGCTCAACCGAGTTCCCCGAACTTTATGGCGCCTTTAACTCGCGCCAGGAAAGCAATAATGTAATAGGCGGCTTAAACTATGATTTCGGCGCGCAGTACACGGTTCGTTTTTCTGACGAACGCCGTATGATATTTGGTTACAGCGGTTCGGCGGCAACCAAACTTAACAGCCAAACCAGCTTTGTAGTAAGCCAGTATGTAACAGATTTTACAACCGGCGATGAAAACTCGGCATCGGATACTGTTGTTAACAGGCAAAATCCAAAGGGCAAAATTCAATTACCGTTAA
Organism: Mucilaginibacter sp. GW821-FHT07H05; assembly: GCF_059418485.1. Lineage (NCBI taxonomy): Bacteria > Pseudomonadati > Bacteroidota > Sphingobacteriia > Sphingobacteriales > Sphingobacteriaceae > Mucilaginibacter > Mucilaginibacter sp. GW821-FHT07H05. The sequence continues at coordinate 146,141 of NZ_JBWKPY010000005.1, forward strand.
TTAACCACTTCGGCGTATCGTACCAGGTTGACCATAAGTTTTTAGTTGGCGCCGATTACAGCATGGGCAATTGGTCTAAACTTACGGTAAGCGGGGTAAACCAGGGTATGCAAAACAGCCAAAGCCTTAACATTGGCGGGCAGTTTAATCCTAACTCAAACTCTATACACAGCTACTGGGCCCTGGTTGATTACCGCCTCGGCGCGCACTTTGATAAAACTTATGCTAACGTAAATAACCAGAGCATTAATCAAATGGGTGTCACCTTTGGTTTAGGCTTGCCATTGGCAGCTAACGGTACCAGCTTTTACAAAGTAAACTTTGCGGCCGATTTGGGCCGGCGCGGTACGTTGAGCAATGCGCTGGTGAGAGAAACTTATTTAAATATCCATTTAAGCTTTACCGTGAACGATAAATGGTTCACCAAATATAAGTTCGACTAACCCCTCTCTTGATATGTGCAGGCAGGCAAATTATTTGCTGTATGTTTTACTAACGGCGGTAATCAGTTCGCTGTTATTGTTTAGCGCCTGTACAAACGATCTGAAAAAAATTCGGGAAATATCGGCCAAACAGGTGAACAGCCCGGCAGATACCACCCGCGGTGTCGACATGATCTTTAGCGACTCGGCTAAAGTAAAGGCCCGTGTAATTAGCCCATTGATGCTGGAATATCAGTTAAGTAAAGAAATTAAGCAGGCTTATACCAAAATGCCCAAAGGGATCAGGATCATTTTCTTTGATACCGACAAATCTGAAATGGGCAACATTATTGCCGATACCGCTTATTACTACCCGGCTACAAAAGTTTTCCTGCTGTTAAAAAATGTAGTGGTTACCAGCGCCAAAAAAGATGTTTTTACATCTGACGAGTTAAAATGGGATCAGATTACCCATAAAATTACCTCCAGTAAGCCAATTAACGTAAAAATGGCCAACGGTAATATTGTGCATGGCACATCGCTGGAAACCAACGAAAAATTTGATCCCTATACTATTCCTAACCAAACCGGGATCATTTACATCGACCGCAAACTTGGGCAATAGCAGGCTTTTTTTAATATCAAAATTGTGTTATAGATTTTTACTAAAAATTGTATCTTGCGCCCTCTTTTTAAACGAGTTAATATTTTAAAGATTATATGGGTATAATGAATTTTTTGCGGGAACGGATGGGAAAGATCCTCGCAATTGTGATTGGATTGGCGTTGTTTGCTTTTATTGTTAGTGAGGTTGCAAGATCCGGCAGCTCATTTATGGCTGATTCGCGCAACGAAGTTGGTGAAGTATCAGGCGAGAAAATAGCTTACGATCAGTTTTCAAAAAAGGTTGATCAAAATACTAAGAACTTTTTACAGCAATCGGGCCAAAGCCCTACGCCACAAATTACAGGCTACATACAGGAAACTACCTGGAACCAGGTTGTAAGCGAGATCATTCTGAAAAAAGAAATAGAAAAACTGGGTTTAGTGGTTGGTACTGCCGAAGTGCGTTCGATGATCAGCGGAAACAATCCGCACCCGCAAATTATACAAGCGTTTGGCGATCCTAAAACCGGTCAGCTGGATAAGCAAAGGTTAAACATGTTCCTGTCTAATATTCAGTCGGCGAAAAAGGGCGACCCAATGAAAGAACAATGGGAATCTTTTGTAACCTCGATGGTAGAATCAAAAAAAGCGGAAAAATACCTGGCTATTGTACGCAATGGTTTATACATCAACTCGCTGGATGCTAAAGACGATTACGAAGCAAAAAACAAACTGGTTAACTTTAAGTATGCCCAATTGGATTACGCTTCTATCCCCGATAACAAAGTTGTTTTAACCGACGATGATTACAGCAGTTACTATAACGAGCATAAAGCACAGTTTAAAAACCCGCAGGAAGTGCGCAGTTTTGAATATGTTGCTTTTAACGCTTCTCCATCAAAAGAAGATAGCGTAGCGGTTAAAACGTCTATTGATAAAATAGCCGGCGAGTTTAAAACAACTACAAACGATTCGCTTTTTGTACAGATCAATGCCGAAACCAAATCGCCATTAGTTTATCAACATAAGGGACAACTGGAGCCCAAGCTTGATTCGGTAATGTTCAGCGCTGCAAAAGGGACTGTTTACGGGCCTTATTTTAGCAATGGTAGCTATAAGGTAGCCAAGCTGGTTGATAGCCGCGTAGGCCCCGATTCGGTTCAGGTAAGTCATATCCTGATCGATCCTGCTGCCGAAGGTGGCGTTGATAAAGCAAAGGCTAAAGCCGATTCCATTAAAAAACTGATAGTAGGCGGCGCATCATTTGCCGAGCTGGCTAAAAAATATTCTACCGATAAAGCTTCGGCTGAAAAAGATGGCGAAATGCCCGCGTTTGGCCGTGGCCAAATGGTGCCTGTTTTTGAAGATGCAGCTTTTGACGGCAGCAAAGGAGAAATTAAAACGGTAATCAGCCAGTTTGGTGTACACATTTTGCGTATAAACAAGCAAGTGGGATCGTCAAAAGTGGTTAAGGTTGCTATTGTTGATAAACCTTTGGTTGCCAGCAATACCACGCAGTCTGCCGCTTACGCCAAGGCACAAGCGTTCCTGGCATCATTAACAAAAGATAACTTCACCATCCAAAGCCAAAAGCAAGGCCTGCAAATTAAAAAGGCCGAAGATGTTAATGGCGTAGCAGCGGCATTACCTGGCCTGGATAACGCGCGCGAAATTGTGCGCTGGGCATTTAAAGCCGATAAAGGTGATTTTACCGATCAGGTATTCACTGTGGGCAACCAGTACGTTATCCCGCGTTTGGCCGAAATTAAACCTGCCGGCACCCTATCGCTGGAGTCTGTTAAAAAACAGATAGAAGGTGAAGTACGTATTACAGTTAAAGCAAAACAACTGATAGCTAAATTTGAAGCAGCCCTGGGCGGTGCAACATCAATTGATGCGGTAGCGCAAAAAGTAGGTACAGTATCAGTGCCGGTTCAGAATATCGTTTTTGCTAACCCGGTTATCCCAGGCCTGTCGGCCGAGTATAAGGTAGTAGGTACGCTGTTTGGTTTGCAATTGCACAAATTGTCTAAACCTATACAGGGCCAGCATGGTGTATACGTAGTAATGGCCGAAGGCTTTATTAACCCTGCACCGCTTAACCCGGCATTAACTCAAAAGCAACAGGCAACAGTAGCGCAAAACTTACTTCAGCGTGCCGATAATCTGGTATTTGATGCACTGAAAGATAAGGCTAATGTAAAAGATTACAGAGCTAAGTTGTTATAACATTAAATAAAGTAATTTTGTATCCGGGATAAGCGTTAAGCCTATCCCGGATTTTTTTGTTTAGCGGGGGATTGTTATTATGGAAATACAGGAGAACTTTGTTAATAAAGTGGCCCAAAGCGGTTTGGTAACGCTTGATCCGGCTGCGTTTTACCCCGCGGGCGAACGGGTAGTATATGATATTACAGATAACCTGTTCCACGGATTAATGCTGAGGGAAAAGGATTTCAGGGAATTTGTTAAAAACCACGACTGGACGCAATACCAGGATAAAAATGTAGCTATCACCTGCACTGCCGATGCTATTGTGCCCGCCTGGGCCTATATGCTGCTGGCTAACCGGATGGCGCCTTATGCACGCGAAGTTGTTTTTGGTGATGCTGCTGTATTGGAAACCGTTTTGTTTGAAAAAGCAATGGCCGGTGCCGATCTGGAACAATACCGGGGACAAAGGGTCGTTATAAAGGGCTGCGGCGATACCGAAGTACCGGTATCGGCTTATGTTGAGCTAACTAAAAGGCTTACACCTATTGTAAAAAGCCTGATGTTTGGCGAGCCATGCTCAACCGTGCCTATTTATAAACGTAAGGACTAAATTAAATCCGTTAATGAAATTTAAACTCACCGTATTTTTTCTAATCGCTTTTAATTATGCTTTTGCCCAGGGCCTTGTCAAAACAACCGACGAGACTTTTAAAATTGGCGAACAATTAAATTATAAATTAAAATACGGCTTTTTTACGGCTGCAGAGGCTCATTTAAAGGTTGAAGAATCGGATATTAAATTTGATGGGCGGCCTGCTTACCATATTATTGCCGATGGTAATACGGCCGGCACCTTTGATGTTTTTTATAAAGTGCGCAACCGGTACGAAACATTTATAGATAAAGCCACCCTGCTTCCTTTTTTGTATATCGAAAACCGGCACGAAGGCAACTGGAACCATACCGATAAAGTAACATTTGACCATAAAGATGGAAAAATAGTAGCCAATAAAGGCACTTATCCATTTAAAGGGCAGGTTTTTGATTTCCCGTCGGCCTATTATTTTGCCCGTTGCCTGGATGTTACCAAAATGAAGGTGGGCGAAAGGTTTGAACTGCGCTACTTTTTAGAGGATAGTATCCAAACGCTGGGGATTACCTATGTAGGTAAAGAAAAGGTTAAATGCGCTTTAGGTACCTTTAACTGTTTAAAGTTTAATCCTACCATTATACCCGGGCGCATATTTCGTAAAAACAGCAAGCTGTATTTATGGATAACTGATGATAATAACCGCATACCCGTAAAGGCGCATGTAGAAGTAATAGTGGGCAGCTTATCAATGGAACTAACTGACGCCAGGAACCTAAAGTATCCCTTAAACCCAGTCAAGAAATAATATTATGATAGAAGTTGGCAGTACCCTGGTGCATGAAGATGTAGTGAAAGAGAATTTTGTATGTAACCTTAGCCGCTGTAAAGGCGCCTGTTGCCTGGAAGGCGATTCGGGCGCGCCCTTAAATCATGATGAATTGGGGATATTGGAAGAGATATATCCCAAAGTAAAACCTTATATGACCCCTAAGGGCATAGCTACAATTGAGCGTGAAGGCACTCACGTAACCGATTTTGAAGGCGATTATACTACCCCTTGTGTAGATACCAATAAAGAGTGCGCTTATGTAACGTGGGAAAACGGCATTACCAAATGCGCTATTGAAAAAGCGTACGAGCATGGCGATATCAGCTGGAAAAAACCGATATCATGCCATTTATACCCGATCCGCGTTACTAACTACCCCGAATTTGATGTACTGAATTACGACCGCTGGAGCATTTGCAGCCCGGCTTGCAGTTTTGGTAACGAACTTAAAGTACACGTGCACGAATTTTTAAAAGAACCCCTGATACGGAAATACGGAGCCGATTGGTATAAGGAACTGGAAGACCAGATTGCAGGAATTTAGGGACGATTACCTTAGCAGATTTACCGGCAATGGATACACAACACCCTTATGATGTACAGTACATAACTACGTCGGCCGTTAAAATAGCGCTGGGGCTGCAAGCGCATCTATATACAGGCAATTTATCGGATGTACCGGATTGGGATTTTGCGGGTGATCATCCCGGCCCGCTGCAACAGCAAAACCATCAGGCTTTATTAAACATAACAACCCGTGATTTTATAAGGACGGTTTTTGCCATACTTGGTATTGAAATTGAATTCAGCGGGAAAAGCCATCACGAAAAAGGTGTGATCATAGATATAGACGAAGACAGGATAAACGGATTAGGGTTAAATACCGAAACCCTGAAGTTTGGACAGACTATTGTGAAAGTTGATCTGAATTACACTAAGGTACCTGAACCTGACCATGTATACAATGCATTAAAGATGCAGTTAAAGGAAAGTTCCTCTATTCCGGATAATCTTGAGAAGCTGATAAGTGAGATGTTATACAGCCATATTAAGGAGGTTAAAAAGGCAGGCTTTTGAAAATTGTGCGGGCTATAAAGGGGGCCAAAATTATAGTTAAAGCACCATTTTTGTATAAAAGACTAAATAGCGCCAATCAATTGTTTCCTTATACGCTTTTTTGTTAATTATTAATATTTATTATTAAATAATAATTTATTAATAATTCATTAATGATTAATAATTATCATGTGTGGAATATTTATTAACGTTAAAAAACGGTGCTGATACCGTTTTTTAACCCCCTTTTGTTTAAGCAGTAATTGTTTCCTTTGTATTTTAACTACAAAAGGGGTTGTGTTTAAATTAAAAAGCTGTTCGATAGTATATTCACCGATTTTGTAATTGTCTAATAATTAGCACTTTCTGTTTTTTTATTTAAAAATGTTTTTTTAAAGTATTTTTAACAAAACCACTGTTTTATTAAAAAAATGACATTTTTTTTAATTGTTTTATGGCTGGTTTTTAAACGATAGTATTTTTTTTATTTTATTTCTAATAATCTGATTATTGATTATATTTGTAAAAATCCAATGATTTTGAAAAGTTTTGCTAAAATATTATAATTAAATCGCTCTTACCATGAAAAAAAAGTTACTAATTAAATTTTCAATTATTGCAACTGCACTCTGGGGGACCAGTATGTGCGCGTTTGCACAATACCAAACCGTAAAAACCACTTTGGGTTTTAACGTAGGCACACAGGGTGTTGGTATTGAAGGAAAAACAGCATTAAGCAGCCGTTTTGATGCGCGTTTGGGAGTAAGTATTATTCCGATCAATAATATTGAAACAAGGCAATACCTTGGTAGTAACCAAACTACTATTGATCTTCGTCCACGTTTTTCAAATGTACATTTGCTGGCAGATTTTCGCCCGTTTGCATGGAATGCTAACAACCCGCTTACCGGAAACTTTAAATTAACAGCAGGTGCTGCTTATTTTATCAAGTCTGAAGGTACTGCTGATATTTCACTTACAAACTCTTATTTTTACGGGGATATCGAACTACCAAAAGAAGATGTGGGTGTGGTAACAGCCACTGCTAAATGGAGCCATTTTGCTCCATACGCGGGTTTAGGTTTGGATAATATCCCGGTATTTAACAACTTCCTTATAGGTTTTGAGATGGGGTCATATTACATATCTTCTCCATCGGCCTCCATGTCGGGAACAGGTTTTTTAAAGGATAACGATCAAAACCAACCTAAGCTGCAAAGCAATTTAAAATCATACAAGTTCCTGCCGGTTTTCCAGGTTAATTTCAATTTTAATATCAAATAAAGAAAAGTGATGAAAAGATTTATAACAAAATATTATTTCCTGCCGGCAGTAGCGTTATTGACGTTGATTTCGGTGGTGACGGTTAGATGTAAAAAACCGACGGATGGTATCAATATCAACGTAAATACATCAAATTTATTCCATTACACAGGTTTGGTGCAAATTGTTGACCCAAGCGGTAGCGTCCCTAACGGACTTTCCGTAGCAATTACCGGCGCCAATGCTGCTGCTATATATGGCATTGATGGCCGTAAAGCCATGTATGCTCCTGCGGGCATCATTTCATTTGCGGTGCACCCTAAAATGGAGCCAACTGCTTCAAGCCCACTAAAATTTAACCTTGTTGTTACCGGTTCGGGGTATTTACCATTAACTATACCTGTAACTATTACTTCAACCGATAGCAGCCAGATAATAAAAGCCAATATCCTTAATTTGACTGTTCCTACAGCAGGTGTTGGTACCGTTACAACTACAGCTACTACCGTAGTTGCAGGTACAGTAACTGCACCTATTACCGTAACTACACCAACTTCAGGCGGCCCAGAAGCTACTACGGTTGTAGTACCAACCGGCACTAAACTGCAGGATGCCGCCGGCAACACCGTTACAGGTAATAATGTAGCTATTAATGTAAACAACTTTAATACCTCACAACAGACCGCGGTTAACCTGTTCCCTGGTGGATCTTTAGTTGCTGCTAATATCTCCGGAGGATCAGCAACTTCAGGCGTATTCGTGCCTGCTGGTTTTGCAAACATTTCAATGACTGTTAATGGGACTGAGATCAAAAAATTCAGTTCACCTATAAATGTTACTATGACGCTTGACCCGGCGTATAAAGACCCAGCATCTGGTGCAACTATCGCCCCTGGCCAAACAATGGGTTTGTATAGTTATGATACGGGTACCGGTCAGTGGCAATTTGAACAAAATGTTACAGTAGGTGGCACGGCCGCAAACCCTACAGTAGCTTTTACAACAAGTCACTTAACTATATTTTCGATTGGTCAGCTACGTCAGGCTATTGCAGCACTTCGTATCTCGTTTGTTGCTTCTTGGCTTACAGGAGACCTGACATCTACTGTTCGTATGATTGTAGCTATTAATAATGGCCCGTCTTATAGTGTTTACGATCAAACATTCTCGCTTACTCAAACAAGTTTGGCTATTGATCTTCTTAATAAGATACCTACGCCAACTACAACTAACAATATTTCTTTCACTTTCCTAAGCTCTTCAGGTACAACGTTAGCAACAGCTACGCTTACCCCGGGCGCCAGTACATTAAATGTAACATTGTTGCCTCCTCCGGCTGGCCCGTTAACTGATTTGTTCCTGCAACTTGATTGTGGCGGGGCAGGAAGTAACAAGGTAGGTTTATTTACGCCGCCTGATTTTTACCTGTTGTACAAAAAGGCAGGCGATCCTGTTAACAACTATCAGATATTAGGACAGGTAGAAGGTGGTCACTTAATTACCCAGCAGTTGTTATCAACACAAAATTATGATTTTAAAGCTTCTTTGAACCAAAGTGTTAAAGAGGTACTAAACCATAGTATTGCCGAAAACATTCCAGCCAACCAAACAGTTGGTGGTGTTTTCAACGGAACTAAAATTCCTACTAAAAACCAACTTGATATTCAGTCGTTGTGTAATACACTACCATAGTACTGTTTAAAGTATAATATAAAGCCCCGATGTGTTCAATGCATATCGGGGCTTTTTTTATTAGTTTGTCTCTTCCTAAAAAAAATTGACTAAAACTAAGTCAACAATAGAAACCGAAACAATTACATCAAAAAAGGCACCCCCTCATCCACGATTCAGTTTAGCCTTCAAGAAACAAGCAGTAGCCGAATATGAAAGAGGCTTTTTGAACAAGAACCAACTACAAGAAAAGTATGTTTTGGGAGGAAATTCGACAGTATTGAAATGGTGCCGAAAGTATGTCTCGTCCTAAAAAAAGAAATTACGCTGTATGTGGAAACAGAAAGGTAATAGTTAGCTATCACCTTAAATTTAGAACAGAAAAAGGATGGGTATAAATCAGGAAGCGATAATGTGGGCGTTTGGCTTAATGCCCAATGATTTTACGCGGGCGGCAATAGCTGCAGCATCATATCCGCATTCGGCCCATAATTCGGGCTGTTCGCCATGTTCAATTACCTTATCGGGGATACCCAGGCGGATAACTTGCGCGCTGTAATTGTTATCGGCCATAAATTCAAGCACTGCTGTGCCCATTCCGCCTTCAATACAGCCGTCCTCAACAGTAATTATTTTAGTATATTTTTTAAATACTTCGTGCAATAAAGCCCCATCCAGGGGTTTAACAAAACGCAGGTCGTAATGGGCAGGGTATAAACCATCTGCATTTAATTGCGCGGTGGCTTTTACAGCTTCATTACCAATGGCGCCTATGGTTAAAATGGCAACTTCATCGCCGTCGCATATTTTGCGGCCTTTGCCAACCGGGATAGCTTTAAACGGACGCTTCCAATCAACCATAACACCACTACCGCGCGGATAGCGGATCACAAACGGACCGGCGTTATCCAATTGGGCCGTATACATCAGGTTGCGCAATTCTTCCTCATTCATAGGTGATGATACTACCAGATTGGGGATACAGCGCATATAAGCCAGATCGTAAGCGCCATGGTGTGTTCCGCCATCGGCACCTGCTAAGCCGGCACGGTCAAGGCAAAAAACAACGTTTAGCTTTTGAATAGCTACATCATGTATAACCTGATCATAAGCCCGCTGCATAAAGCTGGAGTAGATATTACAAAACGGGGTTAAGCCCTGTGTAGCCAGTCCGGCCGAAAAAGTTACCGCATGCTGTTCGGCAATGCCTACGTCAAACGCGCGGTTTGGCATGGCCTTCATCATTAGGTTAAGCGAGCTGCCCGACGGCATGGCCGGTGTAATGCCCATAATCTTAGGGTTCAGTTCGGCCAGTTCAATAATGGTATGCCCAAACACATCCTGATATTTAGGCGGCTGGGGTTTATCGTAAGTTGTTTTTTTGATCTCGCCGGTTATTTTATCAAACAAACCGGGGGCATGCCATTTGGTCTGGTCCTTTTCGGCTAAGGCATAGCCCTTACCTTTTACGGTAACACAATGCAATAGTTTAGGGCCGGGGATATCGCGCAGGTCGCGCAGTACTTTTACCAGGTGCTTTACATCGTGGCCGTCTATCGGACCGAAATATCTGAATTTTAAAGCCTCAAAGAAATTGCTTTGCTTAAGTAGCGTCCCCTTGATGCTTTTTTCTATCTTTTTAGCTATTTTAAACGCATCGGGCCCTACTGCCGATAATTTACCCAGTACGTATGCAATATCGTCTCTAAAGCGATTATATGACTTAGATGTGGTGATATCCGCCAGGTACTCCTTCAGCGCGCCAACATTAGGGTCAATCGACATATTATTGTCGTTCAGTATCACCAGGATATTGGAGTTTTCGATCCCGGCATGGTTCAGGGCCTCAAACGCCATACCCGCGCCCATAGATCCATCGCCGATAACGGCTACATGCTGGCGGTCGGTTTCGCCCTTGTATTGCGATGCCACGGCCATACCTAAGGCAGCAGATATAGAAGTGGACGAATGCCCTACGCCAAAGGTATCATAAACACTCTCCGAGCGTTTAGGGAAACCGCTGATGCCGCCCTGCAGGCGATTGGTATGAAACACATCGCGGCGGCCGGTTAATATTTTATGGCCGTATGCCTGATGGCCTACATCCCACACTAATTGATCGTAAGGAGTGTTGAGTACATAATGGAGGGCAACGGTTAATTCAACCACACCCAGGCTGGCAGCAAAGTGGCCGCCGTTTACCGATACCACATCAATAATATACTGGCGTAGCTCCTGAGAGATCTGCTCAAGCTCGTCCTCTTTAAATCGCTTTAAATCAGAAGGTTGATTAATGCTTTGTAAAAGTTGGCCAGCGGGTACCTGCATTATTATTAATATACGGATATTTAACTTACAAAGTAATGGAAATAATATTAAATATCATTGATTTTGGCGTTAATTATTGTTAATTACGTTATTTATAAGCAATTTAAATTCAATAGTTTATTTTTGGGTTTTCTATGACGAATCAGGATAGTTTCGAAATAAAATTACCCCAGTTTGAAGGGCCTTTTGATCTGCTGCTTTTTTTTATCGAGCGTGATGAACTGGATATCCATGATATTTCTATCACCAATATTACCAACGATTTTCTGGATTACCTGCACCAGATGACCATCCTGAATATGGAGGTGGCCAGCGAGTTTATTTTTGTGGCCGCTACGCTGATGCGGATAAAGGCTAAAATGCTGCTGCCCCGTTACGAAGCTGATGCCGAAGGAAACGAGATAGACCTGCGCGAGGAACTGATACGTAAACTGGTTGAATACAAAAAAATAAAACAGCTTTGTGAAGACCTGCGCCCCTTTGAGGACGAGCGTTTTAAACAGGAAAAACGCGGCAACGTTAAATACGACCTGGAACAGGTTGAGCGCGTAACCACTCCCGGCGAGGAACTATCCAGCATTAGCTTGTATAAACTGATGCTGACCTTTGAGCGGCTGAACAAGCGCTGGCTAACAAGGGTTGAGCCGGTTACCCATACGGTGGTGCAATATCCTTATACTATTGAGCGGCAAAAAAAAGCGATAAACGATTTGCTGCAGATTAATAAGCGGCTGGATTTTAAATCGATAGCGGGCAACTCTGATAATAAAGTGCATTTTGTTTATAATTTTTTAGCCGTGCTGGAAATGCTGCAGCAGGAGCTGATAGATATACAGGTAGGTTTAGGGTTTAATAATTTTTGGATAGCGCCCAGGGAGATATGAGATATGAGTATTGAGATTAGGATGTCATTCGTTTATATATGATTACTAAGCTACTATCTCAAATCTCATATCTAACATCTCAAATCTAAAACTTAACTTAGCCGCGTTTTAATAATATTATGAAAAGAGACAAACTGATATTTGAATTGTTAGATGAGGAACAGGACAGGCAGGAAGAAGGCCTGGAACTGATAGCTTCGGAAAATTTTGTAAGCAAGCAGGTGATGGAAGCCGCAGGCTCGGTAGCAACCAATAAATATGCCGAAGGCTTACCAGGCAAGCGCTACTACGGAGGCTGCCAGATTGTTGACGAAATTGAAACAATTGCTATTGAACGCGCTAAGCAACTGTTTAACGCTGCATGGGTTAACGTACAGCCGCACAGTGGCGCGCAGGCCAATGCTGCCGTTATGCTGGCGTGCCTACAGCCCGGCGATAAAATATTAGGGTTTGATCTGTCGCATGGCGGGCACTTAACCCATGGTTCGCCGGTAAACTTTTCGGGTAAATTATATCAGCCGCATTTTTACGGGGTTAAAAAAGATACCGGTTTAATTGATTACGAGCAACTGAAGGCCGTAGCCCTGCAGGAAAAACCCAAAATGATCATTTGCGGTGCCTCGGCATACTCGCGCGATTGGGATTATGCCTTTATCCGCGCCGTGGCCGATGAGGTTGGCGCTTTGGTACTGGCCGATATTTCGCACCCGGCAGGCCTAATAGCCCGCGGTTTATTAACCGATCCGCTGCCGCATTGCCACATCGTAACTACCACTACCCACAAAACATTACGCGGCCCGCGCGGCGGCATGATTATGCTGGGCAAGGATTTTGAAAACCCATGGGGACTTAAAACACCGAAGGGCGAAATAAAAATGATGTCGGCTTTGCTGGATATGGCTGTTTTCCCGGGTACGCAGGGCGGCCCGCTGGAGCATATCATCGCCGCCAAGGCTGTAGCTTTTGGCGAAGCTTTGAGCGAAAGCTATATGAAATACATACTGCAGGTAAAAAAGAATGGCGATGCCATGGCCAAAGCCCTGGTGGCGCGCGGCTATGATATTGTATCGGGTGGTACCGATAACCATTTGATACTGATAGATTTGCGTAATAAAAATATTACAGGCAAGGCCGCCGAGAACGCTTTGGTGCAGGCCGATATCACCGTAAACAAAAATATGGTGCCTTATGACGATAAATCGCCGTTTGTAACCTCGGGAATACGTGTGGGAACTGCTGCGGTTACCACTCGCGGAATGAAAGAAAAACAAATGGAGCAGATAGTTGCTTTAATAGACGGCGTGATCAATGCACCCGAAGACGAACATTCTTTGAAGAAAATACGTAAAAATGTGCATGCGCTAACGGAGAAATTCCCGTTGTATAAGTAAAAACAAAAAATCGTAGTGGCAGATCATCTTTCTATTCCTGGTAATGAAGAACAAAGACTTGAAGCACTAAGATCATATCAAATTTTAGATAGTGCGCCGGAGAAAGAGTATGATGCCATCACCCGATTGGCATCATACATTTGCCAGGCGCCTATAGCCATGATAGCCCTGATGGATGCCGACAGGCAATGGCTGAAATCAACCGTAGGGTTGAACGATTTTAAAGAAATAGCACGCAAAGACTCTTTTTGCGATCATATCCTATCCAGTAGTAATATTCTGGAAGTCAGGAATTTACTGGAACATGAAACTTTTTCGGATTTTAAGTATGTAGTTGGCGAGCCTAACGTGCGTTTTTATGCCGGCGCTCCGCTGATTGACTACAACGGTTTTAGATTGGGTACGCTATGCGTTTTAGACACCGTACCGCATACGCTAACAGACGAGCAACGCGATGCCTTACAGATATTAGCCGGCGAAGTGATTTCGCACCTGACACTGCGCAAGCAAAAAAGGGAACTGGAAGCAACCGTTTTAAAGCATAAGGAGTTTTTTAACCTCTTTAATAATTCGCCCGATATACATTGCATTATCAACAGCGAGGCTAAAATTGAAATGATCAATAACGCGGTAACCCCCGTTTTGGGTTACGCGCCGCACGAAGCAGCGGGGATGCCGATCTGGCAATTTTTTAACAGCCATATTGATCTGCAAAAACTGGCCGACCTGCAAAACGAGCCCGAAAAATACCGGTCTGCCGAAATTGAATCGGAAATAACCAGCCGTACCGGCGAGGTGAGATGGGTATGCTGGTCGGTAAGTCTTAAAAATGATAAATGGTATGCCAGCGGCCGCGATATCACCTATCAGAAAAAGCTATTGGCCGAACTGGAACAACTATCTGTTGTAGCCAGTAAAATAAGTAATGGCGTGGCCATTATGGATAAAAACAACCGGGCGGTTTGGGTAAACAGGGCTTTTACCAAAATTACCGGTTTTGAACCGGCCGAGGTGTATAATCAACTGCTAAGTGATGTGCTGAAGGGCGATTATAAAGATCCTGCTATCTTAGCTAAAGTAAATCAGCTGTTAAATACTAAAAAACCGTTTGAGATTGACCTGCAGATTGAAACCAAGAACGGCAACCTGGTTTGGATCTCCTTTATGAATTCGGTAATACTGGATGAGGACGGTAATATTGAGAAATACATTAAGATACTGGTTGATGTTACCGACCGTAAGATTGCCGAAAATGACCTGAATATACTTTCATTCGCGGCGCGTAAATCGCCAAGCGGTTTCCTGGTACGTGATAAGGAAACCCGGGTAACCTGGATGAATGAAGCCTTTGAAAAAATGACCGGCTACACGCTGGCCGAAATGAAGGGCAAAATATTTGGCAACCTGTTAATGGGCGAGGATAGCGATTTGAGTGTATATGAAAAAGCCCGTGACTTAATTGCGCAAAACAAACCTTACGAGGTTGAAATAAAAATATATAAAAAGGATAAAACGCCCATATGGGTATACCTGTCTAACAGCACCCTGTTTAATGATGCGGGCGAGGTTGACCGGCAAATAGCCGTAATGGTAGATATTACCGAACGAAAAGCATCCGAACAGCAGTTAACCATGTTATCTATGGTAGCCAGCAGTACGGTAAGCGGGGTGGTAATTAATGATGAATTTGGCCATGTAGAGTGGATAAATGATGCCTTTACCCGCATAACCGGTTATACCTTAACCGATGTAAAAGATTATCACCTGGGCGATGTATTAAAAGGTGAACTGACCGACGTAAGCATTATTGAAAAAACACGCGAGCTCTCAAAAAACAAGCAATCGTTTGAGGTTGACCTGCTGGTTTACCGTAAAGATGGCCAGCCGCTTTGGCTCTCGGTTATTAACTCGGTCATTGTTAACAGTAACGGTAAGGTAGAAAAGTATATCGAAGTTTTGATCGATATCACCGCCAAAAAGAAGGCCGAGATGGAACTGATTGCCGCCAAAGAAGAGGCTTTGCAGCTGGGCCGGGCCAAAGAGATGTTTATTTCGGTAATGAGCCACGAGATACGTACGCCGCTTAACGCGGTAATAGGCATATCGCACTTGCTGATGAAGGATAATAACCTGCCCGACCAGATGGAAAACCTGAAGGTGCTAAAATTTTCGGCCGATAACCTGATGATGCTGATTAACGATGTGCTGGACTTTACCAAAATGGAAACCGGCAACGTGCAGTTGGAAAAGGTGAATGTTAATTTACGCGAAATAGTGCAGGGGGTAGTTGCTACCATGCAATTTAAGGCCCAGGATAAGGATATATATGTTAAGCACGATATTGATGCCGGGATACCCGAAATTGTGATTGGCGATGGTACGCGCCTGGTACAGATACTGCTAAACCTGGCCAGTAACGCGGTGAAGTTTACCGACAAGGGCGGGGTAAGTATCGACTTGAAAATTGTGGAACAAACCGCCCAAACGGTGCGCATCAGGTTTGGTGTAACCGATACGGGAATAGGTATTGCACCCGACAAGATTAATACTATATTTGAACTGTGGAAACAGGCCGATGCTGATACTACCCGCAAATACGGCGGCACTGGTTTAGGACTGGCCATAAGCAAGCGATTAGTAACTTTACATGATTCGCGGATCAATGTTGACAGTGTTTTAGGGCATGGGTCAACCTTTTGGTTCACAATATCTTTCAATAAAGCTATTGATCAGTCAGTAAACAAAAACAACAAAGTGGAAGAAGGACTTAAAATTCATGCATTAGTGGTTGACGATAATCAGATTAACCGGTTATTGATTAATAAAGTATTAAAAAAATGGGGCGCTACCGCTGATTTTGCCGAGAATGGACTGGAAGCTGTGCAGAAAATACAAGAAAACCGTAACTACGATGTTGTACTGATGGATATCCACATGCCCGAAATGGGTGGACTTGAAGCTACAGAGATAGTAAGAAGCAAACAAGAACCTTATTTTCAGCAATTACCTATCATCGCGTTAACCGCGTCTATGCTGAACAGCCAGATGGACCAGATTGGCGCTGCCGGCATGAATGATTATATCCTGAAACCATTTGACCCGAAAACCCTGTTCGAGAAATTAAGCCGCTATCAAAAGCAATAAAAAAAGGCAGGATATTTTTCAATATGACCTGCCTTAACCAATTATAATTAAACGCTCCGAACACTTATACGGATACAGGTTTTTAAAAGTTCGATTTTTTTTTTAATTATTATTTAAAAAAAAATATTTGTGCCATCACGAATTTATTTCGGGACCTGCAATAGTATTTTACTCATTTATTATCGAGTTGTTCCGCTAAACCAATTAGAAGCCCTTCGGTTCCGCGGATATAGCAGAGCCGATACAAATCCCCGTACTGAACCACTTCGCCAACAAGATGAGCACCATGCCTGATGAGCCTGGTTACCAGGTCGTCAATGTCTTCAACAGTGAACATCACGCGTAAATAACCAAAAGAGTTTACAGGAGCAGTCCGGTGATCTGAGATAGCAGGCGGGGTTAAAAATCGCGAAAGCTCCAGCCGGCTATGGCCATCGGGAGTAACCATCATAGCGATCTCTACATTCTGAGAGCCCAGCCCGGTAACGCGACCAGCCCATTCTCCTTCAATTTTGGCTCGCCCTTCCAGCTTCAAACCAATCTCCGTGAAAAAGGATATGGCATCATCGAGAGATTCTACTACGATGCCGACATTGTCCATTCTTAATAATTTGTTCTTTTTCATTGATTTATCTATAAAAGGGATGATTTAACTCGTATATCTTACTCTCGTAAACATTCCCAACCTATACATCAGCAATTCAGTTTCAATACTATCGGCGCCTAAAGTAATTAGCCGGTAGCCAAAAGTGCTGTTATCTTTTTCAATCGCGTTAGCTTGTTTAATGATCTGGTATGATGATGCCGGGGTAACAATCTGGGTGATATTCAACTTGGTTTGCGTATCTGGCATGTGGTAATGCCCGCAAAAAATGGTAATCTGGTTTGGTGCGCTGCGTAATACATCTGCTATAACATCCCGCCCCTCTAAGGGATATTTCCGGTCTATCGGCGTATCGATATTTAATACCGGGTGATGGATAAACAGGATGATATTTTTATCGGTGAGCAACTCATGTTTTAACCATTGCAATTGGTTTGCACTTATCTTTTCGGTTGATGTGTCCAGGAAAATGAATTTATAGGCGGCTTCATCTGCTGTATAGTATAACGCTCCAAGCCCGGCATTATCAATATCGACATAAGCCGTGGCGTTTTCAAAGGTATCGTGGTTGCCCAGTATAAACCGGAAGTTGTAATCCTTTACCGATTGAAAGAACCAGGGGTAGGCACTGCTGGCTCCAATATCTCCGCCAAAAATAATTTCGGTGATACCCCGGGCTGCAATATCTTTTAAAATCAGTTGCCACTGCTTCCGGCTGTCCACACCCAGTTCTTCAAACAATCCCTCATCTAAATGGATATCGGTTACAAAGGCGATGGTTTTCATACATCAAATATAATAAGCCTAATGTCATCCCCAATTTATTATAGGAACCCATTTGCTTGTTAGTAATAAGTATAGCGCCATTGTTAATGGATGCTAAAGCAAGTTCAGCATAACAGATTATTGAGAATATTATTCGGCATAAGCAATGGTAGCAATGCTTAGCTTTAATCCGGGTACGGTAAGTAAAGCTGCCGCGCAGGCCTCCAGGGTTGAGCCGGTGGTTACCACATCATCAACCAGTAAAACATGCTTACCGGCTAACTGTGCCGGATTAGCCACGGCAAAAACATCCTGCATATTAACAGCCCGCTCAAACCGCGATTTATGGGTTTGGGTAGCCGTAGCTTTTGTGCGGATCAGGTTATCAGTAACCACTTTTGTGGCTAAAGTTTTAGCCATGCCTTCGGCAAAACAGGCGCTTTGGTTATAGCCGCGTTGCCGCAGCCTGCTCTTATGCAGGGGCACAGGTATCACCGCGTCGAAATTATTCAGATGATCGGCCTGCAGGCACTGCGCCCCGGCTATATGGCCAAGCTTGTTGCCAATTTGGGGTGTGTTTTTATATTTAAGGCTGTGCATAATATGCTGCACCTTCCCGCCTTTGGTAAAATAGAGCAGGGCATAAGCGGCATCTATATTAACCTTGCCCCAAAATTGCCGGGCCACAATATTATCGGGTTGTTTATGAAAATTAGTATAAGGTAAATTATACATGCAACCGGTGCAGATCAGGTCCTCATGCGCAACCAAACTATCCCCGCAGGCATGGCAAAGGTCGGGGAAGAGCAGGGAAATGAAATCGGCAAGGTAACGTCGCAATACCATGCCCTTAAGTTAAGCATTATTGGTGAATTTAGAAAATTACCATCATGCCTAATCATCTAATCTTCCAGTTCCAGCTGTTTAATATGCCTGATCAGGTTCACCATCTCCAGTTTCAAGGTGCCGTTATACACACCCCTGATACGCCCCATTTTATCTATCAGCAAAACGTTTTCGGTATGCAAAAATTCATTGTTGTTTTTGCTGTAGCCGGTTTCATCATCGGCAAAATAGGCTTTGCGGGCCAGGGTATAAATAGCGTCCTTGTTACCGGTAAGCAGCCACCACTTTTTATTGTCAATTTGATGATCGGCAGCGTATTTAAGCAATACCGGAACGCTATCCCTTGCCGGTGTTACGCTGTGCGATATTAGTCGTACCCGGTCATCCTGCATAAAGGCCCGCTGCACATCGCTTAAGTTATCCATCATTTTGGGGCAAATGCTGCCGCACTTGGCGAAGAAGAAATTGGCCACATAAATATGCCCCTTTAGTTGTTGATTAGTGATGGTTGCACCCAACTGGTTAGTTAAGCTAAAAGGAGCAATGGTATGGATGCCGGGATAGCTCTCATCGCCGGGAGATAGCCACACCGGGGTAAAATCGGGCGTATTATAAAAAGGCAGGCGGTTATCCGGTTTATGATTCCGGCAGCCGGCCAGTATCAGCAAAAATATCATCGCACAGTATCTCATTGTATCAAATTGCGGCAAAGTTTCCTGCCAATTAAACCATATTGCTGTCCGTCTTTCACCACGTAATTGGCGCGCACGGCGCCGTTATCCCACCACATTTGCTGTAAGCCATCCTCGTGCCCCATGGTGTAATGAAACAGGCGGCAAAGCTTGCCGCTGGCATACCATTCCTTTACAGTGCCGTTGTACTCATCGTCTTTAAAAGTGTATTCAAAACGGGGGGTACCATCGGGCCACCAGCTTTTATGTACGCCCTGTTTTTTGCCATTATCAAAATACCTTTCGGCCTGCAATGCTTTGTTGCTGTACCAGTAGCGCGTATAGCCGTCCTGCTTGCCATTTACGTAGGGGATCTGTTTGGCAAACTCTCCGTTAGGGTAACGCTCATAAACGCACCCGGTTAAAGGCACACTTTTATAGTAACAGATACCCCGCAGCTGCATGAGGTGGCTATCGCCTGTTACCACCCACAGTTGTTTATCCTCTTTTGCCTGTATGTTTATCCAGATTAGGGTAAGCAGCAGCAAAACAAAGCCCACTATAAAAGCATCATTGCGAAACTGTACCCGGCGTTCCATAATATCCATTTCCGTTAATGTAAGGGTCGGCAGATGTAATGTGGTAATGATAGATCCCGGCAGGATAATCGGCAGTTACGCCGGTATGGCCGTGGTACACATCCAAATCGGCATTGGTAATAGTTTTGGTTCCTTCCAGCGGACCGTAAACCGGGAACCCATCCAGCAGGAAGCCAATTAACGCGTCCTTGCCCTTATTGGTTGTAATGTAAGTAGGTTCTACATGGTAATGATATACGCCCTGCTGCTGCGGGTGGCCGCCATATTGGTCAAATCCATTCGCCTCGTTAGTAAGGGGCGAATACATAGCCGCGTATTGGTTAAATATAGATACGCCGTTTACCGCTACGCCCATAGCACCCAGCGGGGTTGCGGAATGTGTAGTGGCTACTTTTGGGTTAAGCGGAATTTTGAAAGTAGCATCGGCCTGGGCTATACGGTTAGGGTTAAGGCCAAACTGGGGATTAGTGCCGTTATAAGCCTCGTACCTGGTAGATGCCCAGGTGGTACCCAAATAGTAAGGCGATTTATGATCAGGGAAACCATTGGTTTTGATCACCACAAAATCACCCTCGATATAAATATCGGTAGCGGCATAAATTTTTTTGTAAACAGCCGGTACCGAGGCTCCTACTGTACCTCCCGTAGCGGCACTGCCGGTACTTGTAGTTGTGTTGGTGGTATCGCCAGTCTTGTCTTTTTTGCAGGCTATAGTAATACCAATCAGTATCAATATAGCTAATAGAGGTTTATAAGGTTGCATATAATTGGAATATTTAACCATTAGATGCCGGTTGTTAAATATTCCTTCGGTGGGATGTGAGATTTTTGTAGCGATATGATAAATGTGTCGTTTACTTAGGAAAAACACAATAGGTCATTGCAAGGAGTCAGGAAGGATTATAGCAGGGCGCGACGTGGCAAGATGACGTGTTTTTTTTGCTTCCCCTCTTGAGAGGGGGCGCGTTGGAAAGTGTAGTGGCAGGGGTATGTCCTAACCGAAGTGTATATCGCCGAAAGGACACACTCTTCCACCCCTCTCAAGAGGGGAATCGCACAACCCCCGATCTCCAACGTCGTACACACCTTTAAAGTTCCGCCGGATTTGATAACTCACAATGACCAATAAGGCTAAGAACTCTGGTTAAGTTACTAAACTCTTACTTTTTATTGCCCATGATATAAGCCACTGCACGTTTTATTTCTCTCCGGTTGTTATCTGATATCGGCGGGATATTCAAATCTTTCTGGTCGCCAAAGCCTAAACTTATTGACCGGACCTGGGTATTTAGCAAAGGTGTTAATTGGTTATCGCTCACCACAGCTACAAGCGATGACCGGAGAAATCCATTAACATCCATGACGGTATACTTAGTAGTATCGATTGGGAAATGATAGACGCTGTCGTTTTTAAGTTTAATATTGATCGACATCTTTCTTAAAATTTTTGCGGGCCACCTTTCCAATATCCTTCCCTCTGCAAATTCAATCAGCTTTTCATCTCCCTTAGAAAAAAAGTTTAATTGCTGCCCCATGCTATTGGCTAATACTACAACTGCCGATTTGATCTCCTTCCCGGTTTTTGTGTCTGTCTCCGTTTTAACAATCTGCGACCATGCCGCTGTGTTTAAAGCAAGGCTAATCAATAACATATAAAAACGTTTCATGATAGTGTTTTGGTTTATTGGTTCAGATTATAAGGTTGGTTTCAAGTGTGAAAATGCTAATTTAAATATTATCGGCAAAATAAAAAAGGCACCGGGTATGGTGCCTCTTCAGTAAATTATTGCTCAGGTGGCGGTGGTCCGTGTTGCGGTGGTGGCCCTCCACCCGGAGGGGGTCCTTGTGGTGGTGGCCCGCTGCCCGGTGGGGGATGGCTTCCCGGTGGTGGTGGCCATGGCCTGCCATCTGGCGGTGGTCCGCCAGGTCTTCCATCGGGTGGTCCGCCGTTTGGCGGTCCTTCCATCGGCCGGCTATCAGGCCCGGGTTTATGTTTGCCGGGTTTCCAGTCTGGGCGGCCCTGGTGTGGGCCATCCATTGGTTTGCCGTTTGGTCCCATCTGTCCGGGTTGCCCGCCCGGTCCTCCGCCTTGCGGGTGCGGCTGCGCCATCATGTGCAGCACATGGTTAATTATGGTATCAAATTTCTGTTGCTGACCGGGGTTTAATATCCCCCTAAGCCGGCGGAAGTGGTAATAGGTAGCTGTATCCAATTTATTTTGAGCAACCAGGATCCGCTGCTCTAACAATTCAACTTCGGCCGGTTTACTGTCCGGCTTTTTAAGGTTATCAAAAAACGAATCGCGCATCATACGCTGCTCGCCGCTTACCTTTTGGGTCAACTCCTGGTGTTGCTTACGCAGGGCCTCGTATTTTTTAACCTGACCGGGCGTAAGCTTTAACTCGCGGCTTAGATACTCAAAGGCGGGGCCTTTTATTTGTACAGGGGGGCGTACTGTTTTATTATTGTTCCGGTGATAATTGTTATACCATAGCATTCCCATTAAAACGCAGTTAGCCACTATCAGTATGGCTACAATTACAACAAGGGTTTTAAAACTTTTCATCTTTCTGCAATTTTAATAACTGTAGGAATTGTTCCCCGGGAAATACTCCTCGCTAACGGCGGTTATACCAGTGGCCGCTTTTTTAACCGGGTTATAAGCGTTAGGCTGCTGAAACCTGTTCAGCAGGTAAAAACTACCGGCGTTAATGAATAAGAACAGCAGCAATGCGGCCGAGAGCTTAAACATTAAACGTGTATGCGCCGCCGCCGCGGTTTGCCGACTTAATAGCATACGGTTCTTTATTTTGCTGTACAGGTAGGCATTAGCCTCAACCGGCTGCAGCTTATCCAGGCTGGTTAAGGCCCGTTCTGCCAGTTCTTCTGTTTCCCGTAGTGTTTTCATATCGATTGATAATAATTAAACAATAATTTTTTAAGGCTTGCCTTTGCCCTTGATAATAAAGACTCCACCGCCCCTTCGCTCAGCTGCATAATTTCGGCTATTTCCCGCTGGCCTTTATCCTGTACCTTTTGTAATATAAAGGCCGTTTTTTGGTTCTCGGGCAGTTGGTTTATGGCCTTAAACAGTATAGCCGATTGCTCTTTATTTTCGGCCAACACCCCCGGGTGCACAAAATCAGGCGGATCGTACAGCATTTCCTGGTTGGCGCCAAACAAACTCAAAATAAAGCCGCCGCGCTTTTTCCGGTTTCGGTAACGGATAAAATCCATAGCCTGCGTAATACTGATGCGGTAGATCCAGGTGCTGAGCTTGGCCTGCTGTTTAAAGCTGCCAATGTTTTCATATATCTTTATAAAAACATCCTGGGTAACGTCTTCGGCATCATCCGTATTCTGTAAAAAGCCCAATACCGTGTTGTATACCATGTTTTTATAGGTATCCACCACTGTTTTAAAAGCGTTTTCGTCGCCTTTAAGCAGTCCGGCAATTAGTTCCTGTTCAGTCAATCCGGGGTTATTATGTGGGTTAGACGAGGTTGATTAGTAATTCCTTCGGAGGGAAGTTAAGAAAAATGTGCAAATGTGCGGATGTGCAAATATGCAGATGAAAGGAATGGGTATTAGATGTGCAAATGTGCGGATGTGCAAATATGCAGATGAATGAAATGGCATTAGATGCGCAAATTAGTATATGTGCAGATGAGGAGTTGGGCTGGCATTTGCACATATGCATATTCGCACATCTGCACATTTTCTCCCCCTTTAGGGGCAGGGGGCTATACAGCAGCTTTATCCTTGATGGCCAGTTGCCCGCAGGCCGCGTCAATATCCTTACCACGGCTGCGGCGCACGTTGGTAATAATGCCCTGCTTACGCAGATAGTCGGCGAAAGCCTCTATCTTATCTACATCGGCATTCATATAGTTGGCAAACGAGATAGGGTTATATTCAATGATATTTACTTTGCAGGGCAGGTGTTTGCAAAACTTAGCCAGTTCTATAGCGTCTTCAATGCCATCGTTAAAATCATTAAAAACAATGTACTCGTAGGTAACGGCGTTTTTGGTTTTGGCGTAGTAGTATTTCAGCGCGTCGGCCAGGGCTTTTAACGAGTTTTGCTCGTTAATGGGCATAATGGTATTGCGCTTCTCGTCGTTAGCGGCATGCAGGGATAGGGCCAGGTTAAACTTTACACCGTCGTCGCCCAGTTTACGGATCATCTTGGCAATGCCCGCGGTTGATACCGTAATGCGCTTTGGTGACATGTTGAGGCCTTCTTCGGATGTGATCTTTTCGATAGATTGCAGTACGTTACTGTAGTTCAGCAGCGGCTCGCCCATGCCCATGTAAACAATATTGCTGAGCGGGATACCATAGTTTTCTACCGCTTGCTGGTGAATAAGTACCACCTGATCGTATATTTCGTCGGGATTTAGGTTGCGCTTGCGCTCCATATAGCCGGTTGCGCAAAACTTGCAGGTTAAGCTACAGCCCACCTGAGATGACACACAAGCGGTCATTCGTTCTGGTGCCGGAATTAAAACGCCCTCAATTAAGTGACTATCGTGTAAAATAAAAGAATTTTTTATAGTTTTATCAGCACTAAACTGCGAGTTATGAATTTTTACGTTATTGATGGTAAAAGTTTCTTGCAGCTTGGTGCGAAGTTCTTTAGAAATATTGCTCATCTCATCGAAAGAAACACAAGATTTTTTCCAGAGCCATTCATAAACTTGTTTAGCCCTGAAGGCCTTTTCATCCATCCGGATAAAATGCTCCTGAAGCGATTGCAGGTTTAAGCTGCGGATATCAATTTTTCCTTTCGTATTATTCACAGATACAAAGGTACTTAAATTTTAAAATCATATTTTGAGATCAATCTTTTTTAATTGTAAAATTAAAAAACAACAACTAAAAGTTAATTGTAACTATCTAAAGTAAAAGTGTAGGTTATGATATAAATTTTTAATGCTGTTTCCGGAGGGAGGTGTGCTTAATCAATACCCATGAAAAGTTTTAAAGCCGATTACATTTTTCCCGTCTATGCCGATCCTGTTAAAAATGGAATAGTTACCGTTGATGACTCCGGTAAAATTATTGCACTATCTGATAATCCTGCAGATCATCACGCCACCCATGTTGAAAAACTGGATGGTATCATTTGTCCCGGTTTTATTAATACCCATTGCCATTTAGAATTATCGCACCTGTTAAATAAGGTTCCGTCGGGTAAGGGGATGATCCAGTTTATAAAGGATATCCAAGCTACCCGCAAAGCCGAAGATAACGAAATAGCTGCCGCCGCCCTGCAAGCCGACCAGGATATGTACGATAGGGGTATTGTAGCTGTAGGTGATATTTCAAATAGCGCCATTACTGCATCCATTAAGGCTAAAAGCAAAATGTACTATCATACGTTTGTAGAGATATTTAGCTTTATGCCCGACCGCGCGCAGGCTGTATTTGATAACGCTCTGGCCCTGTTGGAACAGTTTAAACCGCAATCGGGCTCGATAACCCCGCACGCGCCGTATTCGGTATCTAAAGAGCTGTTTAAGCTAATCAAAAGCTATTCGGAAAAACATCAGAACCTGCTCAGTATCCATAACCAGGAATGCGATGACGAGAATAAATTTTACCGCTATAAACTGGGCGGTTTTGTTGATCTGTATCAGCATTTTGGTATAGATATCAGCTTTTTTAAACCGCAGGCACGTAACTCATTACAATCGGTTTTGCCCTTGCTAACCAGCAAGCAACTCATTTTAATGGTGCATAATACCTGCACCAACCTAAAGGATATTTATTTTATTAAGCGTTTTGATAAGAAGGTAAACTGGTGCTTTTGTCCCAATGCCAACCTGTATATCGAAAAGAAACTGCCCAAAATAAACCTGTTCCTTGATCAGGGTAATAACATTACGCTGGGCACGGATAGCCTGGCATCAAACAGTAAGCTGTGCATTTTAAGCGAAATGAAAACCCTGCAGCAAAGCTTCCCATCGCTTGATACTGCGCGACTAATGCAGTGGGCAACACTTAACGGAGCCAAATTTTTAGGTATCGATAAAGATAAAGGCAGCCTTGAAGCGGGCAAAACCCCCGGCTTGAACCTGATAACCGGGTTGGATGGTTTGAAGCTGACCGCGGAGAGCAAGGTGCAAAGGTTAATTTAAACCCCTCCCAACCCTCCCCGAAGGGGAGGGCTTTAAATCATTTATATTATATTTGTCCAATGTTCCTCCCCCTCGGGGAGGTTAGGAGGGGTATATGAAACATCTGGATATTATAGTTGAAGGCAAGGTACAGGGCGTGGGTTTCCGCATGGCTGCCAAGGCCGTTGCCGATCAGTTAGGCGTACGCGGAACGGTAAAAAATCAAAAAGACGGTACAGTGGCTATAGAAGCCGAAGCTGATAGCACCCTGTTGGATATGTTTCTTGATTTTTGCCGGGAGGGTTCGGATACAGCACATGTAACCGGCGTACAATGCCATGAGGGCGAATTAAAAAACTATCGTAATTTTGAAGTGTTAAAACGCGGGTTATAACCCCACCCAAACCCTCCCCAACCGCGTGCCGCATTAGCTTTAACGGTGGCGCAAGGAGAGGGCTTATAAAACTTAAATAAGCATCATTGTCAACCGCTAAAAAATTTGCCGGGCAAACGGCTATATACGGGCTAAGCACTATAGCAGGCCGAGTGCTTAGTTTTTTCCTAACACCTGTTTATACGCGTGCATATTCTGCTAAAGTGTATGGTATTTTCGGTAGTATGTATGCTTATGCCTCTATGCTTAACGCATTACTGGCTTTTGGAATGGAAACAACTTTTTTTCGTTACCTTAATAAAAAGCCTGAAAAAAAAGATGTAGTATATAATAACTCGTTTGGCGTAATCCTTGTCATGTCTGTTATTTTTCTATTGATCACGTTTCCCCTAAGTAACTTGATCACAAGTTGGATACAAGTCGATTTCAATACACCTTTTGCTGAGTATACTATGTATACCAGATATTTTATTGGGATTTTAGTAATTGATGCTTTATGTGTAGTTCCTTTTGCTAAAATCCGTGCAGATGGACGCCCCGGCCGATATGGTAAAATTAAGCTACTTAATATCATCATATTTGTGGGGCTTAATTTAACTTTTATATATGTACTACCATTTATTGTTTTACATAATCTGCCGGGAAAAAGCATAATAATACCGTGGTTTAAGCATGGTTGGTTAGGATATGTGTTTTTATCAAACCTGATAGCAAGCTTAGTTACTTTGTTAATGCTGTTACCCGAATTAATACAGCTTAGGCCTAAATTTAGTAAAGTACTCTTGGCCGAAATGTTAGTATACAGTTGGCCGGTGCTTATTGCAAATTTCTCTTTTCTTATTAATGAAAATCTTGATAAAATTTTATTAGGAAAATTGCTGCCAGTAAAAGAGAGTGCTACTCAGGTTGGTATTTATGTGGCCTGTGCTAAAATATCTATCTTCCTAAGCATATTTGTTAATGCTTTTAGGTTGGGTGCCGAACCATTCTTCTTTAGTCATGCTAATAATAAAAATGCCAGTCAAAACTATGCTCGCATTATGAACTATTTTGTAATTGCAGTATGTATGATATTTGTGGCGCTGGTAGCTAATATAGATCTGCTTAAATATTTTATAAAAGGGAAAGATGTGGCCCAAACTACGCTTTATTGGTCAGGCTTAAGGGTAGTGCCAATACTACTTTTTGGCTATGTAAGTTTGGGCATCTACATGAATTTATCAGTATGGTACAAACTGTCGGATCAAACTAAATACGGGTTATATATTTCTGGTGTTGGGGCAATACTTACTATTATACTTAACGTAATATTTATTCCCTCGTACGGCTACATGGCATCGGCCTGGATATCGTTAACGGCCTATGCCACCATGATGGTGCTCTCCTACATTTGGGGGCAAAAAAATTATCCTATTCCTTACAATGTAAAAAAGAACCTCGCTTATATTGTTACATCAATAATACTCGTTATTTTATCGTTCTATATATTCAATCGTAATATATTTGTAGGTAATGCGTTGCTGGTATTATTTGCGGGCGGGGCATTATTGATGGAAGGAAAAGAATTAAAAGCTATCTTTATTAAACGATGAAAGTCAGAATAATCAACAATTCAAAAAACTTCCTGCCGGCTTATGAAACACCATACTCGGCCGGGATGGACCTGCGCGCTGATGTAGAATCTACTATCAAATTGAGGCCTATGGAGCGTAAACTGATTCCCACAGGGCTGCATATTGAACTGCCTGAGGGATACGAGGCACAGATCCGTCCGCGTAGCGGATTGGCTTTTAAGCACGGCATTAGCATAGTGAACGCGCCGGGAACCATTGATGCGGATTATCGCGGCGAGATCAAAGTTTTGCTCATTAATTTATCACATCACAATTTTGAGATCAACAACGGCGACCGCATTGCCCAAATTGTGGTTGCCAAATTTGAAAAGGTGGATTGGGAAAAAGTTGACGCTTTAAGTGAAACAGTTAGGGGTACCAATGGTTATGGCCATACAGGGGTTTTGTAGTGTTGAGAGATTTTTAATTAGAGATTAGGTAAGGTATAGTGTTAAGATGTTAAAACGCGCTGTTATATTAGGTTTATTGCTTGCCCCGGTAATTGTTTTTGCACAAAGCAAAAAACCGGGAAC
The DNA here is from genome assembly GCF_059418485.1 of Mucilaginibacter sp. GW821-FHT07H05. Classification (NCBI taxonomy): domain Bacteria; kingdom Pseudomonadati; phylum Bacteroidota; class Sphingobacteriia; order Sphingobacteriales; family Sphingobacteriaceae; genus Mucilaginibacter; species Mucilaginibacter sp. GW821-FHT07H05. The sequence continues at coordinate 174,688 of NZ_JBWKPY010000005.1, forward strand.
CCCTGCGCGTGCAGGCAAGCCCTTAACATCTATCGACAGTGTGATGGTGAAGCAACTGTTTTTTTCGGCCCTGCACGAAAAAACGATCGAGAATTTCCCGCTGGCAGCCGATCTGTTTAACCGCGTACTGCAAACCGACCCGGCCAACGATGCCGCCATGTACGAACTGGCCGGCCTGAAAAAATATCAAAAAAACAACAGCGAAGCCCAGCAACTGCTGGAACGCGCCGTAACTATTAATGCCGATAACGAGTGGTACTGGATATCGCTGGCCGATTGCTACGAAAAAACAAACGATATAGCCAAACTGGAAAATGTATTTAATCAGCTGATCAGGATCAATCCGGATAAGCCCGATTATTACTTTGATAAGGCCAATGCTTACTTTATCCAGAAACGGTATGACGAAGCGCTGGCGGTATACAAAAAAGTAGAAGACATTACCGGCCTTAACGATGATATTGTGGCCCAGCGCCAAAAAATATACCTGAAACAAGGCAAGGTTGACCTGGCGGCATCAGAGATTGAAACCATGATAGCGGCCAACCCCGGCCAGGTAAGGTACTATCTGCTGCTGGCCGAAATATATAACTCGAACGGGTTAAATAACAAGGCCCTGCCCGTATTGCAAAAGGCGGTAAAAATGGATCCCGGCAACGGAATGGTGCATTTGGCTTTAGCTGATATCTACCGCGAGAAGAAAGATGCCGAAGCCTGCTTTAACGAACTGGAACTGGCCTTTGCTATCCCCAGTCTGGAGATTGATCAAAAGATTAGGATCATACTGGGTTATGTCCCCAAATTTCCCGAACCTAATGCTAAGGCCAGCGCGCTGGAGCTAAGCCGTATTTTAACCGTAGCACACCCGTCGGTTGCCAAAGCTTTCGCTATTTATGGCGATATGCTGATGCAGAATGCAAAATATAAAGAGGCAAAGCCCGTTTATAAAAGATCGATAGAGCTGGACGACCAGGTTTATGGCGTACAGGAACAACTGGTAAGGCTTGAACTGGGCGATAACGATATTGATGCCGCGCTAAAGGATGGGCAAAACGCTTTATCGCTTTTCCCTAACCAGGCCTGGATGAATTATTTGGTGGGCGTAGCCTATCTGCAAAAAAAGAATTATACCAAAGCATTAAGTTATCTTAAAAACACAACTTCATTAGAACTTCAGGATAAGGACCTACTTTCGCAATGTTTCTCTGCTTTAGGCGATGTGTATCACGAGCAGAAAGATAATGCGAAGTCGGACGAGGCTTACGACCGTTCATTGACATACAACCCGGATAACGCTTATACGTTAAATAATTACGCCTACTATCTGTCGGTACGGGGCGAGCGTTTGGATAAGGCGGCAGCCATGTCAAAACACGCCAACGAGTTACAGCCCAATACCGCATCGTTCGAGGATACTTACGCCTGGATACTGTTCAGGCAAAAAAGCTATCCCGAAGCAAGGGTATGGATAGAGAAGGCTTTGGTACACGATAAAGACCACAGCGCCGTACAGGAAGAACATTATGGCGACATTATGTTTTACCTGGGCGATACCAACGCCGCGGTAGAGAACTGGAAAAAAGCGAAAGAGAATGGCGCGAAATCGCCTGTGCTGGAAAGGAAAATAAATGAAAGAAAGTACATTGAATAAAATATTAACAGGGTTTTGCATCATCATAGCTTTAGCAGGCTGTAAAGCGCGCAAGCAGCTGGCAGTTACCCGTACACCGGTAAAGCAGCCGGTGGTTTCGCCGGTAAAAACGGCATCGCCGGCTGTTAACGATAAACTGATTGCCATCCGTGCCAAACAGTTTACCTTTAATACTTTCAGTGGTAAGGCTAAAGCTAAACTGGATATTGATGGTGATAAAAATGATGCTACACTTAATATCCGCATCCAGCGCGATCAAAAAATATGGGTTTCGGTTACGGCTTTGTTAGGGATAGAAGTAGCCCGTGCGGTAATTACTCCTGATAGTATTTGGGTAGTGAACCGCCTGCAGGGCGTTTATATGAAAAAGCCGTTTAGCTACCTGTACCAGTATGGAGGCAGCCAGGTAAATTTTAAAACGCTGCAGGCGCTGCTTGTTGGTAACGCCATACCCGAAACACTGGCCGATAACGCTAATGTTGGCACCGATAACGGCAACACACTGGTATCGGGCCAGTTGCAGGACCTGATGTATAATTTAATCATCGGGCCCGATTTTAAAGTGAGCCAGACCAACTTAAATAACCAGCTGGCCGCCTTAACCTTACAGGTAAGCAACAGCGCGTTTATACAAGCCGATAACCGCATTATGCCATCGCAAATAGATATTGTATCTTCGGCCGGGAATAAAAAGGCAAATATTAATTTGCACTATAACAGTGCCGAATATGATAAGGTATTGGAATATCCCTTCAGCATACCCGACAGGTTTACCCCTGTTGACTGATAATATTGATTGATGAGATTTTATAAAATAGTTTTAATTATCGTTTGTTTTTTTGCCGCGGCAACGGCATTCGGTCAAACCAGCAGCGAATTAAAGCGCCGCCGCGATAAACTGAACGAAGAACTGGAACAGTTAAACCACCAGTTAGAAGAAACGCAGAATAACAAAAAAGCCAATCTGAAACAACTGAACCTGATTAAAGCGCAGATCAGTTTACGTACATCGAAGATAAATACCATCAACTCCGAGATCAGGTTGCTGGATAACCAGATCCAGGAAAGTAATAATACCGTACATAGCCTGCAAGGGCAGTTAGACCAGTTAAAAAAGGAGTATGCAGCCATGGTGCTGTTTGCTTATCACAACCGAAGCTCATATAACCAGCTGATGTTTATATTTTCTTCGGGCAATTTTAACCAGGCCTATAAGCGGATGAAGTACCTGCAGCAGTTTGGGGCCTACCGCGAGCGGCAGGCCGAAGCTATTAAAGGCACACAAACCGAGTTGCATGTTAAAATAAACGAACTGGATAAAACCAAAAAAAGCAAAAGCGAGCTTTTAGCCGATCAGGAAAAAGAAAAACAAAACCTGGGTAAGGCTAAAAAGGACGAAGACCAGGTAATATCCGAACTATCAAGGCAACAGGGGCAGCTAAAGCAGCAGCAGATAGAGCATCAGCGCAGCATTACAAAGATGAACCAGCTGATAGCCGCGGTAGTACGTAAAGAAATTGAAGAAGCAAGGCGCAAAGCCGAAGAAGAAGCCCGCAGGCGCGAAGCCGCGGAAGCTGCCAAAGCTAAGGCTGAAGGCAGGGCGGTAGAACCATCTACGGTAAAACGGATCACCAAAACGTCAACCACCAGCGAGGTGCTGAATGCAACTCCCGAAGCCGCAAGGCTTTCAAACGACTTTTTGGGTAACAAGGGGCGTTTACCATGGCCGGTTGCCAACGGAGGGATTACACAGGGCTTTGGTATGTATACCGAAGGCGGTATCCGTAACGAAAGCAAAGGGGTTGATATCCGTACCGAGGAAGGCGCAAAAGTAAGGGCTGTATTTAACGGCGAAGTGAGCCAGGTAGTTAATGGCGGCGGTAGCTACATTATTATTATTAAGCATGGCGAGTACTTTACCGTTTATACTAAATTAAGATCGGCAAATGTATCGCCGGGGCAAAAAGTAACTACCAAGCAAATACTGGGTACGGTTGAAACAGACAGCGCCACCGGTATTGCCACCGCGCATTTTGAATTATGGAAGGGTGTAAATGCAGTAAACCCAACCCAATGGTTAACACCTAATTAATTTAAACTAAGTGTTTTCTAAATTGTTTATATTTGTAAATTAAATAAAGTGAATATGTTAGGCTTAGTTCCTTTATTTCTGAACATTGGATCTTCGGAAATGATATTGATCATGTTTGTGGCGTTGTTGCTGTTTGGGGGCGATAAGCTGCCCGGCCTGGCGCGCGGACTGGGGAAAGGGATCCGCGATTTTAAAGATGCGTCGGAAGGGGTGAAGCGCGAGATCAATAACCAGATTAACAACTACGAAGAGAAAAAAACAACTAACGATATTACCCCGCATACCGAAGTAGAAGAGCACGAAAGCATGGAGGCCGAATCGCGCCCGTTAATTGATACCAGCCCTGTGGCGGGTACTAAACCAATTGGCAGCGATAGCCATGAGGAAGCGGTAGCACACGAAGAGGAAGGCCATGCCGGCGGTTCGGGCATTAATTTAAACAAGCACAATTAAGCGGGTTATCAACACATAAATATATAAATCATACATAAAACATAGGAATCATGGGATTAGGCGCACCAGAAATTATTCTGATTATACTTGCAATTTTATTGCTGTTTGGAGGTAAAAAAATACCTGAATTAATGAAAGGCCTTGGTAAAGGCGTTAAAGAATTTAAGGATGCCCAAAACGGCGAAAGTACAACCTCAGCTACCGAAGAAAAGAAATAATTTCGTCCGTAAGAGATCTTCTTATTTTTAACCGGCATTTGCTGTACAGCTTTTTTTGAAACTTATCTGTTGATAATTTAATTGTCAACCGATAAGTTTTTTTATTTTAGCGCCCATGTCAAAAAACTATACCTCTTTAGTCGAGATTGATGCCGCTCTGCAAAAAGGCGATATTACGGTTGAAGCTTTAGTTGCGGGCTATTTGCAGCGCATTGGGGAATACGAACACCTGAATGCCTTTAACGAGGTTTTTGCCGATGAAGCTACGGCCCGGGCAAAAGAAATTGATACCCGCGTTAAAGCAGGTACAGCCGGCAAGTTGGCGGGTATGGTTATTGCCATAAAAGATAATATCTGCTATAAGGGGCACCAGGTAACCGCCTCATCAAAAATACTGGAAGGCTTTACTTCCATTTTTTCATCAACCATAGTTGAACGTTTATTAGCCGAAGACGCCATTATTATAGGCCGCTGCAATTGCGATGAATTTGCCATGGGCGGCGCAAACGAAAACTCCTGCTACGGCCCTGTACATAACTTCGCCGATGAAACCCGTGTTTCGGGTGGCTCGTCGGGTGGTTCGGCGGTTGCGGTACAGGCCGGTATGTGCCACGCCGCCATTGGTACCGATACCGGAGGCTCGGTACGTCAGCCTGCTGCTTTTTGCGGGGCAATTGGTTTAAAACCTACTTACGGGCGCATTTCGCGCCACGGCATTATTGCCTATGCTTCATCGTTCGATCAGGTGGGGCCTATCACGCAATCGGTAAGCGATGCCGCTCTGCTGCTGGATATTATGGCCGGGCCTGATGATTACGATAGCACTACTATCCAATCCCCGTATCCTACGCAGGGGACGGTTATCCCTTCATCCGGAACGAAAAAAATAGCTTATTTAAAGGAGGCATTGGAAAGCGAAGGCACAGATGCCGAAGTAAAAGCCATGCTGACCGCCAATATTGAAAAACTGCGTGCCGAAGGGCATACCGTTGAGCCGGTTAGTTTTGAATACCTGGATTACCTGGTGCCTACCTATTACGTTTTGGCTACCGCCGAAGCATCAAGCAACCTGGCCCGGTACGATGGGGTGCACTACGGTTACCGAAGCCCCAATGCAACCGATCTGTTAAGTACCTACAAGCGCTCCCGCTCCGAAGGTTTTGGGAAGGAAGTAAAGCGCCGGATTATGATAGGTACCTTTGTATTAAGCGCGGGTTATTACGATGCTTATTATGCCAAGGCCCAAAAAGTACGCCGCCTGATCCAGCAAAAAACCAACGAGATACTGCAGCAATACGATTTTATTATGGTGCCCACCGCCCCCGAACCTGCCTTTGCCATTGGTATGGAAGAGAAAGACCCGGTGGTAAGTTACCTGCACGATATTTTTACCGTACAGGCATCATTAGCGGGTGTACCGGCTATTTCCCTGCCCGCGGGCAATAACAGCAAGGGTTTGCCGTTAGGTTTACAATTGTTAACAAAACAGTACGCCGAAAAGGAATTACTGGAATTTTCCGATTATTTTTTGAAATTAACTTTAAATTAAATAATTTAGTAGTTTCCAAATAACCGTAATTTTTTACGTTGATTAAAACCCTAATAATGAAGAGACTATTTACGATTGTAATCTGCCTTGCATTATCACCAATCACCCAGGCATCCGGGATTTTTACCACCAAAGCCGACTCAAACATTACAGGCGCTAAACGCGATACTTTATTTGTACCCGTTGTTGCCCCGGTAATTTACAGTCCGTACCAAACCACGTTTAAAAAACGGTTAGATTCCATCCAGAAAGAAGTCCCGCTTAACTACAATGCCTTTGTACAAAGCTATATTGATATTTATACTTCGCCCGGCCGCAAAAACGATATAGGCCGCATGCTGGGCCTGGCCAAATACTATTTCCCTATTTACGAGAAAGCTTTCCGTGAGGCCGGTATCCCCGAAGAGATCAAATTCCTGTCGATCGTAGAATCAGAACTGAACCCTAACGCCGTATCGCGCGTAGGTGCAACGGGTCCATGGCAGTTTATGGCCGCTACGGGAAAGGTCTTCGGTTTAGCTATTAACGATGATATTGACGAACGCCGCGACCCGATAAGGGCTAGCTACGCCGCCGCTGCCTATCTGAAAGAGGCCTACCAGGAATTTGGCGATTGGCTGCTGGCCATTGCCAGCTACAACTGCGGAAAAAGCAGCGTGGAGCGTGCTATTGATAAAGCCGGCGCTACCGATTTTTGGGCCATCCGCCCGTATTTGCCAAACGAGACCCGTGGCTACGTACCGGCTTATATAGCGGTATCCTACGTAATGAACTATTTTAAACAGCACAACATTATACCCCAGGCCTGCACTATTGCCAAAACGGATACGCTGATCATTACTAAATCGGTATCGTTAAGTAATATTGCCCGTTTGCTTGATGTGGATGCTAAAGATGTTTACCTGCTAAACCCGGCCTATAAGCGCGGCGTTATTACCGCTACGGCAGCCAACCCGCGCAGGTTAGTGATACCGCAGCCCACCCCCGGCCAGTTCAGCATGATATATGAGGCGCTGAACAGCGATGGCCCGGTAACGTATACCCCGGCTGTTTACGCGGCTGCGCCAACGGTTAATAAATCATCATCGCGCCCGGAGCAAACGCCATCGTACCATACCGTTAAACGCGGCGAAACCCTGGCCGATATTGCCGGCGAATACGGCGTGGATATACAGGACCTGAAAGCCTGGAATAACCTGCATAGCAGCAAAGCTACCGTAGGTAAAAAATTAAGGTTAAGCGAAAGCGCGGCAGGTGACGACAGCCCCGCAGAGAAAAAAGCGGTTAAAAAATACCTTACCTATAAAGTACGTAAAGGCGATACCCTAAGCGCTCTGGCCGAAAAATTTGAAGCTAGCGTAGATAGTATTAAAGAACTGAACGGCTTAAAGAAAAATGCCCTGCAACCGGGTATGACTTTAAAGATTACGAAAGTATAAGGTTAGCTGAAAGCATAAAGACTAAAGCGAAAAGCTAAAAATTGAAAGCCCGGCTTGGATAACAAGGCGGGCTTTTTTGTACCTTGTAATTTCAATGGAAAAATCATCGGTATCAAAATATCAGCTTACCTCGGCAAACGACTGCCAAATTATTAGTATGGGGGGACCTTACATTGGGGATGTAATGTTTGAAGGGAAGGTTATTTCAGAAGGTGGTATTTCAGATAATTATGTTTATAAAGAAGATTCTGGCCTACTTTTTTTTGTGAAATATCATCGTATATCTAAATGGCAAAAAAATAATTATTTCACCATAAACTTTTACAACATCAATAATAACAAGGTTTATGAATTTGATAGGAAGTTTGACATGGTACATATTAAACAATTTATAAGTTCGTCCGAATTGGAAATTTTCCGTGCCTTTCATGATCAGTATTTAAGCAAGAGAGAGATCTTTAATTTGGATGACGAAGAGTTAACCGAAGTATAATTAATACTAATTATTGTAACTTACATCCTCAAAACCAATACCCAATGACCATCCCCGAATACATTAGCCAGCAGCCTGCCGAACGGCAAGCCTTAATGACCGCCCTGCACGAAGCCATTATGACTAACGATAGCACTGTTACCCCGGTAATAGAACCGATGATGGGTAAGGAAATGATCCTGTATAAGGAGAAAGTCTACATGAAATACGGCCTTGCAAGTGTGCAGAAATATATGTCGTTGCATTGCCTGCCCATGTATATGAATGTCCCCTTGCATAGCAAATATGTTGATCTGCTGCCGGATGCTAAATTTCAAAAGGGCTGTATCAATTTTACAGATGCTGCGGCCCTGCCTGTGGAAACGGCTGCTGCACTAATAACCGATTGCGCAGGCATTAGTATTGCGGCATTGTTAGAGAATAGGAACAAGAAGAAAAAATGAGTGCTCTAAGCTGCCGGTTCAGGCGTCCACGCTTGAACTATGAGCGGGGTGAGCGTCCACGCTCACGTTTAATCCTTAAATCATGGGTCAGACTAAAAAAGAATTGTAATTTTGGGGCTTGAATGGAGAGAAGATGAATAAAACCAATCGTAAACAGGACGCGTTAAATTATCACTCAAAAGGCCGTCCCGGTAAAATACAGGTAGTACCCACTAAGCCCACCAATTCGCAACGCGATTTAACCATGGCTTACTCGCCCGGCGTAGCCGAACCCTGCCTGGCCATAGCAAATAATATTGATGACGTATATAAATATACCGCCAAGGGTAACCTGGTAGCGGTGATCAGTAATGGTACTGCCGTTTTAGGCCTGGGTAATATTGGCCCCGAAGCCAGCAAGCCGGTAATGGAGGGCAAGGGCCTGCTGTTTAAGATCTATGCAGATATCGACGTATTCGATTTAGAACTGAACGTAACCGACGTTGACCAATTTGTAAACATTGTTAAAGCGCTGGAGCCAACCTTCGGCGGGATCAACCTGGAGGATATATCGGCCCCAACCTGCTTTGAGATAGAGCGCAGACTAAAGGCGGAAATGAATATCCCCGTAATGCACGATGATCAGCATGGCACGGCCATTATATCGGGCGCGGCGCTGATGAATGCCTGCGAGATCCAAAAAAAGAAACTGGACAAAATTAAGCTGGTAGTGAACGGCGCGGGTGCCGCGGCTGTTTCCTGCACTAAAATATACCTGTCGCTGGGGGTTAAAAAAGAGAACCTGGTGATGTTTGATATCAACGGCCTGCTGCACACCAGCCGCACCGATCTGGACGAAATGCGGATGCAATTCGCTACCGACCGTAAAGATATCAAAGACCTGAAAGATGCCCTGAAAGGCGCCGATGTATTGATCGGCCTGTCGGCAGGAAACGTGGTTACGCCTGATATGCTAAAGGGCATGGCTAAAAACCCGATTGTGTTTGCCATGGCCAACCCTAACCCCGAGATAGCTTATGATATCGCTGTTGAGGCCCGTCCGGATATGATTATGGCTACCGGCCGCTCGGATTTCCCTAACCAGGTAAATAACGTATTGGGCTTCCCGTTCATCTTCCGCGGCGCGCTGGATGTAAGGGCTACTGCCATTAACGAAGAAATGAAACTGGCCGCCACAAAGGCCATTGCCGAACTGGCTAAAAAACCCGTACCTGAAGCCGTTAACCTGGCCTACGGCGCCCGTAACCTGAAGTTTGGTAAGGATTATATCATCCCTAAACCCATGGACCAGCGCCTGCTGATAGAAGTATCATCGGCGGTAGCAAAGGCTGCAGTTGATTCGGGCGTAGCCCGTAAGGTAATTACCGATTGGGACGCCTATAGCGAAGAATTACGGTCGCGCATTAATAAGGATGACAGGCTGATGCGTAACCTGTCTATCAAAGCCAAAGAAAACCCTAAACGGGTAGTATTTGCCGAGGCTGATAACTACAAGATATTGCGTGCCGCCCAGATTGTGAAGGATGAAGGCATCGCCACCCCGATATTATTAGGCAATACCGAAAAGATCAAACAGATTATGCGGGAGAACGAGCTGGAACTGGATGATGTAAAAATTATTGATACCCGCCAGGAGTGCGAGCACGCGCAGGAATATGCCGAGTATTTGTATAGCAAACGTCAGCGCCGGGGTATCACCCAGTACGAGGCTAAAAAAATGATGCGCGACCGTAACTATTACGGCGCCAGCATGGTTCAATTTGGCCATGCCGATGCATTGATATCTGGGCTGACCAAAAACTATGTAACCACCGTAAAACCGGCGCTGCAAATTATCGGTACCGAACCGGGCGTGGCCAAGGTAGCGGGTATGTATATCATGATCACTAAAAAGGGGCCGGTGTTTTTTGGCGATACCACCGTAAATGTCGACCCAACGGTGCAGGACCTGGTAGATATTACCGTGCTGATAGAGCGTTCGGTAAAACGGTTTATCGGTAACCCCCGGGTGGCGTTGCTATCTTACTCCAACTTTGGATCGAATGATGGGGATATCCCCGAAAAAACCCGCGAGGCGGTAAGGATCCTGCACAAGCAATATCCCGATATGGTGATTGATGGCGAAATGCAGGCCAACTTTGCGATCAATACCGAACTGTTAAAAGATAATTACCCCTTCAGCACGCTGAACGGTAAGCCGGCCAATACGCTGATATTCCCTAACCTGGAATCGGGTAACATAGCCTACAAACTGTTGCAGGAATTGGGCGGCGCCGAAGCGGTAGGGCCAATTTTGCTGGGCCTAAAAAAGCCGGTGCACGTATTGCAGTTAGGCAGCTCGGTAAGAGAGATTGTAAATATGATCACCATTGCAGTGGTTGACGCGCAGGCGAAAGAAGAGACGGCTAAAAGCTAAAAGCTAAAAGCTAAAAGCTAAAAGCTGAAAGACTAAAGCAGAAAGCTTTTAGCTTAATTAAACGAAATAAATGAACAACTGGAGAAAGCTTTAAGCCTTGTGCTTTTAGCTTTCTGCTTTAAAGTAAAAGAATGTACGCATACATCGACGGTAAATTAGTTTTTAAAAGCCCTGCTTATGTGGTAATTGACGCGGGCGGTGTAGGCTATCATATCAATATCTCGTTAAATACCTATTCAAAGCTGGGCGAGGGCGAAAAATGTAAATTATTTACATGGCTGCACGTTAAAGAGGACGCGCATACGTTATATGGTTTTATAGAGGAGGCCGAGCGTCGCCTGTTTTTACATTTAATATCAGTTTCGGGCATTGGGCCAAACACCGGCCGCATGATCTTGTCGTCTATTACCCCGCAGGAGATACAGGCGGCCATTGTGGGCGGTAATGTATCGCAGATCCAGCGGATAAAGGGGATAGGGCCAAAATCAGCGCAGCGGATGATCCTGGAATTACAGGATAAGCTGAAAAAGGACGGCCCCGATACCCTAATCAGCATGCCGGTAACGGTTACCGCTAAGGATGAAGCGCTATCGGCACTGGTGATGCTGGGCTTTGCACGTAATACGGCAGAGAAGGTACTTGATCAGGAAATTAATAAAAACGGCGGTAATTTAACGGTTGAACAACTAATTAAATTTGCGCTGAAAAGTTTATAATTACATATCATTATTGAGAAGATTGCTTGGTTAAAATCTTTACTGTCAGGCTGGTGATAAGTGTGTTAGTGGTCTTTGCTATATGCGGGGTTACCACTGCTTTTGCTCAAACCAAACCTAAAGATTCACTGACAGTTAAAGTACCCGTTAAGCCATTCGAGTCGCGCAATATGCAATCCCGCAGGGGATACCTCTTGCCCGATCCGCCCAACCTGGTTACCACTATCGAGTATGATGTTGCCACTAACCAGTATGTGCTGATACAAAGGGTGGGTAATATGATGTACCGCCCGCCGCAGTACCTCACTTTTATGGAGTACCTGCAACTGCAGCAAACCCTAAGCCGGCGCAATTACTTTAAGCAACTGAGCGATAACTACGCCTATCAATCGCAGCAGCCGGGCTTTATCCCGCAGATACAGGTGCGCAGCCGCACCTTCGAGCAGATATTCGGCAGCAGTGTAATTGATATCCGCCCGCAGGGTACGGCCGAGATGATTTTTGCCGGGCAGGTAAACAGCAACCAAAACCCGCTGTTTAATACTAACCAGCGCAAGCAGTTTAACTTTAACTTCGATCAGCGGATCCAGATGAACCTGGTGGGTAATATCGGCGATAAGCTAAAAATATCAACCAATTATAATACCGATGCCCAATACCAGTTTGATAACCAGATTAAGCTGGATTATACCGGCCACCCCGACGAGATCATCCAAAAAATTGAAGCCGGTACCGTAAGTATGCCCCTGCCTACCAGTTTAATTACAGGCAGTCAGGCGCTGTTCGGCGTAAAAACCAAGCTGCGCTTTGGGCGACTGGATATCACCAGTATATTTTCGCAACAACGTTCGCAGGCTAAAACCATTACCATTACCAACGGCGCCCAAACTAACGATTTCAGGCTGACCCCGGTTGATTACGAAGCCAATAAGCACTACTTTTTAGCACAATACTTCCGCGATAATTATAACAAGGCACTGGCTAATATCCCTATCATCAGTTCAAACATCACCATTACCAAAATTGAGGTTTGGACCACCAACCGCACCAACAACACAACCGACTCGCGCGATGTGCTGGGCCTGATTGACCTGGGCGAAAACAAGCCTTATAACACCACATTGGTACAAGGCGGTGCCGGCTTCTCGGGACTGCCGGCCGGGTTTACCGGTCCGGGTTTTACCCAGCGAAGCAATACCTTGCTGAACAACCTGCCTGCCAACGCGCGGCTAACCAACGCTAACGATATTGTACAGTATTTTGGTACTACGGGCGGTACCGATAACTACGCCAAGTTAACCTACGCCCGCAAGCTAACCGACCGGGAATTTGTTTTGCATCCCCAATTGGGTTATATCTCCTTAAACTACCCCCTGAATAATGACGAGGTGCTATCGGTAGCTTACCGTTATACTTATAACGGTGTAGAATACCAGGTGGGTGAATTCTCTACCGATATTTCGGTCGACCCGGCTAACCCCAAAGTGTTGTTCACCAAATTGCTGAAGAACGAGACGCTGAAAACCAAGCTGCCTACCTGGGATTTGATGATGAAAAACATCTATTCCTTAGGCGCTTACCAAATTAATCCCAGCAATTTTAAATTACAGATCTCGCGGCTGGACGAAAAATCCAACATCGAGAAAACTATTATGGACGAAGGGCAGAATACCAAAAGCAAGCTTTGGATCCAGCTGACCGATGTGGATAACCTTGATCAGCAAAATAATAAGCAGCCCGACGGCTATTTTGATTTTTTGGATGGGATTACGATAGATAAGGAGAACGGGCGCATCATGTTCCCGGTGGTAGAACCATTCGGGGCCGATCTGGCTAAGAAATTTGCACCCGGCGAGCAGGCGCTGATTAGCCGGTATACCTATCAGCCGCTGTACGATTCGACCAAGACCATCGCCCAGCAGCTTTTCCCGCAGCTGAACCGGTATGTAATTAAGGGTACCTACTCGGCACAAACAGGCTCACGCTATCAGCTGAATGCTACTAATATCCCGCCGGGATCGGTAGTGGTTAATGCCGGAAGCCTCACTTTACAGGAAGGGGTGGATTATTCGATGGATTATAACTCCGGGTCTATCACCATTATTAACCAGTCGATACTGCAATCGGCACAAAGCATAACGGTTAAAATTGAAAATAACGAGCTGTTTGGCGTGCAGCAAAAATCACTGTACGGATCGCGGTTTGATTACCGGGCCAGCAAAAACCTGGCGCTGGGCGCTACTATTATGCACCTTACCGAGCAGCCCATCACGCAAAAGGAAACTGTAGGCGACGAATCGATCTCCAACACCATTTGGGGTTTCGACGGCAACTACAGCTCGTCGTCCCGTTTCCTGACAAGGATGGTGGATAAGCTGCCTTTCCTTACAACTAAAGCGCCCTCATCTGTAAATATCAGCGGTGAGTTTGCCAAACTAAACCCGGGCACACCCAGCGCGTTAAACTTCGCGGGTTCGAAAAAAGGGACTTCCTATTTAGATGATTTTGAAAACAGCCGCTCGGTAATTGATATTAAAAGCGCGGTTAACTGGCAAATCTCCGGCACTCCGCAATTATTTGCCGAGGCTAAAAATTTTAACGATTTAAGTTATGGCTACAACCGCGCCCGCCTGGCTTTTTATAATATCGACCCGGTATTTTATAACCTGTCGGGATCAAACGCGCCGGCGCTGGCCAACTCGCGTACCGAACTATCCAACCATTACGTGCGCCAGGTTTTAGAGCAGGAAGTGTTCCCTTACAAACAATCGGTTACGGGCCAGGCTTTAATATTGCCAACTTTCGATCTGGCTTTTTATCCAACCATCCGCGGGCCATATAACTTTACGCCAACCGGTATTAATAATAACGGTACGCTGCAAAACCCTAAAAGCAGATGGGGCGGCATCTTCCGCAAGCTGGAAACCAACGATTTTGAATCGTTGAACGTAGCCTTTATCGAGTTTTGGATGATGGACCCCTTCATTTACAAAACAGCATCGCAGGGTGGGGATTTGTATTTTAACCTGGGGAACCTGTCTGAAGATATTTTGTATGATGGCCGTAAAAGTTTAGAAAATGGCCTGCCCGTTGACGGCGACCTGAGCAAGGTAGATGAAACCAACTGGGGCCGTGTACCTAAGCTGCAACCTGTAATTAATGCTTTTGACAGTAACCCCGCCGCCCGCCTATTGCAGGATGTGGGTTTAGACGGTTTGAACGATGCCGATGAACGCGCGAAATTTGCAGCCATCTTACAACAGATCAAAGCGCAGTTAAGTCCGCAGGCCGCCGCCGCGCTGGATGCCGACCCTGCATCAGATGATTATCAATACTACCAGGGGCCAAATTTAGATCAGGCGCAATCGGGGATACTGGCGCGTTACAGCCGTTATAATGGACTGGAAGGTAACTCAAAAACCGCCGAGCAATCGCGTGCCGAACTGGGCCTGGCTACATCGGCCTCTACATCGCTGCCCGATGGTGAGGATATTAACCGCGACAATAACATGAGCCAGGCCGACGAGTACTTCCAGTATAAAGTATCCGTGCGCCCGCAGGACCTGATCATTGGTCAGAACTTTATCACCGATAAGGTAACCTCGCAGGTGAAACTGCAAAATGGTACAACTACGTCGGTCAACTGGTACCAGTTCCGTATCCCCATTAGTAATTACACCGCCAAGTATGGTAACATCCAGGATTTTAAATCTATCCGCTTTATCCGCATGTTTACCACCAATTTTGCCGATACCGCTGTGATGCGCTTTGCTACCCTGCAATTGGTGCGTGGCGAATGGCGTAACTATAATGCCGAGAATAACGCCACCAAAGTAATTGCCGATCCGGCCATCATTAACGCGCCGCTGGATAATTCGACCCTGGATGTGGGTACGGTAAATATCGAGGAAAATGGAACGCGTACACCTATCCCGTATGTATTGCCGCCGGGGATAGACCGCCAGCGCGATTATAACAACCTGCGTACCGATACCCGTTTAAACGAGCAATCGCTGTCCCTTTCGGTTAAAAACCTACGGGATGGCTATTCGCGCGCGGCTTTTAAAACATTTAATAATGATTTGCGGCAGTACAAGCGGCTGCAGCTGTTTATCCATGCCGAGGGCGATCAGCTGAAGGATAATGACCTGAATGCCTTTATCCGTTTGGGTGTGGATTACCAGGATAACTATTACGAATACGAGGTGCCCTTAACCGTAACGCACCCCAATACCAGCGACCCAGCCGCCATTTGGCCCGATGCCAACGCCATGGATATTGAACTGGCCTTGCTGACCAAAGCCAAGCTGGCGCGTAACGTAGCCAAGCTAAACGGCCAGGCCTGGCCGCTAACGGTGCCTTTTACCATTACCGACGGCAAAAACCGCATTACCATAAAAGGCCAGCCCGACCTGAGCCGGCTGCGCGCCATTATGCTGGGTGTACGTAACCCGCTAAAAACATCCATATCGGTGGGGGATGACGGTTTGGATAAAACAGCCATTGTTTGGTTTAACGAGATGCGCTTAACCGATTTTGATCAGCGCGGCGGTTGGGCGGCATTAGGCCGGTTTAACGCCAAGCTGGCTGATTTTGCCGATTTTACCGTATTAGGCAGCAAAAGTACCATCGGTTTCGGGTCGATAGATCAGCGCCTGAACGAACGCAGCCGCAGCGATAACCAAAGCTATGATATATCTACCAGTATGGAGCTGGGCAAATTCTTCCCGGATAAAAAGGGGATCCATATCCCGATGTACATCAACGTATCTACCCAAACCAGCATGCCGCAGTATGACCCGGCCATGCCCGATGTGGAACTGAAACAAACCCTGGCCAATGCCACCAATCAACAGATCCGCGACTCGATCAAAAACGCCGCTATTGATTATACCATCCGCAAAAGCATCAACTTTACCAATATCCATAAAACCCGGGATGTAGCAAAAAAAGCGCATATATGGGATGTGGAGAACCTGAGC
Source organism: Mucilaginibacter sp. GW821-FHT07H05 (assembly GCF_059418485.1). Taxonomy (NCBI): domain Bacteria; kingdom Pseudomonadati; phylum Bacteroidota; class Sphingobacteriia; order Sphingobacteriales; family Sphingobacteriaceae; genus Mucilaginibacter; species Mucilaginibacter sp. GW821-FHT07H05. The sequence goes on from NZ_JBWKPY010000005.1 coordinate 191,140, forward strand.
GCTACCTATGCTTACACGGCGTATGAGCACCACGATTTTAACGTGCAAAGCGAGCTGCAAAAAACCTACCGGGCGCAGTTTGCTTATAATTACAGCAATCAGCCAAAGTATTACACGCCTTTCAGTAAGATCAAGAGCAATATGCTGGCCATCTTCCGCGATATTAATTATAGCCTGTTGCCGTCGCGATTAGGTTTCCAGATCAGTTTCGACCGTTTTTATTCTGAAAATACCATCCGTAATAACGATCCTAATAATTATATCCCTATCCCAACCACATTTAACAAAAACTTTAATATTACCCGTGTTTACGGCATCGGCTGGAATTTATCCAAATCGCTGACCATGGATATTGATGCTACCAACCTGGCCGTGGTTGACGAACCCGCCGGGCGCATTAACGGCCTTAAACGCGATACCCTTTGGGAAAACCTGAAAAGGCTGGGCCGCACCACCAACTATAACCATACCATTAACTTTACCTACACCACGCCTATTAGCAAGCTGCCCGGTTTGGAGTGGACCAGTATGATTGCCACTTATACCACCAGTTTTTACTGGCAATCGCAACCGGCATTTGCTATTAATTCGCCTGTTTATAATGTGGGCAATACCATTAATAACCAGCGCAGTATCAAGTTAAACCCAACGCTTAATTTTATTGGCCTTTACAACAAATTCCGCGGTATCCGTAATATGAATGCCAAACCCGAGGAGCAAAGCGGACTTAAAAAGGTAATGATGGGTTTGCTGACCAGCATTAAAACCGTAACCGGATCGTACACCCGTAACGAAGGGACTACCTTGCCGGGATACCTGCCAAAATCAAACCTGTTTGGGCAGGACCTGGATTACAGCGCGCCGGGCCTGGGCTTTTTGTTAGGCAGCCAGGCCGATATCAGGCCAAAGGCATTGCGAAACGGATGGCTATCAACCGATACCCTGCAAAACCAGCTGTATACCACTACGCTTAACGAAGTAATAGATTTTAAAAGCACCATTGAGCCGTTTAAAGACCTGCGGATAGATATTATTGCCAAACGCCAGCAGGAGCGCGATTATCAAAGCAACTTTAAATACCTGCCCGCTAATGGCGGCTTCGATAATTTAAGTCCGATCACCTCGGGTAGCTACAGCATATCCTACATGACGCTGGGTACCGCCTTTGCAAAACCTTATGGTATTGATAATAAATCGGGGGTGTTTCAAAAATTTTTAGAAGCCCGGCAGGTAATCTCGCAGCGTTTAGGCCGGCAAAATGCTAACTCAACCGGGCTGGATGCCACTACCGGCTTTTATGATGGTTACGGATCAACATCGCAGGATGTGCTGGTACCGGCCTTCCTGGCGGCTTACTCGGGTAAAGACCCTAATAAAGTAAGCCTGAATAATTTTCCGTCTATCCCCATCCCTAACTGGGATATCAGGTATATGGGCTTAAGCCGGTTGCCGTTCTTAAGCGATATTTTTGATGGCTTTGATATTTCGCATGGTTACCGCTCAACATACGCGGTAAACAGCTTCAGCTCGCTGCTGCGCTACCAGGAACTAAACGGCAGCTCGGTTAACCGCGATGTAAACAGTAACTTTTTACCGGGCTATCAGTTTACCCAGGTAACCCTGCTGGAAACATTTGTGCCGCTGATAGGTATGAATGTGCGCTTTAAAAATGCCGTTACCGCCAATTTTGAGTTCCGTAAAAGCCGGGCCTTAAGTTTAAGCTTACTCAATAGCCAGCTGGCGCAGCAAAACGAAAATACGCTGGTGTTTGGCCTGGGTTATCGTACCAATCATTTCAGGTTCCCGTTTGGCTGGTTCAGTAATGTAAAACTGAATAACGATATGAACTTTAAGCTGGATGTAGCCATGCGCGATAATAAAACCCTCATTTACCGTGCCGACCTGCAATCGGCCGAAATATCATCGGGCCAGCAAAATATCACCATGCGCCCTTCGGTTGATTATGTTTTGAACCAGCGGTTCACCATGAATATCTTCTACGATTCGAACATTACCAAACCCTATACCTCGCAAACCTTTAATACCTCGGTTACCAACTTTGGGGTTAATTTGAAACTGATATTGCAGTAGCGGATGTGCAAATGTGCGTATGTGCAGATGTGCAAATGATTAGAAATGCGCAGATAATCTTTCGGACTTTCGGACTTTCTGTCTTTCAGACTTTTTTCTAAATTAGGCACATGGAACCTGTCACCGTAAAAGCCAAATTAGATCTTAAAACTTATTATCAGATTGCGCTGCTTGTTTATTACAGGCCCAAAAAGCTGATCAGCTTATTAATTGTATTTGCCTGTATTAACGTTTTTATATTTCTGGACCAGGATTTTAGTTGGGCGTCCGAACTGGGCGCCATTACTGCTGTAATTGTTATTTATGGCATCATTATGCCGGCGATAATATGGTTCGGCTGTAAGCGGAACATGCTCACATCGCCGGTATTGCGCGAGGGCATTACCTACTACATTACCGATGAAGGCATTGAAGGGATAGCCCCCGATACCAGCAATAAAACCAATTGGAAACTGATTAATAAAGTGGTTGAAAAGGATAATTATTTCCTGCTGTTTAATTCCGCATCCCAATTTCGCTACCTGCCCAAAAATGGGTTTGAATCGGATACAGATATGGCCCGGTTTAAAGAAATAGTAAAAGAGAATGGGGTGAAGGCTTATTTCAAATAGCTACTCTTCTTTATTTAATCGCTTTTGCTCCTCTTTTGCCCGCTTCTTTTCTTCCCGGTGGGCTTTGCGTTCCGCTTTTTTAACCTGTCGCTCGGCCTTTTGAATGGCGCGGTCGGCCAATTTACTTTTTACTTCCTGTTCCTTTTTTTCACCATAACCCGCGCACGATTTAATGCCGGTTAACAGCGTTTTCCATACGGTTTTAAAAAAGGCGTCTTCTTTTGGCCGCGTAGTATTTACAAAAAAAGACCGCGCGGGTGCGCCTTCATAGTCGGGGTTGTTATGTTTCAGGATAAAAATATTGGCATACATGGATTCGATGGTCATGCGTTTGAGCTGCTTTCGTACGGTGTCCGGCCTTAGTAGTCTGATCTTAAGATCGTTGTACAGGATAGATACCCTGCCTTTTGAGGCGTTTCTATCAGCCCGGATATCAAAATCAAAACTGTTTAATTTGCCCGAAGTGATCTTTACCATAGCTAAGGGCATAGCTGCCGGGTTCACCACCTGCAGGTTAACAGGCTCCAGGTGCCCCCTATAGCTATAGGCCAGGTTGTCATCGGCCATATTAAATTGAAAGGCTACATCCAACTGGCCCTTGTTCATAAAATAAGTGCGCAGGTTAATATCGCAATACTTGTTTTTTTGCAAAGCATCGGCGTTGGTAGCCAGGTTTAAAACCTTGCCACTGGTTTGGTTAAAGCTCACATAACCCGTTTTGCGCGATCTGGCGTTCAGTTCGGTATAGGTTACGTCAATACGTTTCAGCAATACCGAATCAATTTTCAGATTGCTGTTTAATTTGTAGATACCGGCATTAGGAAATGTAGGCGCGCGGTCGGTTTGCAGCGTGGCCTTTTGCAGCAGCTTTTTAAGCATCGGGTTGCTGTATATACCCAGCCGGCCACCGGTTAATATCAAACTCCCGGCGCTGAAACTGCGATACTTATGGTAGCTTAAAAAGTCAAAATGATTAAGCTGCAGCGAATCTATATGCATGGTAAAGCGGTCGTGACTGCTTTTGTAGAAGAACCCATCCGGGTCTATCGGCTCCAGGTTAATATCCTGGCCATTTAGCTGCGCGGTGCGGGTAGATAGCGTAAGCAGCTTCATTTTATAGCGGTACAATCCGTTAAGCGTTTTGCCGTTGAAGTTATTGATCTCCGTAACCACATCGCGGCAATACAAGAAACGGCTCCTGTCGGTCATCGTTGCCGAATCGATGAGCAGATCGGCAGCGCTCAGGTTCATTTCCTTTAGTTCGGATATAACTACCTTGTTGCCGCTGTGATCCTCGTACTTAAACTTTACATCGTTAAGGCCAATACGCCCCACATGTACCGATTTTAATGTTTTGGCTATCCGCTGATAAAGTGTACGGGTATCTTTTTCAGTCGTGTCTTTGGTGCGGTTAAGCTGGTAGGTGATCTGCAACTCGGGCGCGCTTAATACGATCTCGCCAATATCCAGCTTCTTTTTAAAGTATAACCTGAACGGATGGATGCGCTTAAGCACCAGTTTTTTGATGTGCAGGCGGTAAAGGTTATTGGGCTCGGTATGGTTTTTTTTCAGTTGATTATACACCGCCATATTGGGCATCAGGTCGATATTAAAGATCACGATCTTTCCCTGAAACACATGCAGATCGGCCCTGGTGAAGTTGATCTGGTATAAGCTATCCGAACTGCTGAGTACCGTGCTTTTAACAGTGCGGCCCAATATGGGCGAAAAATATAGGTTAATGAACAAGCCGGCTGCCAGCACAATAGCGGCGATAATGATCACTACGCGTGCGGTTACGCGCTCCCACCTGTGCTTTAAAAACCTAAGCTTCATTATTAATCAGGACTGTTTTCTTTTTTATTTTGTTCTTCCTGTTGTTTTTGGAGTTCCTTCGCCTTTTTCTTTTCATCGCGGCGTTTTTTGCGTTGCTCTTTAAACTGGTTAAACTTATCTATTACATGACCGATTTTGATGACGGCCGTATTCACCTTATTCTCGGTAGTTTTATCAAAGCCAACACTTGGCTTTAAACCATCCAGCAGGGCCTTGTATAAAAAGCTGAAAAACGATACCGTCGGCTCGCGTTTCAGGTTGATCGGGCCCGCCCTGAAATTACCTTTTTTATCCGGGTTATCATCCTCAATTATTAAAGTATTGGCAATTTTTGATACCAGGCCCTGTTTTATCAGTCCCACTTTGCCGGTATCTTTCTTCAGCAGATCTACATTCAGGTGCCGGTAATAAAACTCCAGGTGCCCTTTGCCACCATAGTTGCTGGCATCCACGTTAAAATTCAGTTTCTGTATATCTGCCGATTTTACGTGTACCAAAGCCAGGGGCCGCACCAGTTTATCCAGTATCCGCCCGTCAAAAGCACCCAGCGAACCGGAGTAATTGAAGGCGCCATTTTTTGCATTCAAATTAAATTTAAAGTTAAGGGTAAAAGGCGCCTGGCCTAAAAATTTGGTGCGGATATGGGCGGTCATAAAAGGGTTCAGCTTTTTAGCGGCCGCATCGTTGGTTACATTATAAAAAGTACCGCTGGTATTTTCAAAGTTGATGATCCCGGTGTACCCTGATGTAGCGTCCGACTCGGCATAGGTAATGCTGGTGTTATGCAGGTTCAACTTTGTCAGTTTCATATCCAGCGCCATTTTTTGTAATTGCTGATGGGGGTCTTTACCAATTTTGCTGGTCTTTTTACCTTTGTAATGATTATCCGCGTAGATCTCCACCTTACCGCCGCTGATATCCAATAAACCGGCGTATAGTTTCTGATCGCGCAGGAAGCGCTGCAGGTCGATGTCAGTGATCGCGATGCGTTTAAACGACAGATCGAAACGATCATCGGCCCGGCCTATCTTTTTAAAGAAAGCTTTTTTGCTGTAGCGTGGCGTCAGCGCGGCCTCATCCAGCGTCATACTCCGTTGCGCGGTGCTGAATGTCATCTGTTTAACCTTCATGTAATAAAGGCTATCGGCGGTAGCTATACGGTAATCGTGCAGGGTAAACTCTACGCCGCGGGTATAGTAAAAGCGGTTAGGGTCCTGCGATGACAGCGAATCTATCTGGATATCGGAAATATTGATATCTAAATGCCTGATGGCGGTATGCCTGGCAACCGGATTGCTTTTATTGATATAATTAAGGCTGATATCCTTTAAGGCGATTGAATCGATACGCAACCGTTTAAATACTTTTTTAATGATCTCGTAAGGCGTTTGTGGCCGGCCTACCTTCACCGTATCGTTAAAAGGCAGCCGTTTGTTAACAATGGTGAGGCTGGGTTTATCAATAGTGATGTTATCAATATTCAGGATCTTTTGCTGGTAGGCTTTTTTGGCACCCACGTTTTTTATAGTGAGTTTTTTAACCGAAAGGATGAACAGGTTGTCGGGCGCTTTTTTACGGGCTACCAGTTTATTGTAAACGGCGGTATCGGGCACCAGCTTAAAATCGGTAAGGGTGGCATCGCCGGAGGTGATGTTCAGGTCGAAGTCTGAATATTCGATATGGTATAAACTGTCGGATGATCTGGCCACAAGTTCTTTTAGCTGTGCTTGCAGCAGGGGTTTCCACTTATCGCCGGCCAGGTACTTTTGATAAGCATAGTAGGCGCCGGCTACTATTAAAATGATGATCAATGTAAGGATAAGAGGCCAGCGGGGCATTCCTTTTTTGGTAATATGGCCTGTTTCCATGTAGTTAAGATAGGTTAAGTTACTGTTGTATAACAACAAACTTTGGATTTTGTTAATAGCTACAGGTAAACGCGTTAAAAAGGTTTTTAAGGTAGGCTTAGATGCATAAACGCCCGAAAGGGGCTTATTGCGTCAAAAAAAAATGTGTTTTAGGGTTAACACACTAAAAAGTTAAAATGTTGGTTATGAATTATTTATATAAAATTATACTTGAATTATGTTAAGTCGTGTTAACCCCTTGACCAACAAAATTTCCTGGTCAAATGATTGTCGTATTTGTGGTTAACGTGTTTTACTGCAATTGGCTGACAAACTGTCACGCTTTATTTAAAAGAATGTGTATTTTTGCGGGCTTAAGTTTTAAAAAATGATTGATTTAGTTATCCCGGATAAAACGCATGATGAGGAAAGGCAGGGTGAAGCTTTAATGCTGGAGCCTGTTGTGGGGAAAAATAGCGGACGGAAACTTTATATTGAAAGTTATGGCTGCGCCATGAATTTTTCGGACAGCGAGATCGTAGCTTCCATTTTGCAGGATAGCGGTTTTGAAACCACCAAGGATTTTAATAACGCCGATGTGGTGTTTATTAACACCTGCTCCATCCGCGAGAATGCCGAAGTGCGGGTGCGCAACCGCCTGAAAGAATTTAAGGTAGCTAAAGGGAAAAACCCGGGTATGATTGTCGGTGTATTGGGCTGCATGGCCGAGCGCCTGAAATCAAAGTTCCTGGAAGAGGAAAAACTGGTTGACGTAGTAGTTGGCCCCGATGCTTACCGCGATTTGCCCAACCTGATAGATACGGTAGACGGCGGGCAAAAAGCCGTAAACGTGTTATTATCCCGTGAGGAAACTTATGCCGATATCAACCCTGTGCGTTTAAACAGCAATGGCATTAACGCCTTTGTATCCATTATGCGCGGTTGCGATAATATGTGTTCGTTTTGCGTGGTACCGTTTACCCGTGGCCGCGAGCGCAGCCGCGAACCTCAGTCCATCGTAAAAGAATGTACCGACCTGTTTAACGCCGGCTACCGCGAGGTAACCTTGCTGGGGCAGAATGTGGATTCGTATAAATATAAGAAACCTCACCCTGCCCTCTCCGAAGGAGAGGGTTCTGAAATGCGGGAGGGCGAAATCCTCCCCCTCGGGGAGGATTTAGGAGGGGTGGGGGTGGTTACCTTCGCCAACCTTTTAGAAATGGTAGCCCTCATCAGTCCCGAGCTGCGGGTGCGGTTTTCTACCTCGCATCCCAAGGATATTTTGGATGATGTGCTGTACACCATTGCTAAATACGATAATATTTGTAACTACATCCATTTGCCGGTACAATCGGGCAACAGCCGCGTGCTGGAACTGATGAACCGTACATACGACCGCGAATGGTATATGGAACGGGTAGATGCCATTAAACGCATTATTCCGGGTTGTGCCATATCTACCGATATCATTACCGGCTTTTGTACCGAAACCGAGGAGGAGCACCAGGACACGCTAAGCATGATGGATTATGTGCAGTACGATTTTGCCTACATGTTCATGTATTCCGAACGCCCGGGTACTTTAGCTGCCAAACGTTACGAGGATGATATCCCCGAAGAGGTGAAAAGCCGCCGGTTACGCGAAGTAATTGCTAAACAGCAGCATTACTCGCACGTAAACACACAGCGCGAAGTGGGCAAAGTGCAACGGGTACTGATCGAAGGCTTCTCTAAAAAATCAGACAAGGATTACGCCGGACGCAGCGATAAAAATGCCATGGTGATTTTCCCGGTGGATGAAAGATACAAACCAGGACAATACGCCAATGTATTAGTAGAAAAATGCACTACTGCTACGTTGATAGGAAGAATAGTTGAAGCCCCCCAGCCCCCTGAAGGGGGAGCAGAAGGGCTTCTTGAAAATAATATATACACTGCCTCAAATCCTGTTTAGGTTTTGCGGGCTTTACTCCCCCTTTAGGGGGCAGGGGGGCTAATGGAAACACAAGAAATAAAACAACGCTTTGGCATTATCGGCAATTCGCCTTTACTGAACAGGGCTATACATATTGCTAACCAGGTTGCACCTACCGATATTTCTGTACTGATAACAGGGGAGAGCGGTAGCGGTAAAGAGGTTTTCTCGCATATCATCCATCAGATGAGTCCGCGTAAGCACGGGCCGTTTATAGCGGTGAACTGCGGCGCTATCCCTGAAGGGACGATCGACTCGGAACTGTTCGGCCACGAAAAAGGGGCATATACCGGCGCCGTTGGCGAACGTAAAGGATACTTCGAAACCGTAAACGGCGGTACTATATTTTTAGATGAGATTGCCGAAATGCCCCTGGGTACCCAGGCGCGCTTGTTACGCGTGCTGGAATCGGGACAGTTTATCAAAGTAGGATCATCAAAGGTAGAGAAAACCAACGTGCGTGTAATAGCCGCCACCAATGTGGATGTTTTTGAGGCCGTGAAGAATGGTAAATTTCGCGAGGACTTGTACTATCGTTTAAATACCGTCCCCCTTAAAATACCGCCCTTACGCGATCGGAAGGAGGATATTTACCTGATCTTTAGGAAATTTACATCAGATTTTACCGATAAATACCGTACGCCGCCCATCCAGTTGGACGATGCCGCGCGCGAGGTGCTCATCAATTATTCGTGGCCGGGTAACGTAAGGCAGCTCAAAAATATTGCCGAGCAACTGGCTGTTTTAGAACGCGACCGTACCATTACCGCGCAAACGCTGATGACCTATATCCCGCTGGAAAATAACCAGCGTAACCTGCCCATGCGGTTGGATAATCAGCCCAAAGAAGATTTTTCGGAACGCGACATCTTGTACAAAGTATTGTTTGATATGAAGCGCGATATGGTGGAGCTGAAAAAACTGGTGGCCGATATCATTGAACATGGCGGCGTGGCCGCTAATTACAGCAACCACTCGCAAACCATTAACCAGTTATACCGCGATATTGAATTACCGGCAAACGATCATCGCGAAGCGCCACAATTTACCCTGCAACAACCCGTTAATAACAATGCCGGCAGCATTAATAATGGCAATGAGCATTATAACATTACTCAAAACGCCGAAGAGGTAGAGGAATCGTTATCGCTGATAGAAAAGGAATCGGACCTGATACGCAAGGCCCTTAAAAAGCATAAAGGCAAGCGTAAACTGGCCGCGCAGGAACTGGGTATATCCGAAAGGACATTATACCGGAAAATAAAGGAATTAAATTTGTAAGGTAATATCAGGCATGAAAAGGGTTATTTCCGTTTTGGTTTTATTTGTAGTGGTAGGCATGTACTCATCGTGCGCTGTTACGCTTAACGGTTCATCAGTTCCACTCGAAATGAAAACTATTAATGTGGAATACTTTGACAACAACGCCCTGTTGGTGGTAAATAACCTAAGCCAAAACTTTACCGAAGCTTTAAAGCAGCGTATCCGGTCGCAAACCCGCCTAAGTATTGTAAGGGGAACCGCAGCCGACGCGAGTTTTTCGGGCGCAATTGTAGGTTATACCATTGTGCCGGTATCGGTACAGGCTACAGGTAACAGTAACGCCCCGCCAATAGCCAATGCCAGCCGTTTAAGTATTACGGTTAAAGTTAAGTACCAGGTAGATAAAACCAAAAAAGGGCTGGAACATGCCGAAGGATTTGAACAGGAATTTGTAAGGACGGCCGACTTTACCGGCGACATCGCATCGCAGGAACAGGCATTAATATTAAACATTACCAAACAGCTAACTGAAGATATTTTTAATAAGGCTTTTGCAGATTGGTAAGCAATTCGTAGCTTCAACCCCGTGGATGAGCATTTAAATAACAGGCAGAAAGAAATTTTATTGAAGCTATTGGCCAATCCGGCCGATACCGGCAACGCCTATGCCAGTAGTTTACAGGAGTTGGTAAGCTCGTATCCGCAGTCGGGTTTGTTCCGTGCGCTGTATGTACGGGCCACAAATGATGTAAACCCGGTAACCGCCGCCGCCTATTTCGATGGCCGCGCGCTGCACAAACTGGTGAACAATCACGATAATTTATTAGCGGTTGATAAGGCCCAGCTGATCCAGCAATCAGCAGCCCAATACGCAAACGGGCAGGCATCCTATAAAGATGAAGCCACCGCATTTGCTGAAGGGAATGATCAGGCACCGGAAAAAACCGGCAACGAAATTTTAACAGACCAGCCTTTGGGTTTCCCCGATGTGCTGAATATTGAATGGCCGGGAGAAACTTCATCTCAACCTGCACAGGAAGATAAGACGCCAGAACAGGAAGAGCTTTCAAAAACCACCACTGCCGCGGGTAACGCAGACGAGGCTACCGAACCATTAGGCCGCGCCCCATGGGAAATGGACGAGGAAGGGGATGAACCCGGTCCGTATGCAGAAGCACCCGAAGCTACTGCACCCTGGGAAGAAGAAAAAGCCGAAGAGCATATTGCTGAAACCCCTGTTTGGGATTTAGAAATAGCGGAAGAAACCCATGAAGAAATTGCACCCATAGCCGAAGCTCCTGCTGAAACACCTATCTGGGAGTTAGAAACAGAGGAAGAGGCTGCCGGGGGAGATTTGGAAGAGACTAAAACTCCCGAGCGTGCGCCATGGGAAGAATTGGAAGATGAGTATGCCGCGCAGGCCGTTATACAACCGGAAACACCGTATGATACCCCCGAAACGGTTATAGCGGATGAAGGAGCGGGGATAGAAGAAGAAGTTTATGACGAAATAACCGGTATAGACGAGATTGAAATTGCTCAAAATACCGGCGAGGGTGTGGCAGAGCACGATGAAGCCGCTTTGTTTGAGGCCGCTTATAACTTCGACGAGCCTACCGGCCCGGTATACGAAGAGCCTGAAACTGAAACCATATATCAGGACCCGGTTGCTGATACGGAAGAAGCCCGGCCCGCCGCGCATGATGAAGCCGACAGGCTGATTATGGGCAATATTGCCGCTACCGATTACTTCACGTTCGACCGTGCTTTTGGCGATAACAAAAAAACCGAAGCCGAATCTGCGCAGCAGCCGGCCCCGCAGTTTACTGAACCAGCCCCGGCGGAAAGCCACGCGCATCATGATATATCCAAATATCACGATGAAAAAATGCCGTATACCTTTATGTGGTGGCTGGATAAAACCCGTAAGGAACACGGCACCTTGTACCAGCCTTATGTTAAGGCACCGGCAAATAACCAAATGGCCAGGCAGGCGGACAAGCCCAAAACAGACGAGTTACAGCAGCAGTATTTTGAAAATATATTCCATCTGTCAACCGTTGATGAGCTGACTGCCGATGCCGCCGCGCAAACCATAGAGTTTGACATGCAAAGCAAGGAAGACCGCATCATCCAGCGTTTTATAACCGAAGATCCGCATATCCATCCGCCGGTTGGCGAAAAACTGGATTCGGAGAATAAGGCCAAGAAAAGCTCGGAAGACAGTAACGACCTGGTAACCGAAACCCTGGCCCGCATTTATGCCGACCAGATGCTATTCCCTAAAGCAATAGCTACTTACAAAAAATTAATGTTGAAATTTCCGGAAAAAAGCCGTTACTTTGCATCCCGTATTGAAATTTTAGAAAAGAAAACGAATTAATATTAAATAGAAATGTACATTTTATTAGTGATTATCGCTGTTATTGTTTGTGTGTTGTTAGGATTTATTGTGCTGATACAAAATCCTAAAGGCGGTGGTTTGTCATCAAATTTTTCAGCTTCATCGCAATTAATGGGTGTGCAAAAAACCGGCGATTTCCTTGAAAAAGGTACCTGGGTATTGGCTATCACTTTAATGGTATTATCGTTAGCTATTAACGTAACCGCCAAAAGCGGCAGCGCTAAAGAAGATTCGGTTAACAAAGAATTGATCGAGAAAGCATCAAAACCAACCGCGCCAACTTCAGGCTCGGGTTTAATCCCACCGGTACAAAAACCGGCTGATACCACTAAGAAATAAGTTTGGTATAAGATATTTTTAAAAGGCTTCGGGTAACCGGGGCCTTTTTTTGTGGGTAATATTTTTTGCAAAGGGCGGATTAATTACAAGGAGGTGTTAACGTTGTTAACATAACCGTTCAGGAAAACTGCTATTAAGAGCCTTCGGTTCGGAAATGTTGTAGCAACGGGTTTTAACCCGTTGATTGTGGTTGTATGTACGCACAGTGCCATAGGCACGACAGATTTTTGGCGAGTTGTTTAAATGGGCCGAACCGAAGGTTCTTGTTGTTCCTTAGGCATAATTTCCAACGGATTGAAATCCGTTGCTACAAAATAGAACGGGGCTACGCCCCTGTTGAAATTCTTCCGAACACTACGATTACCATACCAACAATCGGTTCATCGGCACAAAAGAGATACACACCCCAACCTGCCAACCTGACACGGCATGTTAAATTAAAATGAAGTGCTAAACCAGCGCTTATCCTAAATCTGACAATAAAACAGTTTTGCTGACAATTATTATTCAATTACCTTGCTTGGCATAATTGATGTGAATAAGGTTAAGGAAATTAAAATCTAAATAAAATAATTATAGTTATGTCGTTAAACGTTAAACCTATTGGAGACAGGATATTAATAGAAGCTGCTCCGGCTGAAACAAAAACTGCCTCAGGTATCTACATCCCTGAAACTGCACAAGAGAAACCTCAACGCGGCACAGTGGTAGCTGTTGGTCCCGGTAAATATGCCGAGCAAACCGGTGTTTTAGTTCCGATTACAGTAAAAGTTGGTGACAAGGTACTTTACGGAAAGTTTGCCGGCCAGGAATTTACATTAGAAGGCAAGGATTACCTGATCATGAGGGAATCTGACATTTACGTAGTTCTGTAATTTTAAATGTGCAGATGTGCGTATATGCAGATGTGCAAAAGAGATAATTAAATTAAAATCTGTGAAATCACACCTTAATCGGTGAAATCAAATAAATAAAAATGGCAAAACAAGTTAAATATAATGTTGAAGCGCGCGACGCCCTAAAAAGGGGTGTTGATATTTTAGCTAACGCGGTTAAAGTAACGTTAGGTCCAAAAGGTCGTCACGTAATTATCGATAAAAAATTCGGTTCACCTGTCATCACAAAAGATGGTGTAACTGTTGCGAAAGAAATTGAACTGAGCGACGCCATTGAAAATATGGGTGCCCAGATGGTGAAGGAAGTTGCATCAAAAACTGCTGACATTGCAGGTGACGGTACAACTACTGCAACCGTATTAGCACAGGCAATTGTTACTACAGGTATTAAAAACGTAGCTGCCGGCGCTAACCCAATGGATTTGAAACGCGGTATTGACAAGGCTGTTGCCGCTGTTGTTGCCAACCTGAAAACTCAAAAACAAGATGTTGGCGACGATTTCAGCAAGATTAAACAAGTAGCGTCTATCTCGGCTAATAACGACGAGGTGATTGGCGAAATGATTGCCGACGCGATGAAAAAAGTTGGTACATCAGGCGTGATCACTGTTGAAGAAGCAAAAGGTACCGAAACTGAAGTTAAAACAGTAGAAGGTATGCAGTTTGACCGTGGTTACCTGTCGCCTTACTTTGTTACCAATGCCGATAAAATGGAAGCAGAGCTGGATAGCCCTTATATCCTGATCTACGACAAAAAGATCTCTTCCATGAAAGAATTACTGCCTATCCTGGAGAAACAGGTACAAACCGGCAAACCACTGTTAATTATTGCTGAAGACCTGGATGGCGAAGCGCTGTCTACCTTAGTAGTAAACAAGATCCGTGGTTCACTGAAAGTAGCTGCTGTTAAAGCGCCTGGTTTTGGCGATCGCCGTAAGGCTATGTTAGAGGATATCGCTATCCTGACCGGTGGTACCGTAATTTCGGAAGAAAGAGGCTTTAAATTAGAAAGCGCTGACCTGAGCATGTTAGGCCAGGCTGAAAAGATCTCTATCGATAAAGACAACACAACTATCGTAAATGGTGCCGGTGATGCTGATAGCATTAAAGCAAGAGTGAGCGAGATTCGTGTGCAGATTGAGAACACTACATCTGATTACGATAAGGAAAAATTACAGGAGCGTTTAGCCAAATTAAGCGGCGGTGTTGCTGTATTATATATCGGTGCTGCATCGGAAGTGGAAATGAAAGAGAAAAAAGACCGTGTTGACGATGCCCTGCATGCTACACGTGCTGCTGTTGAAGAAGGTATTGTTGCAGGTGGTGGCGTTGCCTTCATCCGCGCGGTACAGGCTTTAGCCGATTTAAAAGGTGCTAACGAAGACGAGAACACTGGTATCCAGATCATCCGTCGCGCTATCGAAGAACCGCTTCGCCAGATCTGCGAAAACGCAGGTATCGAAGGTTCTATCGTGGTACAAAAAGTTAAAGAAGGTACCGGCGACTTTGGTTATAATGCCCGTACCGATAAATATGAGAACCTGATAGGCGCCGGTGTTATCGACCCTACTAAGGTATCGCGTGTGGCATTAGAGAACGCTGCTTCTATCGCATCGATGCTGTTAACCACCGAGTGTGTGTTAGCCGACGAGCCTGAAGAAGATAAAGGCCATGGCCACCCACCAATGGGCGGCGGCATGGGCGGTATGATGTAATATACCCCCCTGCCCCCTGAAGGGGGAGTAGGATTTAAAATAAGTAAAGCCTCATTCGTGTAAACGGATGGGGCTTGCTTATTTACAGAGATTCGGGGCAGGTAGCTAATCAAATTTGGCTAATTACGATGTGTTAAAAGCACTTTTGCATTAAACTATTATTAAATAGCATAAATAACTAATAACTTAGGCTTTATAATTTAACAATGAAAAATATGACCCTAAAACTTACCAAACTGTTTATGCTTTGCACCGCCATTTTAATAGGCGCAATAAGCGTAAAAGCACAGCCAAGGCTAAAGCCCGGCTATTTCTGGAAAAAGCTACCCAACGGATTAGAGGTAGTAGTAATTGAAAACAGCAAAGTGCCATTGGCCACTATTGAAATAGCGGTAAAAAACGGCGCTTATACCGAAGGGCCTGAATACAGCGGCCTGTCGCACTTGTTCGAGCACATGTTTTTTAAAGCCAACAAGGATTTCCCTACGCAGGAGAAACTGTTGCACCGTATACAGGAGTTAGGCGCAATTTTTAACGGTACTACCGGTAACGAAAGGGTGAACTACTTTTTTACCTTCAACGCCGATAGCTTAAAGGGCGGCTTGAATTTCCTTAACTCGTGCATCCGCTTCCCTATTTACCGTGCCGAGGATATGGCGAAAGAACGACCCGTGGTTGACGGCGAGTTTCAGCGTGCAGAAAGCGATCCGGGATTTTTACTGGATTACGAAAGCAGCAAATACTTGTGGGGCGATATGATCACCAGGAAAAACCCGATAGGTATCCACGAGATCATTAACACGGCTACGCCCGAGAAAATGATGATCATCAAAGATAAATACTACTATCCTAACAATAGTCTGCTAACCATTTGCGGCGATGTAAAGCACGAGCAAGCCTTTAAACTGGCCGAAGCTATTTTTGGCAGCTGGCAAAGTAGCGGTTTCGATCCGCATGTAAAATACCCTATTCCACCTTTCGAGCCGGTTAAAAAGAGCGTGGCTTTTGTAAAGGAATCGTCTATTGCCCAAACCCCTAACATGAGTTTCGCATGGCAGGGTCCGGCCTTTTCCAAAGATTCGGCAGGTACCCTTGCAGCCGATGTGTTTAACCGTATTTTGGGTTTAAACTCGTCAAAATTCCGCCAGGCATTAATTGATAAAAGGCTGGCTGTTAGCGCGGGTGTTAACTATGGTACCAGTTATTATACAGGCGAAATCAACATGTTTGTCAGGCCAAATCCTGATAAACTGAAGGAGTGCTACGATGAGGTTTACAACCAGTTAGCCCAATGGAATAGTCCGGATTATTATACCGACGAACAACTGGATGATGCTAAGGCCGCGCTGGTGCGTTCGGCATTACGTTCGCAGGAGAAGCCGTCAACCTTAAACAGCCAGTTGAGTTATGCCTGGTGCAGCGAGTCGTTTGCTTACGATACCGACCTGGTTGAGAACTATAAAAAGGTAACCCGCGCCGACATTAAGCGCTACCTGGAAACCTACATTGTAGGCAAACCAATGGTATCGGGCATCATATTAAAGGCCGAGGTGAATAAACAATATAATGTGGCTTCGTTTTTTGTAGCCAAGTAAACCTTAAACTGATTGACAAAATGAAGAAGCGTATGTTTTTGCTGTTACTAACAGCAACCGTATTCAGTATAAACGCGGCGAACGCCCAAAAGCAGCAACCGTATGAAATGACCGTAAGCGGCGTAAAGGTAATTGTGCAGCCCAGCGGTAACGATATAGTAGAGATCCAAACCATTATTAAAGGCGGCGTGCAAAATTATCCCGCGGCAAAAGCGGGTATCGAAGCGCTGGCGATGACGGGGCTGAGTGAGTGCGGTACCCTGAAGCAGGATAAAAACAGCTTTAAAAACAAGCTGGAAAAATTGGGTGCCCAGGTAGGCGCGGGAGCCAGTAAAGATTATTCCATCATCAGGATGAACTGTATCAAAAGCGATTTGGAAGGTTCGTGGGCATTATATGCTGAAGCCATGACCATGCCTAAATACGATGAAAAGGAATTTGCCCGTATTAAACAAAACGCGCTGACCAATATTAAAGCCATGGAATCGGTACCCGACGCGGCTATTGATAACTTTGCCAACAAGATAGCTTTTGAAGGCCGGGATTACGCCACTAACCCATTGGGTACTACGGAATCGGTTACGGCGCTTACCGTTGATGACGTGAAGAAATACTACGCAGGTATCCTCACCAAATCGCGCATGTTTATTGTGGTAGTAGCCGACCTTGACCGCGCCGACATAGAAGCCAAAGTGAAAGGCCTGTTAGCTAATGTTAAGCAAGGTGCGCCATTTACGCTGAAGAAGTCATTCTTCAGGGCGTATAAAAACACCTTCTCAACCGATACGCGCGAACTGGCCACCAATTACATTGAAGGTGTAAGCAGCGGCCCGCAAACCGGCGCGCCGGATTTCGATGCCTTCAATATCGCCATGCGTATCTTTTACGATCGCCACTTTTTAGATGTGCGTACCAACAATGGCTTATCATATGCGCCGCAGGTGCGTTTTGCTACCGGTGCCACCTCGGTTACCAAAATTAACGTAAGTACCACCCAGCCCGATAAATACATAGCCGTATTTGATAAACTGGTTGACAAAACCAAAACCGGCGGCTTTACCGAAGACGAGGTGAAGAACATGAAAGCCAGCTACCTGACCGGCGTATACTATCGTAACGAAACCAACAGCGCCCAGGCCAGCGCCTTAGCCAGCAACGAGTTGTTGTTTAACGATTGGAGGCGCACCAACACCCTGGTTGATCATATCAAGAAACTAACCCCTGCGCAAATCAGCGATGCATTCCGTAAGTATATCGGTAACATTATGTGGGTTTACCAGGGCGACCCTAAAAAGGTTACCCCAACCTTGTTTACCAATGGCACCCTGCATAAGGCAGATAACCCGGTAATGCAGTAACCAGGATCGTTTTTAAATTGAAGGCCCGGAGCATGTGCTTCGGGCCTTTTATGTTTATGGGTAACCAGGGGTTCTTGCTTAAAGGTTGTGGTGAAGAGGGTTAACACAACTTAACATAATTTAGAAAAAATTACTAGTTAAAATGTTTATTATCAATGACTTGACACTTTTTTAGGGTTAAAAAGTGTTAACCCTAAAAATAATCAAATTTGCTTTATCACTTTAGCACTTCGTAGAGGTTAAAGCTTTGTAGAAATAAAATAAAATGTAAGCAACGCCGTCAGGTGTTGAACTCCTTGTGTTGAGTACCTACGGCACTCTAAATCTAATTACGTCTTACTACAAAGCTATTACTCCTACGGAGCATCTAATTGCCGGATAGCTACGATTTCCCTTCCTCGCCCAGCACTGCTTCTTTTTTACTTTTGCTGCCCCAGCGCTGGCCCATGTGGCGGGTGGGTACGTTATCGCCAAGCAGTTTGCCCCAGGGTTTCAGGTTATCAATACGGTCGAAGACGATTTTGAGTACAGCTATGAAGGGGATAGATAAAAACATGCCCGATATGCCCCACAACTGGTTGCCCAGCAATACCACCACAATGGATATTAAAGCGTTGATCTGCACTTTTGACGATACAATACGCGGCACCAAAAAGTTATTGTCAATAAACTGTATCAGGGCATAAGCGCCTACTACCAGTAATGGAGTGGTATAGCCATCTTTAGTTACCAATGCCATTAGTACAGGTAAGGCAATTGCAATTACCCCGCCCAGGTAAGGTATCAGGTTTAATATAGCGCCAATGCAGCCAATCAGCAACCCATACTTAACGCCCAGCAGCAGCAATGCCGCCGAATTGAGAGCAGCAACGATCAGCATCTCTATCAGCAGCCCCACAATATAGCTTTGTATGGCTATTTTGGTTTCGCTTAACACTTCGCCTACTTTTTTTGAATCTTCTTCGGCAAAAACTTCGTACAAAAAATTAAGGATAAGCGCCTTATAAAACAGCAACAGGAAAATATATACCGGCAGCAGGAAGATGATACCCAGCGTACCTAATAACCCGCCCAATGTTTTGCCCACCAGTGATTTACTATTGCCCATGGCCTCTTTTATCAATTGGTTTTGCTTATCAATAGTGTAGCCAAAAGTATTCTGTATCCAGGTTTTAAGATCGGTGGTCATAACGGCGAATTTTTCCTTCAGCATGGGCAGCGAATCGCCAAACTGGATGATCTGCGTGGAGAGGAAGTAAAACACGCTTGCCACTACAAACAAGGCTATCAGCATAGTCAAAATAATAGCGCCTATTTTAGGGATTTTCAGCTGTACCAAACGGTTACAAAGCGGGTTAAGCAATATGGCTAAAAAGGCGGCAAAAGCCAGCGGTACCAATATATCTGCCAGTACCGAAAAAGTATATACCAGCAATGTCAGCCCAAACAAAACAGCGGTACTTTGGATATAAAAAGGCTGGTCCTTAATTTTGATAGACATGAGTTTGATTAGAATTTTGAGTTAAACAAGAAAGAAGTAAATGCTATTTTTGTTTGGCCTTGTGCAAATATCCGCCAGCATAAGTAAATATAGCAATACTATTGGCTTGCTGCAGGTAAGGAAAAACCTAATTGCGTACCTGCGCCGGTGTTGCTTTCTACCCATATCCGGCCCTTATATTTTTCAATAAGGTCTTTGCAAAAAAGCAGGCCCATGCCCGTACCCGTTTCGTTTTCGGTACCGGGCATACTATTTACCCTTATTTTAAACAGGTTGGCTTTTTGCGTTTCGCTTAGGCCTGTACCATTATCCTTTACGATAAATTTAATCTCGTTATCTCCCCGCCATGCTGAGATATTGATCACACTATCGCGATGTGAAAACTTAATAGCATTGGTCAAAATATTATGGATCACTATGCGCACCGAGTTCGGCTCGGCCAATGCTATGGTGTCAGTTGCCATATCGCTATGTATTTGTATCTGTTTACTTTTTAGCTGGTCGTCCAAATAGCTCAGCTCCTGATTTAAAATATGGGCTATGGCGAAGCTTTGGGTAGTGTTTTTAGTATCATCAACCTGGCTGTTGATCCATGATAACAGGGTATCTAAAAAATCGGATGTGGTTTCCAGCTTACCAAATACCCGGGGAATCATCTCAACAAATTCATCGTGGGTAATGCTCTTATCGCTCATTAAGGCAAACAAGCCTCTCAATGTACTTAAAGGCGCACGCAAATCATGTGCTAAAACGGCTATCAGGCGGTCTTTCAACACATTCAGTTCAATTAGTTTATTTGCCTGCTGGTCAAGGTCGGTTTTTTGTTGCAGGATCTCCTTATTCTTATTGGCTAATAACTGGTTTGTTTTTTTATGCCTGAGCCTGGACCGGTAGTATATAATAATAATAACGGTAAGGATGGCGATCACTATGGCGGCAATAATATTGGTATTGCTTTGCCGGGTTATTTTTTGCTGATAAGCAAGGTTAGTTTCCCGCTGCCGTTTTTCAAAATCCAACTCCAGGTTGTACGATGTTAATTTTTGGATATTCTCGTTATTCTTCAGGCTATCCATCAGCGCGTTGTGTAATTGCTGTTGCTGATACGCCTCTTCAAAACGCTTTAGGCCGGCCAGGGCTTTGCTTACCTGCAAGGTGGCATCGGCTTTAGTGTTTAAGCTGCCTAAATTATTAGCGGTTTTTTGCGCCAGCAGGGCATAGGTATAGGCATTGGTATAATCATGCTCCAGGTTGTATACCATAGCCAATCCCAGATAAGCGTAAGCCTTATTGTACTTAATTTTATATTGCCCTGCCGATTGCAGCGACAGATTTAAATAATGCAGGGCACTATCGGGCTGCTGGGTATAGTAATGATACAGGCCCAGATCGTAATAAACCAGGCTGATCCCTTCTTTGTCGCCCATCCGGTGAAAGATCCCGGAAGCTTTATTAAAGTAGCCGATAGCATCCTTATATTTCTTCTGTGCCATCAAAACTTCGCCAATGTTTTGGTAAATGGTGCTAAGCCCCTGGGTGTCGTTTAGCTGATACCATATTTTATAGGCCTTATTATAATAGTTTAATGCCTTTGGATACAACTCCAGGTGCTGCATAATTACCCCTATGTTGCAATAATTATCGGCCGCGGCTAACTCGTCCTTGTGCTTAATATCAATGTTCAGCGCTTTAAAGTAGCAATCCAGCGCTTTAGAGAACTCGCCTTTATTATCGTAAGTGATACCGATGATGCCATAACAATCGGCAATGTCCATTTCCTTTCCTGCTTTTTTGCGAATAGCAAGCGCTTGATCAAAAAGCCGGATCGCCTGGTTATAATTCCCCAAAAAATCCTGCACCCGCCCCA
Organism: Mucilaginibacter sp. GW821-FHT07H05; assembly: GCF_059418485.1. Lineage (NCBI taxonomy): Bacteria > Pseudomonadati > Bacteroidota > Sphingobacteriia > Sphingobacteriales > Sphingobacteriaceae > Mucilaginibacter > Mucilaginibacter sp. GW821-FHT07H05. The sequence goes on from NZ_JBWKPY010000005.1 coordinate 212,438, forward strand.
GGCCTATCAAGCTTTCGCTGATGCCGTAGGGATTATTTATTTGCCTGTAAATTTGCAGCGCCTTGTTAAAATTACCGGCCGATGCGACATAATCGCTTCGGAAGGTATTAACCGAAGCTATTTCAACATAGGCATCGGCCAGGCCTTTTTTGTAATTAATTTTATTGGATAAGCCAATGGCTATGTTCGAATAATAAGTAGTGCTATCCGGGTACGATTCAAAATAATCTGCAGCCAGTTTGTTAAGCCGGTTTATGGTAAGTGTATCGGGTGTTTTTTGCTGAGTAGTTAAGGCTGGCGTAACCAGCTTTTTTAAACTATCGATGTTGCCGTGATGTGGTGCTGCCAATAAACAAAGGCCAGCCAGGTTGAATAAAATAAATAATGCGCAGCGATGTTTCAACCGGGTTTAATAAATAGTTTGGACTAATATAGACGTTTTAACCTTTAAACAAAAAAAGAGTACAGTATATCGCACAAAAAAGCCCCGACGATATCGGGGCTAAAATTATTTTATCTGCACATACGCATATTCACGCGTTTGCACATCCACTCCCCCTTTAGGGGGCCGGGGGGTTAAAGCACATTCCTCCAGCTTACCAAAGCGCCAATGATCTTGTCCAGGTCATCGGCCGGTACACGCTCCTGGGCCATGCTATCGCGATGGCGGATGGTTACGGTATTATCTTCCAATGTCTGGTGATCTACCGTGATACAGAAAGGCGTACCAATAGCATCCTGGCGGCGGTAGCGTTTGCCAATAGCATCCTTCTCTTCGTATTGAATATTGAAGTCAACCTTCAGCTTATCCATAATCTCGCGGGCTTTTTCGGGCAGACCATCTTTTTTGGTGAGCGGGAAAATAGCGGCTTTAACCGGGGCTAAGCAGGGGTGCAGGTGCAGCACGGTACGGCTGTCCTGTTTCTCGTCGGTGCTCAGGTCTTCTTCCTCGTAAGCGTTGATCAGCGTAAGCAGGAACATCCTGTCCAAACCAATAGAGGTTTCTATTACGTAAGGGATATAATTACCGTAAGGCTTGCCATCCTCGCCCAGTTCGGGATCAAAGTACTGCATTTTTTTGCCCGAGAATTTCTGGTGCTGGCTCAAATCAAAATCGGTACGGCTATGGATACCTTCTACCTCTTTAAACCCGAACGGAAATTCAAACTCAATATCAAAGGCAGCATCGGCGTAGTGGGCCAGCTTGGTATGCTCGTGATAGCGGTATTTGGTAGCATCGGTACCTAAAGCCAGGTGCCATTGCAGGCGGGTAGTTTTCCATTTCTCAAACCATTCCTTCTGCGTGCCGGGGCGGATGAAGAATTGCATCTCCATTTGCTCAAATTCGCGCATGCGGATAATGAACTGACGGGCGATCACCTCGTTACGGAAGGCCTTGCCAATTTGGGCGATACCGAAAGGGATCTTCATCCTGGCCGATTTTTGAACGTTCAAAAAGTTCACAAATATACCCTGCGCCGTTTCGGGGCGCAGGTAAATCGTGTCCGATTCATCAGCAATTGCGCCTACCTGTGTGCTAAACATCAGGTTAAACTGGCGTACTTCAGTCCAATCCGGTCGGTCTTTACTCAGCGGGTCTTTTATCTCGTGCTCAATAATTAATTCGCGCAGGCGGGGCAGGTCTTCGGCAACCAGTGCCTTGTTCATTTCAACCTCCAGCAATTCCGCCTGATCGGTTTGGCCGGCTTCGTCGTAGGCCGCTATCTTATCTTCCAGTAACTGATCGGCACGGTAACGTTTTTGCGTAACCTTGTTATCAATCATCGGGTCGCTAAAACCATCCACGTGGCCGCTGGCCTTCCATATTTTTGGATGCATAAATATGGCCGAATCAATCCCGACGATATTATCGTGCATTTGCACCATGGCTTTCCACCAGTAGGTTTTGATGTTATTCTTCAGCTCGGCGCCAAACTGGCCGTAATCATAAACAGCGCTCAGGCCATCATAGATCTCGCTGCTGGGGAAAACAAAGCCATACTCCTTGGCATGGGCAATTACATTTTTAAAAAGATCGTCGGTATTTGTACTCATAACGCTGCAAAGATATCATTTAGTCCGAAAGTCCGAAAGACCGTAAGTGTGCACTCGTAATTCACTTTCGGACTTTCCGACTTACGCGGACTTCCGGACTCTTAAAAATACACTATCTTATAAAACAGCACCATGCGGTAGTATTGAATAAACGTAAAAAAGGAGAGTCCAATTAACAGCGCTACAATAATGGTCCAAAAAAGGCGTGGTTTATAAAAGCGGTTAATGGCGAAGCCAGCGTACAAGGCAACGCAAATTTGAGTAATCAGGGCGTAGGCATTATCAAAATTGGGCGAGTAGCTAATATGAGTAATGGCATAAAAAGGTAAGGTAACCAGGTAAAAGCCGGCCAGCGCCAATAATAATATAAAAGCGCAAAAATGAGTGGCAAATACCAGATGCTCTACAAAATATTGCTTCTTCTTAAAAAAGAATAAGGCAAATAATGACCCATAAAACGGGATAAACAAAAAGATATATGTTTTTGACACTTCCTTTATCTGATCATTAAAAACCTGCGTGTACTCGGGCAGGGTAAGGTTTCTTTTGGCCAATAGTTCGGTTATAATATGTTGTGTATTATACCTGATAAAGGGCGTGTAAGTAATGTAGTTATACAAGCTAAGACTGTACATATTATTAAAGGCCAGTACAAAAAACAATAAGTTAATTACCAGAAAAAACGGAACAGGCCGCATAAAATATACCCGCCGGCCTTCGGTATAATCCAGCGTAAGCTGGCCGGGTTGGGTTATCAGTGTTTTAATGGTACGCAAAAACTTATTATCAAAATGGATAAAACTCTCGAAGGTTTCTTCCAAAAAATGTTTTAGCGATAATTGCTTGGTGCTGAATGATTTTTCGCCGCAGGCAGGACAATAGTTTTCGGGGTGGTTATTACCGCAGGTTTTGCAATCTGTAGACTTAGTGATGATCATGGTTTTGAGTTTGCTTATGCAAGATAAAAAGAATGTGCGGATGTGCAAATGTGCGGGTATGCAGATGTATAGAGTATCAATGACCCAATGACAGCGCAGCGTAATGACTCAATGACCATTTGACAAGCCTTGCTCGTACCTCGCTTCGGGGTTTTCCGCTGCTACCGGGTTTAGGTTTGAACGGGTATCGGCTGTTGTAATGATAAATTCGGCTAAAGCCATTTTCTTTGCATCCCAGTTATCCGTCCCATGAATGGGACGGCAATGAATTATAAAAACTATATTTCATTGCCGTTGGCTTCAGCCAACGGAACAGGCAGCCATAAAAGATGGCTTTAGCCAAACCTTCCCAATTTTCTCACATCTCTTATCTCACATCTCAAATCTAACATCTACCTTTGACGGCAATGAGCATCAGCGTGCAATCCCTCACCAAAGTATATGGCAGCCAAAAAGCTGTTGATGGCATTAGCTTTACCGCGCAACCGGGTGTGCTGGGCTTTTTAGGCCCTAACGGAGCGGGTAAATCAACCACCATGAAAATGCTGACGGGTTTTATCCCCCAAACATCGGGCTCGGCTACGGTTTGCGGGTTTGATGTAACTGCGCAATCGCTGGAGGTACGCAGCCGCATAGGCTACCTGCCCGAAAATAACCCGCTTTACCTGGATATGTACGTGAAAGAATCGCTGGCCTTTATTGCGGGCATACACGGCCTGAAAAACCCCGGCGAGCGTATTAAGGAAGTAATTGAATTAACCGGACTTGCACCCGAACAGCATAAAAAAATAGGGCAGCTATCGCGCGGATACCGCCAGCGGGTAGGCCTGGCGCAAGCCATCCTGCACGATCCTGAAGTACTGGTGCTGGATGAACCCACATCGGGGCTGGACCCTAACCAACTGATCGGCATCCGCCAGCTGATCAGTGATCTGGGGAAAACCAAAACCATTATCCTCAGCACCCATATTATGCAGGAAGTAGAGGCCGTTTGCAACCAGGTGATCATTATTAACCAGGGCAAAATAGTAGCCGATGATACCCTGAAAGGTTTAACCGATGCCCACAAAGGCCAATCGCTCGAACAGATATTTATCAGGCTGACCAATAATTAATAGCTATTAAATTATATTTTTGCACCACACCAAATCACTAACACCATGAAAAAACACGTATTATTATTTTTATCAATTGTAGCCTTTACTATTACCGCATCCGCGCAAAAGAAAATAGTTGGCGGTAAATTTAACCTTGCTGCAGAAGGCGCTATCCCTGTTGGCAGCGCCAGTGATGCTTATAGTTTTGGCATTGGCATATCGGGTAAGTTTGAAGCCCCGCTTGCGGACAAGGTAAATTTTACAGCCAATTTGGGTTATACCAGTTTTATGATCAAGGATGATGTTAAAAAATTATTGGCCGCTTTTGGCGATAACTCATCAGCGCGCGGGTTTGTACCGGTTGAGGCTGGTTTAAAATATCATTTTACCCCTATATTTTATGGCGAGGGCCAGATAGGCGCGGCTATTGGCACTAAAAGCGGTGTAGGTACTGCATTTGCCTATACGCCGGGTATTGGCCTTATTTTCCCTGCAAGCAATGGTAATGCTGTTGATGTAGGCTTCCGTTATGAGGGATGGGTAAAAGATGGGGATACATTAGGCTTTATCGGCTTGCGTTTAGCCTATAAATTCAGCTTATAATATTTCATTAATAAAACAGTTTTAAGGGGGATAGCGCCACGGGCATTATCCCCCTTTTTAATGGAATAAATGTATTTTTAACGCTGTAAATCAAATACCCTTATATGAAAAAAATATTACTCATGATGCTCGTCGCATCAGGCATCGCTTTAACTGCAAAAGCTCAGGAATACCCACGCACCGCTTTTAGCATAGGCCCCGAAATGGGCTTGCCATCTAACAGCGTATATAATTTTGGATATGGCGCTTCGGCTAAAATAGAGATCCCGGTAGCGGGTAAAATCGGTCTGTCGTTTACGGGCGGCTATAGCACGTTTAATTATAAAAGTTCGCTCATCGGCGCCTTCGGGCCGCAGGCCCCCAGCAAGTTTATCCCTTTAAAAGCAGGGCTGCGTTATGGCGTTAGCACCGGGCTTTACCTGGAGGTTGAAGGCGGCGATGTCATAGAAACTACCAGCAACTTCACCAACCCCAGCCGCAACCTGTTCGCCTTCTCTATCGGGCCGGGTTTCCTGTTCAGGTTAAGCCAAAAGCAAAATATCGACCTGGGGTTCCGTTACGAACAATGGTCTAAAAACGCGCTGAAACAAACCGCAATCAGGGTAGCGTACCGGATTGGATGGTAAGTATGGTTACAGCAGCTATAGAAAGCTACCGCTCATTTTCAAAAAACGGGCTGGTTAACCATGCGACAAGCTAATGACCCAATGACAGCGCAGCGTAATGACTCAATGACCAATAACTACTCCACCACTATTTCATCCGCGAAAATATAACTCGGGCTGCCCTTGCTTTCGTGCCAATCGGGCAGGGGGCCGTATTGTTTGGCAATGAGCTTAATATAACGGGCGCGGGTGTTGAGCGCGCCGGTATAGGTTTGGGTGGCGATGGTTTCGTCTTTAATATCGGTTTTGGTATCTACACGGGTAACATCGCGGTAGGTTTGGCCGTCGTCGGATACCTGGTACTGTACATACCGGGGGAACACGATCCACGAGCGGGAATCCTGCAGGGTGGTGATGCTGACCTGCTTAATGGGTTTCACCGCGCCCATATCCAGTATGGCAACTAAATCCTTCCCCTGGTAGCCCTGCCAGTTGCCTAAGCGCCAGTTGGTGGTACCATGCAGGCCGTCAATCAAAGCGTCCTGACCTTCGGCGGCATAGTTAGGCAGGTATTTGTTGATCAAACTCAACTTGGCATCGCCCTTGGTTTTGGTGAAGGTGCCTGCGTTTACCTTACTGCTTTTGCCATCCTTAACGGCAATGGCTTTGATGGTAGTTGTAGCGCTGACGGTAACCGGAGCGGTGTACAAGGTAGACGCGGCAGTTGGCATGCTGCCATCGGTAGTATAGTAGAGCCGATCTCCATCCCCGCTGCTGTTAATGGTAACCGTGGTGTTATCCTTAAAGGTGCGGCTGCCCCCGGTAAAGTATGGGTTAGGGACAATCAGGTTATCGGTTACCTTGCTGGTTGGTTTCTCCAGTTCCTGCACAAACAGGCGGTTTGGCAGCCGGCCCGCAAAGTATTCAAAATCGCCGCCTTTGGCCATATCATCGTAATCAATATAGAGCTTGTTGTAGGGTTTTTTGTTAAGGTTCATACCCTGCATATAAATGTTGTTTTGCGATACGGCGCTATTGGTAATGGTAAACTTCTTCCCGTTCTCCAGGCTGATCACCGCCTTATCAAACTGTGGCAAACCTACCATAAACTGCTGCTGACCGGGACTTAGGTTATAGATCCCCAAAGCGCTCATCACATACCAGGCCGACATTTGTCCGCAGTCCTCGTTACCGGCCAAACCATCCGGACCGTCCTTGTACTGTTCCTTCATAATTTTGCTCAGATACAGCTGGGTTTTGGTAGGGTCGTCGGTAAAGTTATACAGGTAGGCCATGTGGTGGCTCGGCTCGTTACCATGGGCATACTGACCAATCAGGCCGGTAATATCAGCCTGCTCGCGGCCGCTTAGCTTGCTGCTGGTGGTAAACAGTTCGTCCAACTTGGCTTCAAATTTTTCCTTGCCGCCCATTTTTGCCATCAGAGTTTCCTCATCGTGCGGAACCAAAAAGGCATATTGCCAGGCATTGCCTTCGGTGTAATTATTGTTTACTTCGGTAGGCTCAAAGGGCAGGAACCAGCCGCCGTTAACGCGGGCCTGCATAAAGCCGTTTTGATTATTGTACTGATTTTTCCAGTACTGCGCGCGCTGAATATATTCGGCATAATCCTGCTGCTTACCCAGCATTTTGGCAAACTGGGCAATGCACCAATCGTCAAAAGCATACTCCAGGGTTTTCGATACCGATTCGTGCTCATCATCGGCCAAAACCACACCGTTCTTTTTGTACGAATCTAAACCGAACTGGTTACGGTTCACCGCTTCCTTCATGGCGCGCAGGGCCTTGTCGGTATTAAAATCGCGCACACCTTTGGCATAGGCATCTACAATTACAGGGATACTGTGGTTACCCACCATGCAATACGTCTCGGATGATCCTACCGGCCATACGGGCAGCAGGCCGCCATCATCATACATAGCTAAAAAGGTCTTGATGAAATCGAGCGTGCGTTTTTTATCGATCAGGGATAGCAGCGGATGCTCGGCGCGATAGGTATCCCACAAACTAAAGATGGTATAGTAGTTAAAGCCGTTAGCTGTATGCACTTTTTGATCCATGCCGCGGTATTGTCCATCCACATCGTTATACACATTAGGGGCCAGCATACTATGGTAAAGGGCGGTATAAAAGATAGTGCGTTTGATCTTGCCGTAATCTATAAACACCGGTTTAACCCGCTGGTTAGGGTTGGGGTTGTAGCCACCATAAGGGTTGTAGCCACCGTAGCTGTTCTGCGCGTTCTGCACCGACTGCGATTGCGGCGGCGCGCCGCCTTCTACCTGGATCTTGGCCAGTTCGTTCATCCACAGGTTATGGGCATCCTTTTGTACCTTTTTAAAGTCGAAGTCGGGTACCTCGGTATCCAGGTTCTTTAAAGCGCCGTCGGTGCTTACAGATGAGATGCCAACCTTGCTGATCACCTCGCCGGGATTGTCAAACACCAGCACCATCTTCACATTTTTGCCTTCAACCCTGGTTTTGCCGTCCTGCGGCTGATCATCCAAGGCAATGCTGTAGCTTTTAAAAGGCTTGCTGAACTTGGCGTAGAAATATACATACTGATCTTTAGCCCATGAGCGCGACCGGCGGAATCCCTTCACCTCGTGGTTACTCACCATCTCCACCCACGATTCTATTACGTTGTCGCGATGTTTCAGGTCGATGATAATATTGGCCTGGGGGGTGCTTGGGTAATCGTAACGGTGCACGCCTACACGGGTGGTAGCCGTCAGTTCCACGCCGATGTTATATTTATCCAGTTTGGTTTTATAGTAGCCGGGCTGGCCTGTCTCGTTCTTCTTTTTAAAGCCCGAACGGTATTCGGTATTCAGCAGCTTTGGCTCGCCGGTGGTAGGCATAAACAGGATGTCGGCATAGTCGGCAATGCCGGTACCGCTCAGGTGCGTATGCGAGAAACCGTAAACCACGGTATCGGTATAATGGTAACCCGAGCAGCCATCCCAGCCTTCTAAACGGGTATCTGGACTTAACTGCACCATCCCAAACGGAACCACTGCCCCGGGGTAGGTGTGGCCATGACCGCCTGTGCCTAAAAATACATTTACATTGGGGGTATTATCCACCTTTTTTTGTGCCAGCGCCGGCAGCGTTAAACAGCCCACGGCCACAGGTAAAATAAAACGGAATAAGAACTTCATTAACAGGTTATTTTAAAGCTTTTTAATAAACGCAAATTAAGGCTTTATTGTTGTTTTTGGGTAATAAAATTGTTGGCGGGCTGCATGGTGGTAATTTAACCACAAAGGGCGCAAAGGTTTACACAAAGAACACAAAGGCAGTACGCAAACTATATACTTACTATTTCGTTTACTTTGTGGCCTTTGTGATTTTTCCCTTTGTGTGCTTTGTGGTTAAATCTTGAAGCAATTATTTAACTTTGTTAGTATATCATACCCCGTAATTATGAAAAATAGAGATTCGAGCCTGCTTTACCTGTTCTTAGGCATTTACGCTATGATGGTAAGCTGGTACTACAACCATTCGCTGATCATCCTGCTGTTAAGCTGGATCTTCTGGCCGGTATACCTCATGTACGAACTGCTTATCGGCCACCTTGCCCACGGCATGTGGAAGACGATACCGTTATCGTATTTTAAGTAGGTTTTTGTGATTGCGGGTTATCAAAGCCCGGCGGGACTTTAAAGGTGTACATGATATGGGAAGCGGGGTTTGTGCGATTCCCCTCTTGAGAGGGGTGGAGGGGTGTGTCCTTTTGGCGATATGCAATTCGGTTAGGACACACCCCTGCCACTACACTTTCCAACGCGCCCCCTCTCAAGAGGGGAATCAAAAACAAACACGTCATTGCGAGCGATAGCGTGGCAATCTCGTAGGTAGTTTAAAAGCGACGAGATTGCCACGTCGCCTCATCACACAAAGTCCTCGTTTGCTCCTCGCAATGACAAATTGTAAATATAAGACACAAAAAAAGAGGCACAACGAATTGTGCCTCTGCGGTATAAATTTCCCCCTTAAGGGGGTAAGGGGGCTATCTAACGGCGCCTATCCGCTTCAGTAATTTGCGGTTTTCCCTGCGATGGATGAGTTTGTACACCATAGCGTAAATAACCGGCAGCAGCAACAGCGTAAGGATGGTGGAGGTCACCAATCCGCCAATTACAACTACAGCCAGGGGCTTCTGTGTTTCGCTGCCTATACCGGTTGATATGGCGGCGGGCATCAGGCCTATGGCGGCCATCAGGGCGGTCATTACTACAGGGCGCACACGCGAGACCACACCTTCCAGTATGGCCTCGTCCAAATGCATACCGGCTTCCAGGTTTTTGCGGAACACTGATATCAGGATCACTCCGTTTTGGATACATACCCCAAACAGGGCAATAAAGCCAATCCCTGCCGATATGCTAAAGTTGATCCCCGTAATATGCAGGGCCAGGATCCCGCCGATGAGGGCAAAAGGCACGTTCAATATCACCAGCGAGGCATCCTTTACGTTACCAAAGGTGATGAACAGGATAAGGAAGATCACCAATAAACAGATAGGCACTACGTGTGCCAGGGTATTTGATGCGCGGGTTTGGTTTTCAAACTCGCCCGCCCAGGCAATGGTATAACCCTGGTCTAAATGTACCATACGCGCTACCTTGGCCTGCGCTTCGGCAATGGTGCTGCCCAGATCGCGCCCGCGGTTACTGAATTTTACGGCAATGTGGCGGGTATTATTGTCGCGGTAAATAAATGCCGGACCAGTAATGGTTTTTATTTGGGCAATCTCCTTAATGGCTATTTTCGATCCGTTAAGCGTAGGCACCATCAGGTTTTCGATCTTATCCTGTGTATCCCTGAAATCCTTTTGATAGCGTACGCGGATATCAAAATGGCGCTCGCCTTCGTACAGTTCCGTAGCGGCTTTACCGCCTATGGCCATCTCTATTACGGCGTTGGCATCGGCAGTAGATACGCCGTACAAGGCCATCTTCCGCTGGTCCAGCTCTATCCTAAACTCGGGCTGGCCTAAATTACGCAGTACGCCCAGGTCATCCACGCCTTTCACGGTTTTCAATACACGGAGCACTTCGTCGGCTTTTTCATCCAGTACCTTAAAGTCCGGGCCGAAGATCTTCACCGCCAGGGCGGCATTTACCCCCGCCACGGCTTCCTCTACGTTATCGCGAATGGGCTGCGAGTAGTTAAATACGGCTCCCGGTATTTTGGTCAGCTGCGCGTCCATCTGGTCTATCAGGTCATCGCCGGAAACGCCTTTGGGCCATTCTTTCTTATTCTTCAGGTCCACCTGGATCTGTACATCAAAGAAACCCTTAGGGTCGGTACCGTCGTTGGTGCGGCCCACCTGTGCCAGCGTTTGCTTCACCTCGGGGAATTTCTCCAATATCTGCATCATCTTTTGGTTAATGCTTTCGGCTTCGGGCAGCGATACGCTCATGGGCAGTTCGGCTTCTACCCAAAGTGCACCTTCATTCAGATCGGGCAAAAACTCCGAACCTAAAAAGCGTGCAGAGAAGAATGTAAGCGCCATAAAGGCTATCGCCACCAGCAAACTCAGCTTTTGGTTACGATAAGTAAAGCTGAACATCCGCTTAACGCCGTTTTCAAAGAAATTAACCACAGGGTTATGTTTTTCCCTCACATTCTTCCTCAACAGGATACTGGATAAGGCAGGCACTAAGGTGAGTGTAAAGATCAAAGCGCCTAACAAGGCAAAACCCAGTGTATAAGCCAGCGGAGAGAACATCTTACCCTCCACCTTCTGGAAAGCGAAGATGGGGATCAGGCAGGTGATGATGATCAGCTTGGAGAAGAAGATGGCCTTGCCCATTTCGGCACCCACGTTTTTAAACAAGCCCAGTTTAGCCAGGCCGTTAAACTTTTGCATGCCTACCTCTTTGGCTTTATGGTCAAGCGCTACAAAAATGCCCTCTACCATCACCACGGCGCCATCTATAATGATCCCAAAGTCGACCGCCCCCATGCTGAGCAGGTTGGCGCTCATGCCTTTTATCCGCATACAAATAAAGGCAAACAGTAAGGCCAGGGGGATAATGATAGCTACGGTTAAGGTAGTGCGCCAGTCGGCCATAAAGAGGAACACAATAACGGTTACCAGCACAATGCCCTCCAGCAGGTTATGGATCACCGTTTCGGTACAAAAATCCATCAGGTTGGTACGGTCGTAAAAGGTGTCGATCTTTACATCCTTGGGCAGTACGTTCTGGTTCAGGTCTTTCACCTTATCGCGCACACGCTCCAGTACCTCGGCCGGGTTTTCGCCCTTGCGCATTACGATGATGCCCTCAATTACATCTTTTTGCTTATCGCGGCTAACTTGTCCCAAACGCGGCAGGCCTGCTTCGTGCACGTCTGCTACGTCTTTAGCCAGGATAGGCACATTATTTACGTTTTTGATGATGATGTTCCTGATCTCGTCCACATTACCGATCAACCCGATGCCGCGCACCACATAAGCCTGGTCGTTCTTTTCTATCACATCGCCGCCCACGTTAATATTGCTGCGGTTAATGGCGGTAAACACATCCAGCGATGTCAGGTTATACTTTTGCAGCAAAGCGGGGTTCACGCTCACCTCATAGCTTTTTTCCTCGCCGCCAAAGCTGTTCACATCGGCCACGCCGGGTACCGATTTAAACTGGCGGTCCAATATCCAATCCTGTATGGCGGTCAGCTCATGCAGGGATTTGGTTTTGCTTTTCAGCGTGTAGCGGTAGATCTCGCCGGTAGGGCCATAAGGCGGCTCAATTTCGGGTTTCACACCATCGGGCAGGTCGGCATTGGCCAGGCGGCTTAATACCTGCTGGCGGGCAAAGGCATCGTCTACATCGTCATCAAAAATAATGCGGGTGTACGATAAGCCAAAGGCCGATGTAGTGCGCAGGTTTGATTTTTTTTGTACCGAATTGAGCACCGTTTCTATCGGGATGGTGATAAATTTCTCCACCTCCTCGGCGCTGCGGCCGGGCCATTGGGCTATGATGATGATCTGCGTATTGGTTACGTCGGGGAAGGTCTCAATTGGCGTATTGCTGTAGCTCCATACCCCGATCACCACCAGAATGGCGGTCATAAAGAACACGAAGTAGCGGTGCCTGAGCGAGAAATAGATAATATTTTTAATGAACTTGTTCATCTTTGTTGGTCATTAGTTATAAGTCAATGGTCGTTAGTCGTTAGTCAAAAGTCATTAGTCCGTTATTACCGACTTCAGACTTAAATCTCAGGACTTCCGACTTAATCAGCCGTTAGCGCATCGTAAAGCAAGAGCTGGTTTTTGGAGATCACCTTATCGCCGGGTTGCAGGCCGCTGCCGATATAGGTTACATCATCCACGGTTTTTATTACGCTTACCTCGCGTACTTTCAGGTCGCATTTGCTGTTATAAACCACCACATAGTTCTTGCTGCTGTCAAACACAATGGCCTTAGCCGGTACCGATACCGATTGCCGGTTCTCGTTATTGGTGATCACTACGTTGGTGAACATCTCGGGTTTCAGCAGCATATCGGGGTTGGGCAGGGCAATCTTGATCTTCATGACCTTGTTATCCGGATCAAGCACCGAGCTTACCTCATTCACCTTACCTGAAAAAACCTTGCCGGGATAGGCGATGGTAGTTACCCGGGCATTATAACCCACCTTTACCTTGCTGATATCGCTCTCGAACACGTTGGCCCAGATCCACACATCCTTCATATTGCTGATGGTGAACATGCTGCCATTATTATCCTGGCGGATAAAGCTACCGGCGGTAATATTCTTTTCGATGATATAGCCGCTTTCGGGCGCTTTGATCACCAGCATGCCGTTCTCGTTGGTATTACCGCCGCCGTTAATAGACAAGGCCGATTTTACCTTGCGGTTAGCCGATACCGCTTTGTTGTAGTTTTCCTTAGCCTCGGTATAATCCCGCTCGCTGCTGATGCCGTTTTTGTACAGGTATTCGGCCTGGTCAAGCTGGCGTTTGGCAATGGCCAGATCGGAATTGGTGGACGACAGATCGGTATAATTACCAGCCACGTCGGCGCTGCGCATGACCGCCAGGGTTTGGCCCTTGCTCACCTTATCGCCCAGCGAAACTTTTACATCGATCACCTGACCGCTGCTGAAGGGGAATACCTTTACCACGTTATTATCATCGCTGGATACCTCGCCCGAAAGACTTAACTCATCCTTCATGGTGGTGGTTTTGGCGGTATCGATAGTGATCATCTTCGCCAGCGAATCGCTGATGCAAACGGCTTTGCTGCCGGTATCTTCCTGTTTTTTCTCGTGGCAGGCCGTCAGGCAAAGTACTGCGGATATGCCGGCCAGGATCATTTCTTTTTTCATTGTGTGTTATATTATGGGGCGTTTAGATTAGGGTTTAATTACGGTTGTGCCGGTAGCGAAGTTGAGATCGGCAATGGCTTTTTGCAGGTTGTATTGCTGCTGTAATATCTTCAGCTTGGTATCCTTATAAGTATCAAAAAAGTCGACAAACTCAATCAGGCCTATCTGCCTTTCCTGAAAGCTTTTCAGCATACTTTTGTACAGCTTATCGTACTGATCGTTAAAAGCGGTTTGCTGGGTGCTGAATAATTGCTGATTGAGATTATACTGGTTCACGGCCGCTACCACATCGTTCTTCAGACGGCTTTCGTTATCCTTCACCACAGTCTCCTGGCTCATCATATTATACTTAGCCGATTTGATATTGCCCTGGTTGCGGTTAAAAAAGGGTAGGGGCAAGCCAATCTGTAAACCGTAATAATTAGGGGCATAGCTGCTGTTTTTGTCGTAAGCTACGCCAATGGTCACATCGGGCGATGCCATAGCTTTTTGTAACGTAAGGTTATGCGTAGCCGATGCCAGCTGGTATTGGTTGCCCAGATAATCGGCGCGGTTGGCCTTGGCCTGCTCTATCAGCGCGGGGATATCCAGCGTTACACTTTTATCGGCCGCATCATTGATTATAGGGGATACAAAGGTAGTTTCCTTAGTTTGCAGCAGCGTTTTCAATTCGGTTTGCAGGTCGTTGATCTGTTTGCTGTTCTCTACCATATCGTTTTGCAGGCCGAACAGGAGGGCCTTAAGGCGGATCAGGTCCTTCATCGAGGTATTCCCCGCATCGTACGATTTTTGAATCGCATTCACCAGGTTGGTAGCTGATGAGATCTCGTTCTGATAAACCTTGCCCTGTTCAATCAGCGTAGCCAGCTGACTAAAATCCAGTTGCAGATTATAGCGCAGGTTACGCATCAGATCGTTAAACTGGGCTTCCTGTACCCGGGCATCGTCCTTAGCCACCTGCACTTGCTTGCCGCGTTTACCGGCAGTTTGGAAAACCTGGCTTAGCTGCACAAATACTTGTCCCTCGCCTAAGTTGTTGTTGTGGTAAAAGAACTTTTTGCTGCCGCCATCATAAATGTTCTGATCGGTGCTTAAAACCGGGTTATCCCACAGTTTGGCCTGATCTACCATGGCTTTACTGGCTTCTATACTGTATTTCTGCGCCAGCAGGGCCAGGTTATTTTGCAAAAACTGCTTTTCAGCATCCTGGAAATTGAGCCTTAGCGTATCTGTTTGCGCATTGGCCGCCTGGGTTAGGGCAATAGCAAGCCCACAGAATAATCCTATTCTTATTTTTTGTTTGAGCATCGGAGTTTAATCAATTCTACCCTACAAAAATTGATAATCAGTATGAAGTTTTTATGAAGTGTAAAATGTACACGTAATGGAGTTATTGGTAAAAAATGATGGCTTGCCTATGGCGGTCTCCGTTTTATAAATTCTTGTGTTGCCTGCACATTAACCCCGCTCTCCGTGGGCTCACTATTTCCATAACGCCGGGAACTTTAAAATAATTAAAACCACATTTTTATACCCCGATAATCTTTTATAGTTTCGGCATGCGATAAATACCGGCCAGGCACAATGAAAGATGAACTGATACTGGAAACCATTTCCATCACCAAAAACTTTTTTGGGAATAAATCTTCCGGCGTTAATAATATTACCTTGTTTATCCCCCGCGGGAAGATCACCGCCATTGTGGGCGAAAGCGGCAGCGGCAAAACTACCCTGCTAAACCTGCTGGCCGGGAAGATGGTGCCCGATTCGGGCGATGTGTTTTTTCACCAGGAGTTATTGCCCGACCGCGAAAATGCCCGGCAGGATGTGCACCGCAGTATTAAATTCCTGACGCAGGACCATTACGAGATGGATCTGAATGCCACCGTTTGGGAAAACGTAAAAGCCGGCTTATCAGACAGCGACCTGCATTACGAAACCAAAAAAGTAACGGAAGCCCTGAATAGCTGGAGCATACAGCACCTGCACGACCAGATTTTTAGTAAACTAAGCGGCGGAGAAAAACAAAGGGTAACCATTGCCAAAGCGTTGATCAGTTTGCCCGAAGTGCTGCTGCTGGACGAGCCTTTTAACCAGGTGGATGCCCGCTACCGCGAAAGCCTGCAGCAGGATATCCGCAATATCGTCACCAAACAAGGCGTAACCGCGATACTGGTATCGCATGACCCGGCCGAACTGCTGAGTATGGCCGATCAGCTGATCGTTATTAAAGAAGGTGAAATTGTAGAAAGCGGCAGCGCCGAAGAATTGTACAAAGAGCCCAAATTGCTGTATACGGCACTGATACTGGCCAGTTGCACGCTGCTAACCCCGGCACAGGCCAGGGTTTGCGGTATTGCATCGCGCCGTGGTAGCGTAGTGGTTTATGCCGAAGATATTAAGATAAGCAAAGGCCTGGCCAATGGCTGGGTGGTGAATAAGGTGCTGTTTAAGGGTGTTTATGAAGAACTGATCGTAGAGCAAAAGAAGGTGCAGGTGCGTGTGCTGAACATGGCCAAGGGAAGGTATAAAGTGGGCAATAAGGTGAGTATCAGCATCCGCAGGTACCACGAGTTTGGCAAGTTCATGCGTTAATATGCAGATGTGCGGATGTGCAGATGATAAGTGTTTTTTAATTCTTAACTTATTCGATCATTTGCACATCTGCATACTCGCACATCTGCACATTCACACGTTAAATTTTGTTAAAGCCGGCATCTTCATATAATAATCACACATAAAGTTTTACCTTTATGCAGGGTTTCTTATTTTCGCGATCCAATAAGACAGTTATGGAAGAATTTGAAGCAAGCGAATCGGCAAAAAAAACCAAGACCATTTACATATCAACGGTATTTGGCATTGCCATGGTTTTATTGATGATAGGGCTATTAGGTTTGATATTGGTACACGCCAATAACCTGTCTAAATACGTTAAGGAAAATATTGTGGTGAACATATTTGTGGACGAGAGCGCCCGCGAAGCCGATGTGGTGCAATTACAGCGCCAGTTGGAGAACAATCCCATGGTAAAGCAATCGCTGTATGTAAGCAAGGAAATAGCCGCTATTAACCTGCAAAAAGACCTGGGCGAAGATTTTGTGAAATTTTTGGGTTATAACCCCCTATCGCAATCCATCGATGTTTACCTGAAAGCCGATTACGCTAATAATAAAGACATTACCAAATTAAAAAACCAGCTGCTGAGCAATCCCATTGTTAAAGAGGTGAAATACCAGCAATCGTTAGTTGATAAGATGAACGAGAACCTGGCATCCATTACCTTAGTGATACTGGCTTTTGCCGCCATATTTGTGGTGGTATCGGTAGGGCTTATTAATAATACCATCCGTCTGGCTATTTACTCGCAACGCTTTTTAATTAAATCGATGCAATTGGTTGGGGCCACACGGTCGTTTATCCGCAAGCCATTTTTATTATATGGTATATGGCATGGCCTGTTAGGCGCGCTGATAGCTATTATTATATTAATGGGAACCCTGTACCTGGCCAACAAAACCCTGCCCGAACTGGTGGTATTGCAAAACTATGCCGAGTTTGGCCTGGTATTTTTAGTGGTAATAGGTCTGGGCATCTTTATATCCGGCTTTAGCACTTACCTTGCGGTAAGCAAATTCTTACGTTCAAAAATGGTTAGTTTATACAGATAAAATATATGGCACAAAAATATACCCGGCCCGCCGCGGCTGCAAAAACCACTACCGATAACGAACCGGTAAATTTCCTTTACAACAAAAGCAATTATACTTTAATCGCTATCAGTGTATTGATAGTGGCCATCGGCTTTGTGATTATGAGCGGCAAAACAGATATTTACAGCACTGCAAAAATTGTAATAGCCCCCTTAGTAGTATTGGCGGGTTTCGGCCTTGGCTTTTATGCCATCTTAAAAAAACCGGTAACCAAATCTTAAATAAAGCATGACTATTTTCCATGCGGTCATCCTTGCTATTATTGAGGGGTTGACGGAGTTTTTACCTGTATCATCAACCGGCCACATGGTAATTGCCAGCGCCGTTATGGGTATTGGTACCGATGAATTTGTAAAACTGTTTGAAGTGGTGATCCAGTTGGGCGCTATCCTATCGGTAGTAGTGCTTTACTTTAAACGCTTTTTCCGCAGTATCGATTTTTACTTCAAATTAGTGGTGGGCGTACTGCCCGCGGTTATTGTTGGCGTACTGTTTAAATCAAAAATTAACGAGTTATTGGAGAGCCCGCTTGTGGTAGCTTTCTCGTTATTAATAGGTGGTATAGTGCTGCTTTTTGTTGATCAATGGTTTAACCGGGCCAATGTTAACGAAGAGAAAAATATCAGCTATTTAACGGCCTTAAAAATCGGCTTTTTCCAGTGCCTGGCTGTAGTGCCGGGGGTATCACGTTCGGCAGCTACTATTGTTGGCGGTATGAGCCAAAAATTAACCCGGACGGCCGCCGCCGAGTTTTCCTTCTTTTTAGCTGTGCCTACTATGCTTGGCGCCACGCTGAAAGAACTGTACGACTTCCATAAAACCCACGAGCATATGTTCACCGGCGACCAGGTTAAACTATTGATCGTTGGTAATGTGGTTGCCTTTATCGTAGCCATGCTGGCCATCCGCAGTTTTATTACCTTCCTGGAGAAAAAAGGCTTCCGCCTGTTTGGTATTTACAGGATAGTAGTGGGTATTGCTATTATCGCCCTTTATTTTACCGGGCATTTTGCCGCATAGATATTAGGTAGAATTTAACCACAAAGGCCACAAAGATTTTCACAGAGAGCACGAAGCCTTTGTGGCCTACAAACATCCTAATAATTAAAGGCTTTGTGTTCTTTGTGATTTAACAACCACGCATATCTCTGTGTTCTTTGTGGTTAAATTACCATCTTGCCCACAGATCAATTCAACGCCGGGTTATCCACGTAAGCCTTCCAAAGCTCATCCAGCGTTTTATTGGTTTGATTAGCCCACACCGCATCGGTATAAGTATGATCACGCATTTGCTTATCCAGTTCTTTAACTATACCGGGTTTAATTTTAGTTTCTATCCAAAGTAAAAAGCGGGCGGTAATACGGTAGCTGTTGCTATAATGCTGCCCGGCCTTATATTCGCCCAAACTCCATTTTGCAGCGGGATTGTTTACTCCAAACTGGTTGCGTGCATAATCGGCAATACCTTCGGTCAACCATCCCGGGCCTACACTATTGCCATAGTTTTGTACAATATGCATTACCTCGTGTGTAATCACATCAATATCTTCCGGGTGCTGGTGCATCCATTTAGGGCTAACACGTACATGCGCATTGCCGGTAGCGGCCACTCCTTTATAAGTGGTATCCAGCATCAGGTAAACTACTTTGTCGGTTTGCTTATTGTATTCTTTAGCCAGTTTAGGATATACCTCAAAAAAGGTTTTAATCAGTTTTTGTTGCAGCGCGCTATCAAGCGTAGCATCGTTGTTTGAATAAATGAGCGTATAGCCTTTCTTTTTGTAAGTGGTAGTTTGCTGTGCCGATACCGCCAGCGTAAACAATACGGCAATTGCGCATAAAATGTGTTTCTTCATAGTGCCGCAAATGTAAGTTTTATAGCTAAAAAACGATTGTTTGTAACAGGAAGAATATAGTAAGGAGAAATTAAACAATCGTCTTTAATTCGGCCCGGGCTTTGGCGCACCAGGTACGGGCGCTTTTGCGTTCCATAGCGCTCAGGTGGGCCTCTTCTTCCAGCATGGTCATAAATACTTTTTCGGCATCTTCATTACGCCCGGCCCTCCGCAAAAACATACCGTACTGGTAACGCTGCTCGTAATAAGAATAACGGCCCTGCATGGCTTTAAATTCGGCCTCGGCTTTATCCGGCTGACCGGCATTTTCTAACGACAACGCATAAAACAAATGCGCCTGCGAGCGTATAAACTGCGGCTGCCTGTATAGTTTACCGGCAATATTAATGGCATCGGCGTAACGTTGCAGTTTATAGTAAGCGATAATGAGTTGCGCCAATACATGCTCGTTCTCGCTAAAAGCGCCGGTCCGGCTACTTTCATATAGTTCAACAGCTTTTTCGGTTTGCCCCGATTCCATGTAGGCATCGGCTAAAAGCACCCGGTTATTAAAGGTATCGGTAAAGCGCAGGTTCTCTTCCAGTTTTTTAATCTTGCCGCCGGGATTAACAATTGCCGCTACATCAACCCGCGGCGCGCTGATACGGCCGGATGGTAGTATCTCCATAAAAAAGTAGATCAGGCTGCCTACCATAGGTAAAAATATGATGATCCATAGCCAGCCTTGCTTACCCCGTTTTAAACAGTGTATGCCGCAGAACACCTGTATGGCAACTGTGATATAATAAATGTAATTGCCCGAAAAAAACATACAAATTGTGACTGGCCTTTAAACTGATAATATTTTACTCAAAAATAAAAAAATGATGCAATCCATCAATAGTTTAACAAGATGATTGTCATGTTAATCCTGTGTTATTTGCAATTAACAATAGCTTCATCTCCTGTTCACAAAAAAGCCTTATTTTTACAGCCGATTGATATATGACCGACATTAACCATTTACATCAGCAGGCGATAAGTTTATTACAGCAATTGATCCGTATCCCGTCCTTTAGCAAGGAGGAAGATAAAACTGCCGGTGTAATAGAACAATTTTTGCAGCAGCAGGGTATTAAAACCCAACGGAAGCTGAATAACATTTGGGCCCGGAACAGGTATTTCGATGCCGCTAAGCCTACCATATTACTTAACTCGCACCATGATACGGTTAAGCCTAATTCGGGCTACACCCGCGACCCTTATGACGCGGCTATTGAGGATGGTAAACTATTTGGCTTGGGGAGTAATGATGCCGGCGGGTGTTTGGTATCCCTGATCATGACCTTCCTGTACTTTTATAACCGGGAAGATCTGCAATATAACCTTTGCCTGGCCACCACAGCCGAAGAAGAGATCTCGGGGATAAACGGACTGGAACTGATTATTCCCGAACTGGGCGAACTGGAATTTGGCATAGTAGGCGAACCTACCCTGATGCAGCTGGCCATAGCCGAACGTGGATTAATGGTATTGGATTGCACCACCCATGGAAAAGCCGGGCATGCCGCCCGCGAGGAAGGCGAGAATGCTATTTACAAAGCTTTAAAGGATATCGAGTGGTTCCGTACCTATCAATTCCCTAAGGAATCGGAAGCATTTGGCCGTATAAAAATGTCGGTAACCATTATCAATGCAGGCTCGCAGCATAATGTGGTGCCTGCCAGTTGTGTATTTACCGTGGATGTGCGTGTTACCGACGCCTACCGTAATGAAGAAGTATTAGAGATTATCCGCCAGCATGTAAGCTGCGATGTAAAGCCACGCTCTATCCGGTTAAAACCGTCATCTATAGATAAAAACCACCCCATTGTACAGGCGGGTGTTAAACTGGGCCGTACTACTTATGGCTCGCCCACAACTTCCGATCAGTCCTTGCTGGATATTCCATCACTTAAAGTAGGCCCCGGCGATTCGGCCCGCTCGCACACGGCTGATGAATTTGTGTATGTAGACGAGATCAAGGAGGGGATTGATTTATATATCAGGATGCTGAGCGAAGTCATTAGTTCTAAGTCTTAAGTTCTAAG
This sequence comes from Mucilaginibacter sp. GW821-FHT07H05, assembly GCF_059418485.1. NCBI lineage: Bacteria > Pseudomonadati > Bacteroidota > Sphingobacteriia > Sphingobacteriales > Sphingobacteriaceae > Mucilaginibacter > Mucilaginibacter sp. GW821-FHT07H05. The sequence continues at coordinate 233,738 of NZ_JBWKPY010000005.1, forward strand.
TCTGTAGTCTAAAGTCCCTTATTTGACTTAGGACTAAAGACTTTAGACTTACGACTTAAAAAAGCCGTTCATCAAACGTAAAAGGTTCACTTTTTAAAATCTTTACTTCCGTTGCTTTGGGATGCAGCGGATTTATCAGGTAATTGAATTCTTCTTTCACTATGGCCGAGGGAACTTTCATCAGCAAGTGTTCATTTTGTTTCAGAAAGAAATCGCCAGTGCGCTTTAATATTTCAGGTTCAGGATAGGCACTCCAGTTGGGCGGGAACAGGCGGATATCGGCTTCAAATACATCTTCCGGCGCTTCAATAGTGATCCGGCAAAAATCATCAGGAATAATAGCTGTTGGTAAATGCACCAATGCTTCTAAAGTAGCCAGCGACCGGGACGAAGCGGTATAAACCATCGCACGGCCAATATTATTCCAGCGGCCGCCATATAAGCGGGCGCCGGTGCCGCTCATATCGTTAGCGTAAACACAGCGGGTAATACGGTATAATAACATATTTAGGCAAAAATACCGTGTTCGATACGGCCCAACTCCCTTAACACCATATCAAAACCAACAGAGGTATCTAAAAGGGAGATAGGGGTTTCGTTACGGAAAACATGCCCCGGGGTTTTCATCCAGCGTTTAAATTTATCCATCGAGCCAAAAACCTCCTGGCCGCGGGTATATAAACGGGCTAACTCAATGGCTTTTTCGGCATACTCCGTTTTAACCACGGCGTTATCATCGTAGCGTTGCAAAGTACGTTCGGAAATGTGCATGATATCGGCTAACTCCTGAAGGGTTAATGATATTTTTTTAGCCAGCGATGTTAATACCTTTTTAGGCAAGCCTTCGCGGGTGAGTTTTAACAGATCGAAATCGGTATTGAAACGGGCAGGCTTAACCCCGCTTAGCAGGGTATAAAATGAGTTATCGGCACCCTGGGCTATATACACTACCATAGGTTCGTTAACTTCATTTGCGGCGATATGCTTTGTTTTATCAGACATTAATCCAAAAATACAACACATTTGTCGTAATTGCAAATCTATTTTAAATTAAGCTTAAAGCGGAAGGCTAAAAGCAAAAAGCCTCTTGTAAAAGAGGCTAATTTAGTTCAGGAGATTTTTAAAGCTTTTAGCTTTGGTCTTTTCGCTTTCAGCTCAAGAAGCTACAATCAAAAAATAATTCTTTTTACCTTTTTGCGCTACCAGGTATTTACCATTGATCAGGTGCGATGTGTTAAACACATCATCAACCCCGCCAAGTTTAGTCTTATTAATGGCAACCCCGCCACCGGCAATCATTTTTTTGGCTTCTCCTTTTGATGGGAACACGGCAGTCTTTTCGGCCAGCAGATCGATCACGTTGATGCCTGCAGCTATTTCGCTTGCGCTGACGGTGAAATTAGGCACGCCGTCAAACAAACCCAGTACTTCAGCATCATTCAGTTCATTTAAAAACAGGATATCGGTATTACCGAATAAAAACTCGGATGCCTTAATAGCTTTCTCATACTCTACTTCGCCGTGTACCCGGGTGGTAATATCTTTAGCCAGCGCCTTTTGCAAGGTACGGGTATGCGGCGCGGCATCGTGTTCAAGCTCTAATGCTTCAATGGTGTCCTTATCAAATAAAGTAAATATGCGGATATAGGTTTTGGCATCCTCATCGCTGGTGTTCAGCCAAAACTGGTAAAACTTATAAGGCGATGTTTTAGCAGGATCAAGCCAGATGTTGCCGCCCTCGCTTTTACCAAATTTGCTGCCGTCTGATTTTTTGATCAACTGGGTAGTTAAGGCATAAGCCTCGCCCTGGCCTTCGCCCTTACGGCGGATCAGTTCGGTACCGGTTACAATATTTCCCCATTGATCGCTGCCGCCCATTTGCAGGGCGCAGTTGTTGTTTTTCCACAGGTAATAAAAATCATAGCCCTGCACCAACTGGTAGCTAAACTCGGTGAATGACATGCCCGTATCGCCGCTGATGCGGTTCTTTACCGAATCTTTAGCCATCATATAATTAACAGTAATGTGCTTGCCCACATCGCGGATAAAATCAAGGAAGGTAAAATCCTTAAACCAATCGTAATTATTAACCATCTGGGCGCTGTTGGCACCGCTATTAAAATCAAGGAAACGTTCTAACTGGGCTTTAATACCATCCAGATTATGTTGCAAAGCATCGGCAGATAGCAGATTACGTTCGGCCGATTTACCCGATGGATCGCCCACCATACCGGTAGCGCCGCCAACTAAGGCAAACGGCTTATGGCCGGCGCGCTGAAAGTGGATCAGGGTCATGATCTGGGCCAGGCTGCCTACGTGCAACGAATCTGCCGTTGGGTCAAACCCGATATAGCCCGATACCATACCTTTATTCAGCAGTTCTTCAGTTCCCGGCATAATATCGTGCAGCATGCCGCGCCAGCGTAATTCCTCAACAAAATTCATTAGTCAAATGTGTAAATATGCGAATGTGCAAAGCTATAAAAATGTGCAGATGTGCGTATATGCAAATGTGCAAATTCGAGTATTAAGCAAATCATCTACCAATTACATCCATCTGCACATTTGCACATCTGCACATCAAACCTTATCTTGCAATAACAGGCTTATGAATTTTTTATCGCACTATTACTTCGACAGGCAATCTGATAACTGTTACCATATTTTGGGAACGGTACTGCCCGACCTGTTAAAAAATGCCGATAAAAACATCATCCTTCACCCCGAAAAACTGCGGCACCATCAAAATAACATCAACAGTATTATTAAAGGCTGGCAAAAACACCTGGATATCGACCGGCATTTCCACTCGTCCGGTTTTTTTATTCTCCACAGTCGTGGATTAAAAAAGGTATTGCGCCCGGTTATAGAAGGCTCGCCGGTAAAGCCTTTCTTTTTAGGTCACATTGCTATTGAGTTGATACTGGATAACCTGCTGCTCACCACGCATAAAATTACCGTCGATGAGTTTTATAACCACCTGGATAGTTGCGATGAAGAAGTGATCCGCGAATTTTTGAGCTTTAGCGGGCTGCGTAATCCTGATGTATTCCTCACTTTTTTCGAATCTTTTAAAAAGCACCGTTACCTGGCCACCTATACCAATACCGAACAGGTAGCCTACGCCCTCAAACGCATTTGCATGCGGGTATGGCAACACCCATTTACCCCCGAACAGGAGGCCGGTATGAACAATGTAATTGCAGATTATCGCTTAAGCATCCATGATGATTTTATGGAGATTTTTGAGGAGATAGAGGGGAAGTTAAGTTAAACAGAAATGTGCCTGATCTACAAAAGGCGTATAATTGGCGGTGTTTATAATATTATATCATTAAATTTGTATTATGGAAACAGTGATTATTCATCCTAAAAATGACGAGCAATTATCTGCTTTAAAAGCATTCGCTAAAGCTCTTAAAATGGATTTTGAGACAACGAAAAGTCCATATAACCCCGATTTTGTTAAAAAGGTTAAGCAAAGTAAAAAACAAGTTGAAGAAGGAAAATTTATAACCCTTGACCCTGGCAAAACACTATGGGAAAATTTAGGGTAATCGTATCCGACAAGGCCGCTAAAGAATTATTGGCTATTCAAAGATCGGGCAACAAAGCATCCATCAAAAGGTCGAAATAATTATTTCAGAATTACACATCCATCCAGAAACAGGTACAGGCAAACCTGAAAGATTAAAATATGATTTGGCCGGATACTGGTCAAGAAGGATCAATAAAAAGGACAGGCTGATCTATTTTATTGAAGATGAAATTATTACAGTTACCGTGGTTTCCGCGATCGGGCATTATAACGACAAGTAACTGTGCATACGAGATCTATCAGCCTCTTAATCCAATAAATCGAGGTGCTGACGACAGCGACGCCAACATTTTACTTATTTAGAGAATAGCGATTAGTTTCAAATAAAATCGGTAAAATCGATAACTAAGCGACTCAAATCAATCGGTGAAATCCCAAATCCACAACAAAACGCCTTAAAAATCAATATTTAACATTAAAAAAGTTTTTATCAGTCAAAAATATATTCTTACCTTTGCAGTCCCAATTAGGTTGGGAAAAGGAGATAAAATATTTAATGGCAAAAAAACAAGAAGTAGAAAACGAATTAAAAGCAAAAGAGGCTGAACTGGATACAGTTACAGTTACTGCACCTGAAGAAAAGATCGAATCAGAAGCTGATTCACTTTCGATCGAAGAGATCAAAGCAAACATCACCTCTTCAAACCAGGATTTTGACTGGGACGCCGACGACAAAAAGTTTGGCAATTACAGCGCTGCCGACCGTGAAAAGTTAGAAGCAATGTACGATGTAACTTTCAGCTCTATTAACCAGGGTGAAATTATTACAGGTACCGTTGTAAACATCAACAACAAGGATGTGGTATTAAACATCGGCTTCAAATCCGACGGTATGGTATCATTGTCTGAATTTCGCGATACACCTGATCTGAAGATTGGTGATACCGTTGATGTGTTTGTTGAATCGCAGGAAGATGCTAACGGACAGTTAGTACTTTCACGCAAGCGTGCTAAAACACAAAAATCATGGGAGCGCATTAATTCGGCTCTTGATAATGATGAGATCATCACCGGTTTTGTTAAAAGCCGTACCAAAGGTGGCCTTATTGTTGATATTATGGGCGTTGAAGCCTTTTTACCAGGTTCACAGATCGATATCAAGCCTATTCGCGATTACGATGTGTACGTTGGTAAAACAATGGAATTCAAAGTTGTTAAGATCAACCACGAGTTTAAAAACGTAGTGGTATCGCACAAAGTGCTGATTGAAGACGATTTGGAAAACCAAAAAACTGAAATTGTGGCCAAACTTGAAAAAGGCCAGGTATTGGAAGGTACCGTTAAAAACATTACCGACTTTGGTGTATTTATTGACCTTGGTGGTGTTGACGGTTTACTACACATTACAGATATATCATGGGGCCGTATCGAGCATCCGCGTGAAGTATTGGCGTTGGATCAGAAGATCAACGTTGTGGTACTTGACTTTGATGACGAGAAAAAACGTATTGCCCTTGGTTTAAAACAATTAACCCCGCACCCTTGGCAGTCGCTTGATACCGACCTGGTAATCGGCTCTAAGGTTAAAGGTAAAATTGTTACCGTTGCTGATTACGGCGCATTCCTGGAAATTATCCCGGGTGTTGAAGGTTTGATCCACGTATCAGAAATGTCATGGTCACAAAATCTGCGTAACCCTCAGGAATTCCTGAAAGTTGGCGACGAGATTGAAGCACAAGTGTTAACACTTGACCGCGACGAACGCAAAATGAGCTTAGGTATTAAGCAATTAACTCCTGATCCATGGCAACAAGCTGCTGAGCGTTACTCAGTAGGTACACAACACGTTGCTACCGTTAAAAACATGACCAACTTTGGTGTGTTTGTTGAACTGGAAGATGGTATTGATGGTTTGATCCACATCAGCGACCTTTCATGGTCTAAAAAAGTTAATCACCCTAACGAGTTCACTAAAGTTGGTGAAAAATTAGACGTGGTTGTTTTAGAACTGGATGTTGAAAACCGCAAGCTGAGCTTAGGCCACAAACAACTGGAAGAAAACCCATGGGATACTTTCGAATCGATATTTGGTGTAGATTCTCTGCACGAAGGTACCGTATTGAAGGTAACCGATAAAGGTGCAATTGTTGCCCTTCCTTATGGTGTTGAAGGCTTCGCGCCAACCAAACACCTGATTAAAGAGGATGGCAAAGCTTTGAAAGCTGATGAAACTGCCGAGTTCAAGATCATTGAGTTTAACAAAGACAACAAACGCATTGTTATTTCACATTCACGTATCTGGGAAGATGCCCGCACTGAAGCAAGGGTAACCGACTTTGAAAACCGCAAGAAAGAAGCGAAAGCAACTACAAGCGCTGTGAAAAAAGTGAAAGAATCGGTTGAAAAATCAACTCTGGGCGACTTAAGCGTATTAGCACAACTGAAAGAACAAATGGAAGGTGCTGAGAACAAGGCTAAGAAAACCAAACCAGAGGAAACTAAATAAGCATTAAATAGTATCCCTTTTATATAAGGCCCTCCCGATTATCGGGAGGGCCTTTTTTGTGCCAGTACATTTAATTAGATAAAGAGAGTGGCCTGATAAATCAACTTTTAAATTTACTTATTTGTTTGCCTTCAACAGATCTGATTAAAGTATCGATCACCTGACTGGTGGTGGTGCTGCTGTTGTGTGCAGCCATCATTTCTTTAAACAAGGCCCTATGCTGCTTTATCTCTTTCCGGTGTTTGATAAACTGAATATAACTGGTAAGCAGCCATGTTTTACCGGTTAACACTTTAAGGGGTAAATCCAGGAATGTAACCTGCATAAACCATAAAAAGCGGATAATCCCACTTAAATGTAAGGCATGCAAATAATAACGGTTCCTGAAATAGATCATTTTTACCCACCGGGCCGTTTTGTAGTTTTTAGTACTTGCAGATAACTCATGGCCGCAAACAGCATTATGCTCGTAGTAACATGGCCAGTTTAGGCGCCAGGCGCGTAAGCTCAGCTCAAAGTCTTCGCAATAAAAAGGAGAGAACAGCAAATTAAACCCACCCAAAGCTTTTAGCTTAGCCGCGTCAATTAGCGCGTTAGCGCCTGAAAGATAAAGGGTAAGGGATTTATCACTATCCTCCGAATAATAAAAGTAAGCTGTTTTTAACTTTAAAAAATTATCTTTTGGCATTCGGGCGGCATCCTGTATGTGGGGATCGTTTAAATTAGTGATCCGGCCCATTACGCCAAAAGTATCTGCCCTGGCAAAATATGGCCATAGCGGCTCAAAGTAATCTGGCGAAAGCTTAACGTCGGAGTTTAATAGCAGGATCAGTTCCATCCCGGCGGCCTCTATCCCTTTGTTGCAGGTAAAAGAGAAGCCCCTGTTTTGTTCGTTACGCAGCAATTTAACCTGGGGGTAGTTCTTTTGAATGTAATCAACCGAATTATCGGTCGAGCAATCATCCACCACTATGATTTCAAAATCTACGGCAGCGTTTGTAATTGCGGTAAACGTGTAGGGCAAATATTTTTCTAATAACGCTTGTCCATTATAATTAGGAATAACAATAGAAACAGTTTTTGGGGCCGCGTGTGTTAGCATAAAAAACGATGAACTTAACGGCTTTAATCTTAATAGTGATTAAAGCTGCGCTACTGCACTTGTAAAGATGACCAAACCTACTAAAAATTACTGAAGGTTACCGGTCAATTTTCACAGCAAGACTATGCTGGGGTTGCTGCTTTGCAGGTATGATACCACAAATAAGGCTGCCCTTTTATGTGGCAGCCTTGTTTGTTATAAGGAGTATATTCCAATTCTCTGTAATATTACTTCGCTTTAGGGTGCTTGCTCATGTACTGGTATAACTGGGTACCGGTAAGCAAAAATGCGCCTACGCCGTAAACTTCGGTGCTGCTGGCATCTACACTATCAGGCGCTGCGCCAATACGCTGCACATAGCCCAGCATACCATCCGGATGAACCGAACTGGTTAATGCCGCCCATGCTTTTTTAACTACCGGCCAGTAGGTTTTTTGGTTTAATAAGCCATGGTTTAATCCCCATAAAATAGAGTAGCAGTAAAAGCCGGTGCCGCTGGTTTCCTTAACGGGATAGCTTTCCGGATCAAGCAATGAAGCATGCCAGCTGCCATCAGGTTGCTGGATAGTCGCTATTTTGGCTTCCATATCCTTATAAAGCGCTTCAAATTTTTTCCTGTCGGGATGATTGGCCGGCATGTTATCCAGTACACGTACCAGTCCGCCTAAAACCCAGCCGTTACCCCTGGACCAAAATACTTTTTTACCATTCTTTTCCTTTTTTTGCAGGTAACTGCCATCGCGGAAGTACAGGTGCTCTTCATTATCGTACAGATAGTCGGTTGTTTTCCACCACAGCCTGGTGGCGGTATTCAGGTATTTAGGGTCGCCGGTGGCGGTGCTTAGGTAGCTTAACGCGGTTGGCCCCATAAACAAGGCATCGCACCAGGCCCACTCGCGCGATTGGATATGGTTTTTCCACTCCAGGCTTTCATCATGTGGTTTAGCTACAATACTGTCGGCCAGTTTAGTAAAAGCGGCTATCATTTTTGGGTCTTTGTATTTCATGTACAGCAGCGAATACATTTGCCCTATGCAATAATCATCGGCCATAAAGCGGTCCTTGCCGGTGTTCCAGTTCAGGTCGTTGCCTATTTTAACCAACGCGTCCAGGTACCTGTCATTTCCTTTCATCGCGCCAAACGCGTACAAGCCGGTATAAGCGGCGGCATTGGTCCAGTCTACCTTTTTGTGCTTAAAGCCGGTGGTATTCCAGGCGTTCAATTGCCAGTCGGCAACCTTATGCATCATGTTTACAATATATTCCTTTTGCAGGGACGAATCTTTAGCTAAGGATTTATGGCTGGTAAACGCATTGGCGGGGGATTGAAAGCCTATAAAAAGCGATACCGCCATTAGTGCGGCAAGAAATTTGTTTTTCACAGATGACATTGTTTTTTATTGATTTTGATTAGGTTAAGTGGCTAAAGATATATAATAATTGCATTTAGCAGAAATGCAGCTTATTCCATTAATTCAACGTAATTAACTTCAGAAATGGGATAGCTGAATAACATTATTTTGCGGCGCTGTATTATTACGCCTAATTTAGCATTACTGTATTTTATACAGTTTACAATCTGCAAAGTATTAATAGATATGAGTAACAAGATCCGCTTCGGCATCCTGAGCACCGCTAAAATTGGCCGCACGCAAGTGATCCCGGCTATGCACCAATGTAAGTTTGCCGAAGTTGTGGCTATTGCATCGGGCAACAAAGCTAAAGCCGAAGAAACTGCTGCCGACCTGAATATCCCCAAAGCCTGTGGCAGCTACGAAGCCCTGCTGGCCGATCCGGATATCGACGCGGTTTATATCCCCTTACCCAACCACTTGCATGTGCCCTACACGCTAAAAGCCATGGCCGCGGGCAAGCACGTGCTTTGCGAAAAACCCATTGCCATTAACGCCGCCGAGGCTGCCCAGCTGCTGGCCGCCGCCCAACAATACCCTCATTTAAAAGTGATGGAGGCTTTTATGTACCGTTTCCACCCGCAATGGCTGCAGGCTAAACAAATAGTTGCTGATGGCTTGCTGGGCGAGGTAAAGCATATCCATTCCTTTTTTTCCTATACCAATCTGGATGCGGCCAACATCCGTAATAAACCCGAAGCCCATGGCGGCGCCCTGATGGATATCGGCTGCTACTGCATCTCGTGGCCGCGCTTTATTTTTAACCGCGAACCGCAAAGGGTAACAGGACTGGTACACCGCGACCCGGTTTTTAAAACAGACAGCCTTACATCAGGCTTGCTGGATTTTGGCGACGGACATAGTGCCGCGTTCACTTGCTCAACACAGTTAGAACCTTACCAGCGGGTAAATATCACCGGCAGCAAAGGGCGGCTTGAGATAGAGATCCCCTGCAACGCCCCGGCAGATGCGCCCTGCAAACTATGGCTGCAACGCGACAGGGTAATAGAGGAGATCAAAACTGAAACCGCCAATCAATACACCTTACAGGTTGATGCTTTTGCTAAAGCGATACTGAACGATACGCCGGTGCCCACACCATTAACCGATGCCCTAAACAATATGCGGGTAATTGACGCGATATTGAAAAGCGCGGAAGCAGATGAGTGGGTGAGTTTGTAAAGAAATATATCACAATCTAAAGCAGCAGTCGCTCGGCTCCAGCCGAGTGATGATTATTTCCCGGCCTCTGGCCGTTATAGACTATGCTTACTGCGGCCGGAGGCCGGTTGATAAGGTCACTCGGCTGGAGCCGAGCGACTGCAGGGAGATTTTTAGTTCTCTCCCTTGGGAGGGGTGCGGCTGATTGTGGGTGGCAGGGAGGGGTTTATTACGCTTGACGAAACCCCTCCCTACACCCTCCCGATGGGAGGGAATCGCACAATCCCACCCTTTTCTAATCTTCAGAACGCTTGTGGGTTGGAGCCGGGCGACTGCAGGGAGAACATCTTGCGCTCGTCTGTGACGAGTGCTTAACATGGTTTAGCGTCTGCGACGCTTCTCCGCGATACAATCGTACTTCATACAGGCACAACCCCCGATTCCGTAACATCTCAATTACAAACATAGCCCGCTTAAGCTACAGGATAAAATCATACAATAGCTTGAAAATATGCTATATGAAAAGCAATTGGCTATACTGCATATTTGGTTAAACATATTATAACCTATAATATCTGTATATTTTATTGTCATAAAACATGAGCAAGAAACTGGTTGGCATAGCGGCATTAGCTGTTGCCCTGATTACTGTTAAAACCGCGCAGGCGCAGTATCCCAAAATACCACCTGCAATGCAGGCCAGGGCCGATTCTGCACTGGACGCGGCTAAAAAACGCTCGGATATAGCCTGGGCAAAAGCGCTGCCTATTATCCAGCGGGATGAAAAGGCGGGCAAGCCTTATGTACCATGGGCCAATAAACCATCAGATTTACCGCAGGCAAAAATTCCGGCATTCCCCGGTGCCGAGGGTGGTGGTATGTACACAACCGGTGGCCGTGGCGGCAGGGTAATTGTAGTGACCAGTTTGGCCGATCGTGGCCCGGGAACATTTCGCGAAGCTTGTGAGCAGGGCGGGGCCCGTATTGTGGTATTTAATGTATCAGGGATTATTTGGCTGACGGAACCGGTTAGTATCCGTGCCCCTTATATTACTATTGAAGGTCAATCGGCCCCGGGTGATGGCATTTGCATAGCCGGCGAATCTACCTGGATAGATACGCATGATGTGGTGATCCGTTACATACGTTTCCGCCGTGGCGCAACAGAAGTTACCCGCCGCGATGACGCGATAGGGGGTAACCCGGTAGGCAATATCATGATCGATCATGTGTCGGCCAGTTGGGGCCTGGATGAAAATATGTCCATCTACCGCCACGTATACGATAGGGCCGGCGCCAAGCAGGAGAAAATGGCGACTGTGAACGTCACCATTCAAAATTCTATTTTTTCTGAAGCGCTGGATACTTATAACCATGCCTTCGGCAGCACCATCGGGGGGCATAACAGCACCTTTATGCGTAACCTGTGGGCCAATAACATTGCCCGTAACCCGTCGGTGGGGATGGATGAGGATTTTGGCTTTTTTAATAACGTAATATTTAACTGGTGGAACCGCAGCGCCGACGGCGGTGATAATAAATCGCTGTATAACTTTATTAATAATTACTTTAAACCCGGGCCTATTACCCCGTTGAACGAGCCTATCGGGCACCGCATATTAAAACCCGAGGCAGGCCGCGACCCGGCTAATAAAACTCACTATGGCAAAGTATATGTAAGCGGTAATATTATTGAAGGCAATGATAAGGTAACCAAAAATAACTGGGATGGCGGCGTACAGATAGGCGAGGGCCCTGATGCCGGACGATATACCGACAGTATCCGTGCGGATAAGCCGCTGCCAATTATGAACCCGGTAACCATCATCCCAACCATGGATGCTTACAAATATGTGCTGGCTAATGCCGGCTGTTCGTTACCCAAACGCGACCCGGTTGACGAGCGCATTGTGGAAGATGTGCGCACCGGTAAAATTAAATATGCCACCAGTGGTATTGTTGAGCACATTGGCGCCAAATATGTAAAAGAGCGTTTGCCGGATACCTACAAGCAGGGTATCATCAGCGATATTAGCCAGGTTGGCGGGTATCCTGAATATAAAGGGACTCCTTACAAGGACAGCGATAACGACGGGATGCCCGATACTTACGAAACAGCACACGGACTGAACCCTAAAGACGCGTCGGACTCGCCTAAGATAGCTGCGAATAGTGGCGGCTACAGCAATATAGAGGTTTACCTGAATAGTTTGGTGCCGCTAAAAGTAGTTACCCCTGCAGTAAAGAAATAGTTTGGTTTATATAAATTGGTAAGGCCTCCCGTTTGGTTTCGGGGGGCTTTTTTGTTGATGTTACAGATCGGTCACCCGGCCGCGCATACGCTTAACATAATTGCGGATATCCAGCACTATGCCGGCAAAGAAATAAAATATCAGCGGGAAGCCCACTGCCAGGAACGAGGAATAAATGAAGAATAACCGGATCTTATTGATGGAAATATTAAAACGTTCGCCCAGGTAGGTGCAAACTCCGAAAGAGTATCGTTCAAAAAATGTGAGGACACGCTGTAACATATCAGGCCAGTTTTAATATTTTATTACCAACGGCGCATTGCAGGCATTTTTTATGGTTGCAGAAATTATTTTTTAACTCCAGCAAGGCCTGCGATTCAAACGCGGTACTAATTTTCACCCCTAAGGTAACAAAATCATCGGTAATATGGTTTTTTTCGGCAGGTAAATATTCCAGCAAAGCCATAGCGCGACTGATATAATGCTGTTTTTGCAGATGCTTGCCATAGCTGAACAGGGTAATGGCAACGGTATTCAGCAAAATAATATCCACCCCGGCCTGCCCCATGTTTTTGGATGCGGGTTTGCTTTCGGCATCAAAGCGGTAGTGGGTTTCCCAGTATGGGTTCACATGGGCATTGGCAAACAAATCGCGCAGTTGGGCAACATCGCGCACTTCCAATATTTTAGAGAACAAATGGGTGGAGTTAACCACCAAAGCGGCAAACTGCGCCAGCCTGATTGTAGGGAAGTTTTGCGGCCGCATCCGCAGGAATTTCCAAAGGTGCTTTTCGATTGGCGTAAGGTTGTACTTTTTGCGCAGATAGTTGTATTCTTCTTTCAGCTTACGCGGATATTCATCGGTAAGGTCATCTTCTAAAAACCCCGCCTGGCCAAATATCAGTGCCTCAATTTGCATGGGGTTGTTTTTGTGTTTGGCAAAAATGTTTTGCGGCAACGATTTGGCCAGCAACTCAAAGGGCAGGGCATTCACTTTAAAGCCAAAGTTAGCCGCCAAAAAACGGTAAAAGGTTTCCTCCCAATCGCCGCGGTTAACGTTCAATGCTTCAAGCACGGCTGCCGATTTCTTTTCCAGCCGCTTCACCAGCACACGGGTCAACCAGTTGCGCATAGTGAGTTCATCAACGGTATTGATATTCCCCTCGCATGGTATAAATTGCTGGTTACTGAAGATCAGGTTATGATAACGCAGGTAAAGCTCCTCCGGGATCCGGTCGTGCAATTCAAGTGTGGGGATTTTTCGCCCATCGGGCAGTATGATTGGCTGGTCGTCGCGGTAAACTACGTGTAAGATCACGCTGCCATAAGCGCCGTCGGTTTGGTGGCCGTGTCGGTTCCAATCGGCCGATGATACATGCAACTCCACATTGCCCGCCCAGGTAGTTTCGCCAATGCGGATGCGGGCATTCTGAAAATCGGGCCCGCCATCGGTATGCGCCATTCCTGCTGAAAATACCTCTATTTCCTCACCTTCGGTTGTTTGCAAGTTGATGCGGGTAAACAGGCGAAATTTCCACACGTAATGCAAAAAATCCTCGGTGATAAGCATGGTTAAAAATAGTTGTTTGAGGGAATATGGCCAAATGGTTTTTTAACCACAATAGGAAGCTTTTCACACCTTGTCATTGCGAGCGATAGCGTGGCAATCCCATAGGACATTCGTATACGGTAGCAATGACAGGGAGGACGGTAATTCCACCTTGTCATTGCGAGCGATAGCGCGGCAATCCCATAGGACATTCGTATGTGGATAGAAATCAACCATTCTGATCGTACCATCCATCACTTAAATCTTTCCAATTTGGGTTAATAGCATTTATCAACGCTGTTTTCTTTGCACGACTGCCAGCTTTTAATTGCTTCTCACGTGTTATAGCATCCTGTACGTATTGAAACTCTTCGTAATAGACCAACTTATGGCATTCAAATTTAGCACTGAATCCGGGATGGATTTTGTTTTTATGTTCCCAAATCCGTCGCATTAAATTGTTGGTAACACCAATATATAGAACATTATCTGATCTATTGGTAACGATGTAAACAAAATATTGTTGATGATTCATGTGGTTAAGGCAATCTAAGATAACAAATATTACGGCGACTTGTCCTATGGGATTGCCGCGCTATCGCTCGCAATGACAAGCTTTTATTACTTGTCCTATGGGATTGCCGCGCTATCGCTCGCAATGACAAGCTTTTTAGTGCAATCCCTCCACCCCAAACCTCACCGCCAATTCATTCAAATCTTTCACCACGGCATCTACCAAAGGGATACCATTCAACTTCCTGTCCATCTCCGCTTCCAGTTCCGGCTCGCCGGGGATGATCACCTTTTGGTTGGGATCTATCGTTTGGGCCGATTTAAACCGGCTGATCCATTTATCCAGGTTATCTTTAAAATCCTGAATAGGTCTAAAACCGTCTACCCGCATAGCGCCTAAAAAATGGCCGATGCCTTGTCCAACGGGATCGGTAGGCGGGTCTAAAAACGCCACAAAAGGCGGCACCCAGGGGCCATAATTAGCGCCCGACAACACAGCCGACAGAATATCAACCGTAGCGCTCAGGCCAAAACCTTTGTGGCTGCCATGGTCGCGGTCGCTGCCTAAGGGCAGGAGCGAGCCGCCGGTTTTCAGCGCGTGCGGATCGGTAGTATAATTACCATCCGCATCCTGGATCCAGCCTTCGGGTACCTGCTTTCCGCCGCGCTGGGCTATTTCCAGTTTACCGTTGGCCGCGGCCGAGGTAGCCATATCCACAATCAGCGGCGGGTATTTGCCGGCCGGGAATGCGTAACACATGGGGTTGGTGCCCAGCATACGCTCGTTGCTAAAAGTTGGTGCTACCAGCGGACTGGCATTGGTCATGGCAAAGCCGATCATGTCTTTTTCAACCGCCATCAGGGCGTGATAACCCGCTATGCCAAAATGGTTAGAGTTACGCACCGATACCCAGCCTGATCCGTATTGTTCGGCTTTTTGTATAGCTACTTGCATAGCGAAGGGCGCAACCACCAGCCCAAGGCCCGCGTCGCCGTCAACGGTGGCTGTGGTGGGCGTTTCGTGCACCACACGGATATTGGGGGTAGGGTTTATCAGGCCTTTCTCCCACAGCCTGATATAGCCTGACAGGCGTGCCACGCCGTGCGAATCTATCCCCCGCAGATCCGACCGCAACAATACATCCGCCGAAAGGTACGCGTGTTCCTCACTGCAGCCAATGGCTAAAAATATGTTTTGGGTGAATTGGCGGAGCTGGGTTTCGGTAATGAGCATAGTGCAAATATAGACCGCTAATTTTATTGATTCCGCTGATTTCGTTGATTATTTTATCAGGGTGTACGATCAGCGTAATCAACGCCATCATCATTCATCAGCGGTTTGATTTTTTTATCGGCGCGAAAGCACTGTTTTTTATAACTTGCAATTAAACATTCAATCCTGTTATGAAAAACTTTAAGAACTTTCTATCGGTAACGTTATTAGTATTGACTGTGCAGGTTTGCATGGCCCAATCAAAGATCAAAAACGTTATTATCATCACTACCGATGGTTTTCGCTGGCAGGAACTGTTTAACGGGGCCGACCGCGCCCTGGCTACTAATAAAACTTACAGTCACGGCGATTCGGCAGCGATATTGAAAAAATACTGGGATAAAAGCAGCGAGCTTGCCCGCACTAAAATGATGCCTTTTATGTGGGGCACTATAGCCAGGCAAGGGCAAATTTATGGTAACCGGGCTTTGGGCAATTTGATGAATACGGTTAACCCTTACTGGTTCTCGTACCCGGGCTATAACGAGATATTCACCGGTTACCCGGATATCCGCGTAAACGCTAACGATTACCAGAACAATCCTAATCAAACCGTGCTGGAATATCTGAATAAACAAGCCCAGTTTAAAGGGCGTGTGGCCGCTTTTACTGCCTGGGACGCTTTCGACAGGATCCTGAACAAACCCGGATCGGGTTTCCCGATTACGGCCGCGTTTGAAAAAAGCGGCGGCCTGCATCCCACAGTAAAAGAAAGCTTGCTGAATAAAATGCTGGGAGACAGCTACCGGCCTTTCGGCGATGAAGAATGTTTGGATGTGTTTACGCATTACGCCGCTATGGAGTACCTGAAAGTAAAGAAGCCGCGTGTACTGTACATTAGTTACGGCGAAACGGACGAGTGGGCGCATGCGGGCAATTATTACTCGTACCTGAATGCCGTGCACCAGGTAGATAAATGGCTGAGCGATATCTGGAACCAAATTCAAAACGACCCGTTTTATAAAGACCAGACCGCACTGATCATTACTACCGACCATGGCCGGGGTAACGGTACCGAGTGGACCAGCCACGGGCAAAAAATAAAAGGCGCCAGCGAGATCTGGTTTGCCGTAATGGGGCCGGGCATCGCCGCCAAAGGCGAAGTAAAACAACCGATGCAAAACCACCAGGAGCAGCTGGCGCAGACCATTGCATCCTTATTAGGTGTTAAATTTAAGGCCGAGCACCCGATAGCAGAAAAGATCAATTTACAGTAGAAAAATGCTTGCGCCCGTCTGTGACTACAGGTGTTGAGAGGGTTTTTAGTTCCCTCCCTACACCCTCCCGATGGGAGGGAATTGCACAATCCGCCCTTTTTTTAATCTTCCCGATACTTGTGGTGTGTGACGAGTGCTTAAAACTGCCGGGCGATTGTATTGCCCGGCAAGCGTCGCAGACGCAAAACCATATTAAGCACCCGTTAAAAACGAGCGCAGGTTGGCAGGGTCTTAACCAGCTTTTATCACGGCAATTTACCAAAATCAATTACCGGGTGTGCTACATCAATTTGCTGCCGGATGAGGTTGGTTTTCATGGGGGTAAAATCATTAAAAAAACCGCAGTTACCCAGGTAAAACCGGCTTTTTTCGGTACCGCCGCTGTAATCTTTCCGGTAGTTAATATTGGCGGTAGCATCGGCCGTAAACAGGGCGTTGGTAATGGGATACCATTTCCCTGATGTATCTATTACCCATTGGTTGCCAAAGTATGCCATGCGGTGCACATTACCCGTTTCCGGATCAAAATTTTCGACAAAGGAATATAAACCTTTTAAATTAAACCCCGATTGCGGGCGTTTAAAGCTGGCTATCAGCATCCACGTATCCAGATTTTTTTCTTTAAAATAAGCAGTGAAAGTAGTGGTTTTAGCAGTCGCATCAGCCTGGGCATGGATTAAAAACGCGTAGGTTTTACCAGCTACCCAGGGATAGTTGAGGTAGCTTTGTCCACCCGAACCCTCGCTGCCAAACTCGCCGGTGTGCACGCCGGGGCCCTTCTTTAACAACTTTATCTTTAAACTATCGGGGATGCTTTTAGGATCGTCGGTTGTAAATGGGCTCCAGATAGAAAACAATACATGCCGCTCGGTTGGCGAGTTGACCTGCATACCAAAGTAGCCGCCGGTAAAACCATTGGCCATAAAATAAGATCCTTGCACATCATTGCCTTCAGGAACAGTTACTTCGTTATAGAACCACCCGGCAGTGGTTTTAGCGGCATCGGGCAAGGGGAAATTTAAATGTACCGATGGGCCTCGGCGGCCCCAATAAAAGTAATTGCCGTGATTATCCTTCACATAAGCCGCGCCTTTGGCCAGCGCCGTGCCGTTAAGAACTACGTCGGCTACATCCGCGTAAACAGCGCTGGTTTTATTCAGGCCTTTTAATTTGATTTGGATGTACCCGGCTGATTTGACATCAATAGTTCCAAAATTAATAACGGCTATATCTGGATTAGCTACTTGTTTTTTGAATTGAGCTTTATCTACAGTGATTGATATGGTACTTGTGGCACCAGGTACCTTTAGTCTTAGGGCGATATCGAGGGTCCCAGCTTGTTCCACCCGGATGTAAACGCTGACCTCATCTTTTGATGAAACCCAACCCGTTAATCCTTTATTGTCAATTTTTGCCCCGGCATTTTTACTAAGCCAGGCATTACCTCCTAAGGGAACGGTAATAGCCGTATCTGTAGTGGCGGCATAGCTGTTAAAATTTAACAGTACAACTATTGCTAATGTTATTGCGCGTAAAAAACGAAGGTGGGCATGTTTTTGCATGATGCAAATTAATTATAATTACAGTATCAGCGCAAGCAACGAGATCAGAAACACATCAGCGGTCACTTACCGATACATTTTTGTTGTTTATCGGCACATTAACTCATGCATACATATATAGTCTGATATTTAATCCATATTAAAAATGGCCACTATGGAACTGATAAACAAACAAAAACGAATTTTGGTATTGGATAAGGATAACAGGATATTATCTGTTGTTGACGAAATTATGCAGTACGGCGATTGGGAGGTTTCTATCACTTACGATCCGTACGCGGTTTTTGACAAGGCCCAAAGCTTTAAGCCCGATCTTGTTATTATGGATTATTTACTGCTGGATAACGATTGCGCCCTTATTTGCCAGGATTTTAAGGATGATGTCCAACTGCAAAACGTACCTATTATTGTAGTCACCGCCTACAAAACCCGCAAAGCCAACGCCGACTTTTTTAAATGCGACGCGCTGTTTATTAAACCGCTGGATATGGAAGTGCTGGCTTCAAGAATGGAATATTTGATGGCATCATAATAAGGGTGTTTTCTGATACAAGCGGTATCTTAAAGATTTATCTGTCGCTTTTTGGGCTTGCCTACAAAGCGGTGAGCCCCACTTTTAGGTTAAATTCCTCCCGGCTCAATTTCCCCTTTCGTAATTGGTGGATATATTTTAGTGCGCTTAACCTGTCCAGTTCCTCCTGGTATAACCTGCGTTCTTCATCTGTTTGAGGGCTGTTCTGAAGCCTGAGCCGGATGGATCCCCGCGATATTTCCTCCTCCAGTATATCCGGCAGGCAGGTTTGAAAATGGATAAAAGTATTTATCGGGAACGAGATACGAGCCATCATTTTTATGGTATAAGTATAGTACTTACATAATAAAATGGTTTTAAGCCTGCATTACCTTTTTGTTAGCCATGGCTTTTTAAAAGCATAAAGCCTGTAGTGTCACTGCGAGGCGCTGAAAATCAGCAGGCAACAAAGATGGGTATATAGATTGGCGGCTAAGGAATTGATAAATTATTGTTTTGCAGTTAATTATGTGTATTTTGACAGTATAGTTCAAAAGCTTTTAACGCAAAAACCATAACTCACTCATGAGGAAGCTCCTATTATCTCTCTTCTTATTTCTG
This sequence comes from Mucilaginibacter sp. GW821-FHT07H05, assembly GCF_059418485.1. Taxonomy (NCBI): domain Bacteria; kingdom Pseudomonadati; phylum Bacteroidota; class Sphingobacteriia; order Sphingobacteriales; family Sphingobacteriaceae; genus Mucilaginibacter; species Mucilaginibacter sp. GW821-FHT07H05. Next base: position 252,955 of record NZ_JBWKPY010000005.1, read on the forward strand.
ATTTGCAAAAGTTCGATTTGTCAGACTTTAAAGGTGTCAACCGATTTTGAAAGTGGTTCTGCTAAAGTATTATCACTTAATCAGGAAACGCAAACTATAAGAATTACCCCTGCCGGTGACCCAAAACGGGGAATGCCCAATTGGTGGTATCTTCGCATTGACGGTGTTGGAATGAATAAGCCTTTAACTCTTGAGGTTGCCGCCATAGAAGAGCCGATTCCGATGGGACCACTGGGGCGAAAGATTGCAAAGCTTTCACCCTCATGGACATGGCCTGCACAGGCAGCTTTTTCTACTGACGGGAAAACCTGGAAGCATACAACTGAAGGAAAGAAAACAGGACAATTGATGGTTTATACTGTTGAATCGGCAACCGGTTCTGTTTGGATAGCATGGGGGCCGCCATTTACTGCATCTGATGCTGGTCAGCTTCTTCAACAGGTTTCAAAAACTTACTCATATACTCAATTTTTTACGCTCTCAAAATCCAGGGAAGGACGAAATATTCCTGCTTTGAAAATTGCTGAAGGCAAAAAGGTAGTATCTCAACGTCCGGCAATATGGGTGCAAGCCCGTCAGCATGCCTGGGAAGTGGGCGGGTCATGGGTAGCTGTAGGTTTAATTAATTGGCTGGTAAGCGACGATCCGCGAGCTATCTGGTTAAGGCAAAACGCGGAAATTTATGTGGTTCCGGTAATGGATGCAGATCACGTGGCTACCGGTGACGGAGGTAAACATGCTTTTCCTCAGGATCATAACCGCGATTGGACAAAGACACCGCATTGGCCTGAAGTTGGGGCTGCGCAAAACTATATCAGAGCGCTAACTAAAGAAAACCGGATGAATATTTTTCTTGACCTGCATAATCCCGCAGCGAGTGACAAACAGCAAACTATGTACGTTTTAGATAAGAGTTACATGAATAAGGACGCATTTCCAAGGTACCAACGTTTTGTGGAGTTAATGATTGAAAAATTTGGCGAGATCAAACAACATGTTGATAATAAGCCCAAACCACCTGTTCTTACCCCAGAAGAGTTTGTAAGTGAGGTTTGGGTGCTTGAAAATGCAAATTCAAACACGATCGGTTTTTGTATAGAAACACCATGGAACTTACCCAAAGGCACTATAGACGGCTATGCTACCGTTGGACAAAATATTGGCCAGGTGATACACAAATTATTGTTGGAAGAAAGCAGTAGATGAGTAATGCGATATTAGGGTGTTTGGCAGGCTTATTTACCGATACAAAACTTACTAAATATATTATCCAGCAGATCATCCGTAGTAACGGCCCCGGTTATTTCGCCTAAGTAGTGCAGGCCTTGTTTAATGTCCATCGCTAAAAAATCGGATGTGGTTTGGGTTTGGATGCCGTTGAGTACCTGTATCAGCGCCTGCTCGGTTTTTTGGAGGGCTTCCAGGTGGCGGATATTGGTGATCAGGGTTTCATCGGCACTTAGCTGGCCTTTTATCGTGCGCTGGTAAATGAGTTGTTTTAACTCGTCGATATGCTGTTTCTCTTTGGCCGATACCTGCACCAGGTCGGCACCTTCGGGAAGGGTAACGTTTAAGATCAAGTCGCCGGTCAGCAGATCGGTTTTATTGGCTACGATGATAGCGGGAATACCCGGCTTCACCAGTTCGGCAATGTCGGCGGTTAAATCTGCATCCGATAATTCGTTTACATCATAAACATACAAAAGAACGGCGGTCTGACTGATCTTTTCCATCGTCTTCTGTACGCCTATCTGCTCAATGGTATCGGTGGCTTCACGAATACCGGCGGTATCTATCAGGCGGAAGTTGATGCCGTTAATATTCAGCACCTCTTCAATGGTATCGCGCGTGGTACCGGGGATATGGCTTACAATGGCGCGGTCTTCGTTTAGCAAAGCGTTCAACAGGGTTGATTTACCAGCATTGGGCCGGCCTGCAATTACGGTATTCACGCCTTGCTTAATGGCGTTACCTAACTCAAACGATTGGATCAGCTTGCCGATCACCAGCACAATCTCATGCACCAGTTTGCGCAATTGTTCGCGGTTGGCAAACTCAACATCTTCTTCGCTAAAATCCAGTTCCAGTTCTATTAAGGATGCAAAGGTGACCAGTTGCTCGCGCAACGCCTGTAGCTGGTTACTGAAGCCGCCGCGAAGTTGCTGCATAGCGGCTTGTTGCGCGGCTTTTGAGTTGGCAGCGATCAGATCGGCCACGGCTTCGGCCTGCGACAAGTCGAGCTGGCCGTTTAAAAAAGCCCGCATGGTAAACTCGCCGGCTTTAGCGGCACGGGCCCCATGCCTGATCAGCAGTTTGATGATCGACTCAATAATATAATTAGACCCATGGCAGGAGATTTCCACCACATTCTCGCGCGTGTAGGATTTTGGGGCAACAAACAGCGACATCAGCACCTCGTCCAGTATCACATCACCATCCACCACATGGCCGAAGTGTATGGTATGCGATGGCTGTTTGGTGAGGTCCTTGCCCTTAAAAACGCTGTTGGCAATAGTAATAGCCTGCGGTCCGGATAAGCGGATCACGCCAATGGCGCCAATTCCGTTGGCGGTGGCAAGGGCTACTATGGTATCTTCCTGGTGGGTCATTGAGTCATTGGGTCATTAAGTCATTGCTTAAATCGCGGTGCAAAAGTCGTTATAAAAGCGCAATCTTCCTAAGTGATGCGATAATCCAACCAAAAAATGACTTAATGACCCAATGACTCAATGACATTTCCCTACCTTCGCAATAATTATGGTAACTTATTTCGACGCTTCGCTGGAGACCATCTCCGTGCACCATGTGGGTAATCAATCGCTGAACGAACTGTACGCGCTTTCCAAACAGCCGCTTCCGCTAAAGGACGAAATGCTGTCTAAATTACTGATGCAGTATTTTTTAACCCCATTCGAAAAATCGACCGAGGTTTACCACCTGATGCACCCCAGCGGAGACCTGGCCCTGAACACCATCCACCACTTTGCTACCCAGATTTTTGAAGACCCCGAAAAGTTTCATGAAGCCAGCGAACAGATAGCCAAGTTTTTATATAATGTGACCAATCACCCCAATATTAAATCGGGCGAGTTGTACGTGGCTGCCTTCCGAGATGTGCAGATTGAGGGTAACGCGCTGGATGTAGTGGGCATTTTTAAATCAGAAAACAAGGAAACTTATTTAAAAGTATACCCCGATACCGGAGGCTTCACGGTTGATTACGAGGAGAATGCCATTAATATCAACAAACTGGATAAAGGCGTGCTCATTTTCAATATCGAAAAAGAGAACGGCTATAAAGTAGTAGTGATCGATAAAAACAACAGCGGACAGGATGCCGCCGTTTACTGGAAAGACCAGTTCCTGCAACTGAAAATCCGTAACGATAGCTTTAACCAAACCAATAACACGCTCAGCATCTACAAAAACTTTGTCACCCAAAAACTGGATGACGAGTTTGAAATGAGCAAGGCCGATAAAATAGACCTGCTAAACCGCAGCATGAAATACTTTAAGGAAAAGGAAACCTTCGACCTGGACGAGTTTACCGGCGAAGTGATCGGCAATCCGGGAGCTATCGAATCATTCAAAACCTTCAAAAGTAATTACGAGCAGGAGTTCGACAGCCCCATTGGCGATACCTTCGAGATCTCGGGCAACGCCGTAAAAAAACAGCAGCGGGTTTATAAAAGCGTACTAAAGTTGGATAAAAACTTCCATATCTATATCCACGGCGATAATAAGCTGATTGAAAAAGGCTTTGATGATGATAAGGCCATGAATTATTATAAGGTGTATTTTAAGGAGGAGCAATAACCTAATTATGCCAGTTTAAGCGTCCACGCTTAAACTATAGTCCTAAGTGAGCGTCCACGCTCACGTTTTAAATTAAGCGTGGACGCTTAATTAGTATGAAGTTCAAGCGTGGACGCTTGAACTGGCCTTCTCTCTCCGCCCTTCCCAATAATAATAACCAAACACCAAAAACACACCAACCATTACCGATACATCGGCCATGTTAAAAATCCCGGTTTGCAGAAAGCCGAAACGGATATGCATAAAATCGGTAACCGAACTGTACAGCAGCCGGTCGTAAATATTGCCGATGCCGCCGCCAATTACAAAGCAGGCCGCAATCATAGGGACAACCGCTATTTTATTACGCTGAATAATCAGGTAAACCACCGCGCCCAATAAAACAATTAAAGGCAGCAGGGTAAGCATCACAAATTTTACCGGGCCGGGGATGCTATCGCCCAAACTTAAAAACGCGCCGGTGTTCTCTACCTTGGTCAGCGTAAAATGATCATTCAGCAAACTGATATTTTGATACTCGGCAATCCTTGTCCGCACAAAATGTTTAGATACCTGGTCGCAGCCAATGTTTACCATAATTACCATCACAATCAGTGTGGTTTTAACCAATGTGGATACGCTAAGCTTCATCTGTTTTTTGAAATTTAGATTAAAGGTATTTAAAAGTACCTGTCCGTCCAATCATTTTTGTGCGATTTTTGGGCGTTGCCTGCGGCCGCGCTTTCCGCTCATACGCCTGCAGGCCTTAGCCACATGGCCGGTATCCGCTGCAATCGCTAACGCGGGAAATAAACACTTGCAGGCCGGAGCCGAGCGATTGCGAGGGGGGGCGATTGCGGTGAAAGGACCAGGGTTTTACTAATCTCTAATTAACCAACCTCTAATCCCTATAACGACACCCCCCGTTTCCACGGAATAAAATCATCCTGGCCAAGTAATACGGCTTTGGGCTGCGTATTGCCGCTGGCTACATCGATGATATAGTTCAGGATCCTGTCGGCCGCCTGGGGTATAGTTTCAGTGCCTTCAATAATGCTACCGCAGTTAATATCGATAATATCGGGCATGCGTTCGTAAATACGGGTATTGGTAGATAGCTTAATAACCGGGCTAACCGGGTTGCCCGTTGGCGTGCCCAGACCGGTAGTGAACAGCACAACATTAGCGCCCGATGCTACTTCGGCTGTAGTGCTTTCTACATCGCTGCCGGGGGTACAAAGCAGGTTGAGGCCTGGTTTGGTTACCTTTTCGGGATAATCCAGCACGGCGGTAACCGGCGAGTTGCCTCCCTTTTTAGCTGCCCCTGCCGATTTAATGGCATCAGTGATCAACCCGTCGCGGATATTACCGGGCGAAGGATTGGCGTAAAAACCCGACCCTGATTCCTCGGCACGGGCATTATAGGTTTGCATCAGTTGCATAAAGCGCTTGGCTGTATTTTCATCTACGCAGCGGTCGCTCAGTTCCTGTTCAACACCGCATAGTTCGGGGAATTCAGCCAGTATTACCGATCCGCCCATAGCTACCAGCAGATCAGACACGTAACCCACTGCCGGATTGGCCGATATGCCCGAAAATCCATCCGATCCGCCGCATTCTAAACCAATACACAACTTAGATAGGGGGGCGGGCTGGCGTTCAGTTTTATTGGCTTCTATCAGCGCGGCAAATGTGCGTTTAATGGCTTTTTGCATTAAGGCCGTTTCGGTGCCTTCTTTTTGCTGCTCTAAAATAATAAGCGGTTTTTTAAAATCAGCATCCCGCTTTTTAATCTCGGCGGTTAAAATACTGGCCTGCGCGTGCTGGCAGCCCAGGCTTAAAACCGTTGCGCCCGCCACATTAGGGTGGGTAATGTAGCCGGCTAACAAGCCACACAACGCGTCCGAATCGGTACGGGTACCGCCGCAGCCCAGTTGGTGGTTCAGGAATTTAATGCCATCAATATTAGGGAACAAGCGTTTGGTGTATTGTCCGTTTGGCGTAGCGGCAATATCGGCGTTAAGGATCTCGTCGATAGAGTGGCCGCCTTTGTACAGGTTAATCAGTTGTTCTACATCCTGCTCGTACGCTTTTTCTTTTTTGTAACCCAGCTTTTCAACAAAAGCCTGTTTCATTACGTCAACATTCCTGTTCTCGCAAAATACCAGGGGTATCACCAGCCAGTAGTTGGCTGTACCAACAGATCCATCGGCACGATGAAAACCCATAAAGGTTTTATCGGTCCATTTGCTCACATCGGGGCGTGCCCAGTCCAGCCGGCGCTCATCTAAATGGAAACCGCCCGAAGCATGCGCTACGTTTTTTACCGTAATGGCCGCGCCTTGTGCAACAGGCTCAACCGTTTTGCCTACCAGCACGCCGTACATATAAACGGGGCTGCCCGGTGGCATATCGTTCATCGTAAACTTATGTTTGGCCTGCACGTCTGTTGATAAGGGGAACCGATGACCGTTAAAATCTACAGTTGTATCTTTCAGCATATCTTTCAATGCTACCAGCACATTGTCGTTGGGATGTATTTGTAAATAGGTATATGTTTGGTCAGGCATTGATCTGGCTAATTATATTTTTTTGTTGATACCCAATTGTATATACCTTGCTTGCCATAAAACCACTACGGTATTAATATGGTAAGCTTAATAAATCCTGTTACAAAAGGTGTTTACAATCAGTATTACAAAGAAAATAAGCTGCCTATTTTAAAAAATATTTGAATTAACATTGTTATAAGCTATTTTGGCATATAAATTATTATATTTACCCTTCCAATTGTAAATGAAGCTTAATGAAACCACAGCTGCTTAAAGTATCTACAGGGCCGGCACATTCCTTTAGTGTGCGGCAGGATTTGGTGCCTTACATTAATAACCGCTGGCATTACCACCCCGAAGTTGAACTGATTCATTTTAAAAAAGGGACCGGTACGCAATTCATTGGCGATAGTATCAAGCAGTTCCGTGCCGGTGATATTGTAATGGTAGGCTCGCAATTACCACATTACTGGCGTTTTGACGACGAATACTTTGTAGAAGGATCAAGCCTTACGGCCGATGTGCGTGTAGCCCATTTTTCTGAAAACTTTTGGGGTACGCAGTTTTTGCAATTGCCCGAAAACAAGATGATCCGTACCATCCTGGAGAAATCGAAACGCGGTGTGCTGATAGTAGGTAAAACAAAAAAAATAGTAGCCGAACTACTGGAACGCATGCTAAAGGCCGAGGGCACCGAGCGCATTATTTTACTAATGGAAGCGCTGGATGCCATAGCCGGCTGCAGCCAGATCACGCTGTTATCATCCATTGGTTTCCGGCATAATTTTGAGGAATCGGAAAACGACCGGATTAATGCCATTTACGAATATTCACTGGCCAATTTTAAAAATAAGATCCACCTGGAAGAGATTGCCGGCGTAGCTATGATCAGCCCCAACTCGTTTTGCCGTTACTTTAAATCGCGCACACGCAAAACTTATTCCCAGTTTTTAATTGAAATAAAAGTAGGCCATGCCTGCAAAATGCTCATCGATAATAAGCTCAGCATTAAGCAGCTTTGTTACGAAAGCGGCTTTAATAACTTTGCCAGCTTTCATAAATATTTTAAACAGATCACCGGCAAAAGCCCGCTGATCTATCAGAAGGAATTTATGCAGGCTTGAGTTAGTGATTAGTTAATCAGAGGTTAGAGATAAGCAGGACTTTTTACCTAATCTCTAACCTCTGATCACTAATTTACTTCACCATCCGGCGATCATACCTCACCATTTCCGAACCGGCCAATAACAAAGCACCTAAGCCGTGCGTATCGTTCAGCGCGGTAGGGCGGGTATAGTAAAAGCTGATGGCCTCGTCCATATTAGTGCCAATGCAAACGTCCTGCAGTTGCCCGTCGGCTGTTATTTTGGTCAGCAAGCCTTTCCAGCCTTCGCGGGCGATGGAGATATATTTATCGTTGATCCAGCCCTCGTTAACGGCCGATGCCACGGCGTAAGTATACATAGCGGTTACCGATGTTTCCAGGTACGAGTCTGGCTTATCCAGCAACTGGTGCCACAAACCGGTTTGGTCCTGGTAGCGGGCAAAGCCAACAATCTGGCGTAATAACAGCCTGATCAGCTCCGCGCGTTTGGGGTGATTGGCCGGCAGGTTTTTCAATAGTTCTACCTGCGCTACGGCTATCCAGCCATTGCTGCGGCCCCAGTGGCCAACGCCATTCATTTGCACATCGCTGTAGTAGTTATGCCAGTATAAGCTACTGGGCTGGTCGTAAAGGTATTTGTTAAAGCTTTCTATCTGTTTAACCGCATCATCAAAATATTTACTGTCGCCGGTTAGCTTACCCATGCGGGCCAGGAAAGGGACACTCATATAAGTATCATCGGCCCAAAGGGTCATATAACGGGGTTGCGGGCGCGATAAGGTGCCATCGGGCAGGCGCAGCTGTTTATGCAAAATATAATCGGCCGCGCGGTCCAGGTAAGCGCTGTAATCTTTCCGCTTAGCCAGGTAATTCACATCCATTAAACCGGCCGACATAGCGCCGCAGGCATCCAGGTTACCAATGGCAAATATGGAGTTATACTCGGGTTTCAGCTTGTTTTTGTACATCGCCTCAAAATAAGGCAGGTTATCAAAAATAAAGGCATAGTTATGCTGGGCATAGTCCGAGTACTTTTTATCGTTCAGCACGGTAGCCATTTCCATCATGCCGGTAGCCAGCACGCCGTTTACATAAGCCCATTTGTTAAAGGTGCTTTCGGCTTTAATATCCACGCTTGGGGCCAAACCCTTGGTGTCATTGTATTTCTGTTTGGTTTTGTTGTCTACAAACTGATAGGTGGTTTTCCTGATGATGTTGTCCGCCACGCGGCGCATAACTTCTTCGGTATTTGCTGTAGTTGGTTGCTGCTGTCCGTATGCCAAAGTGGTACAGGCCAGGGTAATGATGGTGAAGATTTTTTTCATTGTTTTTGTGTGATTTCACCGATGGTTTTTGATTTCACCGATGTTAATTTGTTGTCTTTCTTTTTTATTTGCACATCTGCATATCCACGCATCTGCACATTTATTTATTTCAAATGCCTTGCCTTAAACTGCGCCATGTATAGCGATGCCGGCATCAGGCCGTCTTTATTCATGCCTTCCCATTCGCCATCCATGCGGCCTTTAAAACTACCTTCGGCATGTTTGCCATGGAAACCGATGTTATAATTAGTGCCGCTTACCCATGGCTTTTGCACGGCAGCTGCTTTGGCCGTACAATTCCATAACACCTGTGTAACCCCCGACCAGCCATGGCCGCTGCCCATCCACTGACGGTCCTGCACATTAATTTCGCCATCGCTGGTAATATTATCATACAGTGTGCCTGCCGCCCAGCGGTGGTGCGGGCCAATATCGGCATGCTCTTTTTTTGCGGTGGAGTTGTAGAATACGTTGGGCCCGCATACCCGGGCGCCGGTTACATAATCGTGCCGGCCGTCCTCGGCATGGCAATTCATAAACAGGTTAAGCTGACCGGTATTGTTGAACGAGTACCGCCGACCACCGGTAATAACAGATTTGGCATCCAGGCACTTACAATCGGTCACCGTAATATTTCGCGATCCGCCTTCGGTGCTCACACAGGCGTACCCGAAATAGTAGGAGGTAACGTTGCGTACCCATCCGTTCTCTACATTAGCGTAAACTACGGCGGTCCAGCCGTGGTCTTCGTCGGTATCGCCGGCATATTCCGATTCAAAGCGGATATTTTCTATACCCACCTCTTTAATACGGCCTGGCGTACTGTATTTATAAATAGCGCCACCGCCGTATTTGGTTTCCATTTCCATTACTACGGGGTTATCCATATAAATTTTGTTGCCCTCAATTTTGCTGATGTTGCGTTCAAATTGCAGGTCGTACTCGCCGGGTTTCCATTGTTTGGTGCCGCCGGTTTTTCGCTCTTCAATCTGGTCCATCTTCAGGTCGTGGATCCAGGCCTCCGGACTGGGGCGGTACAACATAATCCTGTCGCCAACCTTTAAGCCGGCGGTTGATGCCACGCTGAACGATTTGGCGCCGGTAGGCACAAAATCGTCGGTGATCTTAATCTTATCTCCTTCGGGCGTAATACCTTTTTTACCTACCACATTGATCAGTGTGCGCTGGCCTTTGCCGGCGGCTACCAGTATGGTGCCGTCCTTGCCTTCGCCCTCGCCGCGCAGCACAATGCCGCCGGTGCCCAGGTGTATGCTATCTGCAATTTTGTAGGTGCCCTTTTTTAACAGGATAGCCCCGCGGAAGCCTTTAGCATCGGGCTGGAGTTTGGCCACCTCATTAATAGCATTCTGGATCAGTTGCCGCGCATTACCGCCATCCTTAGGGGCTTCAATGGTTTTTACCACGGGCACATCAGGGATAGGCGCATCCTGCTCGTGGTAGCCTACACGACTAAAATCAGGTATGGTATTACCCTGTTTGTCTGGATGATAGGTGAGGGAACCGTCGGTATTCTGAGTAACGAATTTGGATTGCCATGGGTCCTTGTTTCCGGTTTTAAAAGCCACTGCTGCCAGGGCGGTTAGGCCCAGCATGGCGGCTGATCTGCGTATAGTTAAGTGCATATAAATTGGTTTAATAGTATTGCTTATTTAATGTACCGGGTCTACCCAAATGGTTTTTAGTTTAAACAGTTCCTTACCTTCCCGCATAGGTTTAACACTGATGTTCAATACCCCGGCTTGTTTAAAATGCGTAATAGCCACGGTTTGTTTAATAAACATCAGTGGTTTATGGCTGTCGTAATTGTTAACGGTTAAAGTTTGGAACGGGTAGGCGGCATTGTTAATATTTAATATACCTTCCTGCCCGGCTTGCTTTTCATCGCAGGCATATTCCAGCGTTATTTTATAATCGCCGGGCTCGGTTACCCGTATAAAAAACGATGCCGAATCCTGCGGCGATGCCATGCTGGTAATACAGGTAGTATGTTTCCAGTCGCCAAAGTAATTGCTGTGGGTTATGGGTTTAATTTCGGCTTTGCCGCTCACTTTAGCATTAATTGCGTCCAGCGGGTTTTCGGCAAACTGAGGCGATACGGTAGCCGGCAGATCCAACAAAAACATGTTGACCTTACCGGTATACTCCAACACTACTACCATATTACGGTCGTCGCCGGTTGCAGGTAGTTTTATAGTCACATCGTGATTTTTTTGGGTGAAGGTTAGCGGATGCTTACCGGCAAGGGTATACGCCATAGTTACTTTTGGCATATAGGAGGGGACTAACAGCACCCCGTTTTTTGGGCGGTTAAATACATGCAGATAGGTTTTATGAAATTTATCAGTACTAACACCCCATGGCTGCGGCGGAACCGAACCGGCAGTTGTGCCATAAATCGCATCGCCGTTCACTTTTAGCCACTGGCCAACCTCGCGCAGGTATTTAACGGAGTATTCGGGCATGCGGCCGCTGCCATCGGGGCCAACGTTTAAGATCAGGTTGCCGCCTTTAGATGATACCGTGGCCAACAGGCGGATCAGTTCTTTCGGAGTTTTAAAGTTATAATCGTAGCGGCTGTACCCCCACGAGTCGTTATGGGTGAACAGCGCCTCCCAGGCGCCGGGTACTACGGTTGCCGGTACTTCGCCATCGCCGTAATCTTTAAAATCGCCCAGCCCGTTACCCACGCGGCTACTGATAAGGCAACCTGGCTGTATGCGTCGGGCATCATCAATCAGGCTTTGGGTTTCCTCTTTTGTTAAACCGCCTGGCATATCAAACCATATTACACCCAGCGGGCCGTAATTGCTGAGTAATTCCTTTATCTGTGGGATTGATTTAGTGCGATAGTAGCTTTTGGTGTCTTTTTTTGTATCGTCAAAATCCCATTTGTTGCCGCCCCCGTTTGGTTCGTGCCAATCCAGGTACTGCGAGTAATAAAAACCAAATTTTAGTCCCGCCGCGCGCACGGCCTCACTCAACGGTTTCATGGGGTCTTTGCCATAGGGTGTGGCTTTTACAATGTTAAAATCGCTTACCTGGCTGTTAAACATGGCAAAGCCCTCGTGGTGCTTGGCGGTGATCACCATGTATTTCATGCCGGCATCTTTAGCTACCTGCGCCCACTCCTTCGCGTTAAATTTGGTGGGATTGAATTGTTGGGCAATGGTGGCATAATCGGCGGCGGGTATTTTTCCGCGGTTCATCATCCACTCGGAGATGCCATAAAAATTTTTGCCCTGCCAGGTTCCGCCTGTTTGCGCAAACAGTCCCCAATGGATAAACATCCCAAACTTAGCATCTTTAAACCACTGGATATTAGGGTGCTCCCTGCCCGATACACTTTTATCCCAACGCTCACTCTCCTGTGCTGTGGCACAAAGTGATATAAGGCCGAAAACTAAAAATGTACAGACAGATTTAAACCAGGTCATAAAGGATAATTGGCAATCGAATAGACAAAATATTAAGATAGGATTAATGCATCCGATTGGCTAATTATTCAGCCGGATTGACGGCGGGGTATGGTTAATGCACGGTTATGATGCTAATTGCGTTGAATAATGTAGCGTTGTGGTGCATATCTCACGTAAATATTACAATATTTCAGGTATCGGTGAAATCTCCAAATTAATCGGCAGAATGATGTAACACAATTCGGCAATAAAAATTACGTTTGTTAAATTTGTGCCTGCTGTTAGGTAATAGCGTCATAATTTTCCATATTTACCCAATGTTCAAACGCATCAGTAATAAATACCTGCGGTATTTCACCATATTCGTTTATTTTGTTATCCTGTTTTTTTGTGCTATTGAGTTAAATTTCCTGTGGTTATTTGGCTACACGCCCGATATGCACGATATCCGCAACCCCAGTATCTCGGTAGCCAGTGAGGTTTATACCGCCGATGGCAAACTGATAGGCAAATACTACCACGAGAACCGCTCGCCGGTGGAGTTTAACAAGATCTCGCCTAATTTGATTAACGCCCTGATAGCTACCGAGGATGTGCGTTTTTACAAGCATGGTGGTGTTGATTTTTACTCGTTCACTACTGGTATGCTGGCCACCGCCAAAGGCGATAAGCGGGGCGGCAGTACCATTACACAGCAACTGGCTAAAAACCTGTTCAGTACCCGTAAGCGTAAATCGCAGGGCTTTATTAAGCATATCCCGGTGTTCCGCACCCTGGTTTATAAAATAAAGGAATGGCTGACGGCCTTTAAAATAGAACATGTATACACCAAAAAGCAGATCCTGACGCTGTATTTTAATACGGTTCCGTTCGGCAATAATTCGTTCGGGATAAAAACGGCATCGGTAAAATACTTCAACAAAACCCCTGATGCCCTTAACCCCGCCGAATCTGCCACGCTGATAGGGATGCTGAAAGCTACATCAACCTATAATCCGATTAATAACCCCGAGCGGTCGGTACAGCGCCGCAATGTGGTATTGAGCCAGATGGAAAAATACGGCTACCTGAAAAAGGCAGATTACGATGCCAATGTAAAGCTGCCGTTAAACCTGGACCTGAGCTATGTGGATAATGAATCGACCGGGGATAGCTACCTGCGCCAGGCGGTAGAAAAATGGCTGAAAAAATGGTGCAAGGATAACGATTACGACCTGTACGAAGACGGCCTGAAGATTTACACTACCATTGATAGCCGCCTGCAAGGCTATGCCGAGGAAGCTGTTGCCGAAAAAATGAAAATGCTGCAAAGGCGTTTCTACAGTATTTGGGGCGATAAAAACCCATGGCGCGATAGCAAGGGGGTAGAGATCAAAGATTTCCTGCTGAAGGCCGAGCAACGTTTACCCATTTACGCCGTACTAAGTAAAAAATACAAGGGCGATACGGTGCAGATAAATAAATACTTCACCACCAAAAAGAACATGCGGGTGTTTACCTGGCACGGCGAGCGCGATACGGTGATGAGCAGTGTAGATTCGATAAAGTATTACACCAAACTGTTAAATACTGGAATGATGACCATGGAGCCATCAACCGGTAAAATAAAAGTATGGGTAGGGGGGATAGATTATAAGTTTTTCAAATACGATCACGTAAACCAATCAAAACGTCAGGCGGGCAGTACCTTTAAGCCCTTTGCATATTTAACGGCGTTGGACAACGGCTATAGCCCATGTGATAAATTTACCGATAAGCCGGTATCTATTAACTATACGTACGGGGGCAAGCAGGAAACATGGTCGCCCAATAATGCCGATTTTAAGTTCAGCTATATGGATATGTCGCTGCGCTGGGCTATGGGTAAATCGGTTAACAGCATCACCGCCCAGGTAACCGAAAAGGTAGGCTGGGATAAGGTGGTAAATTATGCTCACCGGGTAGGTATCGAAAGCCCGTTGAAGGCTATCCCGTCGGTAGCGCTGGGATCAAACGATGTTTCGGTTTACGAGATGGTGCGGGCCTACAGTACTTTCCTTAATAAAGGCCAAAAGGTTGACCCGCTGCTGGTGACCAAAATAGTTGACCGGGATGGTAAAACCGTAGCCGAGTTTACGTTGAAACAGGAGCAGGTGATCAGTCCGGAAACGGCCTGGCTGATGCTGTATATGTTCCGTGGCGGGATGGAAGAACCGGGCGGCACATCGCAGGCCCTGTGGGAGTATAACGGCCTGTGGAAAAAGGATAACCAGATAGGTGGAAAAACCGGTACATCAAGCGATTACGTAGATGGCTGGTATATGGGGATCACCAAAGACCTGGTTACCGGGATATGGGTAGGGGCGGATGATCGCAGCGTACATTTTACAACCAGCGAAAGCGGGGAGGGGTCGCATACGGCATTGCCTATTTTCGGCAGTTTTATGCAACGGGTTTATGCCGATCCAAAATCGGGCTATACTTACGGGCCATTTCCTAAGCCATGGGTTAAGATCAGTAAAGATTACAACTGCCCGTCGCCCCGTATGCCCAAGGATAGCGGCGAGGTGGATAGCAGCTGGATACAGGTAGATACATCGGCTGTGCCTTTGCCACAACCTGTTGAACCGGATAAAACTGAAACTAAACCGCCGGGTAGCCGGTAATGTGTTAAAATTTGCAGATAGCTTTAATTAACGGCGCAATAAGTTTAAATTTATACGTTATTACACCTCAATACCTCTTTTTATGGATAAACATTACAAACTATTGAGTAAGGCAAAAAAGTATATCCTGGCATTTTCTTGCTTTATGGCCGCGTTGCTGATTACCCAGCAGGCCAGTGCGCAGTACTTTGGGCAAAACAAGGTGCGATATAAAAAGCTCGATTTTAAGGTGTATAAAACTCCGCATTTCGAGATCTACTATTACATGAAGAACGACAGCCTGCTGAAGCGCTTTGCCCAGGAGAGCGAACTTTGGTACACGCTGCATCAGCAAATATTCAGGGATACCTTCCGTAAAGCTAACCCAATCATCCTGTACGCTAATCACCCCGATTTTCAGCAAACCACCGCTATTGACGGAGAGATTGACGTAGGTACAGGCGGTATTACCGAAGGCCTGAAAAACCGTGTGGTAATGCCGATCATGGAAACCAACCAAACCACCCGCCACGTAATAGGGCACGAGTTGGTTCACGCTTTCCAGTACCATTTGCTGTTAGGTAACGATACTACCAATACCGATAATATCAACAACATACCCTTGTGGATGATAGAAGGTATGGCCGAGTATTTATCTATCGGTAAAAAAGATGCCTACACCGCCATGTGGATGCGCGATGCTTACCTGAATAAGGATATCCCATCGGTAAAAGATCTGACGGAAAGTAATAAATACTTCCCTTATCGTTATGGCGAAGCTTTCTGGTCGTTTTTAGGATCAACCTATGGAGATACTATTATAGTACCTTTCTTTAAAAATACAGCCCGTTTTGGTTTGGAATATGGTATCCGCCGCACATTTGGGTACGATGAAAAAACACTTTCGGCCCTTTGGAAAAACTCGATTGTAAATGCCTATAAACCGTACCTGAAAGACACGGTGCAAAAACCGGTAGGGACAAAGCTGATAGACTATAAAACAGGCGGCGATTACACCGTAGCGCCATCGGTTAGTCCGGATGGTAAATACATTACCTTCCTGTCGTCCAAATCGCTGTTTAGTATCGATCTCTTCCTGGCGGATGCGCATACGGGGCAGATCATTACCAAGCTCACGAGTAAGGTCAGCAATACGCATATCGACGAATTTAACTTTATAGAATCGGCGGGCACGTGGTCGCCGGATGGCAAGAAATTTGCCTTTAGTATCTTCAGTAAGGGCCGTAACCGGATGCTGGTTGTATCCATACCCAGCGGTAAGGTGCTGGATAATATCTCTATGGGCAAAGCCGAGCAGTTCGGTAACCTGTCATGGTCGCCGGATGGTGATCACGTCGTGTTCCAGGCTTTATCCGAGGGGCAGGGCGATTTGTATATGTACAGCTTCCGCGATAAAAAGGTTACCCAGCTAACTAACGACAAGTTCTCTGATTACCAGCCCAGTTTTTCAAGGGACGGCAAAAAGGTCATTTTCGCCAGCGACAGAACAACTTACGATAAATCGCCAAGCCAGGATATTACCTTTAACCTGGCCGAAATTGATATCGAAACCAAAAAGGTAACCGATATTAATGTATTTAATGGGGCTAATAATCTTAACCCGGTTTATTCGTCGGATGGTAAGGCGGTGTTCTTCCTCTCAAACCGGGATGGTTTCCGTAACCTGTACCGTTATACCCTGGCGGATGGAAAGGTAGAACAAATGACCGATCTGTTTACTGGTATCAGCGGTATTACCGAGTTTTCGCCGGCATTGAGCGTATCGGCTAATAACGATGTGGTATACTCTTATTATAAAGCACAAAAATATACCTTGTACACCGCTAAGGATGGCGATTTTAAGCCAACGGTTGTAGATCCGCAGGCCACTAATTTTGATGCCGCCCAACTGCCGCCCTTTAAGGCTGTTGGTGTCGATCTGATCAACGCCAACCTGAATAATTACCTGGCTTATCCGCGCCTGCCTGCAGATTCGGTTAAGCAGATCAAATACCGCCCGCAATTTAAATTGGATTATTTGGCCAGCAGCGGTGTTGGTGTGGGCGTAAGCAATTACGGTACCGGTTTGGCCAGTGGTATACAAGGCGTGTTCAGCGATATTTTGGGCCGCAACCAAATCTATGCCGGTGCCGCTGTTAACGGGGAGATCTATGATTTTGGCGCTGCCTTTACCTATATTAACCAAACAGGCCGCTGGAATTTGGGTACCAGCATATCGCACATCCCATACCAGTATGCTACTTATAACCTGGTATCTACCACTTATAGTTATAATAACCAAACTATCCCGGCTTATGAGGAGCGTTACGATATTGTCCGTATTTTTCAGGATCAGGTGGGTGTGTTTACTTCTTATCCTCTCTCTAAAATAAACAGAATTGAGTTTGGTACCGGTGGCGCCTATTACTCGTACCGGGTTGATCGTTACAGTACTTACTACGATCAGTATGGCAATATCCTCGATTACCAGAAGCATCATATTTCGCGTTCTGAATACGAATCTGACCCGAATAACGGTGGTGTAAGCCTGAAGCCGTTCACCGTGTTTAATGTAAATACCGCTTTTGTGGGCGATAACTCCTTTTTTGGTATAGCCGCTCCTTTGGATGGTTTCCGTTACCGGTTTGAGGCCGAGTATAATTTCGGCACGTTTAATTACTTTGCCCCAACGGTTGATATTAATAAATACCTGCGTGTAAAGCCGGTAACATTTGCAGCAAGATTATATGGTTACGGCCGTTTCGGTCCTAATAACAGTTTGTACCCGCTGTACCTGGGCTACCCCTTCCTGATCAGGGGGTACGAGTCGCAAACTTTTTATAACAATACCAACAAAGTACCTACCAATAATTTCACCATCGATCAGTTATCGGGTAACCGCATAGCAGTTGCCAGCTTTGAGGTGAGGTTGCCTTTTACCGGTCCGGAGAAATTAGCCGCTATCAAATCCAAATTCCTTTTCTCGGATCTGAACGTATTTTTTGATGCAGGCTTAGCCTGGAATGCCGGCGACAAAATTTATTTCCAGACCAATCCGCCTGTAATAGGCCAGCAAAATGTGCTTGATGCTAACGGAAACCCGCAGGTTGTGGGCGGTAAAATAGTAACCACGCCAATTTATGGCCGCGTACCGGCATTTAGTACAGGTGTATCTTTAAGGGTGAACATGTTCGGGTATTTTATCCTGGAGCCTTACCTGGCCTGGCCAATTAACCGTACCGATATCAGTAAGCCTGTGTTTGGCTTAGGCTTTACACCGGGCTGGTAAACTTTACCATCCTACAACAAAACGGCAGCAGTATTGTATTTATACTGCTGCCGTTTTGTTAACTTTGCAGCCTTTTACTTTGTAAGTATGAAATATACCTGGTTAATCATTATATTAAATTTAGTAGTTGGTGCAGCCTTTGCCCAAAAAACGGATAGCGCGGCAGTTAGGCTGTTAATATCTAAAGGGATAAAAACCAAGGTAGTAAATGGCGCTATTATGGCTAATAACCACAACATTATCCAAAATGTAGCAAAGGCTAAGGATTATACCACCTTGCTTGCCGCTATTAAAACCGCAGGCCTAACCGAAACATTTGAAAGCAAAGGCCCTATTACCATTTTTGCGCCAACAAACACCGCGTTTGCAAAACTACCAGCCGGAAAGCTGGATACCTTACTAAAGCCCGCACATAAGTTTGAACTGAGCAGCGTGATCACTTACCACGCCATTGCAGGTAAAGTAAGCGCGCGCGATATATCCCGTAACATTCGCGAGCATAAAGGCATCGCTACCTATATTACCCTGGCCGGCAGTAAGCTGGCTGCTACTATTGATGCCAACCGCAATATTGTACTAACCGATGAAACCGGCGGACAAACCACCATCAGCCAGTTTGATGTGGAACAAAGCAACGGCATGCTGCATGTGGTTAATAGTGTGATCATCCCTAAAACGAGGGCGATATAAGGAGTAGCCGAAAGTTTGCGTTAGATTTTATATTCATTGCAGTTGGCTGAACCCAACGGATAAATCGCCCTTCTTCAGGTTTTGGCCTAACATCATTATTTAAAAATTCCGGAACCTCGGAGAGATTCAAGCTTTGTAGAAAAACAGCAAAAAACGAGCAACGCCGTCAGGTGCTGAACCTCATTTGTTGAATACCTACGGCATTCTAACGGAAAATTGGTTTTTGCACAAAGCTTTTGCTCCTATGGAGCAGGATTTAATTACATTGGGCTTTAGCCTGATTGTCACTTTATAAGTACATTAATTTTCAAGAAAAAATTAATTCTTAATATTGATTAGGAAAAACAGGGCCATATTGTAAGGTTTTAATCGGTGCCCCGACAAAGCATATCTAACAGAATAATGACCATCTGTTAAAAACCATCGTAAAATATTAAACGTATTTAGTAGTATGAAAAAGTTAATATTATCAATAGCAGCCATTATGGCTATCGCGGCTATCAGCTGCCAAAATATCAACGGACAGGTTAAACCCGACCCGAAAAGACCAAAATCAAAAACCGCAGCTGAATGGAAAAAGATCCTGACGCCAAACGCGTTTGATATTATGGTGAACAGCGGTACCGAAGCGCCGTTTAAGAACGAATATTACGATAACCACCAAAAAGGTGTTTATGTAAGCGCTGCCACTGGCGATGTGCTGTTCTCGTCGGACGATAAGTTTGACAGCGGTACGGGCTGGCCAAGCTTTGTTAAACCGGTTAAGCCGGGTTTGGTTGAGATCAAAATCGACCGCAGCTATGGCGAAGTGCGCGAGGAAGTGATTGAAAAAAGCACCGGCCTGCACCTGGGGCACGTGTTTGACGACGGCCCCGCCGATCGTGGCGGCAAACGGTATTGCATGAACAGCGGCGCGTTAAAGTTTATTAAAAAGTAAGGCTTTTACGGGTTGATGTTACGGCAGGGCGCATAGCCGACCTGCTGTACATTTGCTGTTCTATTTGTAAACCCTTGGTCAGGTCCATCCAATCCGAATTGGCCGACCTGATCATTTTTTCTTTTTGGGCGCGGGTAAAGGTGCTTACATATTTAAAGCGGTCCATGGCCTGCGCTTCATTATTGATCTCTTCAAAATAAACCAACCGGGTTAAATGCTTCGAGCTATCGAAGAAAAGGGTGGGCATTTCACTGTAAAACTCCAGTGTTTTTAGCAAATCGCTGCAAAGGCCAACGTGTAAATTATTACGGTTACGGTCGGTGATGATATAAACAAAGTTCTTCATTTTATAAATATTTTTTGGCGTTTCGGATTTTATTACTAATTTTATGAGCATAAAAATACTAATAAATTTAGTAAATCCAAATTTTATGTCAATTATTTCACAAAATATTAAGTTTTTACGCAAGAAAAAAGGTTTAACCCAGCAGGCTTTCGCCGACGAAGTTGGTATAAAACGCTCATTAGTAGGGGCTTATGAAGAAGATAGGGCCGACCCTAAATATGATCTGCTAAAAAAATTAGCGATATACTTTGACGTTAGTTTAGACGACTTTATTAACGAAACTATCGACGAGAACTGGGCGCCCAAACCCAAAGGCGATCCTAATAACCTGCGTATCCTGAGCATCACTGTAGATAAGGAAGATAACGAGAATATTGAAATGGTGCCCGTAAAAGCCAGCGCCGGTTACCTCAACGGCTACGCCGACCCGCAATATGTGGCTAAACTGCCTAAGTTTTACCTGCCTATGTTTAAGCAGGGAACTTATCGCGCTTTCGAGATCAGCGGCGACTCGATGCTGCCGCTGCAATCGGGCAGTATTATAATAGGAGAGTATTTGGAACGCTGGACGGATATTAAACCCGGTGATACCTATGTAGTAGTATCAAAAACCGAAGGTGTGGTATATAAGCGCATTGCTAATAAGTTTAAGGATAATAAGAAACTGAAGCTGGTATCGGACAACCCGGTTTACGACCCTTATGATATTAACGGCGAGGATATCCTGGAAATATGGAAGGCTAAAGGTTACTTCAGTACCCACCTGCCCGAACCGGCCCCTGAGCCTACGATGGAGAATTTAACCGGCATGATGGCGCAAATGCAGCGCTCCATTGCCGACCTGCAAAAGAACAGCAACAATTAAGTTACAAGGTTGCTATTAAACTATAAGGGTATATCTTTATCTAAACTTAAAAAACTGGATAAATAATGAAAAAATTAATGTTAGTATGCTGTTTCGTTATAGGCGCAACAGCAATGAGCTTCGCCCAGGGTGGCGGTGGCCGCGGCCCGCAAAAATCCCCTGCAGAGCAGGCAAAAGACCTACAGGCATCTCTTAAGTTAACAGATGACCAAACAGCTAAAGTAACAGCTATTTATACGGCTAATGCAGCAAAAAGAGACAGTTTGATGAAAGCTGGTGCCGACAGAACAGCCATGCGCCCGTTGCGTCAGGAAGCCACTGAAAAGATCAACGCGATTTTAACAGACGAGCAGAAAGCTGCGTGGAAAAAACAAATGGAAGAAATGCGCGCCAAAATGGGCGGTGGCCAGGGCGGCGGCGGTACTCCTCCTCCCCCTCCTGCAAAATAATTTAATGGAATATTGATAAAAGAAAGCGGCCCAAAAGCCGCTTTCTTTTATTTAACAGGAATGTTACGCAATATTTTAGCATAAATATTGTTCCTATTAGCGGGCATAAGTATCTTTATTTTAAACTAAATTAAAAACTGAATATGAAAAAACTAATGTTAGTATGCTGCTTCGTAATCGGAGCAACAGCTATGAGCTTCGCCCAGGGTGGCGGTGGCGGCCGTGGCATGGGTATGAAACCTGAAGATCAGGCAAAAATGTACCAAACTTCATTAAAACTTACAGATGATCAAACAACCAAAGTAACTGCTATTTTAACAGTGCAAGCTGCTAAGAGAGACAGTTTGATGAAAGCAGCCAACGGCGATATGTCTTCTATGAGAGCTGCATTTGGCCCAATGCGCGAAGCTACCAATGCCAAGATCAAAGCATTGTTAACCGACGAGCAAAAAGCTGAATTTGACAAAATGCAAGCTAACATGCGTCAGCGTGGTGGCGGCCAGGGCGGTGGCGGCGGTACTCCTCCCCCTCCTCCTCCGGCACCTCCGGTAAAATAATTTCATTTTAATATAATGAATAATAGAAAGCGGCTTTTGGGCCGCTTTCTTTATTTTAGCACAAATTATTTGAAGTGAGCAAGGCCGAAGCATTTATCAAAATTAAACTGGAGGAAAGGCGGGACGCGGGTAATTACCGCATGCTGAAGCCCGAAAGCGGTTTGATAGATTTTTGCTCGAACGATTACCTGGGCTTTGCCCGTTCGGTGGATTTGATAGTAACTATTGACTTGGAACTTTCCAATTACCCTGCTGCTCTTACTGGTTCAACAGGGTCCAGATTACTGGCAGGTAATACTATTTACGCCGAAGAATTGGAAGCGGAAATTGCAACTGTGCATGGCTACCCGGGCGGGTTAATGTATAATTCGGGGTACGATGCCAACCTGGGGCTATTCTCGTCCCTGCCGCAACGCGGCGATACCATTATTACAGATGAATTAGTGCACGCCTCTATTATAGACGGCGCACGCTTAAGTTATGCGGATAGGTATAAGTTTAAGCACAATGATATAGATAGCCTTGAAGATAAGCTAAAGCAGGCTAAAGGCAATATATATGTAGGCGTGGAGAGTGTTTATTCGATGGATGGGGATATGGCGCCATTGTTAGAAATAGCAGAGATCGTACAAAAATATAATGCACACCTGATTGTTGATGAAGCCCATGCTACCGGCGTTTTTGGCCTGGGGCTTGTGCATCAGCTAAACCTGCAGGATAAAGTATTTGCGCAGGTGGTAACCTTTGGCAAAGCCTTAGGATGCCATGGGGCTATTGTTTTAGGCAGCGATGTGTTGCGGCAATACCTCATTAACTTTTCGCGTTCGTTTATATATACTACCGCTGCTCCTTTTCATCAGTTAGCATCGGTAAAAATGGCTTATGGTTTATTGCAGCAAAGCGGGTTGGAACAACAAGTGCTGCAAAGCAATATCGCGTTTTTTAAAAATGGCTTCCATAATGGTAATTACCAGTTAATCCTCAGCAGCAGCGCCATTCAGTGCCTGGTGATGGGCAGTAACAAAAGCGCGAAAGCATTAGCCGGCTTACTGCAAAGCAATGGTTTTGATGTGCGGCCGATATTAAGTCCGACAGTTGCCGCAGGTGCCGAGCGCTTGCGCATCTGTATCCATACCTACAATACCGGGCAGGAAATTAGCGGATTGCTCGCCATAATTAATAATTTCGGGGAATGATGAAACCAATTTTTGTTACAGGTATTGGTACCGATGTGGGTAAAACCATCGTATCGGCTATGTTGGTTGAGCAGATGCAGGCCGACTATTGGAAACCCATACAAGCCGGCGACCTGGACAATAGCGACACCATTAAAGTAAAGCAACTGGTCAGCAACCCCGTATCCGTTTTTCATCGCGAAGCTTATCGCCTCACGCAACCTTTCTCGCCGCACAAGGCTGCCGCGCTGGATGGGGTGGAGATTGATTTCAAAAAGATCAGGGTACCCAAAACAGATAACCAATTGATTATTGAAGGGGCAGGGGGACTGATGGTGCCGCTAAATAATACCCATCTGGTGATTGACCTGATAGGAAAACTGGATGCCGAAGTGATACTGGTTTCAAGGAATTACCTGGGGAGTATTAACCATACGCTGTTATCGGTAGAGGCATTGATAGGGCGGGGCATCCATATCCGCGCTATTGTTTTTAACGGGGATACCGATGAGTATACCGAGAACATTATCCGCGAGCAAACCAGGCACGAGATTGCCGTCTGCCATATCACTCATATGCCGGTTATCGACAGAAACAGCATACGAAGTCAGAAAATAGATCTATAACGAGTTTGAATACTCGATCAATTTAGCCAGGTCGGCATCATCCTTTAAGTTAAGGCTATTTGTTTTGATATAGGCTTCCAGTTCAGGCTGCTTTTTCCCAATGCCCGCTATTACCGACTTTTTATCCTTTTTTATTGGGATCATTTTGCCGCCGGTTAAAAGGTAATATTTATCAACCGCTATAAAGTTTTTGCTTGAAACTGCCGAACCATATACCTTTATTTCCTGTATTTCCTTAACCGGTTGTTTAAACAATTTTGTATTACCATCAGCAAGTAATTCATAATAGGCGATATCGTTTGGCTTATTGCCCGGATAACTGCTAAAGTGCCTTGTAATTATTTTATTGCTGATCGTAAACTCAACAACCTGATCAACAAATTCTAAAACCTCGCCTGTTTTCCCTTTAAAATATAGTTTACCTTCCAGCTCGTTATATTTTAAGTAAAGGTTTGAAAACACCTGCGCATTGGCAATTTTAACCGTTCCGCTTGCCCAGTCGTCATATAAATAGGGGGAGCCCTCAATATCGGTATATTCCTTCAACCTGTAGGGGCGTCCGTTAATATCGCTTACAAACTGCGCCTTTACCTCACTGGTTATGGCCGAAATAAAGAGAACTATGATTAGGCTGGCTTTAATTAAATTCTTCATAATATCTCCATATGTAATATAAAAAAGGAGTGCTGAAAGTAAATATACTTAATTCCAACACTCCTTGTAAATGATTGATAAAAACTTATCGCCTTAGGGTAACAATAAACTTACTGTAATTAACGCTTGGCTTAATATCGGCGTTGCCAACCAAATCAATACCAAGGGTTCTTTGTGTACCTACAACTGTCATACTGTTAGGTATTACATCAATAATAATGTATGCCTGCGATGTATTTGGCGCAAAGGTAACTTTGCGGGCACCTGGTGTACGGAAATTGAAGTTAACACCTTCAACCGCGGCTACTATAGTACCTGTGGTTGGGGTAGTACGTAAAGTATAATTGATATCAATTGGGCTGCTGCTTTGCGGGCCAACTAATTGCACCAAAATACTATCAACCGGGCGCGAGTTAATCAGGATCGTCCTTGTTGAATCAGACTGGGCAGTAGTTGTATATATGCCCCTGGCGTTTAACTGCGCGGTAAGTTGCCCCAAAGTTTGATTTTTTGTTTCAACCACAGTTGGGCCTTTATAGGTAAGGCCAGTCTCAGCCTTTTCGGGGAGGCAGCTGCTTATTAAACCGCAAACCGCCAGTGCCAAAATTGTATAAATGATATTTCTTTTCATAATGCTTTTAAATTAATAGTTAGGGTTTTGTGGCAGTGCCGGGTTTAAAGTTACTTCGGCAGCCGGTAAACCAGCCAGTATCCTGTAATCGGTAGCGGCTATGGTACCAACGGCAGTTAAAGCAGGTTTGGTAATGCCATTACCCAGGCGTTTCAAATCAAACCAGCGATGACCTTCAAAAAATAATTCTCTTCTTCTTTCGGTTTGGATAAAAGCTAACAGGGAAGCATCGGTTGGCACAGCTGCTGTTGCGTTACGTGCGGCGCGCAGGGTAGTAACCAGCGCGGCAGCGGCAGTATATTGTGTTTGGTTGGCCAAAGCTTCAGCCTTCATTAAAATAAGATCCGAATAACGCATCATCAGGATATTATCGGTATACGCACCGCCAGCGCCCGAGTATTTGTTGGCCCAGGTATAAACGTTGGCATTGGTAGTGGTACGGCTGTTAAAGAACATCCCCTTACGGTCGTCAGTTGCTTCAAAAAGTGCAACCAGTTCGGCCGATGCTGTCTGGCCTGCAAAAGTTGATAAGTTAGATGAGTTATAACCTGTTGGTTGTGTATAGGTAAAAGGCGCGTCGTTACTACCGGTTACACCCACTACTTCAACCGATTGGTTGTAATACAACTCTAACAACGATTCAGGGTTCGGGATCTTTTTAAATGCCGCAGTATAAGTACCCGCTGTAATTGGCGCTAAGGTATTGGGTGTTATTGCCGGATCAAGCGCGTTATCAAATTCGGTAACAGCCTGGGGGTATTTTTCCCAATACAAATAAAGCTTACCTAAAAACGCGTGCGTAGCGCTTTCATTAATATGGTAAGGATTTACGGGTCTTTTATAATTCCCGGTTTGAGTAGCAATAAACGGATAACTGGCTTTAAACGTAGTGATGGCCTTGGTAAAATCGCTCTCTATTTGGGTATAGGTTTGTGTAATGGTTGAGCGGTTAATAGAAGTAGCATCGCCAAAAGCTGTAGTTGGTGTTAAGCGTAAAACGGCGCTCTTGTCAAAACCCGAACCTAATCCACTGGTTGGCACCTTATTGGGCTCGTAGCCATATACACGGGCAATATCAAAATAGATCATGCCCCTAAGTGCGTAGGCTTCGGCTTTAACCTGGGCCTGTAAAAGCAGTTGGGCATTACCAACGGCTGGTGCAGCGTCAATACCGGCAATAATGTTGTTTAAATCGTTAATGGCGGCATAGGCCTGTGTCCAGATGTTATAAATGGCACCACGTGTATTGGTATTGGTGGTTACATAACGTCCGCCGGCCAGCGCCGATACCGTATAGATATTATCGGCAAGGCAATCACCCTCCAGGGCCATATCACGTCCCCAGTAGGTATATGATTGCAGCCTGTCATAAACTGATATCAATACCGCATAATAACCATTAACATCTTTTAAAGCAGCATCTGTGCTGATTTGATTTTTTGGCTGTATATCTAATATCTTTTTGCACGCGGTAAGCGACGACAGTGCGATGGTTAGATATATTACAAATATTTTCTTGTTCATTTTCATGTCTTTTAGAATTTAACGTTTAATCCGGCGGTAAGAGTCCTCGCGTTAGGATAGAAGTTTAAGTTGTTACCCGTATTTTCCGGATCATCACCCCTGTAATGGGTAATGGTGGCCAGGTTTAATGCCTGCAGGAATATTGATACCGAACCTAATTTCATGCTTTCGGTTACCGATTTAGGCAATTTATAGCTTAACATTACTTGTTTTAAACGGATGTAAGATGCATCTTCAACAAACCTGCTTGACAGGGTTTGTACGTTAACGCCTCCCGGCTCGGTACCTGTACTGCCTACATAAGGGCGTGGTACAGATGTGATTTGCCCCGGAGTGGTCCACCTGCTCAATTGGTTTATGCTTTGGTTGTTGGCCAAATCGCCGGATGTTTCCAGGTATTGCTGGGTTTGCAGGTACGATTTATTGCCGTATTGGTATTGAAATAACACATCCAGACTTACACCAGCATAAGAGAAGGTATTACCCAAGCCACCATAAAAACGGGGTAGTTGGTTGCCAATAATCCGGGCGTCGGTTGTTTTTGGCGAATAAGTGATGTTCCCGTTAATATCATAAAACATCTGGCGCCCGTCGGCCGGGTTAACACCGGCCCATTTTTGGGTGTAAATGTTTTGCAGCGGGCTGCCTACGGTATAAGTAAAGGTGCCTGTTTGCTGCAGGCCGTTAACCAGTTGCAGCAACTTGGTGCGGTTCCATGCTATGTTAAAGTTGGTGCTCCACTTAAACTTACCGTCAAGGTTAACCGTACCCAATTGAATTTCGATACCCTCGCTTTGCGCAGCCCCGGCATTTACAGTGTATGAGGTAAAGCCCGAATCGCCCGGTAAGGTTAAACCTAATATCAGGTCGGTATTCTTTTTACGATAAATATCAAACTGGCCGGTAATACGGTTGTTCAGGAAACCGAAATCTAAACCAAAGTCAATTTGTGTTGATTTTTCCCAGGTGAAATCGGGGTTGGCCAGTTGTGAAGGCCTTAAACCACCCGCTAACGGAGCGCCATATTGGCCGCCACCGCCGTATAGGGCTAAGCCCGTAAAATCGGTACCAGGCTGGCTGCCGGTAACACCGTAGCTAACACGTGGCTTTAACTGGCTGATGAAGGTAAGATCGCGCATAAAGTTTTCAGCAACCATATTCCAGCCGCCCGAGAAGCCGTAGAAAGTACCATATTTATGGTTAGGGCCAAACCTTGATGAACCATCGCGGCGTACATTGGCCGAGAAAAGGTATTTGCCCTTATAATCATATTTTAAATTACCTAAAAAGCCGGCAACCCTAAAGCCTGTAAAGGTTGAAGTTGCAGCTGTAGGGGTTGAACCACTGCTCACTAAAATCAGCAGGGGGCTTGGAAAGCCTTGTGCCGAGGCCGACTCTACCTGGTTGGTTACCGAGCGGTACTCGAAACCCGCTAAGGCCGAGAAGTTGTGTATGCCATTAAACCTTTTGCTGTAGTTAAAGGTACCGCTGGTATTGTAGTTAATGTTGCGGCGGTAGGTTTCAACACCCGAGCCAAGCGGGGCGTAAATAGGAATGGTGGCCGGGCGGTAGTTTAAATCGCGGATATCAGAAAACTCCAGGCCGCCAAATGCCCTGAATGATAGCTCTGGTAAAATATTATAAGTTAAGCCCAGGTTGCTTACAGTTTGGAAGGTACCAGCTGTACGCACTTCCTGTACTACGTTTTGTATAATGTTATTGCCGGCGTTAATACCTACAGTTGCTGTATTGTATGTGCCATCGGCATTATAAATGGGGTTTATAGGCGATGTTAGCACGGCGCCTGTAAACGGCGTATTGGTAAAGAAGCCCGAGTTTGTTGACGGGCCGGCCTCGCCCGATCCGGTTAAGTTGATGGATGCCTGCAGGCTAAAATTGTCGGACACTTTATGATCAACATTGGCGCGGAATGTACCACGTGTAAATGATGAGTTAATAATAGTACCCTGTGTATTATTATATGAACCGGCTACAAAAAATTTGGTTTTTGCATCACCACCGTTAAACGACAGATCGTATTGTGATACCTTGCCTGTTTGTGTAATGCCCCTTACATAATCGTAAGTTGGTATGGTAGCAGGTAAAACACCGCTTGGGAACGACGCGGTTATAGCCGCCGCTGTTCCTACACCGGGTGCGTTACCTATACGCTGGTTATAGTTTTCGTAAGCCTCCTTTTGCAGCATAAAGTAGTCGGAGCCGCTAACGGTTTTGTACGGGTTATAGTTTTTAGCCTGTCCGTATTGTGCCGATAGGTTTATCTGGGTTTTGCCTACCTTACCACGTTTGGTGGTGATAATTACCACACCATTACCCGCTAACGAGCCATAAATGGCCGCAGATGCCGCATCCTTTAAAACTTCGATCGACTCGATATCATCAGGGTTAATGGATGAAAGGGAGTTAACCGATGTTTGGCCCGACAGGCCGCCTGTTGAAAGCTGAACACCATCAACAATGTAAAGTGGCTGGGTGGTACCGTTAATAGTAGCTGTACCGCGGATAATTACAGATAAGCCGCCACCCGGCTGACCGCTGCTTGAAGTTACCTGCACACCCGCTGCACGGCCCTGTAAAGCACGGTCAAGCGTTTGTATAGGTTTGTCTTCAATATCAACGGCCTTCAGGGATACGATAGAGCCTGTCACTTCTCTTTTCTGCTGCACACCGTAACCGGTAACCACAATTTCGCTTAACGCTTTATTGTCCGATTTTAATTTTACAGTGTAAACAGTAGCCGAAGTAATGGCAACCGTAGTAGTGCTGTACCCCAAATAAGAAAATTGGAGTGACTTTGCACCGGCTGGAACATTCAGACTGAAATTTCCATCGGCATTGGTTTGCGTACCTTGTGTGGTGCCCACAATTTTAATGGAAACTCCGGGCAGCGCCTGGCCGTCATCGGCACCAACAACACTACCCGTAATTTTTCTGCTTTGAGCAAATGCACTTGAAAATGCAAAAAAACTCAGAAGAAGAAGATTGAGTAAATTTTTCTTCATTTTTGATTAGTTTTTGTTAAATAATAGTTATGAAACTGTAATGTACAGAAAATTATATTTGTAACAAAAATGTCAAACAAATATTAAAACAATTGCAATTTTATGACCATATTGGTTATAGGTTATAAAAATATATTATATCGATAAATATGGAAAACATCACAGTAATAGGTTCGGGCACTATGGGAAACGGTATTGCGCATACGTTTGCCCAAAGCGGTTTTAAAGTGCAATTGGTTGATATGAAAACCGAAGCGCTTGAAAAGGCTATGCAAACCATCGCCACTAATTTAGACCGGCAGGTTAAAAAAGGGACAATTACCGATGAGATAAAAACAGCAACACTCGGCAACATTACTACCGGCACCAACATGGCCATTGCCGTAAAAGATGCCGGACTGGTGATTGAAGCCGCCACCGAAAACCCCGAGATTAAGCTGGACATATTTAAGCAACTGAGCGACCTGTGCGGTGCCGGTACCATCCTGGCTACTAATACATCATCTATTAGTATTACCCGTATTGCAGCGGTAACCAAAAATCCGGGTAATGTAATAGGTATGCACTTTATGAACCCTGTACCCGTAATGCAACTGGTAGAGGTGATACGCGGCTATGCCACAACCAGCAAAGTAACTAATACGGTGATGGAGCTGAGCCGCCAACTGGGCAAGGTACCTGTTGAGGTGAATGACTACCCCGGCTTTGTGGCCAACCGCATTTTAATGCCTATGATTAATGAAGCGGTTTATACTTTATTTGAAGGGGTAGCCGGCGTGCACGAAATTGATACCGTAATGAAATTGGGGATGGCCCACCCCATGGGCCCGCTGCAATTAGCCGATTTTATTGGGCTGGATGTTTGCCTGGCTATATTAAATGTATTATACGATGGCCTGGGCAATCAAAAATATGCGCCCTGCCCGCTATTGGTTAATATGGTGATGGCCGGGCATTTAGGTGCAAAATCGGGCAGCGGCTTTTATAAGTACACAGCCGGCAGTAAAGAATTGGTTGTGGCTGATAAGTTTAGCAAATAATTAACCCTTTGGGAGATGGGGCTCAATTCCCCAATCCGTGTAAAACCTTACCCCTTTTATTTCTCCACAGTTAATATAAATAGGGGTATTATACACCAAAAAGCAAGTTTTGCATCATGGCATTGGGTTTGCCTTAGGTTTAATACCTTTTAATTAACTATTAAACGAATTAGATTAAATATCCCTTTCCCCTCCGCAGGGGTTCCTGCGGACCAAGGTTTGTTTAAACTATTGATTAGTGCTGAGAGATTTGAAATTAAACGCGGCGGGCATTGGCTTGCGAACCTGCCTGCCGTGTTGTAATTACCTTCCAAAATTTTCCTGAATCAAAATAAAAAAGGAAGCCCCGATCTTTAAGTCGGGGCTTCCTTTTTTATTAGAAAATATTACTTAGACGGCGCTAAAACATTGTTAACGCCATTTACAATACCATTGCCGCCTATCAAATCATAAAGCGTTACTTCGGTAATACTTCCCGCTGCGTTGGTTAATTGCAGCGTACTGGTTTTGCTGATAGAAAGTGTTAATGTTTTCCCGTCAAGGGTAGTCAGCGATGCTGTGCCTTTGCCGGCGGTTAATGCTTTAATAATATCAGCTTTAGCATATTTACCGGTTACAATATGGCCTTTTAACAAAGTACCCAGTTTAACAGGGTCTTTCATCAAACTATCCAGCTGGCCGGCGGGCAGCTTGGCAAACGCGTTATTATTGGGCGCAAATATAGTATAAGGGCCACCAGTTTTCAGGATGCTTTCCAGTCCGGCTGCCTTTACGGCCAGGGCCGCGGTGGTATAATCGCTATTGCTGTTTAAAGCGCCAACCACATCAGTAGCTGCATTAGCCGGCGGGGTAGTAGTAGTTGCTTTTTTTGTAGTATCTGCCTGCTTTTTTGTAGTGTCGGTTTGGGCCATTACCTGGCTGGTTGCCACACAAAATAACATAGACGCAGCGGCTATTAAAAAGGACTTTTTCATGTTTCTGTTTTTTTAGATTTCGATTAATTAAACAATTAGTAGCTGTCTCTTTATAGTACTCCTTTTTATATAACTGTGCTGCAATTTCATTAACTATAACTTAACTGAAACGGAATTGTTTTCAGTTTATTGGCACAGGATTTATAAAAAAGTGCCAATCCGCTGTAAAAGAGCGGTTTTTGGGTTAATCTAACACTGACGATATAGGCGTAAAATATATTGGCTATTTGGGAAAAATGATCCTCATAGCTGATTTCCCGCCGCTGAATAGTTTAGCTGAAACACAGCGACCCTTCCCGGGATTTGAAATGATCGGTTAAGTTATTTGTATAGCGCTATTACGGTATTGAGGATGCCGTCTATTTTATCCATTGGAAGATCTTGTGTGGCATCAACCAGCAGTATTTTCATGCGGGCGCGCTTTTCCTGCAGCAAATCGGGATGATCAATCAGTTTGCCTTCTACAAAACCGATATAAGGTTGATGGTACTTTTTATGCACCCATAAATAGCAACACATTTTCCCTTTGTAGCAATAAACGGGCATACCGTATTTCCAGGTTTCGGTAATATGGGTATCCTGCTTCAGGATATGTTCGCGTAAAAATTGGAGGCAACCTTTTACGGGTTCATCCTTCTGCAGGAAATATTGGTCTATCGGACTAAGCATTAAACCACGGCAATACACTCCACCGATATCAGGATACCGCCGGGAAAAGGCATCACCTGTGGCGCGCTGCGGGCAGGCGGCTCAGTTGGAAAAAATGTGCTATACACTTTGTTAATGATAGCGAAATCGCTGTCGGCGCCTGTTACCATAAATACCGTAGTTTTTACCACTTTGCTGATATCGCTTCCAGCTTCCGCTAAAATGGTTTGGAGGTTATGGAAAGCCTGCATGGCCTGTTCCTCATAACCGGCACCGACTAATTTGCCCGTAGCCGGATCTACCCCCGTTGTGCCTGAAACAAAAATGAGGTTACCAGCAATTACGGCATGCGGTATAAACGGATTAAAGCGTGGCACTTTAGTTGCGTTAAAACTGGTTTTAGTTGTCATGATAATAGGAGTAAATGTGATGGTGGTTAATGAGTACAATTTATGAATAATATTATCATTATGGTTATACGATTTTCTTTAGCTTTATTCTGATGATGAAAATAACCCGCTTAGCCGCCGCTATAATCTTATACCTGCTACTTTCTGCCTATCAGCCGGTAAAACCACCGGGTGTAAGCCTAATGGTTTTAGGTACCATACAGGATGGCGGCTCGCCCCATATCGGCTGCAATAAAAGCTGCTGCAGGGATTTGTTCAGCCACCCCGATTATCGCCGTAAGGTGGTATCATTAGGCTTGATAGATCCGCAAAACAAGCAAACCTGGCTTTTTGAAGCCACACCGGATATGCCTGCACAGGCCAAAATGTTAAAGCGTGCTTCGGGCTTCCAGCAAAAGGAAATGCCCGACGGCATATTTATTACCCACGCACATATCGGCCATTATACCGGCCTGATGTATTTAGGTAGGGAAGCCATCAATAGTAAAGGCGTGACCACTTACGCGATGCCCCGCATGAAAACCTTTTTAGAAACCAATGGACCGTGGAGCCAATTGGTAAACCTGAACAACATCGCGATCCAGCCCCTGCAAAACGAACAGCAATTGGTTTTAAGCAGTAATATCAAAGTAACCCCCATTATGGTCCCACACCGCGATGAATTGTCTGAAACGGTAGGTTACCTTATAGCAGGTCCCAGCAAAAAGGTTTTATTTATTCCCGATATCAATAAGTGGGCGCTGTGGAATAAGGATATCGCGCATGAAATATCGATGGTAGATTACGCCTTTGTAGATGGCACCTTTTACAGCGGCGATGAGATCCAAACCCGTAATATTGCCGAGATACCGCATCCGTTTATCATCGAATCGATGAAGTTATTGTCGGCCTTACCTGCAAGGGAAAAGGGTAAGGTTTACTTTATTCACTTTAACCACACCAACCCGGTTATTAATCCCAAAAGCAAGGAGGCTTTAACGGTATTGCGTAATGGATTTCATATCGCGCAGTTTGGGCAGCGGGTGGGGCTGTAAGCGTTAAAAAGCGGGGCTGAGCGATTCCCCTCTTGAGAGGGGCGGAGGGGTGTGTCCTTTCGGCGATTTGCATATCGGTAATGACACACCCCTGCCATCCCACCCCCTCTCAAGAGGGGAATTAAAAACCTGCCATGTCGAAGGGTGCGTGCGGAGGCCTGCCCACCATGCTTCGACAGGCTCAGCATGACACCTTGCTTCTTAGGGTGTTATCTTAATCCCATACTTATCCAGCAGGCCGCTTACCCCATCCAAACTAAAACTGGCTTTGCTTACGTTATTCAGTTCGGGATCGATGCTGTAATTATACGCGCTGGTAAAGTTAACCGACGACAGATCGGTCTGATTAAAAATAGTACCGGCTAAATCCGATTGCTCAAACACCGAACCTGCAAGGTTAGTCTGGGTAAAATTAGCTTCCTTTAAGGATGATTTGCTGAATTTAGTCTTCACCATCTTTTTGCGCATAAAGGACGAATAATCCATCATGCAAGTATCAAAGCTAACACTGAACAAAAAATCCTGGCACTCGTAAAACAGCACGCCCAATATTTTGCAATGCTTAAACTGCACATCGTTCAGCGTAGCGCCGTTTAGCTTGATCATCGACAGGTTACAGCCATCAAAAATGCAATCCAGGAATTTGTTGCTGCCAAAATCGGCACCGGTAAAATCGCAGCGCTTAAAAGTGCAGCTTTGAAATTCGCGCCCCTTAACCACCATTTCGGTAAAGGATTGGTCTTCAAATTTTTTATCGTCGTATGTTAAGGCATCCATTCTTTCCTAATAATAACTATGTCATTTCGAACGAACCGGGCTGGATGTGTGTGGCGTGAGGAGAAATCTTATACGATATGCCTATCGCACGTAGAAGATTTCTCCTCACCCTTTCGCACTGCCCTTTTCCGTTCGTCGAAATGACACGCTGTGTTTAAAGTTGTACAGACCTACCAGGCCTTATCCCCAACCAAAGGCACAAACCGGAAGGTATCCAATTCCATTTTCTCGTAATCGTTTTCACCAACTTTTAGTACCGTCACCATTTTTTGGGAGTCCGCGTCGCCAACCGGGATCACGATCATGCCGCCTACCTTCAGTTGCTTCAGTAATACGCCCGGCACAGTTGGCGCGCCGGCCGTTACAATTATTTTATCATAAGGCGCATGGGCCGCAATGCCGATGGATCCATCACCTAAAAAAAAGTGCGCCTTATAATCCATTTTATTGGGCAATACCCAGCGGGTGCGTTCAAACAGCTTTTCCTGTCGCTCAATGGTATAAACTTTAGCGCCAAGCTCCAGCAGCACGCAGGTTTGATAACCCGATCCGGTACCAATTTCCAATACCTTATCGCCTTTATTAATATGTAATAATTCGGTTTGGTAGGCTACGGTATAAGGCTGCGATATGGTTTGCCCTTCGCCAATCGGGAAGGCGATATCCTTGTAGGCCTGTGCCCAAAAGGTTTCATCAAAAAAGTAATGCCGCGGAATTTTACCAATGGCCTCCAGCACGCGTTCGTCGGCTATGCCTTTTTTTCTCAGTATCTCCACCAGGCGCTTGCGCGCTCCCTTTTCCCTGTAATTATCAATAAATTTATACGCCATTACAGGTGCTAATTTAGACAAAAAAAACAGGCTATTTCTTTACCGGAATAGCCTGTTTTGGTTAAATATCTGAATATAAGTACCTCTTTATTTCTGCACATCGCAAGTAAATATGGTATCACAAACGTTCCGATGGAACGGGAATATTCGTTTGGTTTCATTGCTACCAACCAGATGTTCCGATGGGACATTGATTGGTAATGATTTGCAACAATTCCCGTCCCATCGGGACGATTGGTTGGTAGAAAACTACGGCATATACTTTATTTTGATCACAATTTTTTTGTCCTTATCAAAGCCATCGGCCTTAATGCTTGGGCGGTGCGCGTCACCCGGGAAAAACAAAAAGAAAGTGCCGGGTACGGCAGTGTAAACGGTTCCCTCGGCTTCATAGCGGGCCACGTCCTTAGTTTCATCGTATGGTACGGTTACCTTAGCCTTAGCCACGGGGAACACACTGATCTTCTCGGCGCCCTGTATCACATATTGCAGGTCTATCACTTTTCGGTGCGATTCCCATTGGGTTTTCTCAAAATCCTTGGTAGGTGTTTCGGTGATCGATGCAATTAGGTCGGTACCTTCTATAGGATACTTGCCCGGCGGGATCTTGTCCAAATCGGTGTTTTTCAGGTAAGCGAATGCTTTGTCCCACTGATCTTTATTGGCCGCGTACTGGCGGGCAAATTCGGCGGCATCGGTAGATTCATGCGGGACCAGTTTCAAACCATTGAGATACGCGCGCGCTTTAAACCATTTTTGGGCATCGGCCTGGGCATGGGCGGTGTATACGGCCACCGACAACAGGAGTAGTAATATCGAAATTTTCTTCATTTGGGGTTAGTAATTGATGGTGATAAATATAGTTAATCCGGGATATTATTGTGGTATGTAGCAAGGTAATTACATGATTATAGTTTGGGATTTATGTAGCGTTAACCTTGTTTTTGGCGTAATGTATATAACTGAAACCCAATATGAAAATCAAACAAATACTGCCATTGGTGATAGCCTGCATAGTTTTTGCAGCCTGTAAAAAAGATAAAAGTGATTCAACGCATCTGGTAAAAACCAACGCTACTGTTTATAATAGCGGGGCAGTTGCTGCAGACGGTTGTAGTTGGACGGTTAATGTTGATGGTATTTCCTATCACCCCGATAACCTGGCCGACGAGTTTAAAGTAGATAAATCAAAAGTGACTATTGATGCTGATATTTTAGAAGAAAAGTTTATATGCGGTTGGGGTACGAAGCTGACCACTATCCATTTGACGGGCATTGTGAGGCAATAGTTGAGACAGGTAGCGATGCTAATTATCCCAACCCCGTTAGGGGTTAAAGGTTTGTAGAAAAAGATGTAAATTTAACAACCCCATCAGGGGTTTAAGGTTTGTGTCGCTATACTTATGCCAAATACCTATACTCAGCTTTATATTCATTGCGTATTTGCTGTAAAATACCGTGCATCTTTAATTCAAACTGATTGGGATGAACGCTTACGACAATACATATCTGCAACTGTTCAAAATCATGGGCATAAATTAATTGTTATTAACAACATGCCCGATCATTTGCATTTGTTTGTGGGATTAAACCCCAATCAATCTATTTCCGATTTGATGCGGAACGTAAAACGCGAATCATCCGAATGGATCAACACTAATAATCTTACGCCATCGAAGTTTTTGTGGCAGGAAGGTTACGGAGCATTCAGCCACAGCAAATCGCAGATTGACAGCGTTGTTAAATATATTATGAACCAACAAGAACATCACAAGCGAATTAGTTTTTTAGATGAATACAAAAAAATGTTGGTTAATTTCGATGTTGATTTTGACGAACGATATATCTTTAAGCTTCCTGAATAAAGCCGGTCTTTTATATTTAAACACAAACCTTGCACCCCTACGGGGTGCAGCCAGCCGTTGATATTTTTTCTGCAAACCTTGAACTCCTACCGGACTTCGCTTACATAAGTAAGACATGCAAGCCTATATTTTGACATTATCCTAACCCCGTTAGGGGTTACAGGTTTGTAGAAAAATAGAAGTGAATTTAACAACCCCGTAGGGGTTGAAGGTTTGTGAATAACGTGAGATGTAACCCTATTTAACACAAACCTTGCGCCCCTACGGGGTGCTGGCGTGGGTGGCAATTTTCTACAAACCTTGAACCCCTGACGGGGTACCATTGTCAATAAGCCTCTAATCCTAATACGGATCCACATCCGGCTGCACAATGCTGCCCTTGCTGAGTTTGGTGGTATTATATTGCAGGATCACTTCGCGGATGGTGGCCTTAACCTTTTGCATGGATACGCCGTCCTTTTCAAACTTCATTAAAATAGATTTGATAAAGTAATTACGGATACGGCCCACCAGCGGGTACTCGGGACCAATCACCCGGTCGTCAAAATGCTTGCGCAGTTCGCGGCCCAGGTATTCGGCCTGATGGTATAGTACTTCAGGGTCTTTATGCTTAATATCTAACTGAATGAGGCGGTAAAAAGGCGGGTACTTAAAGCTTTTGCGCTCTGTCATTTCGGTATTGTACAGGTCTACATAATCGTTCTCTATCACCTGTTTTATTACCCGGTGGCCCGGATCGTAGGTTTGGACCACCACCTTGCCCTGCTTACCGCGGCGGCCAGCCCGGCCGCTTACCTGCGACAGCATCTGGAAGGCGCGCTCATTGGCCCTAAAATCGGGATACTTTAATAAACTATCGGCACTGATGATACCTATCACCGTTACGTTGGCAAAATCAAGTCCTTTGGCCACCATTTGCGTACCGGCCAATATATCAATGCGTTTTTCGTCCAGGTCGTTCAGGATGTTCTGGAAGGCGTTTTTAGACCGGGTGGTATCCAAATCCATGCGGGCTATGCGGGCATCGGGGAGCAGCAGTTTTAACTCGTCCTCCACTTTTTCGGTACCAAAACCCTTATACTCTAACTGGGTAGATCCGCAAGCCGGGCAAACCGACGGCGACTCCTCTTTATAGCCGCAGTAATGGCAATGCAATTTGCCGCTGCTTTTATGGTAGGTGAGGCTTACATCGCAGTTGATACATTTTGGCGTGTAAGCGCAAACTTTACAGATGATGATAGGCGCATACCCCCGACGGTTTTGAAACAGGATCACCTGCTCCTTAGCAGCCAGCGCGGTGGTTATATCATTCATCAGCACACTGGTAAAGTGCGATTGCATGGTTTTCCTTTTGGTTTCTTCGGCAATACTAACTACTTCGGTCGTCGGCATTTCTACACCGCCAAAGCGTTCCATCAGTTCCACAAAGCCGTACTTGCCGTTGTGCGCGTTGTAATATGATTCCATCGAAGGCGTTGCCGAACCCAGCAACACTTTGGCCTTGTACATATTGCCCAGGTAAATGGCCGCGTCGCGGGCGTTATAGCGGGGGGCGGGGTCAAACTGTTTGTAGGATGTTTCATGTTCCTCATCCACCACAATTAAGCCCAGATCGCCGAAAGGCAAAAATACCGACGAACGCGCGCCCAGCACTACGCGGTATTCCCCGCTTAATACCTTTTGCCAAACCTCAACCCGCTCATTATCATTAAAACGTGAGTGGTATACACCTATGCTATTGCCAAAATAGCGGCGCAGGCGTTCAACAATATGGGTGGTGAGCGCAATTTCGGGCAATAGGTAAAGCACCTGTTTACCGCTGTTTACCATCTGCTCAATCAGGCGGATATACATCTGCGTTTTGCCCGATGAGGTTACGCCATGCAGCAGCAGTACATCCTTTTTGTCAAAGCCTTCCCGTATCTCGTCCAGCGCAATTTGCTGGGCGGGGCTTAGTTCAAAATTTGCTTCCAGTTCATCGTCACCGGCATAAAGGCGGCTAACGTTTTTATCTTCGGCAAAAAATACTTCCTTTTCTATCAGTCCTTTTATAATAGCCGCCCCGGCGCCGCTGGCTTCGGTCAGTTCGTTTTTGGAGATGGTTTTTTGCTTGCGCGATAACTGGATGTAGGCCAGCACGGCATCTGCCTGTTTGGGCGCGCGTTTTTCCAGTATACCAAACAATTCTTTTAGCTGGTCGGGGTTATTGTATACGGGGTTTAACGTAATAAAAGTACGCTTACGGGGCTTGTAGCGGTCGCTCACCTCTTCGGATATATGGATGATGTTTTTCTCGAACATCAGCTTCAATATCGGCATCACTGTTTTTTGGCCCAGCAGTTTGGCTATGTCGCTAACGGTTAGTTCGGGTTGCAGCTCCAGCGCATCGACGATCAGGTATTCGCGGTCGTTTAATGTAGTTTTATCTATCTCAAAATCCTTGTTCAGTTCTATTTTGGTTTCGCTGGCCAGCTTCAGTGCCGATGGCAGGGCGGCGTTCATTACTTCGCCCATATTGCAAAGGTAATAATCGGCCAGCCAGGCCCAAAACTGCAACTGAAGCGTGTTAACTATAGGCACATTATCCAGGATATCCAATATGTATTTGGCTTCGTATTTGGCGGGCGCCTGGTCGCTTATGCGGGCAATAATAGCGGTATGCAGCTTGCTTTTGCCAAATTGCACTACCACACGCTTGCCTACCGCCACCTGCCCGTTCATCTCGTAAGGGATGCGATAAGTATAGTTAATAGCAATAGCCAGGGGCAATATCACTTCAACAAAAAGCGTTTTCCTATCGGTATGTTGTGCCTCGGCAAATTCTAACATGGGGTACGGTTTATTTATTGCGGAAAGCCGCCAATGCCAATGTGATCCATCCCGCTATAAACAGAAAGCCACCTAAAGGCGTAACCGGGCCAAGTGCGGTTAACCATGGCCAGCCCAGCGCATCGCGGCACGATAGCAGATACAGCGAACCCGAGAAAAAAATAATACCAAAAGTAAACAGATAATAACTGGCTGAAATTAAGCCGCTTTTAAAACGCGCGAACGTTGACAGGAAAAGCAAGGCAAACACATGGTAAAAATGATACTGTACAGCGGTGTGCCAGGTTTCCAGGTGCTGCGGTGTAAGCACGGCTTTTAAGCTATGCGCGCCAAACGCCCCGAAAACTACGGCCAGCATCCCAAAAAACGAAGCGGTTATGATGATCTGTTTATTCATAGAGGAGATAAAAGGCTAAGTTACCATTTGAAAGTATTAGTTTAATGATAGTACTTAAAAATCATACCTTTGAATGACAGCATTATGAGAAAGATGATCATCGCTACCCTGGTTTTACTCGCCGCTACAGTGGTGATAACGGTGATCTATTTTAAAAACCTGAACACCCCGGCCGCACATGCTACAAAGGTAATGCAAAGCATCCCCAACAACGCGGCGCTGATATTTGAATTTAGTAACGATAACGGATTTTACGATATTTTTAGCGGTAACCAGCTGTTGACCAACCTGGTTGGCGATGAGAAAACTAAGGAGCTATCAGACCTGCGCGATCAGTTGCTGAACGACCGGCTACTTCAAAATTTTTTTACCGGTCAGCATATCTATGTTTCGGTGCATGGGCAGCAACGCGATAGTATTGATTTTTTGCTCACTATTGCCGGCAGCGAGATCTTTAACAGTAACCACCTGGATGAACTGGCAAAAAAAAGTAAACCCGGTATAATCATCAGTCACATTACTTTGGGCGGTAAGGAAGCCTATCATATTTACTTTAACGCGCTTAAAAAAAGCTTTTACCTGGTAAACCATGGTAACCATATCCTTTCGGGTAGTTTTTCAAAAGACCTTGCCGTGTTAAGCGCCCAATATAAGCCTGCAAAAGACGATAAGGATTTTTTACAGATCCCCGATCAGCAAAATACTAATTCGCTGGCTAACCTGTATATCAACTACGCGCAGCTTACTCCGCTGTTCGACCAGTTTTTCATCGCAAAAAATACCGGTCTGTTAAAAAGCCTGCGCATGCTGCCGGCGCTGGGCGCACTTACGTTAAACTATAAAACCGATGCTTTAATGTTTAATGGTTTTAGCAATATACAGCGCAACAAGGCGGCAAGCTATCTTACCTTATTTACTAACCAGCAGCCGGTGGAAGGCAAATTAAAAGATATATTCCCCTCTACAACGGCATTAAGTACCTGCTTTGGCTTATCAGATACCAAAAAATTTGCCGCCGACCTGGACCGTTATCATACCAACGCAAACTTGGGCGCCGAAAAAACAGAACTGTTTACCCGTATTAAAAAGGAAACCGGAATACAGTTGAACAAGGAATTTCATAACCTGCTGCTGGGCGAATTTGCCATGATCATTACCCGGTACGATGAAAAGTTAGGGATCATTGCTTTAAAGGATGGATCGGCCATGCGCCCGCTGATGGTAAATATCAGCACTATGGCTAATGATGATATAGGCCAGTTTAAATACAGTAAGCTGCCATTTTATTTATTGGGTGATACCTTTAGTATTTTGAACCATCCGTATTTTATGATATTGGATAATTACCTTATCCTGGCCAATAGTGCCAATGAGTTGAACAGTTATAAGGATAGCTATCTGAACCATAAGCTGTTAAATAAAACTACTGGTTACACCGATTTTGATAATCTGCTGGCCGAACGCAGTAATGTGGCGTACTTTCTACATTTCAGAAATATATTCCCCATTTTAAAAAGGGAGATGAAACCTTCGTTTGCGCGCCTGTTCAATACCGAAAATAATGGCCCTAATAAATACTACGCCCTCTCGTGGCAATTCAGCGCATCCGACCGTAATTTTTACACTAACTTCTATATGCGCCTTAACAAAACCGACACTATAGCTAACCAATAATTAAGCGCCTCTAAACCAATGGTTAATTTGAAAAAAATAGTAACTATTGGCGTTATTGTTGCGTTAAAGGTTGTATAACAATTTAATTAAAATTGTTGCGATATAATATTTGAATGATATCTTTATCGCTAACCACTAAGCTACTATTGATAACGGAATGAAGAGATTTCTTACTGTTTTATTTTTTTTATCGGCACTTCATTCCCGGCTCTCTGCACAGCAGTTTTCACAGTACAATACAGGTACATTATACGATGCTTTTGAAAATCCATCGCAAAAAACATTTGTTGCCGATACCAGCCGCAGGATAGCCTTTAATATTTTTGTACCCAATTTCAATACCGACGTTACCCTTACCGGCAATGTGCAGGCCGAACTTAAAAACCGGTTGTTTTGGGGCAGATACGGGACCGAGCCATTAGGCATTGGCAATAAAAAATTAAACTATGTAAACCAAAACCTTAATGCTTATTTTTTTATGCTTAGGGTGCATACCAGTTTAGACGGAAACCGGGAGTTTGGGATATCTGCGCAAACACGCACCGAAGCAAGAGGTGTTTTTACGGATGAATCTGTACAACTACTGGCCGATAATACCGAATTTACAAAAGACAGTTATAGCGAACTATTTAACAACAGGTATAACTACCAGGTATATCATCAAATAAGTGCAAGCTATCGGGCAGATGTGGATGATAAACTGGCTTTTGGCGTTAAACTAAGTGCCTTAATGGGTGTAGTGTATAATAAAGTTAATATCAACCACTCCATTATTAACTTCGACCGGGCTAACGATCTGGCTTTTATTAGTTTTCAGGGTAATTATCATGCCAGCTTTGCGCCGGGAAATTTTACATCGCACGATGTATTGCCAACTTTTAAAAACCCCGGGGCAAGCATCAGTTTCGGTACATCGTACCTTACCGATAATAAAACCCATATACAATTTAATATTAAAGACCTGGGTTTTATACACTGGAATAAAATGTCGTATGTCGGCGAATTTAATAATACTGGTGTTGTACAAGGGCTTTCGGAACGCGGGTTGGAAGACAGCGTTGCCAATACTGCCGCCGCCTTAGTTCAAAGTAACTCTATTCAGCATAGTTTTACCACCCCAACAGACAGCCGGATGGAATTTAGCGCGTCAAAAGATTATTGGATTAAAAATGGCGCCATTAAATATACCCCTACGGTTATCCTGTCAAAACAGCTTTTTTATACCGGCTTTACTACGGCCTTAGTTAATCATTTTCAGTACCGTAACTTTGTTGGCACCTTAACCGGAATGTACGATGACAGGAAGACATTTAGCATGGGTACACAATTTATGATCAAATCTCCTAATGCCGAGTTTTTTATCGGGAGCGACCGGATCCTGCAAACGGTCAGCCTGATCAAGGCGGGTACAGCCAGCGAACCGGATCAGACCTATAAAAGCGGACAGTTTACGGGAGCAAATTTTTATATGGGGTTCTCTATAAAATTTGGCCCTGTGCTGGAGCATCCGGCCAATGCCAGCTATATCCCAATGGGCGATAGCCGCAGCTTTATTAAACGCTTTTGGCAGCGCATTACCGGTAAAGAAGATTAAGATTGTTTTTTAACCCCGGCAATAAAATCCTTTAAATAATAAGGCTCAAAATAAGCCACATCTTCAAAATCCTTTTTTTGAAATTTGCTTAGCGCGGCAGCCGTAAGGTGCGCCGCTGAATTGGCAAAATCATTAATAAACCGTGCGTTGGTATGGGTAATCGTTTCCCGGCATTTTGGTGCGCCATCACCAAAAAATATAATTTGATGGTCGTTCAGTAATTCGCCGTAACTCTGTTCGTCAATAATCAGCGCGGTTGTTGGCGCTACTTTATTACCGGCTATGTCAAATACAGCGGTAAAAACTTCCATGCGCCGGGCATCAATCATAGGGCATAGGAGGGTGCCTGCTGTTAGCTCATCGCTTAAGTGTTCCTTTATCCCATCAGCCATGGCTTTTAGTGTTTCTATGGCTATCAGGGGTTTGTCAAGCGCGTAACATAAACCCTTAGCGGTTGATACCCCAATACGCAAACCCGTGTATGAGCCAGGCCCGCTGCTTACCGCCACGGCATCAAGGTCGTGATACTTTACACCTGCTTCGGCACAAACAGCTGCTATAAACAAAGTAATAACCTCGGCATGTACATTGCGCTGGTCCAGTTCCCTTATAGCCAGTACCCGCCCATGCTGAGCCAGGGCAACCGAGCAGGATGTAGTAGCGGTTTCTATTTGTAATATCATTTTGAGTCGTAAGTCTATAGTCTTAAGTCCGAAGTCTTAAGTCCGAAGTCTTAAGTCATCCTTTGGACTTTCGACTCCCGACTTAGGACTTAAGACTTCCGAACTTCAATCCGGTACCGGATCGTGCCCGTGCCCACCCCAGGGGTTGCAACTGGCAATCCGTTTTAAAGTTAACCATCCGCCTTTAAAGGCGCCGTGTTTTTTTATCGCCTCTACACCATACTGCGAACAGGTAGGAGTATACCGGCAAGATGCACCTGTTAATGGCGAAATAAAGTATTGATATATTTTAATGATCAGCAAAAATATAGCGCCGATAATGGCTTTAAATATGTTCCATACCCACCTCATTTTTGCAATTGCTCCATCAGCTGAATAAACATTTTCAGCATTTTTTTCTCCATAAAATCGTACGCGGCAATTTCGGTGCCTACATAAACCAGCGAGAGGGCAATGTGTTTATTGCGCTCTGTAAGATAATCGTACAAAAATTGTTGCTTGTGTAAACGGTAAACTTCGCGCATACGGCGTTTTACCAGGTTACGGTCTACCGCGTGTTTATAGCGTTTTTTGGGTACGCCAAAAACCACCTGCGCCGGCATGG
The DNA here is from genome assembly GCF_059418485.1 of Mucilaginibacter sp. GW821-FHT07H05. Lineage (NCBI taxonomy): Bacteria > Pseudomonadati > Bacteroidota > Sphingobacteriia > Sphingobacteriales > Sphingobacteriaceae > Mucilaginibacter > Mucilaginibacter sp. GW821-FHT07H05. The sequence goes on from NZ_JBWKPY010000005.1 coordinate 297,918, forward strand.
TGCCGCCATCGGTAAACATCCACGAAACTTTGAAGGGGTAACATAAAAAAGAAGAACCGTTATGATAAAGCCCATCAATGAGCCTTTTATTACATAACCGTTCTTCTTTTTTAAAAGTGTACATCATTGCCTTATTGCCCGATATGATTGCATAACCGGTCATATAACTCCATTACCGGAGCAAGCAAATCCGTATTATGCTTTGTGACGACGCTCGTCAGATACAGATAATCTTTTTCTGCCTTTAGCTCTTCTTGAGGCTAAAACCCTTCTGCCATTGGCAGATGACATACGCTCACGGAAACCGTGTTTATTTCTTCTTTTACGCTGAGAGGGCTGAAACGTTCTTTTCATGACTATATATTTCTATTCGTTCCTTTTTAAAACAGGAGTGCAAATGTAGCGTATTTATTTAAAAGTTTCAAGTGAATTTTAAAAAAGTTTAATTGAGGCATTATAGTGTTGTTACTCGGTAGAAACAGATGATTATCTGTTTCCTTATATAGAAGAGCTATATAAAGGTTTTGAAAATGAAAGGTAGTGTTTCATCGGTGCCGATAGTCCTGCTATTCACTGCAAGTCCTCATTCCGCTGCGCTGCATTCCGGGCTTTCCGTTTCTATCAGGTTTAGTTTTGAACAGGCAGTGGTATCATAGCACATCCTTATTCCTTCATTTGCATATCTGCACATCTTCATATTTGCATATCCGCCACTTGCACATCTCAATATTAAGCTTTAATTTAGTTGCAGATTCCATCATTGCATTATGAAACGCCTCATTGGTCTTTTTAGCAACAAATTTTTCCTGGTAACGGTAGCATTTGCAGTATGGATGATATTTTTTGATAAGAACGACCTGTTCTCGCAATACCAATACCGTCAGCAGGCTAATAAGCTGCGCCAGGAACGTGATTTTTATAAAAAGGAAACCGCCGAAGTTAACGCCCAGCTTCAGGCCTTAACCACCAACCAATCGGCCCTCGAAAAATTTGCCCGCGAAAAGTATCTCATGAAAAAAGATAACGAGGATATTTTTGTAGTGGTAAAGGAAGATAAGAAGAATTAAGCGAAAATCTTTTTTAGGTCTGATTTGATACTTACAGAATTAGAAGCAAGGTCAAATTTTATCCCGAAATAAGCTAAAGGTGGGGTAATTATCGCAAGAAATATCACAGGCCATTCCTTACTCGCAATTGCGACACAAATAAATAAAACTTCAAACAAAGCTATAAGGAAATAAGATATTAATATCCTGTAGGTTAATGTAATTCTTATAGAAATTTTACTACCACCTTCATAAGGTTCTATTGCACCCTTAATTATGGGGACTATCAAAGGTGCCCTATAATATTGTATATTACATTGCAGACTAAACTTCCTCTGGTTAACATTACCGATAAACAAGTATGATTTACGCTGGTCATACTGTACAGTGTTTCCCACAGGGTCATAAAGTATAATTTTAGTCCGCAGGGCAAACTCTGCTTCCTCGGGTTTTAGTTTGGTGATAATAGTAAGATCTTCGTGAGGCAGCACGTTCATATAATGCTTGATTAACTTTAAAGCCCATGGCATCCTGAATTTATTTCAGGATGCCATGGGCATAGTCGCCACTAATAAGTTCACCCTGTATGATGGGGTGCTGAAACAAGTTCAGCATGACCTGTTTTACTTTCGGACTTCCCGTCTACCGACTTCCACCTATATTCCCTCCCGCTTGCGCATAAACCACTCGGTGCTGATCAATAGCATAATCAGTACAAATACCCATTTCATATCAATCAGGTCGGTATAGTGCCGGTCTTCGTACTCAACGGTTTTAATGGTCTCGTTCTTGCGGATTAGCTCGGCCAGACGGCTCATTTGCGATGGCTGCAGCATTTCCCCGCCCGATTGTTTGGCCATAGCATACAGCAACTGGTGATTGGCCGTGCTTTGGCGCGCCTCCTGGTTCATGGCTTTAACGGTGAACTGCCCATGGGCGGCCATAGATTTATCGCCCAGCTTTACACCGGCGTTATAGGTATACTCGCCAGCAGGCAAAGTGCCGGCATCCAACTGGTAACTTTGCCCGTTGCGACTGAACAGAAAACTGTAGTTTTTACCCGCGTCGTTTTTGATATCAGTGCGTACATCGGGGGTATTCACCAGTTCAAGCGCGTCGTTATATAGTTCGGCGTTGAGCAGGATATTCTCGCCCTCGTCAAATACGGTTTTAGATGGGTATACCCTAAACCGCTGCTGCCCGGCATTAGCGGTGAGGTATTGTACGCATTGCGTAAACAGCTCTTCTACCGCGCTGTGGGTGCCATAGGTTTGATACTCGGATAATTGCCAGCGCCAGATTCCCTCGGCAGTCATAACCGCTTCGCGGCGGCCGCCTTCATCACCAAAGGTTAACAGCGGATAGGGTGTAGGTACGCTCCCAATTTTTTGCCTTAGCAACGGCGTACCGCCCGCGGGCGAACTGTAGTTGCCATAAGGCGCCAGCAAAGGCGGAAATTTGGCCAGCTTTTGCAAAGTAGAATCGGACAGGGTAAACAGCGAGAATCCCGGTGCCTGCAATGCAAAAACTTCCTGCATATCCTGGCGGTTGGCGCCTATCTGCGCTATCTTTTGCGCCTGGTTCATGGCGTTCAGGTCGGTTTGGGCACCGGCTATAAACCATACGGGTATTTTGCTTTTGGCAGCCAGGCCGGCCATACCTTCGGCAGGTTGGTATAGGATCACCAGGCTGTAATCGTTCCAGTTAATGGCGCCGGCTTCGGCAGCGCGGGTGGTTTTTAGCTCGTAATTTTTGTTGCTTTCTATTGCTTGTTTAATTACGGTAATATCCGGATGCGGACTGTTATATAACAGCAGGATCTTTTGCCGGGCATCCAGCACTTCCACGTAAATAGTTTCGGTATTGTTTTGCAGCGAAATTTCGTTCTTCACCGGCGCAATGCTAATGGTGAATTTGTGGATGCCTTTTTTATCGGCACTTAGCTTTAACGGGATACTTTTTTTAAAGGCGTTATTGGTAACCGGGATAGATTGCGTAGTGAGCGGCCGCCCATCCTCGGCTACGTTCAGGTGAATACTTTCGCCATTACTTTGATAGGCAGCAGCCAATACTTCTATCTCAAAATCATTCCCTAAAAAGGCGGTTTTGTTGTAATTAACGTTAGCAATCAGCAAATCGCGGCGTGGGATGGTATCGCCCAGGGCAATGGTATAAATATTGGTCTTGATGTTTTTAGCTTCGTATTGCGGATCGGCGCCACGGTTGTATAAGCCATCGGTAGCTAAAACTACCGCCCCAATGTTCTGATTTACAAACCGGTCGTTCAGTTGGTGCAGTGCCTGGGCAATATCGGTTTGCTTGCCGGTATAGCCGGTAGTTAGTCCATCGTGCAGGCCGGCATCAAAGTTATATTCGCGTACATCGTAGCCATCGCCCAGGGTTTTCTTTAAAGCAGCCAGGTCCGTATCGAATTGTTTGGGATCAAATCCCGGCGATTTAAACAGTTTTATAGATTCTGAATTATCCTGCGCTATCAATACTAAAGGCTTTTGCGGCTGGTAACTCACCGATTTAACTAATGGGGATACCAGCAAAAAGGCAATGAGGAACACCGCCGTAGCACGCAGCGCCGCCAGTATATTACGGATGGTTGTACTGGTGTTTTGCGGATTGCGGTACATCAGCCAGGCATACAGTACACCCAGTAACAGGCAAACGGGTGTCCACCACCCCGAAACCGAACCCCAGTTGATTGAAAATAAAAACAGCATATATGTATTTGCAATATGCGAAATTATGATGAATGATAGATAAGTGAAATTGGGCTTATATCAGTTATGTTACAACGGGTATTTGTACCAAATAAAAAAGGCGCAAATATGCGCCTCTACATTTATACTTTGATAGCCTAATCTCTGATTAACTAATTTTCAATCACTAACCTACAACATCCCACCATCAACCGGGATTACCTGCCCGGTGATATAGGTAGCCATATCCGATGCCAGGAATACGCAGCAATTAGCCACATCCTCGGGCTCGCCGCCGCGTTTAAGCGGGATGGCTTGTGCCCAGCCTTCAACCACTTTAGGGTCAAGGATCTCGGTCATTTCGGTTTTAATAAAGCCTGGGGCTACCACGTTGGTACGGATATTACGGGAGCCTAATTCCTTTGCGATAGATTTAGAGAAACCAATAATACCCGCTTTTGATGCCGCGTAGTTGGCCTGCCCGGCATTGCCCTGCACACCTACTACCGAACTCATGTTGATAAACACGCCGTTACGGTTCTTCATCATTATTTTAGAAGCGGCCTTGGTTACGTTGAAGATAGATTTCAGGTTCACGTCCAGCACCTCGTCCCAGTTTTCCTCGGTCATGCGCATCAGTAAACCGTCTTTGGTGATACCGGCATTGTTCACTACAATTTGCAGGGTGCCAAAATCGGCAATAATATCATTGATCAGTTTTTCGGCCTCATCAAACTTGGAAGCGTCCGACCGGTAGCCTTTCACTTTGGTGCCATAGCTTTGTAGTTCCTGCTCTAAAGCCTGTCCTTTTTCAACAGACGATAAATAGGTAAATGCCACATTGGCACCATGTTCGGCAAATTTCTCGGCTATCTTGCGGCCTATGCCTTTTGATGCGCCGGTGATCAGCGCGGTCTTTCCTTCTAATAGTTTCATTGTTCCCCTATGATTTCGGGCGGTGAAGATAGTTATTTTAGTCCGAAAGTCGGGAAAGTCCGGAAGTCCGAAAGATATTTTTTCATATTTTATATTGCGCGTTTCTGCAAACCCGCCTTTCTAACATTTTTTACTTCCGGACTTTTCGGTCTTCCGGACTTTCCGACTATCTTTATCTATGCAATCCGTTGAAGATTTTTACGATCAGCTGAGTGGACGGTATACCGAACTGATCAGTCGTTGTGTACCACGGTACGACGAGATATTTTATAACCTGTTTTATTATCTTCCGGATGATCTGCATCCTAAACAAATACTGGATCTGGGCTGCGGCACCGGCAACCTGACAGCCGCGGCCTTGCAGCATTTCCCCAAGGCGGAGATCCACGCGCTTGACCTATCGGCCGAGATTTTGAACGAATGCCGCGAGCGTTTTAAGGACAATAGCAATATCCATTATCATCAGCAGGATTTCAGCCATTTGGATTTTGCCGATGGAAGCTTCGATCTCATTATTTCCAGTATCGCTATTCATCATATTAACGATGATGCAAAAGCTAAGCTATACCACAAACTGCACATCCTGCTTAAACCCGGCGGCGTATTTGTATTTGCCGATCAAACCCGGGGGATTACGGAAGAGATCTACCAAAAGCACATTGCCCGCTGGAAGGAAGAAGCTCTGAAACTGGGATCGACCGAGGCCGACTGGCAATTATGGATGGCCCACCAGGATGCGCACGATTATCATACCCCCGTAGGCTGGCACCTGAAACAACTGGAAACCGCCGGTTTTACCGAAGTAGATGTGATTTGGAAGAATATTATGTGGGTTGTGGTTTGGAGCAGGAAGTAATGACTATATATCTTCCTTTAATTTACGTATTTGCTCAAGTGCAGAGACATCGATTTGATCTTTAGGCCTATTAACTACTTTTTTATTCTCAATCAATTGGTTGATATGTAAGAATGGGATGCTAACATTCTCAATCTCAGCAATCGCCGCCATTTGAAGGCATTCATCAAAAGTGTATCCCTCAAGCCCTTTCATATCAATTAATATATCAAGACGTAGCGTATTATTTAAATGAAATTCCGTCCAGCCGGGTATAAATTGCATGTATTCAATCATTGGATAATCGCCCATATTACAGGCAAAAAAAGCTTTTCGTAAAGCTTGACGGTTTTCTAACGTGTCTTTGATCCAAATATCGATATCGCCAGTAAAACGCTCGTAACCGTGTAAAATAATGGCGTAGCCACCAACCATAATGTATTGAACATTATGATCATTAAGTGCTTTCCAAAATTTTAATATTTCTTCATCAAACACATCCACAATCTTACTTGCTAATAAATGATTTGTGTGTAATTACAGCCTTTTTCAGAGTTTGGCGTATTTTATATAAGCGGGTTCCCATTTCAAAACGCTCTTTATAGCTACGTTTTAAACTTTCTTTTAAAAGTTCTATTTCAGCTTCATCAAATGTTGTCATCTCTTTTTGCATAATAGCAACTTTATATCTTATCAAATTTACATAAAAGACAGTTATTTATCAAAGCTATTTCCGTTTCGGTTAGATTACGGTTGCACTTCCGGCGCCGGGCCATCCTTCTTCCGGTTTTTCTCCAGGGTGTTGCGTCCAACTTTGGTAAAGTTATAGCTGATCGTCATGCTGAAATTACGGGTACGGGTTGATGAAAAGCTTTCGCGCGTAAAGTTAACGCCATCGGTATAGGTGATGTTATTGCTGTTGCTGAAAGGGTTAACGGCCATCATGCGCAGTTTTAGCTTGTTTTTCATAAAGATCTTCCGCATACCAAAACTGGTGCTTACCGAACCCGAGTTGCGCCCCTGTGCCGAGCTGTTGCTGTAGTAGTTCATATTCCCCTCAAAGGCCAGGCGTTTAGGGAAATCTATCGTAATGCCCGCCTTGCCGTTCACACTGTAGCCATTGCGGGATACCGCGTTAACCGATGTGGTTTGATAAATGACACGGCCAATGGTTCCGCCGCCATTCAGGTTGATCTTTTTGTTAGGGCGGTAATTGCCGTAAATATTTACCGTATAATACTGGCTGCTGGCCAAATTATCATAAGTGCTTTGCGATACTCCTGTAGGGCTCACGGTGGTTAGCCTTTCAATAATACTGCTGGTGCTGGAATAGCCCAGGCGCGGATAGATTGACCATTTTTGCTGGAACATCCCAAAGCTGAGATCCAGCTGCCGGGTGTATGACGGACGCAGATTCGGGTTGCCAAAGCTGATATTGGTGGAGTCCTGGGTTTCTATCTGCGGGTTCAGGGCAAATTCGCGCGGGCGGGCAATGCGCTCGCTGTAGCTTAGTCCAAGGGTATACTTTTGCTTAAACATGCGGCTGGCCGACAGGTTGGGGAAAAAGTTGGTATACGGCTTAATGTTAAATTTTTGCGCCACCGACGACAGGTTAAAGCCCATATCCGTCAATTCGCCGCGCCCGCCTATCCTGAATGTCCAGTTATTAGTGGTATGCAAGTTTAAACTTGCATAGGCCGAGTAGATATTGGCATTAAACACAAAGCGGTTGGTTAAGCCGGTATTGGGCAAATACTGTTTAATATTATAGTTATAGTTGTTCACCTCCTGGTCGTTATCATTAGTGCGCAGGTTGGCATCCAAACCCAGGCTAAGGCTGTTTTTTGGTTTTTTTAGGGGTTTATCATAATCCAGCTTAAATATAAAACCGTGATTGGCGCCGTCAATATCATAGGTTTGCTCAACCGGGATCTTGTTGAGGATGGGCAGGCCTGTGCCATCCAGGTAAGCCCGCTGCAGGTAGCGGTTATTGCCCGATGAATTTGAACTGTACGTAGCGCTGGCCTCCAGTTGTTCACCGGCTTTGCTTATTTTCCAGGTATAGTCGGCATCAATATTATAGTTGAAGGAATTGTTGCGGTTGCTGTTATTCTGCTTGTTCAGGTTGCTTTCAACAGACATTTCATCTAAAAAATGGTAATCGGTGTATGACGCGTTTGCCGCATTATTCAGGTTAAGATTGGTTGATAGCCTGAGGTTGCGTGTACTATCGATATCCCAGTTAGCGCCGGTGCGAAAGTTATGGCCAAAGTTATGGCCATCGCGGCCGCTATAATTATTGCGGTAAAAAAGCGTATCGGGAAAAAAGTTTTTACGCAGCGAGTAGCTGTTGCCAATATTCTGGCTTTCGCCGAAGGCATAACTGGAGTTTATAGATAATGTTTTGGTACGATAGGACGCATAGCTGTTTATATTATAGTTGCCTAATGATCCGCCTGTTAAAGAAAAGGTACCATTCAGCCCAACTTTATAACCTTTCTTTAATACGATGTTAATGATCCCTTCCCCATCGGCCGAGTACTTTACCGGCGGATTGGTCATCACCTCAATTTTCTCAATCGCGTCGCTCGGCAGCACATTCAGCAGGTCGGTAATATTAGCTGTCATGTAATCAGACGGCTTGCCATCTATAAATATGCGGGTATTGCGTTTGCCGGCTATGGTGGCGTTGCCGTTAATGTCAACATTTACCATCGGCACGTTTTTAAGGATATCGGTAGCAACGCTGCCTTCGGCCTGTAAACTTTCGCTTACATTATAGGTGATCTGGTCGGCGCTGTACTCTACCTGCGGTTTTTTGTCGGATATCACCACCTCATTCAGCGCGTTGCCGCTTGGCTTCAGCCTGATGGTGCCCAGGTTGGCTACCATGTGCGTTTCGTTCAGTTCCACATGGTCAACAATCAGTTTTTCGTACCCTACAAATGATATGCGCAAACTGTAGCTGCCAAAGGGTACGCTATATAGGTTAAACACCCCGCCATCGTTGCTTGATGTGCCTTTGGCCATATTATCGCTGCCTACTTTGTAAAGCGCTATGGTAGCAAAATCAACCACCTCGCCGCTGTTGGCATCAACCAGTTTACCGCTTATGCGCGCGCCGGCAGGTACCGATTGTGCAAAAACTGGGTTAAAACATAAAGTGCCTAATAAATAAAGGAGTGCGTATAGTTTTTTCAATAACAGATGATTAGATGGTTTCCAAAAGTACGCTTTATTACAAAGTGTATAAAAAACACACCTGTAACATTTTTATTAATAGATGCTTTTTCCCATCAAAAGGATTAATGGCAATTCCGTTTTTTTTGTAAAATTTATAGTACAATCATCCATCATTAGCGGCATGTTATGGCCCGGAGTTAAAATCCTGTTTTTTCATAAATCATTAAAAATTATCTATAATTTCACCTATAATCCAACTCAATTTTGAATAAATGCAATTAATTTTTACTTTTTTTATAAATTATTATGCATTTATATAACATAATTACTAATTTTAGATAATGAACAAGCGGATTTTTAAATATTTACTCCTGGTTTTTGCAGCGATAGCTGTAAAGGTTAAGGGCGAATCAAAAAGTCAGCATCAATCATCCATTTCTCAACGCATTTTCAGGCCATCAGCCAGTTCCGGGTACGAAAATAGCCGTATACCCCATGTTTATTTCCTCGGGACTTATGGATCGGCACAAATTTGCAGGTCGCAAACGCACCGTTCATCCAGCTTTTTTAAAAGCTTTTTTACCAGCTTAAATAAACACAGCGCATACTTTCAGTTTTTAAGTAATACATTCCGGCAAACCCGCGATGGCTTTGCGCAACCGTGCAAACTCATCCTCTTTCCTTTCCACGCCTTTTGGTAAATCGCCGCTTTGAAGATATTTGAACGATAAATTAGACCTCCCGGCTTGATATCCCGGGAGGTTATTATCCCTTTTTTAACAAAAACCGGGGGATAGTGTCTATCATTCAATCCTGTTATCAATCAACTCTGCTTTTTTACCTAAAATCAATTACACTAAACTGCGCTCTGCCGTCCTGTGAAAACCCTGGGCGAATAATTGCACGCGGATACTTTCACCTTAAACAATACTGAAATGAAAAAAATTATACCTTTTAGCATACTTGTCATTGTAGTTATACTGGCATTTATGTTCCCGGGAGCTACAGGAGCAGCAAAAGCTGCCGAATTTGACAAAGCCGATACCGCCTGGCTTTTGATCTCTACCGCACTTGTATTATTAATGACACCAGGCCTTGCCTTTTTTTACGGCGGTATGGTGCGTAAAAAGAATGTGATATCTACCATGTTGCAAAGCTTTGTTTGTATGGGCCTGATTACCATTATATGGGTAGTATTTGGTTTCAGCATGGCCTTTGGCGAAGATGTTGGCGGATTAGGCCTTATCGGTAATCCTAAATCATTCTTTATGATGCAAAACACTATAGGTGTAGCATGGGGTACCATCCCGGTTATACTTTTTGCTATGTTCCAGCTAAAATTCGCGGTTATTACGCCGGCACTTATTACAGGTGCCTTTGCAGAACGTATCCGCTTCAATTCATATTTAATTTTCATCACCCTGTTCATCGTGGTGATCTATATCCCATTAGCACACGCCACCTGGCATCCGGAAGGCTATTTCTTTAAAATGGGAGTGCTTGACTTTGCCGGTGGTACCGTAGTACACATGTCGGCAGGTTGGGCTGCTTTGGCATCGGCCTTATATCTTAAAAAACGTAACGAGGCCGAAGAGGCGCATACACCTGCACGTATCAGCTACGTAATATTAGGTACCGGTTTACTTTGGTTCGGCTGGTTTGGCTTTAACGCAGGTTCGGCCTTAGGCGCTAATGAATTAGCTTCAACGGCTTTAGCTACTACTACTACCGCATCGGCCGCTGCTGCCATGTCGTGGATCTTCTTTGATATCCTGCGCGGTAAAAAACCATCTGCTTTAGGTGCCTGTATTGGTGCTGTTGTAGGTTTGGTTGCGGTAACCCCTGCTGCCGGTTTCATTACCGTTTCAAGCTCGCTGATTGTAGGTATCGTATCTGCTGTGGTAAGTAACCTGGTAGTGATCTGGCGTTCAAAAACAAATATTGATGATACACTGGATGTGTTCCCTTGCCACGGTGTTGGCGGTATGATGGGTATGCTGCTTACCGGCGTATTTGCTACCAAAAGTGTTAACAGCGCCGGTGCCGAAGGCTTATTTTACGGCGAAACCGGTTTGTTTGTAAAACACCTGATTGCTTTGGTTGCGGTGTCGGCCTTTGCTTTTATTGGTTCGTTCATCCTGTTGAAAATAACCGACCTGATCAGCCCGCTGCGCGTTACACCTGAGGAAGAAAAATTAGGTTTGGACGTAAGTCAGCACGACGAAGAGTTGTAATAACAAACCTTAATGATTTATACACAAAAGGCCCCGCATATGCGGGGCCTTTGTTACTTACCTAATATTTGAGAGAGAAAATGATCGCTTACCAAGGCAATACCTCGCCCAGGTGGGTAAAGCTGCCGGTAGGGCCGTCGGCACCATACAATGCGGCTTCCACGCTTGATTTTGCACCGTCAACAATCTCCATCGGAGCGGCATCGCTGCCCATATCGGTTTTAACCCAGCCGGGGTGCACCGAGTTTACTTTGATATTTGTACCCTTCAACTCGTCGGCCAGGTGAACGGTAAACGCGTTCAGCGCGGTTTTTGATGAATTATAAGAGAATGTTTTGAACGAGGCGATAGGACTGTCTTCCAATGAGTGTACACCTAACGAACCTAATATGCTGGATAGGTTAACAATGCGGCCTGCTTCGCTCTTTTTTAACAGGGGTAATAATTCGTGTGTTAAATAGATGGGGGCAAACAAATTTGTTTCGTAAATATAGTGCAGTTCATCGGCCTTTGTGCTGGATGTTTGATTGCCCGGTATAGTGGTTGATTCGGGGGCTACGCCGGCATTGTTTACCAGGATATCCAGTTTACCAAAGGTATCAGCAATATATTTTGCAGCGGCAACGCGTTCGTCGGCCTTGGTTACATCTAATTGAATGCCATAAGCATCAATGCCTTCGGCTTTTAATTTATCGGCTGTTTCCTGGGCCGATTTAATACTGCGGGCCGTAACAATTACGGTAATATCTTTTTGACCTAACTGACGGGCGGTTTCAAAACCTAAACCCCTATTGGCGCCTGTTATTAAGGCTACTTTTTGATTTTTCATTTTTATTTATGATTTGAGTTTGATTAATATAGACCAAATGGTCTTTTTTAATACATTTGATTATTTTTGTTTGACGTGTCAAATGTAATTACATAAATAGACCAAATGGTCTTTTTTGTGTCACAAAAATTACTCTTTTTTCCAGGTATCAATTTCGGCTTTCAAACTGCCAATAACCGTACGCATTTGCGCTGCATCGCCCAATACACGGCAAACAACAGTGGCGCCTTCCACCATGGCAAACATCCTGATGGCAAATTGTTCACCATCAAAACCGGGACTGAATTCATTATCGGCAATGCCCTGGTTAACAATAGCTGCAATGTATTTCTGGGTGGTAAGCATCCGTTCGCCTATTTTATTTTTTAGCGTGGGGTTAGTATCATCAGCTTCTACGCCAAAATTAACCAGGGGGCAGCCGCCCTGGCAAAGGGGCTCCAATGGGTCTTTATAAAAATCGAGCAGGGCAAATAGTTTTAGCCTGGCTGTTTTCTCTTTAGCCACAACCGAACTTACTTTGGTAGCCAGTTTAGCCAATAAATGATCAACAATAGCGGCCGACATATCTTCCTTACTATCAAAGTGACCATATAAACCGCCCTTAGCCATTTTGGTGGCTTGCATAATATCATTAATGGTAGTACCGGCTATACCTTTTTCGTTAAATATAGGGGCTGCCTGTTCTATGATAAATTGCCGCGTTCTTTCTGCCTTCCCCATGATCTGTTTTTGTTTAATATGCAAAAATAAACCTTTTGGTCGAAAATAGCAAGGGTGATGATAAAGCTATCATTATCATTGCTTTATTGTTGAGTGAAATGAAAAACCGGGTATGCCCAACGATTTTACCTCATCGGCTTCGGATATATCGGCAAACTCTCGTGCCCTTCCGCATCTACCGATTGTACAGCGAAAAAATAATTATCCTTCGAGTAGTTAAGTGTAGCCTCCGTGCCGGTTAAATAAAATTTCTTTTCCCAGTAGGGGCTAATGGTTTCCCGCATCAGGATATAATAACCTGCCGGTTTTTTACCGCCTTTAGGTATTTCCCATTTTAGGGTGGTGGTATTGGTTAAACCCGATGTGCTTACCCCAACATTTGCCGGCGCAGCCGGGGCTGAAGCTAAATTAGCTAATACAGACAGGTTCATACGGGCTACTTTTTGGATATAGTTATAATCTGCAAATTCGGGCAGATCGCCGTATACAATGCCTTTTTCGGTACGCAGATCCTGGTGCTGGTGGGTAAAGTCCTCGTTCATTTCGGTAAACCTAACGGCGGTAAAGCCATTCAGTTGAAATGATGTTTGGTCGCCGCCGCGCAGAAAGCGGTCGCGGCGGTAAACCAGCTTTACATCCAGGTGGTCTACATAACGTTCGGCAGTTTCTTTAACATAGCGGGCCAATTCGCGCGATTGACTGTCATTTTCGCCGCCATTGCCAATCATACTGTTAATAGCGGTAATGGCAGTACGGGCCGCGGCGCTGTCGGCCTTTGTAAGCGGTTCAATAATGGCGGCGCGGGTGCGCGGGTTTATACCAAACAAAGCCTTACCGTCGTCTCTGGTTGGTAAAGCAATAGATGGGATGCCCTCGCTAAAAACGCGTACATGGGTATTATCCTTTAAATCGTTATCCAGTCCGTGCGTATTGCCTACAATGTCGTTATTCAGCATGGCATCTACGTTCCATTTTTCATCCCTGGCACGCTTAGCAATATGGGCCGAGCCATTAAGGCCCTGTTCTTCGCCGGGAACGGCCATAAAAATAATGGTAGCCGGGAACGAGTGTTTAGCCATTACCCGGCAAATCTCCATCGAAACGGCCGTGCCTGATGCATCGTCAACCGCGCCGGGTTCAACCGCGTTGGCGTTCATTACGTCAGTCACCCGCGAATCATAGTGGCCCGATACCACGTAGATGCGGGTATCGGTTGGGTCGGTGCCTTTTAATATGGCCAATACATTTTTTAAAACCGTAGGCTTATCAAAACGGCCGCCTGCCGGTTGGGTAAAGGCATCAAACTCCACTTTCATACGCCCGCCCGATGCCGCCGCGTATTTTTCCATCTCGGCCTTGATCCAGTTACGGGCCGCGCCAATACCTTCGGTTTTACTGGTGGTATCGCTTAAGGTGTTCCGTGTTTTAAAGCTGACCAGCTTGCGTACAATAGCCTCCACGTTTTGGGATGATACCTCATCGGCCATTTGTTTAATAGCCATATCCTGCCTGATGGTGGTTTGCGCTACGGCGGGGATGGTGAGCAGGGATAAGAGTAAAAGTTTAATGTATTTCATGTTGTTTAGTTTGTCTTTTTATTTCAATTGTCATTGCGAGCGATAGCGCGGCAATCCCATAGGATATGCGACATGGACCTGCCTATGGGATTGCCACGTCGCTATCGCTCCTCGCAATGACAAACTTTTTACTCTTCCTCCCCCTCTGCCAATTCCAGCATTTTGCCGGGCTGCTCAAAATTGCTGCGTACAAAGTGGCACCAGTCGCATTCTTTTTTGCCGCAGCCGGTGGCAAAATCGTGGGCCATTATTTTTTTGTACGTTTCTGTGATCTGCCCGGTAACGTCGGCTACATCCTGCGGGGTGATCACAATTTTTTCCTTATGATACTCGCCTTCGGCAATGGGTTCCACAAAATCAAAAATGGTGCCTGCAACCTCCCAATCCTTAGTCCGGTCGTGGTCTATCAGCAGCTTATAAAATACCGCCTGCCGCCAGTAATCTCCACCATAAGGGGCCTCGTTTGTGGGGCGCAAAAGTTTGTCTTTAGCATTCCTCAGCTTACCGGTTTTGTAATCAACTACGGTAACTTCCTTGCCATTAAATTCAACCTTATCCAGGTTGCCTTTTACCGGCACACCTGCTATTTCCAGGTTTTTAATAGAAAATTCAACCAGGGTTACTTTGTTCCAGTACGGCACATTCAGCTCGTAATAGGGCGGCAGTATTTTTTCGCCGTATTCTATGCGGCGTTTAAATTCTTCTTTGGTAAAAGCATCGCGGTTGCGGTAAATGTACGACCGGAAATCCTGCATAAACTCATCCGTCGGCGGGAACGGATCGTCCTTATCCTTCACCTTACGGAAAGCCCGTTTCAAGGCCTCGTGCACGGCCGAGCCAAAGGTAGCAGCCGGACTTTTACCCGACGGCACCCTGATCAAACATTGGAAGTAGAACTTCAGCGGGCAGTCCAGGTAATTATTCAGATGGGTTACCGACAGGGTATAGTTTTGCAGCAATTGGTTAATGTAATTGGTATCCAGTAACTGCACTTTTGGCTTGTCTTCCTCCGTAAACTGGGTGAGGTAAAAATCTACCATATCATCCGGTGTTACTTTTGGATACTGTACCTTTAAATGGGTGGTGGCCAGTATCTCACCAATAAATTGCGATGCTTCCTGGTCCTTCTCCTTTTTATCCATAGCCGAGTACGAGATCATCAGGCACTGCCTGGCACGGGTAAGCGCCACATAGAATAAACGCCGGGCTTCCTCCTTTTCGGCCAGTTCGTTTGATGGGGCCTGCATCAGGGTATCGGGGTAAGTGAAGCCCATGTTACGGCCTTTGCTGTCCCAGATCTTTTTGTTACAGCCAATCATAAACACATGCTCAAACTCCAAACCCTTGGAGCCGTGCGCGGTTAGGAAGTTGATGCCATTGTCTGAATAAATGAGCTGGTGCAGATCGAGCCGGATGTTGTTCTTTTTCATCAGGTCGATAATACCGATAAACTCCGCTAACGTGATCTCCGGGTTTTTGCGGCTTTCGCCTTTCAAAAAATCGAAGAAGTTGGTGAGCATCTGCATAAACTTGCCTTTATCCGGCTGTTTCATGATGTATTTCAGGATGCCCATTTTATTGATCACCTGCTGAAATAATTCCTGCAGCGTTACACTTACCGAGTCTTTCAGCAAATCGTCTATATACCTCATCAGGTATTTAATTTCCTGGTTAGGGGCTACATCAAACAAGCCAATTTGCGATGGCATGCGCATTTCGCTGATATATCGCCGTAAAGATGTTTTAGGCTGGCCTTTGTTATTGTTGCTGTAGTTTTCTGTCGATACCGCTATGCTGGCCTTAGCTACATCAATAGGGGGTATGTCGAAGAAATCGTAATGCAGGATCTCAAATAGCATCTCATCGCCGCTGTAAGGCATATCCATCTCGGCAGCCAGGTAGCGTAATATATTGGTGATCTTCTCGCCGAAAGGTTCCGTCAGGATATCAATACGGCGGCGGGTGTTCACCGCTATTTTTTTACTGTCGAGATAATGCAGCAGGTCCTCAGCCTGGTTATGGTTACGGTAAATGACGGCAATTTCGCCCGGTGGTGTACCTGTAGCAACCAGTTTTTCTATTTGCTGCGCGATGTGTACCAGTTCCTGATCGGGGTTGGCATATTCGCGGATCACCGGCTCAACCACTTCCTCATTGAAACGGGGATGTGCCGCACGCAGGTTCTTATCTAAATTCAGTTGACTGGTTAAGCGCTCGTTATTATTATCGATCAGCGAGCGGGAGATATCCAGGATATGCTGATTAGACCGGTAGTTATGTTTCAGCACAATGGTTTTCAGCGTAGCCACGTAATCGCCCGCAAAATCCAGGATATTCTTCATGTTGGCCCCCTGGAAACGGAAAATCGACTGGTCATCATCGCCTACTACAAACACGTTAGGGGTTTCCCAATAGCTGATAATGAACTTTAGCAGCTCGTTTTGCGCGCCGCTGGTATCCTGAAACTCATCAACCAAAACATACTGGTAACGCTCCTGGTAACGGCGTAAAATATCCTCGTTCTCGCGGAAAGCCTTCAGCACCCAAATGATCATGTCGTCATAATCATAGCGGCTTTGGCCATTCATTTTGGTTTGGTAGTTTTTATATTCGCCTACAGCCGCCAGCAATTTGCCCATGCTTTCGTGCGCGGCGTCAATCTCCTTTTGTTTGGGGTCGCCGGCCTTAATGCCCCTGCTGGCATTAGGCCGTTTATAAAAGAAGCCTTCGCGCAGGTGGATATCTGATAGATACTCCTGAACCGCAGCTGCAATCATAGCCTCGTCCCAGTTTTCCTTTTTCATAGTAGAAAAAAGACTTTTCAGCCGGGGGATATCATAGTAAACCTCGCCGGTAAAGCGTTTCAGGATATGATCTTTGGGGAATTCATCCACCAACTCGCGAAACAGCATGGCCGATTCCAGGTCGGAGAGGGGCTCCAGGCTCAGCTTGCCAAAGTACTCCAGGTTTTCCTGGATCACCTCGTTACAAAACGCATGGAAGGTATGGATGTGGATGCGGTAAGCATCGGGCCCGATAAACTCGAACAAACGTTTGCGCATGGCCACCGCGCCGGCATCGGTATAGGTGAGGCACAGGATCTCATTGGGCTGGGCATCAGTATCTATCAATATCTTACCGATACGGGCCGCCAGGATCTGCGTTTTACCTGTACCGGGGCCGGCAACCACCAGCACTGGCCCGTCCATTTTATTAACGGCGGCCAATTGCTCGGCGTTTAACCCGGCTAACACTTCTTCAAATTTCTGTTGATATTTTTGGTGGGCAGACTGCATAGCTTGTTAGGTAAAAATATAGAAAATATAACAGACATTGGTGACGGGAGTGTCAAATGCTGGTTACAAAAATAGGTATAGGTTATTACCGGAAGTTATATTGCTATTAAAATATTTTTATAGGGATTATAAAAACTAATTATTTAGTTATATATTCGTTTTTGTATGAGAGTGTTTAGTTTAATTGCCTTGTTAGTGCTTTCAGCCGGGTTTTGTTGGTGGTATCAATCGGTGCCGCGGCCTATACCCGGCGTGGTGGACTTAAACACCGGCGTAAAATGGCATGACAGCTTATACAAACACCTCCCTGCAAATTTAGATACAACCATTATTGTAAGAGATGCCAATAGCACTCCGCTTAAATTCAGGCAGTACATTAAGGATGTGTTTAATCACGAAGGATATATTTTCCAGGATCGGGGAGTTTGGCGACTGCAGCGTAAAACGGAAGGCGCACGCGATACTTTAAAAAGGGGCGAGCACATCGTATCCCGGATCAACAGGTGGGGAGCATTCAGGCCGGATACCATTAAAAGCTGGCAGGTAAAACTGGATGCTATTGCCCATACATTAGCCCAGGCTGATAGGATCCTGGTGTTGAAAAGCAAACGCCAACTGATCTTGCAGCGTAAAGGGCTAAACACGCTAACCTTTAATATTGACCTGGGTTGGGGACCCACAGGCAGAAAAGAATTTGATGGCGATGGTAAAACACCGGAAGGCGTTTACCATGTTGACTGCAAGTACGAACGTGGTGATGTTTATTATAAAAGCTTCCTGATCTCGTATCCAAACGAAGACGAAAAAAATTATGCTCTTCAGAAAGGGCGCAAACCGGGCATGAGTATCCTGATCCATGGGACCAAGCCGGATAAAATAAACGCCAAAGATTGGACAGCCGGTTGTATAGCCATGCAAAATAAGGATATGGATGCCTTATTTGAACACGTTGCGGAAGGAACGGTGATTGAGATAAGGAAGTAGGTTAATGTAATTAGATAGTGGCAGTATGACTGCAAAGCTTATTTTTTGATTTTTTTTAAAGTCACTACATCGCTGATATCTTGATGTCTTCCACTTGATAACTTGTTCTTTATTAAATCATCAAGGCCAATGTAGTTAACCATCAAGCCGTCAATGTCGATTATGGCTTTATTTTGATAGGCCTCATTAAAACTTACACCATCAATTTCATTCAAAATATCAATGCGTAACGGAGGGTATCCTATCTGAGTAATCAGACCAATTTGTAAAAAATCATCTTTTAGCAACCCCAAAGAGGACATGCCAAAATCGTGTATCACCATTTGCATTTTCCCCGCATTGATGTCTGATATAGCAATCCAAATATCTAAATCACCGGTATGTCGTGGCTTGCCATGGAAGGCCAAGGCATACCCACCAACAATCATATAATCGACCTGGTAATCGTTTAGTAATCGGACAAAGTCTTCAAAATCCTTTTCAAGGTTCATGGATGCATTTGTTTTTGTACCACAAAGGTTTTATCCATTCGCTGTCCGGGTTTTAAACTTTGTCTAATGAGCATAGTTACAGCAGCAATACGTTCGATAGGAGATTTAGAAAGCCAGTAATTGATATCTTCCTGCTCCTCATCAATCTCCTTGAGCATTGCTTTTCTAACAACTGGTACAATCTTCATAGTTGAATATTTACTTAAATATAAGCAATTTGTTTTTAAAATCCAATCCCTACAACCCACTCGCCACAATCCCTGCCCCGTTAGGGAAATAGGTGTTCACACTTACTGATAACCTTCCCACAGCCTTCATTTGTTTGCTGATGATCTTCGCGGCGGCTTTTTGTATGGGGGCTTCCTTTTGGTAACAGGTCAGCAGGGAGCCGCTTTTCTCGATACCTGGTAAGCCGGCAATGGTATACGGGTTGGCAAATACGCTGACAACGGTATTTGGATAGGCAGCCAGGTCGGCTATCATGAGTTTCAGATTACTGCTGTAATCCAGCTTACTGCCCGGGCGGTTGCGTGTATCGTGTATGCCGATGATGATCTGGTCGTAACCTTTTAAATCCTGCAAAATCGAGTTCATATCAGGCACCTGTGCCTCTTTGCTCACAAAGTAGAGTTTGCTGTTGATAAATGTTTTAGCCAGCTCCTGTTGGTAAACGGTTGCGGCGCTTGTGCCAATGCTGATGATCGCCGTTTTTTTGACCGGGTCGAGGTTTTGGATGGTGGTATCGCCTTTTAGCAGGGTAATGGCTTTGTCGGCCAGCTGTTGTTGCAGATCCGTGGCTTCGGGGCGGTTAAGGTCGGCTATAATGCCATCAACGGTTACAGGTTGATAATGATTTAAACCTACCCAATATTTGGCAGCCAATACTTTTTTTACTTTGGCATCCAGTTCCTTCTCATCTGCCTTGTCTTTCCGTATCGCTTTTTTGATCATCTTCATGGCCCGATGCGTATCTTCCGACAGTTCCAAAATGTCATTACCTGCTATAAAGGCACGTACATCAGCCTCCCCGTTAGGGAAAAATTTCACAACACCTTTCATCTCCATAGCGTCGGAAACGATCAACCCTTTAAAGCCCAGCACATCTTTCAATACGCCGGTAACAATTGGCCTTGATAGGGTAGAAGGGAGGTTTTTAGTAGTATCCAGTGCGGGGATATTCATGTGTGCCACCATAATGCCGCTGATACCGGCACGGATCGCTTCTTTGAAAGGGTACTCTTCTAACGAATCTAAGCGCGCGGTATTAAAATTAAGCTGCGGCAGGGCCAAATGCGAATCCACATCGGTATCACCGTGACCGGGAAAATGTTTAGCCGTAGTGAGCAGACGGCCGTTTTGCATGCCCTGCATATAGGCAATGCCCTTTTGTGCCACATTGTATTTATTATCGCCGAAGGAGCGATAGTTAATTACTGGGTTGTTGGGATTGTTGTTTACATCCATATCGGGCGCAAAGTTCATTTGCATGCCCATGCGCCTAAAATCATATGCTACATACTGGCCCATTTTATAAATGAGCGTATTATCCTGGATAGCGCCTAAAGCCATTTGATAAGGGTAGGATATGGTAGAATCAAGCCGCATGCCCAGTCCCCATTCGCCATCCATGGCAATGATCATCGGGATTTTAACCAGGGCCTGGTATTGGTTAGTGAGCACCGCCTGGCGCACGGGGCCGCCCTGAAAAAATACCAGTCCGCCCGGTTGTTCTTTTTTAATGACCTTGGCTACCGAATCTGAATAGCGCTTGCCCAGGTTGGTATGCGCGCGTACAAACAGGAGTTGCTGGATCTTCTTTTTTCGGCTCAGTTTTTTAAATATCGAATCGACCCAGTGGTTTTGCTGATCGAGGCTGGATATATAATCGGTGCTTTGTGCCGAAGCGCCGAACGTTATAAAAGTTGACAGGAGCAGTAAGCAGCTAATTTGCAGTTTATTCATATTGACAAAAGTAAAAAAAAACCTCACCCGGCCTTCAACAACTGTACCCCTGCGGAAAAGTTTTATGAAGACTTGGTTTCGACGTTAAACAAATCTGTAGATGATTTGTCATTACGAGAGAAATTTTAGCTTAGAATAAACCTTTAGGCAAAACGTTATTCTATAGCTGTATTAATTTAATACTTATTTAATTGCCATGAAAAAATTGACATTTTTAGCTATAGCCCTGCTGATTGCGGGGACAGTAAGCGCACAACGACGTTATCCGCCAGCAAGGCGATACCCCAACCAGGGACAAAATCAAAATCGCCAGCGCGACGATTTTTATAAGGTTAAGTTTGGCATAGTAGGCGGGGTAAATATCTCTAACCTGGTCAATGTAAACAACTCCAATTACAGTACTGATACCAAAGCCGGATTAAATATTGGTGGTAGCGTAGATATCCCCATTATTAAACCGTTAACGTTTGAAGGCGAAGTGCTTTACTCGCAAAAAGGGTATCGTGCCAACACTATTGATGGCGATTTTACCCAGCGCAGCAATTTTATTGATGTGCCTTTACTGGCCAAACTGCAACTGGCACAGGGATTTAATTTTGTGATCGGTCCGCAGATCTCCTTTTTAACCTCTACCACAAATATCTACCGTTCGGGTTTTGTGACCACGCGCGAGGAGGTTTATGACCGCGATATAGATGGTTATAACAAAAGCGTAATTGGCGGTGTATTGGGTGTAGGAATTGATTTAAGCCCGAACGTTGAACTGCGCGGCCGTTATACGCTCGATCTGCAAAATAACGACAATAACGGAACCTACGCGCCGCAATACCGTAACCAGGTATGGCAAATAGGGTTAGGCTTTAAATTCTTTTAAGCTGTGATTTTGGCAGTGGTTTAACCACAAAGATCACAAAGAAAAATAAACGTAAAGACCACAAAGGCTTGTATTGATCAGGCTTTTGTGGTCTTTTATATTTGTAGGGTAGCAGGTATTAAAGCATAACAAATTGGCTTTTATTTAACCATATCATTTTTAACGTCGTCTCTTTCAAACTGGTACCACGAAACCCTCTGCATGCTGACAAATTTATCGTCAGGCATCGTCATCCCTAAAAAGATCCCCGGATTGGTGGTATATGCCCCAATTGAAAGTTCGGAGGCACGCATAATTTCAATTGAAGAAAATAATTTGATCAGATCTTCTTTCTTTTTAGCAGTGTTTTGTTTTACAAAATCAGCATGAACGTAACCTTGTTCTTTTTTGTTAACAAGGGTGAAAAAATGAAAGTTTGGGTAGTCTTTTTGCAAATCCTCAATTACAGCATAGTCGTCGGTCAGCACAAAAATATCTTTCAGATCCGAACGGTTAGCCACTTCGTCCATATATCTGCTTACCGGCATAAAGTTAAATTCGGTATCCTTATCGCCTCTTCTAATGTTAACAGATATATATTTAGATGGTAAGTTAACGGCGGCTATCAGCTTTTGAATTTCCGCTTTTGTATCGGTATTAAATCTGTAGATCATTTTAACTATCCCGCGCGAAACTTCTCTAAGGTTACCTTTGAGCCCAAGTTCCGGAAAATCAAAGTTTTCTTTTTCAAAATCTTTGTTGAAGTGCAAATTGAACAGATCGTATGTTAAATAAGTGTCTTTATTAAAAAGTTTAAAAAGATACCATTGAGGGTAGTGCTTTATTTTTATTTTTGGTGCTGCCATCCTTTTATTAAACTTTTTGTGAAAAGAGGAATTTACAGTATCGCAAAAGGGTTCGAAGAAATCTTCCCAGCCATGTTGAGTTTTGAATTTGGAGTTGCCTGAATATAATATAAACTGGTATTTGTATTTTAAACAATAGATCATTCCAAAAACCATATTGTTAAATTCGGAATAAAAACCACCCTCCGAACCGAAATTAAAAATGTATTTTTTGGAGAAAGAACGGTTTAGTTTATTGTAAGCCTCTAACATATCCATTACGCTAAATATTAAAAGATCAACAAATTGAAAGGCCTGTATATGGCTGATAGATGATCGATCTAATTGACCTGGTGTTTGCAATTATATCCAAATAAAACATAATCTAATAATTTTTAGAATACCAATTGGTGTACTTGCTTATCCAAAAACATCCGTGTTCGTTGCAGATAGATTTTTACCGTACTTTTGCCACTTATAATATGCGGAATTTAATAAACGATACGCCTGCAAAACGGAATTATATTTTTATAGATAACATTAGGTGTATTGCCATGATGAGCATTGTGGCCGACCATAGTTTTAATGTGGGCGATTATATTTTTAAGGCTTATACCGCAAGCTTTTGGGTATACGGCATTAATATACAACTGGCCAAATTTGGTACAGTATCGTTTTTTTTGCTGGCCGGTTTTTTATTGGGAGATAAGTTTGCCGAGTATACGCCGGGGCAATACCTGGGGCGCCGCTTTAAAAACACTTTCAGGCCCTGGATCATTTGGTCGCTGATATTTTTACTGGCTATTATGGCTAAATCAGCGGTAATGGCATTTCATATTTATCATGATCCATTTAACTTCTGGACCACATTACTAAGCGCATTGAAAATAGTATACCTGTATTCAAACTACTGGTTCATTATTAATTTTTTAATATGTATAGGCATTTTGCTAATGTTTAAGCGAAGGCTGTATTCGTGGAAATTAGGTGCTGCATTATTAACCTGTACCTTGTTTTATTGCGTAAATGTTTACTTTGAATGGATAGAGCCTATACATACTACTGCGCTGTTTGGCTTTGTGTTTTTTTTATGGCTGGGGGCACAACTGCATAAAAACTGGGAGGTTGTTGAGCGTAAAATACGCGCTACCCCATACCTGGTTTTTATAGGGTTTTTTATACTGTCGCTGGCATTATCAATAGCCGAAGCGCGTTTGCTTTTAGAACGGAATAGTATAGAGCCTTATAACACGCTGCGTTTTACAAATTTATTATATTCGTTAGCAGTGTTTGCTTTGCTGGTTAAAATACGCGACTTTAACCTCATCGCTTATTTTAAGCCGCGCGAAACTACTTTTGGTATTTATCTTATCCACTATATCATTATATATAATATCTTGCCCGAAATTTTGATCCACATGAACTTGGTTAATGCCGAAAATATGTCTGTCGCGGGTATATTTATGTACCAATACGGCCGCTTTATTATTGCCTATGTGGTTGCCTTGTTTATAGTGAAAGGTATAAACCTTACAAGGTTTAAATGGATAATAGGCAATACTGCTAAAAGCTAATTTAAAAATTACCGTATGGGTTTAAGGCGTTATTTTAGGGAATATAAAAAGAATAAAAATGGAATTGTACAGGTACAGGTAGGCAACTACAAATTATTTGCCGATGCCCAACATCCCATTGAAAGTTACCTGGCCCAGCATAAATATTACGCTCACAACCTAACGCGTATCGCTAAACACCTCGAAAGTAAATATCAACAGTATGCTATTATTGATGTTGGCGCCAATATTGGCGATACTATCGCATTGTTCAGAAGCGCGGGCGTTAATCAATTGATATACTTAATAGAAGGTGAACCACTATACTTTAGCCTGCTGAAAAAAAACCTGGAACAATTTGATAATGCCAAAATCTTTGAAACCTTTTTAGGAGAGGATGATTTAGTACAGGAAGGTGCAATTGAATCAGACCGCGGGACAGCGAAAGTTACCGCTAACGTTAACAAACAAATAAGCATAAAAAAGTTAGATAGCCTGGCTGCCGAAAATAATTTTGAACCTGTAAAACTATTAAAAGTTGATACAGACGGGTTCGACTTTAAGGTTTTACGGGGTAGCTTTGATTATATAAAGAAACATAAGCCGGTATTATTCTTTGAATATGTTGCCATTTATTTAAAAGAACAGGGGGAGCACGGTACCCAAACACTTTACAGTTTACAGCAACTGGGTTACAATAAAGCCATTTATTATGATAACTATGGCAAAATGCTGATTAGTATCACACTAGACAATCACCTTCAGGTTGAGCAGTTGTTTATTTACATGAGTGATAAAACCGGCGCTTTTCAATACTATGATGTTTGTGTTTTCCATACAGACGATGACGCTCTTGCAGACGACGTAATAACCAAAGAAATGGCATTTTATAAATAATATATATATATCAGAATATGGGATTAAACTTCATTAAACGGATATCGCAAATAAAGAATATGCTTAACGCGATGATGGTTAAACACGAAGCGGGCCACGGCTTGCAGGTAGCCCAGTTTCTTGAAAGTAATTTGTATCAAAATCCTAAATATGCCAATTCAAAACGTTTGAATAAGCACGAATGCCAGGTGTTTTCGCAATATGGCGAGGATGGTATTATACAAGAAATATACAGCCGTATAGGTACTACCAATAAGTACTTTATTGAATTTGGCGTACAGGATGGACTGGAAAGCAATACCCTCAATTTACTATATAAAGGCTGGAATGGCTTGTGGATAGAAGGCAGCAAGCAGTATACCGAAAAAATAAAAACCACATTTAGTGATATGATAGCGCAGGACCGGCTGACTGTAAAAAACCAATATATAACAGCCGAAAATATTGAATCGATATTTAAAGCCGCTGATGCACCTGCCGAACCCGATCTGCTCTCAATCGATATCGATTACAATGATTATTATATTTGGCAGGCCATTAACAACTATAAGCCACGGGTGATAGTTATTGAATATAACTCAACCTTTAGGCCCGATACGCATTTTATAGTAAAATATAACAGCACGAGTTCTGGTGACGGGAGCAGTTATTTCGGCGCGTCGCTGCTTGCTTTAGAAGGATTAGCTAAAGAAAAAGGTTACTCCCTGGTAGGCTGTTCGTTTGCGGGTATCAATGCCTTTTTTGTACGTAATGATCTGTTAGGCGATCTGTTTGAAGCTCCCTTTACTGCCGAAAACCATTACGAGCCGGCCCGTTATTATTTGTACCATAAAGCAGGGCATCCCAAAAACCACATTCCCGGTTAATTACTTCGTTGCCGCCAGTTCGCGGTAAAGGTCTAGCGTTTGCTGTACCTGTTTTTGTATGGGGAACAATTTTAAGCGTTCGCTGCCTTTTTGAATGTAGTTACTGCACAAGTTGCTGTTAGTAAGCATGCTTGCAATACTATTGTAGATGCTTGCACTATCGTAGGGATTAAAATAGGCTATCGCATCGCCACCAATTTCGGGGAAACAGCTTGTGTTGCTGGCAGTAATAGGGCAGCCTGCTTTAAAAGCTTCCAGTATGGGGTAGCCAAACCCTTCGTAAAGCGATGGGAAAACAAACACCATGGCCTGCCGATACAAATAATTCAGCTGCGCATCGCTCACATTAAACTGGTGGGTACGTTGGCCTATTTTAAGACGGTCTATCACCAGGGCATCGGCAATTTGCAGTGGGCCGCCACCGGCTAATACCAGGTGCAGATCCTTATACTGGTGCAGTATATCTGCGGCAGCCTCGGCAAAACGGAAAAAGTTTTTATAGTTACCGCGCTCACCCACAAATAGGATAAAATTTTCGGGCAGGTTGGGTACCTCTTCAGTAATCAGTGGGGCATCAACGTCAAGCCCGTGATAGATCATGCGGATCTTTTCTGCTGATATACCCAACGTATGGATCAGGTCTTTTTTGGTAGACTCGGATATAGCAATAATGGCAGTTGCACGTTCTGCAGTTTGTTTTTTTTGATGGGGTGTAGGGTCGGTATTTGTAAAATATTCGGGCAGTACCTCATAAATCATATCGTGCATGGTAAGCACAAATGGTTTATTAACCCGCTTTAAAAAATAGGGATGGAAATAAGTAGGGTGGAAAACATCATAATCGCCGTTACCTATCTGCCATTTGCTGTACCACTTGTTCCATCTATAACGGCGCTTGTTATTATTTGCCATTAACCATTGGCCCGCTGCGTTATTTAAGGGCAGGCGCTCGTTACGGATATAATAGTTGTTACTATACAAGGCCGAAAGTTGATACTCAAAATCAGCCTGTTGTTTAATACCCTGCATTACCGCTGCAAAATACCGGGTTATGCCCCCATATTTTTGCTCGCTGAATTTTTGATGATCATATAAAATCCTAACCATTGGTAACCATGCGTATTAGTGTTTTAAACCAGCCCAAAGTACGGTTTAAGTACCTATAGTAAGCTTTTTTACCTAAATATTTCTTAAACAACCTGTCACGGTCACGCTCAAAAACGGGATCGGCAGCAGTGCTGGAAAAACCCCCTTCGGGGAAACCCGCAACCCAATGATCACGATAAACGAACTTAAAATCCTGATCATGCCACAGGCGCAAGTTTAAATGATAATCGGCATAAACCTTATACTTAGTGTCATACCGGTATTTGTTAAATACAGCCCTCGGGTAAAATATAGATTGATGCACCAGGTTTAATTTGGTCAGATAATAATCGTCATAAACCTTACGGTAGGGTGTACCGTAGTAAACCGTATTGCCGTAATAAATGGTACGTGCATCCTTCAAATCGGCCACCATGTTATGGAAACCATCCATCAGGTTATCATCCATCCCTAAAAAAAACATCCATTTACCCTGGCTGTAGGTTATGGCTTTATTCATGGCGTCGTAAATGCCGTCATCGGGTTCACTGCGCCAGTAATCTATCCTATCGTTGTATTCTTGTAATAATCCAAGTGTGCCGTCGGTGCTGTTGCCATCAATCATCACCAACTCAACATCATCATTATTTAAGTAAGGCAAAACGTTAGCCATGTACTGCTTAAACAAAGGTGCTGCATTATATACCACCGTAATGATGCTCACCTTCGGTTGCCCGGCTTGCCCGTTTATGCGTGTGCCGCCTTCAAACATGTTTTAGTGAAATAGTTGTTTTAATTTATATCCCCAGGCAAATTTAAGGCTGAAGTTGAATTTGCTGGCCGCCGATTTTTTCTGAATAAATAACAAAATATCCCGGTTGCTATAAATAAACCAGGCCAGCCCGAACGAAAAATAACTTTGCATGCGCCGCTGCATCAGGGTTAGCAGTTTTTGTTTAAAGGCATCGTCTTTATTATGCGCATAACTTGCAAAGGCATCCATTTGAGCTAATTGCTCCTCTATCTTCGCCAGCGATTCCTTTTTCTTTATCTCGCCGCGGTCCTGTCGCAGTATATTAGTATTGGCCTGCGTATGCTGGCGGTATTTCACCAGCGATTGATCAATATAAGTAATGCCTCCATTGTTGCAGGCCATATAAGCCAGCCAATGATCGTGAAAAATGATGTTGTTAAAGCCGGTGAAATATTGTAGCAGCCCGCGCTTGAATAATAATGCGTGGCCCGAAATGCAATTCTCTAATAAAAAAACATTGGCATTGTTGCCTGCATAAAAATTACGGTATTGGGATAGCTTTTTGTTTAGAGAATTCCCCTGCTCATCTACAAATTCCGAATCGTGATAAACGAGCATATAATCGCCGATGCCTTTCAGCAGTAATTCTATTTTTTTCAGCGCCCAAATGTCATCCTGGTCGGCCAGTGCAATATAAGATCCGGTGGTTAGGGAAATCGCTTTCTCAAAGTTTTTTATATAACCCAGGTTTTGAGGGTTAACATGGATTTTTATAAAATTATGCCTTTCGGTATATTCATGTAAAATTTGCAGCGTATCATCGGTTGATCCATCATCAACCACAATAATTTCCAGGTTAGGGTGGCTTTGGTTAACCAGCGTATCCAGTTGTTCGCGTAAATATTTACTGCCATTATAGGTGCATAAAGCAATGGAAACTAATGGCGCATCCATATTTAGCTGGTAAAAGTTTGCATATCAATTAACTTGCGGTATAAACCGTTTGCTGCTATTAGCTGCGGGTGGGTGCCTTGTTCCACTATTTGTCCATCCTCCAGCACAATAATTATATCGGCGTTTTGAATAGTACTTAAGCGGTGTGCTATAATCAACGAGGTACGGTTCTTCATCAGGTTGTTCAGTGCGTCCTGCACCAGTTTTTCCGACTCGGTATCCAGCGCCGAGGTAGCCTCGTCCAACAGCATAACAGGCGGGTTGCTTAAAACAGCACGGGCTATACAAATACGCTGGCGCTGGCCGCCGCTTAGCTTGGTGCCGCGGTCGCCAATGTTGGTATCATAACCATCCTCGGTATCCAAAATAAAGTTATGAGCGTTAGCAATGCGCGCGGCGGCTTCTACCTGCTCTATGGTAGCGTTGGGCTTACCAAAGGCGATATTATTAAATATGCTATCGTTAAACAAAATAGACTCCTGGTTAACGGTGCCCATTAAGGCCCGCAGCGAGTGCGAAGTTACCCCTTGGATATTATGCCCATCAATCAATATCTCGCCCTCCTGCGGCTCAATAAAACGCGGGATCAGGTCCATTAAAGTTGATTTGCCGCCACCCGAGGGGCCAACCAGCGCTACGGTTTTCCCTTTGGGGATATGCAGGTTAATGCCCTTCAGTACTGGCCGGTTAGGGTAACTGAATACCACATTATTAAACTGGATACCCTCGTTAAATCCGGTAAGCGCTATGGCATCCGGCGCATCAACAATGGCAGGTTTCTCGTCAATCAGTTCCAGCACACGATCACCGGCGGCAAGGCCCGAGTGGATGCTGGTGAAAGAATCGGATATGGATTTTGCCGGGCGCATCAGTTGCGAGAACATGGCCAGGTAAGTAATAAAAGCGCCGGCGGTAAGGCCAGATTGGTTGTTGAAGATTCGCCATCCGCCATAAAGCAGTATAAACGAAAGCATGGTGACGGATAAAGCCTCGGATGTTGGCGATGCCATTTGCTGCCTTTTAGCCATAGCGCGTGTTATTTTTGAATAGCGCACATTTTCTTCGTTAAAGCGGTTTTTAGTATAACTGGTAGCGTTAAAAGCTTTAATAATTTTGACGCCCTGCAAAGCTTCGTCCAGGTAACTGAGCATATTACCGTATGATTGCTGTGCCGATGTAGCCTGTTTTTTTAATTGCCGTACAATACGCGAAATAGCAAAACCCGATATGGGGATGACCAGCAATGAAATTGCTGTAAGCGTTGGGTCTATCATAAACAGCGCAAAAAGCATGGCAATAATGGTAAGCGGCTCCTTAAATATTACCTGTAAAGTACCCGTGACCGAAAATTGCACTACCTGCACATCCGACGATACCTTCGACATGATATCGCCCTTGCGCTCGTTACTGAAAAAGCCAAGGTGCAGATCCATCACACTGTTAAATACAGCACTACGCAGATTTAAAAGTGTGTGTACCCGTAGGTTTTCCATGGTACGGGCCGACAAGTACCTGAAAATGTTTCCTAAAAAAACAGCAACAATAATTACCGCGCACACAAATTGCAGCGCCGCCCAGCGGCCATGCTGGCTCTTAAAGTATACCAGGTAATATTTAAACCAGCCTGTGAGCGAAAACATATCGGGATGGGTACCTGGCTTTGCAGCAGCCTGAACAGTGGCACATGCTTCCTTATCAAATAACACATTTAATAAGGGGCCAAGTAAAACCAGCACCAGTGTACTGAAAATTACATACAGTATGGTATATATAATATAAGGTATGGCAAACTTTTCTATGGGTTTAGCAAAGGAGAGCAGCCTGAAATATGTCTTCATTTAAAAATATAAGTTCTGCAAAAATATTAAATAACGCTGGTTATTTGTGATTATTTGTATGGATGGGTTGTTAGCGTTTAAAATGAGATACGGATGATGTTACGATGGGATATGCCGGGGGCAGGCATCATTACTTCACTATCTTATAATTACGATACTCGCTTACCCGCCAACCCGTTAAATCTTCAATTTTTTGCAGTGCCTTGCGGCGAAAGTTCATCTTTTTGTGCAACGCCTTCAGGTCGATATTCAGGTTCCAGTTGGTGGCGGCTATGCGTTTTTGCATCACGGCCGGGTGTGTGCCGGTAAAATGCACCAGGCGGTCGGCATTTTTATAGTCAAATTCGTAGGTTTCGGGCAGGTTTTCGGCCAGCCAGGTATCATCATGGTAAAACTGGTTAAAGTTGCGCAGCTTATTTTTTAAGCCCGACGGCGGCTTTACCCAGCCATAGTGGTATATATAAGCGTCGATCAGCTTTACGTTGATCTTACGGTTGTTCCACCTAAAACCCTGCGCATCGCGGTAGGAGTGGATGGCTTTATTGTTGCGCAGCACCCTGATCTCGCGGCGATACCAGCGGCGCGAATGGCCATAATAATCATACGAGCCATAAAAGTGCCGGTATTTAAGCAGCAGTCCCTCAACATTGGGGGTGTGCAGGTTGTCTTCCATCTCCTTACGGATCAGCGGCAGGTATTGCTCGTGCACACACTCATCGCCCTGGATATAAAAAGCCCAGTCCGCATCGGGCGATATGGCCGCGAAGGCCTTATCCGTTTCGGCTGCGAAAACTGCCCCGCCTTCGCGGATAGTATCGTCCCAAACCGTGTTAATGATCTTTATTTTGGGTGAGTTGATCCCCCTGATCAAGCTTTCGGTTTCGTCATCACAATTACCCAACGCCACCACAAATTCATCGCAAATGGGCAGGATAGAGGTAATGGCCTCTACCACGGGGTAATCATTCTTTACAGCATTCCTGATAAAAGTAAAACCGGCTACCTTCATAATACGGGCAAATATAATATAATGATAAGACCCGCAACATCGAATATCCTTTATTACTCTCCGCAATATTTTGTTTCTTTACCTTTATTAATATATGCCAGCTCAACATCAAATATTACAGCCTGATTGTGCCGATTTTAAATCGGTAGCCCGCGCGCTGACTGTTGTGGAGAACGATTTGCCCGGTGCTGATGAATTGCTGCGATCTTTAAATCTGGGCAGTAAAGCGCCGGTGGTTGGTATTACCGGCCCGCCCGGCGCCGGCAAAAGCACGCTGGTTAACGCGCTGATCACTGAGTTGGTGGCCGGCGGCAAAAAAGTAGCCGTGCTGGCTATCGACCCTACATCGCCTTTTAACTATGGCTCGCTGCTGGGCGACAGGATCCGGATGGCTGCTCATTTTAACCATCCCGATGTATTTATCCGCTCGCTGGCTACGCGTGGTTCGCTGGGCGGCCTGTCGGCCAAAACTATCGAAATGTGCGATGTGTTGCGTGCCGCAGGCTTTGATTATATCCTGGTGGAAACCGTAGGCGTTGGCCAGTCGGAAATTGAGATTGCCGGCCTGGCCGATGCTACCCTGCTGGTGCTGGTGCCCGAAAGCGGCGACGAGATCCAAAATATTAAATCGGGCATTATGGAAATTGCCGATGCTTTTATCATTAACAAAGCCGACAGGGAAGGGGCCGATGCCTATTATTATACGCTAAAGAAACTCATCCATCAAAAGGAAACCGTTATACCTATATATAAGGCAATCGCATCGCAAAACACAGGTGTAGCAGAAATAGTACAGTTTATCCGTCAATTGCCCAATATCACCAACAGCCGCCGGGAATTACTGCTTGCCGAAAAAGCATATCAATTGATCCGTCATCAGCGTATGGCCGGGGTCGACAAAAAAAAGCTTCAGCAGGATATTGCTGAAGCTATGAATAAGCCGGGTTTTAATTTGTACCAGTTTTTAAACCCCCTAACCCCCTGAAGGGGGAACAGGATTTTTTTAACTCCCCCTTTAGGGGGCTGGGGGGTTAACTATTCATAATCTCTTCAATTTCCTCAGCTTCAACTGGTATATCAGCCATCAGATCAATATTGCCATCTTTAGTGATCAGAATATTATTTTCTATCCGGATGCCCAGGCCTTCGGCAGGGATATATATACCCGGTTCGCAGGTAAGGATATTGCCTGCGGCAAATGGCGTATAACGCCCGGCAAAGTCATGCACGTCAATACCCAGGTGGTGCGATGTGCCGTGCATAAAGTATTTTTTGTAGGCCGGCATTTTAGGGTCCTGCTTTTCTACATCGTGTTTGGTTAACAGGCCCAGGCCAATCAGTTCGCTGGTCATTATTTTGCCTACCTCATCGTGGTATTCATTCCAGATGGCGCCGGTTACCAGCATTTGGGTGGCGGCGCGCATTACCCGCAGCACGGCGTTGTATACATCGCGCTGGCGTTTAGTAAAACGGCCGTTAACCGGTACCGAGCGGCTCATATCAGCATTGTAATTAGCATATTCGGCAGCAAAATCAAACAGTATCACATCGCCATCGTTGCAAACCTGGTTGTTATCAATATAATGCAGCACAATCGCGTTCTTTCCTGATGCGATGATGGGATTATAGGCGTGGCCGGTAGCGCGCTGGCGTATAAACTCGTGTATAATCTCGGCCTCTATCTCGTACTCGGTTACACCGGGTTTCAAAAATTTCAGTACACGTATAAAAGCATCGCGGGTAATACTGCATGCTTTTTTGGTCAGTTCAATTTCTACGGTTGATTTTACCGCCCGTAATTCGCGCATAACAGGCGCGGCACGTTCATAACGATGCAACGGGTATTTAGCACGCAAATCTGCTAAAAAGCGCAGGTCGCGGTAAGGGACGCTGTTGGCATAGCGATCGTTCTCGTTAGTATTAATATATATATTATCGGCATAGTGTATAATACTATGTAATATAGTATCAAAGTCCTGTAACCAATACACTGCTTCAATGCCCGATGCATTCCGTGCTTCCTCTTTTGTATACTTGTGTCCTTCCCAAACTGCAATATGTTCGTTGGTTTGTCTTAAAAAAAGTACTTCTTTGTACAACGGATTAGGACAATCAGGAAATAAAAGCAGGATACTTTGCTCCTGATCTATGCCTGTCAGGTAAAAAAAGTCGGCATTTTGTTTAAAAATAAAGTTCTGATCGCCGCTTCTTACAAATTCATCATTGGCGTTAAATAAGGCTATAGAACGCTCTTTAATGCTCGAAACGAAATTTTTTCTATTTAAAGTAAATAAATCATTACTTATAGGTAGGTATTTCATTATTATCAGATATTTTAATTTACGGCAAACATTTTTTGTATTTATTTGTCGTGTTATTATGAAAAAATTGGAACAGTGTTTGGTAATGAATTTCAAACATAATTACTAATTTTGAAAAAAATCACAATTAATTGTTTAATCTTAAAAACTATGAATTATTCTACATTAAAGAAAACAGTCGCCTTATCATTCGTTGCAGCGCTGGGTTTTGGAGCAGCCAACGCCCAAACAACTGAACCAATGACAACGTCTTCTGCAACTTCTACAGCCAAGGTATTTGGGGGTAGGGGTCAGTACAACACTTTTAGCATTGGTGCCAACGTTGGCCTTGTGTCGCCTTTCCTGGCTATCGGCGGTACTAACGACTACACCGATTTTAAAGCTAAATTAGGTTACGGTATCTCGTTAAGAGACCAATTAGCTCATTCATTTGGTTTGCAACTGGATGTACACGGCGGTACAGTTGCCGGCGATATGTCTGGCGCGGCAGGCGGTGTACGCGGTGGTGTACGCAGCTTCAGCACTAAGTTTTGGAGTGGTACTTTAAGCGGTACAGTTAACGTAGCAACTATCGACTATATCCGTCGTAAAAATGCAGTTAACTTCTTTATTACCGGTGGTGCTGGTTTATTATTTTACAATCCAACCGTTGTTTTAGCAAATAACACTACAGTTGATTATAAAGCAATTTCAGGTCATCAAACTAAAGAATTAATTATCCCTGTAGGTGCAGGTGTTAAATTCAGGTTAACTGATGCGGTTGCCTTAAATTTAGGTTACACTGTTAACTTTATGGATGGTGACAACCTGGACGGGCTTTATCTGAACGGCGCAAGCAACAAGGATAAATACTCTTATGGTTATGGTGGTTTAGAATTCACTTTAGGTCCAAAATCAAAACCAAACCTGGATTGGGTTAACCCTGTAGCTATGATGTATGACGAACTGTATGATGCAGAATTACGTCGTGAAGTTGCAGCTTTAAAAGGCCGTGTTAGCAATGTTGAAAGCGCTGTTAACGACCTGAAAAAAGATTCTGACGGTGACGGTGTATCTGATCAGTTTGACAAATGCCCTAACACTCCTGCAGGTACTGTAGTTGATGGTGCTGGTTGCGAGATCAAATTCCCTGTAATCGACACTTCATTATTTGTACGTAAAGGTGCCGTTGGTACAGTTACTACTGCTCCTTACTCAAACATCCAGTTTGATTTTGACAGCTCGGTATTACGTACTTCATCTTACCCTGTATTAGATGCTTCATCTGCCGATCTGCGCAGCAGCAATGCAACTGTAACTTTAAATGGTTACGCTTCATCAGAAGGTACTGCTGCTCATAACCTGCGCTTATCAAAAGATCGTGCTAATTCAGTTAAAACTTACCTGGTAAATTCAGGTGTTGATGCAAAACGCATTAAAGTTAAAGGCTTCGGTGAAACTCACCCAATAGCTGATAACTCTACTGAAGAAGGTCGTATCATGAACCGTCGCGTTGAGTTCAAAAAATAATAATCTGTAAAAGGTTATTAAGCAAATAAGAAAAAGCCTCCCGGTAATTACCGGGAGGCTTTCTTTTTTTATTAGATTTGTATCATGTATTTCTTTCGAAAAAAAGATCCTAACAGGCCAACAAGCTTTAATCTTAAAGTGATGCATATGATTAATGCCATAGCTATTACTATGTTTTTGTTAGGCATTATTTACAAACTGATAGATTGGTTTGTACTAAAGAAGTAGCAGAAAGTCCGAAACTCCGCATAAGTCGGAAAGTCCGGAAAGCAGGAACAGAACTTTATAAGCAACATACATCATCTAAACTTTCGGACATTCGGGCCTTCCGACTTCCGGACTAAATTAATTTCATGAAAGACATCGTTAGCAAAAACGCCCCCGCGCCGATAGGCCCTTATAGCCAGGCTATAGTAGCCGGTAATTTTTTATTTGTATCGGGCCAGGTGGCCATCCATCCGTCAACCGGCGAGTTGGTATTGCAGGATATCCAGGCAGAAACCACACAGGTAATGGAAAACATTAAAGCCATTTTAACCGAGGCCGGTACCGATTTTAGCCACATTGTAAAAACCACTATTTTTTTAAAAGACATGCAGGATTTTGCCGCGGTGAATACCGTTTATGGCTCATACTTAAGTCAACCTTTCCCGGCGCGCGAAACTGTTGCAGTAGCGGGTTTGCCAAAAAATGTAAATGTTGAAATATCAGTAACGGTGTTATTAGGT
The DNA here is from genome assembly GCF_059418485.1 of Mucilaginibacter sp. GW821-FHT07H05. Lineage (NCBI taxonomy): Bacteria > Pseudomonadati > Bacteroidota > Sphingobacteriia > Sphingobacteriales > Sphingobacteriaceae > Mucilaginibacter > Mucilaginibacter sp. GW821-FHT07H05. The sequence continues at coordinate 333,935 of NZ_JBWKPY010000005.1, forward strand.
TAATGGTGAAAAAACGGGGAAGTATCCTATATCTCTCCTGCGCCATTGGGGCTGCGGTATTATGGGGTTTCTTCGCCTTTCCCTTACGGCGGATACAGCAATATTCGCCTCAGCAAATACTTTATTACCGGGTATTTACTTCCTTTGTTATTGTATGGGCTGTTAACCTGCTGTTCAGGAAAAAGCAGTTATTAAAGGATTACAGGCAAATAAAAGATGCCGATAAGCCAACCCGGCGCAAACTGCTATGGCTGCTTTTGGGTTCGGGAGTGTTTATAACCGGCAACTGGTACTCGTTCATTTATGTAATGAACCATATTAGTTTAAAATCGGCAGCCTTTGCCTATATGATATGCCCTATTATTACGGCTGCCGGAGGCTTTATTTTGCTGAAGGAGCCGGTTACACGGCTAAAGCTGGCAGCCATCGGGATTGCTGTTTTAAGTGTGCTTATCCTGTCCACAGCGTCGTTACACCAGGCCTTATGGTCGGTAGGGGTTGCACTGATGTATGCCTTATACCTGGTTATACAACGGGTGCTTAACCAGTTTGATAAATTAAATTTGCTGGGCCTGCAACTGCTTATTTCGCTGTTGTTATTGCTGCCGTTTTATGTGTACGATGGCAAAGCCGTACCAAATGCTACAGAGTTTTGGGTGGTGATCCTTATTATATCAGTAGTATTAACTATCATTCCGCTGCTTTTAAGTTCGTACGCGTTAAATGGCATACCATCATCTACTTTGGGTATTACCATTTATGTTAACCCAATGATATCCTTTACGGTAGCCTTTATCTGGTTTCACGAGCAGGTTAGTTACCAGCAGGCAGCCGGTTATTTGTTATTAATGCTGGCGGTGATTACTTTTAACTGGTCCATTATCAAAACGGCTTTCGGACGTAAAACAGCCGAAACAGAGCTTACCTAAAATCAGCCCATCTGTGAATCAGTTGTTTCAAACACCAATTGAGTATTTGAAAGGTACTGGCCCCTCGCGGGCCGAGGTGCTGAAGAAAGAATTGGGCGTTTATAATTTTGAGGATATGCTGCGGCATTTCCCGTATAAGTACATCGATCGTACCCGTTTTTATAAGATCAGGGATATTAATATCGAGCTGCCGCATGTGCAGGTAATTGCCCGTTTAACCCAGAAGGAAATTTTAGGCGAAAAACATACCCGGCGCCTGGTAGTACAAGCGCAGGATGATACCGGTGTAATGGAACTGGTATGGTTTCAGGGGATCAGATGGATTGAGAAATACCTGCTGGTGGGCAAGGCCTACATCATTTTCGGCAAACCGGGATCGTTTAACGGCAAGGCGCAAATGGCCCATCCCGAAATTGAGCTATACTCGCCCGAAGCTTTAAAACGTAAAGGCAATGCTACCCTGCAGCCGGTGTACAACTCTACCGAAAAACTGAAACAATATACGCTGGATAGTAAGGGCCTGCAAAAGCTGACCGCCTTTTTAATTGAACAGCACAGCAAGGAGATCCCCGAAAACTTGCCGCTATATATATTAAACAAGCTAAAGCTGATGGGTAGGGCCGATGCTTACCGTCATATCCATTTCCCCGAAAATGCAACTGCACTGGCCGAAGCTACGCGACGATTGAAGTTTGAAGAATTGTTTTTTATCCAGCTAAAATTGCTGCGTAATAAACTGCTGCGCGTTCAGAAATTTAAAGGCAATGTGTTTGATAAGGTAGGTCATTACTTTAATGATTTTTATCAGCATAAATTACCCTTCCAGCTAACCAATGCCCAAAAGCGTGTACTGAAAGAGATCCGTCAGGATACCCAGCGGGGCGTGCAAATGAACCGCCTGCTGCAGGGCGATGTGGGCAGCGGCAAAACCATAGTAGCCTTAATGAGTATCCTGATCGCTTTGGATAACGGTTTCCAGGCCTGCTTTATGGCGCCTACCGAAATTTTGGCTAATCAGCATTTTGAAACGGTGAAGAGCATCATAGGGGATGACTTTATCAATATCGCCCTGCTTACCGGTTCTACCAAACAAAAGGCCCGAAATGTGATCCATCAGCAATTGGAGGATGGTACTTTGCATATCCTGTTTGGTACGCACGCGCTGATAGAGGACAAGGTGCAATACAAAAACCTGGGCTTTATTGTAATTGATGAGCAGCACCGTTTTGGGGTAGAACAGCGGGCAAAGCTATGGCGAAAGAACATCATCCCGCCGCATGTATTGGTGATGACGGCCACCCCGATACCCCGCACCCTGGCCATGACCTTATACGGCGATTTGGATGTATCCGTAATAGATGAACTCCCCGCCGGCCGCAAGCCCATTGAAACCCTACATTTTTACGAGAACCAGCGGTTGCGGATGTTTGGTATGATGAAGGAGGAGATTGCCAAAGGCCGGCAGATTTATGTGGTATATCCCTTGATTAAAGAAAGCGAAAAACTGGATCTGAAAAACCTGGAAGATGGCATTGAGGTAATGTCGCGCGAGTTTCCCTTGCCGCAGTATCGCATCAGCATAGTACATGGCAAAATGAAGGCGGCGGATAAGGATATAGAGATGCAGCGCTTTGTAAAAGGTGAAACCCATATTATGGTAGCTACCACCGTGATTGAGGTAGGGGTGAACGTGCCCAATGCATCGGTAATGATCATTGAAAATGCCGAGCGCTTTGGCTTGTCGCAATTACACCAGTTGCGCGGCCGGGTAGGGCGCGGTGCCGAGCAATCCTATTGCATATTAATGAGTGATCATAAACTGAGCCGCGATGGGCGTATCCGTTTGGATACAATGGTGAAGACCAATAACGGTTTCGAGATTTCTGAAATAGACCTGCAATTACGCGGCCCGGGTAATATTGAGGGTACCCAGCAAAGCGGCGTGCTGGATTTGAAACTGGCCGACCTGGCCGCGGATCAGCAATTGTTAATGCTGGCCCGGCATACCGTTGAAGAGATATTTGAAACAGACCCCCAACTGGCGCACCCTGAAAATATGGTGCTTAATCAGGCGTTCCTATCCAAAAAGGATGGGTTGAGCTGGGATAAGATCTCGTAATACAAATTTCATATTGTCATTGCGAGGTATCAAATCCCGCTGAGATTTTAAAGGTTTGGATGACAAGGAGGAGACTGTCACCCTGAGCCTGTCGAAGAGTGCGTGCGTAGGCCTACCCTCCATGGTTCGACAAGCTCACCATGACACCCTACGCTCGATTTGTCATTGCGAGGTACGAAGCAATCGCACACCCAAAGAGTGGTTGTGTATAGTTCGTGATTGCTTCGTTCCTCGCAATGACAATTCGCTTAATTTTTTTAAATTTGCTTAAACACGCTTTCCTCATCATCCATATGAAAAAAACACTACTCAGCATCTCTCTTTTATTTCTTGGTTTCACCGCGGCAAACGCCCAGCAGGATTCGCTTACGCTACGTAAAATATACGACGAAGCTTTGGTGAACGGCCAGTGCTATCAAAACCTGCGTTACCTGTGCAAAAATATTGGTCCGCGCTTAAGCGGATCGGCCAACGCGCAAAAGGCGGTGGAGTGGACTAAAAAGGTGATGGAAGTCTACCACTTTGATAAAGTGTTTTTGCAGGAAGTAATGGTGCCGCATTGGGAGCGTGGTGCAAAGGAGCAGGGGTATATTATCGATGGCACTAAAAAGGTCCCGGTAGCGATATGCGCTTTGGGGATGGCAGTAGCTACCCCTGCCGCGGGCATAACTGCCAATGTGGTTGAGGTGCATAGCCTGGAAGAGGTAGCCACCCTTGGCGAAGCCGGCATAAAAGGTAAAATAGTGTTTTACAACAGGCCTTTTGACCCCCGGTTTATTGAGACAGGTGCGGCTTACGGCACAGCTGGCGATCAGCGCCGCGCCGGTCCGTCCATGGCCGCTAAGTATGGCGCGGTGGGTGTAATTGTACGATCGCTTACCGAAGCTAACGATGATTACCCGCATACCGGCACAACGCAGTACAGCCCGAATGCTCCCAAGATACCTGCGGCAGCTATATCTACCAAAGGCGCCGACAAGCTAAGCGCCATGCTGAAATTGAATAAAACGCTTAAATTTTACTTTAAACAAAATTGCCGCCAGTTACCCGATGTATTATCATACAATGTGGTGGGCGAGATCACCGGTACCGAGAATCCCAACAAATTTATCACCGTAGGCGGCCACCTCGACTCGTGGGACTTAGCCGAGGGCGCGCATGATGACGGCACCGGTGTAATGCAATCTATTGAGGTGTTGCGCATATTAAAAGCCATGGGCTATAAACCCAAAAACTCCATCAGGGCGGTAATGTTTATGAACGAGGAGAATGGCGCCAAAGGCGGGATGAAATATGCCGAGTTAGCCGCTCAAAATAAGGAGCAGCATATAGCGGCTATTGAAACCGACGAAGGTGGTTTTGTGCCGCGTGGCTTTAGCTTTGACGGCATTAGCACAGATAAATTAAAAAGTATTAACACAAAGTACAAAGCGCTTTTTGAACCCTATGAAGCCGACAGGCTGGTAATAGGCGGCAGCGGAACAGATGTAGGTCCGTTGAAAAACGCGGTGCCGGGTATTACACTAATCGGTTTCAGGCCCGATTCTCAGCGTTATTTTGATATCCACCATACCGCCAACGATGTGTTTGAGAATGTAAACAAACGCGAGCTGGAACTGGGCGCAGCAACTATTGCATCGCTGGTGTATTTGATGGATCAGCACGGATTGTAGATCCCTCTTTTAGATATTCTCTCCGAGAGACCCTGCGGAGACCCGAGGAGGAGGGTGTCACCCTGAGCTTGTCGAAGGGTGCGTGCGCAGGCCTTTGCCCGCCATGGTTCGACAAGCTCACCATGACACCCCTCGCGCCAAATATGTCATTGCGAGGAGCGGCCCGGACTGTGTTGTGGGGCGACGCGGCAATCCCGTAGCTTTAAGAGCAATACTACGAGATTGCCACGCTATCGCTCGCAATGTCAAGTCTTTTTTTGAGGATATCATTGCACCGCTAATCCACATATTGTAATTTAGCGGCATTTTAAAATAAACAAGCCAGTAAGTGCCCGACGAAGGAAATAGTAAACCCCGTAAAGATTCATTTGCAGCGTTGCGATATAAGGATTTTCGCTCGTACCTGGGTATGCGGTTCTTCTTTACGTTTGCTTATCAAATGCAAACCACGGTACTGGGATTCTACATCTATCAACTTACACACAGCACCATAAATATTGCCCTGATCGGTTTAAGCGAGGTGATCCCGGCGGTTGGCATTGCCTTATATGGCGGTTATATTGCCGATAAGTACGAGAAACGTAAAATGCTGCTGCTGATATTTACCGGCGTATTGTTCTCGTCGCTGGTAATGGGCGTTGTAACCCTGAGCAGTCTTGGTCCGCAAATCCCAACCCAGTGGATACTAATAGCCATTTATGCCATGATATTTTGCAATGGCGTATCCCGGGCATTTTATGGCCCGGCCACTTTTATTGTTTATAGTAACAGCATCCCGCGCGAAGTATATCCTAACGCCAGTACCTGGAGCAGTTCCAGCTGGCAGCTGGCTTCTATTTTTGGGCCGCTTACAGGTGGTTTTCTGTATGGGTTTGCCGGTAAAATTATACCCGGCCTGGCAGGTATTACCGCCAACTTCGCGGTGATTGTATTGTTTTTGCTGATAGCCCTGGTACTGGTTTTTCGCCTGCGTAAATACCCGCCAACATTTGTACCTAAAGAGAATATCTGGAAAAGCTTATCAGCCGGATTGCATTTTGTGTTCAATAATAAAATGATGCTGTACGCCATGAGCCTCGACCTGTTTTCGGTGCTGTTTGGTGGTATGATAGCCCTGTTGCCCGTATTTGCGCTGGATATTTTAAAGGTAGGGTCGGAAGGCCTGGGTGTGATGCGGATGGCGGCTTCGTTAGGCGCGGCGCTTACCATGATCGCCATGGTACGCTTCTCGCCCATGAACAGGCCCTGGCGCAATTTGCTGATAGCGGTTGCCGGTTTTGGTGTATGCATTATAGGTTTTGGCCTTTCGCATATCTTTTACCTGTCGCTGGTGTTCCTGTTTTTGCAGGGCGCGTTTGATAGCGTAAGCGTAATTATCCGTGGTACCATTATGCAACTGCTTACACCAGATGATATGCGCGGACGGGTATCAGCCGTAAATCAAATGTTTATTAGCTCATCTAACGAGTTTGGCGATTTTGAATCGGGTATAGCGGCCAAGTACCTGGGTACGGTACCTTCCGTTCTATTTGGCGGATGCATGACGCTTGGGGTGGTAGTATTTACCTTTTTTAAGACCAAGAAAATGCTGCCGCTAACGCTGAATGAAATTCATATGCCGGAGGAGAGCAAGCCGATTGCGCCTCCTGTGGCGTAGCTTTTAACAGCTTGTCATTGCGAGGTACGAAGCAATCGCACACCCAAAGAGCAGCACTCCATAGTTCGCGATTGCTTCGTACCTCGCAATGACAAGTTGGATTTACTTAAGGTAACTCCGCAACTTCCGGTGTAAACTTCTCGCCGATCTGCTGGCGCCACATGGCATAGTATAAACCTTTTTGCTGGATCAGGTCCGGATGCTTGCCCGATTCGATGATGCGGCCTTTCTCCAGCACATGGATGGTATCGGCATGCATAATGGTAGATAAGCGGTGAGCTATCAGGATAGTGATATGATTGGTTTGATCGGATACATCTTTAATCGTTTCGGTGATCTCCTCTTCGGTTATCGAATCAAGCGATGAGGTAGCCTCGTCAAAAACCAGGATATCCGGCTTGCGCAGCAAGGCACGGGCGATAGACAGGCGCTGTTTCTCGCCGCCTGATACCTTTACGCCGCCTTCGCCAATCAGCGTATCCAAACCTTTATCGGCACGTGCCAGCAGGCCCTGGCAGGCCGCACGGTGCAATACATGCATACATTCCTCGTCGGTAGCGCCGGGGCGCACAAACAGCAGGTTCTCGCGGATAGTTCCCGAAAATAATTGCGTATCCTGGGTAACAAAGCCTATGCGTTCGCGTAGCTGGTCGAGGTCAATCTCCTTGCTCAGTACATGATTGTACATAATATCGCCCTCTAATGGCTGGTATAAACCCACCAGCAGCTTCACCAGTGTAGATTTGCCCGAACCCGAGGGGCCTACAAAAGCTACCGTTTCGCCGCTGTCTACCTCAAACCCGATATTGTTTAAAGCGTTGCGGTTAGCGGTGAGGTGCTTAAAACTAACGTTGTTAAATGTTAAAGTTTTTACTCGCTCAATCAGCACCGGTTTCATGGGCTTTTTATCGATAGGCGTATTCAGGATCCGCTCAAAATTAGCCAGTGAAACCTGTGCCTCGCGCCAGGCCAGTATCACGTTACCTAATTCCTGCAAGGGGTTAAACAGGAAGAAGGAGTAAAACAAGAAGCTGAAATACTGACCGGGAGAAATGCTTTTCTCAAATATCAGCAACAGCAAAACCACTACCATAATACTGCGTACAAGGTTAACGGTGGTGCCCTGTATAAAACTCATGCTGCGCACAAATTTTACCTTTTTTAATTCGAGATCTAAAATTTTATAGGTGGTTTTGTTCAGGCGTTCAATTTCCTGTTTTACCAGGCCCAGGCTTTTTACCAGTTCAATGTTCCGCAGCGATTCGGTAGTTGAGCCGGCCAGCGCCGTGGTTTCAGCTACAATGGTGCGTTGTATGGTTTTTATACGCCTGCTTAAAGCGGTGCTTACAAAAGCAATAACCGGGATAGCGCCAAAGTAAACCAGCGTTACCTTATAGCTTACGCTTACCGAATAAATGATCACAAACAACATGCCCACCAGGCTTACAAACAGGATGCCTATAAAAGAGGTGATAAATTTCTCGCTGTCCAGCCTTACTTTTTGCAGTACGCCCAGGGTTTCGCCGCTGCGCTGATCTTCAAAAACCTGGTAAGGCAATTCCAGCGAGTGTTTTAAGCCATCGGCATACATTTTAGCGCCCGTTTTTTGTACAATAACGTTGGTAAAATAATCCTGGAAGTTTTTAGCTATACGCGATACCATGGCCGCGCCAACCGCCAGGCCAACCATGCCTATTACGCCCCATACAAACTGATCGTGGCTTAACACATCGCGTTTTTCGATAAAACGATCGACAATGTGGCCGGTAATATATGGATCGAGCAGGGAAAAGCCGATGTTAAACGCGGCCAATACCAGCGCCATCACAACTATCCAGCGATGATCTTTTAAGTAGTTTAGTAATATTTTCATTCTGTCGTAATCTTTGTTAATTGTGGCTGGAATCACCCTGCAAATCAGTGTTTAGCGATGGGGAATCCGGTTAAAATACAAAAATAAAAAAAGGGAACGGCTATTTGCCTGTTCCCTTTTTTTTGACATTGCGCTGTGCAAATTACACGGTCATGATATCTTTTTCTTTTGCTTCGGTTAATACATCTACCTTAGCTATATAGCTGTCAACCAGTTTCTGCACTTCGGCTTCGCCGGTTTTCATTTCGTCTTCAGATACACCATCAGCCTTTAGCTTCCTGATCTTCTCGTTAGCATCCTTACGGATGTTACGGATAGCAATTTTACCGGTTTCTGCTTCTGCTTTGGCTTTTTTCACCAGGTCGCGGCGGCGTTCTTCGGTAAGCGGCGGTACGTTAATGCGGATAATTACACCATCGTTTTGCGGGTTAACACCCAGGTTGGCTTCCATAATCGCTTTTTCGATAGGGCCAAGCAAGCTTTTTTCCCATGGCTGCACCACAATGGTTTTAGCGTCGGGGGTGTTTACACTGCCCACCTGGTTTAAAGGGGTAGGCGAGCCGTAGTAATCAACCATAATGCCATCAAGCATAGATGGGTTGGCCTTACCGGCACGTATTTTACCCAGCTCGTTGTCGCAGTGGTCAATAGCCTTGTCCATCAGGCTTTTTGCATCAGTTAACTGTTTTTTAATAAGTTCGCTCATGGTGAGATAGTTTTTGCAAAAATAGTAAAAAAGGTGAAAGCGGAAAGGCAAAAGCGGAAGTATGAAAAAGTAAGAATAATTAACCACAGTTCACAAATCACTATTTTTCTTTGTGACCTTTGTGTTCACGGATTAAGCAAATCCTTTGGGTTAATTCTTTACCAAACAAAATACCCTTAATTACCTTTATACTACATTACAATAATCATGGCAAATCAACCAACCGATCATCAACCCGGTCACCGCACCAAAAAAGAAACTACCTACATCCAAAAAGTTTGGCAAACCGTAGCCATTGTGGCCCTGCTGGTGGTAGTAATACTAATTGCCCGGGTAGCTTTTAACGTGGTACTGATGGTAATGGCCGGGGCGCTGATATCAACGTACTTTCACGGACTGGGTGATTTGATACAACGCAAAACAAAACTAAACCGCCGCCCCGCCATGATTATTTCGATTTTAGGATCGTTTGCCATATTGAGTTTGTTGCTGTGGTTTATGGGCACCAAAATACAGCAACAGGTAGCCGAACTAAGTAATACCCTGCCGCACACCATCAGCAATGTAAAAGCTAAGTTATCCGAGTCGCCTCTGGGGCAAAAGTTTCTGGATAGTGTTACCGGCGATAACTCGCAAAAGATCATGACAACGGCACAGTCGTTCTTTAGCACCAGTTTTGGGGTGATCGGCAATATTTATATCATCATGTTTCTGGGTATATTTTTTACGGCTAACCCATCGCTTTATAAAGATGGCATCCTGGTATTAATACCGGCCGACAGAAAAGCGCTGGGCAAACATATTATGGACCGCATCAGCCTATCCCTTAAAGGCTGGTTAAAAGGTATGATGGTATCTATTGTGCTGGTTACCATACTTATTAGTACCGGCTTAACCATTATTGGTATACCGGTAGCCATGGTGTTAGGCCTTATTACCGGCATCCTTGAACTTGTACCCAACTTTGGCTCGATCATAGCTATGATACCCGGTGTTTTACTGGCCCTTACCGTAAGCACCAATACCGGTATTATTGTGGCCTTGTTGTACATCACATCGCAAACCATTACGGCCAATATTGTTAACCCCTTGGTCCAAAAAAAGCTGATCAAATTACCACCGGCTTTGACTCTGATCAGTCAGCTGATTATGGGGGCGCTATCCGGCGCGCTGGGTATCATTTTGGCCGTGCCGCTGCTGGCCATTTTAATAATTTTGGTTGACGAATTGTATGTGAAGAAGATTAATTCAGCCCTCCCGGAAAGAGAGGATGCCACTATCAGCGTAAAATAAATTTTGCAGTTAAATCTTTCCCTTTCGGGAGGTTTGGGAGGGATGTTTGTAACAAGCCCAGCTCCGCCGCGTCTAAAATAGATCAAACCCAATACGATGCAATTGAAAAATATATTCCGTAAGAAAAATAGCGCTGCACAAAAACCAAAAAAATCAAAACTGCGCGAGTGGGGCGATGCCATATTGTTTGCTGTTGTGGCTTCTACCATTATTCGCGGCCTGCTGTTTTCGGCTTATGCCATCCCCTCCGGATCGATGGAAGGCAGCCTGCTTACCGGCGATTATTTGTTTGTCAGCAAAATTAATTATGGCCCGCGCATGCCTTTTACCCCCATAGCTATTCCGTTTACCGAATCGACCGTTTACGGTGTAAAAACTTATTGGGATGCCATCCAATTGCCTTACCTGCGCCTGCCCGGTTTATCGGAAGTTAAGAAAGGCGATATTGTAGTGTTTAACAAGCCCGAGGAAGCCGACCCATCCTATAACCGCCCCGTTGATGTGCGGACCAACCTCATTAAGCGATGCCAGGCTACTGCGGGCGATACCTTGCAGATCATCAACGCCCAGGTTTATGTTAATGGTAAAGCCGCGGTGAACCCGCCAAAATCGCAAACCGAATATATTGTTACTACAGATGGCAACGACCTGAACCAACAGGTTTTACTGGATTTGAGTATCCAGGTAATGCAACAGCAAACGGCCAATTTATATATGATGGTGATCCCCAATGAGCATTTAGCACAGTTTAAAAGCTATACCAATATAAAAAGTGTAGCGCCAGTGAGAGAAGTGGCCGGCATGTATAACCCCGAGGTTTTCCCGCATAACGAATATTTTAAATGGAACCAGGATAATTTCGGCCCGCTGGTGATGCCTAAAAAAGGGATGACCATAGCGCTGAACGACTCGACCATGACGCTATACCGCCGCGCTATTGAACTATATGAAGGCAATAAGGTGGCCGTTAACGGGAAGGAGATCCTGATCAACGGTACAAAAGCTAAAAGCTATACTTTTAAAATGAACTACTACTGGATGATGGGCGATAATCGCCACAATTCGCTGGATTCGCGCTTTTGGGGCTATGTGCCCGAAGACCATGTGGTGGGTAAAGCCATGATCACCTGGATGAGCATCGACTCGACAGGGACGTTCCTGGACAAAGTACGCTGGAACAGGATTTTGCGGGTGATTAAATAAGTGATTTCGGAAGTCGGATGTTTGATTTCGGATTTAGCAGGTAAAAACTGTCTGTGATATCTAAACCCGATAGTAACGGAAAGCCCGGAATGAAGCGCAGCGGAGTGAGGACTTGGAGTGAATAGCGGGGCTACAGAACCTATGGAAAACTGACGCTCATTTTCAAAACTTATAACATTTCAGTATGTTGACATCAATATTTTAATGGAGATGCCGCTATACCAAAAAAGGCCACTCCGGAATAACCGAAGCGGCCTTTTAAAACCTATAAAGGATATATTATAACTGTTTAGCCAGTTTATCAGCCAATACCGATTTTGGTACAGCGCCAATTTGCTTATCAACAATTTCGCCGTTTTTGAAGAACAATAAGGCGGGGATGTTACGGATACCGAATTTCATTGAAATGCCGGGGTTATTGTCAACATTTACTTTGCCAACAACAGCTTTGCCGTCGTATTCTTTTGCAATTTCTTCCACTACCGGGCCAACCATTCTACAAGGGCCGCACCATTCTGCCCAAAAGTCAACCAATACGGGTTTATCAGATTTAAGCACAAGCTCCTCAAAGTTTGCGTCAGTAATTTCTAAAGCCATGATTTTTTAATTTTTTAGTTCAACAAATATATACTATTCAATTTGCTTGCCACAACTACAGGGCTGACAATGTGACAAATTAATTACGTGTTAATAACTTATTTATAATTTGATGACGAATCGTCATATACCGATCGGTATTTTACTGACTAATTAGCGTGTGGTGTTGGTGGTAATTTAACCACAGAGTGCACAGAGGTCACAGAGCGTAAATTTCCCTTCTGTGTGCAAGGCTTTGTGTTCTTTGTGGCTTCTCTCCTTTGTGAACTTTGTGGTTAAACTCTCACATTAAAAATCGGCGCAAAAAAATCATCTCAAAATTCGCTACCTTAGCCTTAATGGCAGCATTAAATAACGATCAGCAGATACGGCACCTGGCTAATCTTGAATTACTGGCGCGGCAGGTAGTAGAGGGCTTTATTACCGGCCTGCATCAAAGCCCGTTCCACGGGTTTTCGGTTGAGTTTGCCGAGCACAGGCTGTATAATAATGGCGAATCAGTTAAAAATATCGACTGGAAACTATTTGCCCGTACCGATAAGCTTTTTGTGAAACAGTTTGAAGAGGAAACCAACCTGCGCAGCTACCTGTTGCTGGATACCTCATCAAGTATGAATTTCCCCGATAAAGGATTAAGTAAGCTGCAGTTTTCGGTTTACGCCATCGCCTCGCTGATGTACCTGTTTAAAAAGCAGCGGGATGCTTTTGGGTTAGCCTTGTTTTCGGATAAGGTAGACTGGCTGAGCATGGCGCGCTCAACCACTACACACCTGTTTTATTTGTTTGCCGAACTGGAGAAGGCCTACAATCAGCCTAAAACCAATACCCTTACCGATATTGGTGAGGTATTACACCATATTGCCGAGGATGTGCACCAACGATCGATGATCATCATTTTTAGCGATATGATGGAAAATAGCCTGAACCCCGAAAAAATGCAGGCACTTTTCGCGGCTATACAACACCTGAAATATAAAAAGCACGAGGTGATCATTTTTAACGTAAGTGATAAAAAGAAAGAGCTGGATTTTGATTTTGATAACCGCCCGCACCATTTTATAGATATGGAAAGCGGCGAGGAAATGAAAGTGCACCCGGGCCGCATTCGCGAAACTTATAAAACCGCTTTAAACGAATACCGCCATCAACTGGAACTAAAATGCGCTCAATATCATATCGACCTGATTGATGCTAACATACACGACGGTTATAACCAGATACTGAAAGCCTATCTGGTAAAACGCGCGGCGATGAATTAAGTGAATGTGCAGATATGCAAATGTGCGTATGTGCAAATGAAAAGCGAAGGGCTGTCACAAACAATGTCATTTCGAGCGTAGAGAGAAATCTTATACGACATGAATATCGCACACAGAAGATTTCTCCTCGCGCCATTACACAATCCCATCCGGCTCGTTCGAAATGACAAGCTATTTTTACAGTGAATACTAAATGAAAAACTACTACTACTTTATAATATTACTCATCATCACCCTCGTTGCCTGTAACAGTGGGAATAACAGCGGCGGCAAAACCATCTTTAATATTAATATGGACGAAGGCCTGACCAGCATGGACCCGGCCTTTTGCCGTAATCAGAACACCATTTTAACCGATAATCAATTATATAACGGATTGGTGCAGATTGATGATAGCCTGATCACCCGGCCCTGTATAGCCAAAAACTGGGAAGCAGATGATGCCGGCCTGGTTTATACCTTCCACCTGCGTAATGATGTTTATTTTCATGATGATCCTCACTTTGCCGGGGGCAAAGGCCGTAAAGTAATTGCGAAAGATTTTGTTTACAGCTTTGGCCGGCTGATAGATCCTAAAGTAGCATCGTCCGGCGCCTGGATATTTAATGATAAGGTAAGCGGTCCGCAGGATTTTATTGCCGTTAACGACAGTACTTTTAGCATCAGGCTAAAACAGCCTTTCCCTCCGTTGTTAAGTTTATTAACAGCGCAATACTGCTCGGTTGTACCTAAAGAAGTGGTGGACTTTTATGGTAAGGATTTCCGCAGCCACCCGATAGGGACCGGCCCTTTCATGTTTAAATACTGGAAAGAGGGAGAGGTATTAGTGTTATTGAAAAATCCGCATTATTGGGAGCGGGACAGTAATGGGAAACAACTGCCTTATTTAGATGCCGTGCGTGCAACCTTTATCAGCGATAAGCAAACGGCCTTTATGGAATTTATAAAGGGCAAAGAAGATTTTTTTAATGATATTGATGGCAGTTACCGCGATGATATCCTCAGTAAATCGGGCCATATTACTAATAAGTATAAGGGCAAGTTTATCATGAATACCCGCCCGTTTTTGAACACTCTGTATATGGGCATGCTGGTTGATACTAATTTGGCTATCGTAAAAAAATCGCCGCTGAGGATAAAAAAAGTGCGCCAGGCTATCAACTACGCCATCAATAAAGTAAAAATGGTAAAGTATCTGCGCAATAGCCTGGGTGTACAGGGCAATTCGGGCTATATCCCTATGGGTATGCCGGGTTTTGATGCCACAAAGGTAAAGGGCTATAGTTACGACCCCGAAAAAGCACGCAGGTTATTAGCCGAAGCCGGTTTCCCAAATGGCAGGGGTATGCCCGAAATTGTATTACATACCACCGTAGGCTACCGCAACCTGATAGAATATGTGCAGGGCGAATTAACCCGCATTGGCATTAACACCCGGGTAGAGATTGTACAGGGAAGCAGCCTGCGCGAACTGGTAGGTAAAAACGGGGTCAACTTTTTTTATGGTACCTGGATAGCCGATTACCCGGATGGCGAGAACTATATGTCGCTTTTTTACTCCAAAAACAAGGTGCCGTTTGGGCCAAACTATACCGGCTTTCATAATAAACAATTTGATGCCTTATTTGAGCAGGCCTACCATGTGAAAGATAACGCCAAACGCTACGAGTTGTATCGCCAGATGGATAACCTGGTGATGGAAGAATCGCCGGTGGTAGTGTTATATTATGATAAACTGGTGAACCTTTACCAAAACAACATCAGCGGTTATAGCAATAATGCCCAAAACTTACTGATATTGAAACGGGTAGTAAAGCACTAAAATAAATCTTCACCTGTATGTAAAGATTTAGGCAGCGGCTATCCAGAAGCCTAATTAATTACAATTTTTGTAAATTAGCTGAATTTATCGGGTCACGGTTACTATGAGTGAAAGAACAATACTGGTTTGGTTTAGGAACGATCTGCGCATTGATGATAATGAAATTTTATTAGAAGCAACGCGCAAGGCCGATCAGGTGATCCCCGTGTATTGTTTCGACCCTTATTATTTTAAAACAACGCCGGCCGGGACGCTAAAAACCGGGCATTTTCGCGCTAAGTTTTTAATCGAATCGGTTGCTAACCTGCGGGCTAATTTACGGGCCATGGGTTCCGAACTGATTGTACGTATTGGTCCGCCCGCCGAAGTGATACCCCAATTGGCTACCGAATACCAGGTGAACGAGGTTTATCATCACCGCGAGGTAGCATTTGAAGAAACCGGTATATCCGAACAGGTAGAGGCCGCCCTGTGGAAGATTAAACTGAACCTGAAGCATTTTATAGGGCATACCCTTTATCATAAAGAAGATCTGCCCTTTCCCATTAAAGATATTCCCGACAGTTTTGCCACTTTCCGTAAAAAGATAGAGCGCGATAGTTCGGTGCGCAGGATAGCGCCATCGCCAGCCAATATTCATACGCCGCCAATTACGGATGCCGGCGAAATCCCTGCACTGCAGGATCTTGGCCTGGATGAACCTGTGGCCGATCCGCGGGATCATTTTCATTTTACCGGTGGCGAAACCGTAGCACAGAAGCGATTGCAACAATATTTCCTGAACTTTGATTATGCTGTTAACGGTAAAAACGTGCGTAATGCCACCTCGGGGTCGCAACTTTCGCCCTGGTTAACGTTTGGCTGCATATCGCCAAGGCAGGTATACTGGGAGGCCATTAAGCACGAGCACCATACCAACCATTCGCTGATACTGGAGCTGCTTTGGCGCGATTACTTTCGCTTTATGTTTAAAAAGTACGGCAACCAGTTTTTTAAAGCCGATGGTTTTAAGGACGAAGCACCTGTTGTAAGCGCGGATCAGCATGCTTTGTTAGAGCAGTGGAAAACCGGTAATACCGGCGTACCCTTTGTGGATGCCTGCATGCATGAGTTAAATGCCACCGGTTATATCAACAATTATTGCCGCCAAACGGTAGCCATCTATTTGGTGCGCGAAATGAAGGTGGACTGGACCAAAGGCGCCGCTTATTTTGAAGAGCAGCTGATAGATTATTCGCCCGCCAGCAATTGGGGCAACTGGGCCTTTATAGCCGGGGTGGGCAGCGATCCGCGCGATAATAAATACTTCAATAGCACCAAACCCGCCGCCGGCCACGATCTGAAAGATGAATTTATACAAACCTGGCTGCCGGCAAGTGGTGCCGAGCTGGATGCGCTGGCTGGATAGTTTTTACAGGGTTTATATTGTACTTGCTAATTATTCATCAAAAAAATATACTATTTCATAAAAACCATCGTATATTTAATATCATGAACCTGTTCGAGCAATTCACGGTTATTATAGGTGGTTTAGCCATTTTATTTGAAGGCTGGGACTACGTACGCAAGTACGTCCATAAATTATTGCACTAATTTCGATAAGAAAATCCCATCCCATAAAAAAAGCGCCGCAATTATTGCGGCGCTTTTTCTTTGTCATTCTGAGCGGGAGCGAAGAATCTAACGTTAGCAGAGCGGATCTGCAAAGTAGAATGTGTTACTGTAGATTCTTCACTATCGTTCAGAATGACATATGGGTCAAAAAAAACGCCCCAAGTATTGAGGCGCTTTTTATCTTTCGGACTTTCGGTCTTCCCGTCTTCCGGACTATATTATATCCCAAACTCGGCCCTTACCTTATCAACGTAATCCAGTTTTTCCCAGGTAAACAGTTCTACTTCTTTGCTTACCGATTGGCCATCGGGGCTGTAAAACGTTTTAGTTACGGTTTGGCTTGGCTTACCAAAGTGTCCGTAAGCCGCGGTTTCGCTATAAATAGGGTTACGCAGTTTAAAACGGGTTTCAATAGCGTAAGGGGTCATGTTAAAAATGTGCTCTACCTTGGTGGCAATTTCGCCATCGGTTAGGCCAACTTTACCGGTACCGTAAGTGTTTACGTAAATACCCATAGGCTGGGCAACACCAATAGCATAGCTTACCTGCACCAATACTTCGTTACAAACGCCGGCAGCTACCAGGTTTTTAGCAATGTGGCGGGTAGCGTAAGCAGCCGAGCGGTCAACCTTTGATGGGTCTTTACCGCTGAATGCACCACCGCCATGGGCGCCTTTGCCACCGTAGGTATCCACAATAATTTTGCGGCCGGTTAAGCCGGTATCGCCATGCGGGCCGCCAATCACAAACTTGCCGGTAGGGTTAATATGGTATTTAATCTTGTCGTTAAAAAAGTGGGCGTATTTGGCATATTTAGCTTTTACACGCGGTATCAGGATGTTGATCATATCCTGCTTTATTTTAGCCAGCATGGCTTGTTCCTCGTCAAAATCATCGTGCTGGGTTGATATCACTATCGCGTCGATACGGATAGGCTGGTTGTTATCATCATACTCCAGTGTAACCTGCGATTTTGCATCCGGGCGCAAATACTTAATATCGGTCAGCTCGCGGCGTATTACAGCCAGCTCCAATAATAAAGCATGGGCAATATCCAAAGCCAAAGGCATATAGTTGTCGGTTTCAATGGTAGCGTAACCAAACATCATACCCTGGTCGCCGGCGCCTTGCTCTTCCTTGCTGGTACGGTCAACACCCTGGTTAATATCCGGCGATTGCTCGTGAATGGCCGATAGCACCCCGCAGCTGCTGCCATCAAACATATACTCGCCTTTGGTATAACCAATTTTATTGATCACATCGCGGGCAATTTTCTGTACATCTAAATAAGCTTTTGATTTTACCTCGCCGGCTAAAATTACCTGGCCGGTAGTTACCAAAGTTTCGCAAGCCACCTTCGATTCGGGGTCGAAAGCTAAAAAGTTATCAATTAACGCGTCTGATATCTGGTCGGCAACTTTGTCCGGGTGCCCTTCTGATACGGATTCTGATGTGAATAAATATGGCATAATTTTTTATATAAGATACTATACGAAAGCAGGCACGAAAGGGATTGCAAAAGAAAAGAGCACGAGTTTTTTTAGCACTTTTTTACGTGGTTGCAATCCAGCCCGGTTAGCAGGGCATCAAATCAGTCCACTTTCAGGCGCAAATGTAAAACAATTTTACAAAAGCCGAAAATAGGTTACTTTTGACCGCTGAAAAAAATGTGGTTTGAAAAGTAAAATATTATTCATTATCAATCCGGTATCCGGGGGCAAAAAAAAAGACGAGGTACCCGCGCTGATACAACAGCACCTGGATGCTGCAAAATATGATTATGCCATCGTATACACCACCGGTGTTGCCCATGCCCGTAAATTAGCTGCCGAAGCCGCGGTGGAATATGATATTGTTGTTGCCGTAGGCGGCGATGGCACGGTTAATGAAATAGCATCGGCCCTGGTGGGTACCGATACCGTACTTGGTGTTATCCCTTTTGGATCGGGCAACGGGCTATCCCGGTTTTTAAGCATCCCCATGGATATTGAAGGCGCTATTAAAAATTTAAATAACCACCGGGTAGAAACCATTGATGCCGGTAAGGTAAACGGAAAATATTTTTTTAATATGGCCGGTATGGGCTTTGATGCCCACATTAGCGAAGTATTCTCGCACGATAAAAAGCGGGGCTTTGGGGCATATATTAAGTCATCGTTCAGGGAGATCACTAACTACAAGTCCGAAACCTACCAGCTGGATATCGACGGTGAAGCTTATACTAAACAAGCCTTTATGCTCAGCTTTGCCAATTCATCGCAATATGGCAATAACGCGCATATATCGCCCCACGCTTCGGTGCAGGATGGTTTGCTTGATGTTTGCGTGGTAAAACCTTTTCCCCTGTATATGTTTATTGTGATGGGGTTACGGATGTTTACCAAAACTACCGAGGCCTCCCAGTATGTAGAGATCATCCGCGGTAAGCAAATTACCGTAAAGCGCGAAAAGGAAGGCCCCATTCACCTGGACGGCGAACCACAGATAATGGGCGCCAATATTGTGGTAGAAGTGTTACCAGCGGCGTTAAAACTAATTACAGGCAGTACTTATAAAGCATGAGTCCGATTTACGTATACATATTGCGAATCAATAAACCCATGTCATTTCGATAGAGCAGGGATGGGATTGTGCGATGGGGCGAAAGAGAAATCGTGTACGCGCGATAGGTAGGTTGTATAAGATTTCTCCTCACCCCAGTCTATAACCCCTGCAGGTTCGTTCGAAATGACATGGGGGCTTATTCCGAACTTAAGTCATAAAGCATAGATAAGCATGTCAAAAAAAAACAAAAACACCGGCGGCATCATGTATTCAACCGATCCGGGTTTTACGCCCAAGGCCGATCCGCAACCATCGTCAGGCACCCTGCCACCCCAACAGCAAAACCTGCGCATTTTCCTCGACCGTAAGGGCGGGGGTAAAATGGTGACCGCCATTGCCGGCTTTGTAGGCAGCGAGGCCGATATGGAAGCGCTGGGCAAAAAACTGAAAAGTAAATGCGGCGTAGGCGGCTCGGTAAAAGATTTTGAGATCCTGATACAAGGCGACCACCGCGATAAGATCCTGACCCTGCTGCAAGCCGATGGGTATAAGGCGAAGAAGGCGGGTGGGTAGGTTCTACCTTCAGAGTTAACCAATTTCTATGTCCCAGAGGGACTACCTGTTTGTAGAAAAAATAGAGAAAGACGATATTGCCCCGGCCAGGGGCTGCCCTTTTGTCTTTGATAGGCTGTCACTATCTATGAAAGGCTTTGTGATATTCAAATTAATTTTGGCGTTGCCTGCGGCCCGGGCTATCCGTTGCAAGTCCTCGCCAGGCCCTCGCACAAGCCAACCGGCTCCGGGCTTTCCACTGCTATCCCTAACGCTTCTTTGTCTGAACCTTGATTAAACGGATTTGTAGAATTGGCAGGATTTAGTATGCTGTAGATTGAATTAGTTGCTCCTTCAATCGCTAAATCAGCGTCAGCACTTTAGAAGCAAAAAAAACCGCAAAATTAAATTATGCCCAACGGGGGCTTTGCCAAATAAACCCTAAATAAAAGCTGATTACTGTATTTATAACAGTAAATATTAAAATTAGCTTAGTGTATTGGGTGTTGTTTGTATATTATTGTTAATCAGTATTTTATGTTAGTGTAAAATCTACATAATTGAAATATTTATTCAAATTTTCTTGGTTGGTGGGCAATATAATTGCTATGTTTGCATAGCTTTTATAAACCAATTTAATGAAGAAAATCGCTAACCAACTACCCGACCTGGATTACTTAAACCTGGGCCGGGCTAAGGAAGTATTTTATCAATTTACCCCTGCCCAACTTGTTCAATCGGCCCTTAAACGGAATGAAGGCGTACTGGCCGATTCGGGCGCTTTAGCTATTGATACCGGTAAATTTACCGGCCGCTCGCCTAAAGACCGCTTTATTGTAGAAGACGATATTACCCGCAACACAGTTTGGTGGGGCGATGTCAACATTAAATTTGATCCCGTAAAATTTGATCAGCTGTTTAATAAAATGACCGATTATTTAAGCAGCCGGGAAATTTTTGTGCGCGATGCCTGTGCCTGCGCTAACGAGAAATATCACCTGGATATCCGCGTGGTTACCGAAACGGCTTATCAAAATCTATTTGTACACCATTTATTCATCCGCCCTGAGCTGATTGACCCCGGGTCTAAACCGGAGTGGACCATCATAGCCGCCCCCGGTTTTATGGCCGATCCGGAAGCGGACGGTACCCGGCAGGCCAATTTCTCTATCATCAACTTCAGTAAAAAAATAATATTGGTAGGCGGCTCGGGCTATACCGGCGAGATCAAGAAAGGGATCTTCTCGGTATTGAACTTTATCCTGCCGCACGATAGAAAGGTACTGTCTATGCATTGCTCGGCCAACGTAGGTGTTAAGGGCGATACGGCCATCTTCTTCGGCTTATCCGGCACCGGTAAAACTACCCTCAGCGCCGATCCTGAACGTAACCTGATAGGGGATGACGAGCACGGCTGGAGCGATTATACCATATTTAACTTTGAGGGCGGCTGTTATGCCAAGTGTGTGAACCTCACGGCCGAAAGCGAGCCGCAGATCTTTAACGCCATCAGGTTTGGATCGCTGCTGGAGAATGTGAACTTTTATAAAGGTACCAGCCGCGTAAACTTTGCCGATATAGCCAAAACCGAAAATACCCGCGTATCCTATCCGCTAAATTATATCAGCAACGCGGTGATCCCATCGATAGGGGCATCGCCAAAAAATATTTTCTTTTTAACTGCCGATGCTTTTGGGATACTGCCGCCTATATCAAGATTAACGCCCGAGCAGGCCATGTACCACTTTATATCGGGCTATACCGCCAAGGTTGCCGGTACCGAAGATGGCATAACGCACCCCGAAGCTACTTTTTCGGCTTGCTTTGGTAAAGCCTTTTTGCCCTTGCACCCGGTAGCATACGCCCGCCTGCTTGGCCGTAAAATAAAAGAGCACCATGTAAACGTGTGGCTGATTAACACCGGCTGGACCGGCGGCGCCTTTGGTACCGGCAAACGCATGCGCCTTAAATATACCCGGGCCATGATAACCGCCGCGTTAAACGGCCAGCTGGATAATGTACATTTTGAACCGCATCATATATTTGGGGTAAACATCCCGTTAACTTGCCCTAACGTACCCGATAATATCCTTAACCCCCGTAAAACCTGGGCCAATCCGGATGAGTATGATGAGCGCGCTAACGACCTTGCCGCCTTATTTACCAGGAACTTTGAACAATACGCTAAATACAGTACAACCGAAATTTTAAATGCGGGCCCCGGTATCACTATATCAGTTTAGTTACATACATTTTTGTTTGTATCCTTGCTAATCTTAAAAAAAATAGTTTTTATTGTAAAAAATTGTCTGTAACAAGACAATTTTTTTATTTGGTGTCGTTATTAAGTCGTAATATTAGCAACTTTCTAAAACGGCAGCATATTAAATTATTATTAATAATAACAGATTGCGTTTTTTTATGTTAATAAAATTATAAATTTGTTATTCGGCTTTCATTAAGCATTTTAATTAACTATAACATATAAACAAAAACTAAAAACTAAATTTTAAAAGTAATGGCAAACGCACCAAAACCAACTACACCTGTTAAAAAAGAAGGCGGCTCAGGATCAGGTATTTTCGCTACCCTGGTAATCCCAATCTGCTTTGTTATCGCATTATTATTATTCCTGTTTGTTTTGGGTGATCCAAGTCACTACAAAGGCGGCGATGTTGTAAATGGCGAACCAACCGACTACTTCGGTACTGTACACAAAGGCGGAGTTATTGTACCGGTATTGATGACCATGTTATTAATGCTGATCGTTTTCTCTATCGAAAGGTTTGTAGTAATTGGTAAAGCATCAGGTACCAGCAGTGTTGATTCATTCGTTCACAAGATCCAGGTTTTCCTTAACCAGGGCAACATTGATGCAGCAAGCGCTGAGTGCGACAAGCAAAAAGGCTCTGTAGCCAACGTAATTAAATCGGGCTTAAAGAAATATAAAGAAATGGAAGTTGAGCCAAACCTGGACGTTGACCAGAAAACTTTAGCTATCCAAAAAGATATTGAAGAAGCAACCGCATTAGAAATGCCAATGTTAGAGCAAAACTTAACCATCATAGCTACCCTGGTATCTATCGGTACCCTGTTAGGTTTGTTAGGTACAGTAACCGGTATGATCAAGGCCTTCCAGGCACTGGGTGCATCAGGCGCTCCAAGCCAGTCGGCACTTGCGGTAGGTATCTCTGAAGCGTTGATCAATACCGCTTTAGGTATCAGTACTTCGGCTTTCTCAATTATCATGTACAACATCTTTACATCAAAAATTGACAGCCTTACTTACGCAATTGACGAAACAGGATTCAGCATTGTACAAACATTTGCTGCATCTCACAAAAACAAATAAAATTTAGTGTATAGTTAATACCCGGCCACGTGCCGGGTATTATATCACCATTCCACTAACTTTTTATTTAATTAAACGACATTATGCCAAGAGTAAAGATTCCAAGAAAGAGCACAGCGATTGACATGACGGCCATGTGCGACGTTGCCTTCCTGTTGCTTACTTTCTTCATATTAACAGCAAAACCCCGTACAGATGACCCTATCCCGGTGGATTCACCGGCTGCAGCCATCACCAATCAATTGCCGGAATCGGATGTTGCAGTACTGACCGTTGGCCAAAAGAAAATATTTTTTGGCGTTGAAGGTGTCGAGATCCGCAAGCAAACGCTGGCCAAAATGGGTGAAAAATACAATATCTCCTTCACGGCCGACGAAGCTAATAAATTTGCGGCGCTGCCTACCTTTGGTGTGCCAATTGGTTCGTTAAAGCAATTTTTAGCGCTGGATGCCGAGGAAAAGAAAGCCTATGTGCAGCCAGGTATACCTATTGATACCACCGATAATAACCAGCTGTTTGACTGGGTAAGGCAATCGCGGATTGTTACTGCAAGTTTGGATGCTAAAGAAATGAAAGTTGCTATTAAAGGCGACGCTAAAGAAGAGTATCCAACCATTGCAATGATTATTAAGGTTTTGCAAAAACAAAAAGTTAACAAATTTGCGTTAATCACTAACGTTAAAACCGTAGCAAAGTAAAAACATGGCAGAATTAGATACCTCCTCCGGTGGCGGTAAAAAAGGCGGCGGGAAAGTAAGAACCAAGAAGAAATCGACACGCGTTGACTTAACAGCGATGGTGGATCTGGCCTTTTTGCTGGTTACTTTCTTCATGCTTACCACCACCCTTAATAAACCCAAGGCGATGGACTTGGTGATGCCTGATAAAGACGAGAAAGTAAAAGATCAGTTAGCTGTACCAGAATCGCGTACGTTAACCATTTTATTAGGTGCAAACAATAAGATAGAATGGTACCGCGGTTTACCCGGTAAATTTATAGGCGCCCCAACTACCGATAATTATGGTAAAAACGGCATCCGTAAAACATTGATAGAACTGAAGCAAAAAGTATTCGAAGAGTCGGGCGGTAAACCGCTGATCGTGCTGGTTAAGCCAAGCGATCATTCGGTTTACAAAAACATGGTTGATATCATGGACGAATTGAATATCGCTAAAATTGATATCCGTGCTATTGTTGATATTTTACCCGGCGAAGTTGATCTTTTGAAAAGGGACGGCAACTATTAAAAAATAAACTAAATATTTAGTTGTTAATTTAAATAATAAACTATATCTTTAGTCGTTAAATAATTAATAAACAAAACATCATGTCCATATTAGGCTCAAAATTAGATATTTTAAAACCAGAGTGGCTTGAGATTGTTTTCAATGATAGAAACAAAGCTTACGGAGCATACGAGTTAAGAAAGCAAAACCCTAAAAGTACCGTTAAGGCGCTTGTTATTACGCTTGTCTTTTTTATTGTAGCAGTTTCGGCGCCAACTATCATTAACAAGATCAAGGGCTTTATACCAAAAGCCAAAGAAAAGGTTAAAATTGTAGAAGTGGTATTACCACCTCCACCCCCGGATGCGGCCAAAAAACCACCTCCGCCACCACCCGAACCACCAAAACCAAAGGTTGACCAGATGCGTTTTCCACCTCCGGTAGTAAAACCCGATAACGAGGTTAAAGAAAAAGATCCGCCAACGGTTGAAGAGTTAAAAGTTGCCGACCCGGGTCAGAAAGACCAAAAAGGCGATCCTACAGCAGCCATCCGTATAGATGAGCCTGTTGGTAATTCGGATACAAAAGCGGTTACCGAAGACGTAAACGAAATTTTTACAGCTGTAGAGCAAAGCGCGGAGTTTCCGGGCGGCCAGGATAAATTTACTGCTTACCTGAGCAGGAATATCCATTACCCTGCAGTTGCACGTGAAAATAACATACAAGGTAAAGTATTCCTTCAGTTTGTAGTGGAGAGAGATGGTAGCTTAACCGACATTAAAGTAGTGCGCGGTATAGGTTCCGGTTGCGATGATGAAGCAGTACGCGTTATCAAAGCTTCTCCAAAATGGAGGCCAGGTATGCAAAACGGCCGTGCCGTTCGTCAGCAATATACTGTTCCGATCAGCTTCACTTTGGCAGATCAGTAAGATATTAATGTCATATTTTTATAAACGTGAGCAAAAATCGCCCCCAAGGCGGTTTTTGCTTATTTTAGGAATTGCCCTGTTAGTGAGTATCACGGCATTTGGGCTAATGATATTGCTTTGGGATAAGTTGGCCCTGGCAATGGGTTTATCAACCTGGCACAGAACGGGTTTTGGAGTATTATGTATACTATACGCCATCCTGCGCAGTTCGAGGCTGATATTTAGGAAGAAGGATGTTGATGAACAGTAAAAGAAATGTATTTCTTATTGTTTTAAGTATAGCGCTGGTGGTTTTGTTTCAGGCATGTAAACAAAACAAAGGTAAAGTTACTACAGACACCTTTATGACGGGAAAAGCCGATTTTTTAATTGACGAATCGTGCGCGCCCATAGTTGATGAGGAAGTTTATGTTTTTAAAGCCTTATATCCGCAGGCTAAGCCCCGGTTACTTTATAAAACAGAGAACGAACTGTTAAGGCTTTTATTAAACGATAGCATTACGTTTGCTATCATGACAAGAAATTTAAGCCCGGCCGAAACTAAGATCATGAAAGATCATACCCTGCCGCCGGAGGTAAACAGGTTTGCAATTGACGCGGTAACACTCATTGTAAACAAAACATCAAACGATACGCTGATAACTGTATCCGAGGTGAAAAACATGCTGGTTGGCAAAGCAAAGACCGATAAGGATATTGTTTTCGACAATCCAAACTCGAGCCTGGTACGCTACCTGAAAGAACTGGCCGGCAGTACCGAATTAAAGGCTAAAAACGTATACGCGCTAAAATCAAACAAAGAGGTGATCAGGTACGTAAGCAGCCACCCCAATGCGATAGGCATTACCGGCTTTGCCTGGTTAAATGACCCGGATGATGATTATAAGGACGCGGTTGAAAAAGTGAAAATAGTAGGTGTAAAAGACGATAGCCGGAAAGATGACATTGGTTTTACTAAACCATCGCAGGAAACCCTGGCTCTAAAACAATATCCGCTTACCCGCGCATTATATATTATTAATTGTTTGGGCAGGCAGGGTTTGGGCACAGGGTTTGCATCCTTTATATTAAGTGACAGGGGGCAAAGGATTATATTAAGATCGGGACTGTTGCCCGATTCTATACCCGGTAGGGAAATAAATATTATTAAACAGTAAACTAAAACTATAAATAGAGCCATGAAAATGATTAAAAGAGTAGCGATGTCGATAACGGCACTGGTATTTATAGGTTCATCAGTTTTTGCGCAAAGTCTCGCCGACGCCAAAAAAGCTATTGACGCCGAACAATATCAGAAAGCTAAAAGTATGCTTAAAAACCTGACAGTAACACAACCCACCAGCGACGAGAACTGGTTTTACCTGGGTTGGGTGTACGTTAAACAGGATTATTCTGATTCTGCTAAAACCGCTTTTAATAAAGGTGTAGCTATTAACCCAAAATCGGCCTTAAACTATGCCGGTTTAGGCGCTGTTGCCCGGTTGGAGAAAGACCAGGCCGGCGCAACATCAAACTTTAACCAGGCTTTAACCTTAGCCGGTAAGGATAGCAAACCATATTTATATGTAGGTAAAAGCTATTTGCTGCTGGTTGCTCCGGCTACCGTAGTAACGCAGGCTAACGCCGATGCAGCTATCGCCGTGTTGGAAAAAGGTAAAACGGTTAACCCTAAAGTAAAGGATGCCGACCTGATGGTGACCCTGGGTGATGCTTATGTATCGCAACTGAAAAGCACCGACGCTTACAAAAATTACTCGGACGCTTTAGCCGCCGATCCAAAATCACTGACAGCTAATGTAGCCGAAGGTGTATTGTGGAGGCTGGCTAATAACTGGGAGTCGGCCGCTAACCAGTTTAAAGCTGCACTGGCTATCGACCCTAACTACGGTCCCGCTTACCGCGAATGGGCTGAAACCGATTTGCGCCAGGCAAAACTTGATATGAAATCAGCATCCGAAAAAGTAAAGGAAGCGGTTGAATTTTACAGGAAATATCTAAGCCTGACCGATATGTCGTTAGAGTCGCAAATGCGTTATGCCGACTTTTTGGTGAACTTAGGCGATTATAAAGCTTTACAGGAAACAACCCAGCAGTTAGCAAAATATGCTAACAGTAACCTGCGTGTTTACCGTTATTTAGGTTACGCGGCTTATGAAAATAAAGATTATCCGGCCGGTTTAACAGCTTTAAACAAATGGATCAGTCAGGCTGGCGAAAAACGCATCCTGCCGCGCGATTATCTTTACTTAGGCCGCCTGCAAATGGCATCAGGTAATGATTCGCTGGGTATCCAATCATTGAAAAAAGCTTATGATATGGATACTACCCAGGCTGATGTGTTCCTTGAAATTGCAAAAAATAACTACGCTAAAAAGAAATATGTAGCTGCTGCCACTGCTTATCAGGATTACTTCGATAAATCTCACAAAGGTTTAGTGTTGGAGCATTTTTACCAGGCTAACGCCTACTATTACGGTTTCTTATACCCGGCACCTGGTGTAAAACCTGACAGCACCC
This sequence comes from Mucilaginibacter sp. GW821-FHT07H05, assembly GCF_059418485.1. Taxonomy (NCBI): domain Bacteria; kingdom Pseudomonadati; phylum Bacteroidota; class Sphingobacteriia; order Sphingobacteriales; family Sphingobacteriaceae; genus Mucilaginibacter; species Mucilaginibacter sp. GW821-FHT07H05. Next base: position 361,801 of record NZ_JBWKPY010000005.1, read on the forward strand.
TTTTAACAAAGGCTGACTCTGGCTATAGCTATGTGAACCAAAAATTGGGTAAACCAAATGCTTCGGCAGTACAGTACAGGGCTTTTATTGCCGATTTAAAAGATGCCGACCGTAACAACATTAAAGGTTTAGCTAAACCTTTTTATGAACAATACATCGCATTAGTTACAGCAAAACCTACTTTAACAACATCTGATAAAGCAGATTTGGCTGATGCTTATGTTTACTTAGCACGCCTTTATGAATATAAGGATAAAGATGATGCTAAAACGCTGGAAGCTTATACCAAGGCTAAGGAGTATGACCCTGCAAACAAAGGTGTGGTTGCCTATTTCTCGCGAAAGCCGGGCGCTAAAACAGCTAAATAAGTATAAATTTTAATACAAATAGGAAAGCTCCCCGGTACTATCCCGGGGAGCTTTTTTTATAAGCAGTACATTATTATATTTGCGACATGGAAGCACAGAGTTCGGCAATTAATTATTTGCCTATCATAATACAAATGCTGGTAGCGGTTGGTTTTGCGGTTGGTACCATGTTTGCCACCCACAAGCTTGGCCCTAAACGCCAAACCAAAGATAAGCTAACGCCATTTGAATCGGGTATTGAAGTAATTGGTAACGCGCGTACACCCATATCCATCAAATATTTTTTGGTGGCTATTTTATTTGTGCTTTTTGATGTAGAAGTAATATTTATGTATCCATGGGCAGTAAATTTCAGGGAATGGGGAGTGAAGGGTTTGATAGAGATGTTTATTTTTATGGGTACCCTGTTGCTTGGCTTTATCTATATCCTGAAAAAGAAAGCGCTGGATTGGGATTAATACAGCCCTCCCAACCCTCCCCGAAGAGGAGGGCTTTTAGAAGGGTTACGTTTAAGTCTCCGCTTCGGGGAGATTTAGAGGGGTATTCTTTAGATTGATTCTAAATACGTTGGTCCTATCATAGTGTACTTTTAACAACGTTTAATTATTGTAAATTTGCAAGTCGGTTTTTTTGCCGGCAAGCTTTATTATTTGTTGGAATTCATGAGTGATATTCAGATTGTTGAAGCTCCTCCGGGTGTAGAAGGTTCCGGTTTTTTTGCCACCAAGCTGGATCAGGCTGTTGGTTTGGCCCGGTCATACTCTTTATGGCCATTGCCGTTTGCTACCTCGTGCTGCGGTATCGAGTTTATGGCTACCATGGCATCTCATTACGATCTTTCCCGTTTCGGCGCCGAGCGTTTAAGCTTTTCGCCCCGCCAGGCCGATCTGCTGATGGTAATGGGTACCATATCTAAAAAAATGGGACCGGTTTTGCGCCAGGTTTACCTGCAAATGGCAGAGCCACGCTGGGTAATGGCCGTTGGCGCCTGCGCATCAAGCGGAGGTATCTTTGATACCTATTCGGTTTTACAGGGTATTGATGAGGTGATCCCGGTTGACGTTTACGTACCCGGCTGCCCGCCCCGACCTGAAGCTATTATTGATGGCTTTATGCAGATCCAAAAACTGGTTCAAACCGAATCAGGCCGCAGGCGCGAGTCTCCGGAATATCAGAAACTATTAGCATCATACGGTATCCAGTAATGAGCACCATCACAAACGAAGAAATTATCGGGCTGATAACCGCTAAATTTGGCGACACCGTAATAAGTGAAGGCGAACCATACGGCTTGTTAACTATACAAACCGGCCGCGAGCAGATCATCGACCTGCTGACTTTCTTAAAAGAACACGCTACACTTAAATTTGGCTTTTTAACAGATATTACCGCCATACATTATCCCGAACTGGAGAAACCTATCGGGGTAATTTATCACCTGCACAGCCTGCAAAATAATATTCGCATCCGCATTAAGGTTTTTATGGCCGATGGCGATGTGCATATACCCAGCGCTACCGTTTTATGGGATGGCGCTAACTGGATGGAACGCGAGACTTACGACTTTTTTGGCGTGAATTTTACCGGTCACCCGGATTTAAGAAGAATATTAAATGTTGACGACATGACGGTTTTCCCGATGCGCAGAGAGTATCCGCTGGAAGACCCTAACCGTGTTGATAAAAAAGATTACTTTTTCGGAAGATAGCAAATGCATAACCATCCTGTATTTACAGATAACGACCCGCAAAGCGAGCTTTCTACCCTTAACCTGGGGCCAACCCACCCGGCCACGCATGGCGTTTTCCAAAACGTGCTGCAGCTGGATGGCGAGCGTATTGTAAGCGGCGTATCTACCATTGGGTACATTCACCGGGCATTTGAAAAAATTGCCGAACACCGCCCGTTCTACCAGATCACCCCGCTGACAGACAGGCTGAACTACTGCTCGTCGCCCATCAATAACATGGGCTGGCACATGACGGTAGAGAAGCTACTGAACATCCAGTTACCTAAACGGGTAGATTACCTGCGTGTAATTATTATGGAACTGGCCCGTATTGCCGATCATATTGTATGCAACGGTGTATTGGGTGTTGATACCGGCGCTTTTACAGGTTTCCTGTATATGATGGAGCACCGTGAAGCTATTTATGAAATTTACGAAGAGATCTGCGGATCGAGGCTGACCACTAACGTGGGCCGTATAGGCGGTTTCGAGCGTAATTTTAACGATATATTTTTCCGCAAGGTGCGTAAGTTCCTGGTGGATTTCCCCGCAGGACTGGCCGAGTTTGAGGCGCTGTTTAACCGTAACCGCATTTTTATCGACCGTACCAAAGGCGTGGCCGCGGTTACTGCCGAAGCTGCCCTAAGCTATAGCTGGACAGGCCCGCTGCTGCGTGCTGCCGGTGTAGATTATGATGTGCGGGCGATGAACCCATACTCCAGCTACCAGGATTTGGATTTTGAAGTGCCCGTAGGTACCAGCGGCGACGTTTACGACCGCTTTTTGGTGCGTAACGAAGAAATGAAGCAAAGCATGCGCATGATTGAGCAATGCTTAAAGCTGATTGAAAAAGAAGACAGCACTATTTTCCACGCGGATGTGCCGGCTTATTACCTGCCCCCGAAGGAAGAAGTTTATAATAATATGGAAGCGTTGATCTATCACTTTAAGATAGTGATGGGCGAGGTAGAAACCCCTGTTGGCGAAGTTTACCATTCGGTTGAGGGCGCTAACGGCGAGTTAGGTTTTTACCTGGTTAACGATGGCGGCCGATCGCCGTACCGTTTGCATTTCCGCAGGCCAAGCTTCATCAATTACCAGATGTATGCGCCAATGAGCCGCGGCATGCTACTGTCTGACGCGATTATTAACATGAGTAGTTTAAACGTTATAGCCGGAGAGTTAGATGCTTAAAGTTGAAGATACACAAGCGCCTGTAACATTTAGCGCAGGGCTGATTGCCCAGTTTGCTGATGTAGTGAGCAGGTATCCGGAAGGTAAGCAAAAATCGGCCCTGTTGCCTATCCTGCATATTGTGCAGGCCGAATACGGCTGGTTAAGTGCACCTGCCATGGATAAGGTGGCCGAATACCTGGATATTTTACCAATTGAAGTTTACGAGGTAGCTACCTTTTACAGCATGTACTTTATGCGCCCGCAAGGCAAATATGTGCTGGAAGTTTGCCGCACCGGCCCCTGCGAAATTGTTGGCGCAGGCAAGATCATGGATCATATCGAAGCGGCATTAGGTGTTAAGGAAGGCGAAGTTACTGCCGATGGCCTGTTTAGCTGGCGCGGGGTAGAGTGCTTGGCTGCCTGCGGTTACGGCCCGGTTTTACAGATCGGCCCTGAATATACCTTCTACGAGAATTTGACTAATGAATCGGTTAACCAGCTAATTGGTGACCTTAAAGCGAAAGCAAAAAACTAAGACTACCCGTCATCCCGAACTTGTTTCGGGAACCCACACGGCAGGCAACTATGCATGTGGGGTGCTGAAACAAGTTCAGCACGACATATAGAGATAAATAAGATGAAGGAATTAAACGGAAGGACAACGCTGATAATTTGGGATATTGCCTTAATGGTTGGCATTATGCTTTTGGTTTTTAAATTTATCCCTGAAAATTATAGCGTAATGACGGGCTTTTTAACTGCCATTATACTATCAACTTGTGTAAGAAATCATATTGCCGCTTATAAATTAACCGGTAAAATATATTAGCCGTAATGGGACGCAAATTATTATTAGAACATATCAACGTACCCGGCATCAATACTTTTGATGTTTACCGCCAGAAAGGCGGTTATGCTGCTGTGGAAAAGGCTTTGAAAAAACTGACCCCCGAAGAAGTGGTGGAAGAGGTGAAAAAGTCGGGTTTACGCGGCCGTGGTGGTGCAGGTTTCCCTACCGGGATGAAGTGGGGCTTTTTGGCCAAGCCGGAAGGTGTTGCCCGTTACCTGGTTTGTAATGCCGATGAATCAGAACCCGGTACTTTTAAAGATCGTTACCTGATGACCTATATCCCTCACTTATTAATTGAGGGGATGATTGTGGGTAGTTACGCCTTAGGCGCTAAGGTATCGTACATATACGTTCGTGGTGAAATGATGCCGCAGATCCGCATCCTGGAAAAGGCCATTGCCGAAGCCAAAGCTGCCGGATTTTTAGGTAAAAATATATTAGGCACCGGTTACGACCTGGAACTGTACGTACAGCCCGGTGGCGGCGCCTACATTTGCGGCGAAGAAACCGCGTTGCTGGAATCATTGGAAGGCAAGCGTGGTAATCCGCGTATCAAACCGCCATTCCCGGCTATCGCCGGTTTATATGGCTGCCCTACGGTAGTAAATAATGTGGAATCAATTGCTGCGGTTGTGCCTATTATTAATGATGGTGCCGATGAGTATGCTAAAATAGGTATAGGCCGCAGTACCGGTACTAAACTGATATCAGCCGGTGGCAATGTCCGTAAGCCTGGTGTTTACGAAATTGATTTAGGCTTACCCGTTGAAGAATTTTTATACAGCGACGAATATTGCGGCGGTATAGCCAATGGCAAACGCCTGAAAGCGGTTGTGGCCGGCGGTTCGTCGGTGCCCATTTTGCCGGCTAACCTGTTTATGAAAACCGTTAATGGCGAAGCACGCCTGATGAGCTATGAATCATTAGCCGACGGTGGTTTTGTAAGCGGCACCATGATGGGTTCGGGTGGCTTTATCGCTTATGACGAAGACCAGTGCATTGTGCGCAATACCTGGAACTTCACCCGTTTTTATCACCACGAAAGCTGCGGACAATGTTCGCCCTGCCGTGAGGGTACCGGCTGGATGGAGAAGGTTTTGCACCGCCTGGAATACGGCCACGGAAAAATGAGCGACATGGACCTGTTGGTTGATGTATCTAAAAAAATTGAAGGTAATACGATTTGTCCGCTGGGTGATGCGGCTGCATGGCCGGTGGCCAGCGCTATCCGCCATTTCAGGGATGAGTTTGAGTGGCATGTATCACACGCAAGTGAAGCGACAACACGTAATTTTGGATTAGCGCATTATGCCGATCCACTACCGAAGCCGGAAGAGAAGGTGGCGTAACAGGATTTCGAATTTCGGAATGTCGATTTCGGAATTGAAAACAAAATAGTTTGTCATTGCGAGGTACGAAGCAATCGCGAACTATGCATTACCGCTTTGCTTGTGTGCGATTGCTTCGTACCTCGCAATGACAAGGTGGAGAATAATAAAAAAGAAAAACTTTGACTAAGAAAAATGTCAGATAAACATAAAGTAACCATAGACGGGATAGCCATTGAGGTAGATGCCGGGACAAGCATCCTGAATGCCGCGAGGCTGATAGGGGGCGATATTGTTCCGCCTGCTATGTGCTATTACTCTAAGCTGGAAGGCAGCGGCGGTAAATGCCGTACTTGTTTGGTGCAGGTAAGCAAAGGATCAGACAAAGACCCGCGGCCTATGCCTAAGCTGGTAGCCAGTTGCCGTACCACGGTAATGGACGGCATGGAAGTAAAAAACATCACATCGCCCGAGGTGATTGAAGCCCGTAAAGGTGTGGTGGAAATGCTGCTGATCAATCACCCGCTGGATTGCCCGATATGCGATCAGGCCGGCGAATGTGACCTGCAGAATTTAGGCTATGAGCATGGCGCGGCTAAAACCCGTTACGAGTTTGACCGCCGTACATTTGAGAAAATCGACATTGGTGATAAGATCCAGCTGCACATGACACGCTGCATTTTGTGCTACCGCTGTGTATTCACTGCCGATCAGATCACCAATACCCGTTTGCACGGGATCTTAAACCGCGGCGACCATTCCGAAATTTCTACCTATATCAGCAAGGCTGTTGATAACGATTTCTCTGGAAACGTAATTGATGTTTGCCCGGTTGGTGCTTTAACCGATAAAACTTTCCGCTTTAAAAACCGGGTTTGGTTTACCAAGCCGGTAGACGCACACCGCGATTGCGACCACGAAAACTGCAATGGTAAAGTAACCCTTTGGTACAAAGGCGAAGAAGTGATCCGCGTAACAGCCCGTAAGGATGTTTACGGCGAGGTTGAAGAATTTATTTGCAATACCTGCCGCTTTGATAAAAAGAAAACCAGCGATTGGGTAATTGAAGGCCCGCGCAATGTTTCCAACAAATCGGTGATCAGCAGTAACCATTATACCATGCTGCACCCGCTGCCGGTGGTAAAAGCCAACCCGCTGCTGCAGGAAGCCAATAAAGAACAATTTGAACGAGATACACGCTTATAATGGGATTATCTGAATTATTGATTAAAGCAATCCTGGTGGTGATCATTTTCGCCATTAGTTTGGTAGTGGCCATGTACAGCACCTATGCCGAGCGTAAAGTTGCCGCGTTTTTGCAGGATAGGGTAGGCCCTAACCGTGCCGGTCCGTGGGGTATTTTACAGCCATTGGCCGATGGCGGCAAGATGTTTATGAAGGAAGAAATTATCCCCACAAGGGCCAGCGGTTTCCTTTTTATAGTAGGCCCTTCGCTGGCTATCATGACGGCCTGTATCGGTTCGGCAGTGATACCGTGGGGACAAAAAATTGTTGCCGGCTCGGTTGTGATCGATCTGCAGGTGACGGATATTAACGTAGGCATCCTGTATATCTTCGGTGTGGTATCCTTAGGTGTTTATGGCGTAATGATAGGCGGCTGGGCATCCAATAATAAATACTCGTTGCTGGGCGCTATCCGTGCGGCATCGCAAAATATCAGCTACGAAATTTCGATGGGCCTGTCCATCATCGCTTTACTGATGGTTAGCGGTACTTTAAGCCTGAAGGAAATAGCTGAAAATCAACATGGCTTTTGGCATGATGGCTGGTTTAGCTGGTACGCGTTTAAACAACCTTTAGGCTTTTTACTGTTTTTAGTTTGCGCTTTCGCGGAAACTAACCGGTCGCCGTTTGATTTACCCGAGTGCGAAACCGAACTGGTAGGCGGTTATCATACCGAATACTCATCCATGAAACTGGGTTTTTACCTGTTTGCCGAGTATATCAACATGTTTATTTCATCGGCAGTAATGGCTACGCTTTATTTTGGTGGTTATAACTATCCGGGTATGGATTGGGTGACCGCTCATGTGGGGCCTGTTATTGGTCCGCTGGTGGGTACGGTTGTGCTGTTTGCAAAAATATTCGCGTTCATCTTCTTCTTTATGTGGGTACGCTGGACTATCCCGCGTTTCCGTTATGACCAGTTGATGGACCTGGGCTGGAAGGTATTGATCCCTTTAGCTATCGCCAATATTGTGCTTACCGGCGCCTGGATCACCGTTTACGACAAAATTTTTAAGTAAGAGATTGAGATGGAACCACTAAGTAATAAACGGAAAGTTTTAGAAGTAAAGCCACTTACCCTGGCCGAGCGGTCGTATTTGCCTGCTATTGTTAAAGGCATGGCAATTACCATCAAACACTTTTTTAAGAAAGACGTAACCATCCGTTACCCCGAGCAAAAGCGTGAGTTCTCTGAAAACTTCAGGGGGATGCACTCGTTAAAGCGCGATGAAAATGGCGCCGAGCGTTGTACGGCCTGCGGCTTATGCGCACTATCGTGCCCGGCCGAAGCGATTACCATGACGGCTGCCGAGCGCCAGAAAGGTGAAGAAGGTTTATACCGCGAGGAAAAATACGCTGCCGTATACGAAATTAATATGCTGCGCTGCATTTTTTGCGGCCTGTGCGAAGAGGCTTGCCCTAAAGAAGCCATCTATCTTGACGGGGATATTGTACCATCTGATATGCTGAGGAAAGACTTTATATACGGTAAAGACAAATTAGTAGAGGCGCCCTTAAATCAATAGAGAAGTTTTATACCTTTGCCCGGCAATTATAAGCGGGACCAGGTAATATTTAACACAAACATGAGTATATTTTACTTCATCGCATTTTTATCCATACTGTTTGCAGTATTGGTGATAACTGCAAAAAACCCGGTGCATAGCGTACTGTACCTCATCCTTACGTTTTTTACCATTACCATCCATTATATTTTACTGAACGCGCAGTTTTTAGCCATTGTAAACTTTATTGTTTACATGGGCGCCATTATGGTATTGTTCCTTTTTGTGCTAATGCTGCTAAACCTCAACGTAGAATCGGAACCGGCCAAAAGCAATATTGTAAAATTTGCCGGTGTTATTGGCGGTTGCTGTTTATTAGCTACGCTGTTTGGGGCACTTAAGTTATCAGCGGTATCAAAGCCAGTTGTACTGGATAACCCCGGCTTAGGATTAGTAAAAAATTTAGGTAAAGTATTATTCGACGAATTTTTATTGCCGTTCGAGATTTCGTCCGTCCTGCTGTTATCAGCCATGGTGGGCGCGGTTTTACTGGCTAAACGTGAAAAGCAACCCGATGGAAAGTTTTTTTAATACGGTTAAATACGTGCCGCTTAACCATTACATATTGTTAAGCTGCATTTTGTTCTCGATAGGGGTTATCGGGGTGTTAACACGCCGCAACGCTATTGTGATCTTCATGTCGGTTGAGCTGATGCTGAATGCGGTGAACCTGCTGCTGGCCGTATTCTCGGTTTATCGCGGCGATGCCAGCGGACAGGTATTTGTATTCTTTATTATGGCCCTGGCCGCCGCCGAAGTAGCGATAGGTTTGGCCATCATCGTTATGATCTATCGTAATACAAGTTCGATAGATATTAATGTGTTGAATAAATTGAAATGGTAAAGCCCCCCTGCCCCCTGAAGGGGGAGTTTGGAAGGCATTGTTAAATATAAAATTAAAGACCACTTTGTTCCCCCTTTAGGGGGTTAGGGGGCTAAATCTATGGATAAATATATCTGGCTTATTCCTTTATTACCGCTGTTAGGGTTTGTGTTTAACGGACTCGGCCGCAATGTGCTGTCAAAAGGTGTTATCGGCTTTGTCGGTACCTTCCTGGTATTCGTATCATTCGGTATCAGTTTAAGCGCCTTCATGGAGATCCATTCATCCGGCAAGGCCATCAACGTGGTACTGTATAACTGGATAGATGCAGGCACGCTGCATATTCCGTTTGCCTTCCTGGTCGATCAGTTGAGCGCTATTATGCTGCTCATCATTACCGGCGTAGGTACGCTCATCCACTTATATTCTATCGGTTATATGCATGATGATGCCGGCTTCGGTAAGTTTTTCGCTTATCTAAACCTGTTTATCTTCTTTATGCTGCTGTTGGTATTAGGCTCAAACTATGTCATTATGTTTATCGGTTGGGAGGGTGTAGGCTTATGCTCATACCTGTTGATCGGTTTCTGGTATACTAATCCGGCCTATGCCGATGCCGCTAAAAAAGCCTTCATCATGAACCGCATCGGCGATTTGGGTTTCCTGATCGCGATATTCCTGATGGCTAATATGTTTGATAGCGTGCAATTTGCCGGCATATTTCCAAAGGCTCACTTAGTGCCACACGGTTATTGGACAATTACTTTGGTTACTATGTTACTGTTTGTGGGCGCAACCGGTAAATCGGCACAGATCCCGTTGTTTACCTGGTTGCCCGACGCGATGGCCGGCCCAACTCCTGTATCGGCGCTGATCCACGCGGCTACCATGGTTACTGCCGGTATTTATATGATAGCCCGCTCCAGCGCGCTGTTTGTTTGGGCGCCAACTACTATGGATGTTATTGCCATTGTAGGTTTAGCAACGGCTTTATTTGCCGCGCTGATTGCCCTAACGCAAACTGATATTAAAAAGGTACTGGCTTATTCAACCGTATCGCAATTAGGCTATATGTTTTTAGGTTTGGGCGTAGGTGCTTTCACCGGCGGCTTCTTTCACGTAATTACGCACGCGTTCTTTAAAGCATTATTATTCCTGTGCGCGGGTTCGGTTATCCACGCGGTAAGCGGCGAGCAGGATATGCGTAATATGGGCGGCCTTTGGAAAAAGCTCCCCGTTACGGCCTGGACCATGCTCATCGGTACCATCGCTATTGCAGGTATCCCGCCATTCTCGGGCTTCTTCTCTAAGGACGAGATACTGGCCCATGTTTACGAGCATAGCAAAGTAATGTACGGCATCGGTGTATTTACCGCAATGCTCACATCGTTCTATATGTTCCGCCTGATCTTCCTGACCTTCTTTGGCAAGTTCCGCGGGACAAGTGAGCAGGAGCACCACCTGCATGAATCGCCGGCCAGTATGACTATTCCGTTAATTGTATTAGCTATACTATCTATGGTAGGCGGTATGATCGGCGTGCCACATGCCTTGGGTGGGCACCACGAGTTAGCGCACTTCCTGGCGCCTGTGTTTAAAAGTGTTACGGGTAAAGAAGTTGCAGAATTACCGGCCAGTACCGAAATGACCTTAATGGCTATTTCTGTTGGCGGCGCCCTGCTGGCATTAATTTACGCTTATATAAAATACATTAAAAACAGCCATGTACCGGTACGCGACGGTGAAGAACGCGGACTGCTGGCTACCCTATCATACAAAAAATTCTATGTAGACGAATTGTACGATATGCTGTTCCGCAAACCGCTGGATGCCGCGTCCGATTTCCTTTATAAGGTGGTTGATAAAATGGGGATTGACGGTTTAGTGAATGGGATAGGCGCTGCCCCGGTTGAGGGTAGCAAAAGCCTGCGCCTGCTGCAAAGCGGCAATGTAGGTTTCTATATTTTTATGATGGTAGTGGGCATTATTGCCGTACTGGTTTATAGTCTGGGATTAACGGATATGCTGCATATAACAAAATGACGGTTACGATTTTAATTTTTTTACCACTGCTGGCTGCCCTTGCCCTTGTTTTCCTGAAAAATGAAACGGCAAAGTATGCGGCCCTGTTTTTCGCTGTTGCCGAACTGGCGCTGTCTGTATTTTATTTAGCTAAGTTTGTTCCAAGTGCTACAGCGCAGTTTGCGGTAGATTTGCCCTGGATACCACAATTTGGCATTTATTTTAGCGCAGCTATTGATGGGATCAGCATTATCCCGGTGATGTTAACCACGCTGATGGTGCCTGTTATTATCCTCACCACCTTTAAGCACGATTATTCAAAAGCCAATATATTTTACGCGCTGATATTGTTTATGCAAACCGGTCTGCTGGTTGTATTTACCGCGCTGGATGGCTTTTTGTTTTACGTAGGCTGGGAAGCGGCATTGATACCGATCTATTTTATATCGGCCCTATGGGGCGGCGAGAACAGGATAAAGGTTACGCTGAAGTTCTTTATCTATACTTTTGCCGGTTCGCTGTTTATGCTGATAGGCTTGTTATACCTGTACAGCATCAACCCCGAAAGAACATTTGATATACACCAGTTTTATAGCCTGAATATCCCGGCTAAAAACCAGATGTGGTTGTTTGGGGCTTTCTTCCTGGCTTTTGCTATTAAGATGCCGATATTTCCATTCCATACCTGGCAACCTGATACTTATACAGAAGCACCCGCAGGCGGTACCATGATGTTATCGGGTATTATGCTCAAAATGGGTATCTACGGTGTTATCCGTTGGTTGATCCCCATCGCGCCAAAGGGTTTTAACGAGTATTATCCCATCGCTATCACTTTATCGGTTATCGGTATCGTATATGCTTCCATCATTGCCTTCAGGCAAAAGGATGGTAAGCGTTTGGTGGCCTATTCATCTATAGCGCACGTTGGCCTGATATCGGCCGCAATATTTGCCTGGAATGTAAACGGTGTGCAGGGCGCCATGATCCAAATGCTGAGTCACGCTATTAACGTGGTTGGATTATTCTTTGTGTGGGATATCATCAGCCGTAAGCTCAATACCCGCGATATCGCATCTTTAGGCGGCATTGCTAAAAATGCGCCGTGGTTTGCCACTTCATTTTTAATTATTACGCTGGGCACAGTGGCATTACCATTAACCAACGGCTTTATCGGTGAGTTTTTATTGCTGAACGGTGTGTACTATTATAACATCAAACTGGCTGTTGTGGCAGGTACTACTATTATATTAGGCGGTGTTTATATGCTGCGCATGTACAAAAATGTAATGCAGGGCCCAACTAACGACCTCACCATTACCTTTACCGATATTACCGGCAGCGAACGCGTGGTGATGGTGATTATTTGCGCGCTGATCATCGTAATTGGTTTTTATCCGCAGCCTATCCTGCATTTATCCGAAGCTTCAGTAACGCAGCTGATCAATAGTGTTAATCAAAAATTAGGTCCGGTTGGCGCTGCAGTAAATTTGCCGCATTAACCCAGCCATAATTAAAATATAAAAATGAATACCCTCATCCTCATATCTGTTTTACCGATACTGCTGTTGTACATGGGCTTGTACAAAGCTAAAAACGCGCTGTTGCCGGTTACCGTTATTGGTTTGCTGGTTGCGTTGGGTTTAGCAGTTGCGCAGTGGAACACAACTGCCTTGCCCATTTATCATGGTATGATGATATTTGACAGGTTCGCCATCGCGTTTTCGGCTATTACCATCCTGTCAACCATATTGATCCTGATGCTCTCGAAAGATTACTTCGAGCGGATCAGCAGCCATGTGGCCGAATATTATGCTATTATTTTATTTGCCCTTGCGGGGATAGTGGTGATGGTATCGTACCATAACCTGACTATGCTGTTCATCGGTATCGAAATCATGTCGGTAAGTTTATATATCCTCGCCGGTATCAAAAAGAATGATTTCGCATCGAATGAATCGGCCCTGAAGTACTTTTTAATGGGTGCTTTTTCAACCGGTTTCCTGTTATTTGGTATTACCTTAATTTACGGCGCCACCGGTTCGTTTGACCTGGATGTGATCCGCAATTGGGCCCTTACCCATGCCGGCAAAACGGTTGACCCGATGTTTTATACCGGCATTATGCTGATGATAGTAGGCCTGTGCTTTAAAATAGGCGCCGCGCCATTCCACTTCTGGACACCGGACGTGTATGAAGGTGCGCCAACGCTTATCACCGCGTTTATGTCAACCGTAGTAAAAACCGCGGGCTTTGCCGCCTTTTTAAGGTTGTTCTCTACCTGCTTCGGCTCCTTGGCTGATCTGTGGGCGCCGGTGTTAATGGTAATTACCATCCTTACTTTGTGCATTGGTAATATCACCGCTCTTTACCAGCATAGCTTTAAGCGGATGCTGGCATTTTCCAGTATATCGCACGCGGGTTACCTGCTGTTTGCTATCGTAGCTTTAGGCGTTGGTTCAAACAGCGCCGTGTTTGTGTATGCAACAGCTTATTCGGTAGCATCTATTATTGCTTTCGCGGTGCTCATCTTAGTTCAACAGCAATCCGGTAACGATAATTTTGAGAGCTTTAATGGTTTAGGCAAACGTAACCCTTTCCTGGCATTTGTACTAACGGTGGCTATGCTGTCGCTGGCGGGCATCCCGCTTACGGCCGGCTTTATGGGCAAGTTCTTTATGTTCTCAGGCGCTATGGCTAAAATGCAGGTATGGATGATCGTTATAGCGGTGGTAAATGCCATTATCAGCATCTTCTACTATTTCCGGGTTATCGTGGCGATGTATTTCCGCAGTGCCGAGCGTACCGAATTAAGTATACCGGCTTATTATCAGGTGGTGCTGGCTTTATCAGCTATTATCACCCTGGTTATCGGTATCTATCCGGGCTTTATATCCAATCTTATTTAATCTTAAGTATTGATTACAAATTAAATAATATTTGTAGTTTTACTTAAATACGAATGGAAAGTATCTGGGAGCACCTGCAAAATTTAACCGACGCTAATTCCATCATAAGTACTGGGGGATTCTATCTTTTACTTATTGTTGTGTATGCGGAAACGGGATTGTTCTTCGGGTTTTTTCTACCCGGCGATTATCTCTTATTTATGGCCGGATTGTTTTGCGCCACCGGTGTTTTAGATGTCCCTATTTATTTACTGATCGTTTCGCTAATTGTTGCAGGCATTTTGGGCAACTATACCGGCTACTGGTTTGGCTACCGAACGGGGCCCCTGCTGTTTGCCAAAAATGAATCTATCTTCTTTAAAAAGCGCTATGTAGTAATGGCAGAGGCCTTTTATGAGAAATATGGAGGCATGGCGCTGGTTTTAGGCAGATTTTTCCCCATAATCAGAACTTTTGCACCTATCTTTGCAGGTGTTGTAAAAGTAGATCTTAAAAAGTTTACCCTATACAACATTATAGGGAGTGTAGCATGGGTAACTATCCTTACTTTAACCGGCTTTTTTTTAGGCCTTAAATACCCCGGGTTAAAGGATTACCTGCAGTATGTTGTTGTTGGCCTGATTGTGCTGACCAGCATACCGCTTATTATAGCATTTGTAAAGCGAAAAAGCCTTTCGGATACGCAGGACGATAAAACAAATAAAGAATAATAATATTTAATATAAAAATGAGTACACAACACCCATGGCACCAGGTATCGCCAGGAGAGAATATCCCTAATTTTGTGAACGCGATCATCGAGATACCAAAAGGCTCAAAAGCTAAGTATGAGATTGATAAGGATTCGGGCTTACTGAAATTAGACCGTATACTGTTTTCATCGGTAATGTATCCGGCTAATTATGGCTTTATTCCACAAACTTATTGCGATGATAAGGATCCGCTGGATATATTAGTACTTTGCAGTGCCGATGTTTACCCTATGTCTATGATCGAAGCCAAAGTAATTGGCGTAATGCACATGGTGGATAACGGCGAGCAGGATGATAAAATTATCGCGGTAGCAAAAAACGATATGTCGGTTAACTATATCGACGATTTGAACGAGCTGCCGCCGCATGCCATGAAAGAAATCGTCCGCTTTTTCCAGGACTATAAAGCGCTGGAAGAAAAAAACGTAACCATAGAGCACCTTTTAGGTAAGCCTTATGCGTATAAAGTAATTAAGGAAAGTTTAGAACTTTATAAGTCTACTTTCAAAGTCGAACAATAAAAAAAATTAATGGCTCCCCCGGATCATCACATTAGCTTATTATACGTTTTCCTAACAATCTTCCTTGTTCTGCTGAACGGGTTTTTTGTAGCTGCTGAATTTGCTATAGTTCGCGTTCGTGGTTCGCAGATAGAGTTACAGGTTAAATCGGGCAGTACCGTTGCCAAACTGGCCCGCAAAATTATGCACAATATGGACGGCTACCTGGCCGCAACCCAGTTGGGCGTAACCATTGCCTCGCTGGCGTTAGGTGTCTTCGGCGAGGAAGTGGTAACCAACATTATGCTCAACGCGTTTGAGTTTTTTGGCGTTGTTATCACTTCTAAATTTGTGATTAATACCTGCCATGTTGTAGCGTTTATTACCATCACCATTTTGCATATTGTGTTTGGCGAGTTAGCCCCTAAATCTATCGCTATTCAGCGTTCGGTGCGCACTACGTTGGCTATAGCGGCACCATTGCGTTTCTTCTTTGTGGTATTTAAACCGGCTATATGGTTGCTTAACGGCTTCGCCACTTTCCTTTTAAAGCTGGTGGGCATTAACAGTGTAAGCGAGGAAGCCCATCATAGTTCGGAAGAACTACAGTATTTATTAGAGCAGGGTAAAGAAAGCGGCGCGCTGGATTCAAACGAGCACGAACTGATCAAGAACGTGTTTGATTTTAACGAGCGTGTGGTGAAAAATATCATGGTGCCCCGTACCAAAATATCGGGTATGGAAATAGATACACCTAAGGCCGAATTGCTGGAACTGCTGATTACCGAAGGTTACTCGCGCATGCCTGTTTACCAGGATAGCATTGATAAAATTGTGGGCGTGGTACATGCCAAAGATATTTTACCCTTGCTGGCCCGTAACACTAATTTTGAACTCAGGGATATTATCCGCAAGCCGTACTTTATCCCTGAAACCAAGAAGATTAACGACCTGATGGCCGAGCTGCAGCAAAAGCGTATGCAGATAGCCATTGTGCTGGATGAATTTGGCGGCACCGCCGGGATGGTTACCCTGGAGGATATTGTGGAAGAACTGGTAGGGGAGATCCAGGACGAATTTGATGAGGAAAAACCTATTGTAGATAAGGTGAGCGACCGCGAGTTTATTGTGAACGCGGTAGCATCTATATATGATGTGAACAGCCACCTGCCGCATGATTTGCCCGAGGACGGCGACTTTGATACCGTAAGCGGATGGGTAAGCGAAATTTTTGGCAAGATACCCGAAGTGGGCGAACAGCGGGAAGCCGATGGCTATAATATTACCGTCCTGAAAAAATCAGACCAGAATATTGAATCTGTTAAGCTGGAACTGCTGCTGAACGAAGAAGACGCGGTAGACCTGCATTAATTTGCCTGCCGATGCACCTGTTTTATACCCCCGATATTACCCCGCAAAACGAAGCCTGGTTTTTAACCGAAGAGGAAAGCAAGCATTGCGCCCGGGTGCTGCGCCTGGATAAAGGCGACCAGGTTAACCTAATAGACGGCAAAGGCGGTTTATACACCGCTACCATATCCGACGCGCATCCCAAACGTACCATCCTGCATATTAACTCGGTGATTACTGAATATGGTAAACGTAACCATTACCTGCATATAGCTGTTGCGCCCACCAAAAATTTAGACCGGCTGGAGTGGTTCCTGGAAAAGGCAACCGAGATTGGTATCGATGAGATCTCATTGATCATCACCCAACGTTCCGAACGTAAGGAGGCTAAGGTTGACCGGTTGAATAAGATCATTACATCGGCCATTAAGCAATCCTTAAAAGCTTATCATCCCATATTGAGCGAAGCGGTTGGCTATAATAAGTTTCTGTCGCAACCATTTGCCGGGCAAAAATTTGTGGCCCATTGCGCCGATGGTGAAAAGGTGGAAATGAAAGATCAGCTGCAGCTAAACGGTAACTATTTAGTGATGATTGGCCCTGAAGGCGATTTTACCGAAAAAGAAGTAGCCGATGCTTTACAAAATGGTTTTAAAGCCATAACTTTAGGTGAAAGCAGGTTGCGCACCGAAACCGCCGCGCTGGAAGCTTGTTTTGAGATAAACTTTTTAAACCGCTAACCATAGATATGAAGTTGAAGATAGGGATTGCGCTGCTGTTGATGTTTGGGCTGTTTACCGGCTTTAATACCCCCGGCTACCGTATGGCTAAGCTAAAGTATAGTGGCGGCGGCGATTGGTATGGCGACCGTACGGCCCTGCCCAACCTGATTAAGTTTTGTAATGAGAATTTAAAGACTAATTTCCAGGCCGATGATGAGGTGGTGGAAGCGGGCAGCGCCGAACTGTTTAACTACCCCTTTGTGTTTATGACCGGGCATGGCAACGTAATATTTAGTGATGTTGAGGTGCGCAATATGCGCAAATACCTAACCGGCGGCGGCTTTTTACATATCGACGATAATTACGGACTGGATAAATTTATACGCCCGCAAATGAAAAGGGTATTCCCCGAACTGGATTTTGTGGAACTGCCGGTTAACCATCCCATCTACCACCAAAAATATGATTTCCCGGCAGGGCTGCCTAAAATACACGAGCACGATGGCACCCGCGCGCAGGGTTTTGGCCTGATATACAAAGGACGACTGGTATGTTATTATACCTATGAATGCGATTTAGGTAACGGCTGGGAAGATTTTGGCACCTATGCGGGCGATACGCAGGAAGCCCGCCTGAAAGCGCTCAAAATGGGCGCGAATATGATTCAATATGTATTAACACAGTAATGGCCCATGTACCAGATAAAAGTAAACGATAAGCTAAACTTTGAGGCTAAAAGGGATAAGGGGGTACTGACTGTTAATGGCAGCCCTGTCCATGCTGATATCAGGCAATTAGGTGCGCTTAGTTATCATATCATCCATGAGATGGCTTCATATACCGTTGAGGTGGTTGGCCTTGATACAGCGGCTAAAACAGCCGAAATAAAGGTTAATGGCAACACTTACGAAATATCAGCTAAAGACCAGTTTGACCTGCTGCTGGACCAGTTGGGGATGAGCAGCAAGGATAGTTCGAAAATAAGCGAAATAAAGGCCCCCATGCCGGGCATGGTGCTTAAAGTATTTGTAAACGAAGGCGACGAAGTAAAGAAGGGCGATAACCTGTTTATCCTGGAAGCCATGAAGATGGAAAATATTATTAAATGCCCTGCCGATGTAACCATTAAAACCATAAAAATAAAGCCGGGTGATAAGGTAGAAAAAGGACAGGTGCTGATGGTGTTTTAGTGAGCTGTGCGCAGAGATTAGGGATTAGTTAATTAGAGATTAGTTAATTTGAGATTGGTAGCCTAATCACTAATCTTTGATTAACTGATCACTACAAACGCAAAAGGCCTCCGATGAAAATCGGAGGCCTTTTGCGTTTGGTTATTTCTTCGGGTTAAAGTTCTTTTGTTTTTTTATACTGAACTGTGGTTTACCGGATGGGTTAATTTCGGGCGGGCCATCATAATTCATGGCGCAACGGAAACCAATTTCGGCGCTGGCATCATCTTCATCCAGGTAACGGCGGGTAGCAGGGTTTAGCCAGTATGCCCTGTCATTCCATGAACCACCTTTGTATACCTTAGATTTATCGCTGATCAATGTAGTAACACCGTATAATGTAGTGTTAACAGTATCATTATAGCCACGTACATCAGCTGTATAAGCTTTACCTGCTATTGGATTTTTAGGCGTTACTCCGGGAATTGCCGGTGCATTGGTAGCTGCTGGCGCACCGGCTGCTTTACCCGAGGCTGCCTGTTGTTCGGCCACTAACTCTTCCCAGGTTTGTTTCCTGGTGCCTTTAGCAGGTGTTTTTATTGGCCGTCCGTATTTGTCTTTTGCATATACGCCTTTTACCGCGTCGGCATAAGCCTTGTTGGTAAACTGGTTACCACGGAAAGGGTTAAAATCGTCGGTCTCTTCAAAAGAAGTTTGGCGGTAAGTATCGTTGGTCCACTCGTTTACGTTGCCGGCCATGTTATACAAGCCAAAATCATTAGGCTGGTACGAACGTACGGGGGCTGTAATGTCGGCTTTATCATTCAGGTAACCGCCTACACCGGCATTGTCACCGCCGCCGCGTTTAAAGTTAGCTAATATTAAGCCACGTGTCCGGGCTTTAGGCGAACGTACCCCCATGCCATTCCATGGATATACTTTACCATCGGTAATATTTTCGTATTGGGTATTGCCAATAAGGCCCATAGCCGCGTATTCCCACTCGGCTTCGGTTGGCAGGCGGTAGCCGGGGCGCAGGATCCCGTCTTCTTTACGTACAGGCCTTCTTGCTTTGCCTTTGCCCAAGGCCGATGTATCATTACGTGGGTTAAGGTCTTTCGGCATTTTTTTACCATCGATACCTTCACCTTTGTATTGGCCGTTAAGATATATTTCTGTATTAAAGGGCTGTGTGGCTGGGTTAACAGTGCCAGTTGTTGTTGTTGTTGCTGTTGCCGTAACAGGAGCGGCCCCATTAGCCGCGTTAGCAGCATTGGCATTTGGGTTATTAGCTGTAGCCTTTTGTTTCCAGGTTGTCAGCTGGCCCTGGTTACGCAAAATGTTTTCGTTCATGCGCTGGGTACGCCAGTCGCAGTAATCCTGCACCTGGTCCCAGGTTACACCCACAACCGGGTAATCCTGGAATGCCGAACCGCGCAGGTAATTATCTACATAAGGTTCGTTATAGGATAGCGGCCTTCTCCAAACCAGTGTATCAGGTATGGCATTATAGTAAAGCTCGCGGTCTTCGGGGAAATTGGTTTGCAGCCAGTACAGGTATTCGCGCCAGTCGTTGTTAGAAACTTCGGTCTCGTCCATGTAAAATGTAGAGATCGATTTCCTTTTACGCACATTGTTATACTCGTAGGTAACGTCTTCGCCTGCGCTTCCGCCCAATACAAAGGTGCCGCCTTCAATTGCAACCAATCCAGGGCCCGGGGCCGGATGTGTTTTCCTGAATACCTGGAAACCGCCATTGTATTTGTCATTATATCGCATCCCTGTAGTTGGCGATTGTTGTTTTGGCGAACAACTAACCAGCAACAATCCAGAGCCCAACAGCACTAATGCATACCTGCTAAAAATCATTTTCATGCAATTACAATTAATCAGAGCGTAAATTTAGTTAAAAAATTGAAATTTAATACCAATTCTAAAATAGGCTTTATTTTTTAAATGGTACTACAATAATTACCGTTTAACGAAAATTAAAACTTTAAGTTATAAATAATGGAATAATTTTGATTGGCAATAAGTTATTTTATATTTATACGTTATTTTCGCACGGTAAGGAATGTACCGGCGCGTAAAAACTGAAACAAGTTAATATGAAGATTTTTTCCCCTGGTTTTATAAGGATTGGCTCTTTTATCGCGATTATGCTGCCCTTAGGTTTAAGGGCGCAGGTAGTTGGGCCAACCGGTACAAATACCAATGGCAGCAGTTCAAATGCCATTGTAACCGGGGTGCCTTTTTTGTCTATCTCGCCCGATTCCCGTTCGGGTGCCATGGGCGATGCCGGGGTAGCCTTATCGCCGGATGTAAATGCCAACTACTGGAACCCATCAAAGCTGGCTTTTATTGAAGGGGATAATAATCTGTCTTTATCATACAGCCCATGGTTAAGGCGCCTGGTACCCGATGTTGACCTGGCCTATTTAAGCTTTGCCCATAAACTGGATAATCGTAATACCTTAGGCGCGTCCCTGCGTTATTTTAACCTGGGTTCTATCCAGCTGGTTGATGTAAACCAGAACGACCAGGGTACCTATCGCCCAAGCGAATTTTCATTCGATGTTTCTTTAGCCCGTAAGTTTGGCGAAACTTTTTCGCTGGGGTTAACCGGGCGGTATATCCATTCGAGCCTTTCAAACGGCGCGTTTACATCCGGACAGCAAACCAAACCGGCCAGTGCCATAGCTGCCGATGTTTCCATGTATTATAACAAAAAGACCCAGCAATTTGGCCGCGACGCGCTTTTTGCCTTTGGGGTTGATATTTCCAACATTGGCACCAAGATCAGCTACTCGGACGGCGGTGTGAAATACTTTTTGCCAACCAACCTGAAGATAGGCGCCGCCAACACCTGGTATATTGACGATTATAACGAATTTACGCTGACGTTTGATATCAATAAGCTATTAGTACCAACGCCCCCCATTCGCGATAACAGCGGCAACATCATCAGCGGTACAGATGATAACCGTTCGGTAGTTTCGGGCATCTTCGGCTCGTTCAGCGATGCGCCGGGTGGTTTTAGCGAGGAGATGAAAGAGATCAGCTACTCGCCCGGACTGGAATACCGATACAATAAGCAATTTTCCCTGCGCACCGGCTATTTTTACGAAAATCCGGCCAAAGGCGACAGGCAATATCTTACCCTTGGCGCGGGGTTCAGGTATGATATCTTTAATATCGATTTTTCTTACCTGGCTGCTAACCAGCAAAAAAGCCCGCTATCAAATACCCTGCGTTTCTCGGTATTGGTTAACTTCGGCGGATCGAAAAATGCAAATAAGTAATAATGGCTAAAATTAAAGTTGGGTTTGGGTTTGATGTGCACCAGCTAAAGCAACAGCACCCTTTTATTATGGGCGGGGTAAACCTGCAGCATACATCGGGCGCTTACGGGCATTCGGATGCTGATGTGCTTTTACATGCCATTTGCGATGCCTTGCTTGGCGCGGCTAACCTGCGCGATATTGGGTTCCACTTTAAAAATACCGACGACCGCTGGAAAGGCATCAGCAGCCTGGTGCTATTGCAGCATGTGATGGTGCTGCTGAAAGATAAAGGTTGGGCAATTGGCAATATCGATGCCATGGTTTGCCTGGAGGCGCCAAAGATAAACCCGCATATCCCCGCCATGAAGGCCAATATTGCCCGGGCAGCCGGTATTGACGAGGACGATATCTCCATAAAAGCTACCACTAACGAGCAAATGGGCTTTATAGGCCGCGAAGAAGGCGTAGTGGCTTATGCGGTTTGTTTGATCGAGAAGATCTAACCTACTTGTGTTTGAGCTTAACTTTTACCGAATCAGCTGTAAAAGCCTTGTAAGCATCCGGAAATTTCTCATCGTCCAGGTAAATTTCAATTACCCCATTTTTGGCTATACCGCCGTATTTACTAAGCGATACGCTATCCTTCAGGATATTAATAGATTTGAAGTGCTGTGGATTTAAGGCATTAAGCGGTGCCGTATTTGCGAATGTATCCGATTTAAAGATCAACCGGTTGTGCGAATAAATGAGGTATAATGGCGGATGCAGTAATTCCCCCTTACTGGGCGCGCATATCCGGATAATCACATCTTTTCCCGGTGTACCCGGATCTATCAATGGCTTCAATTCTTTTTGTGCTGAAGCGAAGCCGGATATAAGCAACAGGGCGATAAGTGGTAAAATGAATTTCATGGTTTGATATCGTTTATACCGGTAGGATGCAGGGATATGGATAATTCCATAATTAAAAATAAAAATTTGATGTATGATCGTAAAGTCCCTGCCTAATCCCTGGCGGTCGACAAGCAATAATCCTTCCCAATATGCTTAAACGTAAAGTGGTGATACCCCACAAAGCTTTTAATAATGGCTTGTAGTTTACCGTTTTTGTTATAATTATTGGGGGTGAAGATATAAAGCGTACCCGCTTTGCCGGCAAACTTTTGTGTGGTATAGATGCTTTCGGGTGTTTCATCATCGATGGTGATCACACGGTTTTGTTTAATCTCCATGGCCATGTCCGGCCCTGTTACCACAAAAACGGCATTGTTGCGGTACAGGTTATCTAACCGTAGCAGTTCATCAATTGTAGCCTTGTCATATACCTGCTGGCTTAATCCAGAAGGGCCTTTTGGCGATAGCTTATTGCCATTATAATTGACATAAAAAGTAACAACCCCTATGCAGATATAAGCCCCCCATAGCATAAAAAACAGTACCCTGGTTAGTTTGGTTTTAAATAACAGGTAAATAAAACCCGGCATAAACAACAGGCCAATCATCCGGAAGTGCCGCCCCTCGTACGATATGGTTGCCTGTTTGAGGTACATATAACTAAAGAACAGGGTGCCTAAAACATAAAAGCTAATCACTACGATCACATATTTTTTATCGGGCGAAAGCCTGCCGATAAAAAATAGATAAGCGATGCAGCAAGCCGAAAAAACAAATAATAGCATTACCGCCCAGTGATAAGAGATGGTTGGCGCATCGGTTTGATAGATCAGTCCGTGAAATAATTCATCCACTGAAAAACCGGCGACCATAGGCGATGCCAGCGGAAAGCCAAAAGTTTCGGGCCGGATAAGGACAGGGCCCTGGTCGGACGTTGGATTGTCGCCTTTGGAGAGGTAACAAATATAAATAACCGCTAAAGCGCTGATAAACGGAATGGCCAATAACAAGCCGTTTTTTAACCAGGTCCACAGGGTTTGCTTATGATCCCATAATGTTTTTTTGTTGCTGTAAAAGGTTTGGTTAAGCGATACGTTTACCCATATACAGCCAACAGCCGCGGCAAACATCCATAATACCGACGATTTTGCAATAAAGCCGATCAGCCCGCCAATAAACACATAGATTAAAGCCTGCCAGTTTATATTTTTAATGCCGAAGCAGCCATATAAAAACCAGCCCAGGAAAGCAAAAAGCAAAACTTCGCCGCCGGTAAAATAGGTAAATGCCATAAAAGAAAATAGCTGGCTGGCTATAAAAGCCACACTGATGGCCGATAGCCATTTAGAAAATCCCAGCCGCGTAAACAGCTTATAAAACCCGGCAATGCCCAATAAACCGCAAGTGGTAATGGTTAACGCTACGGCACGGCCGTTATTAACCCCGAATAGCGTTTTGAAAAAATAAGGCAAAAGATATTGCCCCGGCGACCACCAGGCTAAAAACTCATAGTGATCTTTGGCAATATTATGCGGATCGGGGCTTACCAGCATATTAAAAGGATGGCCTTGCTCCATGCCATGCATAACTAAAAACCCCCAGCAGGGGTCGGGGTCTATACCGGGCGGCGTTATAAAGGCCATAGTGCCCAATACTACTACAAACAGGCAGGTAATTAATATTAAAATGCGGTGCTGATCTTTTTTAAAGTATTGCAGGATAGGGTTGAGGTTCATTTATTAAGCCGGGGTTTTGCTTTTTTTTGAAGGGAATATTTGCTTGAGATTTGGTTTACTAACCGACTAATTTAAACTAAAAAATTAGTATTTTAAAATGGGGTTGAAATATGTGATATAACTGTTTAAAGTACCGGTAGGTTAGAATATGTGCGGTGTATTGATACGTTTGGCCGTATGCTGGCGAGGTAAGGCCTGATTATTGGTTTTAATGCCGTATGCGAACTTATATCAAATATCTGATGATGTTTATAACCAGCGAAATTATCCCAAGGCCAACCAAATAAATCCAGTACTTTTTAACCGAACTCCATCCATCATTATGGGAATATTTTGCCATTAAGCCCATTCCCACAAACAAAATTGATGTAAGTACTTTGAGGAAAATTCCAAAAGTCATAAAAGGATGAGTTAAATATTTTGTCTGCTACTTCCCCGTCTCCGCCTTTTTCATCGTTACCGTCCCCGTACGTTTTAATACGCCCCAGCCGCTCAATTCGCCTTTGAGGGCACGGCGAATGGATTTAAACAGTACCCAGTACATCAACTGGCGCCATACAAAGCGCTGCGGAATAATATAAACCAGTTTTTTGTAATCTTCCTTTTCCATCCAGAAAGCCAGCAGGGATACCAGCAGGTCAATTACAATAAATGCCACATAATAATACACTATTTTAAGCGGATTATCGCTAAACAAGCCTACTATCATCATCAGGTCGGCCAGGGGCGAGAAGAGCGGTAATATGATCTGGAACAGCAGGATATTGGGCATACCCACCATACCGAAGAACTTGTACTTTTTGTTAAACAGCGCGTCTTTGTTTTTCCAAAAACTTTGTATCACCCCAAAACTCCAGCGGAAGCGTTGCTTCATCAGCGCGCTTAATACTTCCGGCGCTTCGGTATAGGCGATGGCATCGTCGCAATTGCGCACAATGTAGCCCAGTTTCAGGATCCGCATGGTCAGGTCGCAATCCTCGGCCAGGGTATCGGTAGTGAAGCCGCCCGCCTTAAAAATGGCCGATTTCCGGAACGCGCCGATGGCGCCCGGCACAACGGTAATGCTGTTGAGCAGATCGAAGGCACGGCGGTCCATATTTTGGGCGGTAATATATTCAATGGCCTGCCAGTTGGTGATCAGGTTATGGGCGTTACCTACTTTAACGGTACCGGCCACAGCGCCAATCTCATCATCGGTAAAATACCGCATCAGGTGATATACGGCATCATTTTTTAGCTGGGTATCGGCATCAATACAAATAACATAATCGTATTTAGAATGGGTGATACCAAAGTTAAGCGCCGATGCTTTGCCGCCATTGGGTTTGGTTAAGATCTGTACCAGCGGATGATCGCCATAGGCTTCCTGCACAATTTGATAGGTATTATCCTTTGATCCGTCGTCTATAAATATGATCTCGAAAACAGGATAGTCGATTAACAATAAGCTTTGTATGGTATGCAGAACGGTTACTTCTTCGTTATAACCCGGTACAATAATGCTCACAGGCGCCAGTGTCGAAGCATCGGGCATGTGCTTTTCTTCATTTTTATTATCAATATACTGCCTGATGGCCAGTATAGCTATTAAGATAATACGGCCTACTGCCAGGAAAATGGCGGTAAAAAAGATAAACTGCAATACATAATTGCTATAAAAATAACCGGTAATAAATATATCGTACATTTTACCGGTAATGCTACCAGCGCCTTCATCCTTAACTACCGGCATCAGGTCGTCACGGGTTTTATCCAAAATATCGGCTATGGTGGTAAACTGGTAACCATGACTTTTAAAATAATGGATAATGCGGGGCAGCGCCTTCACGGTTTCTTCGCGGGTATCGCCGCCGGCATCGTGCAGTAATATCACCGAACCCAAAGTATGGTAACGAATGGTACGGGCTACAATGCTATCAGCGGTTACGCCCGGCTGCCAGTCCCAGGGGTCAATACTTTCGCCAATATTAATATAGTTTTGTTTACGGCTTTCAGCAACGGGTATCACCTCGGCCAGGGTTTGCGGCTCGGCATCGGCATTAAAAGGCGGCCTGAACAGGATAGTGCTGCGGCCCGTAACCGATTCTATGAGTTTACGGGTAGCATTGAGTTCCAGCTTTACGCGCTCAATACCAATAGTTGATATATCGGGGTGAAAATAAGTGTGGTTACCTATTTCATAGCCTTCATCATAGATCCGTTTCAGCAGGGGGATATTTTTTTCGGCCATCGACCCTACGATAAAGAAAGATGCCGGGACTTTTTCCTTTTTCAGGATATCCAGGATGCGCGGGGTATAAGCCGGATCGGGCCCATCGTCAAAAGTGAGTACTATTTTGCCTTCTTTATAACCATATTTCCTGATCACATATTTAGTGGGCAGTTTTTTATATTCCTGGTGGGTAATAGTGAAGGTTTTAGGGTCCATTGTTAACCTGATCACGCCGGTATCGGGCGTAGTGATCAGGTCCAGCACCTCGCCATCGCCGGCATAATCTATATGGTCATTTAAGCCTACTTTGGTTAAGCTGGTCTGGTCGATCCCGGTTTTGCGCAGCGAGTCAATGGAAAGGTTTTTTTGGAAGAAGGTCCATAAGCGGGGGTCTTCAAAGCCGATCCGCCACAGCGCTACACCTCCTGTGGCCCAATCATCGGCCATGCGGATAATATTAAAGTTAGCCGCGGCATCGGTAAAATATACGGTGTGTTTACTGCTATCCAGCGCGGTGTACGAATAATGGAGGTTAGCCGATTCGGGATCGAATATCACTTTCTTTTTATTCTCGTGCGCGGTACTGATGGCCTGCTGGTAGCCTACAGCAGTGCCCTGGCTATTTTCGGGCCAGTCAAAACCGCCACCGGCTATGGTTAGGATAACCTTGCTGCTGGGTATTTCTGTACATACCTTATCCAATATTTCCTCTACCCAATGCTGGTGCGAGATATCGCCCGCATCGCTGCCGTCGTTATGCTGGTCTACCGCGAAAATAAACAGGAAATCATTATATTTTGCCAGTGTTTTCAGATCGTACGAATCGTCCCCGGGCATCACATTATGGGTAACCAGGAACTTTTGCGGATGCAGGGTTTCATACAATTCCTTTACAAAGGCAACATAATCTTTACTCCGGCGGTTGGCCACGTCCTCCAATTCAATATTAATACCCTGAAGGTTATATTTGGTTAGCTTGGCTGCAATATCATTGATTAAAACGGTACGTAACTTTTTGCTTTTAATAATGCGGTTTACATCTTTTGAATCCATGTAACCGTTTTGATTATCAACGTTGATATAGTTATTAAAAGATATCAGTAAAGGTTTGTTATAACGCCTGTTTAGATTGATCAGCCCCGTATCCAGCTTAACTGTTATGGTGTCTTTTTTTGGTGTAATTACAAAGCCCTCGCTTACAATCATGTCCAGCTTGGCAATATGGTCAACCAGCGATGTATAGGCCTGCGGCTCCCAGGGGCGGTAAAAGCCGGCATTAATACGGTCTTTATTGTTAGGATGTTTAAGGCGGTGCAGGCGCAGGTTGTGGCGCAGTTTGGCCAACTCCTCGGTATCCATTTTAAAAGCGTCAAACTTCCTGGTCTTTTTAATATAATCAAGATCGGACTTTGAGAGTTTTTTTGGCGCCTGGTTAAGGTAAGGCAGGGTAGGGTAGCTGGTTGAGTTAATAGTTATAATTACAGCTACGATGCCAAAAAGAAGGATGAGGATCAGCGCGCGGCTAAGCCACTTAAAACGGTTCCACCTACCTGGGGTATCAGCTTGAAAAACCTGTTTGTCAGCCATTAAAGAATGTAATTAGCTATTCAATAGAGTGTTATAAATACAGGGGCTGAATTATTTATGTGCAGGCTTGCCTTGTTCGACATTTGAAAAATCAACACCGCACTTACAATTACTGCCACATCCCTTTTTTACAAACAGCTGGTTATAAAACATTCTGCCAATATAAAGTAGCGCCAGCGCAAACAATACCGCAATGATGATGCCTTGTATCATGGTGCAAATTTAATATAAAGTATATATGATATACGATAATATGGCAATAATAGTATTAAATTATGATTTTTTGATGAAGGCTACCGTGCCGCCAACCCAGTCAAAATCCTTATTGTAGCGTACACCGATCATTTTACCACGACTTAAACGGCCCAGTGTAATGGCCAAAGTGGGCTTTTCGTCGCCGTCGGGCCACAGGTATAAAACCCTGATCTCGGCCTTTACACCGCCATCCGGAGCTTGTATAGCCGGTTCGTAATTTACTTTTTCCTGCAGGATCCAGTTTTCGGGGTCCTTAATTGCTTTAATGTCTTTGTGGGCTACGTCTATAATTACGCCTTGTCCGGCAAACGAGAACAGGGGCTTCAGAACGTAATTTTCCAGATCTGCGGGGATAGCCTCTACCTCATTCAGGAATTGTGTTTTAGGGACATAATCGCCCGTTAAAAACGGCATGGTAAATTTACTGATGCGATAAAACCAGTTGGGGTGGGTTACCCATTCCACATCCAGCGGCTGGCGGATATCAACTACTTTAGTAAATAGCTCAGGGTCGCCGTCTATCTCGTCAAATATCAGCCGGTTATAAATGCGCCTGATCCTTTTTAGTTCACCATCGGCCTGGTAATAAAGTTCGTCGCCTTTCTGGATCAGTTGGTGCAGGGATACCACGGGTATACCCAGCATATCCTGTGTAATATAAAAATCGACCGCAGTTTTTTGCTGAGGCGCGTTCACATCCATCAGTACCACTTCATCAGGCTGATGAGGGCCAATAATGGTTTTGCGCAGCAGTTTCAGGTAGCTGGTTTTATTCAATTTACCTAAATAGCCGGTCCACTTTTTGGGAATATTAAATGCCTGGTGATAATGCTCATCGGCATAAGCCTGGAAACCGAATAACGAGGGAAAGCCCTGCAATTCTATCAGTTTTGGGGTGAGCTGGCCATTTTCATCGCGACAAACGCCAAAATCCAGCGCTATTACATGGGGGTGATCGTTCTCATTAGCTACCCACCATTTGTTAGGGATGGCCCTTTCGGTGATCTCTTTAAAACCGGGTTGCATAATGGTGTCAATAATATCGTCCCCGGCGCTTAGCAGCTTAGCATAAAAATCATCCGAAATAAAAATAGGCGTTTCGGCCATCCTGAAAGGGATAGGTTCACGCAGGCCGGCATTAATATCAGTCAGGAACTGACGATATTTTTCACCGGTGAATTTAGCGTTGAATGCTTTGCGTGCTGATGGATCCATTTTTCTTGATTATTTAAGTCATCCCGAACTTGTTTCGGGATCCCACACAATAAGTGACCTGTATGATGAGTTGCCGAAACAAGTTCGGCATGACATAGTGACTAAACAAAACTCAAAACCGCTTCATCCAAAAAATTCGGGATCAGTGTGTTTTGCGTATGCATGATCTTGTCCGGATCGTCCAGGCGTTCCAGCATATCGTTGTATTTGTCCCTTCCGTGTTCGCTGATCACTTCGTGCTTACGGTCATCGTTCATCAGGTGCATCTTCATGCCCTGCGCATCGGCTTCGGGATGAAATTGTGTGCCGATAAAATACTCGTTAAAGCGGATAGCCATCATGGCGCGGGGCAGATCGACGTAAGGGCGTTCCTTTTCGATAGCCAGTAACTGCATGCCCAGTTCGGTAAAACGCTTTTCATCAGGATGGATCACCTGCCAACTGCGGGAATCGACGGTGTAGAATAGATCGGACAGGTTATCCAGCACAGGCTCGTTTTTGCCGGCCGGGGTTAAATGCACCGGCAAGATCCCAAAAGATGGCGACCGGCGCTTGTTGATCAACCCCAACTGATACCTGCGGCACATCATCTGGAACGAGTGGCATACAAACAACACATGTTTTTTCTGCGGCGCGTCTGATTGATTGTGGGCTTCCAGTTCGTCCATCAAAGCCATAAAGCCGATATCCCATGGCTCTGTCTCGCTGCTCAGCGGATCGCCGGGGCCGCCGCTGCAAATGTAAATGTCAAATCCGGTACCCGGTATTTCGTTATTGCCACGGGTATCAAAAACCTGGTATTGCAGGTTCAGGCTGTGTTTAGTACGGTATTTATCCAAAATCTCCTGGAAACCGCGCATGCCCTGGTTGGCAATACCGGCGTACAGATCGATAATGGCTACCTTAATAGTTACCCCCTCTAAATTTCCCCCGAGAGGGGAGACTTCTTTATTTGTTTTAATCTCTTTTAAATCCACTTCTATTCCTTATTTCTTAAGCCCTCTCTTTTGGGGAGGGTTGGGAGGGGGGTCTATAATCCCTTCAATGTTTGCGATGTGATAAAGTCTACCACATCTGCAAAGTTATTATTTTGGTTGTAAACCGCTAACTGCCTGTCGGCGCCGGTGCCATGTTCCAGTATTTTTAAAACATAATTTAAATGGTGGCGGCTGCCCAGGTCATCTACCACGTCATCAACAAAATCCAGCAGTTCCATAATCAGCGCGCGGGTATTCACTTCCATTTCCTTACCGAAGTCGATCATTTTCCCATCGATACCGTAACGTGCGGCCCGCCATTTGTTTTCGTTAATCAGGGCGCGGTTATACGTAATAAAGGTCATGTTCTGCATACGCAGCTTATATAGTTTGGCGCAAAGAGCCTGGAACAGGGCGGTAAAGGCCATGGTCTCATCCACCAGCATCGGGCAATCGCAAATGCGGAACTCGATGGTTTCAAAGAACGGGTGCACCCTGATATCCCACCAGATTTTTTTGGCGTTATCAATACAGTTGGTTTTCACCAGCAGCTTCACGTAGTTATCGTAATCTTCAATACTGGCAAAATAATCGGGGATACCCGTGCGTGGGAATTTATCAAACACCTTGGTGCGGAACGATTTATAGCCGGTATTGCGCCCCTCCCAAAACGGCGAGTTGGTTGAAAGCGCATACACATGCGGCAAAAAGTACCGTACCTGGTTGGCAATATGGATAGCCATATCGCGCGATTGGATACCTACATGCACATGCAGGCCGAAGATGAGGTTACTGCGCGCGGCTTCCTGCAACTCATCCACAATATCAAAATAGCGCGGATGATCGGTAATCAACTGGTGCTGCCAGTGCGAGAACGGGTGCGTACCCGCCGCGCCGATGCGCAGACCCAGATCACCGGCCAGTTGGGCAACGGTGAGGCGTAGCTTGGCTACTTCCTTGTGCGCTTCCTCGGTGTTGCGGCAAATGTGGGTACCCACTTCTACCACGGCCTGGTGCATTTCGGCCTTTACCTGGTCTTCGTGGATCTTTTGCGCGCCGTCCACAATTTTTTGCTCGTGCGATGTTAGCTCCCGCGTAACGGGATCAACCACCATAAATTCTTCTTCAACACCTAAGGTAAACTCGTTCATAATTGGTTAGGTTATTAGCCTCACCCTAAGTCCCTCTCCAGAGGAGAGGGACTTAGAGGAGGAATTGTTCTTTCATCTTTGCCTCCCTCTCCAGAGGAGAGGGAGGGGGTGAGGCTCTTATTTCTTAACAGCCGGCTTCTTCGCCGCAGCTTTAGCCGGTGTTTTTTTAGCCGGTAATTCGCCAACGCTTGCATCTCCTTTAACCGCTTTAGCTGTAGCTATCAATGGCTTGCCCGCGGCCGATGTTTTTACATACTCGCCCCAGGTTAAATTGTCCTGGTTGTCTTTTTGTTTTTTGGCGCGTTCGATGGCGTAATCGGCCGATGTTTCCACCACCCAGTCAAAGTTTTCCTGGCCTACACTGGTCACTTCGGCATCGGGGGCGGGGTTGCAAAAGTCGATAGCGTAAGGTATGCCGTTGCGCACGGCAAATTCTACCGTGTTAAAATCGTAACCTAAATATTGGTTTAGTTTCAGCACGTAATCTTTAACGGTATCCAGCAGTTTTTTTGATGCCGGGGCTTTGCCATGCTCGTAACGCAGGTTATGTGGGTTGCGTGGCTCGTACTGCATAATGCGCACGTGTTTGCCGCCAATGCAATAGCAGCGGAAGTAATCGTCAAAAATAATTTCCTCCTGCAGCATCATTACGTATTGTTTGGTTGTATTTGTCCCAAAGGTCATCCAGACTGTTGATCTGGTAAACTTCTTTCCAGCCGCCGCCGTCAAAAGGTTTCATATAAGCCGGGAATCCCACGTAAGTGAAAATGCCTTCCCAATCCAGCGGGTAAGCCAGGTTGCGGAATGATTTTTCGGTGGTATCATCCGGCAAATCCTTTGATGGCAGGATAACCGTTTTTGGTACCGGTACGCCAATCTTAACGGCCAGGGCGTTGTTAAAGAACTTCTCGTCGGCGCTCCACCAAAACGGGTTATTGATAACTGCGGTACCGCACATGGCGGCATTTTTTAACGCCGCGCGGTAAAAAGGCACATCCTGCGAGATCCGGTCGATAATGACGGAGTAGCCCAGCGATTGGGCCTGCATTACCTTATCTATGCGGACAAACTCGGCGCTAATGTCCTTGCCTCCTGTTTTCTGGTTCACGCGATCGACAAATGCCTGCGGGAACGAATTTTCCTGTCCGAAAAGGATGCCTATTTTTTTCATATGGTAGTTTATGTTATCCTGTTAATTCCTGATTCTTGTATCTATATTCTTGCTTCTTACTTTATCATCGACAAATAATGCGGGAACATCTCGCGCCAGATGGGCCAGTCGTGGTTAGCAAACGGGCGTACATCCAGCCAATGATTAATATGCTTAGCGTTCAAAATGTTTGACATGGTGATATTATAGTCTTTACACATATCATGTTCGGATGTACCCAGTATGATATTCATTTTCCACAGGTCGGGGTTATTATCGCCTGGCATAAAATCAACCGGGTTATTGTAAAAAATGTCGTCGTTATAAAAGCCGTCGGTAAACTGCTTAATATCAAAAGCGCCGCCCATGGTAAACAGGTTGCTCACCTTATCGGGATGCTTAAAGGCAAAGTTGGCCGCATGATAGCCGCCAAAGCTGCAACCGGCAACGGCCACTTTATTTACCCCGGTTTCGTGCATAGCCCAGGGCGCCAGTTCTTCGTTCAGCATCCTATCGTACCACATGTGATTATAGGCGCGGGCGGCGGGGTGTACTTCTTTGTTGTACCAGGTGAGGTGGTCTATACTATCCGGACAGTAAATCTTTACCAGTCCCTGCTCAATAAACCAGCGCGCGCTTTCAATCAGGCCCTCGTCCTTGTTTTGAAAATAGCGGCCTTTGGTTGTAGGGAACAGGATCAGCGGGTAACCTCTGTCGCCAAAAACCAGCATTTCCAGGTCGGTACCCAGGTTGTGCGAATACCAGCGGTGATATTGTTCTGTCAAAATAATATTATTTTATGATGGTAATATAACTGCTTTGTTTTAAAAAGACAATGGTTTGAAGATAATACTCCATTATTGCACGAATGTTTTTTGAGTTGACACGAATATTTATGAAACAAACACGAATGCTTTCGAATTGGACGAATGACACGAATTTTTATAAGCATGGTAATTAATTCGTGAAATTCGCTTAATTGTATCAGACCTGCAGATAATTCGTGTCTCGTTCCAATTGTTTCGTATAAGTAATATTACCATGTTTAATTTTATGTTTAGGCCTATAAGCGTACTTTTGCAGCTTTAAATAATATGACCATGTATTTGTGCTGGCCCGATATAGAGATGACCGTTACTGAAACCCCGATCACCCTAACATCCGAACACCTGAGCCGTGAGGTTACCTGTACGCTATTGATGCCGGATGAACTGACCGGCACCGAACCGTTAAATCTGCTGTTATTAAACGACGGACAGGAAGCTGAAAACCTGAAACTGAACGATACCCTGCAGGAATTATATAACACCGGCCGCTTAAAACCAACTGCCGTAGTAGCTATTAATTGTGGCGAGGAGCGCATACAGGAGTATGGTACCGCCGGTTTTCCGGATTTTAAAAAGCGGGGGGCAAAAGCAGAGGCTTATACCCAGTTTATCCTGGAAGAGTTATTGCCCGAAGTAAAAAAACAACTGGAAACCGAAGAATTTGATACGGTGGCTTTCGCCGGATTTTCGTTGGGGGGACTTTCCGCGCTGGATATTGCGTGGAACCATCCGGATGTGTTTGATGTGGCAGGTGTATTCTCCGGCTCGTTATGGTGGCGCAGTAAGGACCTGGGCAAAGGCTATACCGAAGATGACCGCATTATGCACCGCATTATCCGCGATACAGATGGCAAACCCGAACTGAAATTCTGGTTCCAAACCGGCACCAAGGATGAAACCGCCGACCGTAACCGCAACGGTATTATCGATGCTATTGACGACACTATCGATCTGATTAAAGAATTGCAGGCCAAAGGCTATACCCGCCAGGATATTACCTATTTAGAGATGGTAGGCGGCGAGCATAACGTAGCTACCTGGGCTAAGGCTATGCCAAAGTTTTTATGTAAGGCGTTTGGGAAGTAGGGTTATTTGGTAAATGTTGCTGAATTAAGAAAAGCCTCCCCGGCCTCTGCTTTAGCTTTTTGCGGAACTATAGTAAAAAAATTATAAATTTTAGTGCCGTATATTACCATCAACATTTTAAATTGCTTATGATCGGCATCAATGCCTGAAGACGTATAACTGGTTAAACCTTGCCAGGTGCCCATTTTAAATGGTTGTAATTGCAAATTGCCGGCACCTTGCTCTATGCCCATTCGTAATTGATCAGCAAATTCGGGGCTTTCCTTTATCGTGGCTACAGTGGC
Organism: Mucilaginibacter sp. GW821-FHT07H05; assembly: GCF_059418485.1. Taxonomy (NCBI): domain Bacteria; kingdom Pseudomonadati; phylum Bacteroidota; class Sphingobacteriia; order Sphingobacteriales; family Sphingobacteriaceae; genus Mucilaginibacter; species Mucilaginibacter sp. GW821-FHT07H05. Next base: position 396,970 of record NZ_JBWKPY010000005.1, read on the forward strand.
AGAATCTACATTAGCCATTTTATTTAAATCTATTACCGTAATTCCGTAGCCAACGCTGTCAACCCCTACAGCACCCATAGTCCCCGGAATCAGCTCTGCGGGCTGTTTGGGAAATTTAATTGAAATATGGTTGTCTGCTTTGTAAGTGATCCAACCGTCTTGTGCCTGGGCAATAAAAGTTGTTAATAATACAAATGTGATTAAGGTAAATAGTTTTTTCATGAGCTGAAAGATAGATAATTTCCTAATAAGAGGAAACATCTGCAAAAGAAACTTCTTATTAATTTGTCATTCTCCACATTACCTTTCTGTTAATCCCGCGCCGATGTTGGTGTTGTCACCAACATCAATAAGGCCCGCTTTAAGATATCCACCACTGTTGTTGGTGACAATACCAACAAGGGCACAGGGGGTACTTCCCAGCAGGAAGCTATTTACTAAAGGTCATCGAATCAAAAAAACTATCGGCTGTTTTACTATCAACTTTCGCGGGTGTTTTTGCTGATAGGCTATATATAGTAGTTCCGTATACTACCATGAAGAGTTTATACTGCGTATTGGCGGTACCCGTACCCGATGAGGTATAGCTGGTTAAGCCCTTCCATGTGCCCAGTTTAAACGGCTGCAGTTCAGCACCCTTGGCTGTTCTTTGCATCCCGGCCCGTAATTGGTCAATAAATACCGGGTTTTCCTTCATTGCTGCCAGGGTAGCGGAATCAAGATTAGCCACTTTATGCACATCTATTAAGGTAATTCTGCAGGCAACACTATCTGCAGTAACTGCTCCAACAGTACCGGGCTGTATCTCTGCCGGTTTTGACGGGAATTTTAGAGAAACGTGGTTATCAACTTTGTAATCAACCCAGCTGCTTTGGGCTTTGGTAATCACCGAGGTTAACAGGAACAGCGCGATAAGGTTAAGGATATTTTTCATTCCACCAAAATATAAAATATTTATCTGCATCTATTCAATTATTTCAACATTGTAACAGGTTCTCTTCATTTTGTATTAGGGTAAAGGTGATTTGTATACATAGATGGACTAATTTGTAAATCAGGCAGGTTTTTTGTAAATTAGCATTATCATGAGTACTGCAGAGTTAATCGAGTTGATAGAAAAACTACCTGCTGATAAGCAAAAGGAGGTGGAGGATTTTATCCGTTATAAAATTGTTGCGGACGCTCAACCTGCACATGTTGTAGCCGAACCGCAGCCAAATAATGGCAGGGGGTATGGTAGTTTGAAAGGATTAATAACCTATATTTCAGATGACTTTGATGAACCACTGGAGGAAATGAAAAAATACATGTAATAGCATTCGGATCCTTCCCATCGAAACACAACATCTCAATTCACTTTTAACTCTCCCTCAACATCATAATGATCCCTTCGATAGACTTATGATCGCTCAGGCCATCTCAGAAAATTTAACAATTATTTCTGCTGACCGGCATTTTCCGCAATATCCTGTTAACCTAATCTGGTAATTAATTTGTCATTCTCCACATTACCTTTCTGTTAATCCTTTTAAATCCCATATATTAACCCTACCTTTGCGCAAAATTTAAGAGGCGCATTTCAATGCAAAAAATCAGAAATATTGCGATTATCGCACACGTTGACCACGGCAAAACTACTTTGGTTGACAAAATCCTGCACAGCTGTGCAATTTTCCGCGAAGGCCAGGAAACTGGTGAGCTGATACTGGATAACAATGACCTGGAACGTGAGCGTGGTATTACCATCGTATCTAAAAACGTTTCGGTAATGTACAAAGATGTTAAGATCAATATTATTGATACCCCTGGTCACGCCGACTTTGGCGGCGAGGTGGAACGTGTATTGAAAATGGCCGACGGCGTATTGCTGCTATGCGATGCCTTTGAAGGCGCCATGCCGCAAACCCGTTTTGTAACCCAAAAGGCTTTGGCTTTAGGCCTAAAACCAATTGTGGTTGTAAACAAGGTAGATAAAGAGAACTGCCGCCCCGAAGAAGTTTACGAACAGATTTTTGAATTATTCTTCAACCTTGAAGCAACTGAAGACCAACTGGATTTCCCGGTGATCTACGGTTCGTCTAAACAAGGCTGGATGAGCACCGATTGGAAAAAACCAACGGAAGATATTTTCCCTTTAATGGATTGCATCCTGGAAAACATTCCGCCTGCACCTATTAATGATGGTACCCTGCAAATGCAGATCACTTCGTTAGATTATTCGTCTTTCGTAGGCCGTATCGCTATTGGCCGTGTGGCTCGTGGTACTATTAAAGAGAACCAACCGGTATCTTTAGTAAAACGCGATGGCACCATCCAAAAATCACGTATAAAAGAATTGTATACTTTTGAAGGCTTGGGTAAAGTGAAAGCTACATCGGTAAGCGCCGGTGATATTTGCGCGGTTGTAGGTATTGATGGTTTTGATATTGGCGATACCATTGCCGATTTTGAAAAACCGGAACAACTGGAAGTTATCCATATTGACGAGCCTACCATGAACATGCTGTTCACCATTAATACTTCACCGTTTTTTGGTAAAGAAGGCAAGTTTGTAACCTCGCGCCACTTACGCGATCGTTTGTACAAAGAGATGGAGAAAAACCTGGCGCTGAAGGTTGTTGAAACCGAATCGCCTGACTCATATTTAGTATACGGCCGTGGTATCCTCCATTTATCGGTACTGATCGAGACCATGCGTCGCGAAGGGTACGAATTACAGGTAGGCCAGCCACAGGTTATTGTTAAAGAAATTGACGGCGTTAAATGCGAGCCGGTGGAAACATTGATCGTTGATGTGCCGGGTGAAGTTGCCGGTAAGGTAATTGAACTGGTTACCCAACGTAAAGGCGATCTGTTAGTAATGGAGCCAAAAGGCGATTTACAGCACTTAGAATTTGATATCCCCGCACGTGGTATTATCGGCCTGCGTAACAACGTATTGACGGCTACCGGTGGCGAGGCTATTATGGCCCACCGCTTTAAAGCTTACGAACCATGGAAAGGTGTTATCCCTGGCCGTTTAAATGGTGTACTGGTATCTATGGATACAGGTAAAACCACTGCTTTTGCTATTGATAAACTGCAAGATCGTGGCAGGTTCCACATCGATCCGGGAGTTGATGTTTACGAAGGACAGGTATTGGGCGAGCACATCCGCGATAACGATTTGGTGATCAACTTAACCAAAGGCAAGCAATTAACCAATATGCGTGCTTCAGGTAGCGATACCAACGTTAGGATTGCACCGGCTATCAAATTCTCGTTAGAAGAATCGATGGAGTATATCCAGGCTGATGAGTACATTGAGGTAACCCCGCAAAGCATCCGTCTGCGTAAGATCTTCCTGAACGAGAACGAGCGTAAGATTAACGCTAAGAAATTTGTGAATCAATAAAAAATAACCAGATCAGGGTAACTGGTCGCATCATATTACAAAGCCCCCGAGTACAAACGGGGGCTTTGCTTTTTAACAGAAACTTTACACTGAAACTTAAGAATTAATTTTAAATTTATTGGAAAAATAAAATAACACCCCGTGAAGAAAAACCTACTCCTTTATTTACTCGCAATTATCAGCTTAACTTCGTGCCTTAAAAAGGAAGAGACCGGGGATACGCTTAAATCGATATACATTGGCCAGGATACGCTGAAGCTTAATGTAGGCACAACCTTACAGGTGCCATTAACCATTACCCCTTCAACTTACGATAAAACTTTACTGGTTTGGAAATCGGCCGATACCTCGGTGTTATCCATCAGCAATACCGGTTTGTTGAGCGCCAAAAAAATGGGGCTTTCTAAAGTGACCGTCAGCAATCAAAAAAGCACCATATCTATCAGTTGTATGGTGTCGGTCATTGATAGTTTAAAAATGAACCTGATAGCTTATTATCCGTTTGATAACAGCCCTGACGACCTATCGGGTAATGGCAACAACGGTACGCTTTACAATGTTACAGCTACTGCAAACCGCTTTAATAAAGCTAACAGCGCTTATTATTTTAACGGCACCACAAGCTATATCACCGTGCCTGATAAGCAATCGCTGCGCTTAAATAACACCGACTTTACCCTGAATGCCTGGGTTAAGCTGGATACCTATAACGTTTTCTACGGATCGAGCATTTGGGATAAACGCGTTACCGATAACGATAACGGCTGGAGCATGATTGTGGGAGGTTATACCCAAAGCCCTGTCGGCACTATTGTGTTCGGCCCGGGCGGTACCAGTGTAAATGCTTTCGGCGCTAAAGTGCTTAACTTTAATAATTGGTATATGGTTACCTGCGTATATAAACTATCAACCAAGCAATTAAGCATTTATGTAAATGGTGTGCTGGATAGGGTTACTACTAATTTCCAATCGCCAAACGGTACCATAAGCACACTAATGTATATTGGTAAGGATAATCCAAGCATCCCGGCAAACGGATATTATTTACAAGGCGCACTTGATGATATGCGCATGTACGGCAAGGCATTAAGTACCAGCCAAATACTGCAGCTATATGCGGCAAGTAACTAAAAGCTAATCCCAACAATTAGCTGTAAAAAAGATTAAGAGCCCTGTATATCGGGGCTCTTTTGTTTTTTTATACCTTTACGGCCTGTATGCGTATCCCCAATATCCCCGGCTTCGATCAGCAAGCATTTGAAAAGTATTTTAAAAATACGGGTATGATGCTGTTTGGCAAGGTGGGCAGCCTGCTGATAAAAATGTTGGTGAACATTAAAATAGCCAATTACCTGGGCAGGTATGATAATGGCGTGTTAACGGGCTGTTTAACCTATGTTTTCTTCTTCTCGTCCATAGCCTCGCTGGGTGTAGACTTATATGTTGTAAAGGAATTGCATAGCGAGCCGCAAAAGCGCGATACTATTTTAGGTACAGCTTTTTGGTTGAAGGTGATGGCTGGTATCATCTGCCTCCCTATCATCATTATAGCGTTTTATATTTATCCGCTTAAGGATCTAACGTACCACTATATATTTGTACTTTCATTTATTGGCATTGTGCAGGCATTTAACGTAATTGATTCCTATTTCCAGTCTGAGGTAAAATCAAAATACATTATGCAGGTGCAAATTATAGGGATCGTCATATCTTCTGTAATTAAATTTATCCTTATTTATCTGCATCAGCCTATCCAGTGGTTTGTGTATGCCGGCCTGCTTGATGTTGTATTGTATTCAGCGGGATATTTTATCGCCTACCAGTCAAGGAAACTAAGTGTTTTTAACTGGTCGTTTAATTATGAATTGGGTAAAAGGCTACTTTCTTATTCATGGCCGTTAATTATTTCGGGTATTATGGTATCGGTTTATATGAAGATAGACCAAATAATGTTACTGCAAATGATGGGGGCTAAAGAGCAGGGTGCTTATGCAACAGTGGTTAGTTTAAGCGAAGCCTGGTATTTTTTCCCGTCGGTTATTGTGGCTTCGTTGTTTCCGGCCATATTAAACGCCAAAAGAGACGATCCTGAACGGTACAAAAAACGGATACAGCATTTGTACGATTTAATGACCTATATCAGCGTGTCGTTAGCATTGGTCATTACATTTACATCACATATCATATATAAACTCTATAAAACCGAGTATGCTTATGCTGCACCTGTTTTATCAGTACATATATGGGCAGGCGTGTTTGTATTTTTAGGGGTGGCCAGTACACAATATTTGATAGCCGAGGGGTATAATAAGCTTACTTTTATCCGTACCGGTTTTGGGGCTATTGTAAATATTGTATTAAACTTGCTGTTGATACCCAAAATTGGCATGATGGGTGCGGCTATTGCAACGTTGGCGGCTTATGCCAGTTCAACCATGTTTTTAATTTTTATACCTAAGGTAAGTAACCAGGCCATTATGATGTTAAAATCATTATTCCTATTTTCACTTTTTCAAAAAAACACCAAGCGTTGAGTAATTTATCATCTATTATTGAATTGCTGGCTAAGCCGGCAAGGTTACGTTCCATATTGTCGTTTAACAAAAAGGGATATTTAAAGGAAATAGGCTGGTTTAGCGCGCTGGAAGGCGGTTCGCCTGTCGATAGGCACGGCAATCCAATACCCTGGGTTACTTACTCATTTATTGATTTTATTAAGGAGCGACTTAACAAACAACATACTGTTTTTGAGTTTGGGTCAGGCAACTCCACCTTCTTTTATGCCAAATATGCAGGTAAAGTGGTATCGGTTGAGCATGATGAGCAGTGGTATAACAAAATTGTAAATGCCAAGCCCGAAAACTCGGACATGATACTGACCGAACTTAAAACCGACGGCGACTACTGCCGCGTACCGTTAACGCTAAATACTAAATTTGACATCGTTATTGTTGACGGCCGCGACCGCGTAAACTGCTGCAAGCAAGCTATAGAGGCATTGACGCCGGCCGGCGTAATTGTACTGGACGATTCGGAAAGAGAGTTTTACGTTGATGCGGTGGCTTTTTTAAAAGATAAAGGCTTTAAGCAATTATCGTTTAGCGGGATATCTCCGGGCTTATTCTACAATAAGGCAACATCGGTATTTTACAGGGCCGATAATTGCCTTAGCATATAATTTGCAATGGTTATATTTGCATTTTGATATTGATTTAAATGACAGATAAATATTTTTCGGGCAAGGTTTTATATGGGGATGATTTTACCAAAGAGCAGATCCAGCAATGGTATAATGAAGAAACTGAAGCTTACGCTGATTTGGGCAGTAAGGACGAAGAAAACTACTCCTACGGTTATCATCCGCTAAATACCCTGCACGGTTTTAGCTATCTGCCGGCCAATAAACGTTTTGAAAATGCCATGGGTATGGGCGCAGCCTGGGGGCACGAGTTTTATCCGGTGATAGATCGTATCGATAACCTCCACATGATCGAGCCGTCGGATAACTTACTGTCGGACAAGATCGCGCATTTAAAACCTATTTATACCAAACCCACCGTTGACGGGGTGATTACTTACCCCGATAATTTTTTTGATCTGATTACCTGCTTCGGTACGCTGCACCATATTCCTAATGCGCTGTTTGTATTAAAAGAGCTGTATCGCGTTACCAAGCCGGGGGGATACTTACTCATCCGTGAACCTGTAATTTCTATGGGCGATTGGCGCCAGCCACGCAAAGGGCTTACCCGTAACGAGCGGGGGATTCCTTTAAACCTTTTCCGCCAGACATTTAAAGAACTGAATGCCGAAATTGTTAACGAGGCGCTTTGCTTCAGCATGACCGCTTTTTTTCAAAGGGGCTGGAGTAAGCTTTTTAAGCGGCCTGTTTATACTTATCCGGCTTATATTTGGTTTGATAAATGGTTCTCTAAAGCACTAAGCGGTAATCTGCATTATCATGCCACTAAAAAACTGGAACGCATTGCCCCGCAAAGTGTATTTTATGTGGTGAAGAAACCATAATAAAGCCATTAGTATACCGTTTATCAACACAAACCTTTTATAGCTAACCGCATATAATGCAAAGCCTGGCACCAATAGCCTTATTTGTTTATAACCGGCCCGATCATACGCGCCGCACATTGACCTATCTGCAAAAAAATGTACTGGCCGATGAATCCCGCTTGTTTATATTTTCGGATGCGGCAAAAACAGCGGCCGATAAGGATAAGGTAGATGAGGTGCGGCAGTTGATCAAAGAGGTATCAGGCTTTAAATCGGTAAAGATAACCGAGCGTAAAGAAAACATGGGCCTGGCCCGCTCGGTAATTGACGGGGTTACCCGTTTGGTGAATGAATACGGCAAGGTGATTGTTTTTGAAGACGATTTGCTGTCATCGCCCTTTACCCTGCAGTATTTTAACGAGGCCTTAAGCCGCTATGCAAACAATGAAAAGCTGATGCATATTGGCGCTTATATGTACCCGTTAAAGGATAAAACCTTGCCGCAAACTTTTGTGTTTCGCGCGGCTACCAGCTGGGGCTGGGCCACCTGGGCACGCGCCTGGAAAAACTTTGAACCTGATATTGATGTGCTGATGGCGCAGTTTGACCAGCAAAAGATCAATCGTTTTTCGATAGAAGGCACGATGAACTTCTGGAAGCAGATGCTGGGCTTTAAAGCGGGCAAAAACGATTCGTGGGCCATACGCTGGTATGCTTCTATATTTTTAAAAGGCGGACAGGCGCTGCATCCATCACGCTCGTTGATCCAAAACATCGGGAACGATGGATCGGGTATACACTCCAATAACGAACAGATGTACCAGGTACCCATTGCACAGCAACCTATTACACAGTTTCCTGATGAGATAGTGGAGAACCCGCAGGCTTATCAGTCCATTAAACATTTCCTGCGTCACCGTAAGGGGAGTATCTGGCAAAGGGTGGTGAGGTTTGTGCGACAGAAGATTAAATAATGTGCAGATGTGCGTATATGCAGATATGCAGATGATCAGTTGTAATTAGAATATCAATCATTTGCACATACACACATCTGCATATTTGCACATTAATCAATCCTCCCGCAGCCGCTCATCGGTGTAATGGATCTCGGTTTTGCCGTGTGCCACAGGTTTACCGTTTTCATCCACACTTACAAATACAATTTTATCTACGGTTAGGATCACACGCTGACTGATCTTGTTACGCACCTGGCAGGTAAGGGTTAACGAGGTATGGCCAAAGTGGATGGCTTTAATACCCAGCTCAATAATATCGCCCTGCTTAGCCGAACTGATAAAGTTGATTTCGGACATGTACTTGGTTACGCAACCGTTGGTGCCTAATTGTATAATGGTATATATAGCAGCCTCTTCATCTATCCAGCTTAATATCCTGCCGCCAAATAAAGTGCCGTGGGCATTCAGGTCTTCGGGTTTAACCCATTTACGTGTGTAGAAATTCATGAGTGTCTTGGTATAATCGGTAAAAGTAAGTAAGATAGTTATTTGACAACTATTGCTTAGCGTTATTTGCATTTCTGCTAATTGAAGTTAATTTAGCTAACGCAACAAATTGCCTTTCATGAATCAATTTACCACCAAATGGAAATTAATAATTATGCCTTTGATAGTTGTTTCGGTAAGCACAGCTATTATTTACACATTTTTAAATTGGTTGCTGCTTATTAAACTTCAGGTTTTTAATGTTGAGGATATTTATGTTAATCTTATTCTTCCCGCAGTACTATCGTGGGGGCCAATTTTAATTTGGATAGGGCCACGTATAAAGCTGCTTAAGCTTAACAGTGTTAGGGATAATAATCTGGTGATGGGTTTACTTATAATTACTTGGTTGACCATGACACTGCCAATTATGTTTGCTCAATCTTATTTGGTTACAGCAACAGGTAAGTTAACCCGGTTAAACCGGATGAGTGAAATAATACATTTGCCCGCAACCAGGTATTACACAGTTAAGCAATATTATATTGGAAAAAGATTTGTGCACGTTAAACCTGTTTTTGCTGTAACGGGAAAAGGTAAAAGTACTTTTGAAATTTCAATCTACGCCAGTATTCCTGTTTTTGATCATCTTTTTCCGGATACGATGTTAATTAGCAGGATAAGGGATAGTAACGCTAAAGCTATGGTAATACTAAATAACAAAGTATCTACCATGCAGGTACTTAAAAAATTACCGGCTGATTCCATAAACATTATGCGTTATTTAAACCCAACACTTGTTATGCCCAGATATGGCGATACGGGAAAATACGGAGCGGTATTGGTACTTACAAAGGGGTTTAAATTAAAAGATAGTTGGAAACTCCCCCCTTTTAAAATATACCCATCAGCGTGGCTGGCATTTAAATCTCAAAGTTCCATTAGTAATTCGTTATCAATAGATGAAAAAAAGAAATACTATCAGATTTTCTTAAAGCAATCTGAAAAAGAATTTCGGGAAAAGAAGTTTGATCGTTTTGTTTATCTGCAGCGGCTATCTGACAATTACGATTATCGGAATTATAAAGAGGCGATTAACTTAGGTAATGATATTGTTGATTTTGATTTGCCGGTACTTGAAGCTATAGATGAACCATTTTCGCAACGTAATGGTAATAAATTAGCCTGGATGTTTGGTTCCTTTAGTGTAGGCACAATATTTTTTTCTATTATTCTGTTTCTTATTAAACCGCGAACAGAGCCGAAGACGAGGAAGAGGGCAGCCAAAAAGAAATTACCCGAACCAGATGAACCAATAGCTGATTAATCATATTCCCCGGCTTTACCACCTAAAACCAATTTAATGTGCTATTTGGGCAATTCCTGCAATCAATCCTTGTAGATATCACCCAAAATCACCCCTCAAATATTTATGAAAAAATAACTTGCTAACTATTTGACAATTAATCTAAAGTTGCTATCTTTGCCGTCCCTTAACGGGGGATAATATGTCTTGAACGAGGCCCTACTGCTTCGATGGACAACAAACAAATAAAGAAAATGTCAGGATTAATTGGTAAAAAAGTAGGTATGACCAGCATATTCGACGAGACAGGGAAGAACATCCCATGTACCGTAATCGAAGCTGGCCCTTGCGTGGTAACCCACGTTAAGTCTGTAGAAACAGACGGATATGCAGCTGTTCAGCTTGCATATGGTGAAGCAAAGGACAAACACACTACAGCCCCTTTAAAAGGTCATTTCACTAAAGCCGGCACTACGCCAAAACGTAAGCTGGTTGAATTTAAATCATTCGACGAAGAAAAATCATTAGGCGACACTGTTGCTGTTGATATTTTTGCAGTTGGCGATTTTGTGGATGTGGCCGGTACATCAAAAGGTAAAGGCTTTCAGGGTGTGGTAAAACGTCACGGTTTTAGTGGTGTGGGTATGCAAACCCACGGTCAGCATAACCGTTTACGTGCGCCGGGTTCATTGGGAGCATCATCATGGCCTTCACGTGTATTCAAAGGAATGCGCATGGCTGGCCAAACAGGTAATGTACGTGTAAAGGTTCAAAACCTTGAAGTAGTGAAAGTATTTGCTGAGCAAAACCTGTTAGTAGTTAAAGGTTCCATACCAGGAGCTAAGGGTTCATACGTTATAGTGGATAAATAAGATGGAAGTTAAAGTATTAAATGTTTCAGGTAAAGAAACAGGTGCCAAGGTGCAGCTTCCTGAATCGATCTTCGCTATCGAGCCTAATGATCATGCTATCTATCTGGATGTTAAGCAATTTTTAGCTAATCAACGCCAGGGTACGCATAAAGCAAAACAGCGTAACGAAATTGCAGGTTCAACCCGCAAATTATATAAACAAAAAGGTACAGGCGGTGCCCGTGCCGGTAGTGTAAAATCACCATTATTTAATGGTGGTGGCCGTGTATTCGGTCCGCAGCCGCGCGATTACAGCTTTAAACTGAACAAAAAGTTAAAATCACTGGCTCGTAAGTCGGCTTTAACCTACAAAGCTCAGGATAACAGCATTTTAGTATTAGAGGATTTTAGCTTTGATAGCATCAAAACTAAAAACTACATTAAAATGGAAGCTGACCTGAATGTTACTAATGATAAAACATTATTAGTAATTGCCGGTGCCGAAAATAACAATGTGTATTTATCAAGCAGGAACCTGAAGAAAACTAAAGTAATCTCGGTTGAGCAGCTAAACACTTACGATGTGTTAAACGCTGGTAAACTATTACTTACTACAGGTGCTGTTAAAACTTTGGAGGAAGCATTCGCTAAGTAATTATGCAAGTATTAACAAAACCCTTACTTACCGAAAAAGTAGCTCAGTTAACTGAGAAACTTAACCGCTTTGTTTTCAAGGTTGATCACAGGGCGAACAAAATACAGATTAAAGCCGCAGTAGAAGAAATGTATGGTGTAACAGTAGTTGCCGTAAATACAATGAAATATGCCGGCAAATTAAAAAGTCGTTCAACCAAGGCAGGTGTAGTAACCGGCCGTATCGCTACTTACAAAAAAGCAGTGATTACGTTGAAAGACGGTGAAACAATTGATTTTTATAACAATTTATAAAAAGGGAGATGGCAGTTAAAAGATTTAAACCGGTTACCCCGGGCACCCGCTTCCGGGTAGGTGCCGATTACTCTGACGTTACCACCAACGTTCCTGAAAAAACGTTAGTAGTATCTATCAAAAAGTCAGGCGGTCGTAACAATAGCGGTAAAATGACCATGCGCAACATGGGTGGTGGTCATAAAAAGTCATATCGTTTGATTGATTTTAAACGTAACAAATTTGACATCCCTGCAAAGGTTGCTACAATTGAGTATGATCCAAACCGTTCGGCACGTATTGCTTTATTAGTATACGCCGATGGCGAGAAAAGATACATGATTGCACCTACAGGTTTAACCGTAGGCCAAACAGTATTATCAGGCGATGCAGTAGCGCCAGAAGTTGGTAACACTTTACCATTAAAAAGCATACCACTGGGTTCGTTAATTCACAATATCGAATTAAACCCGGGCCAGGGCGCCATCATGGCACGCTCGGCAGGTACTTACGCGCAGCTTTCTGCGCGTGATGGTAAATACGCGATCATCAAATTGCCTTCAGGCGAAACCCGTATGATCTTAGCTACTTGTTTAGCTACTATCGGTACAGTTTCAAATGCCGAAAAAGCAAACGAGGTGTTGGGTAAAGCCGGCCGCAAGCGCTGGTTAGGCCGTCGTCCACGTGTACGTGGTGTAGCAATGAACCCGGTAGATCACCCTATGGGTGGTGGCGAGGGCCGTGCTTCAGGTGGTCACCCGCGCTCACGCAAAGGTTTACTGGCTAAAGGCTTTAAAACCCGCGATAAGAAAAAAGGATCAGATCGTTACATCATTGAAAGAAGGAAGAAATAATGGCTCGTTCAATTAAAAAAGGACCTTATATTGATCATAACCTGGATAAGAAAGTACTTACCCTGAATGAATCAAATAAAAAATCGGTTGTAAAAACATGGTCACGCCGTTCCATGATCTCTCCTGATTTCGTGGGTCATACATTTGCAGTGCACAACGGCAACAAGTTTATACCCGTGTACGTAACAGAAAACATGGTAGGACATAAGTTAGGTGAATTTGCACCAACCCGTACCTTCCGTGGTCACGCAGAAAAGAAAAAATAACAGGCAATGGAAGCAACAACAAAAATTAAAAAGTCTGTATTAATCAGACAACGCAAGGAAGCGGCGAAAGCCCAGGTAGGCGGCGCTTCTGTTGCCAAGTTACAGAACTGTCCAACATCACCGCGCAAAATGCGTTTGGTAGTGGATTTGATCCGTGGCGAAGGCGTTGAGAAAGCGTTATACATCTTAAAGTTCCTTAATAAGGAAGCGGCTATCCGCGTTGAAAAATTATTGCTGTCGGCAATTAAAAACTGGGAAGCAAAAAATGAAGGTAAACGTGTTGAAGACAGCGCTTTAATAGTAAGCGAAGTATCAGTAGGCGGTGGCCGTCAGCTGAAAAGGTTACGCCCTGCACCACAAGGAAGGGGATACCGTATCCGCAAACGCTCCAATCACATCACCCTTATTGTGGATAGTAAAAACGTTAACAATTAATTTGAAATGGGACAAAAAGCACATCCAATAGGTAATAGGTTAGGCATCATCAGAGGATGGGATTCTAACTGGTTCGGTGGAAATCACTATGCCGACAAATTAGTTGAAGACGAAAAGATCCGCAAGTACATCTCGGCCCGTATTTCAAAAGGCGGTGTATCTAAAGTGGTTATCGAACGTACTTTAAAACGTATTACAATTACTATACATACTGCCCGTCCGGGTATCGTTATCGGTAAAGGCGGTCAGGAAGTAGATAAGATCAAAGAAGAGTTAAAGAAACTGACTAAAAAGGACGTTCAAATCAACATCTTCGAGATCAAACGCCCTGAGCTTGATGCTCAGTTAGTAGGCGAAAGCATTGCAAAACAACTGGAAGCCCGTATCTCTTTCCGTCGTGCCATGAAAACTACCATCGCTTCAACCATGAGAATGGGTGCCGAAGGTATCAAGGTAATGACATCAGGCCGCTTAGGTGGTGCCGAAATGGCCCGTACAGAGCAGTACAAAGAGGGACGTATCCCATTGCACACTTTCCGTGCCGATATCGACTACGCTTTGGCTGAAGCCTTAACTACCTACGGTAAAATAGGTGTTAAAGTGTGGATCTGTAAAGGTGAAGTTTACGGCAAACGCGACTTATCGCCAAACATTGGCGCAGCAAGCAGCGCAAGCGGTAAAGGCGGCAGGCCGGAAGGCGCAGCAGCATTTGGTGACCGTGGCGGTCGCGGCGGTAATGACCGTGGCGGAGATCGTCGTGGTGGTCCGGGTGGCGATCGTCGTGGCGGTCCGGGCGCTGGTGGTAATCGTGGTCCTGGTCAGGGCGGCGGTGCAAACCGTGGCGGACAAGGCAGCGGCAACCGTGGCGGTGGCCAGGGTGGCAGAAGATAATTAACAGAATCAAAGTCGAGATAGACATCGTTAGAATATAAAAGCTTAAAAAAATGCTACAGCCAAAAAGAACGAAGTTCAGAAAGATGCAAAAAGGCAAGATGAAGGGTAACGCCAGTCGTGGTGCTGAACTGTCTTTCGGATCTTTCGGTATAAAATCACTCGAGCCGGCCTGGATCACCAGCCGTCAGATCGAGGCTGCGCGTATCGCTGTAACACGTTTCATGAAACGTGAAGGACAAGTTTGGATCAGGATTTTCCCTGACAAGCCTGTAACCAAAAAACCAGCCGAAGTACGTATGGGTAAAGGTAAAGGTGCTCCGGAATATTGGGTAGCGGTAGTACGCCCCGGAAGGATCATTTTTGAGGCAGAAGGTGTGCCATTAGATGTGGCAAAAGAAGCACTTCGCCTGGCCGCGCAAAAATTGCCGGTACAAACAAGGTTTGTAGTTCGTAAGGATTACGCCGAAGCATAAACCCTGGTAGCTACAGGTGGTAAACAACATAAAATTGAATACCTGTAGTGATCATTAAACATTGTAAGTTGAAAAGTTGTGAGCTTAAGTTGGCTTACAGCTCACAATTTACAGCAAACAAAAAGTTAAAAAATGAAAAACTCAGAAATCCAAGAGCTTTCAACTGAGGAGTTGACAGCGCGAATTGGCGAGGAAAAGAAGAATCTGAATAAGCTGAAATTCGCCCACGCGGTATCGGCTATTGAGAACCCTACCCGTATCACTAAAGTACGTAAGGACATCGCTCGTTTAAATACCGAATTAACCAAGCGCAAAGCGGCGCCAGCAGTTGAAACCAAATAAGCCGAAGGACATGGAAGAAAGAAATTTAAGAAAAACCCGTACCGGCCTGGTAGTAAGCAACAAGATGGAAAAATCTATCGTTGTAGCCGTTGAACGTAAAGTAAAACACCCGATCTATGGTAAATTCGTAAAGAAGACTACCAAGTTTATGGCACATGACGAAACTAATACCTGTGGTATTGGCGATACCGTATTAATTATGGAAACTCGCCCGTTGAGCAAAAGCAAAAATTGGAGATTGGTTCAAATTTTAGAGAGGGCTAAATAAGATGGTACAACAGGAATCAAGGCTGAATGTAGCCGACAACAGTGGCGCTAAAGAAGTGCTGGTGATCCGTGTTTTGGGTGGTACCGGTAAAAGGTATGCCTCAATAGGCGATAAGATTGTAGTTACCGTAAAAAGCGCATTGCCATCAGGCAACGTTAAAAAAGGTACAGTATCTAAAGCCGTAGTGGTTAGGACTAAGAAAGAAATTCGTCGTAAAGATGGTTCTTACATCCGTTTTGACGATAACGCAGCCGTTTTGTTAAACAACCAGGACGAGCCAAGGGGTACCCGTATCTTCGGCCCGGTAGCCAGGGAATTGCGTGAAAAACAATTCATGAAAATTGTATCATTAGCTCCGGAGGTATTATAATATGAAAAAGAAAATAGAAGTATCTGCCAAACTAAAGATCAAAAAAGGTGATCTGGTTAAGGTAATTGCCGGCGACTCTAAAGGTACACAAGGCAAAATAGTTGAAATTATTATAGCTAAAAACAGGGCTATTGTTGAAGGTGCCAACATGGTATCAAAACATACCAAACCTAACGCTGCTAACCCTAACGGTGGCATTGTTAAGCAGGAAGCCGCTATACATATCTCAAACCTGGCTTTGGTTGATCCAAAAACAGGCGCAACAACCCGCGTTGGCCGTAAAAAGAACGATGCAGGTAAATTAGTAAGGGTAGCAAAAAAATCAGGGGAGGAAATTAAGTAATGACTTACGTACCAAGATTAAAAACAAAGTATTCGGAAGAGATCCGTACCGCGCTGAAAGATAAATTTCAGTACAAAAGCGTAATGCAGGTTCCGAAACTGGAAAAAATTGCCATCAACCAGGGTGTTGGTGCTGCTACAACTGATAAAAAACTGATTGATGTAAGTATCAGCGAACTGAGCACCATTACCGGTCAGCAAGCTGTATCTTCAAAATCTAAAAAAGATATCTCAAACTTTAAGTTACGTAAAAATATGCCGGTTGGCGTACGCGTTACTTTAAGAGACAATACCATGTATGAGTTTTTGGATCGTCTGATCTCTGTTGCCCTGCCGCGTATCCGCGATTTTAAAGGCATCAACGATAAAGGTTTTGACGGCCGTGGCAACTATACATTAGGCGTTACCGAGCAAATCATTTTCCCCGAGATCAACATTGACAAGATCAACAAGATCATGGGTATGGATATTACCTTTGTAACATCGGCAAAAAATGATGTTGAAGCATTAGAGTTGCTTAAACAATTTGGTTTACCATTTAAAAATCAAAATAACAATGGCTAAAGAAGGCGTAAAAGCACGTGAAGTAAAACGCGCTAAGTTGGTTGCACAATATGCTGAGAAAAGAGCAGCACTTAAAGCAGCCGGTGATTATGAAGGTTTAGACAAATTGCCTAAGGCTGCATCACCAGTGAAATTGCACAACCGTTGCAAACTGACCGGCCGCCCACGCGGTTATATGCGTCAGTTCGGTATCTCGAGGGTAACTTTCCGCGAGATGGCACTGGCCGGTAAAATCCCGGGAGTGAAGAAAGCAAGCTGGTAATATAAGGCGTAAAGGTGAAAGGTAAAAGGCGAAAGGTTTGATATGAAAATCTTTGACCTTTAGCCTTTCACCTTTTACCTCAATAAACGAGTGGAAGGTATTCAAGATATGCAGTAGTATATTTTGAATTTTTTTGTACCTTTGCGGCTCGAAATTTAAAAACGAATACGAACCGATAGAAGGTCGCCCCGGATGTTACGGGAAGGAAACCACTATCATAAACAATAAAAATGAATACAGATCCAATCGCAGATTATCTTACACGAGTAAGGAATGCTATTAAAGCCAACCATAGGGTTGTTGAAATTCCTGCATCAAATCTGAAGAAGGAAATCACTAAGGTGCTTTTCGACAAAGGTTACATTGCCAATTTTAAATTTGAGGATAATGGCCCTCAAGGCATCATCAAAGTTGCTTTGAAGTACCACCCGATCACTAAAATCCCGGCTATTCGCAGCATATCGCGTATCAGTAAACCAGGTTTGAGGAAATACGCAGGCGCGGATACCATGCCACGTGTATTAAATGGTTTAGGAATCGCTATCGTTTCCACATCAAAAGGTGTTATGTCTGACAAAGAAGCACGTCAGCAAAACATAGGTGGCGAAGTTTTGTGCTACGTTTATTAATAGTTAAGAGGAGGAATTAAGCAATGTCAAGAGTAGGAAAAGCACCTATAGCAATCCCCGCAGGCGTTACTGTAACTGTATCAGGCGATAACCTGGTTACCGTTAAAGGCCCCAAAGGAGAGTTGCAGCAAGCAGTTGATAGCGATATCACTATTGCACAGGAAGACGGCCAGTTAGTGGTTCAACGTCCTTCCGAGCAAAAACGTCATAAAGCGCTGCATGGTTTATACCGCGCGTTATTAAATAACATGGTAGTTGGCGTAACCGACGGTTACAAAATACAGCAAGAATTAGTTGGTGTAGGTTACCGTGCTACTAATACTGGTAATACATTAGATTTAGTGTTGGGTTACTCTCACCACTATGTGTTTGAATTACCAACCGAAATTAAAGTTACCACCACTGCTGATAAGGGTAAAAACCCAACTATCATCCTTGAATCAATCGACAAACAACTGATTGGACAAGTAGCGGCAAAAATACGCTCGTTACGTACACCAGAGCCTTACAAAGGTAAAGGTATCAAGTTTGTTGGCGAAGTGTTAAGAAGAAAAGCAGGTAAATCAGCATCTAAAAAATAATCGTCATGGCAGCTAAACTATCAAGAAGAGACAGAATAAAAAAAGGCATCCGGAAACGTGTTTCAGGATCAGCCGAGCGCCCGCGCTTATCAGTGTACAGGAGCAACAAAGGTATTTACGCCCAGATCATTGACGATGTAACCGGTAAAACATTAGTATCAACATCATCTTTATCAAAAGATTTTGCAGCTGATGGTACCAAGTCAGATCAATCAGTTGCCGTTGGCAAAATGGTTGCTCAAAAAGCTATCGCCGCAGGTATAACTGCCGTAGTTTTTGACCGTAATGGTTACTTATATCATGGCCGTGTTAAATCACTGGCTGAAGGTGCACGTGAAGGTGGTTTAATTTTTTAAACGGAACAGAAGATGTCAACAATCAACGTAAAAAGAGTAAAAACAAGCGAGATCGAATTAAAAGACCGCTTGGTAAGCATACAGCGTGTTGCCAAAGTAACCAAGGGCGGCCGTACTTTTAGCTTCAGTGCCATTGTGGTAGTGGGCGATGAGAATGGTGTAGTTGGTTACGGTTTAGGTAAAGCAAAAGAAGTAACCGAGGCAATTGCCAAAGGTGTTGATGATGCTAAAAAGAACCTGGTAAAAGTGCCTATTATTAACGGTACGGTACCTCACGAGCAATATGGTAAGTTTTCGGGCGGTTTTGTGTTTATCAAACCAGCTGCAAACGGTACCGGTGTTATTGCCGGTGGTGCAATGCGTGCCGTGTTAGAATCGGCCGGTGTGCACAACGTATTAGCTAAATCAAAAGGATCATCAAACCCGCACAACGTGGTTAAAGCAACTGTATCGGCCTTATCGCAAATGCGCGATGCTTATACAGTAGCACAACAGCGCGGTATTAATTTAGGTAAAGTATTTAACGGATAATCAGTCATGGCAAAAATCAAAATAACCCAGATTAAAAGCGTGATCGATAGAAGTGAGCGCCAGAAAAGAACCGTAGAAGCATTAGGTTTAAAAAAAATAAACCAAAGTGTTGAGGTTGAAGCTACACCTGCTATTATTGGTATGGTGCGTAAAGTAAATCATTTGGTAGCAGTAGAAAATATTTAATATTATGAATTTAAGTAATTTAAAACCTGCAGAAGGTTCTACTAAAAATAGAAAAAGAATAGGCCGTGGTACAGGTTCTGGCCGTGGCGGTACATCAACCCGTGGCCATAAAGGCGCAGGTTCGCGCTCTGGTACCAGCACAAAGGTAGGTTTTGAAGGTGGCCAGATGCCATTACAACGCCGTGTACCTAAGGTGGGCTTTAAAAACCCTAACCGTGTTGAGTACGTTAGCTTAAACCTGGATGCCCTGCAAATTTTGGCAGACACTTACAAACTTGCCGCAATTGATTTTGAGGTAATGAAAGAGCACGGTTTGGCTTCAAGAAACGACCTGGTTAAAGTATTGGGCCGTGGCGAACTGACAGCTAAATTAGAAGTTAAGGCACACGCGTTTTCTGCTACTGCACAAAAAGCTATTGAAGCAGCCGGCGGTTCAATTGTAAAACTGTAAATTTCGATGAAGAAATTTTTCACAACATTATCCAATATCTGGAAAATTGAGGATTTAAGAGTGCGTATTACTAACACACTCTTATTTCTTTTAATATACCGTATAGGTTCATACGTAGTGCTGCCAGGTGTAGACGCGAATGTGCTGAACAGTCAACAGGGTAAAGAAGGTTTATTAGGCTTATTAAATATGTTTGCCGGCGGTTCATTCTCGCGGGCATCCATTTTTGCTTTAGGTGTAATGCCGTATATCTCCGCATCCATTGTGGTGCAGTTATTGGGTATTGCTGTGCCTTATTTCACCAAAATGCAAAAGGAAGGCGAAAGCGGCCGCAACAAGCTAAACCAGTGGACCCGTTACCTAACCATTTTTATTACCGCCGCACAGGCAGTTGGTTATGTACGTTCACAGATCCCGTCTAACGCGCACCTGATCGCTGATCAGTTTGTGTTTACTTTGGTAACTACTGCTGCTTTAACCGCGGGTACATTATTTGTAATGTGGCTGGGCGAAAAGATCACCGATAAAGGTATTGGTAATGGTATATCGCTGATCATCATGGTAGGTATCATTGCTTCGTTACCTGGTGCAATTGTCGAAGAGTTTAAGTCGAGAGTGATTAGCGGTGGCGGTGGCCCGATCGTATTTATTGTGGAAATGGTGGCTTTAATGCTGGTGGTAATGTTTACCATCCTGATTGTTCAGGGTGTACGCAAAATTGCCGTGCAGTATGCTAAACGTATAGTAGGTAACAAACAATACGGTGGCGTGCGTCAGTACATCCCGTTAAAAGTTACTGCAGCAGGCGTTATGCCTATCATTTTTGCCCAGGCATTAATGTTTATCCCTGCAACTATCGGATCGTTTTTCCCTAAGATAGCTTCGAGCAGCATTGTGATCAATCTATCAAACGCCACTTCATGGCAGCATAATTTGTTGTTTGCGATATTGATCATCCTGTTTACTTTCTTTTATACAGCTATTACGGTTAACCCTAACCAAATGGCCGATGATATGAAGAAGAACGGTGGCTTTATCCCCGGTGTTAAACCAGGGCAGGCAACATCCAGCTTTATTGATGGTGTAATATCAAAAATCACTTTACCGGGTTCAATATTCCTGGCTATTGTGGCTATTATACCGGCATTTGCCAGCATGGTGCATGTTAACAGCCAGTTTGCCCGCTTTTTTGGCGGTACTTCATTAATCATTTTGGTTGGTGTGGTATTAGATACTTTGCAACAAATAGAAAGCCATCTGTTGATGCGTCATTACGATGGTTTAATGAAAACCGGGAGGATAAAAGGCCGTACCGCAGTACCAACTGCAGCCGGTACTACCCCGCCCGCTATCTAATAGACATAATTAACTATGCCAAAGATCCATTATAAGTCTGTCGAAGAGATAGAACTGATAAGAGAAAGTTCTTTGCTGGTTTCAAAAACACTGGGCGAAATTGCCAAGGTAATTGCGCCCGGTGTTAAAACAATTGAACTGAATAAACTTGCAGAAACCTTTATCCGTGACAACGGAGGGATCCCTGCATTTTTAAACTACAGCGGTTTCCCTTACTCATTGTGCATCTCCTTGAATGACCAGGTAGTACATGGCTTCCCGGGAACGTATGCTTTGAAGGAAGGCGACCTGGTATCGGTTGATTGCGGTGCCATACTGAATAAATACTATGGCGACTCGGCCTATACCTTTGCCATTGGCGAGGTAAGCGATACGGCTAAAAAACTGATGCAGGTAACTAAAGAGTGCCTGGCGAAGGGAGTAGAAAAAGCGGTAGTAGGCATGCGTATCGGTGATATTGGTTATGCTGTACAGGAACATGCCGAAAAGAATGGTTTTGGCGTAGTAAAGGAATTGGTTGGCCACGGGGTAGGTTTACGTCTGCACGAAAAGCCTGAAGTACCCAACTACGGTAAACGCGGAAGCGGCATCAAACTGGAAGAAGGAATGGTAATTGCCATTGAACCTATGATAAACGCCGGCAGGGCAGGAGTAAAATTCTGGGACGACGGCTGGACAGTATCAACCGTAGATGGGAAACCATCGGCACATTATGAGCATACGGTAGCTGTAAAAAAGGGCAAAGTGGACATACTTTCAACTTTTTCATATATTGATGAAATTTTGAAAGAAAAATAAATTAATTTAAATTATTTTATTTAATTTTGCGTCCCGCTTTGGGAGGCGGATAATTAGGTGTAACAGACAATAGATGTGAGATTTGAGACGTGAGACCCTGTCTTAAATCATATATCTTACAAGAAAAAGATAAAGAAGCAGGTTTTTGGTGTGGGTTGGAGAAAATCTCAATACTCATATCTAACATCTCAAATCTAAAAGAAAAATATGGCTAAACAGTCCTCAATTGAGCAAGACGGTACAATTAGAGAAGCATTATCAAATGCTATGTTTAGGGTTGAATTGGAAAATGGGCACGAAATTATAGCGCACATATCAGGCAAAATGCGGATGCACTACATCAAAATTTTACCTGGTGATAAAGTGAAGCTGGAAATGAGCCCATACGATTTAACAAAAGGCAGAATAACCTACAGGTATAAATAATATATAAAACGAGATGAAAGTTAGAGCATCCATTAAAAAACGCAGCGCCGATTGCAAAATCATTCGTCGTAACGGTAAACTTTACGTGATCAACAAAAAGAATCCGAAGTTTAAACAGCGTCAGGGATAATTAAAGATATTGTTTACGATTCGTACAACGGTAGCCGCCGTTCGGTCGTTTACTTAAAAAAACAAAAACAGGCATATGGCAAGGATAGCAGGTATTGATTTACCAAAGAATAAAAGAGGTGAGATTGGCTTAACATACATTTACGGTATAGGCCACACTACTGCTCAGGGAATTTTAACTGAAGCAGGTATTGATTTCAATACTAAAGTACAGGATTGGACAGATGAGCAATTAACTGCCATCCGTACTATCATTAACGATCGTATCAAAGTTGAAGGCGCACTGCGTTCTGAAGTACAGTTGAACATTAAACGTTTAATGGATATTGGTTGCTATCGTGGTACCCGTCACCGTAAAGGTTTACCATTACGTGGTCAGCGTACTAAAAACAACTCACGTACCCGTAAAGGAAAACGTAAAACAGTTGCTAACAAAAAGAAAGCTACTAAATAGTGATTAGTGATAGGTGAGTAGAGATTAGTTCTTTGCTCACTTTCATTAGGAATATACAATACAAATTAATAGTTATGGGTCCGGGTTAATCAATAACTCAATAATTCATAACTCAATCATTTAAAAGAAAATGGCTAAAGCTAAAAAAGTAACCAAAAAGCGTGTTGTAGTTGTCGAGTCTGTAGGTCAGGCACACATTAACGCTACCTTTAACAACATCATCATCACCCTGACCAATAACAGCGGCCAGGCTATATCATGGTCATCTGCCGGTAAAATGGGTTTCAAAGGTTCTAAAAAGAACACCCCTTATGCAGCCGGTCAGGCAGCATCAGATTGCGGTAAAGCTGCATACGATCTGGGCTTACGTAAAGTTGAAGTGTTTGTAAAAGGCCCTGGATCAGGTCGCGAGTCGGCTATCCGTACCTTGCAAACTGCAGGTATCGAGGTTACCACTATTAAGGACATTACCCCACTGCCACACAACGGCTGTCGTCCTGCAAAAAGGAGAAGAGTTTAATTAACTAAATTTTTAAAGCTAAGATTCAGCGGCTGCGGGCCGTTTGATACTTTAAAAGCACATAACAATGGCAAGATACACAGGTCCAAAATCAAAAATTGCGCGTAAATTCCGCGAGCCGATCTTCGGTCCGGATAAAGCGCTGGAAAGAAAAAACTATCCTCCCGGCATGCACGGTCCCTCTAAGAGGAGAGGAAAAGAGTCAGAGTACTCTGTACAGTTGAAAGAGAAACAAAAGGTTAAATACACTTACGGTGTATTAGAGCGTCAGTTCGAAAACCTGTTTCACCGTGCTTCTGCTAAAGAAGGCATCACTGGCGAGAACTTATTAAAATTCCTGGAAGCACGTTTAGATAACGTTGTTTACCGGTTAGGGATTGCCCCAACCCGTTCTGGTGCACGCCAGCTGGTTGGCCACAAACACATCACTGTTAACGGCGAAGTAGTGAACATTGCTTCATACACCGTTAAACCTGGTGACGTGATTGCAGTACGCGAAAAATCAAAAACCTTAGAGGCTATCACTGCATCAGTTGCAGGCCGCAGGGTTAGCAAGTATAACTGGTTTGAATGGGATGCAAATACCTTAACAGGTAAATTGCTGAGTTATCCAAACCGCGATGAGATCCCAGAAAACATCAAGGAAAACCTGATCGTCGAGTTGTACTCTAAATAATAAGATATGAGATTTGAGACATGAGATTTGAGATTAGATCAAATCTCATTTTTCAGTTTCATGACTAAGGAAAATAAACAGGGTTTTAGATTAGATGCGATTTAAAAGACAAAAGTCTCATATCTCACATCTCACATCTCAAATCTATTAACAAGCAAACAATTAACAAGGATATAAATGGCAATATTAGCATTTCAAAAACCAGACAAGGTTATCATGCAGAAGTCGACCGACTTTGAGGGCACGTTTGAATTTCGTCCGTTAGAACCAGGCTTCGGTGTAACTATTGGTAATGCTTTACGTCGTATCTTACTTTCATCGCTTGAAGGTTATGCGATCACTTCTGTTCGTTTTTCAGGTGTTACGCATGAGTTTTCAACCATCAAAGGTGTTGTTGAAGACGTTACCGAGATCATCCTGAACCTGAAACAGGTTCGTTTGAAAAAAACAGGCGAATCAGGCGACAGCGAAAAAGTATTTGTGATCATCAATGGCCAGGATAGTTTCAAGGCTGGTGATATCACCAAATTCTCGAACAACTTTACCGTTTTAAATCCCGACCTGGTGATCTGTAACATGGATTCATCGGTAACGCTTGAAATTGAACTTACGGTTAACAAAGGCCGTGGTTACATTGCCAGCGAGGAAAATAAAAACCCTGACGTTGCTGTAGGCGTTATCGCTATCGATTCGATCTACACCCCGATCAAGAACGTAAAATATACGATTGAGAACTATCGTGTTGAGCAAAAAACCGACTATGAAAAATTAGTATTGGATATTGCTACTGATGGCTCGATCCATCCTGAGGATGCGCTGAAAGAAGCTGCTAAGATCCTGATCCAGCACTTTATGCTGTTCAGCGATGAGAACATGATGCTGGAAGCACAGGCTAAAGAAGAAACTAAGGAAGTTGACGAAGAGATCCTGCACATGCGCAAGATCCTGAAAACCGAACTGGTTGACCTTGACCTGTCTGTACGTGCGCTGAACTGCTTAAAAGCAGCAGACATCCGCAGCCTGGCCGATCTGGTTTCGTACGATGTTGCTGATATGTTAAAATTCAGGAACTTTGGTAAAAAATCACTGACTGAAATTCAGGACCTGGTTAAATCAAAAGGATTATCTTTTGGCATGAACCTGTCTAAATTTAAGTTAGACGAAGAATAATTAGTGAGTAGAGGTTAGAGATTAGTTAATTAGGCTAATATCTAACCTCTTCTTATTTGATAAGAAAAATGGGTTTGAGTAAGAATAGTGACTGATCTTTAACCTCTAATTAACTAATCACTAAAATACGCGTAATTCCGCGGGCTCGACTGAAAAGCCGCCCAACGGTATGCACGTGCCACAAACAACAATACAATGAGACACGGAAAAAAAGTTAACCATTTAGGCCGTACCGACAGTCACCGTAAGGCGATGTTGAGTAACATGGCTACTTCACTGATACTGCACAAGCGTATCACTACTACATTGGCAAAAGCAAAAGCGCTGCGCGTTTATGTTGAGCCCCTGATCACTAAATCAAAATCAGACACTACCCACTCACGCCGTACTGTATTTAGCTACCTGCAGGATAAAGATGCAACCAGCATCCTGTTCCGCGAAATAGCTGAAAAAGTAGCAAGCCGTCCGGGTGGTTATACCCGTATCATCAAAATGGAAAACCGTTTAGGTGATAACGCGGAAATGGCCATGATTGAATTGGTAGATTACAACACAGTTTACACTAAGGATGGTGGCGCTGCAGTTGCTAAAAAATCAACCCGCCGTCGTGGTGGTAAAGGCAAAGCTACCGAAGCCGCTCCTGCTGCTGAAGTTAAAGCCGAACTAGTTGCTGAAGTTAAGGAAGAAACAGTAGCAACACCAGTTGCTGAAACCCCTGTTGCAGAAAAAGCTGCACCGGCTGTTGAAGAAACTCCTGAAGCACCAGCTGCTAACGAAGAAAACGCTGAAAAAGGAGAATAATTAATTCTGCTTTAAGCATAAAGAAAACGCCCTGTTCTATTTGAGCAGGGCGTTTTTGTTTACAAAGCTTTGTGTGTATTGTGAAACTTATTAATCGCTTAACATTCAATTGATATGTTACCTGTTCCTTTGCCGGTGAGTAATTCTTTAATTTAATGAACGTTTAGTTAGTTTGGGACCGGCGCTTAATTTATTAGGCGCCGGTTTTTTGTTGGATGGATTTTTCCATAATAATATACTCAAAACCATTTTTGCTGAACCTCCCGCCCGTTTGGGTAAATCCTGCTTGAGCATAAAAGCCGGTAGCCGTGGTACGCGCGTTGCACCATAGGCGGGTAGCGCCCTTATTGGCAGCCTCATCGGTTATATATTGGAGTAGTTGTTTGCCGATCCCCATTTTTTGGACCGTTGGATCAATAGCGAATTTGCGGAACTGGAAATCACTACCCTGGTGAAAAAGCGAAACCACACCCACCAGTTTCCCCTCATAAAATGCCCCGAAATGGGTGCCGTGTTCATCTTCGGGCATGCCCATATCATGTTTGTATTCGCCTGGATAAAGTACATCACGGCGCAGCTGCCAGGTAAGTTCGGGGGTAATTTGCTCTATATCTGCAATCGCCATGTCAGGAATTAGTTAAATAACACTGCAAAAATGTTAAATGTAAAACCAATATGCAATTAAGCAGGTTGTTAGTATGTAACTTGTTGCCATGAAAGCGAAATATTTTGTCCTTGTTATCCTGCTATTTGCCATAAGGCCGCTGTATGCGCAAACTTTAAAAGGATCGGTTATCGAATCGGGGAGTACGGAGCGTATCTCTAATGTTTTTATCAGGGATATCAATAGTAAATCAGTTACGCTAACCGACAAAAAAGGGAACTTTGTAATTGCAACCCAACCGGGGCATACCTTAATATTTTCGTCGCCGGGATATGTATCCGATACGTTATATATAACAGATATGGATCCAAAACGGGTTAAATTGTTGGTACAGGGTATTACTTTGAACCAGGTAAATATATCATCAAACCGGCTGCCTTTTAACCCACGGGTTGAATATGCCGATGTTTACCGCAAAAGCAAGGTGTATGTCATGTCACCCAGTACCTGGTTCAGCCGCGAGGGTAA
Source organism: Mucilaginibacter sp. GW821-FHT07H05 (assembly GCF_059418485.1). Taxonomy (NCBI): domain Bacteria; kingdom Pseudomonadati; phylum Bacteroidota; class Sphingobacteriia; order Sphingobacteriales; family Sphingobacteriaceae; genus Mucilaginibacter; species Mucilaginibacter sp. GW821-FHT07H05. The sequence goes on from NZ_JBWKPY010000005.1 coordinate 424,164, forward strand.
AAATGCACGTCGATTAAAACGTTATTTCGCCCGGGAAGAGCAGGAACGCCATATCGATTCGGTATTCAGTCGTGTATATGTAAGCAGCCTGGTTCCGTTGCGTGGCCGCGATCTGGAAGACTTTATGACACTCTACCGCCCAACCTATGCTTATGTAATGAATAATAACGGCCCCTCGCTGGCCGTGTATATAAACGATTCGTATAAAAAATGGAGGGCCTTGCCGCCTGAAAAAAGGAAGGTACAGGAGTTGACGCCGTAAATAAAAAAGTTGTCATTGCGAGGAGCGAAGGGTGAGGCTATGAGATGGGGCGACGTGGCAATCCCATAGGTAGGTACTCACTGTTTGTCCTATGGGATTGCCGCGCTATCGCTCGCAATGACAACTAGTAAAACGTTATTACTACTCCCCCAGTAACCCCATATCATCCTTCAAATTCACTCCTGATAGTTTCCTTCTGAAGGCTTCCTGTGTTAAATGGCCGATCTTAATGGCCGCCTGCTTAAAAGGCAAGCCTCCGGGGCGGATATTAGAAACGCAATTGCGTGCATCATCTGTTAAGCCGGGCTGTGGATTATAAGTAATATATGCCCCGATACTATCGGCACTGCTCAGGCCCGGGCGTTCGCCAATAAGGATGATACTTAATTTTACTTTTAACCCGGCGCCAATATCGTCGGCTATAGCTACGCGGCCCTGTTCAACCAGGCATATGGGCGCTATAGTTAGTCCCTGGTTTTGTATTAAGGGGATCAGTTCCTGTAACAGCGGCAGGCTATGGGCATTTATTCCGCTCGCAGATAACCCATCGGCAATAATAATAGCTATATCTGCAGGATACTCCCCAAAGGCAGGCAGTTGTTCAACGGATACCGGATGCAGCCGTCGCCCCAGATCAGGCCGCTGCAAGTATTGGGCGCGGTGTGTAGCCATACTTTTAAGCTGTAGAACAACCAGGTTAAATGATTGCAGTTGTTGTTCAATCGTATCCAGGGCCAACTCAGCATAAACCGCGTCGCGGGCATGGGCGTGGGCCATGTTCAGGTCGAGCGTTTGTTTGGTGGGTACACTGCAACCTGTGCGGCCCAAAGCAATCCGCGCCTGCGTAAACTGTTTCAAGGGCGACCATGGATCATCATCCACACCAAAATTCTGCCGGGTTATTTTATCCATAGCTGATCGATTTTTTGCCAGATCTGCGATTGGCTGCCAGCAACAGGAATTCCATTAGTATCGGTTATTCCTTGTTTAATCAGCCAGGCCTCAAACTCAGGCGCGGGCTTTAAACCCAGAGTTTGCCGCAGGTATAAAGCATCATGAAAAGAGGCCGATTGGTAGTTCAGCATGATATCATCCGCACCGGGCACACAGATAATAAAATTGCAGCCGGCCACACCCAGCAGGGTCATCAGGCTATCCATATCATCCTGGTCGGCTTCCGCGTGATTGGTATAGCAGGCATCAACACCCATGGGTAAACCCATCAGTTTTCCGCAAAAATGATCTTCCAGCGCGGCACGGATAATTTGTTTGCCATCGTACAAATATTCGGGACCAATAAAACCTACTACCGTGTTTACCAGCAGGGGTTTAAACTTACGGGCAACAGCGTAAGCCCGGGCCTCGCAGGTTTGCTGATCGACCCCATGATGCGCGTTTGCTGATAACGAACTCCCCTGGCCGGTTTCAAAATACATGACGTTGTTGCCTACTGTGCCTCGGTTTAAGGATAGCGTGGCTTGGTAAGCCTCATCTATCAAGGCTAAATTGATCCCAAAACTGCTGTTGGTTTTTTCGGTTCCCCCGATAGATTGGAAACAGAGATCAACCGGCGCGCCGCGGTTCACTAAATCAAGCGTAGTAGTGATATGGCTCAATACACAGGATTGCGTGGGGATGTCAAACTGCTGGCGGATGTTGTCTATCAATACCAAAATATTGGCGATAGCGGCGGCATTATCGGTAGCCGGATTAACACCTATCACGGCATCCCCGCTGCCGTAAAGCAAGCCATCAATCATAGACGCAGCTATGCCTTTCGGGTCGTCCGTTGGGTGGTTGGGTTGCAGCCGGGTAGCCAGATGTCCCCTTAAACCAATGGTGTTGTTGAATTTGGTGACCACTTCCCGCTTTTTAGCCACGGTGATGAGATCCTGGTTACGCATGAGCTTGGACACGGCCGCCAACATTTCGGGGGTGAAGCCGGGGGTTATTTTTTCAAGCGTTGATGTATCGGCTTTTTCACTCAATAACCAATCGCGCAATTCCCCAACCGTAAAATGGCTGATGGGGTAAAAGGCGGTATAGTTATGATCGTCAATGATCAGGCGGGTAACTTCATCCTCTTCGTAAGGGATAACAGCTTCATTCAGAAAGTTTTTCAGCGGCACATCGGCCAGCGCCATTTGGGCGGCCACGCGTTCCTCGGCGCTATCAGCACAAACGCCTGCAAGGGCATCGCCGCTGCGGCAGGGGGTAGCTTTGGCCAGCAGGTCCTTCAGGCTGGCAAACCTGTAAGTATGATGCTTAACCGAATGCTGATAGGCCATAACAATTACGCTAAGGTTTCTAATAAAAGATCGTCGGTAATAGGCTGTTTATGCTTGCCGGTTATGATATAAGCCAGTGCAATTAACAGCAGACCGCCAAAAAACGCCGCGCTAAGCCAAAAGTTATAATAGATAATGGCGACCATACAAACTACTGTAAGTAGTAGCGCAATTGCCGGGAAAGCAGGGTAAAACGGGGATACAAATGGCCGCACCATATCCGGCTGTTTTTTGCGTAAGATAAACAGGCTGATCATGCTCATCAGATACATCATCAAGGCCCCCAAAACCGATAGGATAATGATCTGATCGGTTCTTTGTAAAATGATCAGAACGGCAAAGCCTACCAAACTGCCTGTAATAGTGGCCCAATGTGGTGTTTTAAAACGGGCATTTATTCCCGCTAAAAATTTAGGCAGATACCCGCTTCGCGCGATAGCGAAGATCTGCCGCGAGTAAGCCAGTATCGTCCCATGAAAGGAAGCGATTAAACCGAACAGACCAATACCGGTAAACAGCTGTGTCCAGCCGCTGCTTTTGCCCAATACAATGCCAATGGCTTCGGGCAGGGGATAATCGATATTGGATAGTTTATGCCAGTCGGTAATGCCACCGGTAAGGATGCTTACGCCTAAAGCTAAAAATACTAAGGTGGCTAATCCGGCTATATATCCTTTCGGAATATCACGTTTGGGGTCCTTCACCTCTTCGGCAGTCATGGCTACGCCCTCAATGGCCAGGTAAAACCAAACGGCAAAAGGTAGCCCGGCAAAAATACCTTTCCAGCCGAAAGGCATACCATCGTTTAGGAAGTTGGCGCTTTTATAGTGGGGCGCAATAATGCCCATAAACAGCAGTAATTCGGCAATAGCCAAAATAGTAATGACCACCGAAAACACCGCCGATTCCTTTACACCCACAATATTCAGGATAGTGAAAACCAAATAAAAAGCCAGCGCTACCCCAAGCACCGGCAAGTCCGGATACAGGAAATGCAGATAACTCCCCAGGCTGGACGCGATAGCCGGCGTAGCCAGCACAAAATCTATTACGGTGGCATAACCGGCAATCAGGCCGCCAATTGGGCCCATGGCTTTGTAGGCATAGGCAAAAGCCCCGCCGGCGTGGGGGATGGACGTAGTTAGCTCTGTATAGCTAAAAATGAAAGTGATATATAGGAGGGTGACTGCTATAGTAGCGATGAGGAAACCTACCGTACCGGCTGCCTGCCAGCCATAGTTCCAGCCAAAATATTCGCCCGATATCACCAGCGCTACGGCTATGGCCCACAGGTGGATGGGTTTTAATACTTTTTTTAGCTGGGTAGTGTTGGCCGTCATTTCTTCAGCGGTAAATGTTGCCTTTAAGATACTTAGAAGCGCTGATTAATCCTTGATTTTTTTTGTAATATTGAGTAAATGAATTTGGAATATATCAATTAGATAGTCTAAATGTTCCATAGGAACATCTGGTTGGTAGAAAAAAGAAATCCCGCCCTTTTTTCGTTCCGTAGGAACGATTGGTGCTCGTAAATTGCAATTACAAAATATGCCAAATAGCTACACACAAGTCCACATTCAATTTGTATTTGCTGTGAAATATCGTACAGCACTTATCGATAAGCAATGGAAAGAAGCCCTGCATCAATTCATTGCCGGAATTTTCCGGGAAAACAATCACAAAGTGCTTCAAATAAATAGCATGCCCGACCATATCCATATTTTTATTGGGATGAGGCCGCATCAATCCATGTCATCATTAATACAAAATGTAAAAACAGAAAGTAGCAAATGGGTGAAAACACAGGGCTTGTCTGTTAAATCGTTTGCTTGGCAGGAGGGGTATGGTGCGTTTTCCTATTCAAAAAGCCAGGTGAATGATGTTGTCCGTTATATTGCAAACCAGGAGCGACACCACCAAAAGGAAACGTTTTTAGATGAATATCGAAAATTCTTAAGATTATTTGAGGTTGAATGGGATGAGCAATACATATTTAAAGAGTTAGAATAGCCGAACACCAGGCGTTCCTAAGGGAACGCGCAATTATAAATAATGTATGCATGCTACCAACCAGATGTTCCTATGGAACATTAGAAAGAACGTAAGTGAACCAGCTATAAGCCAAATGGTCTTGAGGCGGTTAGATTATCGTACAAGTGCATTTTTTTAAGTAACGAATTTATACCTAAATTCGTTATATCTTTAATCAAATAAACCATTATGCATCGCCGTCAGTTCATTAACACCAGTTTATTATCAGCGGGCGCGCTGGCACTGTTTAACAAAAGCAGTTTTGCCAGTTTATTGTCCCAGCAAGCCTACCAGTTTAAGTCCCTGCGTAATAACATGGGCATATTTACCGAGCAGGGCGGCACCATTGCCTGGCTATCAAATAAGGATGGCATTGTGGTAGTTGATGCCGAATTTCCCGCCCCGGCAAGTCACGTAATTGCCGAGCTGCAAAAGCAATCGGATAAACCTTTCCAGTGGCTGATCAATACACATCACCATGGCGATCATACATCGGGCAATATCTCTTTTAAAGGGATCGTGAAAAATGTAGCTGCACATGCTAATTCATTAGCCAACCAAAAGGATGTGGCGGTTAAAGCCAATAGTGAAGATAAACAGCTTTACCCGGATACCACCTTTACCGATCAATGGAAAATGAAGGTGGGCGACGAACGGATCCACGCCTATTACTGGGGGCCGGGACACACCAACGGCGATGCCATGATCCATTTTGAGAACGCTAATATTGTGCACACCGGCGACCTGGTGTTTAACCGCCGCTACCCGGTGGTAGATCCCGCGCATGGCGCTTCCATCAAAAACTGGTCGGTTGTATTGGGTAAGGCGCAAAAACAATTTAATAAGGATACCCTGTTTGTGTTCGGCCATGCTTTCGATCCGCAAAAGGTAACCGGAACTATGGACGATCTGAAGGCCATGCAAAACTATATGGACCGCCTGATTGATTTTGTAAGCGCCCAGATAAAAGCCGGCAAAACCAAAGATGAAGTTGCCGCGGCTACCGCCATCCCCGGTGTAACCGATTGGCAGGGAAATGGTATTAAAGCAAGTTTGAATGCCGCTTTTGATGAATTGAGCAAAGGATAATCGCGTTAAAAAGAATAATAAGAGGTTATAAATCATCGATATGTCATTAAATAAAAATACATTGACATATTTCGATATATCTATTTACATTTGAATCGGAAAAGGAAATAGTTGTGGACTTAAAAAAATTTGAGCGTATATCCAAGGCGCTGAGCGACCCCAACCGGGTATGCATACTGCAGGAGATCAAGAAAAAGAATAACTGCTTGTACTGTACAGAGATACATGATTTTGTTACACTGGCACAGCCGTCTATCTCTCACCACGTGAAGCAGTTAACAGATGCCGATCTGATCATTCCTGAAAAGGAGGGACGTAACCTTAAATATACGCTGAACGAGGAAGTGCTGAACGAGTACATCGACTACCTTAATAAACTAAAAGGTTAAAATTGTTGATATTATTCTCAGTCTGCCGATCAGAAATAATATATCGAAATATTCAAATTAATAAATATATGAAAAATCAATTACTTCGCTTAATCACTGTGGCACCAGGTTGCGGCATGGTTAACATTGCCTGTTAGGAGCAATCCATTAATTCCTTATCAATTACATATCGAAACATTTAAATAAATGAATAAATGAAAACTCAACATAATCTTAAAAATACCCTGTTAATTTTAACCATACCCGCCTTGCTGTTTGCACTGGCCGGGTGTAATACCGAAGCCAAAAATCCGCCAGCGGAACAAAAAGCAGCTGCCGCGCCGGTAGGCGTTCCGGTTGATGCTATCATACTGAAATCGGAAACCATTAAAGACGAAATGGAAGCCACCGGTACCCTGATAGCCAACCAGGCGGTAGACATTGTAAGCGAATTGAACCGCAAGGTGATCCGTGTGAATGTAAAAGAAGGCAGCGTAGTAGGTACTGGCGCTTTATTATTCCAGTTAGACGATGCCGATCTGCAAGCACAATTAGAACAATTGATCCAGCAGCAAAAACTGGCTAAACTGAACGAGCAGCGCCTGAAAGACCTGATCGAGCATCAGGCCGTTATTCAGCAGGATTACGATCAAACCTTTACCAACCTGAAGGTGATTGACGCGCAGGTACAACAATTAAGGGTGATGATAGCAAAAACCCGCATCCGCGCGCCATTTAGCGGCCGCATCGGTATCATCAACGTTTATCCCGGCTCATTTGTAACCCCGCAAACGGTAATGACCAACCTGGTTGATTATACCCGCCTAAAGCTGGACTTTAGCGTGCCCGAAAAATACGCGGCCATTTTGCACGAAGGCAGCAAGGTTGATTTCACGGTGGAATCGAACGAGAAAACCTATAGCGCCATCGTACAGGCACATGAAAGCAAGCTGGATCAAAACACCCGCACGCTGCTGATCAGGGCCATCAGCGCTAATCCTAAAGAGGAGATCCTGCCGGGCCAGAGTGCACGGCTGAAGATCGCTTTAAACTCGGCCGCTAACTCGCTGATGGTACCTTCGCAGGCGCTGATGCCATCGTCGCAAGGCTATACCGTATACGCGGTTAAAAACAATAAAGCTGTCATGATCCCGGTGCAAACCGGTCAGCGTACCGACCGTAATGTGCAGGTATTAAGCGGCTTAACAGCAGGCGATACCCTGATCACCAGTAACTTAATGCGCCTTTCACCCGGCGCGGCTGTACAACTGGCCACTATTAATTCAACTCAAAACTAATTATCATCATGAGTGCTATATCACAAATGAGTATATCCCGGCCGGTGCTGGCAGGAGTAATGTCAGTTTTACTGATCCTCTTCGGCATCGTCGGTTATACCTTCCTGGGTACCAGGGAGTACCCCGTTACCGACTCGCCGATAGTAACCATCACTACGGTTTATCCGGGAGCCAGCGCGGATATCATCGCGTCGCAGGTAACCAAACCATTAGAAGAAGCCATTGCCGAAGCAAACGGCATCCGCGCCATATCATCCGTATCACGCGAGCAAGTGAGTGTGATTACCGTAGAGTTTAACCTGAGCACCGATCTGGAAGCCGCCGCTAATGATGTGCGCGATAAAGTTTCCAAATCGCGCCAGCAATTGCCTACAGATATTGAACCTACTATTGTAGAAAAATCGGGTCCGCCGGATATCCTGGTGTTCCTTACCGTAAAAAGTAAAACCAAAAGCCTGGAAGATGTAACCGACTTTGTGAACATCAACATTAAAGAAAGCCTGCAATCTATCCCCGGCGTGCGTTTGGTAGATAGTTATGCCGGCCGCAAGCGCTCCATGCGTTTAAGGATGGATCCGGTTAAAATGGCATCGTACGGCTTAACCCCATCCGATATCCAGGACGCCCTGCAACGTGAGAACGTGGATTTGCCCAGCGGACGTATTGAAGGACAGAACAGCGAAGTTACCCTGCGTACACAAGGCCGTTTGGTAACCGAGCAGGATTTTAACAACATGATCCTGAGCCAAAAGGACGGCGCTATTGTGCGTTTCCGCGATATTGGTACGGCAGTAATGTCGTCGCAAAACGAGCGTACCGCTATGATAGAGTTTGACGGCAAAAGCGCCAGCTACGGCGTAGGTACAGGTGTACAGCCCCAACGCGGCGCCAACTCGCTGGCTATTGTAGAGGAATTTAAGAAGAAGTTTGAAGAGATCAAGAAAAGCGCACCTAAAGAATATGATATTGCTTTGGGTAAAGACTTTACCGTTCCTGTGCGTAATTCCCTGTCGGAAGTAAAGGAAACGCTACTCGTCGCATTTGGGCTGGTGGCATTGATCATCTTTATCTTTTTACGCGATTGGCGCAGTACCATTATCCCGCTGGTTGCTATCCCGGTATCTATTATCTCGGCCTTCTTTATTATGTATATCGCCGGGTTCTCTATCAACGTACTTACCCTGTTGGGCCTGGTATTAGCCATAGGCCTGGTGGTGGATGATGCCATTGTGGTGCTGGAAAACATCTACAGCAAGGTAGAAAAAGGCATGTCGCCTATCGAGGCCGCCCGTAAGGGTTCGGACGAGATCTACTTCGCCGTTATATCAACCACGGTTACGCTGGCCGCAGTGTTCCTGCCTATTTTATTCCTTGGCGGGATAACCGGTCGCCTGTTCCGCGAGTTTGCCATTGTGGTATCGGGTTCAGTACTCATCTCGGCCTTTGTGGCGCTAACCTTATCGCCTATGATGAGCGCCTATCTGTTGAAAGCAGGATCGGCACATAGCTGGCTGTACCGCAAAACCGAACCATGGTTTATAGCTATGAACAACGGTTACGGTAAGTCATTAGCCCTGTTTTTGAAATACCGGTGGACAGGTTTCGCCCTGCTGATCGCATCGTTTGGGATCGCTTACCTGATCCTACCCAAATTGCCGTCAGAACTGGCCCCGCTGGAAGACAGGTCGATGATCGGTTTAGCGGTTATCGCGCCCGAAGGTACATCTTACGAAAGTATGGAAAACACCATGAAGCAGGTAGGTAACTTTGTAAACGACTCGGTACCTGATTTGAACGGCGGCCGTACCTATTCGGGTATCGCGGCATCGGTAGGTACGCTGGCGCAGCCGGTTAACGGCGGTTTCCAGTGGATCTTTTTAAAGGACCCTAAAGATCGCTCCAGCAAACTGAGCCAGATGCAGGTATACCAAAAGCTGGTTGCCGCTACGCAGAAGTTCCGCAATGTGATCATTATCCCGATACAGATCCCAACTATTGGTGGTTTTGCAACAACGCAGCCGGTTCAATATGTAATTAAGGCGCCCGATTTGCAACAGCTGATCAACGTGATGCCTAAAATTATGGGCGCAGTTTATACTAATCCTAAACTGACTTTCCAGGACCCCGACTTTAAAGTGAACCGCCCGGAGATCAGCATATCGATAGACCGCCAGCGTGCCGCCCAGTTGGGCATATCCACACAGGAAATAGGTAAAACCCTGCAACTGGCGCTCTCAGGCCGCCGTTATGGTTACTTTATTTTTAACGACAGGCAATATGAAGTAATTGGCCAGTTAGACCGGAAAGAAAGGGCAGCCCCTTACGATCTGCGCTCACTATTCCTGAAAGCAGGTACCGGGCAAATGGTATCGTTAGATAACCTGGTGAATTTGAAGGAGGGGATTAGTCCGCCGGCTATTTACCGGTACAATCAATCATACGCTGTAACTATTAATGCTACTCCGGCTGCAGGCGTAAGCCTGGGCGAAGCCATTAAGGAAATGGATAAGATAGCCGCAAAAGAGCTGCCTAAAGGTTTCACCACCGCGCTGGCCGGCCAAAGCCGCGATTTTAGCGAAAGCAGTTCGAGTTTGATATACGCGTTTGTATTTGCCATTGTGCTGATCTATCTGGTACTGGCAGCGCAGTTTGAAAGTTTGGTAGATCCGTTCATCATCCTGTTAACCGTGCCGATGGCCGTTACCGGGGCGGCGCTGAGTTTGTGGATCACCGGGCAAACCGTAAATATTTTTAGCGAGATAGGTATTATCATGCTCATCGGTCTGATCACCAAAAACGGGATCCTGATCGTTGAATTTGCCAACCAGAATAAAGAGGAAGGCCAATCTATTATGGATGCGGTGCGTAATGCCTCTATCTCCCGTTTCCGCCCGATATTGATGACTACGCTGGCCATGATATTTGGTACCCTGCCTATCGCCGTTTCAACAGGCAGCAGGCAATCTTTAGGTATTGTGGTAGTAGGCGGGTTAATCTTTGCCGGTATCCTTACCCTTTATGTTATCCCGGCTGTATACAGCTTCTTTAGCAGGTCTGTGCGCCATAAGGCAGCAGATCAGCATCCCGGAGTTGCAGCAGCTTCACCAGTTCAGTTAAAAGAATATGAAGAATCAATTTAATGCACACCTGCTTGCGTGGGTAGTGATACTAATATTTGCTTTGGCCGTGTCCAAAGCGCATGCCCAGTCCCGTGTGGACCTCAGCATGAACGATGCCGTAAAATTAGCCGGCACACATAACCGCGAGTTAAAAAGCGACTCGCTGAACATTGGCAGGGCGCAACAGCAAACGGTGATATCCCGCGCCTTGTTGTTACCTAATATTGCCATTACCGGGCAGTACCAGCGCTACTTTCAAAAGCCTGTATTTTTTGGGCTGGGCGGTGCGCCAACTACATCGGGCGGTATACCTTACAGCCGCTTTGGCGGTGACGACCAGGTAGGGGCGCAGGTAGGTTTAACACAATCATTATATAACCCATCGGCAACAGCCGGTTTGCGCCAGTCTAAACTGTACGAAAAGCAGGCGGGCTTGCTTTACCGCGATAAGGAAGCCGACGTAACCGCTACCGTTAAACAGGTTTACCTACGGATGCTGGTGCTGGCCAAAAGGCTGCAATTGCAAAAGGAAAGTATTACCCGTAACAAAAAAGCGCTGGAAGATTCGCGCTCGCTGCTGGCACAGGGTAAGGCCCTGCGTGTGGATACCCTGCGGGCTTTTACCAACCTGAAAAATCTGGAACCGGATATTTCGCGGCTCACCTACGCTATTGAAGTAAGCCGCCAGCAGTTAAAAGTTTTGCTTGCGCTGGATGAGAAAACGGAACTTAATTTAACCGATAGCTTATCTTACCACACCGGCGACGTATTGCCGGATGAAGCAGGCCTGTACAACGAAGCGTTGGCCCAACGCCCCGACTTAAAGGCGCTGGAGCTTAATAAAACCATCAGCCAAAGCCAGGTTGATATAGCCAAAGCCGGTAAGCTGCCTGTATTAAACTTTATCAGCCAATACCAGTTGCAAAGCCAGGCCAATGGTTTTAAATGGGGCAGCAGCAGCTGGCCGCCGGTATCATTCGCGGGTTTGCAGTTTGCCATCCCAATCTTCTCGGGCAATAGCAACAAAGCCAAAGTGGCCCGGGCTAAGATAGAGGTAGAACAATCTACCGTAAACTTTACCAATGCGCAGGAGCAATTGCGGGTAAATGTAAAACAGGTAATAGCTAATTTAGCCGAGACCACTCAACGGATCCAGGTACAAGCCAAGGTATCAGAAACAGCAGCGTTAAGCTACAGCATTACCCAATACCGGTACGAAAGGGGAGTAGCATCGCGCCTGGAATTGCTGGACGCCGAACTGGGGTTAACCACCGCTAAATCCAATTATTTAGAGGCCGTGTACGATTACCAATCAGCAAAAATTGATTTAGAGCGTGTACTGGCCAGCAAAAATTAATATAAACTGCCTATAGATCTCCTCTTGAGGGAGCTACAGCGTATGCACAATTGTAAGTAATCCATATCTCCTAAAAGGGGTATGGATTACTTATTATAAAGCGACCCCTTCTTCAAAATAAGCCAGGCGCATGAAGTTTAATACTTCGTCGTTCAGGTCATCTATCAAGTTCATCCTAAAATGGTGGTTAAATTGGTTCTGCCCCGGCACCTGCGCCATTTTGGTGAAACAAAGGTTATCGGGATATTCCTTTTTAAAGGGGAACACCACGTGGATAAAGTTTTTACCCAATTGTGTTACCCAGGCAATACGCTTATGGCTGTTAGATATGCCGATCATGGTTTTAGTAGGCTCTACCGTGATATGGCCTATCTCCTGAAATTGGGAAATAAAATGATGGAACAAAGCTAAAGTGTGTTCACTTCTGCCTGATAGAAATTGGGACAAATGGAGTTCTTCGCCGGGTGTCAATGGTATTGTATTTGGATGAATTTGTTAACAATCAATATAATAACATATTTGCGTCATTGTAGCAACTAATGCTTAATTTTCTTTAATGCTAAAGCCTCCTTAAAACCATTATTATAATCTTCGATGGTTTTTGCTTTAATAGTTGCCCACTGTTCTTTCGGCAAGCTTAACGATTCATTTTTATGATCGGGGTTTAGGGCCGAGTCAAAAACTCCCATTCCTTCCATATTGATCCACCGTTGATCATAATTTTCATTATTGTTTTTAACAAAATCTATCACTCGTGTTATAATTCGTTCTAATGTATCTAAATGTTCAAATGCGTATTGGTTAATTGGGGGGCCAATCATTTGATTATACCGTGCAGCCGATGCAGTTTTATCGGCGCAGCGATTCACATCATACCGAGCTCTTAATTGTGCAACATAAAACCAAAACATCCCCTTTTCTTTTTGGTTATCACTAAACAGCACCGACGACATAATATACAACACTGACGGTGTGAAATTATTAGCTGCGGCTTCAATCGAGTCAATTAAAGTTGCTTTCTGTTTGTTTTGGGGATCGGTAATTCTACTTATCACCAGTAATTCCCTGCTTAAGTTAATTTGTTTATAGTTGCCCGTGGGCTCTACAATATGCTGAGTTCCAATTTGTGCTTTTGCCGTTAGTACACAACAGAAACAAATGATGGGTATGATCAATTTCATGAAAAGGTTTGTTTAATTTATTTATCTACAAAATGAAGATAGATAAATGTCCATTAAAAATACACATCTTGATTTTATTTCGCGCTGTGCACATCCGGGCGTCCACGCCCGGGTGTTATGTTAATGTAAGCGTCCGCGCTTACATTATTATTAATGAGTTACGTGAGCGTAGACGCTCACAATAAGATAATTCAGGCGTGGACGCCTGAATTTGCGAAAGCAGTCAAGCATAGTCTGGGATCCTTCGCTATCGCTCAGGATGACGGTGTGGGGGAAAGATAACTGCACACAAAAGAGCCGCCCCTTAACAGGAGCGGCTTGTGTAATTTGCAAAGGCCTTTAACCTTTCAGCTTTAACCTTAATTAGCCATTTGCGCACGGATAATATTCAGCGCGCCGCCGGCTTTAAACCATTCTATTTGCTGTGCATTATAGGTATGGTTAACCGGGAAGCTATCGGTAGTACCATCGGCATGGTGCAGGGTAACACCTAACTGTTTGCCCGGGGCAAATGTAGTTAAGCCGGTAATGTCGATTGTATCATCTTCCTGAATTTTATCGTAATCGGCGGTATCGTTAAACGTGATAGCCAGCATACCTTGTTTCTTCAGGTTGGTTTCGTGGATACGGGCAAACGATTTTACCAGTATGGCACGTACACCAAGGTGACGGGGCTCCATAGCCGCGTGCTCGCGCGATGAGCCTTCGCCGTAGTTTTCGTCGCCTACTACAACTGTGCCTATGCCATGCGCCTTATAATCGCGCTGAGTGGCCGGTACAGGGCCGTACTCGCCGGTTAGTTCGTTCTTCACGCTATCGGCGGTATTGTTAAAGTAGTTGATGGCGCCAATCAGCATGTTGTTACTGATATTATCCAGGTGGCCACGGAATTTCAACCACGGGCCGGCCATAGAAATATGGTCGGTAGTACATTTACCTTTAGCCTTGATCAGCAGTTTCAGGCCGCTCAGGTCGGTACCTTCCCATGCCTTAAACGGATCAAGCAATTGCAAACGTGCCGATTTAGGGTCAACAATCACACTCACTACGCTACCGTCTTCGGCAGGTGCCTGGTAACCGGCATCCTCCACAGCAAAACCTTTTACCGGCAGTTCTATACCCAGCGGCTCTTCCAGTTTAACACGCTCACCGGCCTCGTTGGTCAGGTAATCGGTCAGCGGGTTAAAGGTTAAATCACCTGCAATCGCGAAAGCGGTCACAATCTCCGGCGAAGCCACAAACGCGTGGGTATTAGGGTTACCGTCCTGGCGTTTAGCAAAGTTACGGTTAAACGAAGTAATGATAGAGTTTTTACGGGTAGGATCGTCGGTATGACGGGCCCACTGACCGATACACGGACCGCAAGCATTAGCCAATACCACGCCGCCAATTTTCTCGAAGGTATCTAAATAACCATCGCGCTCAACGGTATAACGTACCAGTTCCGAACCCGGGGTAACGGTATACTCGGCTTTGGCCTTCAGGTTTTTATTGATAGCCTGTGTGGCGATAGATGCCGCACGGGTAATATCCTCGTAAGATGAGTTGGTGCACGAACCGATCAAGCCAACTTCCAGTTTTGCAGGCCAGCCATTTTCTTTAACAGCGGCAGCAAACTTGCTGATAGGCCAGGCCAAATCCGGGGTGAACGGACCGTTTACATGCGGCTCCAGTTCGCTCAGGTTAATTTCAATTACCTGGTCAAAATATAACTGGGGGTTAGCGTAAACTTCAGGGTCGCCGGTTAAGTGCTCGGCAACGGCATCGGCTAACTCGGCAATTTCGGCACGTTTGGTGCCTTTCAGGTAATCGGCAATTTTGCTATCGTAACCAAATACCGATGTGGTAGCGCCAATTTCGGCGCCCATGTTACAGATAGTACCTTTACCAGTGGCCGACAGCGATTGCGCACCTTCGCCAAAATATTCAACAATAGCGCCTGTACCACCTTTAACGGTTAGGATACCGGCCACTTTCAAAATAACGTCTTTAGCTGATGTCCATCCCGATAATTTACCGGTTAGCTTAACACCAATCAGTTTAGGGAATTTTAGCTCCCATGGCAGGCCGGCCATTACGTCGCAAGCGTCGGCACCGCCAACACCAATGGCTATCATGCCTAAACCACCCGCATTAGGGGTATGCGAGTCGGTACCGATCATCATACCGCCCGGGAAAGCGTAATTTTCTAACACTACCTGGTGAATGATACCTGCACCGGCTTTCCAGAAACCGATACCATATTTATCAGATACCGAGGCCAGGAAATCGTAAACTTCTTTATTAATATCCACAGCGGTATGCAAATCCTCAACAGCGCCAATTTTAGCCTGTATCAGGTGATCGCAATGCACGGTTGAAGGTACAGCTACCTGCGGGCGGCCTGCCTGCATAAACTGCAGCAGGGCCATCTGGGCGGTAGCATCCTGCATAGCCACACGGTCGGGTGCAAAATCCACATAATCTACGCCACGGCCATAAGCTGTTTTAGCATCGCCTTCGGAAAGGTGGGCGTATAAAATTTTCTCGGTTAAAGTAAGTGGTTTACCGGTAGCGGTACGGGCAGCCTCAATACGGGTGCTGTAACGGTTGTAAACCTTTTTGATCATATCTAAATCAAAAGCCATCTTTCTTGTTGAATTTAGTGAAAAGAAATAGCTGCGGCGGGGTTTAAAGCTGCCTACAGCCCTAAGGTGGCGAAGCTACAAAATTTACAAAGAATTTTGTAACGGATAGCAGGGTAAATCTTATTTGGATATATTCTAAATAAGTGATTAGTTAATTGGTGATTATAGATTAGGTGTTAGCAACTTTGGGCGTTGCCTCCGGCCCGGGCTTTCCGCTGCAAGTCCTCGCCAGGCCCTCTCACAAGCCAACCGGCTCCGGGCTTTACGCTGCTATCCCTAACGCTGGCTATCGCCCGCCGGTTTTTACATACATATACACAATAGCCACAACCACTAAAATAGCCAGCACCACCAAACCGGTAATGCCCATTTTTTTGTTTTTGTCCTGGCGGATCAACCAAACCAGAAATACAACCAGCGGCAGTACAAACACTACCCAAAATATTAATGATGGAAAACTCATATATAGCCCCCTAACCCCCTAAAGGGGGAATGATTGTTAAAATATTTAATTTTTCAAAGTTAGCATTAATACAGATATTCTCACTCCCCCTTTAGGGGGCCGGGGGGCTTGCATTAGAAAGGGTATCTTGCCAGCGGGGCTATTTCCTGGCCAACAAATTCGCCTTTCAGGTATTTATAGTAACCTGCAATGGCAATCATGGCGGCGTTATCGGTACAGTATTCAAATTTGGGTATAAAGGCGTTCCAGCCTTGTTGGGCAGCCAGTTGCTGCAAGCCCTCCCTTAAACCGGTATTGGCCGATACACCGCCGGCCAGGGCGATATCCTTAATCCCGTATTCAGTAGCCGCGCGTTTTAACTTATTCAGCAAAATGGTAACCACCCGGTATTCTACCGAAGCGCAGATATCGGCCATATTCTCCTGCAAAAAATCAGGATTGGTTTTTACATTATCACGGATGAAATACATGATGGATGTTTTCAATCCGCTAAAGCTAAAATCAAACCCGGGGATCTGCGGCTCGGGGAATTTATAGGCATCGCGGTTACCCAGGCGCGCGTATTTATCAATTAACGGGCCGCCGGGGTAGGGCAGTCCCAGCACTTTACTGGTTTTATCCAGTGCTTCGCCGGCGGCATCGTCGGTGGTTTGGCCAATGATCTCCATATCAAAATAGTCCTTCACCAAAACTATTTGCGTATGCCCGCCCGATACCGTGAGGCACAGGAAGGGGAATTGCGGTTTAGGTTCGCCTATAAAATGTGCCAATACGTGGCCCTGCATGTGGTTTACCTCTATCAGCGGCTTACCCAGCGCCAGCGCGAACGATTTGGCAAAGGATACCCCAACCAGTAAACTGCCTAAAAGACCGGGCCCGCGTGTAAAAGCTACCGCATCAATATCATTTTTGTTTACTTTTGCGTTAAATATGGCTTGTTGAACGGCGGGAATGATATTTTGCTGGTGCACGCGCGAGGCCAGTTCGGGCACAACGCCCCCATAAGCCTCGTGAATGGTTTGATTGGCAATCACATTGCTCAATATCTTACCATCAACGCAAATAGACGCGGATGTTTCATCGCAGGATGATTCTATTCCTAATATTACAGGCACGTATACAATTTTTGAATGAATGAATTATTGAATTATTGATTTTTATACCGGATAGTTAAACTATCTTGTACAAATGGTGTTAAACCAAAACAATCGGTAACCCGATAAATCAGTAATTATTTCTAATCTGCAAAGTTATTAAAAAAGTACTCAAAATAGCGCTTGGTATTGTTCTGCTCCTATTGCTGATGGTCAGCGTGCTATTATTGGTATTTCAATATAAGCCGGTGCAAACCTGGGCCGCAAAAAAAGTAGCCGATCATTTCTCGCAAGAGTGGAAAACCAAGGTATACATTGGCGGCATTTACATTAAACCGTTCTCATCGGTTGTGCTGGATAGCCTGTACGTGCTCGATCACCAGAACGACACCTTAGTCAGCAGCCCCAAATTAACCGTCGAACTGAACGGGTTCTCGATCTTCAGCAGCATTGGCGAACGTAAAATCGATTTCAGCCGCATCCAGTTAGATAACGGCTCGGTTTACCTTAAAAAACTGAACGATACTACCAGTAATATCGATTTTATTGTTGATTACTTTAATAAGCCCGATACCGCCAAAAAAGTAAGCAAGCCCTGGACACTGGTTTTTGAAAAAACAGTGGTGAATAATTTTCACTTCCGTTTTAAAAACATGTTGCATAAAACCATTAACAGCAGCAGCATTGATTTTGACGATATTGATGTAGACCACTTTAGCACAGATGTGCGCAATATGGACCTGGTGCACCACATGTTTAAAGGCGATGTACGCAGCCTTACCCTTCGCGAAAAAAGCGGCTTCTATATTAAAAATTTTAAAGCCCTGGCTACGGTAGATAGTAACCAGATCCTGGCCCAAAACATGCATATCTTAACGCCTCACTCATCGCTGAAGGACTATTTCAGGATGCGGTTTAAGCATTTTGGAGATATTGGGGAAGAATTTGAAAACCGTGTACTGCTGGATGCTGATTTTAAATCGTCGAAGATCTCATCGGCCGATATTGCTTATTTTACCACCACGCTTGATAAAAGCCAGTTTGATTTAGGTGTAGACGGACACATAAAAGGTTTGGTAAGTAACCTGAAAGCCACTCACCTGACCGTGACAGCCGGGCAGGCCACCTATTTAAAAGGCGATTTTAAACTAAAAGGATTGCCCGATTGGGAAAACACGCTGATGGAATTAAGTTTCGATCAGATAGCTACCAATAAAAAAGACCTGGATTTCCTTTATAACCGCTTTAGCGGCACTAATAACAAAAAGCTGCCTGCCATTATTCAAAAATTTGGTAACGTAAACTTTAAAGGCAAGTTTACCGGCGTTCAGAATGATTTTATTGCCTACGGCGATTTTAAAACCAAGCTGGGCAGGTTTGAATCGGATGTGAACCTGAAGATCAGCAAGGCCGGTACACCCAGCTATAGCGGTAAAATAAAAGCTTACGATTTTGATTTAGGTACGCTGATAGATCAGCCCGACCTGAACCGGATCACCTTTGCAGCTGATGTTAAAGGTAGCGGAGATGAGCTGAAAAACCTGACTGAAAAGGTTAATGCTAAAATTACCTATATCGATTATAAAAACTACCGCTATAAAAACGTAAACGTTAATGGCTCGGTTATTAAAAAGGTATTTAACGGTACGGTGGCCATTAATGATAATAATATCAAGCTTAATTTAAAGGGCACTGCCGATCTTAACCCGGCTTTGCCGGCCTATGATCTGACAGCCACTGTTACCGATGCGCACCTGAACACTATTCACCTGTTAAATGATACCATTACGCTAAGCGCTAACCTGAATACCCAGTTTACCGGCAATAGCCTGAGCAACCTGACAGGTAAAATATCACTTTCGCCTATCCGTATAGTTGATCCCCGGCATAATTACCTGGTCGATTCTGTAATCCTGACCTCGTCGGGGACTGGCCGCGAAAGGCTGATCAGCCTGCAATCGCCAATGGCAGATGGCAGTATTAAGGGGAACTTTGATCTGGCTACGTTACCCTCTTATTTTAAGGCTATCGTTAAAAAGTATATTCCATCGTTAAAAACCACTATTGTACCATTTAATACCCAGCAGTTTGATTTTAATTTCAAAATAAAAAATATCGATCCGCTGATAGCCATGTTTGAACCGGACCTTAAAATACCTGATCAGGGTAATTTTGTAGGCCAGTTTAATTCGGCTGATAAAACGGCTACTTTAAGCGGTTTTGTAAAAACCATTAACTATGGCGGCCTGGTATTTCATGACCTGATCCTGGATGAAAACACCAGCGACGGCTTCCTTGGCCTCAACGTATCCTTAAGCCGGGTTGACCTGAATAAGGACCTGTACATAAAAAATATAAACATTTCCAATTTCTTAAACAGGGATAGCCTTAAATTCAACGTAAAACTATCCGATAAAGACGCGATAAATCAACTGGACCTTTACGGTTTGGTAGAATTTGGCCGTGATACGACCGCCAAGCTGAGTTTATTACCATCCGACGTGATATTGGAACATCAGCGCTGGAAGATCCAGGAGCAGGTGCGCATCCGCTTGCTGGATGGCAAAACGCAGGTATCGGGCTTTGAGCTATCGCGCGGTGTGCAAAAAGTACGTATTAATGGTTTTATATCTGATAATTTGGAAGATAAGCTAAAAGTAGAGTTTGAAAAGTTTAGCATGGCTACACTAAATCAGCTCACCAAAGCATCGGGTATTATGCTGCATGGGGCTTTAAACGGGGATGTGGTACTGAGCGGTATTACCAAAGCGCCGGGCGTAGATGCCCATTTGGGTATCGACTCGCTGGCTATGAACGAGACATTGATTGGCAACGTAAAGCTGGTATCAAGCCTGGATAACGAACGTAAACAGGCTAATGTTAAATTAAACATCCTGAACCGTGGCCTGGAAACCATGAATATTGCAGGAGTTTATAACCTGGGCAAGGACGTAGGTAATGTGCTTGATTTTGATGTAAAGATGAACCAGACCGAAGCCATCATCTTTGATCCGTTTGTGAAGGATTTGGTATCAAACCTGAAAGGGCATATCTCAACCGATCTGAAACTGACAGGTACACCATCCGCGCCACAACTTAACGGTAAGGTTACCCTGGTAAATACAGGCCTTACGGTGAATTATTTAAAAACCGCCTATACGCTTAATGATGAGTTAACGGTAGATAAAAGCGTGATTAAGATAGACAAGCTATCGCTTAAAGATATTAAGGGCAACGAGGCCACAGCCACCGGTACGGTTGATTTAAACAATATATCAAACCCAACATTGGATGTTACGGTAAAGGCCACCAACTTTATGGCGCTTAATACTACTTTTAAGGATAACCATATTTATTTTGGCACAGCCTATGGTACCGGTACATTTACTTTTACCGGCCCAACCGATAATATGAACATTGATATTAAAGCTACTACAGGAGATGGTACTGTATTTAATATCCCGCTAAACACTTCATCAACCGCCAGTGATTATGATTTTATCAGGTTTGTGAGCCATAGTGATACCGCTAAAGTAGAGGAGCAGGTAAACGCGTTTAAAGGCGTTACCCTTAATTTGCAACTTACCGTTGATGAAAAATCGTTGGTGAAGATATCAACCGATTATGGCCGTTTGGAAGGCCGGGGCGTATCTAACAGGCTGCAACTGAAAATTAACAGCCTGGGCGATTTTGAAATGTTTGGCGATTTCCTGATCTCATCGGGTAAGTTTGAATTTACTGCCAAGGATTTCATCAGCAAAAACTTTACGGTTGACCAGGGCGGTACCATCCGCTGGACGGGCAGCGCCGGTAATGCCGATATTAACATGAAGGCCATTTACGAGGTACGTACCGATATTAACAATCTGTACAGGGCGGCCGGTTTAACATCGCCCACAGGCAGCCAGCAAAAATTGGTACAGGCACAATTGATATTAACACATACCCTGTTACAGCCAAAAATTAGTTTTGATTTTACTTTCCCAACCGATCCATCCATCAAGGATGATCTGGCCACCTATTTAACCGATGAAAGTAACCGTAACCAGCAAGCCCTTAGCTTAATTATACGCAGGCAATTTGCCGCCGGTACCGATAATAATTTAACTAACCAGGTATCGCAAACGGCCGAACAGGCTTTAAGCGAGTTTGCGTTTAATAAACTGAATACTTTTATTTCGCAATCGAATATTAAAAATGTGGATATCAACATCCGGTCTACCAGTGATGCCAGCGCCACCTTACATTTCTTAAAAGACAGGCTGATATT
The DNA here is from genome assembly GCF_059418485.1 of Mucilaginibacter sp. GW821-FHT07H05. Taxonomy (NCBI): domain Bacteria; kingdom Pseudomonadati; phylum Bacteroidota; class Sphingobacteriia; order Sphingobacteriales; family Sphingobacteriaceae; genus Mucilaginibacter; species Mucilaginibacter sp. GW821-FHT07H05. The sequence continues at coordinate 445,611 of NZ_JBWKPY010000005.1, forward strand.
GACCGGCAGCCTTTACAATCCTAACGGGAACAATAACATATTCGGGTCATCGGGCAGTTTCCTGAATACCGATATCAGTAGTTATACGAAGGATTTTGAGGTTGATTACCTGTTACGGAAAGACGGGCGTTTAAGGGCACGCTACTCGTACCGGGTACTAAGCGGCACTACGCTCGATCTGTATAATAATTTAAACGTGCAATATGTAAACGGGCTTGGCCTGATTTACCAGCGCGATTTTGATACCTTCGGCGAGTTTTTCAGAAGCTTGTTTAGCAACCGCCGGCGCAGGCAGGCCAATGGCACAGGTACAACACCTGCCCCCGCAAACAATGATAGCGACGTTCCGGAAGAAAAATAATTAGTGGTTTTGCTTTTGCATAATGGAATGATCCATCTTATCCCTTTTAGTGCGCAGGTAACTTTCGTTATGCGGATTTGATGCTATCTCGATAGGGATGTTTTCAACAACCTCCAGTCCGTAACCAATCAATCCCGCACGTTTTTTAGGATTGTTGGTAAGCAGGCGCATTTTAGAGATCCCCAAATCGCGGATGATCTGCGCGCCGATACCATAATCGCGCTGATCCATTTTAAAGCCTAACTGGATATTGGCTTCAACAGTATCAAAGCCATTCTCCTGTAAATGATAAGCTTTCAGTTTATTGATCAGGCCAATGCCGCGGCCCTCTTGGTTCATGTAAATAATAGCGCCTTTGCCTTCTTTTTGGATAATTTCCATAGCCTTGTGTAACTGCGGGCCGCAATCGCAACGGCACGATCCAAAAATATCGCCCGTAATGCACGAGCTGTGCACACGCACCATCACCGGTTCGCCGGGTTCCCAGGTGCCTTTAATCAGGGCCAGGTGGTTTTCGCCGGTATCTATCTGGGTATAGGCTATCATATCAAAATCACCCCATTGGGTAGGCATTTTAACGGCTACCTCTTTAGTTACCATGCTTTCGGTACGCAGGCGGTAAGCAATCAGGTCTTCAATAGAGATAATAACCATGTCGTGCTCCTTAGCCATCTCCAGCAAATCGGGCAGGCGGGCCATTTCGCCATCCTCCTTCATAATTTCGCAGATTACGCCGGCAGGTTCAAAACCAGCCATCACTGGCAGGTCTATAGCCGCTTCGGTATGGCCTGAGCGGCGCAGTACGCCGCCATCTTTAGCTATCAGTGGAAATATATGCCCCGGGCGGCCCAGTTCGGCAGGATCAAGGTTATCGTCTATCAGCGCCAATACGGTTTTTGAACGGTCGGACGCAGAGATGCCGGTTGTGCAGCCATGCCCCAACAGATCAACCGATACGGTAAAATTGGTAGCGTGCGATGTAGTATTTTGCAATACCATCGGCTCCAGCCCCAGCTTTTTAGCACGGTCGACAGTAATAGGGGCGCATACCAGGCCACGGCCATATTTCACCATAAAATTAATGGTTTCGGGTGTGGCGTTACGTGCGGCAGTTAAAAAATCACCTTCATTTTCGCGGCCTTCATCATCAACAACAATAATAGTTTTACCGGCTTGTATGGCAGCTATTGCTTCTTCTATCGTATTCAGCATTTTATCATGCGGGTTTAATGGCCTTAAATACCATTTTGTAATTACTACGTACAAATGTACGTTAAGGTGGCTTTATTATGGGTCTTTGATTTGTAAAAACAATACTGCGGATACTCCAGCCGGCCTTTGCTCCGCCTTCGGCGTAAACAGGGGGATTAGAAACTTAATCATCACACAACTAAATCAGCAAAAAAATGGCATTTTTATGTCAACCCTGAAAATGAGTTAAAATATTGATTATCAATTAATTAAATAGTGAAAATTTTGAATTATGTTAAGTTGTGTTACCCCCCCCTGCCACTCCAGGTTTTCAGAGCCGGTTTAAACTACAGCGCTTTCTTCTTTGCAAAAAAAGCGGTTACTTTCTTTATAAATTTATTGTATGCCTCCACATTAAACAGCTCCGAATCGTTAGCTGCTTTGTACGACAGGAAGATCCCGATGGGTGTTAATATAATAATAGCCACCCACATACCTATTAAAGGTGAAACACCCCCATCCTTCACAAATTTTTCGCCAATGGTTGATATGATATAATAGATCAGGAAGAACGCTATAGCTACCACCACAGGCAGCCCAAGGCCACCTTTACGGATAATGGCGCCTAAAGGTGCCCCGATGAGGAACAAGGCCAGGCAAGCGGCGGATAGCGTAAATTTCTTCTGATATTCTACCCTGTTACGCCGCGTTTCGAGGGTTAGCTCTTCATACCGTGTGGCGCGCTGTTTTACCTGGTCTTTAAAACCTTTAGCCTCATTTAAGGCATTCCCAATAATCGAAATTTGCTTCTCGTGCGGCAGGCCTTTCAGGTAATCGGGACGGCCTTTATCGTATGGTTTACCCTTCAGCATTTTATGTGGCATCATAAAGTACTTGAAATAGGGGGAAAGGAGCTGATAATTACGATCGAGGCCTACAAAAACCAGTTTTTTTGTCGAGTCCTGCGTTTTATTGAGCAGCTTCAGGTCCATCATTTGGTAGGCGCCCCTAAATTCGTTTTCGTCTGTATGGGCCATTTTAAAGCTTGATAAATCAAACTTTTGCACCCGCTCACTAAAACGGAAACGGGTCAGTTGCTGCCGGGGTATGCCCGAGCCGTTTTCGGGGGCTCTTTCCTCATAACGGATGCCATTTTTCAGTCTTAATATCAGCGACATATTATCCGGCGAACGGTACATCACACCTTCCTGTGCAAATATGGTATTCATATTAGTTTGCCCGTCGGTTTTTTCATACAGCATAATTTCGTGCAGGGTTTGCCCGTCCGGATCTTTATGTTTTACGCGGATAGAGTAACCCGGGAAGCTGTTATTAAAAACATTTTCGTTGATGAGGAATGCTGTTTTTTGCTTGCGGGCATCATACAGCAGGTTATAATACTTAAGATTGGCTACCGGCAGCATATAATCAGAAAAGAAAAATGCCGATACGCTAAGGAAACATACCGCGATGATCATTGGGTAAAGCGCCCGGCCCAGTGATATGCCGGCCGATTTGATGGCCACCAACTCGTAATTTTCGCCAAGGCTGCCGTAGGTCATGATAGATGATAACAGCACCGATAGGGGTAGCGCCATAGCCACATTAGTAGCCGACGAATACAGCATCAGCTCCATAATAATATACCATTCAAACCCTTTACCTATCAGGTCGTCGATGTATTTAAATAAAAACAGCATCAGCAACACAAACATTACAATGAAAAAGGTAACGATAAAGGGCCTTATAAACGACTTAAGAATTAAGAGGTGTATCTTTTTCACGGTGCAAATTTAGAGAAACGACGAGGAAAGATGCTATTACAAATGGATTTTGTTAAAATGTACTGGAGTAACGGAGATATCGGGCAAGTATTACATCGGTATAAAAACAAAAAGCCACCCCTCAGGGTGGTTTATAATAACAAAATAGATTGTGCTGCAGTTTACAGCGGTTTTTTATGCCCCTAATACGCTAATCAGGTAATCAACCTGGTTATCCCATATCAGCTTGCGCTCGGCTATGGTATCTTCGGTAGCAAAATCGGTAACGCCCAGGGCTACATCATTAGTTAGCTCGTCCTGCAATATTTCCATTTCAAAATAACAAGTGGGGTCGTCATCCATCCATTTAAAGCGCACCAGCTTGTTCTCCTTCATTAGCAGCAGTTTAGCTTTTTGCGCTTCGCCATCCCAGGTAAAAGTATACATCTGATCTTTAACAGTTACATCATCAGCAAACCATTGGGTTAATCCGTTAGGTTCGCTTAAAAATGTATATAGAATGCGGGGAGATGATTTTATTTCATACTCAATATTAAATTTTTTCTTGTCAGACATGTCGGTTCAAATCAATTGGTTAGCCCTTGATGGCTATAAATGTTAACATTTTTTCTAAAGAAAACTAATTTATCCTATATTTGCAAACCTTTTTAAAAAGGATGTTTGTTAAGTGCCTGTAGTAATGCAGTATAGCAAATAAAGATAAATAAGAATAACCCGGCGGGGTAGCTCAGATGGTTAGAGCGTAGGATTCATAACCCTAAGGTCGGCAGTTCGATCCTGCTCCCCGCTACCTGAAGACAAGGCTGTTACAAGAAATTGTAACAGCCTTTGTTTTTTCTGTTAAAACAATGTTTAAACAAACCAATAAAATGTCATGCTGGTTGGACCGTTTAACGCATGAAAGATGCCTGGACAGGATTCAGGTTGATTTAATGGGACACAAGTTTGATCGTGAAAAGTATGGTATTGGTGCTTCCCTCGAAGAAAAATATATTGAACTGAAAAAAATCCAGTTGAAGCCTGAATAAAAAATAAAATCCCCTAACACTCGCTACCTGTAAGAGAGAAGGTTTTTATTGTTCGAAATATACTGGCAGTTATCAATTAATATTCCTGATCAGGCTTTTGGTAACCCTCTGTAAAACGGTAATATCCTGTGTAATAATTTCTGCACTCCCGGTCATCCAGCTTTTGAGTTTTACCGGTGATTTTGCACCAGGGACATTTAGCTTTACCTTGATCGTAAACAAACCTTGTCCATTTGGACTGTCAGCTATATTGCTGACCATTCCTTTTACAGGTTCATAGGCATCAGACGAATATACTTTTAGATGAATAAGTACCTGCTGTCCTATTTTAACTTTGGTAAAATTATCCTGTGTAATTTCAGCTAACGCAAATGCATCGGCAGGGTTATTCGTGGTTTGGATTTTTACCGGTAATTTAATTGTTTCAGGATAGCGGATGATGGCTGAAATCGAAAGTGTCATTACTAATATCGCCCCGAACATGACAATGCCCCATCGCACAATCCACGAGGGTACTTTCGTGATGATATCGTGTATCTCGTCTGAATGCCTGTTGCTGATGGTGTGGTCTTGCATATTACATTCCTAACTCTAACTGGTTTTTCACTAAGCTATAGTATTCGCCTTTCATGGCGGTCAGTTCGTGGTGTGTGCCTTGTTCAATAATACGGCCCTTGTCCAACACAATAATATTATCGGCATTGCTGACGGTGCTTAAGCGGTGCGCTACCACCACTACGGTGCGCCCGGTAAAAAACTCGTTCAGGTTATCCATAATTACCCGCTCGTTATTAGCATCCAATGCATTGGTAGCTTCGTCAAAAAATAAATAGTCGGGATTTTTATATACGGCTCGTGCAATCAGCAGCCGCTGCTTTTGTCCCTGGCTGATGCCATTACCTGCCGAGCCTATTTTTGTGTGCAAGCCAAAGGGTAGTTCGGCAATAAAATCGCCGATGTTGGCTACGTGAATAGCTTGCTGCAATTTTTGCGGGTCGGGATACTCGTCTCCCACAGCAATGTTGTTTTGTATAGTATCGGAAAAGATAAAACCGTCCTGCAACACCGTACCGCAGGCATTGCGCCATGTTTTAAAGCTAAGTTTGTTTAAGTGTGTCGTGCCTATGTGTATATCGCCCTTGTCAGGTTCATAAAAGCGTAGCAGCAATTTCAATATGGTGGTTTTCCCGCTGCCGCTCATGCCGACAATGGCCGTAGTTTTGCCTTGCGGGATAGACAGGTTGATTTGTTCGAGCACCGGCTCGTTTCCGGCACCGGGATAGGTAAAGGTCAAGTCTTTTAGGGTGATACTTTTGTCGGCCGGTAATTCGTGCAGCCAGTGTTTTTCAACCGGTTCTTCATCGGGCAAATGGTGGATCTCGTTTAACCGCTCCAAACTGATTTTGGCATCCTGATACGATTGTACAAAGCCCAGCATTTGCTCAATGGGACTGCTGACCTGCCCTACAATGTATTGTATGGCCATCATGCCGCCCAAAGTAATCTGTCCGTCTATCACCGCCTTAACGCTTAAGAATGTGATGAGGATATTTTTTGCCTGGTTGATAAACATCGAGCCGCCTTGCTGGTATTGGGTAAGAGCCAGGCTTTGCGTTTTAAACTTGAATAGCTTTGCCTGGATATGCTCCCAACCCCAGCGCTTTTGCTGTTCGCAGTTGTTGAGTTTTATCTCCTGCATGCCGTTCACCAGTTCTACAATGGTGCTTTGGTTGCTGGATGCGTTATCAAACTGTTTATAGTTTAACGCCCGGCGGCGTTTCAGGAACAGCACAATCCAGGCGGCATAAATGACAGTGCTCACCAGCGATACGATAAAAATAAGGGTGTTATAGTACACCAGTACCACGGTAAATACGACTAAGTTCACCACAGAAAACAGTGTGTTCAGTGTGGTACCTGTCAGGAAGCTTTCTATTGTGCGCTGGTCGTTCATGCGCTGCATGATGTCGCCGGTGGTTTTGGTCTCGAAGAAACTCATGGGCAATTTCATGAGCTTGATAAGGAAATCCGTCAGGATAGAAAGATTGATGCGGGTGCTGATATGCAGCAGTATCCACGAGCGGATAAAGTTGACGCTGGTACTGCCGATAAACAGCATGACCTGGGCAATCAGTATCAAATAGACAAAACTGATATTGCGGGTATTGATACCGATATCAACAATGGATTGGGTAAGGAACGGCGTAATTAAGGAAAGCACTGTGCCAATACTCAAACCAATCACCAACTGAATAAACAGCCGCTTGTACACATAAAAATAGCGCAGTATGGATAGCCAGGATATTTTTGTGTCTGTATCATCTTCCTGCTCATAAAATGTTGGTGATGGACTTATTAACAAGGCAATGCCGGTGCTTGCCTCTTTGTGGCTATACCAGCTTTTCAGAAAGTCAGCTTCTTTGACGATAAATAAACCCTTTCCTGGATCAGCTAAGTAGTACTTGCCTTGCTTAATCTTATACAGCACCACAAAGTGGTTTTGTCCCCAATGCAGTATGCAGGGCAGCTCGGCCTGGTTCAGTTGTTCTAAAGATATTTTAACTCCTGTTGTGCGGAAACCGATTTTCTCGGCGGCCTCGCTAAGTGCCAGCAAATTTACCCCGCCCCGGTTGACAAAACACAGCGCCCTTAGCTTTTGGATTGCGATAGTACGGCCAAAGTGTTTGCATACCATACGCAAGCACGTAGGGCCACAGTCCATTTGGTCTTGCTGTTTGTAATAGGAAAATTTCAAGGATTAGGTTTTTTTTGCCAAAGTATATTCACCCCAAAAATTGGTAACGGTTAAACGGAATAAGTCATCATCGCTTACACGTACGTCGTCACCAGATTTCATTGGCATTTCAGTACCAGGCGACAGTTGTGTGACGGGCAAGTTTATTTTATAACTAAACCTTCTATCTGAAGTTGACTTTAAATGTAAGTACTTTAACGGCACAGCCATCTCCAAAACCGGTTCTCCATTCAAAAATTGCAGTCGTGCTTTGATCCCTGTATCGTTATAAACTGATAAAGTTGAGTCATGAATTTCTTTAATGCCTTTTATCCTGATCTCTTTAGCAAGCTGATCAACGCGGATATTCGTGATCGCGTTTAGCGAATCAATTTCTTTTTTATTTTTAGCGGGGTTTGATAAATATAACTTGTTCGCCCGAAGGGCGGCATACATAATAGAAGAAACAGTGGGTGCCCACTGGGTAGTTGGGAACCTGACCGAAACATTATTGGTATCAATTTCCGCGAACTTTTTATCAAAAGAATGGCTGATTGTAAAGATCAAGCCTTCTTTTAGGATCTTGCCACCACACCCGGGCCCCATCCCACGTACAGTGAGATACAAATTGTCATCGTCGTTTGAAATGACATAGAATATCCTGGTTAAAGGGTTAAAGGCACTTAATTTCTGATTTGGCCATTCAGCTAATTTCCCATCAATTTTAATAGTTGAAGGTGCCCAGATGCTAACATTTTGAACTCGTGGTAGCTTTTGTGCAAAAAGTCCGTCCGTAAAAAAAATAACGTTAGCGATCACTAAAATAAAACACTTCAAATCTTTCATAGCTTACTATCAACAACAATCATAAAATCAAAAAAGTCTGAGGCAAAAAGCCTCAGACTAATGGGTTTAACATGGAGCACAGTCACCGTTTGATAAGGTACCGCAGCCATTACAGCCAAGCACACCGGGGGGGTTACCTACGCAACAATAAGATACCGGAATACCTGCTATGCAACCACCGTTACCCGAAGTATCACATGGAGTGCAATTGATATAATCCGAGGTGCAACACATGTAACAGACATTATTTTCTTCTTGTGACTGCTTTAAAGCTGCAACGTTGGAGGAACTTCCCCATAGCGCTTTCATTTGGTCTTTTGTTAAAATTTCCATTGGAGCTCCAAATTTTGGAACGGTTTTCTGTGTCATAATTTTAATTGTGTTTAATTATAGATTTAGTTAAATATTTCCTTTTAAAGAAGTGATCGAGAGCAAGAACGGTGAAAAAATAAGGTGTTTGGTATTTACAAATCGAAAAATAACGGCTTAGATCCTTTGGTAAGATAAGCAAAAAATCAAAATAAAAAATAAGTTTTTAACAATAACAATAAACGAAAAAAACTATTTATGCTACCGATAATTAATTAAAAATTAGCAATACTGTTTATTTATTGAAGTAGCTCTGAAATCAAGTTCACTTAAATTAAATAAGCAATATCCTCAATATCATAGTGGTTAGACAGTTTATACCTATTTATAAAAACGGTAGGCGTTGCCGTTATTCCGTGAGCCTTGCACCAATTTCGTTGTGAGCTCAAAAAATTCACGGTATCACTTGTATTATCTACCGGGAATTTTTGTCTCCATTTTTTGTAATTTTTATTTTTGTCACCATACCATGCGTCAAGCGCAACCAAAACTTTCTCACTGCCGCCAAGCATGTATATATCAGTTAGATCGGCTGCAAGTTTCGTCTTATCCGAATTTTTGTCATCCGGTGTACGAAAAACTATTTGCAACCTAATATTATTATTGTAACGGAGTAAATGATCTAATTCTTTATGCGTTTTGAAGCAGGCTATGCAAAAAGGGTCGGTAACCAATGTGATAATTTTTTCAGCATCACTGTTACCTAAAATGATGGTCCTGTTTTCTGGCAGTAATTCAATTTGTTGTGATTGCTGGTTTAAATAATTAAATGTCTCAACATTGAATTTTAATGCTGTCAACTTATCTTGTAAATACTCCGCCTTAACTGAACGGGCAAAGTATGGTTTGACAAATGCCCAAAACAGAACTGGTGTTAACATTTCGACAACCCAAAGGTCTAATTTCAGGCTACCGAGCAACTCGAAATGATTCAAAAAGGGGATAAAAAACACAAACTCCGTCCAAAGCAAAACTTGAACTACACAGCACAGGACACACCAATTTTTCGCGATGCGCCATTGATAGTAAATTGAAAATACGGTATAAGGAAGGCACATCAAATTAAGAAGAGCCATCAGTTTAAGTATCGGCAGTTGGCCAATATTCAATAAACATGTCAACCAGGTACCAGCGAAATAAAAAAAACCAACCTCGCTCCATGACAACCAACTGGTTATTTTTGCGGCGCTGGTCATCATTAACGAATTACAATCGTTCTTACCAACCCTGCAGATCTTTGACAGAACATTATTTTCAATTCCAGCAAATCGCAATAACAAAAGTATAGAAGTGAACACCCCCAATGTTTTAACTGCGATCAAAGCATAAAATCCCCAGCCAGTAAAATTTGTAATGGCTGGTTGTTTATTATATAATATTACTAAGAACAATATTACACCCATAATTATAGCGGGTGTCCGTGCAGCGGTTAGCCATTCAAGCGCGCGTTTTTCTTTGTATTCTTTTTCGCCAGAGCCGCTGCTTTTTTCAGCAATAAATACCCAACCCTGGTAGTCCGCCTTAAGTTTCTCCGATTCGATCGTGTAATTCTTTTTATCATCATCACCTACAATAAAGTTGTTTTGATCATAACCTTTAACAACAATGAATTTATTTTCGCCCACACTGGTGATGTAAGGGTGCGGCATTTCTGGTTTAAGCAATTCATCAAAACTAAGTCTATAGGCAGAATTAGGTATCTTCCAGGTATCCATCAACTCACTAAAACCCAATATCGTGTTGTTATGGGGATGTTTAAAAGTTTCATTTTTAATAGTTGTTGAACTTACTGGGACTTTGAGTTCTTTTAAAAACAACTGAAGTAAATTAGCCGGATATTTAAGTTTCATTTTTGTGATTATTCAGGTAAAATTCACTCAATACTACGGTTAATTTATAATTAGCTCAAAAATAAAACCATATAAATTTAGGTTTGACTCTTATATTATTTTAATTGCTTAACCGTATTTTGATGGAAAGATAGCTACATTATTAGTACTATTAGTACTGAACTATTTTAATATGATATCTGGAAATTATTATTCATATTAGCAATATGGAAGAGGTAACCCCATTTGTTATTTATAAAAAGCGTATGATTAGTAAGTTTAAGGTGTGTTTGTTTTTGATTATGGTTGGGTTATCACTTAAAGTGAATGAAGTGAATGCGCAAACTGTAAATAAAAAGTCTGATGATTCGGTGCGAATAGCTAATGGCCCTAAATCCATCCAGCTAATTCCTGCTTTTCCAGGTGGGGTTGCAGGCTATGGTTCATTCTTAAGATCAAACATCCAATATCCTTTAGCAGCATTAAATAAAAAAGTTCAAGGGATGGCTTTTATACAATTTATTGTTGAAAAGGACGGGGCCCTTTCCAATATAAAACTAATGAGGGATCCGGGAGAAGGTTTAGGCGCTGAGGCCATTAGGGTAATAAAGCTATCTCCAAAATGGTCGCCGGGTAAAGATAACGACGTTCCTGTCAGGGTTCAGATGACCATCCCGGTTATGTTTAGTTTACCTAAAGCGCCGGCCTCCAATTAATTGTTAACCCTTACGCGATGAATTTGGTAAGAAATGGCGGGATAAGCGAAAGCAATGTACCTACACCCAAACCTATAACCAGTTGGGTAAACAACCGTTTAAGTATTCCTCTTTTACATTAGTCCATCTAATTTTAGCCATATATACTAAAGTTAGTGTTTTAGATTAGCTGTTAACAACAGCTCTATGCTAATTTTTAACGAGTTCAACTGTTCCATGAACAATACTTTCATTTTCGTGACCAAATCCAACAAACTTACCATTCAGCTTTTTTACATCCGCTGAGAGTTTCAACACTATTGTTCCAAACTGCCAAATCTCTTTCTTTTGGTTCTCGTACTTCAAGGTTAAAGAAAAATCGTGTTGAAATGTTCCTTCTAAGTTTAACGTTTGTGCGGTATTTCCAGTTACAGTAGCTGTACCTGTTATTTTGCGTTCGGTAACTATTAGATTTATAATGATTGGATAATCAGATGTTTTGTCGCGGTCCACATATTGAAAGACCTTTCCATCCCATTGACCTTGTAAAGCAGTTTGCCTATCAGCCTTAATTTTCGGTAATCGCCTGTTCTCTATCCAGTTTTTGACAAAAACACCAATCAAAGCGCCAGTTATAGTGGCACCTGCGCCTATTAAAGCATTTATGGTTGTAATTTCCATTGATATGATTGTGATATGATTTAGTTATATAAATGTAAGATAATGATATGATAATGCAAATCAGAAATGCTCAAAGTTATATTAAAAACAAAAACCCCAAACACTCGCTGCTCGGGACTTTCAACCTAAACCTTATCACAACATGTTTATTTTAAGATAAATATGTTTTTTAGGATAGAAGTCTAATAGTATTCATAACCCTAAGGTCGGTAGTTCGATCCTGCTCCCCTCTACTTGAAAACAAGTCCATAGCTGCTCTTGCTTAATTCAAAAAATGCAAATTTTGAAATGTACAAATGACTAACCGGTTAATTGATTGAAAAGTGGGGATTAATGGAACCTAATAGAAGCATGTGAATAGATACGATTTAGGGCGTTTAACCAACCAATGCCCATTTGCTCAAATTGCTTATCTTGGCCAATCAATCCTTTTCACATGTTAAAAAAAATCCAGCTCACTTTTATCGCTTGCCCGTTGGCTATCTTTTCTTTTGGACAATCGGTTATCCCCGCTAAAAATCTGAAACTGCCCAAAGACAGCCTGGCGCTGATTGCCGGACTTAATGGTTTCGTGGAAAAACGGGCCGGTGCCGACCCTGATCTTTTTATCGAAACCACTGCGCTGCTGGATGAAATGAAGGGCCAAACTTTTACCCTGATTAATGTATCGCCAGTCGATAGTTCAGGTTATTTGGTACAGATGGCCAATGGCTTGCGTGCCAGTTTCAAGTTGATGGCCAAAAAGGCGAATGGCGGTTTTGTTTTCAGCTCGCCGCTGCGGCGGAATACGCTGACCTGGAAAAAGCAACAATCAGGGAGCTTTACTATTTATCGCAATTCTGTCACCAGCGTGCCTTTGCTGGACCGTTATATCAGGATGGCCAAATTTTTTGATCAGAAGTTGAAGGCGCCGGATTACCCGACCGAGATCTTTTATTGCGATAGTTTTAGTGACGTAATGGCTTTGCTGGGCGAAGAGTTCCGGGTGGAGTATAACGGCTATGGCAGTTTAAATAATTCATGGTACGAAAAGGGCCATAGCCTGATGCTGATCGGTGCAGCTACCAATGATCTGGCCGCTTTTGATCTGCATGATCTCTGGCATACACGGCTGCACCACGTGGTTAGCACGGCTATCATTAATCGCCCCATCGATGAAGCCTGCGCGTATTTATATGGCGGCAGTTGGGGCGTTTATACCTGGCCGGATATTCTGCGGGAGTTTAAAGCTTATATGGGTACCGACCGTGACTGGCTGAAAGCCTTTGATGAGCACCGCAAGTTCGGCGGCGCGAAGACCCCGCTTTATACAGATTATGTATTGGATGCACTGATCGTGCAACAGATCGAAAAGGAGCAGGGTTTCGCTAAAGTCATCGAATTCCTCAGCTGCGGCAAAAAGCAAGACGATAATGCCAATTACTTCCAGTCTTTATCAAAGATAACCGGCATTACGCGCGCAAACTTCAATGCCCGGCTGGATGAATTGCTGAAAAACTGATTAACGGGCTATGTTTTTTTGAGCAGGTACTTTAGTAATTCCACGTAACCCTGGGGGCGTAAAAGCGGTGCGCGGCTTCCCTCCGCTGGCCGCGCACGCTTTCGCCTACTGTGAGTTAGCTGATGATGGCAAAATCTCCCGCCAAAGCAATCTGTGGGACGAAGCGGATAGCAATCATATCAGCGGCCCTCCGATTAACAATTATCACCACCCGGCTTTGGTGTCATCGGCACGTGGGTCGGCGCCACCCTGGTAGCCGGTGGGCGTTTTTAAAATGGCATCTACCCTGCCAATGCCGTTGCTGCTGTTCAGCTTGTAACCCTTTTGCGTCAGCTTGCTTTGGGTAGCTTCGCTAAATGCGCCTTTTTCCACCGAAACATTATCGGGCAACCACTGGTGATGGAAACGTTTAGAAGCGACAGCCTGCTGCATGTCCTGGTCAAACTCTATCACGTTTAATATCGTTTGAAAAACGGAGGTAATAATGGTCGATCCACCCGGTGTGCCTACAACCATAAATAACTGCCCATTTTTTTCAATAATGGTTGGTGTCATTGATGATAGCATCCGCTTATTGGGCTGTATACTGTTAGCTTTACCGCCAACCAGGCCGTACATATTTGGCACACCCGGTTTCGAGCTAAAGTCGTCCATTTGATTGTTCAATAAAAAGCCCGCTCCCTTTACAACTATCTTTGAACCAAACGAACCATTTAAGGTGGTGGTAACCGATACCGCGTTCCCTTCCTTGTCGGTAATAGAATAGTGTGTGGTTTGGTCACTTTCATAACCCGTAATGGTACCCGGCCGGATGCTGGTACTTGGTGTAGCGGCATCCCAGGTAAAACTACTCATGCGGGACAGGATGTATGATGCTCTTAATAAACTATCTACCGGGACTTTGAAAAAATCCGGGTCGCCTAAATATTTAGACCGGTCGGCATATACCCGGCGTTCAGCCTCTACCATCAATTGTACAGTAGAATCCTGGTTATATCCCCAACGGTGCAGGGGGTATTTTTCAACCGATTTAAGCAGGGAAATTAAGGCAATGCCCCCGCTTGACGGCGGAGGCATTGTAATGATCTTATAATCCTTATACGTACCGGTAATGGCCTTGCGCCATACAGAATGGTAAGCCTTAAGGTCGGCTTTCGATATCAGGCCGCTGCCGCTTTTCATTTCTTCAACAATCTGTTCGGCAACAGTACCTTCATAAAAGCCTTTGCGGCCCTTGTCACGTATTTGCTCCAGCGTTTTTGCCAGATCTTCCTGTATCAGCAGATCGCCTTCTTTCCACGGCGTTTCTTTTAAAAAATAAGATTTGCCGGGGTTAGCTTTTGCAAAAGCATTTGCGCCCCTGGTTAAACCGTCGGCCAGCCGTTTGGTAATCTTAAAGCCATTATGCGCCAGATCTATTGCAGGTTGTACCAGTTCGGCCCATTTCAATTTACCGTATTTACGATTAGCTTCCACCATTCCGTCTACCGATCCCGGCACGCCCGATGCCTGGTGCGAACTGGTGCTCATACCGGGTATAACGTTTCCGGAAGAGTCTAAGAACATATTGGCGCTGGCGGCAGCCGGGGCTTTTTCCCTGAAATCTAACGTATTGGTTTTCCCCTTTGCCGAGCGGTATACCATAAAGCCGCCGCCGCCAATATTGCCCGCTTCCGGGTAAGTTACGGCCAGCGCAAATTGTACGGCTATCGCGGCATCAACCGCGTTGCCTCCTTTTTTTAATATGTTGAGCCCAACCTGTGCGGCATCCGGATAAGCGCAAACCACCATTCCGTTGGTATAATGATCAGCTGCCTGTGCCTGTGCCGTTAATTTTTGAATAAGGATTAACAGCAGCAGGCCATACCTTTTTATCATAGATGTATATTTATAAGTTAATTAATCGGCTATCATTCATTAATAATTGATCATGTCGTTAAGGAAATCCATATCTGGCATTCCTATCGGCGCTCCCGGCGGCATGGTCAGCGCAGGATCGGGTACGAATTTGGATGGTGTTTCATGAAATTCCGCGATCTCGGCCAGGGCAAATAAAACATTGGCCTTTTGCTCGCCCTGTATCCCGGGCAGTTTGGCGGTCAGCCAATCCTTCAATTCATCGATCTCTAAAAGCGCCTGCCCCCGTACACTTTCTGATGTACGCGTGTCGGCTGCCAGTTCCAGCAAATATTTAAGGGTGAGGTTATTAACCAATATCTGCAATTCGCCTTTGTAGCCCGGCAAAACCGGCGCTTTCCAGGTTTGTTCCAGCAGTTTATTGGTGATAGCGATAAAGCCAGGCTGTTTACTGTCGCGGGCATGATATTCAATAAGCCTTGCCGCACGCTCTGAATTCAGCAACGATGAAAGTGTTTCGGCCGCTGCTGATTCGGCCGCGGCGATCGGGTCGAATGTTGGCCCGGTATAACCCGTAAAGGTTTCTACGCTGGACGGGTAGCCGGTAGGGCGCGGTGGAATTTTAGAGATCAACCCCTCGGGCAAGGCCAATGCTTCCGGCGAAACGGTGGCCATTAAAGCATCAAAGGCCTGCCACTGCACAGCGGGATCTACCATTTTGGTAGGTTCCTGGCCGTCATTTTTAATGGCATGCGTAAAATATAATCCGCCTATGGATTTTGCTACAGCCTCTATCTGGTAACGGTGTAACAGGTAAGTAGGCACCAGTACTTCTTCCAATGTTGCCAAAGGCGCGTTTTTGACAATGGCTTTTTCAGAGAAACGGTCTAAAGCCAGCCGGCGGATCTTCATCAGTTTATTCAACTCGGCTATGGGGTCTGCGCCGTCGTCCCATTGGTGCGATGCGGGATGGGTATAGCCGCCAATATCCGGGATATACTTAAAGCCTAATTTGATGGTTTCGTTCATGATCTTATCCAGCGCGGCATTTTCGTCTGTACCTTTCGGGAAATCACTATAACCCCACATTACTGCGCGCTTGTCCCAACTGCCAATCCCTTTGGCATAAGCGTCTGACACATCGATAGTGCCATCAGCTTTGATAGAAAGGCGCGGGAAAGGGTAATCCATTACCGATGCCCTGTCTTTTTCGCTGGCGGCAAAATTATGCGTAAAGCCAAGTGTGTGGCCAATTTCATGAGCTGCCAATTGTCTTAAACGGGCATAAGCCACTTGTTCCGCTCTTTTATCAAACGGTTTACCATCATCGTAGGGTTGTAGCAAACCTTCCATAATCAGGATATCCTGCCTGTGCCTGTCGGAACCCAGCGTAACCACGCCTTTGATGATCTCGCCGGTACGCGGATCGATATAAGACGCGCCCGAAGAAAAAGCGCGGGTGCCGCCTGACCGGTTGATCCAGTTCACCACATTATAACGGATATCCATCGGATCGGCGCCTTCAGGTAGCTCTTTAACAATAAACGCGTTTTTATACCCGGCCGCTTCAAAAGCCTGGTTCCACCAGGAACCGCCCTCGATCAGGGCTTTCTTGATCAGTTCGGGCGCGCCCCTGTCTACATAATAAACAATGGGCTCTACGGGTTCACTCACCGCTGCATTCGGGTCTTTTTTTGCCAAACGGTGACGGCGGGTAAATTTCTTTTCCAGCGGCTCATTCAGGGGCGAGGCAAAATCAATATAGCTAAAGATGTTAAATGACGAGCGCGGATCAAACTTCCTAAGCTTGTAGTTGCCATCGGGCAACTCAATAAATGACTGGTGCATTTTAACGGTAACCGCTGTAGGGTCTGGCGCAATGCCATCTCCGCCGCCGCCGCCAAACCTACCACCACCTGCCGATCCGCCGGTTAGGGTGATCAGCGCTTCAAATTCGGTATTTTTGGGGAAGTTTTTTGTATTGGGCATATATACACCCGAGCGGGTTTCATCTATACGGTAAGCCGCGGCAGCGCCGCCACCACCTGCTGCAGGGGCTGCCCCGCGGCCTCCACGACCGCCGGCGGCCGGTGTTGCCCCAAGCCGGCTGCCTATGCCCTGGCTATCGCGTACAATAAAAGGGGTAAGGTCAATCAGTACCTTATCGCCTTCTACGGCAAGCGGCGCAAAGCCCCAGATTACAGATTTAGCAAAAGCGTTTTCTACCGCTTTAATCTCGTCGGCATTGGTAGTATTGGCCCGGTAGCTATAGTTGGGCTCAACAAGCAGTACTTTGGGGCCTATTTTGATAAATTTAGCGATCGCGTCCGAGGCTTGTCCGCGTTCCGCGCTTCTTCCCGCGCCATCGGTTAAGGATTTAAAATAGAGAAATTCTGTATCAAATTTATCTACCTCTAATAAAACGCGGCCGGTTTTATCATCATAATAAAAATTGAAATAGCCGTCAAACTTTTTCATCCCCTGCGTAACAGCGGCAATGCTGGCCGCAGGTGTGCCCGCGGCATTCCTGCCTGCCCCGCCTCTGCCGCCTGCGGCAGGCGTGGTTTCCTGCGAGAAGGAATGGGTGCCCATGGCCATCATTCCGGCAAATAATAAAATATATTTCTTCATCACTTTAATTATTGAGGGTTTTGTACAATTAACGGGTTAATAGCGGTCTCGGCGCTGGATATCGGCCAGATGTACCGGTTATCTGTAGCCAGCACGGCCGGTGCATTGCCCGCCGTGCCTGATTTTGCCGGCAAGGTGAGGCGCAGGCGCTGCAGATCGGGAACGCGGAAGCCTTCGCCCAAAAACTCGATCTTTTTCTCCTGTAAAATAGTAGCGATTAAAGCCGGTTGCGTAGCAATGCTTGCCGGCGGGAATACATAAGTAGCATCCGAACGGTTCCTCACCGCACTAAGCAGGGCGGCAGCTTTAGTCATGCTGGCTGCATCGCCGGTACGGGCCAAAGCTTCGGCAAAATTCAGGAGTACTTCTGCATACCGGATCACCGGGACCCAGTCGGAATACGTACTGGCCACTTTGTATTTACTGAGCCATTTTTGCCCGGTATTGGTAAATACAAAGTTCTTGCGTGCATCTGTCGACGCCGAACCATATACCGGATCGGAAATGGTGCCCGCCGGGTTCAGATAGAATTCGCCGTTACCGGGAGAAATATTAAAGTAATAGGCCAGTTGGTTCTGCGTACCAGGTGTTTCGGTAGCGGTGAACGGCAGTGAGAAAACAGATTCGGGACCGGCATAGCTCCCCAGAAAAACGGTAGCGATATTGGCCTCCAGTTTATTGCTGACACCACCAGACGGCGCCTGATAGGGGGCTGTAGCCGATACGATCTTGTTGCACTCGGTAATCACCCCGGCATAGTCGCCTTTAACCATGTCAACCCTTGCCTTCAGGGCAATAGCCGTATTTTTAGTGGCCCTTGTTGTATTTAAAATAGTGGTTGTATAGTTAGCGGGCAACCCGGTTTCGGCAGCGTTCAGGTCGGTTAGTATCTGTTTGTAAATGTCGGCAACCGTACTTCTGGCCAGTTGATTGTTGGCATTAGAATTTTCTGCATTTAAACGCAGCGGCAGGCCCAAACTTGTACCACCATTTAGGGTATAGGACTGGGCATAGGTTTGTACCAATGCAAAATAGCATAAAGCCCGGATAAACTGCGCTTCGCCGATGTAGTTGGCATACTGCGCCGATGTAATTTTACTTTGGTTAAGATTGAGGCCCGCAATAAAAGTGTTTACGGCGTTAATTGTAGCGTAACCAGCGCTCCATAAAGTACCTACTTCGCTTGTGCTGGAGTTAACGGCCTGCAACCAGGTTTGCTGCCCGGTTACGATATTAGGTTTGTTCATAATAAACTCATCCGCTCTCAGTTCATTGTAAATGATTAGTCTGCCGCCATAAAAGCTGCCGCTTTTTAACGAGGCGTACAGGCCATTGATCTGCGCCACAATCCGTGTAGGGTTGTCAAACGCATTGGCATCAGATATACTGGTGATGTTAGTGGGCTCGAGCAGGTTTTTCGTACAAGCCGTCCCGCATAATAGTAAGCAGCTTACCATCGAAGCCCTTAAAATCAGTGTGCTATATTTCGTTTTCATCGTCGTCTAATTAAAATCCTACGTTAATACCCAGTGTGAATGATTTACCGGCAGGCACAGAGTTCTTATCCCGGCCGGATGCGGTATTGGAATCGCCGTTAGCAGAGATCTCAGGATCTGAACCGGTATATTTGGTATACAAAATGATGTTGCTTGCAGACCCATATACCCTGATGGAAGAAACCCCTGTTTTTTTGTACAGCTTAACAGGAAAGGTGTACCCAAGCGAAGTAGTGCCCAGTTTGATATAACGGTCACTCTCCACGTTAAAGGAATTGGGTAATACAGAACCACTGGCCTGCTGATCGTTATAATGCAGGGCCGGGATATCGGTGACCTGGCCGGGGGTTGTCCAACGCCTTAAAATATCTACCTGATTATTAAAAAACCGGTTATCTAACAGGGTGGCTTTGGTACCGTTATAGATCTGGTTACCGCCCGAGTACACGATGTTGGCATAAAGATCAAAGTTTTTATACTTAAAAGTATTGTTAAAGCCACCATAGTAGGTGGGCAGGGTGGGGCCCATTACTACACCATCGCCATAAGCGTCTAAAGCCGGCGCTGTCGTCCCGTCCAGGTATGTCCAGGCAGCGGTAACCGGGTTGTATTGCACCGTTGCGCCATTTCTATTTAAATAAGTGCGCAAGCCGTTTGCCGGGTTAACGCCGGTGGTTTTAACAACGTAAACCGAGCCTACCGAATAACCTACCCGTGTAATATTGGTGGTTTCCAGGCCGCTGGTCCATATATCGGTGCCATTAGCCAAAGCCGTAACCCGGTTTTTTAAAGTACTGAAGTTAAAGCCTACCGTCCATCTGAAAGGGCCTTTATCGATAACATGTGCCTGGATATCGAACTCAAACCCACGGTTATACATGGAGCCGATATTCGTATTGATGGAGTTTCCGGGGATCCCTTTAGATGGCGATTGCGGGGCCGCTAAAATCAAACCATCGATGTTGTTATTATAATAATCGGCGTCCAGGGTGATCATATTTTCCCACAAACCAATGTTTAACCCGATGTCTGTTTTTTTACTGGTTTCCCATTTTAAAGCCTCGTTACCGGTTTGGGAAAGGGCCAGGGTAGCAACGCCGCCATAAACACCGGGGCTGTAAAGGGATGATGAGGCATAATCGCCAATATTAACGTTGCCTACCTGGCCGTAGCTTGCGCGCAATTTAATGGACGAAACCGTTTTGGCCAAAGCAGAGTTCAGGTAAAAACTCTCTTCAGAAAGGTTCCAGCCGATAGAGGCACCGCCAAAGTTGCCATATTTATTGGTTACCGAAAGGCCGGAAAAGCCGTCCCTGCGAAAACTGGCGCTTAACAGATACTTTTTCTTGTAATCGTAAAACATGTTACTGAAATAGGAGCGGATGCCATTTTCGGTATAGTTGCCCGTAGCCGCGCTTACCGTAGTAAACCCACCGGCAAAGGTTTCAAAGTAGGGGTCGGATAAGCCGGTGCGCGTGGCGCTAAAACCATTGATAACGGTATGGATCTCCTGATAACCGGCTAAGAAACTGAGGTGATGATCGGTAGCAAGCGTGGTGGCATAGTTTAGGGTATTGGTAAAATCGGTACGGTAGTTTGTGGTATACCGGCTGGTAGCCGAACCGTTGGTTGCAAAACCGCCGGCCTGATACGGGTTACTAAAGCTGATGTTAGATACGTTAAGACTATTAATACTGTAATTTGTTTTAGCCTTAAACCCTTTAAATAACTCCCATTCGGCATAAAGCAATCCTAAAAAATTGTTGCTCTGCGATGAGAATTTATCATGCTGCAGCTGCGGTAAGGGATTATAATAACCGGTTAAGTTGGTGTTGGGCCCAAGGCCTAAACCGCTGCCGCTGATATTATAAGAACCATCAGCATTAAATGGCAGCACGTTTGGCGGCAACACCATCGATTCGCGCACCAGGTTGTTCAGTCCAAAGGTATTGTTAACGCCGCTGGTCAGGTTGTTATTGAGTGCATCGCCATAGGTGAAATTTGTGCCGATATGCAGCCCTTTGATCAAACGATGATCCAGGTTAACCCTGGCCGACTTACGGGCAAAAGTGTTTTTAACCAAAAAACCTACCTGATTGGTATAACCCAGCGAGATGAAATAGCTGGTAGATTCGGAAGCGCCGGAAACGCTTAGGTTATGATTTTGCGCATGCCCGGTTTGATAAACGTAATTGTACCAGTTGGTTTCCTGTATGGAACCGTCGGCGTTTTTCCCCAGAAAATAAGTTGGCGCCAGTCCTGAATTGACCTCCGACTCGTTCTTGATCATTACATAATCTTCCGCGCCTAACAGTTTGGGTAGTTTTGGCCTTTTTGTAATACCATAATAGCCATCGTAAGTAACCTTTGTTTTACCGGCTTTGCCTTTTTTTGTGGTGATCACTACCACACCGGCTGATGCCCGCGAGCCGTAAATGGCTGTTGCCGATGCATCCTTCAGTACTTCGATAGATTCGATATCATCGGTATTAACGGTTGACAGCGGGTTATTCTCGGCCGAGTTGCCCACGTCGCCGGTAAACGAGGTGATCCCATCAATGATGATAAGCGGGTACGAACTTAGGTTAATAGAGTTAGTCCCCCTGATCCGGAACACGGGCACGCCGTTCAATGAACCACCGTTCGAGGTGATCTTAACACCTGCGGCTTGTCCTGCCAAAGCCTGGTCGAAACTGGGTAAGGGTCGGTTTTCGATGTCTTTGCCGCCGATGTGGGCAGATGAGCCGGTAAACTCCGCCCGGTTTTGAACGGTATAGCCGGATACCACCACTTCGCTAATCTGATCTGTCCGCGGAGTAAGGGTGATGTTAATAACCGTTTTTGTGCCTACTGTAACTTCCTGCCGTTCATAGCCAATAAAGCTGAAAACCAGGATGCTGCCTTCATCAGGAACGCTAAGCGTATAAGTGCCATTAACGGTTGTTTGCGTGCCTGTTTTTGTCCCTTTTATCAGTACGGAAACACCCGGTAGGGGGAGGCCTTTTTCATCGTTTACGGTTCCCTTAACCTGGATGGCAACCTGTGCTGCCGGTGTGGTTACAGCTGCTTGTGCCGGTTTGTTTGCATAGTTTTCTTTTAATTTAAGAACTATTGTTTTGTTTACGATAGCATAAGTAAGCGGCTGATTGCTGAAGCAAGCGTTCAATACCTCTTCGAGCGGTGCTTTATTGGCAACAATATCTACTTTGCGGGCCATGGCTATCCACTCCTGGTTATACAAAAAAAGATAACCGGTTTGCTCCTTAATTTTGCCGAATACTTTGGCCAGTGATGCATTGTGCTCGTTCAGGGTCACTTTTTGGGCGTAGCTATCTGCGCTTACCTGAAAGAAGGTTGTAAACATCAGTAAAGCAATTATTTTCATACGCAACAGTATCCGTTTATTAATACTAAAAATTGAAAAGCCGTTAAAAGCGCCGGTCTTTTCTAAATTCTCATCGGCCAGGGATAAGGCCGGAAACCTGGGGTTAATTATATTCCTTTTTAAGGATGGTAATGCGTAAACGACCGTTTTGTAACAATGTACAAGCGCGTTTTTGCAAATAGCAGTTAAATGCATAATTTTGCAGGATTAAGGTTAAACATTAAATTTCGGGAAGAAAGATTTTTTTTGATTGGCCTCAATCTAATAGCCGGGACGCTGCGAACGTTCCGGTTTTTTTATTGAGGTAATGGGTGAGTAATTATGGATCCATAGCCTGTTTTGCGTTTAATTAGTTAATTTTAATTAGTTGATTATTGTAACCGTATTTTCTTTCAGCGTGCTTTTTACCCCGCTTATTTCCAGCATCTTTAAAACCTCGGTTAAATTAGATGCACGGGCAATATACCCCGTTAGTTGATTGGCTGGCACCTTGCCCTGATAAGCAATTTCAACACCATACCATCGCCCTATTTGCCTCATGATAGTTTTAGTATCCGATTTATCAAAGCTAAACAGTCCGTTTTTCCAGGCGATACTTTCCTGCGTATCCACGGCCGAAACTTTGATCTGATCTGTGATTTCCGCCTGTTGCCCCGGGGTAATCATTTGGTTTGCCGCGCCTTTTTTAACTTTGATGGAACCTTCCAATAAGGTGGCGTTGATGTTTGTTTCATCCGGGTAAGCCATAATATTAAAATGGGTTCCTAAAACCTCTACCGATGTATGATTTGCCAGCA
Organism: Mucilaginibacter sp. GW821-FHT07H05; assembly: GCF_059418485.1. Classification (NCBI taxonomy): domain Bacteria; kingdom Pseudomonadati; phylum Bacteroidota; class Sphingobacteriia; order Sphingobacteriales; family Sphingobacteriaceae; genus Mucilaginibacter; species Mucilaginibacter sp. GW821-FHT07H05. The sequence continues at coordinate 468,796 of NZ_JBWKPY010000005.1, forward strand.
TAACCTTAAATGGTTTGTGCTTATTTTTTGCCACCTCGAAGTAGGCCTCGCCGGTTAGTTCCACCACTCTATCGGCCCCGTTGAAGGCGGTTGGGTATTTTAGGCTACTCAGGGCATTTAACCAAACTTTAGTACCATCGGCTAAACTCACTTCATACTGGCTGCCCACGGGTGTGGCAATGCTGTTATATTGTATGCCCAATGCCGCTATGCCTGTGCCGCTGTTGTGGTAGCTTAGTGCCCCGTTGCCGGTTTTGTTTACTTGCGCGCTCCCTTGTTTAGCTATCAGCCCCTTATGGGTTTTATCCAAAACCACTATCGAGCCATCGGCCAGTGTAAGTATAGCTTTATTATTATTTTTTGTTCCTGATAAAATAGCCTGGTTATCGCCTGTGTTATTTTTATTAAAGGGCGACAGGTAATAAAACAAGCCGGCGCCCGCAAGCAAAAGCAGGGTGGCCGCCAGCTTCCGGGTATGGCTTAAAGCTATTTTAATTCTGAAACGCTTATGCCTGTCCAGGTGTGTTTCCTGCGCTTCCTGTATCCTTTCAAATAAACGTTCCCCTAATTCAAATCCATTCCTGTCTCCGCTTTCCCAGTTAATGGCACCGGGCAACTCCTGGTTATACCATTTATCCAATTTCACCCGCTCTTCGCAGGTAAGGTTGCCACTTAACCATTTGTCAGATAATTCTTGTAATTCTTTTTCAGTCAAGTGCAGCATTTAGAAATGATTTACATTTATTACATAGCGTGTAAAACCAGTGCACTACCCTTAGTTGGTAAGAAAATATTTTTTACCAGCCGGCCAGGTAAACCAGGGTGCAGGAGAAAAGCGTAAGGCAAATGAAGTTATTAAGACTTAAGCGCAGGGTTTTAAGCGCTTTACTGATATGAGCTTCGACTGTTTTTGGAGATATGGTCAGGCTTTCAGCAATCTGTTTATCAGAAAGTCCTTTATCCCGGCTTAGTTTGAATACCAACCGGCACTTATCCGGCAGTGTATCTACCAACGATTCTATTTGCGATCTTAATTCGTCAAAATCAAGCCATTGCTGTGTACTATGATCAGCAACTGCCGGAATTTCCAAATCATCAATATATAGTGGTTGTTTGTTCTTTTTCGCCAGTTGAGTCATTACTTCATATCTTACAACTGATGCGATATAGGTATGAAAAGTATATTTGAGCGTAATGGTATGCCGGCGTTTCCAAAGGTTAATAAAGGCGTCCTGAACAACTTCCTCGGCAATAGTGTAAGATTGTAATTGGGCATAAGCCTTAACCAGCATTTTTTTCCAGTACCTGTTGTAAAGCATTTTAAAAGCAATGGCATTGTCCCTGGCTATTAGAAGGATCAATTCTTCGTCTGAAAGGTTTTTTGACAATTCCATTTGCTATATCGATAATGCATCTAAGTTTATATTGCCTTTATCTTAAATTAACACTATAAATTTAGCAAATTCATTATATAATTAAGCATGCAGACTCAAAATATGTAAAAATATTACGATTTATTGATTTTTTAACTGAAAATACCAATAAAAATTATATTTTTTTCATTAAAAACATCAAAAAACAAAAAAATTTAACAAATGATTTATATTTTAATAAAATTCATATAGAAAAATAGTGCTTTTAGGTCGAAATATTACTTTTTAATGACCTGATGAAAGTAAATTTAATGATTTCATTGATTTAATATCATATCAAGCGCAGTATTTGCCATAGTAACCAGTAAGACAGGGGGCAAACACCAACAGAAGATGAAACCCGAAGTAGTACTCTGGAAATGGTTATTGTGCTGATTCCCAACAGGTGGGAAATATGGCAAATTAGCCAATCATTAACGATAGTTGGCAAATTGTTGATTGGGTTAAAAAGCCGTTTCAATCTATTGTTACAAATATCAACAGGCCATTAAATCGATACTATAAGGGTTTGGTGCTTATTCAGGTAAGCTTTTTAAAAAGATTATCTAAATAACCCCGTTAACCACACACGCTATTACGGTTAATTTAAAATACCACTGCCGGGGGCGAAGTTGGTTTAATACAATTATTTATTTTAATTTGTATCATCAAGCACTTGTCTGTCACCTTGATAAACCTTACTAATAAAATATAAACGTCCCTGATGCCCGAGAACATATCTGATTTAACGGATATAGTAAATGCTATAGCTATACATGATAGTTATGGCGCTTATAAGAAGTTATTTGGATTGCTTTTTCCATCAATCAAACGCTTTTCCTACAGTTTATTAAAGTCGCCCGAACTGGCAGAAGAAATTGCATCTGATGTAATGATCACTTTATGGCGAAAGCGAAAAATGCTTACGTCCATCAGTAATATCAAAGCGTATTCTTTTGTTATAGCTAAAAACCTATCCTTAAATATCATAAAGAAGAATTCGGGCGGCAGCGTAGTTTCGCTGGACGATGTTTCCATTAATCTGCAGATAGACAATACTACCCCCGAGTGGATATTGATTAATGATGAATTACGGAAAAGCCTCAATGATGCCATTAATGAATTACCCACTCAATGCAAAATCATTTTCAGACTGGTTAAAGAAGACGGACTGAGTTATAAGGATGTTTCTGAAATTCTGGATCTGTCTGTAAAAACTATTGATTCTCAATTGGTTATTGCCAACAGGCGACTTTCTTTTGCTATCCGGAAGGAGTTTAATCTGACTCCGATGAAAAAAAATTAAATTTCTTTTAGGGAGAATTTATTTTTTCGTTGTCATCTGCTTAAACCATTATAGACTCATCATTGATGGAGCACAAGCGGATTATACAATTATTGACCAGGAAACTGGCCAACGAAGCCACCCAAAAAGAAATTGAGGAACTGGATGAGCTGATGGCGCTTTTTCCTGAAGCAGTATATTATGAAGAAACGCTGAAACAGATCACCTTTAAAGACGAGCTTCCCGAAGAAACTGATATAGACCAGGCTTTTGAACTACATGAACAACAATACGGCTACGAGTTTGAGGCTTATCAAAACCATCCCTCCAACCACCCAAACAAAAAATATTTTAAACGCTGGCTGGTAGCTGCCACATTATTAGTAACCTGTGGTTTCGGCACCTATTTCCTGATCCGCAGTAATTTATTACATCGTAATCCTATTTCGTACGCGCCTACTACAGAAATTGTTTGCGGCAAACACATGCGCAAAAAAATCACTTTGCCTGATGGTACCAGTGTATGGCTCAACACCAACAGCAAGATACAGTATGATGATGCCATGCTGCAAAAAGAACACCGGGATGTAAGGCTTTATGGCGAAGCTTTTTTTGACGTGGCTAAGGATAAAAAGCATCCGTTTATTATTCATACCCAAAAAATAACGATCAAGGTTTTAGGCACAGCGTTTAACGTAAAAGCTTATCCCGGCGATCATATTACCGAAACAACCCTGATAAGGGGCCTGATAGAATTATCGCTTAACAGTAACCCGCAGCAGCGCATATTGCTAAGGCCGAAGGAAAAGCTGGCGTTAAAGGAAGGCGTTTCGGTTAAACATACCGATGAAAGCGATAAGGCGCAAATTCATAAAAAATTGGTTATTGAAAATATCGAACCTGTTGAAATATCGAACAAGGATTATTTTGAAGAAACTTCATGGGTGCAAAACAAGCTGGTTTTTAAAGACGAATCTTTTAAAGATCTGGTCCCCAAATTAGAGAAATGGTATAATGTCACCTTTCAGATCAATAATAAGGTGGCCGAAGACTACCGGTTTACCGGGATCCTTGAAAATGAAACGATAAGCCAGGCATTATCAGAAATGCAAATAATACGACCGTTTAAATTTAAAATAACCGCCAATGACAAAGTAATCATTAATTAAAAAAAGAGGATTGAAATAAAAAGCGGGAAATACGCCAATACTCCCCGCCCAATATCGATCCATTAAATCAGCAACGGGATGTTGCTGACAACTAACCGATTATTTAATTATTAACACCGTAAAATTATGAAAAAAGAAATACTTCATGATCAAGTATTTTCTGTACACTATTACCGAAAATTTTTATTGATGCTCAACTGGATTTTTGCCCTAAGTTTTCTGTTTTGTCTGAATGTATCCGCAAGCAGTTATTCACAAAATGTGAAGGTCAGCTTTAGTCTAAAAGATGCGTCCCTGAAAAAGGCGATCTATACCCTTGAGCAAAAGGGGAAAACCCGTTTTTTATATAGCGAGCAATTATTGCCGCAAGACAAGCAAATTACACTTAATGTTAACGATGTCCTTTTATTGGATGTATTAGATAAGATACTGGAAAATACCAACCTTGATTATCAGGTAACAGATGCCGGACTGGTGGTTATAGCGCCAAAGGGTTCGGTAGTCAAAAACATCAAGGTAAAAGGTACAGTTGTTGATAACAACGGCGAATCGTTGCCTGGTGTAAGCGTAAAGGCGCTTGGCACAGGTGCCGGCACCGTAACCAATGCAAAGGGCCAGTATGAAATAACGGTTCCAGAGGGCGCTTCTCTTGTGTTTTCGTATATCGGCTTTCTTTCTCAAACCGTACCGGTTGGTACCCTGACAGAAATAAACATCACATTAAAGGTGGATGAAGCGCACCAGAAACTGAACGAAGTAGTAGTAGTTGGGTACGGAACACAGCGTAAAAGCGACCTTACCGGCTCTGTTGCTTCGTTAAGTGGGAAAGACCTGGATAAAACTCCCGTAATAGGGGCCGATCAAATGCTGCAAGGCCGGATCAGCGGTTTACAGCTTACCCAATCAGACGGGCAACCGGGTAGCCCAACCTCTATCCGCATACGTGGTACTAACTCTATCAACTCCGGCAACGAGCCTTTATATGTGGTAGACGGTTTTGCAGGGGTTACCAACCTCACATCTATCAACCCAAGCGATATACAATCTATTGAGGTTTTAAAAGACGCGTCGGCAACTGCTATATATGGTAGCCGCGGCGCCAATGGCGTAATACTGATTACCACCAAAAAGGGAAAAGCAGGGCAGCACAATATCAATTTTGATGCCTATAGCGGTTTACAACACATCGCTCATAAAATTCCCCTGATGGATGCCACACAATTTGGCCGGTATTTGAACCAGTATTATACCGAATACAACGCGGCCAACCCCAGTACTGCTAAAACTTTGCCCTATACCGATGCGCAGATTGCCGGCTTTGGCACAGGTACCGACTGGCAGGATGCATTATACCGTACAGCGCCTATACAAAATTATCAGTTGAGTTTTGGCGGCGGCAGCAACGAAGCACGCTATTACCTTAGTTTAAACCATTTTGACCAGGACGGTATTATGAGAAACACCGGTTTCAGGCGCGAACTGGTTAGGTTAAACCTGGACAGGAATATAGGGAAGAAAATAAAGATGGGTTTTTCTTCGCAAATCTCCTACAATGTTCAGGCGGTTGACCCAACCATAACAGGTGTTGGATATGGTGCCGCTGGCGGTGCACTGAGTATGAGCCCTATTGTGCCGGTGTTTGATGCAAGCGGAGCATATACATTTGCAAACGGGCCAAGCGCTTATGTTGGTACTTATGGCAACCCGGTTGCCGGTGTGGAGCTGGCTACTGATCAGATCACCAATTCGCGCGGGCTTATCAATACCTTTGGCGAGTATGAATTTATTAAAGGGTTTAAATTAAAAACCAGTCTGGGGATCGACTATAATAACGCCGGCGAAAAATACTACCTGCCTACCACTATTTACATCGGGCAGCAAACCAACGGATCGGCTTACTCATCTAATAGCGTGAGCTATAGCTGGTTAAACGAGAACACCTTATCCTATAATAAAGTGTTTAACAAAATGCACGCTATTGATGCGGTGATTGGTTTTTCGTTGCAGGAGTTTAAAACCAAGGCGTTTAGCGCCGCCGCTCAGGGATTTTTTACCAATAACCTGGGTACAGATAATTTAGCCTTAGGCGCTAATGTTTTAACACCGCAATCCAATACGTATAAAAATACCATTGCATCATATTTCGGCCGGCTTAATTACCGGTTAATGGAAAAGTACCTGTTTACTTTTACCATGCGCTCTGATGGATCTTCCCGTTTCGGCACGACCTCGAAATGGGGTTACTTCCCGTCGGGGGCATTCGCATGGCGGGCATCCGAGGAGGATTTTATTAAAAAAATAAAGCAAATATCCGATTTGAAGGTGAGAGCCAGCTACGGCGTTACCGGTAACCAGGAGATAGGCTCGTACCAATCCTTATCTCAATATGCTATTAACAGCTACTCGTTAGGTACTACTCCTACACGTGTGGTAGGCGTGGGGCCCAATAATATTTCTAACCCTAACCTAAGCTGGGAATCTACCGCTTCGTTTGATTTGGGTGCCGATTTTGGATTGTTTAATAACCGTATTTCCATAACTGCCGATTATTACCGCAAAACAACCAGCAACCTGCTGCTTAATTTTTCCATACCTCAGTCATCCGGGTATTCCAATATCCTGCTGAATGCGGGCAAGGTACAGAATCAGGGATTTGAGGTTTCTTTAACTACCAGAAATATCGAGGCGAAAAATTTCAACTGGACATCAACGCTTAACTATGCCACTAATAATAATAAGGTATTGGATATGAATGGTACCAATAATATATTGGTAGGCAGCACCGGTTCGTACATTGTAACCAATGGCCTTGCACCTTCCATTTTGCGCGTTGGCCAGCCAATAGGCTCGTTTTATGGCTATCATTTTGATGGTATTTATCAAACCCCGGCACAAGTTACCGCTGCCGGTATATCGGGCGTGGTACCCGGCGATGCCATTATTCGGGATGTTGACGGCAACAAGATCATTAACGGAAACGACCGCGAGATTATCGGGCAGGCAGCTCCTAAATTTATTTATAGTGTAACTAACACTTTATCGTACAAACACTTCGATCTCTCCATCTTTGTTCAGGGTGTACAAGGTAATAAAATACTCAACCTTACCAAATACGCGCACAGCGGCGGCACTACGGCAAACGAGTATACTTTTATGGCCGATGCCTGGAATGGCGCGGGAAGCAGCAATACCGTCCCAAGAGTTTTCAGTCCATCTATACATAATGCCGGTGTGGTAGATAACTATCTGGAAGACGGAAGCTATTTAAGGGTGCAAACCGTGTCGTTAGCATACAATATACCGGTTTCGCCAAAATCGCGGGTATTTAAAAGCTCGACGGTGTATTTTACGGTCCAAAACCTGCACACCTTTACCAAATACACTGGTTATAACCCGGAAATAAACAGCTATGGCGCCCAAAACCTGAATGCAGGTACGCAGAATTTGAACCCCGGCAGCCAAAACCTGAACCTTGGGGCAGATATCAACTCGTACCCGCCGCCAAGAACCCTTTTACTAGGAGTTAAATTAGGATTTTAAACAAAGAACTCATATTTAATATCAAATTATGAAAAGAAGAATTTTAATGACTGGTGTAATAGTTGCACTAAGTTTTACCTCGTGTAAAAAATTCCTTACCGAGCAGCCTTATAGTTTTTTAACACCGACAAATTTTTACAAAAACGAAGGAGATGCAATTGCGGCGTTAAACGGAGTATTCAGTACCATGCAACCTCAAACGTCTTATCAGCGTACGGTTTATACCGTGTCTGATAATGCTTCAGATCTGATGTATGCCGCGCCAGGCTCTTCAACCGACCGGAACTCGCTGACCGACCACACCTTTGCCGCTGTAAACGGCGAGATTGGCAACTGGTATATCAATAACTACAAAATGATCAAGAATGCGAACGACGTGATCAAATATGTTCCGGCAATATCAATGGATCAGGCAAAAAAGGCAAACATTATTGGTAATGCTTACTTTTTACGCGCCCTCGGTTATTTTAACCTGATGACCGCTTTTGGTCCGGTACCGCTTATTACCGAGCCTGTTACTGCCGCCGACCCTAATCTGTATCCCAAAAAAGCTGCAATTGCCGCCATTTACGATCAGATTGTTACCGACCTTCAGTATGCCGAAACCAATTGCTATGCCGAAAAAAATATCGTGGCCGGCGATAAGGGAAGGGTTTCTTCCGGCGCGGCGTCCGCGTTATTAGCGAAGGTATTATTAACACGTGCAAAATCAACCGCTGCTAAAACTACCGATAGCCAGGATGCGCTAACGGAGTGTAATAAAGTGATTGGCGATACCGGCTCATACGGGCTGCTCAGCAATTATGCCGACATCTTTAGCTCGGATAATAAATATAACAAGGAGATAGTTTTTGCCGTGCGTTTTGGTACTGCCCCCAATGTTGGTAATATTATATTACGTATGTTTTACCCAACGGTGTTAGGCGGATACGGCTCGTTTTTTGTCCAGAATAATTTTTTTAACAATGGCTTTCCGTCAGGTACCAGGGATATACGTAAAACCTATAGCGTATCTAACCAGGCGGTTGACAGCAAAGGGGTAACGCAAGCCGTAACTCCGTTTTGCTACAAGTTTAAAGACAGCCAGTGGCGCCAGGATAATAACTCCAGAAGCGACTGGTTTGTATTGCGCCTGGCCGAAGTTTACCTGCTTCAATCAGAAGCGATGAATAATATAAACGCGGCCGACCCTAACAAGTTTAACGGTATAAATATAGTAAGGGCCCGTGCCGGACTAAACCTGCCGACGGATCAGTTTAACCTTACCAATACGCCAACTTCAGATAATTTTGTAGATGTTTTGCTGGCCGAACGGGCACGCGAACTTTGCGGAGAAGGGCAGCGCCGCTGGGACCTGCTGCGTTTGGGTAGGTTAAAATCGGCTATGGCCACTGTGAGCGTTACTGTTGATGACAATCACCTGTTATTCCCGATACCGCAATCAGAACAGGATGTAAATCCAAATTTGAAATAGTATTTTTTTGTTATTTATATAGCAGAACGTTTTCGCAAAAAAAACTTCATACCGTCATTAAATAGCCTTTGAGGATCTCGAAAGTGTCCGGGGCCGCATCATTCATAACGATGCGGCCTTTTTTTATTTGAAATGCATTTACGTCCTGAATGGTATAGGGCACCATAAATTAATAAATGCTACAAATACTAATTCAAACTTTTTGCAGTGTAATACGTAAAAAATTATTGTAATTTAAGTGAAATTCTTTTATTTGCCATTCATGAAACCGAACCTTTTTTTCTGCACAATTATTGGCGTTTTTATTATAGGATGTTTAGCTTCCTGCAAAGACATTATAGAACCCGATATCAGTAAAAAAACAGTTGAGTTACAAGCACCTGGCCCTAATTATAAAAGCACATCTTACAATATTAATTTTTGGTGGGAAGACGTTGAGGACGCCTTAACCTATCATTTGCAGGTGGTTTCCCCCAAATTTGATTCCATTGGAAGCCTGGTGTTGGATACTACACTTAAAAGCACTAAGTTTTCCATCAACCTTAGTCCTGGTAATTACGAGTGGCGGGTGAGGGCCGAAAATGGCAGTTACAAAACGGCGTACAGCGCTGCCCGGAGTTTTACTGTTTTGCAGTCTTCCATCAAAAATCAAAAGGTACAATTGCTGGGGCCGGCCAATAACACGTTAACCAACCAGGCGGCGGCAACTTTTTCATGGGGCGATCTGTATGGCGCCACTAAGTACCGGCTGCAGATAGATACCAATAACTTTATTAACGAAGCCCTGGTTGTTTATAATCAGGTGACGCCCAACCAGCAAATGAATTTTACTTTTACTAAAGACCAAATCTACCAGTGGCGGGTAAGGGCCGAAAATGATACCGCGCAGGCGCAATGGTCGGCCATTAACAGTATTAGCTACGATCATACACCACCGGCCAAAGTAACCCTGGTGGCCCCGGCAAATAACCAAACGGTTACGCTGCCCGCTACCCTGCAATGGAATACCGCGTTAACCGCCGCCAAGTACAAACTATACGTTTTAAAAAGTGATTCCACCACTTTATATAATTCAACATTTCCGTTAACTACCACCAATACCAGCTACAGCTTTAATATGGGCAGCTTTGGTGAAAAGGTATACTGGAAAGTAGCCGCGATTGACGCGGCGGGTAATGAAGGCGCGGTAAGCGACTTAAGGAATTTTGTCCACCAATAGCAGAAGATGAAGAATAAAAAAATGACTTATGTGTTGGGCTTGTTGGTGCTGGTGGTGTGGGGCATGATCATTTACCGCATATTTTCTTCGGTTAACCGGGACGATGACTATAAAAGCAATTTGATCAAACCATCTGAAAAGGAACCGTATAATGATTACGCCATTAAAGACGACACCACAAAATTAAGGTTAAACTACCGGGACCCTTTCAGCCCGGCCGGCCATGATACAGTCCCCCAGGTAGTTGTAAAGCGGAGCATTAGTACTATCAAAAGCTTGCCTCAGCCAGCTTTTAACTGGAGTTTTGTCAGGTATTCGGGCTATATCCGCAATCCCGATTCAAAAAAACTGATTGCTATTATGAGCATTAACGGTAAAAACACCATGCTGGCCGAAGGTGAAACCGAAGGGGATGTAAAACTGTTAAAAAACATGAAAGACTCTGTGAAGATCAGTTTTAAAAACCAAACTAAATTTATCATCATGAACGCCGCTTCTTTATGAAATTACCATTATTAATTGCAGGACTGTTTATAACAATTTCATCTTTCGGGCAAAAACTACCTGAAGTAGGCACTAATGTCAGGATAAATGAAGCCGATAAAACTATCGTCGCTGAAATCCGGCCGGTTAATTCAACCCCGTCAATGGACCCTTCAAATACCTATTACTGGTACGGATCGGGACTGATACGCCATACCCAGGGCGGCTATAGCGGGCGGCTGTTAAACGGCACTTATAGTGAATACTATTTAAATAAAAACCTGAAAGAACAAGGCGCATTCACTAAAGGGCTAAAAACCGGCACCTGGAAAACCTGGACCGAAAACGGTGTGTTAAAACAATTATACACCTATCAGTTTGGGGTAAGATCGGGTTTCTTCAGTCTTTATGACGATGCCGGAAAACCAATACAATCAGGCAATTATGATAGTAATGAATTGAACGGGAAAATAACTTTTTTCAGTAAAGATTCTGTTAGGGTTGTAAAGTATAAAAATGGCCGCGAACAGCCTAAAAAACAGCCCTCGCATTTTTTTGATAAACTCAATATCTTTAAAAAACATCAAAAAACAACAAATAGTAGTAAGCCCCCTGTTAAACCTTAATATATGCTTAAGGCTTCTGCTTTGTACATGGTTATTATTATTGCTTTAGTGATAGGCGTATTATGCTCGGCCGTTATCGTGGCAGGATATTACTACCGCTCGGTTTATCAGCAAAATTTCAGATACGACCAGTTGAAAAGCAATATACAGTCGGGCATAAACTTATTACTTACCAATAGCAACGAATATACAACAGAAAAAAAGATCAGCCTTTTTGGCAATGATCATGATAGCCTGATTTTGAAGCAAAACAACTGGGGGGCATTTGACGTGGCGACTGCGAGGGCATTTATACAAACCGATACTATAAACCGTGCTTTTTTAATAGCCAACGGCGTCGATTCGGCTAAATGGGCGGCCTTGTATTTAATTGACGAAGACCGGTCGCTTTCGGTTAGCGGTAATACGCATATACGTGGTGTGGCCTATTTACCTAAGGCCGGTATAAGGGAAGCTTATGTAAACAACCAGGCTTATACCGGCGATAAACGAATTGTGATTGGCGTTAAAAAAAATAGCGAAAAAAAACTACCCTCACTTTCAGATCAGCGGATCCAAAGTATCGAAAATCTTTTAAAAGCCCCGCGAAGCAACACTAACAACCTGGTTAAAAAAGATTCGGTTATCGTTTCTTTTTTAAAACCCACCTATACGGTCGACTTAAAAAAAAATGCGACCACGTTAAGTGATATCAGCCTTAAGGGTAATATCATATTATACTCGGATACTACTTTAACTATCGACAGTACAGCCAAATTGGATAACGTGATCATATTTGCCCGCGGCATTATGGTAAAAAGCGGTTTTAAAGGTAACTGCCAGCTTTTTGCATCCGATTCTATTTATATTGATAAACGCTGCGTGTTTGAATATCCTTCGTGCCTGGGGGTTATTAATTTGGATGATAACAATAAACTGATCAAGAAACTCAGCATCAATGATTTTTCGGAAATTAAGGGCACTGTTTTTATTTATGATCGTAAAAAAGATAACCTGCCGCCTCTCATCAGCTTAGGGCAGCAGGTAACCGTTGCCGGCCAGGTTTATGTTCAGGGCATGGTGAATTTAAAAGATAAGGTGCGTATTTACGGCAGTGTTTTTACCAACAGGTTTATCTACCAAAGCACCTACACCCGGTATGAAAATTATTTAATTAACCTGGATGTCGACCTATTAAAATTGTCTCCTTATTATCTGTCGAGTGATTTGCTGCCGGTAACAACCGGTAAAAAAAGAAAGGTATTGCAATGGCTGCAATAAATATACTCAGTAAAAAAGCCCGGGCATCAAGTGTGCTTGAAGTGATCATCTCTATGGTGATCATATTAATGGTTTTTGGTATAGCCATGATGATATTCACCAATGTAACCCGCACCTCGCTATCAGCCAAAAAACTGCGGGCCGAAGCGCAGATCAGAAAAATAATGCTGCAGACGGAACAATTGGCCCAGCCGGCTGATCAATCCTTCCAGATCGATGATTTCAACATCGAGGTGAAGATAAAGCAGCTTGAACAAAACGATAAACTGAACGAAATAACCGTTACCGCTTTCGACGGAAACCAACAAAAAGTGGCCCAATTGCAAAAGTTGATCATCAGTCATGATAAATAAGCGTATAAAAGCATTTACCATAATGGAAATAACGGTTGCCATGCTGATAGCAGCTATTGTAATTGCTATTACCTATACCTGTTATACCATTATTTATAAAAGTTATTTAGCGTTTAAAACCAGGCAGCATGAATTGGTAGAGATAAGCCAGCTAACGCAATTAATTGGGAAAGATATAGAGCGGGGCGACCTGATTTTACAGCGGACAGATGGCTTAGCGATTAAACACGATACCACTACCATTACTTATAGCATACAGCCCGATTATGTTTTAAGGATCACCAATGTGGCAGATACTTTTAAAGTGAAAACGGAAGCCTTAACAAAGTATTTTGAAGGATTACCCTTAACCGATAAGGCAGAAGCGGATGAGCAAAACAGGATGGATGAATTGAGTTTCACTATTCTGTTAGGCAATGATAAATTTCCGTATTATTACTACAAGCAATACAGTTCTCAAAACCTCATCAATAGAAACCCCAATGCCATCAATTGATATCAGCAGATACAAGCAAAAGAAGCCGGCGCCGCAAAAAACAAGTGCCGGAGAAGGGATTTTTGCTTTTTTAAACAAGGATATCAGCTTTGGGAAAAAAGAGTGGAGTGATAAAAAGAAAGAAAGCCTGTACCTGGAGTTAAGCTCGTTACTGCATGCGGGCATTAATCTTAAAAGCAGCCTGGAGCTAATTACTTCAGATCAGACGAAAGAACAGGACAAACAGCTTTTCCAGAGCATTCAAAAGTCTGTAATTTCAGGCACCAGCTTTTCCCAGGCGCTTAATCAAACCGGTAAATTCTCATTATACGAGATCTTCAGTATTCAAATTGGCGAGGAAACGGGTAAACTGATAGAGGTATTACAGGATCTGGCCAAGTTTTATCAAAACAAGATTAAACAACGCCGAAAGATCGTATCGGCACTGACCTATCCTTGTATCGTATTGTCCTCGTCACTGGGAGCGGTATTTTTTATGCTGAAATTTATTGTGCCCATGTTTGGCGATGTGTTTAAGCGCTTTGGCGGCCGCCTGCCCTGGATCACCGAAAAGATCATTGGCATATCGCAGGCGATGGAAAATGGCTTCCTGCCTTTTTTTATCTTCATATTGGTTGTTATTGTGTTTATTACAGCATTTCGTAAAAAAGATACATTCCGTAGGATAGCGACTGGCCTATTGGTAAAGCTCCCGGTTGTGGGCAGCCTGGTCCAAAAAATATATCTCGCACGTTTTTGTAATTCTATGCGATTGTTAATTAACGCCAAGCTGCCGCTATTAAGAGCCATCGGCCTCATCCGCCAAATGATCCGTTTTTATCCTTTAGAAACCTCGTTAAAACAGGTGGAGGATGATATTATGAAAGGGCAATCGCTGCATCAAAGCCTGCAGCAATTTGATATTTACCCTTCAAAAATGATACAGCTGATAAAAGTGGGCGAGGAAACCAATCAGCTGGATTACTTTTTTGAAAAAATATCTGAGCAATATATAGATGAGGTAGAATATCAAACCTCAACCCTCAGCAGTATGATGGAACCTTTGATCATCATTTTCCTGGGGTTTATTGTTGGTGTTATCCTGATATCGATGTACCTGCCCTTATTCCAAATGAGTAATAGTTTCCAATAGGGGGGATGCTACCGGTATATTTCCATATAGATTTCCAAGCTTAGTTTTTTAGATTTTTCATCAGCGGGCGATTGCTTCTGCGTTTTCCAGGAAGCCGACCTGAGCATGCCGATACCAGGGGTACTTTGCAATTTATCAGCCAGTTTTAATAAAGCAAAAAAACCGCCTTCAAAATTGAGTTTTTGAATAATGAAATGCGGGGTATGATATATCGCATCATCTGTTGGGATAACGGTTAGTTTTACCTGCTCCTGTTCGGCTAAGCGGGCAATGGTATTAACCGCGTTGTTCCTGAAGGTAACCGAATCCAGTTGATAGGCTTTGATGATCTGATCCAGGTTCCTGTTTTTCCGGGCTACGTAAGCTGGTTGGGTACTGATATCTGTAGATTGGGACAAGTCCTGCTGCAATTGCCGGTGAAGGCTCCACGCGTTCAATGTGTTTTTAAACGCCAGTTGATAGCTGAGCGCCAAAAGCAAAATAGTGCCGCCTATCAGCAGATATTGCTTATTTATCTGAGCCAGCCTGTCCATTAATAGTTAATTGTAAGTGTAAACGCCCCTGTATTTAATTCGTTGTTAAAAGCATAACTATCCAGCCTTGCGCTTTTAACCCAGGCTTTTGTTTTTATCCTGGCCAGCCATTCATTTACTGATAATACCTTCTCGGCTAAGCCGCTTACTTTAATGGTATTATTCAAAAAAATAAGCGACCGGGCCTGCTGACTGCCCCCCGCATCAAGCGGATTGATGGTGACGCCTGTCCAGCTAACATCATGAGGTAAAACAGCAGCTACTTCATCAATCAGCAAACTTTTTTTTACGTTATTATCCCAGCCCAGTCCCTGTAGTATGGCTTCTTTTTCTTTCACCTGGTCGCTGTTCACTTTTACATCGTTGGTGTTTTGCTGGGTCCGGCTTAACTGGGTATTTAGCTGCATGTTTGATGATTGCAGCCAGGAGAACAAAATAAAGTTAACCACTAAAAGCAGGAAGACCGTTATCAAAACCAGCATGGCACTGGCCTTAAATTTCACATCGGCCTGTTTGCCTGCCAGCAAATTGGTATATGGTTGTGCTGCGGCGCTAACAGGCGCTATCTGTTCATTTAAAATAAGCTGAAATGCAGCCGCATAGGGTAGTAAAAGCTTTTCGTCGATAGTTTCGGCCTGTATCTTTATTTTATATTCGGCTTTTGCTGAGGGGTCGTAATGGTAATTTAGCCATTCGCCGTGCTCATCCCGGGCAATCTGGTGCCCGTTAAAAACAAAATCACCGCCGTATACATTTAACTCGCCCATGATGTTTTTTACGGCAAACGGGCCCAGGCTTAATATAACCGGTTGGTAACCCAGCTCTTTTAACTGGTTAAACCATTTATCGGCTTCGGCCTTACGAATAACCGAAACAAAAGAATAATCGGCGCTGATGAGGTTTTGTACATAAAAATCATCAATGTTGGCATTGGGTAATACCTGATTAAAGTTTGCAGCGTTTATTTCATCCGCTTTTTCAATACGCTTACTTAAAATACCCTTGCCCGACAGGTTTACGGCAAGCAATTGTTTACCCGGCAAATGCTTGTTTAACTCATTAATGTTGTTGCATCCCAAAAACTTTTGCTCAAGCTCAAGCTTTTGTTGCTTTATCGAAAGCAGGCAACCATCCATAACAAAGCTGCCATCCTGTTGAATATGGATGGCTAAACCTGCCGCCTGGTTAAACCTGTAAAGCTGTTTTAACATGAGTTTATCGTAAAATAGTTGGCTTGATAAAAACCAGCGTAACCACTTTTGAAGTAGTTTTATTACGCGTACTGAAAATATATTTCAAAATAGGTATCCGGGAAAGTATAGGCGTGCCCGAATTATCTTCGCTCTCCAATGTCCTTTCCAGCCCGCCTAATACAATCATATCCTCGTTATGCGCCCGTATCAGCGATTCAAATTTACTGGTCGAAGTAGGCGCCGGGGCATTAGCAGGCGGCGTACCAATAAAATCGGTAATATCAATTTTAATGCCCAGTGTTACCTGATCATCGCCGGATATCATGGGCTTAATATTGATAACCATATTAGCTTCAATAGAGTTGTATTGCTGCGTATAGTTTATGGTTGGAGAAGCCAGAGACGGTATAACGTTTTGTGTTTGCACCAGGTAATAGCGCTTGCTGCCAATAGTTAACGATGCCGTATGCCCGTTTAAAGTCGTCAGTTTAGGGATGGAATGCACCTCCACATTTCCCTGCGATTCCATGGCGCTGATGGTGGCATAGAAGTTAGGTACCACATGGCCAAGGTTCAGGTACGATCCGCCCAGTTTATCCAGTAAATTATTGATAGAAGAAGCCCCGAATGTAAAGTTGACGCCCGGCAGGATGGTGCCCCCGGTTTTTACGCTATCGGCAACGCCTAATTTAATACCGGTGGCGGTAGTCCGGGATTTATTAACGTCGATCATCGTCACCTCTATCATAACCATGGGGACTAACAGGTCTATTTGTTTAACCAGTGATTCTATCTCCAGTATTTGCGGTCCCGATCCTGAAAGCAGTAAGGTGTTTTGCTCGCGAAATTCACGGATCTCAACGCCCTTTTGCCACTCTTTCGGTATCATGGCCAGTACCGTATCAATTGACCGGTTTTGCAATTGGATAACTTTTTGAGCCCTTAAACCTTCAATCTTACGGTCGCCGATCAGGTAAATACCGTTTTCCAGCCTGAAGGTATATTCTGTGCCCGAAAATAAGGACGTTAAAAAGTTATCATACGTGATATCGGACACATGCGTGCTGATATTTCCCTTAATATCGCTGTAAAGGAAATAGTTTTTCCCTAACTCCTGCGACGCGGATTTAACCAGGTCGGATATGGTAGCGTTGGTAGCATCGGCCGAAATTAGTTTTTGCCCACCCGCCATTTTGCTGAACAGGTTAATATTACCGCCGCCTATATTGCCTGCTGGTTTAAAGGTCCGCCTGACACCTGTGTTTTTCTCTCCGTTGACATAAAGCTCTTCCCCATCGGTAAGTGATTGAAAAAGGTAAAAACTATCGCTGGTTTTCACCATTTTTAGTTCGTTAGAGAATGCCAGCTTTTCTAATGCCGCGTCAAAAGGGGCGCTTTTAATAAAACCCGATACTCTTTTGCCCTGCAGGGTGTTAGGTACCACCACGTTTTTTCCCGAAAGCTGGGTGATCTTCCGGGCTGCCAATACCAGGCTGTCGTTGTTTAATTCAAACGAGAGGGAGTTGGTTAACTGATCGTATTTCGCGGTTATTTCTTTCACAGGCGGCTTAACCAGCAGGCCGGGGTCCTGGTAGGGTGTGATCATGAGTATAGAGCCGACGTTTGTGATATTGAGGTTATAGGCCTTGGCTAAAAAAAGCAGCACGTTAATTGCCGTTACATTATTTAAATTATTGTTAATCCTGAAATTGAGCTTGGGGTCGACATTAACGCTTAAATTGTTTGATTTGGCCAGGGCCGACAAATAATCCTGTATCAATACATTATTTACCGAAAACTGCACTGTTTGCTTTAAACCGGGCACGCTTGCCGAAAGGGCGTTCAACCTTTCCTCAATAGCGGATAGCCGGTCTGTACTTTGCGAAAAGCAATGTGCGGCTATTAATAATATCAGAAGTAAAAGAGTAAATCTTTTTTGCATAATAAGGTTTAGTAATTAAATAACAGCGGATATATTTCTTCCAGCGATGTTAAACCTTCGCTAAACAATTGGAAAGCATTTTGGGCCAGTGTTAGTATTTTCCGTTCGTTTAACAGGTCCTGAATATACATATTTCCATTCTTGATTTCAAAAGCCAGTTCCTGGTCTATCGGGATGATCTCGTAAACGGCTTTACGGCCTTTATAACCGGTGTAATAGCACTGCTCGCAACCTTGCGGCGCATAGTGATATTCTACCTTGCTGTAAGGCTTAAACTGTTTGGGATATAAGGAAGTATCCAACGCTTTTTCGGCTTTGCAATGCGGGCATAGCAAACGTATCAGGCGTTGTGCCGCGGTGGTATTCAGGGTGCTGGCCACTAAAAAAGGAGGGATCCCCATATCAATTAACCGCGAAACTGTTCCCCAGGCCGAATTGGTGTGGATGGTTGACAATACGAGGTGGCCGGTAAGCGCGGCACGTATAGCCATGTTTGCCGTTTCGGTGTCCCTGATCTCGCCCACCATAATAATATCCGGGTCCTGGCGCAAAAAAGTACGGAGCGTAGCCGCGAAGGTAAGCCCTATCGATTCCTTTAACTGCACCTGGTTAATGCCTTCCAGCGTATACTCTACCGGGTCTTCAATGGTGAGGATATTACGTGTTTCCTTGTTTAGTAATTTCAGGGTAGCATACAGCGTAGTCGTCTTCCCCGAACCTGTCGGTCCGCTGATCAATACAATACCGTTTGGCCTTTTAACACCCTGAAGGTAGTTATCCAAATCAAACGATGAAAAACCCAGGTTATTCAGGTCAATTTCGGTAGCGTCGTTATTTAACAAACGCAGCACTACCTTTTCGCCATGCAATGTGGGCAATATCGAAACCCGGATATCAAACTGCAATTGCTGATGTTTAAAGTTAATACGGCCATCCTGTGGCAGCCTTTTTTCGGCAATATCCAGGTTAGCCAGGATCTTTATTTTGTTGATGAGTGCCGGGTATTCGTCCCGCTTTAATAAATACCGCTCCACCATCATCCCGTCGATACGGATCCGCACCCTGCATTTATTCTCGTAGCTTTCGATGTGGATATCACTGCTTTTCAGGCTTTTTGCCTCGCGGATCAGGTCGGCCAGGAAATCATCCGGGTGATTAGACAATTGAAACTGTTGCTGTCCTTCCATCCCGTTTTCCTTCAGGTAATGCCGGGAAAGCAGCCGGGCTATCTGCACAACCGGGAGTGGCTCCAGCAAGATGGTGAGGCCCAGCAACACTTCCAGTTCGCTGGCCAGTTCATCCTGGTTGGCCGAATCTTCACAATACAGGGAAAAGGTATGCGCGGCTTTAGCTTTCGGCAATACGCGATAATGCCAGGCCTGCTCTTTGGTAAGCCAATGGAGCTGATCGGAAAGCAGGTTGATCTCTTCGGTCTCTTTCATGATTGCAGGGCCTGAAGTAACCATTCATCCGAAGTAATATTCATCCCGGGCTTTAACCAGGTTGTTACCAATACAGCTATTAATACCAAAGATTGTAAGCCTGCAAGCGGGATATGCCGGGTATTTTTAAACAGTAATTGTTTACCCGCTAACCAAACCATCAGTACAATGATTAAGCTAACAATATAAAACAACACAAAATTGACGGGCGAAAAACAGGCGGCCAGGCAAATTAAAAACAGGATATCGCCCCAGCCTAATAAGCTTTGGGTTATGTTTACCCAGGTTTTTTGCCGGATAGAAAACCAGGCCGAAACAGCCAGTAACTGCACCAATATAAAAAGCAGGTTAAAAAAGGCCAAAGGCCACAAGCCGGCCAGGCTTCCGTATTTGAGGCCGTACATGGCCATGAATAACAGCGCTAACGCCGGGAAACATATCCAGTAAACCGAACGGCTTTTTATATCCTGCACAAAAATCATCAGTAATATCAGAGTGATCAATATTTCTACGAGTAGCAGCACTTAATCGGCGGTAACTTCTTTCATCGTTTTGTCCTGGTCAACCGACCATACATTAAACGTACCGTTGCCATTAAAATCAACCACTGATGTGGCTTTGGCTGTAAAGCCGGTATTGCTGGCATCGGTAATTTCTATGCGGTAATTGGCACGGCCGTTTGGCTCGGTGCTGAGTTTTTCCTGGATGAATCCAATCTCGGTCAGATCTTTAGAGTATTTGGAATGCTCGTAAAAATAGGTTTTCTCCAGCATCTGCACATGTTCTAACTGTTCTTTAGCTTCGGTGGTTTTGGCTTTGGTAATCAGCGGCAGCAGGTTTGGCAATGCTAATAATACTAAAATGCCGATAATAACCAATACTACCAGTATTTCGGTAAGGGTATAGGCGTTAAGGCGTTTGTTTAATAAGGACTTAGGCAATTTCATGATTGTGTAATTGGAAAACCAAGCTAAATTAAATAAAAATACTTATACGGACAGCCAGTTAAGAAAGTTAATTTAAAATATA
This sequence comes from Mucilaginibacter sp. GW821-FHT07H05, assembly GCF_059418485.1. Lineage (NCBI taxonomy): Bacteria > Pseudomonadati > Bacteroidota > Sphingobacteriia > Sphingobacteriales > Sphingobacteriaceae > Mucilaginibacter > Mucilaginibacter sp. GW821-FHT07H05. Next base: position 489,384 of record NZ_JBWKPY010000005.1, read on the forward strand.
TTAATGATTTAAAAATCTGCTATATCTTCAATCTTACATGCACCTTTTCCAGTAATCCCGCTAACCATATCATTAAAAGGGAGAATACCAGGCATTTGATCAGGCCGCCGGTGCCCTGGCTCAGGTATTGGGGATATCCCAGGTTGCTCATTTGATATAGCGGGTAAAAAATAAAGGGCACCAGGTAGCAGGTAAAGGTGTTGGTACCTGCCGGTCGGATAACTTTAAACCAATGATACTTCTTTTTAAAATCTACCAGGAAAATAAAAAAGGCATAGGCAATTAAACTGATACCCGTGCAGATGAGCACCCACGAGGGGGTATCCCTGGCCTTGGAAATACCGCCGCTGAAGTAGCGCACAATAAAGCCCAAATTAAACAGGATAACGGCCATCAGGAACAGGCCTATCCACAGTAATTTTAACTCTTTCGATTCGGCCAGGCGCATATATAGCACCGAGGTAAAAACCCCGGCCATAGTAAAGGCCTGCATGGCCCCATTGCCCGATAGCCAGACATAATTGCGGATACCATCTAAAAAATGCAGCATGCCGAAATGAAAATCAATGTTAAAGAACATAAAGAAAATCCATGCGGCAGCCTGGATCCACAAACGCCCTTTGCTGTAGTAGTAAATAAGCGCGCATACCAGGTACGACCAGCCGATAAGCCCCAATATACCCCACCAGGTTAAATGCAGCCAGCTATGGCCGGGATCGCTGCTGGTGTAGATAGCCGACATGCCAGCAATCAGCAATACGCCTATGCCCTGCAAAATATAGCGTTTGGTAGCACTGGTAACATTGCGGTAATCCAGAAATAAGAAAAAGAAACCAAAGGTGACCAGGCTTTCCCAAACAGGCTTGGGCAAAATGGCTGTCGCCTCGTTATAGGTTTCCATATTGGCATGGTAAAAGCCAATGAATATTAAGGCGAAGGAGCGCATAATGATACGGAGCACCAACTTGCTACTACCTTTTTGCAGGCGGTTATGAAAAGCAAACGGAATAGCCAGCCCCACGATAAACAGGAAAGCCGGGAAAATGGTATCGGCCAAACCCAGGCCGTCGGCATTTTCCTGTACATGTTTTATCCATTGCGGCACGCCGGGGATGCCGTCAATGTCATTCACAAATATCATTAAGAACATAGTAACCGCCCTATAGGCGTCGATGGAATGGATCCTGCTAAAATTTAAATTCATTACCCTTTTAAATGTTGTAGCGCCTAAATTGTTTGCTTAATTAAACGGCAATATTTTTAATTGCGTATTAATTTTAATGAACAAGTATAAAATGAGGGTTAATACAGGTGATTTTATGGCAGATGGTGATGATCATTAGTGCCGGTATGGGTGTTTCGGTAAATACCGGCTACCCCATGCTGCAGGATGCCAATTTAAAACAAGCTCTCTATATTTAATCCTGTAAACCAATTACTAACCGTTAAGCACGGGTAAATCTAAATGATCATGCAAAACAAGTATAAACTCCTGTTGGTAGCGGCCATTGTAGCGCTATCGTCATTTGTTGTTTTAAAGCCAAAGGAAAAACCTACACTTTGGCTCATCGGCGATTCTACCGTGCGTAACGGTACTTATGGGCGCGGCGACGGCGGCTTGTGGGGCTGGGGCTCGTTTATCCAAAACTTGCTGGACACCAACAAAATTTCGGTACAAAACAAGGCCTTCGGCGGTACCAGCAGCCGCAGTTTTTGGACCGGCGGTTTTTGGAATAAGGCGGAGCCTTATATTAAACCCGGCGATGTAGTGCTGATACAGTTTGGCCATAACGATGGTACGGCCAGCACCCTGAAAGGCACCAGTGATGATAGCGCCGAAGTGGTTAATCCCCGCACCCAGAAGGCCGAAATGGTGCATACCTTCGGCTGGAACATTCGTAAATACATCAGGGAAACCAAGGCGAAAGGCGGTATCCCCATTGTGTTGTCGCTGGTGCCGCGCAATATGTGGAAAGATGGAAAGGTTGACCGCGTAGGTGCTAATTATGTACAGTGGGATAGGGAAGTGGCCGAACAGGAAAAAGTTGATTTTATAGATCTGAATAAAATTATAGCCGACCATTACGACGAGCTTGGCGCTGATAAGGTAATGGCCGAATACTTTACGGTAAAAGATCATACACATACCATTGAGGCCGGCGCCCGATTTAACGCGGCCTGTGTGGTGGAAGGACTAAAAGGACTGAAGCGCGATCCCCTGAAGAAGTTTTACCTGAATTAAAAATACACATTTAGCCATCATACGGGCATATGCTTTTTCCTGTTTATTTTAATTGCACATGTAAATGATCGTCATGCCTTACCGCACCGCAGCCATGAAACCTGATTTTTGGTGTGGTGAGGTTTAACCTTATTTTTAAATGCGGCTCAATAAATATTTTACCAATAGCCGGTTGCGCCGCAAAAAGGTTTACCAGTGTTTTTGTACGGGCGCTATCAAATGTAAAATGTATTTTATTGCCTTGCGGGACAATTTTGGTAAGCATACTATAACGCCAATAACCCTTTTGCCGGCAAAGATCGGCCGTATTAATTTCGCCGGGACGGGGCATTTCGCTAATGCCATATCCAATTGCCGACGGTACTTTGTTGCTTGCTTTGCCGGTCCTGTTATCAATATAATAAAAAGCAAGATCCAGTTTTTTGCCGTCATTATGGCTTAAGTGTGGTAGCAGGGGAAATTTATTGATGAAAGGAAAGCAGGCATCTAAATAATTAATAATGGTGCCAGGGTACTGTTTATTTAGTTGTTCAGCTACACTAAAAGCGGCGTCTTTTAATTCCGGGCGCACATAATTGCGGTTTAGTAAGCATGTAAGCCGGTTTACCGGTTTTAAATGATCAGTTTCTGAAAGCGGGAGCGGCACACGGCCAAATAGGGGAGCTATTAGCGGGACGATCAAAAAGGTAGCTAACAAGTACAGCAATAAAAAAGAACCGAACTTTAAAGCCTGTTGCAACCATTTATTAGGGGTACCACGGCGTATATATCGATGGGTAGCAAATGAAACCAGGTATATAATTCCGCCTATTTGTGTAAACGCAGTCAGCAGGCAAAAGATAAAAATGATAAGCAGGGTTTTTACTATGCGCACGGTTGTGTTAAGGTAATCAGAAATTTTTATAACAAACAAAAAAAAGGATCGTACACCAAATGTACAATCCTTTTTATCTCATCTATTTAAACCTATTTACCACCAATGGTAATTTTCTGGGTTTGATAACCTACAGTACCTTTCAGGTCGGTGCCTTCCAGCGTAATGGTGTATGTTGCAGGTTTATCGGCTGCATAGAATGATATGGTGGTTTCTCCCTGCTTATTGGTTACCACGGTTGGGTCCCAGTGTATAGTAGAACGCAGATCGGCAAATTTGGCGGCCACGTTTTTAACCGGGTAGCGCGGGCGGTAAAATGCGGCGGCTACGGTGTTCCTTAATGGCTTGTATACATAAATGCCATTGGCCCTTTGCGTAAAAGGCCCGTTGCCGCTGCGGGTAGTGATCTCCAGGTAGGCAGTAGCCGAACCACGCGCGCCGGCCGGGCTTTCGGCCAACAGCTCTTCGGTGGTTAAATTCTGGGTATTATAGTTAGAACTGTTTCTTTGACTGTACATTACTTCAATTCCTTTAATATCTTCGGCGGTAAAGTAATCCAGGTATTGTTTAATGTAATTGTAATACTCGTTGGTTTGGCCACCACCGCCGTCGGTATCCATCGGTTGATAGAAACGGTTAAGATCAACGCCGTCAAATACAAAACGCACCTTTTTATCCTTTATAAAATAAGCCAGTTCGGGCGGTGCCTTAGGCATTCCGGTACCGCGTCCGCCACCGGGTTTACTCAGATAACCTATCCTGAAACCAGCCACTTTTTGTTCCAGCAGATCTCCTAAGCTCATTTTATCGGCATTTTCAATAGTAGCTTCGTCAATTACCTGGTCGGCCTCGCCGGCGCCATTTAAATTGGCCGATCCTTTAACAATGGCCCTGTTACGTATGGTTACTGTTTTTAATAACCGTCCCTGGGGGCCGTATTGGGCTTTATCCAGTTCGGTATGGTAAGTGGGGTTTGTTTTTACAAAATTAAGCATGGCCGCGTCGCTGTTTACATACCATGGTGTTGCGTGCAGTGTATTGGCCTTAATCACATCCGGGGCCACATTCTCATCAACCGTAATACCCGCGTTAATTACTTTATGCCTTTTGTTTTGCGCCTGTAGCACAAATGTAACACTATCAATAGGCGGGAAGTTGCGGAAGGTAAAGCGGCCATCGGCATTGGTAACGGTATCTTTTATGTAGTTGTACCGCCCCTTTGCCAGTAATACCACACTGGCATTGCTAACAGGCTTGTTCAGCAGGTTGCCCACCCTGCCATTAACGGTATACTGGTATTCGGGCTGGAAGGTGGGCTTAGGCGGGTTTTTGATCATATTCCAATCGTAACCTATCCAGCCCTGGGTAAGCAGTAAAGCATCCAGCGCCTGCCAGGCGGTTTTATCGCCGGTAAAATAATAAGCAGGGTTTTCAACAAAGCCCTTCAGGTCTGACGACAAGAGGAACCGGGTCATGATATTATCGTTACCGGCACTATCGGCCTGTATTTGCGAATCATCTGTAACGGCTACCGAAAAACTGCCTATAACAGGTTTCCCTGATGGATCGTTCACGGTTATTTTAACGGGAACACTATCGCGCGGCGAGAATTTTTGCTGACCCGGATCAAGATTGATCTTTAGATTATCGTGATGATCAACAAAGGTCAGTCTTTCATTCAGCGGCTGGTTTTGCATGTTAAAAAGGGTGAAATGCGCAATGCCGGTAGGGAACAGGCTTTTGGCCACATGTGCCGTGGCAAAAGCCCGGCCTGCAGTTATGCTTGCGCCAAAACACACCACCCCGCGCGATTGCCCTACCAGGTAATAAATACCGCCGGGTTTAACCAGGTCGGGGCTCATAAATACCGAAACGTCCATGGTATCGCGGTTGGCAATATTGCGCACCCGCAGTTCTGTGCCCGATAGTTTAACAACAGGTAAGGGTACATCTTTGGTTTGCCCGCCGGGTAAGGTCAGTTTGGCTGTGTAAACATCGCCGGCTTGCGGGGCAAGGTCAAATGTGCCAATGCCTTTGTAAAACGATTGCAGGCTAACCACTTCTTCGCCGGCGGCATTTACTATTTTACCACTCACGTTTACCCCGCGGCCGTCATCGCCAATGGCTTTAAAGCCGATATGTGATGGCAGGCCGGCTATGATATAACCGCCTTCGGGCATAAACTGTACATCTACATCTTTGGCACGGTGGGTACTTACAGGTATGGCGGCTTGTTTTTTAGTATCCAGTTTATCCTGCGCCACCAGCACCAGGTTTTTAACAGGCGTTTTATCGGGCAGCGGGAAATTTACATCCAGCAGGCCATCGGCCGTGGTTTGGCTGCTGCCTTTAAATAACACCTTCTTGCCGTCGAGCACCCGCAGCTGCATTTGCCGTAACCCTGTGGGCTGGCTATCCAGGCTGGTGAACTTTACATTCATTTTGATATTATTGGCTTCAGCCAGCTGGCTGTTGGCATTAATTAGCCAGGTTTGCTTTTGCGGGTTGGATATGTAAAAGGCGCGGTTAAAAAAATAGTCCTGCCCAAAGTTGCGCATCCAGTTGGTATAGGCCCTGATGGTGACAGAACCTTCGCGCATCCCCTCCAGGGATATATTGCCCCACGAGATCCCTATACCCATGGGGAAGGCCATGCGCCTGATCACTTTGCTGCTATCGTTAAGCACTTCCACATACAGGCGGCTGCTTAAAGGCGAGTAATTGAGATTAGCATTGAGCAGGTAGGCCTTAAACCAAATGGTATCGCCAACGGCATAATAGGGTTTATCAAACTGCATGTACAGTTTTTCGGCAGGGAGGCGGTTATTAAAGGTGTCTATTTTAGCAATAACATCTTTAATGTTGTTTTGCGGCGATTGCGCTTTGGCTACCTGTGCTGCGCCAAGCAGGATGATCACCGCTAATGATTTAAGAACGGGGTATTTTAATAAATTCATAAAAGGGCAGGATGTAAGGTTAAATTAGCTGGTTTGACTTGTTGATACTGTAAAGGTTTAACATAAAACTTAATAAATAAATACATGCAACAACATTTTTGCATGACGGAGTATATTTAAATAAATGTGGGATTTAAGTCGCAAGTCAAAAGTCGTAAGTCAGAAGAGTTTCGACAAGACTTATGACTTACGACTTTCGACTACAGACTTAAACCGACCATCCTGATACCCATCTGCCAATATAGCTTAGTGTTTTGATAAAAGGTTAAATAAGGTTATAATTAAACTTTATTTACTTGCAGTCGCATTTATAAACCAGATTAATAAACCTGTTCAATGGCATCGTTAACAAATAAATCTTATCGCTTCGCGTTCATCCTTATTACATCCCTGTTTTTTTTATGGGGTTTTGCCCATAATCTTGATCCGATCCTGATCCCGCATTTAAAGCGGTCGTTCACGCTGTCAACGTTACAGGCTTCGCTGGTTGATTCGGCTGTGTTTATCGCGTACTTTTTGATGGCGCTGCCTGCCGGGTTTATCATGAAAAAATATGGTTATAAATCAGGTATCATCACCGGGTTAATGCTGTTTGCTTTAGGCTCTTTTTTATTTATTCCCGCTGCCAATACCCAGCAATACATTTTCTTTTTAGGCGCATTGTTTATTATCGCCTGCGGGTTAACCATCCTGGAAACAGCCGCTAACCCTTATTCCTCGTTATTAGGCGATCCCGAAACCGCTACCCAACGCCTCAATTTTTCGCAATCGTTTAACGGACTGGCGGCAACTATGGCACCTATTCTTGGCGCCAGGCTAATACTAACAAAAGGCCTGACAGATGAGCAGCTAAGCACAATGACCGAAGCCGCCCGCAAGGTTGCTTTAGCATCAGAAGCATCATCGGTTAAGCTGCCTTACTTTATTTTGGGCAGTATTATATTACTGATAGCCATTGCCTTTTACTTCACCAAACTACCCGAAATTAAGGACGGGGACGACCAGGTGAGCGGAAAGAATGTGTTACATGCCTTTAAGCACAAGCACTTAAGCTGGGGTGTAGCCGCGCAGTTTTTTTATGTGGGTGCGCAGGTTTGTGTGTTTAGCTTTTTCATTTTATTTGCATCAAAAACTATCCCGCCGGGTACACCTAAAGATGCCCTGATCATTTGTATAGAAAAAGTATTCATGTTCCTGCATCTGATTACCGAAGCAAAGGCCTCTGATTATTTTTCTTATTATCTGGCTACAGCCGGCCTGGTTTTTATGTTTGGCCGTTTTATAGGCACCTTTATTATGCAATATGTTAAGCCTAATACGCTGCTGGCCATATATGCCGCCATTTGCGTTGCACTTTGCGTGGTAGCTATGAACACGCATGGCACTACACCGGTTTATTCGGTTATTGTTATCGCGTTCTTTATGTCGATCATGTTCCCAACCATATTTTCTTTGGGGATCCATAACCTGGGCGGCGATACCAAATTCGGCAGCAGTTTAATTGTAATGTCGATAGTAGGCGGCGCTATACTGCCACCGGTATTTGGCTATATTACCGATAAAACCGGCAATATCCAGTACGGTTACATTGTGCCATTGGTATGCTTTGTAATAGTTATGTTATTTGGTTTAATTGGATACAAAACAACAGTAAAGGAAGTGCAAAACGCCCCTAACGAAATTTTATGATAAGATACTGCTTAGCCCTCGACCTGGTAAACGACGACACCCTGATAGCCGAATACGAAGCCTATCACCGATCTGTTTGGCCCGAAATTAAGGACAGCATCACCACATCGGGCATTACTGATATGGAGATCTACCGGTTTGGCAACCGCCTGTTTATGATTATGGAGGTGAACGATACCTTCAGCTTTGATAATAAAGGCGCTATGGATGCCGTTAACCCTAAGGTGCAGGAATGGGAGAAACTGATGTGGAAATACCAGCAAGCCATCCCCGGCGCCAAACCCGGCGAAAAATGGGTGCTGATGGATCGGATATTTAAACTTTAGCTTAAAGCCGAAGGCAGAAAGCTTAAAGCGAATTTCACCCAACCAGCTTTAAGCTTTCTGCCTTTACCTTTAAGCTACTTTCTCTCTGCTACACCTTGTTGTAGTTATTACACCACTCCTCATCTAAACTTCATTAACAAATAATATATTTACAAACCAATTTATACGTTTTTAAAATCCTGTTGTAGTTTCTGAGATCATGTCTGCCTGGGCGGTTATCCTTTTAATTATGCGGTTTTAAAACACTTGGCCTTGTAACGCATGAAATATTTATTGCCCCTGTTTGTTTGCTTTTTGCTGTTTTGCAACGCAATCGGCTATGCGCAATCGCAAACCTGCACAGGCAGCCTGGGCGACCCTATTGTTAATGTTGATTTTGGGACAGGTACAAGCGGTGTAAGAGGAGCGCCCTTGTCCACTACAATAACCAATTATACCTACACTTCGGGTACACCCAATGATGGGTTTTATACCATCACCCAATCCACAGCGGGTATGTACGATTGGTGGTCTGCTACCGATCATACGGGCAACACAGGAGGCTATATGATGGTAGTTAACGCAAGTGTATCCAAATCAGATAAATTTTACGAACAGCAAGTAACCGGCTTATGCCCTGGAACAACGTATGAATTTGCAGCCTGGATATTGAACATGGCAAAAACTGTAAAAGCTGCCACACCAAACCTTACATTTAAGATACAAGATGCAACAGGTACTATAACACTAATAAATACTGGCGATATACCCCCGGGTAGAAATGCTACAGATTGGGTAAAATATGGAATTTTGTTTACCACGCCAGCTGCAGGCGGAGATATTACCTTAACCATAACCAATAATGGTGCGGGCGGCACCGGCAACGATATAGCGCTGGATGATATCACCTTTCGCCCCTGCGGGCCAACTATTATACCTAAGTTCGACTTAACAAATTCGTTTGATGCCGGGGGCTGTGCGGGTACCAATCAAAGCTATACCATGAGCGCGCAGGTTTCCGCCGGCTATAATACACCAATGTACCAATGGCAGGAGTTTAAAAATAATGCCTGGGTAGATATTGCAGGCGCTACAAACACAACATATACGGCAAATTTTACACCTGCTGTAGCAGGAACTTATAAATACCGGATGGCTTGTGCTAATGGCAGTAATATTAATTCACCAACCTGCCGTGTTGTTTCGCCCGAGCTGATCCTCACTATTAACGCTGTGCCATCCGCGACCGCCCCATCAGCCCTGACTTTTTGCCAGGGCAAAGATGTATCCCTTACTTTACAGGGGGGCGTAGCACCCGGTACCACCTACATTTGGACTAAAAACGGCGGCGGCTATACACCCACATCGCCCAATCTGATCATCAATAACGCGCAACCGGCCGATAACGGGGATTATACCGTTACCGTTACTAACGCGGCAGGCTGTTCGGCTACTAAAACGGTTAACATTACTATTACGCCCATGCCAACGGTTGCGGTCAGTGGTGATGTCAGTATTTGCCAGGGCGACCCAACGCAATTACAAGCCACCGGTTCGGCGGGGGTAACCTATTCGTGGCTGCCGGTGACAGGACTGTCGAATCCTGATATAGCTAATCCTATAGCCACACCAACCAGTACTACCACCTATACGGTTACTGTTACAAGCGGCACTTGTACCGTCACGGCTTCGGTTACCGTTACTGTGATCCAATTGCCGGTAGTTACGGCCGGCGCCGATCAAAAAATGACCGAAGGACAGGCCATCACGCTTGACGGAAGCGTAAGCGACCCCACTGCTACTTATTACTGGACACCCACCACCGGGCTGAGCGACCCCAACAGCCTGCATCCCATTGCTACCCCAACCGAAGATATTACCTATACCCTGCATGCCACAACCGGTTCGCCCTGTAATTTTGCCCCGACAGATGATGTGTTTATCCGCGTATATAAAAAGGTGGTGGTCCCCAATACATTTACACCCAATGGCGATGGCGTTAACGACACCTGGGGTATTGTAGCGCTGGAAACCTATCCCGAATCGTACACGCAGGTATTTAACCGCTTTGGTACCGTAGTATACCAAACCCGCGGCTATACCAAGGCCTGGGATGGCAGGTTTAATGGTGAGCCCCTTCCAGAGGGTACCTATTACTATAAAATAGACTTGAAACCCGGTACAACATTATCGGGCTGGGTGGCGATATTGAGGTGAGGCCCCCTAACCCATAAACCCCCTAACCCCCTGAAGGGGGAACCGAAACCACATAGTATTTTTCTTATCTGGCACATCTGCATATCCGCACATTTGCACATCCGTTCCCCCTTTAGGGGGTTAGGGGGTTCAAATACCTGTCCATCCTATCCAGATCAATCGCATCATTCATAAACCCGATGTGCATATCCGGGCGTACCAGCAGGGATTTATGCTGGCCTTTGCCTACTTCAAAGGCATCGAACACATGCTGGTTTTTGGCAGATAGCGGCAGATAGAAAAAGTTAACATAGCCGTTATAGTTTTGGGTAAGCCATTTAGCTATCTTGAATAATTCTTCCTCAATCACCAAACCTAAAATAATGAGGGTATAGCCCGGTTTAGCACACCATTGATGCAGGTCGGTTTCTTCCAGTTTCTTTTCGTCGTATACTTTCAGGCAGGGGAGGCGGTCGCCGGCTTTAATGTTTTTGGCCTGACTTAGGTGCAGGCTCAGTTTGCTATCGTGATAGCTGATGCCTGTTTGCGATACGATGAGAAAAAAGAATTTACGGATGCTTTCTTTCCCCCATGCAAAATGCAGCAGGCGCGTCATAATGTATTTTTTAAAGATACGGGCAACAATACTGGTCGACATACCGAACTTAAAAGCTCTGTCAGTAGTCCTTAGCAGGTTTTGGGCTACCGGCATGCGCTCGGCGGCATAGCTGTCTAACAATTGCGCATCTGCTTTTTTGTTAATAACAGCAGCCAGTTTCCACGCCAGGTTATAGGCATCCTGCAGGCCGGTGTTCATACCCTGTCCGCCAACCGGCGAATGGATATGCGCCGCGTCGCCAATTAAAAAACAACGGTTCAACCTAAACTGATCGGCCATGCGGTGGTGTAATTTATAAGTGATCAGCCAGCGGCAATCGGTTATCTCAACTTTATGGCCAACTATGGCGTTTAATGATGGCAGGATCTCATCTAATTCCAACTGCTTGTTCTCGCCGTCAACACCATCGGGCATATTGCCGATGATACGGTAATACCCTTCATCAGGCATGGGGAAAAAACCGGCCAGTCCTTTGCTTGACAGGAAAACCCGGATCAGGTCGATATCAAAATTTTCAGATACTTTGCCGTCAATCAAATAAAACAAGCTTTTATAAGTATCTCCGTTAAACGGGATATTGAGCGATTTACGAACCGGGCTATGCGCGCCATCGGCACCAATTACCCAATCGGCCGTGATGGTTTGGGGGCTGCCATCGCTTGTTAAAACGGCAGTAGCCATTTCGGTGGATTGTGTAAGGCTGGTTAGCGTTGTGCCCCAATAAACGGGGCAGCAATTCAGGGTAAGATAATCAAGCAGGGTGCGCTCGTTACTGCTTTGAGGGTATAGTAATATATAAGGATAAATGGTAGTTACATCGCCTACGTTGCCCAGCAGCAGTTGGGCCCCGGGTTTGCCATCGTCGTAAAAGGCGATGCCTTTGCCGGGTTTGCCGCCCGCAAGCGCCTTATCAACAATGCCCATCTGACGGTAGATCTCCAGCGACCGTGCCTGTACTGCCAATGCTTTGGAGTGGTTGGTTGGCCCCTGCCGGCTATCGATAATCAGCGGTTGTATCCCATAACGCAATAATTGGCCGGCCATCATTAATCCCGACGGGCCGGCGCCTACAATTAATACCGTATGATGTTGCCCGTTGATGTTCATGATGATGACGTTTTATCAGGGATGAAATATCAAAAATATACAGGGTTTTTTATGCAGTTCGGGTACCTGTTTTTTCCAGGCGGCAATGCTTTGGGTTTTCACCATTTCATCGGCACCGGTTAAATTACAGGCAATGCAAAGCCTTGTGTTGGGTTTGCAGCTGCGTAATATCTCTTCCAGCATAGGGTTATTGCGGAAAGGGGTTTCAATAAACAGTTGCGTTTGCTTCAAACGCTCGGCCTGGGCTTCCAGCTCTTTAATCCGGTTGGCTCGCTCTATCTTATCAATAGGCAAATAGCCGTGGAAGCAAAAGCTTTGCCCGCTAAACCCCGATGCCATAAGCGCTAATAAAATAGAACTTGGCCCTACCAACGGCACCACCTTAATCCCTTTGCGGTGCGCTTCGGCTACGATCTCCGCGCCGGGGTCGGCTACTCCCGGGCAACCGGCTTCGCTCATCAGGCCAACATCCTTACCAGCCAGCAGGCCTGCAAAAAAGTCGTTATCCTTTAAATCGCGGTTATGCTTACCATAATCGTGGATCACCAGCTCGCTTTGCGGAGTTTTCAGTCCGGCCTCTCTTAAACAGCGGCGTGCGGTTTTTTCATTCTCCACAATATACTCGCTAATGTGGTTAATGGTATCCACCAAATATGGTGTCAGCGATTTGCCCGCGGCCTCATCGGCTAATGGTACAGGGATCAGGAAGAGGGTTCCGTTGGGCATGGGTTATTTTATAAATAATTGTCATTGCGAGGTACGAAGCAATCGCGAAAATGCAAGATTGCTCTTTGTGTGTGCGATTGCTTCGTACCTCGCAATGACAAGGTGTTTTTTTATATAATATATAAGACTTACGAAGTTTTAAAAACTTCGTAAGTTTGAATAACTTACTTTAATTTCAACAAAGCATCCTTAATCCTCGGGATCATCTGCTCAATATCCTGTAACGAACTTGCGCCTACCGATGCCCTGAACCAGCACATGCCATCCTCGGTACCGAAGGCTGAGAAGGGCACCAGGGCCACCTTTGCTTCCTTGATCAGGTAAAAGTTCACATCGGCCGAATCTTTGATCAAATCGCCATCCGGGGTAGTTTTACCGGCATAATCAACTTTCACGGTCAGATAGATCGCGCCCATCGGTTCAATCGAATCCACTTGCAGGCCTGCCGATTTTAATTGTTGAAAGCCCTCGTGCAGGGTAGTTAAACTGGCCTGGATCTTTGTTTTCAAATCGTCGAGGTATTCATTAACCGGGCCTTCCTGGCGCAGGAAATCGGCCATGGCCACCTGCTCGGCCTTGGGCGACCAGGCTCCCATGTGGCCTACAATGGCTTTCATATTATCAATAATTTTAGCCGGGCCAAAGCCCCAGCCTACACGCACACCTGTCGCGGCAAAGCATTTTGACGCGCCATCTACAAACACGGTCACATCGCGCAGCTCGGGGCGCAGGGTTACCGGGTTATAATGCTGATGGCTGCCAAAAGTCAGCTGCGAATAGATCTGATCGTACAGGATATACAGCGGCTTTTCACCAGCCTGGCGGGTTTTGTTTTCGGCAATCACCAGGTCGCAGATCTCTTCCAGGTCTTTCTTAGTGAACATGGTACCCGTAGGGTTCAGCGGCGAGCACAGGGCCAGCAAGGTAGCGCCTTTTAAATGCGGGCGCAATTCATCAGCCGTAGGCATAAAGTTATTTTCGGGCCTGGTTTGTACAATCACCGCGTTGGCGCTGGTTAAATCGCTATAGTGATTGTTATTCCACGATGGGGCCGGGAAAACCACGGTATCGCCGGGATCAACAATGGCCAAAAAGATGGAATAGATCAGCGGGCGCGAGCCGCCTGAAATTAAAATCTCATTAGCCTTATAAGATAAACCCATGCGGTTTTGCAGAAACTCGCTTACGCTTTCGCGCAGATCGAGCACACCGTCGGCAGGGGGGTAGTTGGTTTGGTTATGGCCGTAGGCCGCTACAATGCCGGCTTTCAGATAGGCAGGGATAGGGTACAGGTTCGAGTCGAAATCGCCGATGGTCAGGTTGGCAATATTTTGCCCTTGTTTTTTTAATTCGTTGATCTCGCCGGCAATTTTAATGATCTCGGAGCCGCGCAGGTTTTGCGCCAATACAGAAATACTCATTTATTCAGGGTTATGTAACAGGGGCAAATATAGGTGTTTTATTTGCGTAGTAATGAATTAACCACAAAGGGCACAGAGGTTTTACACAAAGGACACAAAGCTTTGCAAGCCCCTAAAATAAACTTTGTACGCTTTGTGAAATTTTTTCTTTGCGTGCTTTGTTGGTAATTTAGCTTTGAAATTTATTTATCCTTTAACCCATGACCTCTAAAATATCACCCCTTTACTTCACCAGCGTATTGCTTTTTATGCTTGTTTTGCCGGTATTGTTTATTCTATATCAATGGCAATATTTACATGCGCCTTTGGGCTGGGCGCTTAATGGTAAGTGGTTTTTGTTTTGGGCGGTAGGTGTCCGGCTTTTGGTGGCAGGGCTAAAGCAAGTCACCCAGCCCGCTTTTACCGCGAAGCAAATATTTCATATTAATGGTGATGAGGCCAATGTGGTTGTCCGGGAATTAGGTTTTGCCAATATTTGCATGGGGCTGATGGGGATGTCCTCCTTGCTTAAACCACAATGGGCAGCCCCGGCAGCTGTCACCGGAGGCTTATATTTCGGGCTGGCTGCTATTCAGCATGTTTTTAAAAAGCCCGATAGCATCAATGAAGTAATAGCAACAGTATCCGACTGGTTTATTTTCCTGGTTATAGGCGCTTATTTAATTTTTACGCTGTGATAAGAAATTAGCCACAAAGCGTACAGCGTTTTTACACAAGTTTCACAAAGATATACCATGCTGGTAATGCAAATAAACCGCGAAGTAAACTTGATTTTTTTATATTTACATTATCTGCCGCTACCACGCATCTATGAACATCAGCGAAATTTTAACCATCACAATTGTATTAGCGGCGGTGTTTGCCTATATCAATCACCGGGTAATTAAGTGGCCGCCCACTATTGGCATTATGGTGTTATCGCTGGGTACATCCATATTACTGGCAACACTGGGTAAGTTTTACCCGCCGCTATCGGATAAGGCCGTTAAACTGGCTGCCTCTATTGATTTCAGGGATGTGCTGATGAACTTTATGCTGAGTTTCCTGCTGTTTGCCGGGGCCATACATATCGACGCGGGCAAGCTAAAAAAAGAACGCTGGCCTATTATCGCACTTTCAACCCTGGGTATACTCATATCTACCACGCTGGTAGGCGGTATGGTATGGTACCTGTTCCAGTTATTCCATTTGCCAATACCGTTTATTTATTGCCTGCTGTTTGGTGCATTAATATCACCTACCGATCCTATCGCGGTGCTGGCTATACTAAAGGAAGCTAAGATCCCTTCGTCGCTTGAGTTAAAGATCTCGGGCGAGTCCTTATTTAATGATGGGGTGGCGGTAGTAGTTTTTGTAACACTAATGGAAACCGCCCGTTCGGGTGCATCAGCTTTTGATATGCTGGCCATCAGTAAATTGTTTTTACAGGAAGCCATCGGCGGCTTGCTGTTTGGCGGCTTATTAGGTTACATCGGATATTACGCGCTGCGATCTATAGACGATTATAAGGTTGAAGTTTTGGTTACCCTGGCCATTGTAATGGGCGGCTATTTTATTGCCGGTTACCTGCATGTTTCGGGTCCGCTGGCTATGGTGGTTGCCGGCATTATTACCGGTAACAAAGTGAAGCACGAGGTATTATCCGACATTAGCCGGGATTACCTGGGCAAGTTTTGGGAACTGATTGACGAGATCCTGAACGCGGTGCTGTTTTTACTGATCGGCCTGGAAATGCTTACCATTAAGGTCAATAGTATTGTTTTGATCATCGGCGGCATCGCTATCCTCATCGTGCTATTGGCCCGCTGGGTTTCGGTGTTTTTCCCGGTGCTGTTGCTGAAATACAAGATCACGTTTGAAAAGAACGCGGTAACCATTTTAACCTGGGGCGGTTTAAGGGGTGGTTTGTCTGTAGCGCTGGCCTTATCGTTAGGCCCCGCCATGTACCGCGACGAATTTGTGCTGATCACTTATATTATTGTAGTATTTTCGATATTGGTACAAGGTTTAAGCATTGGCTGGGTAGCCCGCAGGTTAATGCAAAAGGCATAATAAGCCCGCTTTCCCGGCCGTTTAGAAACTGTACTGATGGTAAAATCGTATTTTTTGTAAGGATTGATCAAAAAACCCGACAAAGGGCTAAATATTAAATCATGAAACGCCAACACTTATTGCTTATAGCCGGTTTGCTGATCGTCAGCCTGGGCTTTGCATTTACACAGATCCATCGTACAGGAATAAAAAATACTGCAGCCAATCCCGGCTTTGCTTTAATAGAACTATATACATCAGAAGGTTGTTCCAGTTGCCCGCCCGCAGACAAGCTTTTGGCTAAAATTGCTCAGGAGTATAAGAACAAGGAAGTTTACGTTTTGGCTTACCATGTAGATTACTGGAACCACCTGGGCTGGAAAGATGGGTTTAGCAGTCCGCAGTATTCGCAAAGGCAACGCGATTATTCCCGCTATTTAAAGCTGGACGGCGTTTATACCCCGCAGGCTATTGTAAACTGGCGCACGGAGTTTGTTGGATCGGATGAAGGGAAGATGCGCGGCGCTATTCAGCAGGTATTGGCTAAAGGTACAACTACTGCATTGGCGATCAATAATGTAAAGATAAGCGGTGGTAAAGCCACTTTGCAATACCAGGTAAGCGGTGCGCAGGCAAACAGTAACCTGATGCTGGCCGTAATAGAAAAACATGCCCAAAGCCAGGTAAAGGCAGGCGAGAATAACGGACGGATGCTGCCACATATTAATATTGTGCAAAGCTTACAAACCATCAGTCTTAAAAATGACATGGGGAGCGCCCAGATTAGTTTGCCCAACGGCTTTAATGTTAAAGAATGGGATATGATAGGTTTTGTACAAAATAACCACAGCGGCGAAATACAAGCGGTTCAGAAGATAACCTTAGCCGATAAAGAATTAGCGGCCATTAAATAAGCAAAATGAAAATAAAAGAGAAACATACGCTGGCTATGCGATGGTTCCATTGGATCAATTTTCCATTGCTCACGATTATGATCTGGAGCGGTATGCTGATCTATTGGGCAAGCGATACCTATTACATCTCTTTATTGGGCTATAAGTTCCATTTTTTCCCGGAAGGCTTTTATAAGTTCTTTCATATCGTACACCGCTTGTCCGAAGGGATGGCTTTTCATTTCCTGTTCATGTGGTTTTTTGCGTTGAATGGCGTGCTATATGTAGGTTACACGCTGATATCTGGCGAGTGGCGTAAACTGGTGCCCAATCGTCATTCCTTTAAAGAGGCCTGGCTGGTGCTGCTGCATGATCTGCATATCCGCAAAACAGCCCCGCCCCAGGGCAAGTATAATGCCGCGCAGCGCATTGCCTATACGGCTATTATTGTAATGGGTTTTGGCTCACTCATCACCGGGATAGCTATTTATAAGCCGGTGCAATTTTATTGGGTATGCTGGCTGTGTGGCGGCTACCATTTTGCCCGCATCCTGCATTTTGCCCTCACCATTGGCTATGTACTGTTTTTTGTGATCCATATTGTGCAGGTAATATTGGCCGGCTGGAATAATTTCCGTTCGGTGATATCGGGCTTTGAAATAGTTGAAGATAAACCCCTAACCCCAGCTAAAGATGAAAAGAACGCCTAAGCCCATTAAAAAAGAAGCTCCGTTGGTAGAAAAAGAAGTAAGCGGCAAGCAGCTGAACCGGCGCAACTTTATCGCGTTTGGGGCCTTCGCGGGCTTATCTGTTATTGGTTACGGGGGCTGGCGCTGGTTGTATCAGTCGCCGGTCGAGGCCAGAACCGCTACCGCCGGGGCGCGTGCCCCGCTGCGTAAGGCGCTTAACAAAAACGAGCTGATTATGCGCCGCCTGTTTAGCCGTAATCATCTGGTTAAAACATATCCTAAAAGTATGGCCGTTAAAAACGTGCGCGAGAATGGCGACATTGGCATGGAAGGCAAATTTGACCCAACCACCTGGAAGCTGACCGTTAAAAAGCAAAGCGGCGATACCCTCACTTTTACCTATAATGATTTAATGAAGCTGCCCAAAACCGAGATCGTTTTTGATTTTAAATGTGTGGAGGGCTGGGACCAGGTACAGCACTGGGGCGGTGTAAAGTTTACCGATTTTATAGATCAGCTGGGATTACAGGATGAAGCCAAAGCCGGATACGTTGGCTTTGTGACACCCAATAAAAAATATTATGTAGGTATTGATATGCCCAGCGCGCTGCACCCGCAAACCATACTGGCTTACGAGATGAACGGCAAACCGATGCCTATAGCCCACGGCTTCCCGTTAAGGTTAATTATCCCCGTAAAATATGGGATCAAAAACCTGAAACGGATCGATACTATCAACTTCAGCAATACCCGCCCGCCCGATTACTGGGCCGAAATGGGGTATGATTATTACTCGGGGTTGTGAGTTAGTGATTCGCTGCGCTATCATTGGGTCATTACGCTGCGCTGTCATTGAGTCATTTGTATTGAGCGTTAGCGATTGCAGCGGATACCGGCCATGTGGCTAAGGCCTGTGTAGTATGAGCGGAAAGCGCGGGCCGTAGGTAACGCCCTAATAATTTAAAAGATCGTGGTTGCTTTGGGTGTCCTGGTCAAATTTTCTTTCCCAGTCAGATATTGCTATAGCGGTTTCTCCAATTTTATCTTCAAATATGATCCAGCTATTAGTTTCTTTAGACAAGAGTTTCATTATATCGATATCCCGTTGAGTTACCATATCAAGGCCATATTGCCTTTCACCCTTTATTGTAATATCCCACAGCACGTATTCTAAGTTTTGCATCCAGCCGGCACAATAACAGCGTTCAGAAATATCACTTATTACCCTGGCTAATAATTCTTGTTTTATGGTGAGGTTTTCAAGCATGTTTTTCCCCTAATCTCTAATTAACCAATCTCTAATCACCAACCTCAATTATCCCCATCCTGCACCGTATACTGCCAGGTTTCACTGTTGTTAACCGGCAGGGCCGACATATCGCCGCGGGTCATTTGCCACCAGAAGTGCAGGCGTGGTTTATCGCGGTTACCTATCTCGTTCATGCTGTCCGAATCGTACAGGCGGCCGTTCACCATCACATATTTTATTTTTTCGCTGTTGCGGATATCATCCAGCGGGTTCTCGTTCATGATCACCAGATCGGCCAGTTTGCCCGGTTCCAGCGAGCCGATCTCTTTATCCATGCCTAAGTAAGCTGCACCGTTAATAGTAGCGCAGCGGATGGCCTGCAACGGGGTCATGCCGCCTTGTGCCAGCATCCACAGTTCCCAATGCGCGCCTAAACCCTGGATCTGTCCGTGCGCCCCCAGGTTAACTTTGGTGCCGCCGTCGGCAATCTTTTTTACATATTTAGATACTTCGATATGTCCATAATCGCCATACTCGGATGTTGTACGCCTGCGCGAGCGGGCATCCAGAATACCGGTAGGGAAAAAGGTTTGCAGGTGCTCGTTCTTCCAAACGTTGGTACGGTCGTACCAGTAATTTTCGCCAAACTGGGTGCCATAGCTCACAATGAGGGTAGGGGTATAGCCTGTTTTGCTGGCGTTCCACAGGCTGGTTACATCCTTGTACACCGGCCAAACAGGGATGTTGTGCTCAATGCCGGTATGGCCATCCAATATCATGGTCATATTAGTGAAAAAGGTTGAGCCGCCTTCGGGCACTACTTCCATGCCCAATTCGCGGGCGGCCTCAATGATCTGCTGGCGCTGCTCGCGGCGGGGCTGATTATAACTTTTTACCGAAAAGGCCCCAACGGCCTTCATGCGGCGCAGGTTGCTGCGGGCATCGTCCATATTATTGATCACCACCTTAAAATCGCCATCGGCACCGTATAAGATACTGCCGGTTGAGTATACCCGCGGACCAACCATGCGGCCGGCCTTCAGCATTTCGGCCTGACTGAACACCATTTCGGTATTGCTGGACGGATCGTGAGAGGTGGTTACCCCGTAGGCCAGGTTGGCATAATAGCTCCAATCCTGCTGCGGCGAAACACCATCCGGGCTGGTATGCAGGTGGGCATGTACATCTACAATGCCCGGCATCATGGTTTTGCCGGCTACGTCTATCACTTTGGCATCGGCGGGTATGGCCACATCTTTACCAACGGCAAATATTTTATTATGATCAATAATGATGGTGCCTTTTTCTATCACTTCATCGCCCCGCATGGTAATAATGCGGGCGTTAGTGAACGCTATTTTGCCATCGGGTACATCGCTCAATAATTTCAGGCCTATATCAGTACCCGCGGTATCAACAGGCGGGGTTTTATCGGGGCCACCCTCTACAAATGGGAAGGCATTGCGGATATCGCGCGTGAAATATTTAGGTCCCAGCGTCCACATCAGTTTCTGGCTGTCCTTGCTCCAGTGCAGGTAAGTACCGGCATCGCGGGTAAGCTTGCTTAAGGGGATAGCCTTATTGGTGGCCGATAGGTTTTGTGACGCGCCGGTGTTCACCATGGGGGTAATGTAGCAGTTAAACAACTCGGTAAAAGCCATCCATTTACCATCGGGACTTGGCGCAAACTGCGTGGCGTATTGCGATGTATACAAGGTGCGCTGGTTGGCGCCGCTCAGGTCCATTATTTTATAGGCCTTTTTATCGCCCTCGCTGCTTTGGTAGTAAATGTGACTATCATCAGCGCTGAATTGTGGACGGATGCCGTTGTCTATCACCAGTTGCGGGGTGCCTGCTGTTAAGGCCAGTGTACCGCCAATGGGCGCCATTCCCGTACTGGTTAAAGGCATAATATAAATGCCGGGGTTTTTACCGAAAGCATAACCCAATTGCTCGTTACCCTCACCTTTGCGATAGATGATTTTATCGCCTTTATTAGAGAATTTGGGCGAATAATAAAAGCCCTTTTCGGTAGTAAGGCGGGTAACCAGTTTGCTGCTAAGGTCTACAACATTGATAGATCCTTTTAGTTCATCGCTCCAGTTTACATAGATTAACGATTTGCCATCCGGACTAAATTCGGGCTCAAACTCAAAATCGTTGGTGCTGCTGATCCGTTCGGGCTTGCCGTTGGGCAGTACTTTGGTATAGATGTAGCCAGCCGCGTTAAAGGCAATCACTTTTCCGTCGGGCGATGTTGTAGTCTGGCGGATCATCTTCACCGTAAACTCATCCTGGAAAACCTTTTGCTGAAAATGTACCGCGTCGGTAATAGTTTGGGTGGATGTTACTTCGAAGGGGATATTTGTAGCGTTCAGGCTTTCCACATCCAGGTTCCAGATTTTGCCTTTGGCGTAAAAAATGATATTCTTGCTGTCGGGTGTCCAGCTAAAGTTGGGGTATACGCCAAATATAGCCCAGGTTTCCTGCTGATCATGCGATAGCTCATCATACACGGGCCACTCTTCGCCGGTTTGCAGGTTTTGCAGGTATAGCACCGATTTTAGCCTTACCCGTTTCACAAAAGCCATTGTTTTACCATCTGGCGAGATCTGCGGACGGCAGGCCCCACCAGCACCTCCACTAACGGTTTCAATATTACCGGTAATGCGGTTTAAACGCTTAATGGCGTAAATGCCCTGGTTAGGGTCTTTATTATATTGAAAATTGGGGCCGGGGGTAACATCCTCGCTCCAGTATACATATTTGTTATCGGGCGATATGATGGGTTCGCCGGCATCCTGCTGGTCGTTCTTCTTTTTTGTGAGTTGGATACCTTCGCCGCCGTTTTTGTTGTACAGCCACATTTCGCCCGCGCCCAACGATCGTGTAGCCGTAAAATGCTTACGTGCCACCAGGTACTGCCCATCAGGCGACCATGACGCGTTATTTAGTAAGCGGAAACTCTCTTTAGTAATGGAGTGCTTGTTGCTGCCATCGGCATTCATGATCCAGATATTATCGCCGCCTTCCTTATCGCTGGTATAACTGATCTGCTTGCCATCGGGACTGTAACGGGGCTGCACCTCGTACGATCGGCCACCGGCCAGCAGCGTGGCTTTGCCGCCTTTAACGGGCATAGTATAAATATCACCCAGTAAGTCGAATACGATGTTTTGCCCATTAGGGCTCACATCCAGGTTCATCCAGGTGCCTTCATCAAGTGTAAACGAAACTTTTTTAGCAGGGCCGGGAGGGGCTTCCACACTCCATTTGGTTTGGGCGCCGGCCATAAATGAAATAACAAGAAGGGACAATATCAAGAACGAGCGTTTTTTCATATCGGTGGTAAAAATGCAAATTTAGAAAAGAATGGTGCATGTGATGGTTTTGTATTCTATTTTTATGCAATCTTTAACCTTGTAACACAGAATGGCAACCAGGAGACAAATTATCAGGAGGGTATTTATTATATTAAGCAGCCTTGCGGGCATATATCTATTATTGCTGATATACAACGCCTTTACCATGGCCTCTGCTTTTGGTATGTTTGATAAGGAATACACCACCACCGGGTTGATCAGCAATTTCTATGAAAAAAAAGCGGAGATATACGAACTTAAAAGATATTTCGCTTCGAGGGTACCTGCAAAAACCATTGTGGAAATTGAATTTAAGGATGATGAAAAAATAGCGCGGTTTGGCGTATATCCCGGTAAGGATGAAGCAGATCAAACAGTAAAATTTTTAGACTGGAACCTGGATGTAAACTCAAAAAAGGTAGCGACGGTATTAAAGACGATAGGCTGGACACCACAAACGCTGAAAATGATCAAACGGAAATTAGATGCCGCCAATTGCATCTCCATACAAAGTGGCGACCCTGCCAAAATAGGTTTTAAACGAAGCGGAATGGGGATGTACTTCTTCGATGTATTTGATAAGCCTGTATCCGATAGCTTAAAGGCGCGTTATAACGATAGCTGTACTTATATATATGCTAACCGTAAGTTGGTGTTAGAGTATGGCGGCGGAGCGGTGGGGAGCCAATGTTTTCCGCAGGGGAAGTAAATGAAACACGAATGTTGTTAAACTACCCGCAATTAATCGAATTTCACGAATTTCTTGTACACTATATAAATTCGTGAAATTCGATTAATTCGAAAAAATTAGTGCTATACTTATCAATCAATGACCATACAAGAGATCCTGAAACATTACTGGCAGCACGATACCTTCCGCCCCATGCAGGAGGAGATTGTCCAGTCCGTTTTGTTGGGGTACGATACTTTGGCGCTGCTGCCTACTGGTGGGGGTAAATCGGTGTGCTTCCAGGTGCCGGCTTTGGCAAAAGAGGGGATCTGTATTGTCATATCGCCGCTGATCGCTTTGATGAAAGACCAGGTAGAAACGCTGAAAGCTAAAGGCATCAACGCTATCTCCATTGTTTCGGGCATGAGCAAGCGCGAAATAGATATAGCCCTGGATAACTGCATTTACGGTCCGGTGAAGTTTCTGTACCTCTCGCCCGAAAGATTGTTATCCGATCTGGTACGCGAGCGGATCAAGTACATGAAAGTAAACCTGTTTGCCGTGGATGAGGCACATTGTATATCACAATGGGGTTATGATTTTAGGCCGCCCTATTTGCACATTGCCGATCTGCGGGCCTTGCATCCTAAAGTGCCGGTGCTGGCATTAACCGCTACCGCTACTGTAGATGTTAAATTTGATATCCAGGAAAAGCTGCAATTTAAGAATCAGAGCATTTTTCAAAAAAGCTTCGAGCGGAAGAACCTGGCTTACGTAGTACAGCAGCACGAGGATAAGCTGCGCAAAATGCTGGATGTGGCCCGTGGGATAAAAGGCAGCGGTATTGTATATGTGCGCAGCCGTAAAGAAACTTTTGAGATTGCTAAACATTTTACCCAACACGGCTTTAAGGCCGATTACTATCATGCCGGTTTGCCGGCCGACCAGCGCTCGGCCAAACAGGAGGCCTGGAAAAGCGGTAAGGTGCCTATTATTGTTGCCACCAATGCCTTTGGGATGGGGATTGATAAGCCTGATGTAAGGTTTGTGGTCCATGCCGATGTGCCTGAGAGTTTGGAAGCCTATTACCAGGAAGCCGGTCGCGCCGGGCGCGATGAGCAAAAGGCTTACGCGATATTATTATATGGCCCGGCCGACAGGATGAAGCAGGAACGCAAGTTTATTTCGGCCTTCCCAACGTTGGATGAAATAAAAGCCACCTATCATTATATAGCTAATTACTACCAGATAGCCTACGGCGCAGGCGAGGGCCTGAGCCTGAACCTCGACCTGGCCGAGTTTTGTTCGCGTTTTAAGCTGGAACCGATAAAGACACTGAACGCGTTGAAGTTTTTAGAGAAGGACGAATACCTGGCCTTTAACGAAAGTGTTTTTCTGCCATCACGTTTCAGGTTTGAGGTGATGAACGAGGAGTTGTACAACTTTCAAATTCAAAACCCTGGTTGGGATGCCTTTATTAAGATCCTGCTGCGATCGTACGCCGGGGCCTTTGATAATTATGTGCGCCTGCGTGAATTTGATTTGGCCAAACGCACCCACATGAATGTGCAACAGGTAATAGACGCGCTGAACAAGCTGCAAAGCTTCGGCGTGCTGAACTATCTGCCCCAAACCGATCAGCCGCAGGTAACCTGGACCCGCGCCCGGCAGATCCCCGATAACCTGACGATTAATACCTTATATATAGAAGAGCGTAAGGCTACCTACCGCCGCAAAATGGAAGCCGTATTTGCTTATGCCGAACATCAGCGTTGCCGCAGCCAAATGCTGTTAAGCTACTTTGACGAGCAGAACGCGCCCAAATGCGGGGTATGCGATATTTGTATCGCCGAAAGGCGACAAAGTAACGCCGCTTCTATTGCGGATGATATCGCTAACGAATTGCTGCAGTTGTTACTCACCGCCCCATTAAAGCTGGACGACCTGGTATCATCCATCCACACCGGCACTGATAAAGAGAAAATCGAAACCCTGCGCCTGCTGCTGGATGCCGGGAGGATAAAGACCGACGGAGTACGGTATTATATTTAATCATTACGCTGGCTGTCATTATGCTTCGCGTCATTGAGTCATTACGCTTCGCTGTCATTGAGTCATTAAATAGTTAGTAAAAAAAATGCCGCAGGCATTTTGACCCAATGACCCAATGACCCAATGACCCAATGACCCAATGACCCAATGACCCAATAGTGTGTATAATACAATAAGCTTTAATTTTCTCCAATCCCCAAACCTTGCCATCTTTTTAATTTAGGGTGCCAAATCATGTTAATTTTTTAATTAAAATATACAATGCATGCATAATATTATAAGGATGGAAATTGTATTGTATATGACAATTAAATGACACAAAATATGATGTAAATAATCATACCTTTGCGGCCTCAAAACAGGGCAGAAAAATAATATAATAAAAAAAATTAAATTATCTGTAACGTTTCTGAAAATACATCGTCTTATAGGTGTATATAAATTACAAAAACTATATAATTAATTGACAATCAACAAAATACCAAATATCATGAAAACTAATATCATCACCATCGCCGCACTGCTTACTATAGCAACTATAACAAATACAGCATTTGCTACAACAAAAAAAGATCAGACTGCAACCGTATTAACAGAGGTTAAAAACTTCAATAAAATCGAAGTTCGCGGTAACGTAGAAGTATATTTAACCAATGGCGACGCCAATAACGTAAAAGTTTTTAATAACTATTACGGCGAAAGCGCCCTGGTTCAAAACCAAAACGGTACCCTGCGTATCTCTTCATACACTAAAGAAGCTTTAGTGGTTTATGTAACCGCTGCCGATCTGCGTACTTTATCACTGTATGATAACGCGGTTGTTAAAACCGGTAAAAACTTCTCAGCTATCGAACTGGATGTTAACGTGTACAATAACGCTACCGCAAACTTAGACCTGGAAGCTTTCAATGCTACCATCACTGTAAATGATCGCGCTAAAGCTAACTTAACCGGTAACGTAACTAACTGCGATATGCAGGTTAACCAGTCATCAACTGTAAACAGCACCAATTTTGTTGCCGAGCGTTTAACTAAAAAAGTAAACGGTTTGGCCGTAGTGGTTAAAAACGACCAGGAACTGGCTATTATGTAATCAGTTTCCTTCCTTATATAACCCACGGAAAGCCTCCCGATATTCGGGAGGCTTTTTTTTGTGGGATTAGATTTTACCGTTGATTTTTTTGATTTCGTTGATTGCGCTGATCTTCGATAAGGGGATTAAGAGTGATATGCCCCATCGGGGCTACCTGTTTGTAGAAGAATAGCAACAAGAGTATAATGCGCCGTAGGTGCTACCCTTAACCGTATAGGGTAGCACCTACGGCGCAAAACACAGGTAGGGTTAATAGGCTACAAACAGGTAGCACCTACGGTACATGAAATCGGGTATTGCGTTAAAATCCCCTGTGGAAACAATTAAGCAACAATATCCATCCCCAAACACTACCTTTAACCCGTTATTTATCATTAAAATCCATCTCAAATAAAAAATATGACAGCATAACCGATTAGTTATTTCAACCAAAAAGTGGGGTAAAATGCCATTTTTTAAATGTTGAAAACTTTTTGTGGGTGAAAGTGGTTGAAAGTGGAGTAATCTGCTTTACTTTTACATTACCAATAATGGTATAGTTGTGCCCATGTCATACTTTTTCGGCGATTATTCTTGTAAGCTGGATGTCAAATCACGTTTGACATTGCCTTCTGCGCTTAAGCAGCAGCTTCCTGGCGACGGGAAAGAGCCGCTGATGATCACCCGTGGGTTTGATAAAAACTTGCTGATCTACACCAAAAAAGAATGGGACGAAGTGGTTGCCGAGTTGCTGAAGCTGAATCAGTACGAGCGCGAGAACCAGCAATTTATCCGTCACTTCACCCGTGGGGCTACCAATGTTGAGCCTGATGCGGCCGGTCGTATCTTGTTGCCAAAACTGTTATGCGGCCACGCCGGCATCGATCCTGATTCGGCTAACGAGATCATTATCAGTTGTCAGATCAATAAAATAGAAGTGTGGGAGAAAAGTGCGTACGATGAAATGGTAGCTAACGAGCCTGCCGACTTTGCCGCGCTGGCCGAGCGCGTAATGGGTGGGAAAGGAAGGAGGGGCGATGAGTAATTACCATACCCCCGTAATGCTGCAGGAATGTATCGACGCGCTGAATATTAAGCCCGGCGGTACTTACGTTGATGTCACTTTTGGCGGTGGCGGACACTCGCGCGAGATCATGAAGCATTTGGGTGCCGATGGCAAACTGCTGGCCTTTGACCAGGATGCCGACGCGCAGCAAAACCTGATAGATGATGAGCGTTTTATTTTTATAGACCAAAACTTCCGCTATCTCAAAAACTTTTGCCGTTTGCATGATGCTGTTCCGGTGGATGGGATCCTGGCCGATCTGGGGGTTTCATCCTTCCAGTTTGATCAGGCCGAGCGCGGCTTTTCCATTCGCTTTGATGCCGAATTGGATATGCGCATGAATCAGGCATCAGACCTGAGCGCTAAAGAAGTGGTAAATACATATGCCGAAGCCGACCTGCACCGCATTTTCGGGATGTATGGCGAGATCCAGAATTCAAAATCCTTAGCAAAAACAATAGTTACCGCAAGGTTAAACACCCCGATAAATACAGTGGCCGATCTGAAGAATGCCATACAGGGTTTAATCCCGAGAGGGAAAGAAAATAAGTACCTGGCGCAGGTTTTCCAGGCATTGCGGATAGAGGTGAACCAGGAACTGGAAGCGCTGAAGGAATTTTTAATTCAATCGGCCGAAGTATTGGTATCGGGCGGCAGGCTGGTGGTGATGAGCTATCATTCGCTGGAAGACAGGCTGGTGAAAAACTTCATCGCCAAAGGCAAATTCAGCGGCGAAGTGGTGAAGGACCTTTATGGTAACGACCAAAAACCGCTGGATGCGGTTAGTCGCGGCGCCATAGTAGCAACCGAAGAAGAAATACAATTAAATAACCGGGCACGCAGTGCCAAATTAAGGATAGCTGTAAAAAAATGACCAATCGTTTACGTACAGAAATTCAGGAGGAGGAAGCTGAAAACGAAGCCGTAATGGAGGAGTCCCCTAAAAAGGAGATCCCCGAAAACTGGTTTATTACGTTTTTAAGCAACGGGGTGATCTCGACCGAGACCGCCACCGGTGCGCTGCCTTTTATTTTGTTTCTGGCGTGTTTGGGTATGATCTATATCGGCAATATGCATATCGCCGAAAACACTATCCGCGATATTGATAAACTGAGTAAGGAAGTAAAAGAATTAAGCTGGGACTATAAAACCACCAAAGCCGAGCTGGCTTTTAAAAGCACATTGAACGAGGTGACCAAATTGGCGGATACGCTGGGCCTGAAAGAACCCGTTGCGCCGCCGCAAAAGATCATCGTAAAAGTGGAGGAACCGCAATGAACATCAGGGCAAACATATTAATGCGTGTTTACATCGCCTTCGGACTCATCGTATTGTTCGCCGGGGCTGTTGTTGTGCAATTATGCCGGGTGCAGTTTATCCAGGGTAAAAAATGGCAGGCCATGGCCGATAGCCTTTCTACCCGGTACTTTAATGTAGAAGCATCAAGGGGTAACATACTGGCGCTGGATGGCAGCTTGCTGGCTACGTCGGTGCCCGAGTATGAACTGCATATGGATATGCTGGCTGCCGGTATTGAAAGCGAAAAAGCGTTTAATTTAAGGATCGATTCGCTGGCGGCAAAAATGTCAAGCTACTTCGGCGATAACTCGGCCCAGGCTTATTCCCGCGCTTTGCGCACCGCCCGTAAAGATAGTTCGCGTTACTTTTTAATTCGCCGTAAGGTAACTTATCAGCAACTGAAGGAGATCAGGAAATTCCCGGTTTTTAATTTAGGTAAATATAAGGGCGGTTTGATTGCCGTGCAAAAGAACAAGCGCATATTCCCTTTTAAAACATTGGCGCTGCGTACTATTGGCTATAATAACGAGAATGTAAAGAATGTAGTTGGCCTTGAGGGCGCCTACAAGGACTATATTAACGGTGAGAATGGTAAACGCCTGATGCAGCGCATGGCCGGCGGTGTGTGGCGGCCGGTGAACGAAGACGATGAGATTGCGGCAAAGGATGGCGCGGATATCATGTCGACCATTGATGTGAATTACCAGGATGTTGCCCAAAAAGTGTTGAAGCACCAGTTAGATAGCCTGCAGGCCGATTTTGGTACCGTGGTATTGATGGAAGTAGCCACCGGCGAGGTGCGCGCTATTGCCAATTTTACCCGCACCAAGGATGGTGACTACCAGGAGAAATTTAACTATGCTATTGCAGGCGAGGCCGAACCGGGGTCAACTTTTAAACTGGCCAGTTATATGGCTTTATTGGATGATAAAAAAATAGATACCAGTACACTGGTGGATATGCAGCATGGCCGTTATGATATGGTTAACCCTAAAAACGGTAAAGTATTTCTGCATATAAAAGACGCGGAGGATGAGGGCGGTGTGGTAAGCGCCCGCCGCGCCTTCGAAAAATCATCAAACGTGGCTGCGGTAAAGCTGGTGTACTCAAACTATATCAATAACCCCCGGGCGTTTACCGATAAGCTGTATAGCTATCACCTGAACGAACAGAATGGTTTGCAGATACCGGGTGAAGGCCGCCCGCTGATCAAAAATCCGGATTCGAAACATTGGAACAAGCTGCAAAGCCTGGCCCAGATGGCGTACGGCTACGAGTTAAAACTATCGCCATTGCAAATGCTCACCTTTTATAATTCGGTAGCAAATAATGGCAAAATGATAGCACCGATTTTTGTAAAAGAGATTCGCCGGATGGGTAATACGGTAGAGCGTTTCCAGGCAAGGGTAATCAACCCGAAAGTATGTTCGGACGAGGCTTTGGCCAAAGTGAAAGGCATGTTAGAAGGTGTAGTACTGGAAGGTACCGGCCATATCGTGATTAAAAATAACCTGTATAGTGTAGCAGGTAAAACCGGTACGGCGCAAATAGCCAATGGCTCATTGGGTTATGGCGAAAAAAATTCGCACCAGGCCTCGTTTTGCGGGTACTTCCCGGCTGACAAACCAAAGTATTCGATGATCGTAGTGATTAGTAACCCGCGTGTTGGTTTGCACCTGGCCGCCTGGGTGGCCGGCCCGGTGTTCAGAAGAATAGCCGACCGGGTATATGCAAACGATTTAAGCATTAACCGCCCTGCAGCCCAGCTGCATTTGGTGGGCAATACGCAGCCGCCAAAATTTAAGGATGGCGATTACAAAGCATTGAAACAAGTGTATACTAAGCTGGGCGTTAAGCCGCTGTATGCAAATGCCAACCCGGCCGATGGTGCCGACACCAGCGCTGGTATTGTGTTTGAGGAAGCAAAATATAAAAAAGGTACAGTGCCGTCGGTGACGGGCATGGGCCTTAGCGATGCCACCTATATACTGGGCAACGCGGGATACAGAGTGAGTGCAAAGGGAAGTGGCGTGGTGCTTAACCAATCGGCAGCGGTTGGCAGCGTGATGCCGAAGGGATCAACCATAACATTAGTGTTGGAATGAAATATTTAAGCGAGTTACTGGAAGGTTTGCCATTTACCGAACTGCAGGGCAGTGCCGATGTAGAGATATCGGGCGTGGTTTTTGATTCGCGCAAGGTGGTGCCGGGCTGTTTGTTTGTGGCTGTAAAAGGTACGGCTGTAGATGGGCACGATTTTATAGAACAAGCCGTAAAAGATGGCGCCGCAGCTGTGATATGCGAAGAACTGCCGGGACACACAGCAGGCGGCGCGGACTTTTTAATGGTGCAAAACTCGGCCGTGGCGCTGGGTATCGTATCGGCTAATTTTTATGATAACCCGTCCGATCAGTTAAAGCTGATTGGGGTGACCGGTACCAACGGTAAAACCACCATTGCTACGCTTTTATACAAGCTGTTTAGGGATATGGGCTATAAATGCGGCCTGTTATCAACGGTAGAGAACCAGGTGAACGGTAAAGTGATCCCTGCCACCCATACCACCCCCGATCCGGTAGCGCTGAACAGTCTGCTGAACGATATGGTGGAACAGGGCTGCGATTATTGCTTTATGGAAGTCAGCTCGCACGCGGTTGCGCAGCACCGGATTGAGGGCCTGAAGTTTTCGGGCGGGATCTTCTCTAACCTGACGCATGATCACCTGGACTATCACAAAACTTTCGACGCTTATTTAAAAGCTAAGAAAACATTTTTTGATACCCTGCCCAAAACGGCTTTCGCGCTGACTAACATCGATGACAAAAACGGCAGCGTAATGCTGCAGAACACCAAAGCACACAAAAAAACCTACGGCCTAAAAAATATGGCCGATTATAAGGTGAAGATCTTAGAGAACGAGTTTAACGGCTTGTTGCTGAATATTGATGGCGAGGAAGTTTGGTTTAAACTGGTTGGTAATTTTAATGCCTATAACCTGCTGGCAGTTTATGCCGCTGCTATGCTGCTGGATCAGGATAAATCAAAAGTACTGGTTAGCCTGAGCAAATTAAGCGGTGCCGAAGGCAGGTTTGATGCCATCATGTCGCCTAATAAGGTGATTGGGATTGTGGATTATGCCCACACGCCCGATGCCGTGCAGAATGTGTTAACCACCATTCACGATTTGCGCAAGGGAACCGAACAGGTGATTACCATTATTGGCTGCGGTGGCGACCGCGACCGTACCAAGCGCCCGGTGATGGCAGCCATGGCCTGCGAGTGGAGCGATAAGGTGATCCTGACATCGGATAACCCACGCTCGGAAGACCCGGCAGAGATCATTAAAGAAATGGAAGCCGGTGTTACCGGAGCCAACAAGAAAAAGACGATCAGTATAGTTGATCGCCGCGAGGCCATAAAAACAGCCTGCCATTTAGCTAAACCCGGTGATATTATACTGGTAGCAGGTAAAGGACACGAGAAATATCAAGAGATAAAAGGTGTGAGAAACCATTTTGATGATCGGGAGGAGTTAGAGGAACTCTTCAAGTTGATGAGTTAATGTGCAGATGTGCGTATATGCAGATGTGCAAATGAATGAGAAAATATGTGGATGCAGATATGCACATTAAGAGAATAAAGAAAATTATAAATTGAAATAATAGGAATGGTTGGTAAGCCGAATTTGATAGTTGACCTGACGTTCGCGTTCTCGCTGAAAATAGTTGAGTTCACAGAAGAATTAGAGGCACGGAAAAAATTCAACATGGCTAACCAATTATTCAGAAGCGGTACGTCGGTAGGTGCGAATGTAAAAGAAGCGCAAGGGGCAGAAAGTAAGGATGATTTTAGGCATAAATGTAAAGTGGCTTACAAAGAGGCAGAGGAAACAGAATACTGGCTAATGATATGCAAACACGCCAAAAATTATCCATTTGAACAAAACATGCTGGATGATATCCAGTCAATTATAAAAATATTGGGTAAGATAATTTCATCTACAAAGAAGTAATAGAGAGTAAATAATTAGTAAAGAAACCAGCATTTGAGCATCTGGGCAATACGCAAATCAAATCATTTGCATATCTGCACATACGCACATTTGCACATTAGATCACCAGCATTTGAGCATCTGGGCAATACGCAAATCAAATCATTTGCATACCTGCACATCTGCACATCTGCACATTAAATGAGCCAATGCTATATTACCTGTTTAGCTATCTGAATAAAAACTACAATATTCCCGGGGCGGGGGTGTTTCAGTACATCACGTTCCGTACGGCTATGGCAGTCATTATATCGTTGCTGATTACAACGGTTTACGGCCGCCGGCTGATAGATTATCTGCGTTTTAAACAGGTGGGCGAAACGGTGCGCAATTTGGGTTTAGAAGGCCAGATGCAAAAAGCCGGTACCCCAACTATGGGCGGTTTAATTATTCTATTGGGTGTACTGGTGCCAACTTTACTGTTTGCCAAGTTAGATAATGTTTATATCATCCTGATGTTGGTTACCACCGTATGGCTGGGCGCGATAGGCTTTTTAGACGATTATATTAAAGTATTTAAAAAAAATAAAGAAGGGCTTGCCGGCAGGTTTAAAATTATAGGTCAGGTTGGCTTAGCGCTAATAGTGGGGTACACCATGTATTTCCACACCGATATTAAGATCAGGCAGGAAGTGAAATTGCCGGTTAAGTACGATGCGCCGGTTGATTTCCACATGAAGAACGATAAGCCGATCTACACACAGGATATCAAATCGACCAAAACCACCATGCCTTTCTACAAGAACAACGAGTTCGATTACGGAAAGGTGCTGAAATTTTTAGGTCATGGGTACGAGAAATATACACTGGTGGTGTTCCTGTTCTTTGTGATCATCATTATCACCTTTATATCCAACGGGGCTAATATAACGGACGGGATAGACGGCCTGGCGACGGGCACCTCGGCAATTATTGGTATCACGCTGGCTATACTGGCTTATGTATCGGGTAACATCTTTTTCTCCGACTACCTGAATATTATGTATATCCCCAACTCGGGCGAACTGGTGGTTTTTGCCGGCGCATTTGTGGGGGCCTGTGTAGGTTTCCTATGGTATAACTCGTATCCGGCCCAGGTATTTATGGGCGATACCGGCAGTTTGGCCATAGGCGGTATTATAGCGGTGTTTGCCATTATGATCCGTAAGGAGTTACTGCTGCCCGTATTGTGCGGGGTATTTGTGATAGAAAATGTATCGGTACTGATGCAGGTAGGCTGGTTTAAGTACACCAAAAAGAAGTTTGGCGAAGGTCGCCGTATTTTCCTGATGGCACCGCTGCACCACCATTACCAAAAGAAAGGCTTCCATGAAGCCAAGATTGTTACCCGGTTTTGGATCCTGTGTATTATGCTGGCCATTATAACGGTGATAACGTTGAAGTTGAGGTAGCCCCCCAGCCCCCTGAAGGGGGAGTTAATGTGCAGATGCGAGGATATGCAGATGTGCAAATGAAGAAATGAATGAGATGATTTAATCGGTGAAATCAAAAAGCAATCGGTGAAATCACAAAAATAAAAATGAACGAAAACAAAGACATACACGCAAACTCACTCCCCCTTCAGGGGGCTGGGGGGCTGCTATGCATCCTTGGTGCTGGCGAAAGCGGCGTGGGGGCGGCATACCTGGCGCAACAGCAGGGGTATGATGTTTTTGTATCAGATTTTGGGCCTATTGCCGATAAATACAAACAGCAGCTGCAAAGCTGGAATATCCGCTTTGAAGAAAACCAGCATACCGAAGCCGAAATATTAAACGCGGTTGAGGTGGTTAAAAGTCCGGGGATCCCCGATAAGGCGCCGATGGTGAAAAAACTGCGCGAAAAGGGTATCCCGGTAATATCCGAAATTGAATTTGCCGGGCGTTATACCGGTGCGAAGATGATCTGCATCACCGGGTCGAATGGGAAGACAACCACTACCACGCTTACTTACCATATCCTAAGCAAAGCAGGGTTAAATGTGGGTTTGGCGGGTAACATTGGCAAAAGCTTTGCCTACCAGGTGGCTACCGAAAAGTTTGACACCTACGTGCTGGAGATCAGTAGCTTTATGCTCGACGATATGTACCGGTTTAAGGCAGATATAGCGGTGCTGTTAAACATTACACCCGACCATTTGGACAGGTACGATTATAAACTGGAAAACTACGCGGCATCCAAATTCAGGATAACGCAGAACCAGACGGCGGCCGATTATTTTATTTACTGCGCCGATGATACCGAAACGATTAAAGGCATGCAGGGGCACACTTTCGCGGCTAAGCAACTGCCATTTTCTATCGAAAAAACTATTGAAACGGGAGCATATCTCGAAAACGACAATATTGTCATAAACGTAAACCAGGAACATTTTCAAATGTCAATCACAGATCTGGCCCTTCAGGGCAAGCACAACATCTACAACTCTATGGCCTCGGGCATTGTATCCCGCGTATTAGAGATCCGCAACTCAACCATAAGGGAGAGTATGATGGATATCCAGCCGATAGAACATCGCCTGGAGTTTGTAGCGAAAATTTCGGGTATCAAGTTTATTAACGATTCCAAAGCTACCAACGTTAACTCAACCTGGTATGCGCTGGAAAGCATGAGCGCCGGTGTGGTGCTGATACTGGGCGGTGTTGATAAAGGCAACGATTACAGTATGCTGAAAGAACTGGTGAAGCAAAAGGTAAGCGCCATAGTTTGCCTGGGTAAAGATAATAAGCGTATCCACGATGCTTTTGAGGACGATGTAGAAGTAATTGTCAATACTTCATCAGCAGCCGAGGCCGCGCAGATAGCGTTTCATCTGGCTAAAAAAGGCGAAACCGTATTGCTATCGCCGGCCTGTGCCAGTTTCGATCTGTTTAAGAATTATGAGGACAGGGGCAGACAATTTAAGGCTGCGGTGATGGAACTTTAACCCCCCGGCCCCCTGAAGGGGGAGTTTGGGAGGCAGAATATAGAAACTGAATGATATAAAGATGTACAGTAGAATAAAAGTAAACATTAACAAAACTCCCCCTTTAGGGGGCTGGGGGGCTTATGAACAAAATACTCAATAATACCAAAGGCGACCGCTGGATCTGGCTGATCGTTATTTTATTGTCTATTATTTCTATGCTGGCTGTTTACAGTTCAACCGGTACGCTGGCATATAAGCAGGGTAAATCTACCGAGACCATCCTGTTTAAGCACATGCTGATGATCTTCGCGGGGATTTTCCTGATGTATGTATCGCATAAAATTGATTACCGTTATTATGCGGGTATTTCAAAAGTGTTTATGATCATTACCATACCGCTGCTGTTTGTTACGCTTATTTTTGGCAACAATGTAAATGGCGCCAGCCGCTGGTTAGCTATCCCCGGTACTGGCTTCACATTTCAAACATCAGACTTTGCCAAGCTGGCGCTGATCACTTACCTGGCACGTATGTTATCGCGCAAGCAGGAGAATATTAAGAATGTAAAAGAATCATTCGCGCCAATTATGGGGGCGGTTTGCCTGGTGTTCGTACTAATCATGTGGGCCAACATGTCAACCGCTTTAATGCTGTTTGGCGTAAGTATCCTACTGCTGATTATGGGTCGGGTTAGTATCAAACAAATAGCCATAACCTGCGCGGTTGGTGGTGTTTTAGTGGTAATGGTGGCCTTATTAGGTCCGCGCCGCCACCTGTATATGACCCGTATCGAAACCTGGAGGCATCCTGAAAAAGCGTCGGTAGAGAAGAAATTTCAGGGCGACCACGCCAAGATAGCCATAGCAACCGGCGGCGTGTTTGGCAAAGGCCCGGGCCGCAGTACCGAGCGTAACTATTTGCCCGAATCGTATTCGGATGAGATCTATGCCATTATTGTGGAAGAATACGGGTTGATAGGCGGGGTAACCTTGCTGAGTTTATACCTGTTCCTGTTGTACCGGTGCGTCAAGATTGTCACGAAGGCGCCAAAGGCATTCGGGGCATTGCTGGCGGCTGGTTTGAGTTTTAGCTTATGTATCCAGGCATTTGCCAATATGGCTATCGCGGTAGGTTTGGGGCCGGTAACCGGGGTACCGTTACCGCTGGTGAGTATGGGTGGTACATCGATACTGTTTACCAGTATCGCCTTTGGGATCATCCTGTCGGTAAGCAGGCATATTGACGAGAACGAGGAGTTGAAAAATATAGGAAAAGCGGAAGGCAGCACCAATAAAAGTAATAAAGTAGTAGTTGGCGATTTAACAATGGGGTAGCCCCCTAACCCCCTGAAGGGGGAATTAATGTGCAGATGCGGGGATATGCAGATGTGCAAATGAAGGACAACTTGTCATCCTGAACTTGTTTCAGGAACCCATCATACAGGTCACCTTTGTGATGGGATGCCGAAACAGTTCGGCATGACGGGATAATATAGATGAGATTATAAAAGTAAAAGATGAGCGGTAACAAAAATACACCCAACAAAAAACTCCCCCTTCAGGGGGCTGGGGGGCTGCGCATCATTATCAGTGGCGGTGGCACCGGGGGGCATATCTTCCCGGCTATTGCTATTGCCAATGCTTTAAAACGGCTTGATCCGGCTACCGAAATACTGTTTGTAGGCGCTAACGGCCGTATGGAGATGGAGAAGGTTCCGGCCGCTGGTTACCGCATTATAGGTTTGGACATACAAGGTATCCAGCGCAAATCTATCTGGAAAAATCTGATGTTCCCGGTAAAATTGCTGGGCAGTGTGCGCAAGGCATTGCAAATTATAAAAGAGTTTAAGCCCGATGCCGCGGTTGGTGTGGGTGGTTATGCATCTGGCCCGCTGTTATACGCGGCGGGGTTAAAGGGTATCCCTTATTTAATCCAGGAGCAAAACTCGTACGCGGGCATCACCAATAAATGGCTGGGAAAAAAAGCCAAAAAAATATGCGTGGCTTTTGATGGGATGGATAAATTTTTCCCGGCGGATAAAATCATAAAAACGGGCAACCCTATCCGCAAGGAGTCGGTTGATATTGCCAACAAAAAAATGCAGGCTACCGAGTTAATGAAGCTATCGCCCAACAAAAAAACCATCCTGGTAACAGGTGGCAGCCTGGGGGCGCGTACGCTGAACAATAGCGTAATGGCCGGACTGGATACATTAGTAAAGGCCGATGTGCAGGTGATATGGCAAACAGGCAAGTTCTATTATAAAAGTATTATGGAAAAGTTGGGCGAAAACTATCACCCGAACATACGTGTGATGGAGTTTTTAAACCGTATGGACCTGGCTTATGCCGCGGCGGATGTAATTATTAGTCGTGCCGGGGCGGGTACCATAGCCGAGCTTTGCGAAGTGAAAAAGCCGGTGATCCTGGTGCCTTCGCCAAATGTGGCCGAAGACCATCAAACCAAAAACGCGCTGGCCCTGGTACAGGAAAATGCCTGCGTTTTTGTGGCCGACCGTGATGCCGAAGAGAAATTAGTAGATACAGCAATTGAATTATTAAAAGATAAAGAGAAGCAGAAAACATTAAGCACCAACATTGCCAGGCTGGCTATGCCCAATGCCGATGATGTGATAGCTAAAGAAGTTACCCAAATAACAATCAACAATTAAGAAGGCGATCTGCCCCCTTGTGGGCAGACGCCTTTTTTCAGAGATTAGTTAATTGGTGATTAGAGATTAGAAAGAGATAATCGGTGAAATCAAAAAAACATCGGTGAAATCATAAAAATAAAAAAATGGAATTACGCAACATACAACGGGTTTACCTGGCAGGCATTGGCGGCATTGGCATGAGTGGCCTTGCGCGCTACTTTAACCGCCTGGGTTGTATTGTATGCGGTTACGATAAAACAGCTACCGACCTGACCATGGCCCTGCAAAATGAGGGGATGCAAATTATTTATGACGACCGTGCGGAATTTATCCCCATGAGTTTTCATAAACCTTGCGATGGTACGCTGATCATCTACACCCCGGCTATGCCTAAGGATTCGGCCATTATGCACTTCTTTAAGCAAAAGGGGTTTGAGTTATACAAGCGTTCGCAGGTGCTGGGGCTGATCAGTAAGGGCATGTATACGGTGGCGGTTGCGGGTACGCATGGTAAAACCACCACATCGTGCATGATCGCGCATATCCTGAAAGATTCGGG
The DNA here is from genome assembly GCF_059418485.1 of Mucilaginibacter sp. GW821-FHT07H05. Taxonomy (NCBI): domain Bacteria; kingdom Pseudomonadati; phylum Bacteroidota; class Sphingobacteriia; order Sphingobacteriales; family Sphingobacteriaceae; genus Mucilaginibacter; species Mucilaginibacter sp. GW821-FHT07H05. Next base: position 528,053 of record NZ_JBWKPY010000005.1, read on the forward strand.
TACGGATTGCTCGGCGTTTTTAGGGGGTATCGCGGCCAATTACCAAAGCAATGTGCTGTATGGCGATAATGATATTATGGTGGTGGAAGCCGACGAGTACGATCGCTCGTTCCTGACACTGCACCCCGATGTGGCTATCATTACATCCATGGATGCCGACCATCTGGATATTTATGGCGATCATTCGCACCTCACCATGTCGTTCCAGTTGTTTGCTTCGCAGATAAAAGACGGCGGCACGCTCATCTACCGCAAAGGGTTAAACCCGCAGCATGAGGGGATCACCTATGCATCAGACGAAGAAGCCGGGGCGATGGCCAACCATATCCGTATTGAGAATGGGGACTTTTATTTCGATTTCAAAAATGCAGCATACCAGATAAATGATATTAAAATGGGTATCGCTGGCATGCATAATATCGAAAATGCTACCGCTGCCATCCAGGCTGCATTGCTGCTGAATGTTGATCCGCAGGCGATAAAAAGCGCGCTGGGCAATTTTAAAGGTGTAAAACGCAGGTTTGAATATATTGTAAAGAACGAAGGGCATATTTATATAGACGACTACGCCCATCATCCTGAAGAATTACGGGCGGCCATATTATCGGTAAAGAAATTGTATCCCGGTAAAAAGCTGACCACAGTATTTCAGCCACACTTATACACCCGTACCCGCGATTTTGCGGATGGCTTTGCCGAAGTGCTGGATATGAGCGACGAATTGCTGCTGCTGGATATTTACCCGGCCCGCGAACTGCCGATTGAAGGTGTGGACGCCGATATGATTTTAAACCGCATGAAGCTGGGCAATAAGCGTAAGTGCGGCAAGCAGGAATGCCTGGATATAGTTAATAAAGAGAAGCCCGGACTATTGTTAACAGTAGGCGCGGGCGATATAGATCAGTTAGTGCAACCATTAAAAAATATACTGGATCATGTTTAAGAACAAACGGCTCTGGCGTAATATTTTGTTTGGGTTTACCTGGGTGGTATGCCTGAGTGGTTTGGTTGTGCTGATGAGTTTTATCAAAGTGAAAAAATCGACCATGGTTTGTAAGGGTGTACAGATCATTATTCCGGGCAACCAGTACTTTATTGATAAGCATGAGGTGGATAATATACTGGACCTGAATGGTACATCGCTGGTAGGCCTTCGGCTGGAAAATATTAATATCCAGGCGCTGGAAAACAAATTGAGGCATAATCCATTTGTTGAGTCAGCCAGCGTATATGCCGATATGGATGGTGTGATCATGGTCGAGATCAGCCAGCGCCAACCGATGATGCGGATCATGAGCCAAAACGGCCGCGATTTTTATGTAGACCAGCATGGATTAAAAGTACCGCTCTCCAATAACTTCACCGCTAAGGTGCTGGTGGCAAACGGGTTTATAGAAGAGCCGTTTGGTGGTAAGGTAGATACTTTGTTTTCGCCCATAGCGCGCAGCGTGTTTAAAACAGCCGATTTTATCCGTAAGGATAGCCTGTGGGCGGCGCAGATAGCGCAGATCTATGTGAACGAGCAGCACGAGATTGAACTGATACCACGTGTAGGCAACCAGCGCATTTTGCTGGGCAATGCCGACTCGCTGGAGGTGAAATTCCGTAACCTGCTGGCCTTTTATAAGCAGGCTATACCACAGGTAGGCTGGGTGGCTTACAAAACCATCAACATAAAATACATGAACCAGGTAATAGGTATTAAAAACGATAACCTGAAAAGAGATACAGCAGTTAATAAAATAAAAACAGACTCGCTAACAACGGCTGTTAAGGACACAACATCTATTAATATAAAACAATAAGGGATATGGACAAAAGCTCAACTCACGAAAAAAGTGCACCAATTGCAGTTGGATTGGATATTGGGACCACTAAAATTTGCGCTATTGTTGGCCGTCGCAGTAAGAATGGCAAAATTGAAGTATTAGGTATAGGCAAAGCCGAAAGCGCCGGGGTTACCCGCGGGATGGTTTCTAATATCGATAAAACCGTGCAGGGTATTATCCAGGCGGTGGAGATAGCGGGAACGCAATCAAACGTGGAGATAAAGGTAGTGAACGTAGGTATTGCCGGTCAGCACATCAAAAGTTTACAGCACCGCGGGCTGATTACCCGGCGCGCGCTGGATACCGAGATCAGCCGCAAGGATATTGAAAAGCTGGTAGAAGATATGTACAACCTGGTGATGTCGCCGGGCGAGGAGATCATCCACGTGCTGCCGCAGGAGTTTACCGTGGATAACGAGCCGGGTATTAAAGACCCGGTTGGTATGGCCGGCGTACGTTTGGAAGCCAACTTCCATATTATATCAGGCCAGGTAACCGCCATCAAAAATATTGTAAAATGCGTTAACAAAGCCCACCTGGACAGCCAGGAGCTGATATTGGAGCCGCTGGCTTCTTCCGAATCTGTTTTGAGCGACGAAGAAAAAGAAGCCGGTGTGGTACTGGTAGATATAGGCGGTGGTACTACCGACGTGGCCATCTTCCACGAGGGGATTATCCGTCACACAGCCGTTATTCCGTTTGGTGGTAACAGCGTAACCGAGGATATCCGCGAAGGCTGTTCGGTAATGCGCAACATAGCCGAGCAATTGAAACTGCGTTTTGGTTCGGCCCTGGCAGATGAGAATAAAGAGAACGAGATAGTTTGTGTACCGGGCTTGCGTGGCCGCGAACCTAAAGAGATCTCGGTGAAAAACCTGGCCTTTGTGATCCAGGCCCGTATGGAAGAGATTGTAGAGCATATCTATTACGAGATCAAATCATCGGGTTACGAGAAAAAACTGATTGCCGGTATCGTGATCACCGGTGGCGGCGCGCAGTTGAAACACCTGTCGCAACTGGTAGAGTTTGTTACCGGGCTGGATTGCCGCATAGGTTACCCTAACGAGCATTTGGCAAAGAACGAAGTATTGCCAAAACCAACTTACGAGGAGCTGCAAAGCCCGATGTTTGCCACCGGTATCGGTCTGCTGATAAAAGGGATCCAAAAGATGGAGTACGAGATGCAGGGTCAATCGCCAAGCAGCGAACTGAAGCCGGAAAAACCAAAATACGCCGATGAAAAGAAGTTCGGTTTGTTTGGTAAACTACTGGAAACAGGCAAAAAGTTTATTAAGGATGACATTAAAGACGAGGACTTTTTGCAATAATTATTAACAAGGGGTAAATTTTCCACATATTAACGATTGTTAATAAACTGTGTGGAAAAAGCTATATTATTACGATAGCTAAAACTAAATATTCATCAGATTATACATAGCTGAAAACGAGGATTATGAAGTTTGAAATGTTAAAAGAAAAATCGTCCATCATCAAAGTTATTGGTGTTGGCGGTGGTGGCGGGAACGCGGTGAACCACATGTACAAGCAAGGTATAACAGGCGTTGATTTCATTATCTGTAATACCGATGCGCAGGCTCTGGAGTTAAGCCCTATCCCCAACAAAGTACAGTTGGGCGCAAGTTTAACCGAAGGAATGGGTGCGGGTTCAATCCCCGAGGTGGGCAAAAACTCGGCTATCGAAAATATCGATGATATTAAGCAAATGCTGGGCGTTAATACCCGTATGCTGTTCATTACTGCCGGTATGGGCGGTGGTACAGGTACAGGCGCCAGTCCTATTATTGCTAAAGCAGCCCGCGAACTGGATATCCTGACCGTAGGTATTATCACTACACCTTTCAGCTTTGAAGGCAAACGCCGTAAAATGCAGGCCGACGAAGGTTTGGAAGAACTGAAGAAATATGTGGATAGTTTCCTGGTGATCAGTAACGACCGCCTGCGCCAGATCTTTGGTAACTTAACCCTGGGTTCGGCATTTGCGCAGGCTGATAATATCTTAACCACGGCCGCCAAAGGCATTGCCGAGATTATCACACTGCCCGGCTATATCAACGTGGACTTTAAAGATGTGCGCACCGTAATGAAAGACAGCGGTGTATCCATTATGGGTAGCAGCGCCGCCGAAGGCGAGAACCGCGCACTGAAAGCAGTGGAAGGCGCTTTGGCATCGCCATTGTTGAAGGATAACGAAATTGAAGGCGCGCGTTATATCCTGCTCAATATCAGTTCGGGCACGATGGAAGTAACCATGGACGAGGTAAGCATTATTACCGATTACATACAGGAAGAAGCCGGTTTAGCTGCCGACCTGATATGGGGTAATTGCCAGGACGATTCGCTGGGCGAAAAGCTATCGGTAACTATTATTGCTACCGGTTTCCAAACTAAGGACGAACGCGAGAAAGAACAAAGCACCAAACGTGTGGTATCAATGCTGGTACCCGACGATAAGGCCGCGCCATTGGTACGCCCTGTTAACGAGTTTATTACCCCGGTTGCGCCTCCTGCCGAAGGATTTGCTACCGAACCTTATATGAAAGGCAGCGAGCCGAAACAACAAACCGGTTTATTCGACCTGTTTGCACCATCGGCCGGTGCTGCTGAAGTTGAAAATAACGATACCGTGAAATTTAACTTATCCGAAGAAGAGCCGGTTGCCCAGGCGAACGAGCCCGATTTTGGCGAGTTTACCTTTAAGGTATCGGACAGCATGATGGAGTTTGAATCGTTTAAGGAAGAGGCATTAGCCGAGCCTGAACCGGAGCCGGTGCAAGCCCCTGTTGCCGGCGCCGACGACCATAAAACTGCCGAAAGCGTGGAAGAGCAAATGCGCAAAGCCCGCGAGCGGATTATGCGCCTGAAAGACCTGACACTGAAAAACCGTAACGGTAATATCCAGGAGCTGGAAAATGTGCCTGCTTATAAACGTAAGGAAATAGCGTTACAGCAAACCCCGTCATCATCAGAGAGCGAGATCTCAAGGTTCTCCTTATTATCTGACGATGAAGGTAATACCGAAATTAGAAGGAATAATTCGTTCCTGCACGATAATGTTGACTAACCATCAATAAACCTTGATTAAACCGAAAGCCTTTGTATAACTATACAAGGGCTTTTTTGTTATAACCTATAATAAAAAGTTATAGCCTTGTAGTGGCCTGCTTTAAAGATTATATTTGTATATTGGAAATTTAATAGAGTAAGCATTTTGGATTTATTTGATAAAATATCAAAAAACATGGGCGGGCCGCTGGGCCAGCATCAAAAATGGTCGCATGGGTATTTTTCGTTCCCTAAATTGGAAGGCGAAATAAAACCGCATATGATGTTTAAAGGTACCGAGCACCTGGTTTGGAGCCTGAATAATTATTTGGGACTGGCCAACCACCCCGAAGTGCGAAAAGCCGATGCCGAGGCTGCTGCCGAATTTGGCATGGCTTATCCAATGGGCGCACGCATGATGTCGGGCAACTCCACTCATCACGAAGAATTGGAAACCGGACTTGCCGAATTTGTAGGTAAGGAAGATGCTTTCTTATTAAATTACGGTTACCAGGGTATGGTATCAATTATTGATACATTGGTTGACCGTAACGATGTAATTGTATACGATGCCGAATCGCACGCCTGTATTATTGACGGTGTACGTTTGCACATGGGCAAGCGCTTTGTATATCAGCATAACGATATGGAAAGCTGTGAAAAGCAACTGAAAAGCGCAACCCGCCTGGCCGAACAAACCGGCGGAGCCATCCTGCTGATCACTGAAGGTGTATTTGGCATGTCGGGCGCGCAGGGTAAACTAAAAGAGATCATCGCGCTGAAAGATAAATATAATTTCAGGTTACTGATTGATGACGCGCATGGTTTTGGTACCATGGGCAAAACCGGCGCCGGTACACACGAGGCACAGGATTGCATGGATGGCGTTGATGTGTACTTTGGTACCTTCGCTAAATCAATGGCCGGCATTGGCGCTTTTGTAGCTGCCGATAAAACCATTGTTGATTACCTGCGCTACAATATGCGGTCGCAAACCTTTGCCAAGGCCCTGCCTATGCCAATGGTTATCGGCCTGAAAAAACGCCTGGAACTGCTGCGTTCGAAACCCGAACTGCGCGAAAAGCTTTGGGAAATAGCCAATGCCCTGCAATCCGGCCTACGTGAACACGGCTTTGATACCGGCGTTACCAACAGTATGGTTACCCCCGTATTCCTGAAAGGTGATTTGCAGGAAGCCACCAGCCTGATTATGGACATGCGTAAGCGATTCCATATTTTCTGCTCTATTGTGGTGTATCCGGTTATCCCTAAAGGCTTAATTTCATTAAGATTGATCCCAACCGCGGTGCATACCCTCGAGGATGTAGAGCGCACCCTAATAGCTTTCAGTGATATTGCTGAGAAGCTAAAAGCAGGTTATTATAAAGAAGAAAAAATGGCTGTAGCGTAAGGTTGCAGTGAATTGATATTTTAAAGGCTATTCAACAATGTTGGATGGCTTTTTTTGTTATCTCATATCCTGCCGAACTTGTTTCGGCACCCCACAAGACGGTAACATAGCGGGATATTGGGCTACCAATCCTATGCCCCAGAGGGGCTACCTGTTTGTAGAAAAGTTTAAAAAAGCGCCAATGCCCCGTAGGGGTTACCCTCTCATCGTCAATCGTACGGTTTGGGTAGCCCCGATGGGGCATGTAATATCGGGTTGATTTATTGCTACAAACAGGTAGCCCCTCCGGGGCAAGAAGTTTTATCAGATTACCGCATCCCCAGCAACAACTCCGCGATAGCGATATCCTCGGGATAGGTGATCTTGATATTCTGGTAACTGCCTTCGCAAATGTGGATCGGTGTGCCGGCTTTTTCAACAACGCTGGCATCATCGGTAAAGCCTTCATTAAACTCCTGCAAATACGCTTTCTTTAGCAAGCCCGATTGAAAGGTTTGCGGGGTTTGCACCAGGTAGATCTCATCGCGCAGCAAACTTTCCGATAACCCGTTGCGCAGGCTGCGTACCGAATCGCGGCTTTTAACGGCCACTACGGCGTTACCGTATGCGGCAGCTTGCTGGTAGGCATTGTCTATAATATCCACGCCTGTTAACGGTCGTACAGCATCCTGAACGGCTACCAGGCTGTTATCATCAACCAAATCCAAGCCTCGTTTTACCGAATGGAACCGCGTCTCGCCACCATCAACAAGGGTATGGGAGATGGTAAAGTTATGCTCGGTACATAACTCCTGCCAGTAACTGTGATAGTTGGTGTGCAATACCACAATAATTTCGGGCCGATAGCTTGACGCGTAAAAGGCCTCAATGGTATACATCAGCACCGGCCTGCCATTCACTAACAGGAATTGCTTAGGCACTACAGCCTGCATGCGCGTGCCGGAGCCGCCGGCTACTATAATGGCGTAAGTGGAGATGTGGGTATTGAGATTTGAGATTTGAGACATATCGAATTACAAACAAATCTAAAACAAAAATGTGAGACTGGTCACCCTGTCTCACATCTCATATCTAACCTCTCACATCTAAAATATTAGATGATCAGCATGGCATCGCCATAGCTATAAAAGCGGTATTTCTCTTTAATGGCTACTTCGTAAGCGTTCATCACGTGGTCGTAACCGCCAAATGCGCAAACCATCATCAACAGTGTTGATTCAGGCGTGTGGAAGTTGGTGATCATCGAGTTGGCAATGCTAAACTCGTACGGTGGGAAAATAAATTTGCTGGTCCAGTCGTTAACCGGTTTAAGCGTACGGCCGGCCGATACAGCCGATTCAACCGCGCGCATAGAAGTTGTACCCACAGCACAGATGCGTTTTTTGCGCTCAATACCACGGTTCACAATATCCGCTTGTTTTTGCTCGATGATGATCTGCTCCGAGTCCATTTTGTGCTTGGTCAAATCCTCTACCTCAACCGGGCGGAAAGTGCCTAAGCCTACGTGCAGGGTAACCTCGGCAAACTCCACACCTTTCAGTTCAAGGCGTTTCATCAGTTCGCGGCTAAAGTGCAGGCCGGCGGTAGGGGCGGCAACAGCGCCTTCGTGCTTGGCAAAAATGGTTTGGTAGCGCTCCTTATCTTCGGCAGTGGCTTTGCGTTTAATGTATTTTGGCAGCGGGGTTTCACCCAGGATCTCAATGTTGCGGCGGAATTCCTCGTCGGTACCGTCAAACAAAAAGCGGATGGTACGGCCACGCGATGTAGTATTGTCTACCACTTCGGCAATCAGCAGGTCGTCATCGCCAAAATATAATTTGTTGCCAACGCGTATTTTACGGGCCGGATCAACCAGCACGTCCCATAAACGCAGTTCCTTATTCAGTTCGCGCAGTAAAAAAACTTCAATAGTAGCACCAGTTTTTTCCTTGTTACCGTACATACGGGCCGGGAAAACCTTGGTGTTGTTCAGGATCATTACGTCCTTGTCATCAAAATAATCCAAAACATCTCTGAATATTTTATGCTCAATTTTACCTGAATCCTTGTGTAAAACCATTAAACGTGCTTCATCACGACTGCCTGCCGGGTTATGGGCAATCAGCGATTCGGGTAAGTTGAATTTAAATTGAGATAATTTCATGTTTGTTATTTAAATAAAATTTTAGCGGGCAAATGTATGAATTTTTAACTAATATTAAACGGATAAACCCCATGTTTGTGTGGCGATTAGGTCATAATAAATAAAATTGCTAAAAGCTGTAACCAAAGGGGCCATTAGGTGTCTAATTTAAACACGGCATGATATTTTTAAAACTCTTTAGGGAAAGCTTTTTGTTCGCGTTTGATGCGTTGAGGCAAAATAAGCTGCGCACCATGTTATCCCTGTTGGGGGTAACCATTGGTATTTTTGTAATTATATTCGTTTTTTCGGCTGTTGATACTTTGCGGAACAACCTGCAAACCAGTATTGATAAGTTAGGAAGTAACAGTATTTACATCCAAAAATTTCCCTGGATGATGGATGGTGATTCGCCGTGGTGGAAGTATATGCAGCGCCCTACCCCAAACATGCGCGATTATCAAAAGCTGAGCGACCGCTCGCAAACCGCACTTGGCGTAACCTACCAAATTGGTATTGATAACCGTACCATAAAATATAAAAGCAATTTTGTGGAGAATGCCCGCATTAGCGCGGTTAGCTTCGATTATTACCTTACCCGCAATTTCGATCTGCAAAACGGGCGCTACTTTACAGAAAGCGAATCGCGGACAGGTGCGCCGGTGGTGTTAATAGGTGCCGATATAGCTACAGGCCTTTTCCCGTATGAAGACCCGGTAGGGAAGCGTATTAAAGTGATGGGCCGTTACGTAACTATTATTGGGGTATTTGCTAAAGAGGGCGAAAGTATGATAGGTATGACGGCCGACCAGCAGATACTGATGACGGTAAACTATGCCCGTAATATTATTGATATACAAAGCGACAGGTATAACGCGCAGGTGGTGGTAAAAGGTAAAAATGGTATCACCGAAAACGAGGTAGAGAGCGAACTGAAGGGATTGATGCGATCCATCCGTATGTTAAAACCGGGGCAGGAAGATAACTTTGCCCTTAATAAGGCCACCATATTATCAAACGGATTAGATCAGCTGTTTGGCTTTGTAAACATAGCCGGTTGGATCATCGGCGGTTTTTCGATACTGGTGGGTGGTTTTGGTATTGCCAACATCATGTTTGTATCGGTTAAGGAACGTACCAATATTATAGGTATCCAAAAATCATTGGGTGCTAAAAATTACTTTATCCTGTTACAGTTTTTAATTGAAGCTATTATCCTGTGCCTGCTTGGCGGCCTGATAGGGCTGGGGTTTGTTTACCTGCTCACGCTGGCCATCAAAGCCGGGGCCGATGTAGCCATTGTGCTGGATGTAAGCAACATGGTATTAGGTATTAGTATATCGGTAACTATAGGGATCATATCAGGCATTGTACCCGCCTGGTTTGCCTCCAAACTGGATCCGGTAGAAGCGATCAGAACTAATTAGGCGTTACGCTATGCTGTCATTTGCTTCGCGTCATTGAGTCATTACGCTGCGCGTCATTGAGTCATTACGCTTCGCGTCATTGGGTCATTAATGGGTAGTGAAAAAATGCCGCAGGCATTTTGACCCAATGACCCAATGACCCAATGACCCAATGACCCAATGACCCAATGACCCAAT
>NZ_JBWKPY010000006.1:0-472157 GCF_059418485.1 Mucilaginibacter sp. GW821-FHT07H05
GATGTTGTAATCCCAGCATCAAGTACAAGATTTGTGCTGCCCGCTCCGATTCTGAAATTACTATTTTGAGCAGAGCCTGAGGTGCTCGGTACATATTCGGAACCTTCCGCATGCAGAAGCGCAGAAGGGCTTGTGGTGCCGACGCCTACATTGCCGGTGGAACTGATGACCAGCGGCGTTACCGAATTCAGCTTGTCTACAAAAGACAATCCCCCGTTGCTGATGCCGTATATAAAGGGGTTGATAGCCCAGTTGCCGCCGCCGCCCGCGTTAAACTGAAGGCGCAACATGTCGGTAGCTGCAGATGAGTACAAATGAAGCAATCCTCCGGGGCTTGTGGTCCCGATACCGACATTGCCGGTTGTTGGCCATGGATTTGAGTTTTGTGCTTGTGAAACAAACGGAAGTGCCGAAAGAATGGCAATAACTGCCAATAGCATTTTTTTCATGATGTGATAAGTGTTTATTTAGATTCAGCTAATTGAACCCTAACTTTTTATGATTTCTTTTTCAATAATGTTTCGACTTGTTTGCGCAATTCATCTATTTGGTTCAGTAGCATCATATTTACCTCCTTCTGAGTTTGTGCTTCTTTGTCCTTTTCTATCAAATACAGCGTCAACTCCTCCACCTTCTTCAGCAGCAACTTGTTCATTTCACCCAGGTTGAGCCCGTTCTTTTCGACTTCTTGTGCCGATGGCATTTCAGGCAAATGGCTGTTTTTGTCGATGTAGGTTTTCACTTCTGACAAGGTTGGCAGGTGATAATCAGGTTTGAAAACATAATCTGGCAACCCGGTTAGATTAACTTTCACCTCTTTGGAATGAATAGTGCCGTTAACCGATAGTAGTTCGTCGGGAGTTGTAGTGCCGATACCGACATTGCCGCCATTGGGGTTGAGGGACAGCGCATAGTTCGCGCTGTACGTAGACTGATTCCTGCTTTGCAGCCAGCTATACGGGACTGCACCCGAAGTGGTTATTCCCGCGTCCAACGCCAAATTAGTGCTGTTTGCACCAATGCGAAACGTACTGTTTTGCGCGGACCCGGACGTGCCCGGCGCGTATTCCGCTCCCGCCAGGCTTAGCAGTGACGCGGGGGTTGAGGTGCCGATGCCGACGTTACCTGTATTGAGTATGCGCATCCGTTCCGTCTGGCTGCCTATGCCCGTTGGGCTTGAATTGAACAAGATCCCGTTATAGCCGCTCAGGCTGACCACGCTGCCGATTCCGCCATAGGCGAACCCAATGCCTGCTGAATTGTTAGATGCTCCGTTATATAGCACGCTGCCTGAAATAAGATTAACATTGCCATTAACTGTAAGTGGGTCGCCTGTGCTTGCCGTACCTATGCTTACGTTGCCGGAATTGTAATAAATATTGCCGGGTGTACTACCCGACCATGTTTGTGCTTGTGAAATTAAAGGGAGTGCTGAAAGCAGGGCAATGACTGCCCAAAGGTTTTTTTTCATGATGTGATAAGTGTTTATGGTGAGTTTCAACAGATAGAAATCAAATGCATTTACGGTTTCTTTTTTAATAAGGTTTCCATTTGTTTGCGCAGTTCATCAATTTGGTTTTGCTGCTGCTGATTTGCTGCTTCTTGTTGTTTAAGCTTTTCTTGTTGACCTTTTAATTCTTTATCCTTCTCAATCAAATAAAGGGTTAGCTCCTCTACTTTCATCAAAAGCAGTTTGTTCATCTCTCCTACCTTTAGGCCATCTGTAGTCATTTCCTGTGCGGACGGTATTTCTGGCAAATGGTGGTTGGCCAGAACATATTTTTCGATGTCGGCAAGTGCGTTGAGTTTATAACCTGGTTGAAATACAAAATCTGCTCCTGTAGTATTGACAACTACTTCGTTACACCGTGCCTTGCCGTTAACATCCAACAGATAGGAGGTATTCGCTTGTGAGATCTTTCCCAGAAGCATATTGCCACCGGCCGTAATTTGCATAGTCGGTGTACTGCCGGTATAAAATTGGGTCACTATGCCTGTAGCAGCCCCAATATTGAGCTGGCTGTTTGCTGATAATGACCCTACCTCTGTTCCGTTATTCATCATTGATAAATAACCGCCCTGACTGGGGCTTCTACCATTTATAGCAAGTACACCATAATTTCCAACAGCTGGGGGAGTTGTAGTGCCAATACCGACATTGCCACCCTTAATTGTTAAATAAGCATTTGCTGCTGTCCCCCATGACTGAATATCATTATAAGGATCCCTTTCCCACCAGGTTCTCGTATTTATTTGTGGATTCAAAAAAGATGCATCAACTGATACACCGTCATGGAGCCTGGCACTAAACCAATCTGAACCAGCAGTATTTCTAACGGACCATATACCGTTTTGTAACGTATTAGCGCCAACTGCTCCTGCGATAGTTGTTAATAAAATTGCGCTTTTAACTGAAGTACCTAAAACGGAACTATTATCAACCGTTAATACTTTTTGCCAACGTTGGTAAGGATCATTGTTTGTTTTTCTGAAATATAGATTTTGATCAAAGAAACTTCCTGCAAATTGCATCGCAAAGTTATTATTAACATTTGTATGCCTAACATCTAACAAATGCCACCAGCTACTTGCACCTGCCGGATAGTTGGTAGGAGCTGCTGTTTCAAAAAATCCGGATGCACCGCCAACCTGAGCACCAGCATCATCGCGAGTTTGCGTGGTTTGTGCGGACGAAAGTTGTACTGTCGCCAGTACGGCAACGAAAGTTGTGTAGATTTTTTTCATGATGCGATAAGATTATGTTGTTATAGTTTTTTACGGATTTTCTTCACTAAAGGTTTCAATATTTCAGTATGCCTATCTAAGCAAACAAGCAAGAATAGGCGCTAACTTATTCTAATTAAAAACTGAATACTTAAACTTGGTTGAAGGATATCTGAAGAGTGATTTCATTGTGATGGAATTAGGTAAGGTTATATTTATATATGTTTTGTGCCCTAAGTTAATTTGCTTTTTAATATTTTCAATGTCCACATAAATTTATTTTTTACCCCATCGTTACCATGATAATTACAAATATTGCTATCCTATTTCAAGGTGATGGTGGCAAAAGTATGTCAGTAATTACACAAAAAAAGCCTTTAGGCTTTCACCTAAAGGCTCTCCGGCTTCAATAGTCGGGATGAGAAGATTCGAACTTCCGACCTCCAGCACCCCATGCCTTTAAGGCAACTGTTTTCATTAACTAAAAACCGCATTTTATAGCTAAAATAGCCATTTTTTAGTTTTGTGATTGTGTATTTTTAAGTTATTTTTTGCTATTTTTGACTTAAATGTTAGACCTATGTTAGACCTAAAAAGTTGATTTTTACCTTATAAATGGGCTTTTTAATGGTTAAATTTACAAAATGTTAGACCTAATATGGCAATTACGACGAAACTAATGTTGAGAATCAACAAAACGCTTCCCTCTGGCGAACATCCGATCATGTTCCGGATAACAGAAAACCGGAACAACTACGAGGTGTCTACGAAAGTTAGCTCTACGAAAGAGAATTGGAATAAGGCATCACAATGCGTGCTGGATTCGCATATCAATCATAAATCTATCAATGCGCTGCTTAATAATATTAAGGTTAAGGCCACATTCTATTTTGCCAATGTTCCCGACGACCGGTCACCACGGGTCAGTGAAATTAAATCTCTTGTTGAAAAGCTGACAGGCGCGGTTAAAACAACGCCTAAATTGATGCTTTTGGAGTTTTTTGACAGCGAGGTCGCACGCTTAAAATCAATGGAACGATATGGTTATGCAGGTGTTCATATTGTGACCCGCAGCCGCCTTAACAAGTTTATGAAAGAAAAAGACATGAACTTCGAAGATATTGATGTTAATTTTTTGCGCCGGTTTGAAGATTGGCTGATCAAGAACAATATTGCAATCACTACACGGAGCATCGATTTTCGGACATTCCGCACCGTTTGGCGTAACGCAATGAAAGAAAAGATCTGCCGGGAAAACCACTATCCATTTAAAGACTTTTCCTATTCGAAATATAATGCCCCAAAGACCAAAAAACGGGCAATTAGTGTCGAACAGATCAATAAAATAGTGGAATTAAAACTCGAAGACGATAAGTTAATCAATTCGCGCAATTATTTCCTGTTCAGCTATTATTGCCGCGGATTAAATTTTGCTGACCTGGCCAGTCTTAAATGGACAAATATCAGGGACGGATTTATTAACTATGTTCGTGCAAAAACAAAAGAGGAGTTTGATTTTAAACTACATCCCGAAGCTCTTAAAATACTCGATCATTACCGTGTCCTGGAAGGCAATAGTGATGCCGGTTACGTTTTTCCGATACTTTATAAACGTCACGCGACAGTGCGGTCACAACGAGACAGGAGACTAAAAATATTGAAACGCGTTAATAAAGATTTGAAAACCATGGCCGGGGATGCTGAAATACAAAAAAACCTAACTACCTATGTTGCAAGACACAGTTATGCTTCTGCATTGAGGATCAAAGGGCTATCGAAAGAAGATATTGGCAAGTCTCTTGGTCACGATAGCATTAAAACCACCGAAATCTATTTAGATGAAATTGGTGATCCGTTGTTTGACGACAGGATCAACGAATGTATTTAAACATTCTTATTTTTGCGGCAAGCCAATGATAACCATATTGTAATACTAATAGCAACTAATGCAGGAGGACAGCCATACAGAATTTAAAAGTAGCTTTAACGATGCCGTTATTGAGAGTTTGGTCGCTTTTACCAACACCAAGGGCGGCAAAGTGCTTATCGGCGTAGATAACGAGGGCAACCCTGTAAAGTCATTTACCGTCGGAGGTGAAAGCCTTCAGAATTGGGTAAATGAAGTTAAGAATAAAACGCAACCCAGTATCATACCCGATGCGGAAATAGTTACCATACAAGGGAAAGATGTGGCTTCCCTATCCGTTCAGGAATTTCCAATAAAGCCGGTTTCCTTTAAAGGCCGATATTTTAAACGAGTAAGGAATTCAAATCATCAACTTTCATTGACTGAAATTTCGGACCTTCATCTTAAATCTTTTAATTCAAGTTGGGATAGCTACGTTAACCCAGAATATGCAATGGACGCTTTGTCACTGGATAAAGTACGTGGCTTTGTTGCGATGTGTAACAAAGACAGGGAGGTTCGCATTGAAGATGATCCTTTAACGGTACTTACCAAATTTGAATTGATCAAAGGGTCAGGGGTTACCAATGCCTGTTACCTGCTATTTTCCAATCATGATATTTTTTCTGCCACTATAGAGTTAGGTAGATTTGATACCGCTACAAGTATCAAAGATAGTTTATCGGTTCGTTCCGATTTATTTACCGAGGTTGAAGATGTTATTAATTTTGTGAGGAAGCACATCAATAAGTCCTATATCATTTCAGGCGACCCGCAGCGCGAAGAACGATGGCAATACCCCATACCAGCGATCAGAGAAATCGCTATTAATATGATCGTCCATCGTGATTATACGCATTATGGCGACTCTTCGGTCAAGATATTTAATGACCGCATCGAATTTTTTAATCCGGGGAGGTTACCTGATGATATATCCATTGCCAAATTATTGAGTGGTCAATATATTTCTCAAGCAAGAAATAAAAAAATAGCCGCAACATTCAAAGAAGCCCAATTGATAGAAAAATATGGTTCCGGAATTAAACGGATTCAGGAAGCGTTTGCTGATTATGGGCTAAAGCCCCCTCTTTTTGAAAATATGCAGCATGGTTTTCAGGTCACAGTATATTCTGCCGCTAAATTAACGTCGGAGAAAACGTCGGAGAAAACGTCGGAGAAAACGTCGGAGAAAACGTCGGAGAAAATTCTTTTAATGGTAACACAGAACCCAACCATTACCATTGCTAAACTTGCGGCAAATATAGGCGTTTCAAACCGCTCAATTGAACGGAATATAGGCAAGCTACAGAAAGAGAAAAAATTAGAACGAATAGGAGCCGATAAAGGTGGGTTTTGGCAGGTCTTGTAAAACTATGAGGGATTAATAGGGAATTAATGAGGGATTAAAAGTGGTTAATAAAACCGTGGCAACACAAAAATAAAGTAATTTGGTTATGTATAATGTCACCAATTTTGATCCGATTTTGTCAACTAATTGAGCATGTATTTTCTAAGCCTGCCGAATTTTCACCCCAATAGGGGTATCAATACAGACAACTACCATAAGGCCGTTTTTTTGTCATCGGTTGATGGGTTGTTCGAGCGTGACCAATCAGCATTCAATTATGGCGGCATGCTATTCCCTTTCAAGGAAATTTTTTTAAGAGAAGAGCATTTTTTTGTTAGTGAGATTAACCTGCAAAAGCTGTTCGACCCGTATAACCTCGATCAACTATTGCGGGAGAATAGCTTTCCGGTCAGTCCTGAACTGGTGGAAGAAATCAAGGCCCAGTTTTTTAAAGGGTATACTGATGGCTTGCAAAACTTCGACGGGGAGATCGGTTCTTTTTTCTTTTCATTAGCCCCTACGGAACAGCTTAAAGTGCTGGTTGATTTTATGAATTATTGTCATCACCACTTGTATTTTGAAGGCTTTGTCATTCCTGAAGTTTTATATAGCCTGGGGTATATCCAGGCTTGTATGGTTCAATCATACAAAACCTATCAGAACTTATCCAAATTATCTGTCAAAGAAATAACCGGCGAACCATTAATCGAAGCCACCCTGGCGGCAGAACCCGCAGTTTTAACGGTACAAAATACCGTGGTGCAAACTAACGGAATACACAAGATCGCGCTCAGATATCCTGCGGGCGAGATCATCAAGCTATGGCAGGTATTACTCGATATCCATCGTTGCAAATCGGTGGCAATACTGCCGTTTTTTAAGACCGAAAAAGAGGTAGAAAACTTGTTGGGCGAACTGTTTGGAACGTCTAACAACGCCGGCGTCTCCTTACCCGATAGGGAGCACCGCTATTATGAATTATCTTCCGATTATCAGCCTATCCTCTGCCTGCTGATGCACGCTACCTATAAGCTTAACCATACCTTTACCCGTATCAAACTTGAGCCGTATTCGGCACTGCTAAAACAATCTTTTTCCGCTTTCCAAGGCATTGAAAATGTAGCCGACATTTCCGGCAACATCACCAAAAAGAAAGATGCCGGTATTATGTTGTTGGGGGAAATCAAAAGTAGCAAATACGCTAAAAATGCATTGAAAATCTTAACCAAGATCAAAGATTACCGGATTAAAGCCTAACTACGTTCAACTTCGTTCAGTATCGTTGGGCTTTTTTAGCATTGTTTTGCTTCATCAATTTTTTTACGATGAACGAAACTACATTTATTACAACCCTATCGACCGATCAACTCAAGGAGCTGATTGAGTCATCCGTTAAAAATGCCGTGAGGGTGAACCCAAACAGCAATCCACAGGACGATACTTTACTGGACACCAAAGAAGCCGCCAACCTTATCAAATACGAGGTTACTTCTCTTTATGGTTTAGTCAAAAGGAACAAAATCCCCTTTTGTAAAGTTGAAGGCAAGCTTTTATTTTCCCGCAAACAATTACTGGCTTGGATATCCGCTGGCAATCATCCGATAAATCAAAAGCAAGGTCGGTTATGAATATGAATTGTAACCAGGCCAGGCAAATCTCGATAATCGACTACCTGGCTAAATGTGGCTTCCGCCCGCAATACATTAATGGTGTTAACCATTGGTATCTCTCGCCGATCCGGGAGGAAAATACCGCTTCTTTTAAAGTCAATACTCAACTCAATGCGTGGTTTGATCATGGCATAGGAGTTGGCGGCAATTTTATCGACTTGGGTATCCGGCTGCATCAATGTACAGTAGAACAATTATTAAGCCGGTTAAGCACGGGAGATCGTTCACTTTCTTTTCATCGGACGGTAAAGACTACAACGACTGAACCGGAACGTAAGATAAATATTATCCAGACCGGCGAATTGCAAAACCTGACGTTAATAAAATATCTGCATGAACGTGCAATAGATTATTACACGGCTAAAGCCTGGTGCAAGGAGGTATTGTTTACATTGAACGAACAGCGTTACCTGGCTATCGGCTTTAAAAACAACTCGGGTGGCTACGAACTGCGTAATGCACAGCTTAAATTATCCTCGTCCCCCAAAGATCTGACCTACATCGATCAAGGAGCAGACACGATTCACGTATTTGAAGGCTTTACAGATTTCCTGTCTTTGCTAACGCTAAATGGCCGCTATATGCCCGGCGATTTCCTGGTGTTGAATTCACTCAGCTTTGTGGGCAAAAGTTTGGAGATTTTGCGACAACGTCCTGCTGCCAAATTGTACCTGGATCACGATAAGGCGGCAGCAAAAGAGATGGCTTTCATTAAGCAAACAATTCCGAATGTAGAGGATGCCAGCCGCTTTTATAGCGGCTATAAAGACCTTAATGCCTATCTCAAAATTCAGCAGCAGCAGAGCAGGGGGTTGGGCTTATGAAGGGGATCGGCAGGACAGTATCGGCAATTCCGTTTTTGCGGAGCCAGCTATGTTTCGGCCCTGCCGAAACTCGCTGGCCCCCCTCATGCTATCGCATTCGGGGGGATTTTTTGAGGACATTGATAAGATCGGATTTAGCTATATAAACATTTAACACCTATTTATTTATATGCAAAAGATAATTAAAAAGAGAACAGGCAATAAGGGTGGCAGGCCAAAAGCAGAACTTAAAAGAAACACACACTTAACCGTTATGTGCAATATCATTGAAAGGAAGATCATACAGTCCAATGCCAAAAGTGCCCGCACCAATGTATCTGTTTACCTGCGGGAATTAGGTTTAAATGGTCGTGTCAGGATGGTGGTTAAAACCTTACCGAAAGAGGTGCTGCAAATTACCGGAATGCTCAATCACATGGCTGCTAATTTGAACCAGATCGCAAAAAAGCGAAATAAAGGGGAAGACCTGAATGCGCTGGACAGAGCATTGCTAAACCAGGAGGTTAGAGCCATACAGGAGGTAGTAAAGGACGTTAAATTCTATTTGGTATGATAGGAAAAATAGCAACGGGAAAAAGTTTTCGGGGTTGTATGCAATATCTGCACGAGGGTAGGTTACAGGAAAATGAGGAACTACAAAAGTTGGAAATGGAAAAGAAACAGGCAGAAGTGATTTATTATAATCAATGTTTTGGCAACAAGAAAGAATTGATCCGGCAGTTTGTTGAAGTCAGTAAGCTGAACCCTAACGTTAGCAGGCCTGTATTTCATATGTCAATCAGCCTGGCGCATCAGGACGCCAATCGGTTAGACCGGCAGGACAAAGCGGATATTGCCGCGGCGCTGGCCCAAAAGTTTGATTTTGCGGATAAACAGTATGTAGTCATCACACACGCTGATACCGACCACGAACACCTGCATATCGTGGCCAACCGAATCGGTTATGACGGGCCGACGGCCAGTGACAGCAACAGTTATAAGCGCATGGCGGAATTTTGCCGGGAAATGGAACGGAGCTATAAGCTGACACCAGTGTTAAGCCCGAACAAATTTTTGAAAGCAGAACAACGTGTAGCACAAAGTCAGCGAGTAGACCAGCGCAAAGAAACCTTGAAAAAACATTTAGGCCATGCAATCAAACAATGTGCAAACATAAGGCAGGTCAAAAACTATATGGAAAAACAAGGGTATGCCGTAGAGCTTGGCAGGGGTATCGCTTTTACCGACCAGCAGCAAGTTCGCTTCAAGGGCAGCCAGGTTGGATATGCCTTACTGGATATTGAAAATAAACTTAAACAGGAACAAATGAAACAACAACAGCAAATCCAACAACAAAAACGACAGGAGGAATTACTTAAAATGCAGCAACAAGAACGTAAACAATCTCATGGTATAACCCGATAAAATTAAAGAAATGGAAATAGACCAATCTACCCTGATGACCATATTAAAAGATATGGTGGAACAGGATATCAAAACGCAACAGTTTATGGAAGCCGAAAAAGAAGCACGTCAAAAGCGCGACCAGGTTATAGACGGGCTGATAGATCAGATTAGGAATTTTAAAGTAGAAGCACCAAAGCCCGATCTTTCGCTGGTCGTGGCTGCCATCGATCAGGGCTATCAGCGAATTACCTCAGCCATAGAGAAAAAGCCAATGTCAATTGAGCGGAAGCTGAAGATCAACCTGTTCCCCGAAACCAATGTAAGAGAGTATTACCGAATGGTTTTCGGTAGGCTCTTTTTCTGGGGGCTGATGTTTTTAATTGTCATATACCTCGGCTCCTTTATCAACCGGTCGATAGATGCCTATCAAGCCCACCAATACAACAAAGAGGGTAACGCCTGTATTTCGGCCTGGAATGAGGTCTACGCTCAATCGGGAAAATTACAACGGGAAAGGATGTCAAAAGCTTTGGCTAAGGCAAAAGAAGAACAGCAATAACAATTATTTAATCACTTATAATTATTAAATTTGATAGACGTTATGGATAAGAGTATGGAAACACAATTTGTGACAGATGCCACCGGGACACCAGTTAGGGTAGTGATGGATTACCAGGATTACGTTAAGATAGCGGAACAATTGAACCTGCCATTAACTGCCACTTCAACGGTACAGGAACGTAACCCACTCGATTGGTATTCATTAACCGAGAGTGCTAATTCTATTTTAAATGGATTAGTTGCCCTTGCTTCAAGAGAGCGCCGGAATGAACTTAATAAGGTAAAGCCAGATCAGGATCGTGTCAAAGAATTAGAAACCCTACGCGATGAAGGAATTAAGGTGAGCCGGGACACGGAAACATTTTCCAGTTTGGAAAAGATGGAGCAGGTCATAGAAAAATACAGTCCGATTTTATTAGCTGAGAAAAAAAAACTCCAGATTTAAGCAGCGAGGTAGCCGTCGACTTTACGGCGTCATTAAAAGGACTATACACCGTAAATCCCGATGAGTTCAACCTGATACAAGGTGATATTATCGATGATCTGACGCGCGGCATTCTGCCATCAGACAGCCCTACTGTAATTATTTTAGGAGGTCAGCCAGGTGCTGGTAAAACAGAGTTAGAAAAGCTAGCCATTAAAGAGTTAGGCGGTCAGGTGATCAGTTGTAATGCCGATCTGTTCCGTGACTATCATCCTAAAGCGGAGGAAATCAAAAACAGGTACGAAGCCTACTATCCTGAAATAACTGTCAAATATGCACATGATTGGAATAATGGCCTGCGAAGTTATTGCGAAGCCAACCGGCTGAACTATATCCTGGAAACTACATTCTCGTCCGGGCCTGCTATGAACAGGACCATTGCTGAATTACAACAAAAGGGTTATCGTGTGGAAATCAAATTGCTGGCGGTTCATCCGCGTTTGAGTTTATTAGGTACCCATATCCGTTTCGAGGACATGAAAGCCAAAGAAAAGGGCGGAAGAGCTGTCGGTAAAGATGCCCACGATTCCAGGTACAATTTGGTTGCGCCAACCTTATTTGCAGTACAATCCGAATCGCTATATCATAAGTTGCAGATTTATGGACGCGCGGTCGATGCGCTCGAAGGCTCCTATAAAGAGGGGGTTCATCTGCTGGGCACTAATCCACCCAATGCTGTGCAGTTATTCCAGGAAGAGATTGATCGCAAATGGACAACCAATCTGAAGTTATATTTTGATCAACGGGTACAACTGGTGCTCGATCTGATGAAAAAGCGGAATGCCGATGAAAAAGAAATCAAAGCATTCAAAGCGGAGATGAAATCGGAATACCCGACCCAGAAACAGCTGCAAGCTCAAATGGCGCAGCAAATCCAGGAGCAGAAAGTGACAGAGTTGCTGGACAGACGTTTGGCAGGTGAACTACCCCATATTGATATTGCAGGTACCGACTTTACGATTGACTGGCGGTTAAAGCAAATACGGGAAACAGCAGTCCCGAGTAATCAGCTTGAATTTAAAGATATGGAGTTATCAGCGTCCGGTGACACTTACTTATGTTTTTATGATAACAAAAAACATAGCCTGTACGAACCTCCTGAAAATATTAAGGCATTGCCTAAAAATGTAGTATTGCTGGAAATACCTAACGAAATTAAGCTTGATCCAATTGCTGTAGCAAGAGAACATGGAATTGACCATGTTGCGCTGCTAAAAGAAAATCCCATTCAATGCGAATTAAGGGCCATTGTTAAACCTTTATCTGAATCAGGCTTACCAAATCTGATCGCAGAAAACCTAAAGAACGAGCAACTAATAAAAAAAGGGAGGGGCTCCGGAGAAGATTTAGACCAAGGCTATGACCGTGGCCCGTCATTAGGCCGATAAAATCAACGAAGGAAATGCCTTAAACATTTCCTTCGTTTTTTGATCATAAAACAGGTACTCTTTCGTTCAATTTGTAGTGTTTACGATTAATAATAAAAATGTCTGAACAACCTTTCAAACCCATTTTTGAGCGATCATTTAAAGAAATGCAGGAATTATTAGAACGAGTCATCCAAAAAGTAGAGCAAGAACTTCTTGATAAGGGCTTATATATCAGTTATAGGGATGAAAATTGCACGACCCCCGACCTGTTCATGCACCGTTATATAGACGGACGAAAAGAAATGGAATAACTGCCATTCCTTATTCACCTGTGCCGCGAAGATAGCCCACCGCCGGGATAAAAAGTAAAAGCTATACAAGCGGGCGGGAGTTGTTCGCTTTCAGCGGCCCCGCCCGGCCTTGACTTTTTACCCGGCTCGCGCTGTTGGTTGCTTAACAGTTGAATAAGGGATCGTGGGTTCACCAGGTTGCAGACCTGTCGCCTGTAGTTAAAACAGGTACTATATTTTTTCTCGTACAAATAAAGAGACAGTTAAGCGGTGCCCCCCCAGAATTCTACCTATAGATTTTCGGTAACTTGAAATGCTTACAACAGTTAGGCCCAAATCGCTGCAATGCATACCATTCATGCCTAATACGATCAAGAAATAGCCTCATTCCCGCCTGGTCTATTCATTTTTCTTTGCTTCCAAAATTGATAAACAGAACCCGCGATAAACAGTATAAAAAGTGTCAATAGCGTTTTGCCTATCAAGGGATCATTGATGCCTTTTGCTAAAGGGTGTCCGATGGGAATACGGGTAAAAGTTTCGTTGACCGTCGGAACCAACGACAGGAAGAAGGTAAAGGACAAACAAAAGTTTTCGAAATAACGAGCCCTGTTATTACCTTTTTTCCGGGAAAAAAGAAAAAAGGCAACCAATACTAAAACAACAATAAATAAGGAACCCACATGCCCTGGGTTAAACCCTCCATGTTTATATATTCCTAATGCCGTTAAACAAGCAATGATTGTTCCGTAAAAGTATATTTTCCCGGATAACTCCGCCAGATTGATTTTTCCATACTTTACCAACGATATGACTGCGGCTACAATGGCCATGATGCCAATGATCGTGTGGAAGATTCCTAAATTTGATAATCCCATTTTATTGATGTTTTAGTTTAAAGAATAAATTTTATTGGTTTATAAAGGCTTTAATTTTTTCAACGGGTAAATGATCGCCTACAAACTTTCCATAATAGGCCATATGTACAATACCGTTTTCGTCAATTAAAAAATCAGCACCTATCGTATTGCCATTCCCGTCTTGTTTTATTGCTGTCTTAAATAATTTCTTGCCCTGCTTCGCTTTACCTATAGCACCGTGAAATATTCCGGTCAGCGTCTTGCCTGTACTTTTATCTATAGTGTATAATTGATAAAGATCTTGTTCCGGGTTCGGCACCATGATGGCATACGGATCTTCACCATCTAAATATTTTCTCATATTTTCCGCTGAACTTTCATAAACAGCCAAAACGATCAAATTTTTTGATTTAAAATATTCAGCCTGTTCTTGTATTTGATGAAATCGAAGATTGCAGATCGGGCAACCTACGTTTCTGTAAAATGTCAGCAGGACTTTTTTGCCTTTGTAATCTGCCAGGCTTAATGTTCTGCCATTCACATCTTTGATCGTAAAACCAGGCGCTGCTTGTGCTTCTTTAATTTTCATTTTAGTTTTGTTTACGGTGAATGATTGAATGGTCAGCGACATGACTGCTATAGCGATTAATAATAATTCATTCCGTTTTATTGATCTTTTCATGATATGGAAGCGTAAATGGTATGTCCGTATTGACGATACAAAAATGCCTGAGAAAAAAAGGGAAGGCTTGGTGAATTAGTTCAATTATTTGGCAATCTGGTTCAAAAAGCACCCCTAAATTCTGATACTTAGAGGTGCTTACGGATGGTATTAGCTATTATCGCGCAATTTGAGCCAGTAATAGCGCTAATGAATCCGGTTTTGAAAGGAATGGGGAATGGCTTGTATTTAATTTGTAGACCGATCTCACGCTGGTGGCCGAAATCATTTGATCTTGCAACGCAGGTGTTACAGCATGATCCTGCAAGGTCTTGATATAAAACTTGTCAACAGAGCCAAAATTCGAAGCTGTTAATGTAACCGGGGTGTTCAGCGGGGCTATGGGTTCTGCCCTGTAATTTTGCAAAACAAGGTTTTGCATAGTGGGCGTGCCATCCTGAATAAAGATGTTCACAATCTGATCTTGTTTCACGTCAACTGTGGGCCCGCCAGTAAAAATCAGATTCCCCAGCATGGGATTGAGTTGAGATTTCGCATCCATCGCTGATAAACTTTGCAAGGATTGCCCGGAAGTTGGCAAATAGGCCGCTACATAAATCAGTTTCTCGATCTTTGCAGGTACTTGTTCTGCAACTGAGGAAATGACAATTCCCCCTAAGCTATGACCAACCAAAATAACTTTTCCATCAATCTGTGAAATCGCATCAACCACTTTGTTTTTATAGTTTTCTAACAATATACTCTGTGGCGGAGTTTGGTCGCTGCCGTGACCAGGCAGTTCGACCACTGTGACGTGGTTACCGTCCCTTTCAAGATTGATTTTAACCGCATCCCAGGCATAAGGCCCCTGCCAGGCTCCATGAACAAGGACGTAATTTTTGGGCACCAAGCTTGGTTCATCATCCTTCTTTGAACATGAAGATAAAATAAATAGGCAGGCAAACAACAAAAGGGGTAATACTTGTAGTTTTTTCATTTTTCTATGTTTTAATTTGACTGTCATTATTGACAATGCAAATTTGTGATAGAAAAAAAACAAGCATTTGGGGAATCAGCTCAATTATTTGGCAATTTTGTTCATCCGGTAACTGCTCGGTGTAACATTGTATTTATCCAAAAAACTCTTGGAAAAATTTGCCAGGTCGTTAAACCCACAGTCAAAAGCAATGTTGGTAATGCGCTCATCCGAAACGATAAGTAATTCGGCTGCTTTTTCAAGCCTTTTAGTTTTCATATAATTGGCAGGCGTGTCATGGTATAATTTTGCGAATTCCCGTTTGAATGAAGAAACACTTAAATTATTGCGTTGTGCCAACTCTTCAATGGTAAATTGCGAAAACAAATGTGCTTCTATTATTTGTTTGAAAGTATAAGTAGTTGGTGAAAAAAGCTGGGATAATATTACTTGTACTGCCCCGGCATTTTGTGTTTGCGAGAGTAAAAGTATGATCTCCTTTAACTTTAAGATCAAAATATCTTCATTGACCATTGAAGGATTTTTAAAATAAAATAATAATCCTTCAATATATTTTTGAATTAAAAAGTCATTACTGATTTGCTCAATTGACTTGTTCGATACTATATTTTTGGGCGGTTGAAGCAATAAAGGCAATTCCCTGTCATAAATTTTCTTTAAGGTATCAGGATGAAAATTAACAATGACGATTTCGTTGGTATGGTCTGCATTTGAACTGCTTATCTGTTTGCCGGAGTTGATGCAATTTAGAAATAAGGAATGTTTGCTGGGGATATTTATTTGTTCGTCATCTACCTGATACTGCATTTCACCTGCTAATAGGTATATAAAACAGGCATTATCCGTAACCGGAAAGGTAAATTTAAACGGTGGTTTTAACACCATCCTTTGCAGGAGTGTTTTTCCAAATAAATCATATTTTTTATGGTCGATGATCATGTCAACTCGATATTTATAAAGGAGTTACAGAACTGCAAATATCAATTATAAAATTCTCCAGGATCTTGTTAAACTCACTTGGTTTTTCCATCATTGGCGCATGACCGCATTGTGAAAGAAACACCAATTTGGCATCGGGCAACATCCTTTGAAAATCTTCGGCCACATTTGGTGGGGTCACATGGTCATCGCTGCCCCATATCAGCAGTACAGGCAGGTTTATTTGCGGCAGCAAGTCCGTTACATAACTGTTCTGTGTTCTTTTTGATGTTCTGATTATCCTGAGGCACTTCCTGTTATCACCAACAATTTTAAATACCTCATCAACCAGTTCATCAGTTGCTATAAACGGGTCATAAAAAGTGTTGGCAACGTGCTTGCGGATAAATGAATAGTTATGACGCTTCGGAAAACTTCCCAAAGCGTTCTTTTCGTACAAACCTGAGCTACCGGTTAAAACCATTGAACTTACATTTTCAGGTTTAAGGTGTGCATAAAGAATCGCCAGATGACCTCCCAGCGAATTGCCGACAAGTATCACTTTTTTTAAACCAGCGTCGTCAATGTAGCGTTGCAGCCAATTAACTAAATACTCCAATTCATCTTCTTTATGTTCGTCCATTATTGGCAATAGTGGAACATGCACGTCATACGCCTGCTCAAAGTGGTCAATAACAGCTTCCCAGTTACTTAAACCACCGAATAATCCGTGTAATAAAATAATACTTTGTCTCATTTTTTTTAACTAAGTCTTCAAAAATGATAGGCACATGTTGATCGTATCATCAAATATTTTTTCGTCTGTCCCAAGCTTTACGCTTACCCGTAAGCCGCTAATGGAGTTAATTACAAACTTTGCCAATAAACGTGCGGTATGCTTGTTAGTGAAGATCCCTTGTTGTTGCCCTTTTTTGATGACTTTATAAAACGCATTTTCGGTATCGCTCATGATCGTTTTGGCTATCTCAGAAATTTCCGAATCAGCCGGGTCCATTTCAATGGCCGTGTTTACCCAAAAACAGCCTTTGGTATGGTTTAGATCAAATGTTTCCTTTTTTATAAAATCAAATAAGCTTTTGATATAAGTCTCTGCATCGGTTATCGTATTCGCGCTTTCTATTACCGGGTCTATCCACTCTTTTCGGTATTTCATCAGGCATTTTAAAAACAGGGAATGTTTGAATCCAAAAGTGTCATAAAGGCTTGAACGACTAATACCAAGTTCCTTTACCAGATCTTGTGCAGAGGTAGCATAATAGCCTTTTTCCCAAAACAAATTCATTGCCTTGCTCAATATTTCCTGCTCGTCAAACACTTTTGTTCGTGCCATATTTTGTTATAACTGGATGCTATATTTTGCAAATATACAATAACGGAACGATTGTACAATAATAATTTAACCGACCTTTAACAATACAAACAACTGATTTTAAAAAGTTAGCGCAATAAGTTGGCCCGAATAATTGATTTAAAACCTCTTTTTCTATTTTTGAAATGTTATGATTCTACAGTACTGCTCCGGCCTACATTTAGAGTTTTCCCAAAATGAAGCTTATATAGAAGCCCAGCCAAATCAACCCATAGGAGATATTTTGATATTAACAGATGACATTACATTGATGGGAAGGTAAATTGATTGATAAAATTGAGACACCGATATTAAGGATTTCAACATACATTTGTCCATTGGTTAAAACAATTTTTGAAAGACTTTCTTTTGAAACGTTGTTTAATTGAACAACACAAGTTTGAGGAAATGACATTTTTTAATTAAATAGTAAGTGATCGGCAACCCTGTTTTTCGATAACGTAACGGTTATTATTTAAATCGGAGAATGGGCTTTTTCCGCTAAAAGATGGACTAAATTGCAAAAACTTGGTGTCATTCCTGCGAGTACCTGGACATCCGAGATCAATCGATCATCTTGCTCTGAAAATGTCAGGCAGGCAATTCCATTAATTACACTTTGACCATATTGATTTGTTGATTATAAATGGCAATTTCCCTAATTACTTACACCGAAGTACACGGAGCAGTTTGTCAAGCTTCGCAGAATATCTACTTGGTTTATTATATATTTTTGAAATGCGTTGCACGGTGATGCTTTAACAAACCAGAAAATTTGAGCTCCAACGGACTGAGTAATTGTATGCAGAGTTTAATATCCTCTAATGGCATGTCGTTATAAAATAAATAGTTAACGGTTTTAAGCTCTTCATAGCAGCCTTTCAATATACTTTTGCCTTTATCAGTCAATAACAATCGCTTACTACGTTTGTCATCTCCATCTTTATATTCCTTGACGTATCCATTTTTAAGCAAACGGTCAATTATCAATAGGCCCGAAGACAGTTCATTGAAGTTTGTGGCGACTACTTCGGTTTTCTTCGGCAGATCTAAATGGCCTATAACATTGATATAGAGGAAATCATCAAAACTTTTCAGTCCGACCCGTTTTAGTGCTGCTTCTGCATAGATGCGATAAAGCCGGGTAATTCTATCGGATAGTTTGGCGAGTGTCTGGTCATCTTCAGGAGGAACTACGCCGCCAAGGAACTGTTTTTCTTTTTCCTTCTCTCTTTCTTTTGTGAGATAAAACCTGCAAAAATCCCCAAGGCTGCAACCCGCGTGCGCTTCCTCGTAAGTAGCCCATTGGGCAACTAATTCGGCTGTTAAATTCATATTACATCATTTATGTTGTAAATATATTAAATTTTACAACATTTATTTTACAACATCTCTTTACCTCTCTAATTTTGTACCTATGAAAACACATATCATTGTTACCGGCGGAAGCGGTTTCTTGGGAAAAGAAATATGCAGACAGGCAAGTAGTCTGCATATACCGGTAGTTAGCTTATCAAAGTCTGGTAAACCCAGTCAAATCAAAAGTGAAGATTTTGCAACAGTTACATGGGTGAAAGGGGATGTCTTTGACCATGCCGCATGGGATAATTATATAGCGGATTGTCGTGGCATAATCCATTGTATAGGGATACTTCATGAACAGCCTGAAAAAGGCATCACCTATAAAAGGGAGATATTCGAAACGGCGCAGGTTATTGGCCTTATGGCCAAAACAAATGGGATTAACAATCTGGTTTATATTTCTGCTGGCGCAGCTGCACCGGGTACGCCTGATGGATATATGAAAAACAAGCTGGAAGCTGAGGATTTTCTACAATCTCTTAACCTACATCTTACTGTGTTAAAACCCGGGATGCTTTATGGTCCGGATTCGCCCGAGACATTGACTGAAAATGACCAGGTTCAAAAGTTACTTCTTGACCCAAAAATCCGTCCGCATTTATATCCTCACCGTCCTTTGCCCGTCAGTTCAGTGGCTCGGGTGGCATTGGAGGCAGTTTTGGGTAACGAAATAAACGGTAAATTAAGTGTTGACGATATAGAAAGGCTGGCCGCAAATGAATAACACGTATCTCATAAAACGAATGAGCTGGGTACCATTAAACTTCTACATGAATGTTTTATACTGTTTTGGGGCCAGTCTGATAGATAGTTTTGTCATTTACCCGGGATGGAGATCAATTAGCCCGGCAGCTTTTATGGTATTACACCGGGATCAATCACCCTGGATAATCAATACATTGGTCATACCTCTGTTTATCACGACATTATTAAACGTACTATTACTTTTTGTAAAGCCGTTATTTATCCCAAGAAAGCTGGTCATTATTTCGTTAGCCTGCATGTTAAGCAACTGGGTCATGTCGGCACTCATACAAATACCCGCGCATCAATTCTTGCTGTTACATTATGATAGTGAAGTGCTTGACAGGCTGCTGTGGACCAATTATATCCGGGTTATGCTACAGGTTGTTCAGATGGTAACCGTTTATAGGATGATGTCTATTCATTACTTTTTCAACAAGGGGCAATCGTAAATGGTGTCTGATATGCGCGTTAAATTTCTACTGAATAATTTTTGCCAATGCTAAGGTGAAATATCATTCAATCATCCATAAATCGGCTCGAAAAACTTACCACTGGGTCGCTTTGTAACCAATAATTCCCACCGATTTGTTTTAGTTAATTTACTTAATTGTAGAAAGGTGTTCTAACCGGCTCCTTGATCCCCGCAAACCCATTTATTGCCTGGCGTAGCCGGGCATTTTTGTTTTACACTCCATGCAATGAACTTTGTGGTGTTCTAAATTTCATTAACCCCGGAATACGCCATCATTGTAACCGATACGGAAGGCAATAATTTGGTTTTTAATAACCGTGAGGATGCTGAAGCAGAAGCGGCAGATTGTCAAGATGGGTTAATAGTCGAGATAAGATGAACCCAAAAATCGCCCGCTGTTGCTCCAAAGACGGGCGTTGCTGTCACAAGTAAAGTTTCAAAAGGACAACTTTAGTTATTTATAAAATCCTGATAAGTATCATCGTGGAGATGAACCAGACTACCGGATGCGGCGGCTGTCGGAGAACAATTATGTTGCATGAGAAACCTTTAAACTATTTTTAAAGGCCTCTCAAGCGATCTGAAAGCAAATCTTAATTTTTTCCCGCATAAACCATAGTTTGACCGCCATCTACAGTCAATTCAATACCAGTAATGAAACTGCTGGCCTGAGATGCTAAAAAGACAACCGCGTTGCCCATATCTTCGGCAGTACCGACACGACCAACGGGTATTTCATGGGTAACACTATCTACATAATTCTGTACCTGCTGCTCTGTCATCCCCTGTTCAGTACGGTAGCCCTCTGTTGGAACAACACCAGGGCTTAGGGCATTCACGCGAATTTTTCTGTCCCGCAGATCATTTGTCCAACTTCTCGCAAATGAACGGACAGCCGCTTTTGTTGCTGCATAGATGCCGAAGCCTTTAAGCCCCATATGGGCGGTAATGGAAGCGTTCAATATGATTGAACTGCCATCGTTTAGAATAGGCAGCATAGTTTGGACGGTAAAAACGACGCCTTTCACATTGACATTATAGGTTTTATCCAGATATTCTTCGGTTACTTCCTCTAAGGGTATTGGATTGCCGCCACCCGCGTTGGCGAAAACAATATCCAGTGAACCCTTTTCCGTCTTAATCATGCTTGCAACTTCCTCCATTGCCTTTTTACTGGTAACATCCGCCCTGATTGCCCGAACGTTTTCGCCAAGCTTCACTAATGCAGCATCTAATTGTTCTTGTCTGCGCCCTGTGATATACACAAATGCACCTGCTTTTAGCAGTGATTTGGCGGCTCCAAAGCCGATTCCTGAATTGCCACCGGTAACCAGGGCAACTTTTCCTTTTAATACTTGAGTTTCCATTTGATTGTTTTCTAATTTATTTTCACGATGTATGTTTAACACCACAAAATTAGATCATCATTGGTAATCATTTCTAAAAGTAATCAAATCGAAAAGTATGATAATCAAATCTAAACTAACTGAACCGCCTTAGCCCGGAATGATTTAGGGATGGCTCCGGTTACCTTTTTAAAATGATTATTAAAGTAAGTCGGATATTCAAATCCAAGCGCATAAGCAATTTCAGCTATACTCCATTCCGTGTGTAATAAAAGGGCTTTGGCTTCTGTTGTTATCCGTTCGGCAATATGAACCGTTGTAGGTTTACCTGTAACCTCCTTAACCGATTTATTAAGGTAATTAACATGAACGTTTAAATGCTGTGCAAATTCCTGTGCAGTCCTCATTTTGAGCGGTTCATTGATGGTTTCTATCGGAAACTGCCGTTCCAATAATTCCAGGAATAGGAATGCCACTCTGGATGCCGCATTTTTGTATTTCACTAAATGATCCTGCGGGTTCATTTTAAGTGCTTCCTGAATAATCAGATGTAGATAACTACGAACCAGGTCATCTTTATAAGTATAATCAGATGCTTGTTCTGCCAGTATCTTTTTGAATATCGTAATCAAAAACTCTGTTTGCTGCTCGTTAATTGCTACCACCGGAGAATTAGCCAGTTTGAACAAGGGGGATTCATGATGGCTACCGGGGCGATCATTCAGTTTTAAGAACTCTTCTGAAAACAGACAGGCATAACCTGTCATCATCTCCGATTGGATATGAGAAGAATAAGGAATATGGGGATTTCCGAAAAAAAGAAAAGTACCATCTATATCTATACTGCGGTCAGCATAATTTAATAAAGTATGCCCGCTGATCAGGCACACCTTATAAAAATCCCGGCGACCATAAATTGGGATCGGATGTACCCTGGTTTCTACCTCGTAGGCTTTAAAACCCTTCATTTGTAAATCACCTACCGGATATGCTGCCAATTCTGCTACTTTTTCATTCATAAAGCAAAGTTAATATAATCAAAGCTGAATTTATAAAAACGGTAGTCTCCCATATTTCAGGTCCATAATTTAAAATTGATTTGATTATTGTACTTTTTGGTTTGATTGTATTTAAAAAATGTTTGGTTTTGGCCGCACCTTTGTCCTATTCAAACGAACAAAAAATAGTTATGAAAACAGTTAAATTGAATAACGGAGTGGAAATGCCAATTTTAGGATTGGGCGTATTCCGGGTTTCAGATCCGCAGGAATGTGAGGACAGCGTTTACGAGGCTATTAAAGCGGGTTACCGCCTGATAGATACCGCAGCCGCCTATG
The DNA here is from genome assembly GCF_059418485.1 of Mucilaginibacter sp. GW821-FHT07H05. Classification (NCBI taxonomy): domain Bacteria; kingdom Pseudomonadati; phylum Bacteroidota; class Sphingobacteriia; order Sphingobacteriales; family Sphingobacteriaceae; genus Mucilaginibacter; species Mucilaginibacter sp. GW821-FHT07H05. Next base: position 22,633 of record NZ_JBWKPY010000006.1, read on the forward strand.
AAAATGAAGAGGCAGTTGGCAGGGGTATTCAAAAAAGTAAAGTTGACCGGAAAGAGCTTTTTATAACCACTAAGTTATGGGTTCAGGACGCTGGTTATGAAAGCACCAAAGCGGCTTTTGCTAAATCATTAAAGAAATTACAGTTAGAATATCTTGACCTGTACCTGATCCATCAACCGTTTGGCGATATCTATGGTTCATGGAAGGCAATGGAAGAATTATATAAAGAAGGTAAGATCAGAGCTATCGGCGTGAGCAATTTCTATCCTGATAGGTTAGCCGACTTGTTGGTTCATAATGAAATAGTACCTGCGGTAAATCAAATTGAAACACACCCGTACTGGCAGCAGGCAGAAGCGCAGCAATATTTGAAGGAAAACCATATTCAAATTGAATCATGGAGCCCCTTCGCACAAGATAAAGAGATTTTCAATAATGAATTGCTGAAAGGTATCGCTGCAAAGTACCAGCGTTCGGTTGCACAAATTATTTTGCGTTGGTTAACCCAACGTGATATTGTAGTAATCCCCAAATCGGTGAATAAGGATCGCATCATTCAAAATTTTAATATTTTCGATTTTGAGCTAAGCTCTGAAGATATGGAAGCGATCAAAACGCTTGACACAGGCAAGACCACCATTTTTGACCACCACGATCCTGTTAAAGTGAAATTTCTAAGCGGCTACCGTTTTAATATATAGGATAATCAAACAAAACATAAACAGATAACAACATTTAAAATTATAATTATGAAAACAAGAAAATTAGGAAGTCAGGGTTTAGAAGTTTCGGCCGTTGGTTTAGGTTGCATGGGAATGAGTTTCGGCTATGGCCCCGCTGCCGATAAAGATGATATGATCAGATTGATCCGTCATGCAATTGAAAAGGGTGTAAGTTTATTTGACACTGCTGAAGTTTACGGCCCTTTTGTCAATGAAGAATTGATAGGCGAAGCCTTAGCCCCATTCGGCCACGAAGTTAAAATCGCCAGCAAATTCGGCATCAAAGTAGAAGATGGCAAACAGGTAATGGATAGCCGCCCAGATACCATCAGGAAGAGCATTGAAGGTTCATTAAAACGTCTGAAAAGAGATGCGATAGATCTTTATTACCAGCACCGTGTTGATGTGAATGTGCCTATGGAGGATGTGGCCGGAACGGTTAAAGACCTGATACAGGAAGGTAAAGTAAAATACTTCGGTATGTGTGAAGCAGGTGTGGATTCGATCCGCAAAGCCCATGCGGTGCAACCCCTGACTGCACTGCAAAGCGAATTCTCTTTATGGTGGAGAGAGCCGGAAGAAACGATCATTCCGACACTGGAAGAATTAGGAATTGGCTTTGTACCGTTCAGCCCGCTTGGTAAAGGGTTTTTAACAGGCAAGATCACAGAAGATACCAAATTTGGAGACAAGGATGTACGTGGAAATTTTCCGCGCTTTCAAAAAGAGGCTATAGAAGCTAACCAGGCATTGATAGACCTGATCGGAAAGATCGCCAAAGATAAAGATGCAACCCCTGCACAAATAGCTATCGCCTGGGTGTTGGCGCAAAAACCGTGGATCGTTCCAATACCCGGTACAACTAAAATTCACCGTCTGGATGAAAACCTTGGTGGCGTTGAAGTTGAACTAACGACGGCTGATCTGAAAGAAATTGAAAATACCGCCTCACAGATCAAGATCGTTGGCGACCGCTATCCGGCAGCTATGCAAAAAAGCATCAACCGGTAATAACAGAAAATAGATCCGCTCAAACCGGACAGGTTTTGCAGCAGAACTTAAATCAAAACAAGAAAATTCCGACAATGGAAAAGATAAATGAAATGCTGGATACAAGGCAGCAACACCTGGTAAATCTATCGGCCTTTACGTCCAAAAGTGATGTGAATCATCTTAAAATAGCTTTAAATGAAGCATTGGATGCCGGGCTGACGATTAATGAAATTAATGAGGCACTGGCACATCTGTATGCCTATGTTGGCTTTCCCCCAAGTATCAGAGGGATACACTTATTCAAAGAAGTAGTTGCTGAACGGGAAGCTAATGGTATTAAAGATGACAGGGGGCGTGAAATTACACCGATCCCGCAAGACAGCAGTAGATACGAAAGGGGTGAAAAAGCCCAAATGATCGTAACAGCCATGAGCGCTGAGCAACTCAAAACGCTGTTTGCATTTAACCCGCTGATCGATGTATTTTTAAAAGAGCATCTTTTTGCAGATATTTTTGACAGGGACATCCTCAGCTTTATTGACCGTGAAATTGTAACGGTATCATCATTGGCAAGTTTGCACGATCCGTTTGTACGTTCACACATTGGAGGTGCTTTGAATGTTGGGGTTACTGAACCGCAATTGCAGGAAGTATTCTCTATTATTGAAGCTCGTATCGGGAAAGAAGAAGCGGATACCAGCAGAACCGTATTAGCAGAAGTAGTTGCTTCCAGAAAATAGGAGATTTTAGTTAAAGGAGATATGGCAAGAATATTTATTACAGGTTCGGCAGATGGTTTAGGGCAGATGGCTGCGAGCGCACTGGTTGAACAGGGACACCAGGTCGTGCTGCACGCCCGTAATGAAAGGCGGGCACAGGACGCACTCAGAAAGGTTCGCGGCGCAGAAGCTGTATTGACCGCTGACTTGTCCAGTATGGAAGAAACGAAAAAGCTGGCTGCCGATGTTAACGCTATGGGCAACTTTGACGCGATTATTCATAACGCGGGTGTTTATCAGGTGTCTAATCTGGAACTCAGTATTGATGGTTTACCGCTACTGCTTGCGGTGAATACGATTGCGCCTTACATTCTTACCAGCTTGATCAGAAAACCTGAAAGGCTGATCTACCTGAGCTCGGGAATGCACTTACAAGGTGACCCCACGCTCAAAGGCCTGCAGGGAAATAAACCGAGGATCACTTATTCTGATTCCAAGCTGCATGACCTGATGCTGTCCAAAGCCGTTGCCAGAAAGTGGGCCGGTGTCCATTCCAACGCGGTTGATCCGGGTTGGGTGCCGACAAAAATGGGCGGGCATGGTGCGCCTGACAACCTGGAGAAAGGATTTCAGACGCAGGTTTGGCTGGCGGTAAATAATGATCCCAAAGGTTTGGTAAATGGCGGTTACTTTCATCATCAAAGAGAAGCCAATTATTTATCCGGTGCAGATGATGTCAACGTTCAGGAGCAATTTCTCTACCTGTGTGAGCAAATCAGCGGTGTTCACTTTCCCGCAGAGCAGGATTTAAGGTAAGTGCACATCTGTCCATTCAATTAAAAAGAATTAAATCATGAAAAACACAAAAGAAGGAAATGTTTGGTTGATAACCGGGGCTGGTCGCGGCATGGGCTCAGATATTGCCAGGGCTGCATTAGCTGCCGGACATAAAGTAGTCGCTAGCGGTCGCAGCATCGAAAAGGTGATAAAGGTGCTCGGAACATCCGAAAACTTACTGGTGGTAAAGCTGGATGTGACCAGTTCAGAAGACGCAACGCAGGCGGTACAGGCAGCTGTTGAACGTTTTGGCGCTATTGATGTCCTGGTAAACAATGCGGCTAATTTCTACGCAGGTTTTTTCGAGGAGTTCACCAACGAGCAAATTCAGGCGCAAATGGCTACCAACTTTTTCGGGCCGATGAACGTTACCCGCGCAGTGCTGCCGCAAATGCGCAGACAAGGTTACGGGCAGATTATTTCAATTTCATCCACCGCAGGCATTTGGGGATATGAGCAGTGCTCCATGTACTCCGCATCCAAATTCGCGCTTGAGGGATGGATGGATGCGCTCCGGATCGAGATCGCACCTTTCGGTATCAGCACGATGGTTGTTAATCCGGGCTTTTTCCGGACCACATTGCTGGAGCCGCAGTCAACGATCTGGGCCGAAAAGGCAATCGGTGATTATGCAGCCCGCAACACGGCGCTCCGCGCGGGATGGGAAAGCATGAACGGAAAACAAAGCGGCGACCCCGATAAGCTGGCAAAGGCTTTAGTCACATTAGCAGATCAGGATGAGCCACCTTTGAGATGGTTTGCCGGTGCCGATGCCGTGGCTGAAGGCGAACGTAAAGCTACTGAGCTACTGCATGAGATCGATCCTTATCGCGTGGTCTCCAGTTCTCTCGCTGTAGAAGATTAATATTTTATACAGCAATCATAAGCATTTAGAAAGATAATGGTATCCTGAAAAGGGTAAGCGGAAGCCGGTTGTCTTTTTGGGGTACCGGGCTATGATGAATAGTTAGCAAAGGAAAATAAAAGATGAACAAGAATTTCCCGCAGCATGAGTCTGCTGTTGTAGTCGGTGCGTCGCTTGCCGGTCTGATGACGGGTATTGCACTTGCACGTGCCGGATTAAAAGTCACAATTTTAGAACGGGTGGGATCAAAACCCAGAAGTGGTGCTGTTCTTCAGGTTGACAGCGGGGAGATGGATTTTTCTGAAACTGCCAAAGTCTTAAGAAACATCGCCTCCGGTGGTGTCAGATCAGCCGAGGCATGGTCATCTATACAATCCCGCTTGCGGGAAACGGTGATTGCCGATCCCAGGATCGACTTACGTTATGACACCCGCATTCAAACTATTGATCAGGATGAAAGCAGTGCCTGGGTGGTGACCGATAAAGGTGAAACATTCCGCGGCGATATGGTGATCGGGGCAGATGGCCATCGTAGCATTGTGCGACGGATTGTTGCACCGGATAAACCGGATGCTACGTTTGCAGGCTACCTAATCTGGGTGGCTATCATAAATGAAAAGGATATCCCTGAAAAATACTGGCCCGCACTTAATGCACCGGTGAGTATGCCAAACGGGATCGGAGATTTTTTACTCGGTTCCGTTATCGAGGGTATAGACGGTTCCCGTGCGCGGGGACACAGAAGACTGGGCTGGGCCTGGTATGATAATACAAGAAATGATTTGCTGCGCCGTCTTGGTTGCGTGGAAGGAAACGTTGTGCAACATTCGCTTACTGGACCCGACATTCCAGCGCACACATTAAAAGAGTTAGCAGAACAAGCTGCTGTCAGATGGCCGCAACCTTGGTTGGCTGCAACGCTTCACAGTATTCAAACTCGCAACCTTACTGGGATTCCCATTTCAGAATATGTTCCTGAAAAACTGGTGCAAGGGCGAATAACGATTGTTGGCGATGCTGCGCATGTACTTACGCCATTGAGTGCAGCGGGATTTAATGCTTCATTACACGATGCGGCCATATTAGCCGAATGTATTGCAAGCGGAATTCAAGGTAAGGGAGTAGCCAAAGCCCTTTTGGAATATGAGGCCCGCCGTTTAAAAACTGTCAGGCAGGTAGTGCAATCCGGACAATCATTCAGCCGGTCTTTTGGGAATGTCTAATCTAAATATTTAACTCGAATATTGACAGAACGTGGCAATTATAATGGGAAACGTTTTCAAATTCCTGATTATAACGCCTTTCACGCAAATTGTTTCACGTTTCTGCGCGATGCTTTAAACGAAGATTCCAGCGGCAAAAAAGTTGTTGTCACACATCACGTTCCTACTTTTAAACACTATCCGCCCGAATACAAAAGCGATTATTTAAACGAAGCTTTCGCAACTGTGCTGGATGATTTGATTTTAGATACCACGCCGGACTATTGGATTTACGGGCATCATCACAGGAATATTCCTGAATTTAAGATAGGTCATACCAAAATGCTGACCAATCAGCTTGGCTATGTTCAACAGAATGAAAATCGAAACTTTAATAATGCGAAGCTCATTGAATTATAGCAAGAATTTGTTCCCGCCACTATCTTCAATAACAGAAAATAACTTAATATGATTTTCTTTAGCAATAAAAAAACGTACTAAAACACAGGTAAACTGTTAGACCTATGTTAGACCAAATAAAAAAAGACTTAGATTTTTCAGTCATAAGTCCTTGATTTTCAAGTCGGGATGGCGGGATTCGAACCCACGACCTCCAGCACCCCATGCTGGCGCGATACCGGGCTACGCTACATCCCGAAGCGGGCAGCAAACTTAATAATTTTCATAATTTCTTTAAAGAAATTAATGTTTAAATAAACCCTAACCCGGCAAAGTTCTTATTCAATATCTGGCTATTGCTTACATCCAGCCATTTATCAAGCAGGGTGGCGTACACATCCCTAAAATCAACCTGGTATTTCAGGTCGCCATTTTCCAGGTCGCCAAGATTGGGGGCATCGTTATAAATACCTGCTTTGGTTAGTTTTCCGCCAAATACAAATACATTGTTGGCTGTGCCATGGTCGGTACCGTTGCTGGCGTTCTGCTCTACACGGCGGCCAAATTCCGAAAAGGTCATAATCAGGGTATCATCCAGTTTACCGGTAGCTTTCAAGTCTTTCACAAAGGCGGCTACGGCATCGCCATAGGTTTTTAACTGGCGGCCTTGTTGGTCTTGTTGGCCAACATGGGTGTCAAAACCACCCAGCGACACATAATAGATGCGTGTTTCCAGGCCCGAGTTAATAAATTTAGATATATTTTTTAACTGGTTGCCCAAACCCGTGGCCGGGTAAGTAGCGGTTACGTTATAAGTTTTTGATGTTTTCTGGATATAATCGGCCGATGAATAAGTTTCTATCATGGTTTTGTACAGGTAGCCCAGGTTATCCTCGTTCAGGTGGGCGGCGGCGTGTTGCTGGTCCTGCACCAGGTCTTTAAAAAACGGCTCGCGCGTTGCTTGGAACAGGCGGTTCGGGTCCTGCACGGCAATGCCTTTCAGGTTGGCGCCCTTCATGGCCAGTGATAGAGTGTCGTCTACCTCAATAGCGGTGTACGGGTTTTTGCAGGTTTGGCAATTGCTGTCAAGGTAACGGCCAATCCAGCCGGTGCTTAAAAACTGGTTCGATTCGCTGGCGGTTTGCCAGATATCCATAGAACGGAAATGCGACCGATCGGGGTTGGGATACCCTACCGAATTAATGATGCTCATCCAGCCCTGGTCGTAGATCTCCTTTAAAGCCGAGAGGTTAGGGTTCAGTCCCTGCATATCGTTCAGGCCAATTACCTTATCCTGCGTAATGGCAATGGTTTTACGTTTTTGATAGTAGATATCGTTACCAAAAGGTATCACGGTATTCAGCCCGTCGTTACCGCCAGATAGCTGAATGATCACCAGGTTTTTATACCCGCTGATCTGGTTCATGGCTATAGCCTCAAAAGGCTTTAAAAAAGCCGGGATCATCAATGCGCCCGATGCCAGCGCTGTTTTCTTTAAAAAATCTCTGCGTTCCATGGTAGTGAATGTGCAGATATGCAAATGTGCGTATGTGCAGATGTTTTTAATGACACTATACGTTTATCAACATATCAAGGTTATATATTCATTTTCAAATCATTTGCATATCTGCACATCTGCATATACGCACATCCTAATTCATTTGCACATACGCACATTTGCATATATGCACATTAACACAGCTGATACTCGGGCGTACTTACCACCTGTATCAACATTGTTTTAATATCGGTTAATTTGTTCACCTCGTCAATCAGGTTCTGGTTCATTTTGGGCTCCAGCATAAATTCGGCCACTTCCAGGTGACTGGTTTTCAATGGGATCTCCTGCAGGAACTTATCCCAGTCGGGTACCGATTGGGTACGCTTAATCACGTTAAACTGCTGCTTTTTCATTGCTGCCAGGTAGGCCTCGTCCTCGGGCGTGGCCTTGCCGCTAAAATCGATCACCCCGGCGCTTAAAATGGTTGAGGGTATCTTCATGCGGTACATCAGCGACGAGCTGTCTATCCAGTTGCGGCCACCCGGCCAGCCGGCCACGTTTGGCGGACGGAACAGCACCTGCCCCAGTGTGCGCTGAAACTGCAGCAATACTTCGGGGTTTTGATAGCTTACGTAAAACTGGCGGTTTAAACCGATCAAAAACTCCACCGGCGATTTTACCAGGTTACCGATATTTTTATCATCATAAAACCAATCGGCCTGGAAAACAAACTGCAGCAGCGGGGTAATTTCATAATTAGCCTTATAAAACACATCCGTCATCTGCTCAATATGCGTATCATCAGGCACCTCGTTCACCAAATATTTATAAAGCTTGGTGCTGATGTATTTGGCGGTCAGCGGGTTTTTCAGGATGATATCAATAATGTCCTCGCCGCAAAAATCGGCGGTATTGTTCATAAAGGTTTTTAAGCCGGTATCATGCACCCCGGGTCTGAAAACGTAGCTGGCCGTTTTGCCATCGTACTGCCAACCGGTAAAGGCCCTGGCCGATTCTTTAATATCCTGTTCGGTATAATGGCCCCGGCCAATGGTAAACAGCTCCATCAATTCGCGGGCAAAGTTCTCGTTAGGGTGGGTTTTTACATTTTGCTGGTTATTTAAAAACTGCAGCATCCCCGGCGATTGCGATACCTGTATCAGCATGGTTTTAAAGTTGCCTAAAGCGTTGGCCCGCTGTATATTGTTGATCTGCTGGGCATAGTACGAGTTGCCGATATTACAGGCAAAATGGTTATGCCAAAACAGGGTCATCTTTTCGCGCAGCTGGGCATCGCTATCATTCATTTGCTTAAACCAGGTGGCATTCAGGGCTTTTTCCTGCTTGTTGCGCAGGTCCTGTATCACCTTTTTTTCTTCTTCAGTTTGATCTTTATGATAGCGCAGGTCGAGGTTTTCGTCTACAACGGTTATGGGTTGGTTTATGGCCGATGTTTCGAAAAGTTTTTTTACGGTTTTTTTGATAGACCAGTTGGCGCGGTCGTGCAGGTCTTCAAAACGGATGCCAAAACCCGCCCTTGCATACAAGTGTTTAATTTGCCTTGCGTTGTTCATGATGGGGTATTAAGATAAATGTAGGCCAGTATGACAAGTGTATTTGAAAATAGTTTAACGGAAAAATGAAAAATTAATGAAATTCTTAATCAGGGGTTAACTGGAAACTCATAAACGGGCATAGGCCGTATAATTTATTTTGTTTTATTAAAACTTCCATTATATTTAGCAAACCAAACCATTACAATGAAGCTTACACATACTACACTGTTAATGTGCGCATTGGCAGTAACTACAGCAACCGCACAAAAAAAAACTGACGCATTAGGCATACCTACTACACAATCGTACGGTAAAATTGATATGGCCGATATGGAATTAAAGGCCTGCGATTTTGAAAAAGACGCCAACGCTATGGTGCTTTTTGATAAGGCGGATACTTATTATGACAGTGATTTCAATATCAATTCAGAACGTCATAAAAGGATCAAGATATTTAATACTAATGGCAAGGACGAAGCCAATATTCGCATAGAATACATTAGTGCCAGCCATTACGAGTACATCACCGGCCTGGAAGCCGAAACCTTTAACCTGGTTAACGGCAAAGTTGAAATAACCAAACTGGATAAAAAGGTACTTTATACCGAAAATATTGATAAATCCAGATCGGCCTATGTTTTTACTTTTCCTAATGTAAAACCAGGTTCGGTAATTGAGTACAGGTATAGATGGTCTACCCCCGATTACAGCAACTTTCCTGATTGGGATTTCCAGGATAAACTACCCGTGCGATACAGCGAATTGACCACCCAGATACCCGATCTGTTTTCCTTTACCGTACAAAGCCACGTGTACGAACCGTATGTGGTGAATAAACGGTCTTCCGAAGCAAGGAGCATTGGCAACGGGGCCGATGCTGTTTCCTATACGCTTGAAGGGACAACAAAGGCGTTGGCCAATATACACTCGTTACCCGATGAGCCCTACATGAGTTCTAAAAATGATAATCAGGAGTCGCTTATTTATCATTTGACTTATATTAAACCAATCAATGGTTTTGTAAAGTCATACTCGGATAGCTGGGCCAAACTCGGAGGCATTTTAGCAGATCACGAAGATTTTGGCTCGCAGCTGAAAAGGAAGCTTGCCAACGAAGAAGCCATCCTGACCAAAGCTAAAGCCATCCCGTCTGAGCATGATAAAATGATCTATATTTTTAAGGAAGTACAATCAGCTATGAAATGGGACGGGCGGGACCGTTGGTATACCAACGACGGGACGGTTAAAGCCTGGGAGAAGAAAACAGGTAATTCTGCCGAAGTAAACCTGATATTATACCATTTGCTTTACAAGGCCGGGGTTGAAGCCTATCCAATGGTAGTAAGCACGCGCGAGCATGGCAGGGTAAACCCGGCCTACAGTTTTTTATACCAGTTTAACCGCGCCGTTGTTTACGTGCCGCTGGCTGATGAACGACTTTATATATTGGATGCTACCGGAAAATATAATATTTATAGTGAGATACCGGATGACTTGCTAAACTCTACAGGTTTGTATATTGATAAAGAAAATAAAAGGTTCAATACTGTTTTTTTATCCAAGAAAACGCCGGTGCAACAGGTTATAATGATTACTGCTGATATTAAACCCGATGGTAAAATGACAGGTACGGCAGCGTTAAGCCTGTACAGTTATAACCGGATTAACAGTATAAAAAAATACAAAACCGATGGCGAGCAAAAGTATATCGACTATATCAGGAAAAATGATAACAGTTTGAAAATATCTGGTTTAAAAATGAACAACATGGATGTGGATAGCCTGCCATTAAACCCAACCATGGATTTTAATATGGACCTGACCGGTAGCGATGGTAACTATATTTACTTTATACCCGCCATGTTTTCCCCTTTGCGTACCAATCCTTTTTTAAACGAGACCCGCATGTCCGACATTGATTTTGGCTATCGTGATAATTTCTCAATGGTGGGTAATTATAAACTCCCCGATGGATTTAAAACGGATGGCCTGCCAAAAAACATCACTATGCAAATGCCCGATGAAAGCATCATCTTCAGGCGCATCATTGGCGAGCAGGATGGCAGCATTGTAGTACGCTTTATTATCGATTATAAAAAACCCATCTTTTATAAGGAAGACTACGCGCAGATACGTGACTTTTATAAAAAAATGCATGAGTTAATGAATGAACAGGTAGTACTTAAAAAATCATCAGAATAAGTAATGACAGGGATGAAGAATAAGGGCTTGGGTTTTATTTTCACGGCATTGCTATTGTTTTGCGGTTATACCTACGGGCAGGATAAAAACATATCTAAAGATTATTACCAGGCATCAGGCATCCCCGATTCGTTAAAGACGGATGCCAATGCCGTGATCAGGTATACCATGGATGAAATAACCGTAAAAGCCCCGGGGCGCGAGGTATTAAAGCATCATAGTATCACTACCGTATTGAACGAGAAAGGCGACGATGCCGGCGAGTTGGTGCTTTTTTACAACCGGAAATATGACACCTATACCGATATCGAGATAAAAATATATAGCGCTACAGGACAGGTATTAAAAAAATATCATAAAAGCGACATGTACGACCGATCGGCCAGTAATGATGAAACTATTGTTACAGACGACCGGATACTCATGCTGCAGCATGCTATACCCAGTTACCCCACAACAGTCGAGATCAGTTATGAAGAGGATATCTCCAGCTTTACAGATTTAGGCAGCTGGGTAATCAGGCCAAAGGCCGAGGTTGCGGTACAAACCGCTAATTGTAAAGTGCTGGTAAACCCCGCGGTTGGTTTCAGGTACCTGCCGGTTAATATTAACGCAGATCCCGAAAAAGGCACCCAGGGCGATCTGGAGACCTATACCTGGCAGGTAAAAAACCTGAAGGCGGTTAAACCCGAAGAAAATGTGCTGCCCTGGCAACTGGTGCAAAAAATTTCGTTTGCTACCAATAGTTTTGAGTACTATGGCATGCCCGGCAGCTTTGATAGCTGGCAAAATTTTGGCAAATGGATAAATAACCTCAATGCCGATGTAAATACGCTAAGCCCTGCCCGCGCCGCCGAAATTAAAAAAATGACAGATACCATACCGGCCGATAAGGATAAGGTGCGCTTTTTATACCGGTATTTGCAGCAAAATATGCGCTATGTAAGCGTGCAATTAGGCATTGGCGGCTTAAAGCCATTCCCCGCCATGTTTGTTGATCAAAAAAAATATGGCGATTGCAAGGCCCTTACCAATTATATGGGCGCTTTGCTCAGGGCGGTAAATATCCCATCGTGCTATGCCATTGTTAATGCGGGTACCAATGCAAAACCTGCCGATCCTAAATTTCCTGATAATGTTTTTAATCACGTTATCCTGTGCGTACCGCTTAAAAATGATACCACCTGGCTGGAGTGTACCAGCAATACACAACCCTTTGGCCAACTGGGTTCGTTTACCGAGAACCGCAACGCGCTGCTAATTACCGGCGATGGCGGTAAACTGGTAAGCACGCCTAAAAGCACCCTGCAGGAGAATGTATTTGATAGTTATGCCCAGGTTACTATCAATCCCGACGGCAGCGCTAAGGCCCGGCTAAAGTTTGTTTCAACAGGCGAATACCGCAGTATGTACGTAGGTTTAGAATCGGGCAAGCTGGACGACCAGAAAAGCTATCTCATTAGCTACTTAAACCTTAAACAGCCATCGGCCTTTAATTTTAAACTGGCGCCTGATAAAGATGGCATCAAGGAAGTAAATATCGACCTGGAATTTGACAGGCTTTTTGACCTGGCCGTAGGCGATAAACAGTTTTATCGCTCAAACGTGTTCGACTTATGGCGTTTAACCGTGCCTGAACTGGAGAAGCGTAAAACCGATTTTTATTTCGATCATCCGATGCAGAAATCGTGTGTAACCACGATAGACCTGCCCGCGGGCTTCGAAATGGAATCACTGCCTTCGGATGTGAAACTGAAATTTAGCTATGGCAACTATGAGGCCAGCTATCTGTACGATAAAGCCAAAAACCAGGTGACCACTAAAGTAAAATTCAACCTGGACAATCAGGTTGTGCCGGCAGCAAAGTATACCGAAATGCAGCAGTATATGGACAATATTGCCAAAGCACAGAATAAAAAACTGGTGATTAAACGAAAGGCGTAAATTTGTCCTGATGATATTCAGGCTGGACGAACGTTTATTATTTCCCGATCCGGAACTGGCCGAAGAAGATGGCCTGTTAGCCGTAGGCGGCAACCTATCGCCCCAAAGGTTGCTGCTGGCTTATCAAAACGGCATTTTCCCCTGGTATAGCGATGATACACCGATATTATGGTACTCGCCGCATCAGCGTTTTGTGCTTTACCCTCAAAACTTAAAGATTTCTAAAAGCATGCGGCAGGTGCTGCGTTCGGGGAAATTCCGGGTTACTTATAACACCTGTTTCGCCGATGTGATCAAAGCCTGTTCGGCTGCTTACCGCGAAGGGCAGGATGGCACCTGGATCACCAATGATATGATTGCAGCTTATATCGAATTGCATAGACTTGGTCACGCCCATTCGGTTGAAGTTTGGCAGGATGACGAATTGGCGGGCGGTTTGTATGGCGTACAAACAGGCCGTGTGTTTTGCGGCGAAAGTATGTTTAGCAAGGTGAGTAATGCTTCCAAAACGGCCCTGGTCCACCTTTGCCAAACCGCGGACTATGATCTGATAGATTGCCAGGTACATACCGAACATTTAGAATCGTTAGGGGCGGGGATGATCAGCCGGGCGGAGTATATGTCTGTTCTTGCTACCATCCCGTCATAGCGAGCGCAGCGTGGCTATCCCCGATAAGCAGAGCCGCCCTGCCTGCCGGGGATGGCCACGTCGTTTCACTCCTCGCCATGACGTGTTGTGGCTATAAAACCTTAGCTTTGCATTCAATGCAGCAACCCGATAAAAAAGAACGGATAATTTTAGGGATCGACCCCGGTACGGCGGTAATGGGGTACGGGCTGGTAAAGGAAAGTGGATCGAAACTGGAGCTGATTAGCCTGGGCGTTGTAAAAATGGCCAACCTGGACGACCATCACCTGAAACTGCAGCGCATTTTCGAGAAAACCATCGCCCTGATAGATAATTACAAACCCGATTGCCTGGCTATCGAGGCGCCGTTCTACGGCAAAAATATCCAGGTAATGCTAAAGCTTGGGCGGGCGCAGGGCGTTGCCATTGCAGCGGCGCTATCGCGCAGTTTGCCGGTATGCGAGTATGCCCCCCGTAAAATCAAACAGTCCATCACCGGCAACGGTAATGCCACTAAAGAACAGGTAGCCGCCATGCTGCAAACCCTGCTCAGCTTTAAAGAAACGCCCGAGTTTTTAGACGCAACCGACGGACTGGCCGTAGCCGTTTGCCATAGCTTCCAGCGCATCGCAACCGGCCGCGGCAACAAGATCAGCTACTCGGGCTGGGAATCGTTTGTGAAGGAAAATACGCAAAGGGTGGCTTCGCCGTTGAAGATTAAGAAATAAAATCGGTACGTTTCTATAGAAACTTCGGGTGGTTTTTTATTTTTAAATAGAAAGTTTTATTGTAGTTTTAGAAAAACTAAACCTCACAATGGAACAAATTATAACTGAAATTTACGAAATCATAAAGGATTATCGGTCCACAGACAATAAAATGTCTATAGAGCATATCACTGCATGGATACTACAATTCGATGAATCAGATCGAATCTTTTTACTCAATGAATTGAAACATCTTTTAGGTAAGCGTTATTTTTCTAAAGATGTTGTAAAAAAAGCCTTAAAGAAAATTATCGCTGATGTTTCGGAAAAACATGGTTATAAAAGTGTAACGGAATTTCTTTTAAACTCCGCCTTTATTAGAAACCAGCCAAACGGAAAAAGTCAAAGTGATTTTCTAAAGCTTCTCCGCGAAATTTTTATTGACGACTTTGGGTTTGATATAGACGCAAATCCACCATTAGAACCTAAGTACTATCTTTACATAGACGATATATTTTGTACCGGCGATAGTTTATATAAATGCCTTATTAAAGAAACTAAAAATGAAGAGACGGATAACTGGGAAGTTACTGGTGGTTGGCTATTTGAGGGGGATGGCGAAAAAAAACATTTAGAGTTGTTAAGGGAGAAAAAAGCAAAACTTTTAATTCTGAATTTCATCATGCACAGTTACAATTATGATAAATTCAAATCTCGAGTATACATGGCATTAGGTAAACGTAGTATAGAGCAATATTCTGAGGGATGGGCTTTTCTACATGTTGAAAATGATCCAAGAAATAGTTCATCTAATCTTGATTTTATTTTTCCAATCAGGGACGAAAACGATGAGCTTTTGACTCAATATTGTGAGGAGATGGAGCTTGATGATTCTACAGCTTTTAGAAAAAGTAATTTACCGAACGAAGAAGTTCTTTTTAGCTCTCCAGAAAACAGAAATAGGTTTGAAACAATTATCTTAAAAAAAGGAATTATGCTTTTTAATGAAGCCGGTTCGGGACGACATTCACGGATGAGACCATTAGGCTATGGATTATCAAGTCACAAAAACCTTGGTTTCGGAGCATTTTGCGTGACTTACAGAAATGTTCCATTTAATATGCCACTTGTTTTTTGGTATGCTGGGCATGGTTGGATTCCTTTGTTTGAACGTCATTTTTCAAGCTACACACCTCCTTTTGATTGGCTTACATATGAAATATAAAATCGAACAGAAAGAAAATCGAGTTTATAATATTGAAGACTCCTGTATTTTCAAGAAAAACAACGATAAGTATGGAGATTTGTCCAATATGGCGACCTCTTTTCCGTTGAGAGTTAATGGCATTGATATTAAAACATCAGAAGCACTTTATCAAATTTGCAGATTCCCACACCATCCAGAAATCCAGGAGAAAATTATAGCTGAAAAAAGCCCGATGTCAGTTAAAATTATAAGTAATGCAAATAAAAAAAACAGCAGAGACGATTGGGAATTGATTAGGTTAAAAGTGATGAAATGGTGTTTAAATATAAAACTGGCCCAAAACTTCATTTCTTTTGGCGAAGCTTTAAATCAAACAGGACTAAAAAATATAGTTGAAAATTCTAAAACAGATAATTTTTGGGGCGCTATTCCCAACTCAGATAACACAGTTTACACAGGAAAAAACGCTTTAGGGCGATTATTAATGGATTTACGACAGTTGTATTATAGTCGAGATAAATATTTGTTATTATATGTTGAGCCATTAAATATTCCCAATTTTCTAATCTGTGGTGAAAAAATAGACATTATCGACGAGCGAATAAATTTTATTAATTGGCTTAATAACTACTGGACTTTAGATTTAAAGAAAGATATTTTAAATATTAACACATTACAAGAAAACAATGTGTCAAACAGTCACCTTATTGCTACTAAAAAGACAGAGTCTGTCAAAAGTCTAACGCCCAAAAGAAAAAAGAGTAAATCCAATAATTCACAGAAAGGCTTATTTGAATTTTAGTTTATTTATTGCATCGCATTTCTTCTTTAAGGACTATGTGAATATCTTAGCACCCTTTGTGGTTAAATCACCACGCGCACTAAACGCCATCCACGTTTTCCACACTCCAAAACCTTATTAACATTTTCATCTAAAAAACACTTTTCAGATATATTTATTTTTCCTACATTTGCGGGCTAAATATTGCTCATTGAAATCATTGAGGACATACGCCATCCCTTTCACCGGCCTTAAGCTGGGAAAACACGAGTTTGACTATGTGATCACCGATGCTTTTTTTAATGAGTTTGAATATTCGTTAGTTAAAAAGGCTGATCTGCAGTGCAAGGTGGATCTGGATAAGCAGGAAACCATGCTGATCCTTAACTTTCATATCACCGGCAATATCCAGCTGGATTGTGATAAATGCCTGGCCACTTATCCGCAGCAGGTGGATATGAAGGAGCAGCAGATCGCTAAATTCAGCGACGAGCCGATTGACGAGGACGAAGAAGTAATGGCGCTGACAAAGAACGATCACGAGATCAATATTGCCGGCCTGATATATGAATATATTAATGTCGCGGTGCCTTTTATAGCTACCTGCGGCAACGAGGGGGAAACCCCATATTGTGATAAGGATATGCTGGATAGGTTAAAACAACTATCGGCAGGTGATGAACCAGAACCCGGGCAGCAGGTTGACCCACGATGGGATGCGCTCAAAAACATTAAATAGAATTAATAACAAGAAATTATGCCACATCCAAAACGGAAATTTTCCAAATCAAGGACCGCGAAACGCCGTACACACTACAAAGCAGAAGCTCCTTCATTAACAACTTGCCAAACTACTGGCGTAGTACACTTGCCTCACCGCGCTTATACTGTTGATGGTAACGTATACTACAACGGTAAAGTACTGATTGAGAAAGCTGCCGTAGCCTAAGTTTAATTTTCTGTATGAAGATTGGCTTAGATATTATGGGCGGCGATTATGCTCCCAAAGCAACTGTTTTAGGAGCAATAGCAGCTTATAATTCATTGGCTGAAGGGCAAAAGCTTGTGCTGATAGGAGACCAGGCTACCGCTTTAAGCATTCTGCAGGAAAATAATTTCGATGCCGCTAACTTCGAGTTTGTAAACACAACCGAAGTAATTGGCATGGGCGAGCACCCCACCAAGGCAATTGTACAAAAGCCCGATTCGAGCATTAGCGTTGGTTTCCAGCTGTTAAAGGATGGAAAGATCGACGCTTTTTCGTCGGCGGGCAATACCGGCGCTATGCTGGTGGGCTCCATGTTCAGTGTAAAAACCATTCCGGGCGTTTTGCGCCCCTGTATGACAACTATTGTACCCAAACTGAAAGGCGGTTTGGGTATTTTGTTGGATGTAGGCGCCAATGCCGATTGTAAACCCGAAATGCTTTTGCAGTTTGGCGTATTGGGCAGCTTGTTTGCGCAGGCTGTTTACGGTTTAACCGACCCCAAAGTGGCGCTGATGAACATTGGCGAAGAAGAAGAAAAAGGCAATATCCTTTGCCTGGCTACCTACCCCTTAATGAAAGAGACCAGCTTGTTCAACTTTGTTGGCAACGTGGAAGGCCGCGACCTGTTTGGTAGCGCGGCCGATGTTTTTGTATGCGATGGCTTTACCGGCAATATCATCCTTAAAATGGCCGAATCTTTTTACGTGGTTACGCTTAAAAAGGGCTTAAAGGATGAGTTTTTCGATCGGTTTAATTATGAGCAATACGGTGGCAGCCCCATATTGGGTGTTAACGCGCCGGTAGTGGTAGGGCACGGTATATCCAGCCCCGAGGCTATTAAAAACATGGTGCTGCTATGCAAAAACATGGTAGAGACCGGCTTGGTTGATAAAGTAAAACAGGCTTTTCAGTAAAACAGATATAAATGAGTAAAATTCATGCCGCAATTACAGCGGTGCACGGCTACGCCCCTGAGTATGTGCTTACCAACCATGAACTGGAAAGCATGGTGGACACCAATGACGAGTGGATCACCAGCCGCACAGGTATAAAGGAAAGGCGTATTTTAAAAGGCGAAGGCCTGGCAACTTCAGATATGGCCGTTCCGGCGGTTGAAGGTTTGCTGAAAAAACGCGGTATCGGCGCCGACGAGATCGACCTGATCATTTTTTGTACCACCACCCCCGATTTGGTTTTCCCCGCTACGGCAAACATACTGGCCGATAAAATTGGCGCTAAAAATGCCTGGGGATATGATTTGCAGGCTGCCTGCTCGGGCTTCCTTTTTGGTTTAGCTACCGGCGCGCAGTTTATCGAAAGCGGAAAACATAAAAAAGTGCTGGTAATTGGCGGCGATAAAATGTCGTCGATTGTAAATTACGAAGACCGTGCTACCTGTATTATATTTGGCGATGGCTGCGGCGCTGCCCTGCTGGAGCCCAATACCGATGGCTACGGCATTATAGATTCTATCCTGAAAAGCGATGGATCCGGTTCGCAATACCTGTATCAAAAAGCAGGTGGCAGTAAATTGCCGGCATCGCACGCTACGGTTGATGCAAAAGAGCATTTTGCTTACCAGGAAGGCCAGGCTGTATTTAAATTTGCCGTTACCAACATGGCCGATGTAGCTGCCGAGGTAATGGAAAAAAACAACCTCACCGCCGATGATATTGCCTGGCTGGTACCACACCAGGCCAACAAACGTATTATTGATGCTACCGCCAGCCGCACCGGTGTAACTGCCGATAAGGTGGTGATAAACATTGAGCGTTACGGCAACACAACTAATGGCACCATCCCGCTATGCTTATGGGAGTGGGAAGATAAATTTAAAAAAGGCGACAACATTATTTTAGCTGCCTTTGGCGGCGGGTTTACCTGGGGCTCCATTTATTTAAAGTGGGCCTATTAAATGTGTAGATGAGAAAATGTGCAAATATGCAGATGAAAACCACTAAGCAGGTTATTCGCACATACGCACATTTGCATATCTGCACATTAACACGAACATTATTTACAACCCGCTGTTTACTATAATACCATATGCATATTTGCACATCGCACATTTGCATATTTTATAATCATTAATTAATTAAACATCTGCATATTTGCACATACGCACATTTGCATATATTTAACCTACTAAACTGTTATTCCTAAAACCATTTCGTAACAAACTATGGATATTAAGCAAATACAGGACCTTATACGTTTCGTTTCAAAATCAGGCGTAAATGAAGTTTCTATAGAGCAAGAAAGTTTCAAGATCACGATTAAAACCAACCAGGCCCCAACATATGTTACGGCCCAGGTACCCATAAGCGCACCGGCATTGCAAACGCCGGCAGCAAGCGCCCCCGAACCGGCCGCCGCCGCCGCAGAACCGGTGGTTACCGACACTTCAAAATATATCACTATCAAATCGCCCATGATCGGTACTTTCTACCGTTCGGCAAGTCCCGAGAAACCATTTTTTGTAAATGTGGGCGATGAGATCAGCACGGGTACAGTACTGTGTATCATAGAAGCCATGAAATTGTTTAACGAGATCGAATCGGAAGTATCCGGCCGTATTGTTAAAGTACTGGTTGATAACTCTACCCCGGTTGAATACGACCAGCCTTTATTTTTAGTAGAACCCGTTTAAATGTGCAGATATGCGAATATGCAAATAATCTGCATGTATAAAATTCGCGCTCTGCAAACAAGTAAGTATATTAATTGCTAAACCATGTGTGAATATCAACCGTGCGGAAAATGGAGCATCAACGGCATCCGAACATCTGCACATTTGCATATCTGCACATTTGCACATTAAAGAAATGTTTAAAAAGATATTAATAGCTAATCGTGGTGAAATAGCCTTGCGTATTATCCGTACGTGTAAGGAGATGGGTATAAAAACGGTTGCTGTATATTCCACCGCCGACCGCGACAGTCTGCATGTGCGCTTTGCCGACGAGGCCGTTTGTATTGGCCCGCCACCCAGCCGCGATTCTTACCTGAATATCCCCAATATTATTTCGGCTGCCGAAGTAACCAATGCCGACGCGATACACCCGGGCTACGGCTTTTTATCAGAAAATGCCAAATTTTCGGCCATTTGCGCCGAATACAATATTAAATTTATCGGTGCTACTGCCGATCAGATCAACGCCATGGGCGATAAAGCTTCGGCTAAGGCAACCATGAAGAAGGCCGGTGTGCCATGTATCCCCGGTTCTGAAGGTTTGTTAGAAAGCGTTAAACAAGGCATCGAGATCTCCAAGAAAATAGGCTACCCTGTAATACTGAAAGCTACTGCCGGTGGTGGTGGCCGTGGTATGCGTATTGTGTGGAAAGAAGAGGAGTTTGAAGCCGCCTGGGATTCGGCCCGTCAGGAATCGGGCGCTGCCTTTGGTAACGATGGCATGTACCTGGAGAAATACGTGCAGGACCCGCGCCACATTGAGATACAGGTAGTGGGCGATCAGTACGGTAAAGTTTGCCACCTGAGCGAACGCGACTGCTCTATCCAGCGCCGTCACCAGAAACTGGTAGAAGAAGCGCCATCGCCGTTTATGACCGAAAAACTGCGCAAACGCATGGGCGAGGCTGCCATAAAAGGCGCCAAAGCCGTAAAATACGAAGGTGCCGGTACCATCGAATTTTTGGTGGATAAAGATCGCAATTTCTACTTTATGGAGATGAATACCCGGATCCAGGTAGAACACCCGGTAACCGAAGAGGTAATAAACTTCGACCTGATCAAAGAACAAATTAAGGTAGCATCGGGTATCCCTATTTCGGGTAAAAACTACGAGCCGCAAATGCACGCCATTGAGTGCCGCATCAACGCCGAAGACCCGTTCAATAACTTCCGCCCTTCACCGGGTAAAATCACTAACTTCCATTCGCCGGGTGGCCATGGGGTACGTGTGGATACGCATGTGTACAGCGGTTATGTGATCCCATCCAATTACGATTCGATGATCGCCAAGGTGATCTGTGTGGCCCAAACCCGCGATGAGGCTTTAAGCACCATGTCGCGCGCGTTAAGCGAGTTTGTGATTGAAGGTGTTAAAACTACCATACCCTTTCACTTAAAATTGTTACAGGATCCTAACTTCCGTGCAGGTAACTTTACTACCAAATTCATGGAAACTTTTGAGTTTGGCGAATAAAAAAACCTTTGCAAATAAAACAGACGTAAATACCCCTAAACAACGGTTTTAAATGAGCGACACGGGCGATAAACTAATTAAAGCGATAAAGGACAAGGGTAAAACCATTGAGGCCGAAATGTCGTTCTTCGACCATCTGGAAGCATTAAGGTGGCACTTGATCCGGGCATCTATCGCTATCGTGATCTTCATGGGCTTCGCGTTCGCGTATTTCGACTGGATCTTTGAGAACATCATTATGGCCCCCAGTAAGGCCGATTTCTGGACAGCCCGCACCATGTGCAATATTGGCCATTGGCTGCACCGCGATTTTTGCTTCAGTACCATAAAAGTACAGCTGATCAATAATGAAATGGCCGGGCAGTTTATCTTACAGATCAACGCGTCGTTGCTGATTGGGATTACTGCCGGGGTACCTTATTTGTTGTGGGAGATCTGGCGCTTTATTAAGCCTGCCCTGCACGATAAGGAACGCAAGGCCGCTACCGGTTTTGTGTTTTATGCTACCTTCCTGTTTTTTTTAGGTGTGATGTTTGGTTATTATGTGATCACGCCATTATCGGTGCATTTTTTAATGGGTTACACAGTTAGCGACTCTATTCAAAACCTGCCAACCATCGATTCGTACCTGTCATCGGTAGCCACTTTAACGCTGGCCACAGGCATTGTTTTTGAATTACCCATCCTGATCTATATTTTGGCTAACCTGGGTATCATGACGCCTCAATTTATGCGCTCAACCCGCCGCTATGCTATTGTAGTTATCTTGATCATTGCCGCGGTGGTAACACCAACCCCCGATATGCTGACTATGACCGTAGTGAGTATCCCGCTGTTTATTTTATACGAAGTAAGTATTTTGGTAGCCGCGGCGGTTGAAAGGCGCAAGATTAAAAAGGACGAAGAATTTATGAAGAGCTAACAAGCGATAAATAATTAAAAAAGGGGCGAACCACAAGGTTCGCCCCTTTTTTGTTGTAAAAACCCTGAATTGTATCACAAGCTCTGTGATCTTTGTGGTTCTCTCTTTGTGCCCTCTGTGGTTAAATCACTCCAATAGAAATCCTAATAGCCTCCGCCTTTCCCACAAAATAGTTACTTTAGTCCCACATAAATTCTGAATACATTTGAAGCTAATGAAAACAGGGATAAAGATTGCCATAGGGGCCGACCATGCCGGATTTGAGTACAAGCAGGTATTAGCCGGCAGCATACAGGCCAATGAAATTATAGACTTTGGCACCTATAATACCGATTCGGTAGATTATCCTGATTTTGCACACCCGGTAGCCTCGGCGGTAGAGACTGGCGAGGCCGATTTTGGCATTTTGGTTTGCGGCAGCGCCAACGGCGTGGCTATAACGGCCAACAAGCACCAGGGCATTCGCGCGGCGATATGCTGGAATGAGGAACTGGCCGCGCTGGCCCGCCAGCATAACAATGCAAACGTAGTATGCATCCCGGCAAGGTTTATTTCGCTGGATGATGCCAAGAAAATAGTAGACGTATTTCTATCCACCGAATTTGAAGGCGGCCGGCATGCGACAAGGGTGGGGAAGATGACTTGCTGATAGCACTTTACGTCATCCCGAATTTATTTAGGGAACCCATTGCTAAGTAATACCATGCATGTGGGGTGCTGAAACAAGTTCAGCATGACAAATTATTTTAGAAAACTAAAAACTAAACATAAAAACATCCGCTAAGCAACTTGTTGCCGGCGGCTAAAAAACTGATCAAAAAAACATGAAAAAAACCGCAACCTGGATTGCAGCTATGGCCATTGCGGCCACGGCCTGTGCCCAACAAAAACCCGATCAAACCGCGATCAAGTATTCGAAACTGATCACCGCCGAGTTTGCTAAACAGCAATTAAGTATTATTGCAGCCGATGATATGGAAGGCCGCGAAACCGGCCAGCCAGGCGCCGAAAAAGCCGCTAAGTACCTGGCCGGCGAGTATAAAAAATTAGGCTTGTTGCCTGCTAACAATGGATCGTATTTTTTAGATGTCCCTTTAACCCAAACTACTTTTAAAGTAAGTTCGTTTACGGTTAATGGCAAAACCTTAACCATGGGTAAGGATTTTTACGCCAGCGGCGGAGCGCCTGCTACCACTGTTAAAGCAGATGATATTGTTTATGTAGGCTATGGCACCGATGCCGAATTAACCGGCGACCTGAAAGGTAAAGTGGTTTTAGTAATGAACGAAACCCCACCTGTGGCCGCAGGTGCTGCACCTGCAACCCCGCCTGCAGCCGGTGGACGCCAGGGCCGCGGTATGGTGAACCCGCGTATGCGTGCAATAATGGCAAAAGAGCCATTATTGATTCTGTCTGCCAGCCCTACGGTGGCCCAGATGGCCCCGCGCTTTGCCTTCCAGCACCCGGGTGTTGCCCTTAAAAGAGAGGCTGGCGCAACCGCAGCTCCGGGCCGTGGTAACCCAATGGGCGGTGTAGTAACTATAAACATTACTACCGATGTTGCCGACCAATTATTAAAAGCCAGTGGTAAAACTTACGCGGCTTTAAAAACCGCTATTGATGGCGGCGCGCCGCAATCGCAAACGATTAAGGCCAGCGTTAATACATCTTTTGGCACTGAAGTGAAAGATGTAATGTCGGCTGATATTGTGGCGATGATCCCGGGCAGCGATCCGAAACTGAAAGATGAAGTTTTGGTTTTCTCGGCCCACTATGACCATATTGGGTTAAACCTTGCGCCCGATGCAAAAGATAAAGTAAACAACGGCGCTGATGATGATGGCTCGGGCACAGTCGGTATCTTGACCATTGCACGTGCTTTTGCCCAAGCTAAAAAAGACGGCAAGGGCCCTCGTCGTACCATCCTTTTCCTGGGTAACGTTGGCGAAGAAAAAGGGCTGTTAGGTTCTGAATATTATACCGAGCACCCGGTATTCCCATTAGCTAATACCATTGCTGATTTAAATATTGATATGATTGGTCGTATTGGCGACGATTACAAAGGCAACCCGGATTCGGCTAACTATGTATTCCCTATTGGTTCGTCCATGTTAAGCAGCACCCTGCACCAAATTACCGAAGATGCCAATAACACCTATACCCACCTGAAATTGGATTATCGTTACGACGATTTGAACGACAAAAACCGTTTCTACTACCGTTCAGATCATTACAATTTTGCTAAACACGGCGTACCAATTGTATTCTGGTTTAATGGCACCCATGCTGATTATCATGGTGCTGGCGACGAGGTGAGCAAGATCAACTTCCCGCTGTTAGCTAAACGTGCGCAGCATGCTTATTTTATGGGCTGGGAGTTAGCAAACCGCGATGTCCGCCCTGCGGTGGATGCCAAGGATGCTCCCAAAAACTAAATCTATAAAAGCTATATTAATACAAAAGAGCCTCCCGGTATTACCGGGAGGCTCTTTTGCGTTTGAGGGATTACGCTCGTCGCCCTTAGTTGGATATACCGCTGCTAATAACTTAGCAGCTTATTCATCGTTTCTTCTAAACGGGCTTTGGCTAAAAAATCGTCCTCTAATGCTTTGTTCATCGGTACGGCAGTATCCAGACTGGCGCAGCGCATAATAGGGGCATCCAGGTTAAAAAAGCAATGCTCGGCTATATGGGCGGCAATTTCGGCGCCGAAGCCGCTGGTCAGGGTATCTTCGTGCAGGATTAAAACGCGGCCGGTTTTCTTTACACTCTGCTCAACCGCTTCCTTATCCCAGGGCTGCAGGCTGCGCAGATCAATGATCTCGATAGAGAATTGCTTATATTTTGCCGCATATTCCAATGCCCAGTGCACGCCCAGCCCATAGGTAATAATAGTAGCCTGCGTCCCTTCTTCCAATATTTTTGCTTTGCCTATCTCAATAAAATAGTCATCATCAGGTACTTCACCGCTGATACTGCGGTACAGGTATTTATGCTCGAAGAACATCACCGGGTTAGGGTCTTCAATGGCGGCCATTAACAAGCCTTTGGCATCAGCCGGGAAAGCCGGGTAAACCACCTTTAAGCCCGGTGTTTTGGTAAACCAGGCCTCGTTACTTTGCGAATGAAAAGGCCCCGCGCCGGTACCTGCGCCCGTAGGCATCCTAATTACAACATCAACATTTTGCCCCCAGCGGTAATAAGTTTTGGCCAGGTTGTTAATGATCTGGTTAAAACCAACGGTCACAAAATCGGCAAACTGCATTTCTACCACCGCCTTATAGCCATTAAGCGACAGGCCCATGGCCGTACCCACAATACCCGACTCGCACAGCGGAGTATTACGCACACGCTCGCGGCCAAACTTTTCTACAAAGCCCTCCGTTATTTTAAAGGCGCCGCCATATTCGGCAATATCCTGGCCCATAATAACCAGGTTACTATACTTGTACATGCTTTGCAGCAGGGCATCGCTAATGGCATCAATAAAACGCTTGGGACTGTAATTGCTGGGCTGTTTTACTGGCGGCGGTGTGTAAGGCATGTACATATCCGCCAGTTCGCGGTCGGCACTGGGACTTAGCTCACGCTCGCGAAAAGCTGATTCTATTTCCTTATCAATAACCGGCGCGAATTCGTTTTTAAGATAAGGCACCCATTCTTCCCGTAATATCAGCTCGCTAATGAGGTATAGTTCAAAGTTTTTTACCGGGTCCTTAGCGGCCCACTCTTCCATTAATTGTTGCGGCACATATTTAGTGCCTGAGGCTTCCTCGTGCCCGCGCATGCGAAAGGTCATACATTCCAGCAATACAGGGCGCGGGTTTTCGCGCAGGTCCTTTGCCAGTTCGCTAACGGTGTGGTAAACTTCCAGGATATTATTGCCGTCAATGGTGCGCCCTTCAATGCCATATCCGGCGGCTTTGCTGGCCAGGGTACGGCATTTATATTGCTCGTTTACCGGGGTTGATAAGGCATAGCCGTTATTCTCTATTAAAAATATTACCGGCAGGTTCCATACCGCGGCAATGTTAACCGCTTCGTGGAAATCGCCCTCGCTGGTAGCGCCTTCACCGGTGAATACCAGGGTAACTTTTTTACGTTTGGCCAAAACATCGGCCAGGGCAATACCATCGGCCAAAGCCATTTGCGGCCCCAGGTGCGATATCATCCCGATGATCTTATGCTGTTGCGAACCAAAGTGGAACGATCTGTCGCGCCCCTTGGTAAAGCCCGATGCCTTGCCCTGCCACTGCGCCATTAAGCGCGACAGGGAAATACCGCGCGATGTAAACACACCCAGGTTGCGGTGCATGGGTAAAATGTATTCGTCCTTTTGCATGGCCAGGGTGGCCCCTACGGCAATAGCTTCCTGGCCAATGCCCGAAAACCATTTGCCGATACGCCCCTGCCTTAACAGGATCAGCATTTTCTCTTCGATAGCGCGCGGCCATAAAAGCGCCTTGTAAAAAGACAGCAGGGTGTTAGAATCGAGATTTTTTTTGTCAAAAATCATTAAGCTAAGCTAACGATTTTTTAAAACTTTGTATGTTTGAACGTTCATATCATTACATTTATGGGATATTTATGAAACATAAAAATCTTTACCCCCTCGTGTTTTTATGCCTTGCCGCACTAACGGCCAGCGCACAGGATAATTACCTGGCTGCCAAAAGCTATTTTTTGCATAAAGGCGATAAATTGGACATGTACCTGTTAGGCGGCGACCAGTTTAAAGATGTAGAAGAATACAAGTACGACGCCTCTAAAACCAAAAAATTTATGCTGTATGACGACGGCAAAAAAATAAACCTGATGACCGCCGCCAAAGACAGCGCCGCCCCGGTGTTAACTTATACCATGAACAACCCCGGCCTATCTATGGTGGAAATGATACGCGATATACCAGCCACCGCTATAGACCGCGAGCAGTATGCCCAATATCTGACTAACGAGGGTTTAACCAAGCTGGCCGAAACCGTAAATAACAGTAACCAGTCGCGTTTCCGCGAAAAAAAGGTTTGCTACTTAAAAGCACTGGTAATGGTTGATAAAGCCACCGGCGGCGATTTTGACAAGCTGACCGGACAGGAATACGAGATCATCCTGAAGAAGAACCCGTATAAACTGAATTATGGAGACGATTTAACCGGCGCCCTTTATTATAAAGGGAAACCGCTTAAGGGCGCGCCGGTAGATATCTTTTTGAAAACACCCGCCGGTAACGTATATCCCGACCGTGCAACCACTAACGAAAAAGGCGAATTTTCTATCACCACAACCCGCGAAGGTATTTATATGTTCCGCAGTGTGCGTACGGTAGCATCAACCAGCACCGATGCCGATTTTGAGACCATCCAAACCGCCTTTACCTTCCTGTTTAACAGCAGTAACGACAGGACAAGCGATTTTAAGAGTTTTGGATTAGGGGATAGGCACTAACCGATGTGCAGATGCGGGGATATGCAGATGTGCAAATGATTAATAATTTGTCATTCTGAGTGATAACGAAGAATCTAACGTAAGCAGAGCGTTAATGCATTGGCGGTAGATTCTTCACTACGTTCAGAATGACAAGCTACTGTAAACCGGGCAAATTACTCAAATCAAAAACGGGCTTCAGCGTATACATGAGTTGCACCAGGCCGCTGCTATAGGTTTCGGTACCCGTATGGATCAGGCCTACCCGGCCGGCTAATGGATTAAACAGGAGTTTCCCGCCGCCTAATAATATGGGGTGTATGGATAGCATAAAATCATCTATCATATTCTCCTGTAAAAAGGCCGATATTAATTCCGCGCCGCCGAACAGCCAGATATGACCGCCAAACTGGTTTTTTATCGCCGTAACCGTTTCCTTAAAATTTGCCGACCGGATAATTTCTACATCGGGATGCAGAGCCGGGTCGAGCGTATCCGAAAACACATATTTATAATGCGGGAAAGCATTGATATCACCCGTGCTGCTAATCAGCTCGTAGCTTTTGCGGCCCATAAATATCATATCTATACTGGCAAAAAACGCGGTCATGCCATAATCCTGGTCGGCATAACACCAGTCGTACTCGCCGTTAGGCCCTTCAATATATCCGTCAAGGGTAACAGCCAGGTTTAGGATCACTTTTCTCATTCGCCCTGTTTATTTTTTTCCTTCCACAGCGTGGAGAATGATTTATCGGCTACGGTTGGCATTTCGCGGTAATGTCCCCATGTTTTTTTGAAGAACAGGCGCATCAGGTAGTTTTTCATTTTACCGCCAAAAAAATCCATACTGCCGCGCTTCAGCATGCCTTTTTTCCAGGCCGACCAGCCCCATTTTTCCTTACTGGTAACCAGGTTGTCCTTAACCGCATCGCGGCGGTTTAGCAGCAGCATTTTGTGGATCTCTATCTTCACCGGGCACACTTCCGAGCATTTACCGCACAAGCTTGATGCATTGCTGAGGTGCTTAAACTCCTCCATCCCGCGCATGTGCGGGGTGATCACCGAACCAATTGGGCCGCTATACGGGGTATTATACGTATGGCCTCCCACGTTTTTATATATGGGGCAGGCATTTAAACAAGCCCCGCAGCGGATGCAGTATAAACCTTCGCGCTGCTCCTTTTGTGCCAGTAGGTTGGTACGGCCGTTATCCAGCAATATTACGTACATCTCCTCGGGGCCGTCGGTTTCGTCGGCTTGCCGCGGGCCGCTTAATATAGTATTGTAAACCGTCAGGTTTTGCCCGGTGCCATGGGTGGATAGCATGGGCCAGTACAGGTCGAGATCCATCATAGATGGGATCATCTTTTCGATACCTGCTATGGTAATATGTATTTTAGGGAAAGTAGTGCACAGGCGGGCGTTGCCTTCATTTTCGCTGATGGCAATACTGCCGGTATCGGCCAGCAGGAAATTGGCGCCGGAGATGCCGATATCGGCCTGCAGGTATTTTTCGCGCAGCAGCTCGCGCGCTTTTAGGGTTAGTTGTTCGGGAGTAGCGTCAACAGGGGTGCCAAACCGTTCGTGGAACAGCTGGGCGATGTCCTCCTTGCTCAGGTGCATAGCGGGGGTTACAATATGATAAGGCTTTTGCCCCAGCAGCTGTACAATATATTCGCCCAGGTCGCTTTCCAGGCTCTCTACCTGGTTGGCCTCCAAAAACTCGTTCAGGTGAATTTCTTCCGTCACCATCGATTTGGATTTGATGACGCTTTTTGCTCCGCTGCGTTTAATGATGTTCAATATTTCGCGCTGCGCCTCGGCCGTATCATTGGCCCAGATCACTTTGCCGCCCCTCCGCTGGAAATTGGCCTCAAACTCGGGCAAAAATTTATCCAGGTTTTCCATCACCCGCCACTTAATTACGTGACCCTTCTTTTTGGCATTATCCAGGTTGGCTATGCGCGATAATCCCCGGTCTACCGAAACCTCGTACTTGCCCATATTATTGTTAATAATGGCCCTGTGCCTAAGGTCGAAGGCTTTTTCTTCGGCATCAACTAAGAATTCTTCGGCGGTACTTCCCATACCACGAAATTAGGGAATAAAAGAAATAAACGGATGGGGTTTTTGTCCACAATGTAAATGATGGGGGAATCATCGCCCATCACTCCCCGGGACCTTAGATCCCAAACCGATCGCGCAGCATATCCCCGTTCGACCGGCTCGACGTTAGCCTTACATCTGTATGGTTCATTAAAAATATCAGCGCGCCGTTAAAGCCTTTACGGATCTCTTTAATATGATCGGTATTAATCATCGTACCGCGATGAATGCGCAAAAACTGTTCGGGCAGCTTATCTTCCAGCGAGCTGATGGTAAAATCGGTGAGGTGCTTTTTGCCATCGGCAGTATGCAGGAACACGTATTTATCTTCGGCATCAATAAATAAGATCTCACTTAGTTTGATCAGCAAGATCCGGTCGCCAATTTTTACGGTGAGGGTCTTAATATCCTTTTTTACCAGCAGTTGTTTCATCAGGGCCTCTAATGGCAAAGGTGCGGCAGTTTGCAATTGCGTTTGCTGCAGGCGCTTAACAGTTTTCTCCAGTCGTTCGGCCTCTATCGGTTTTAACAGGTAATCTATCGAATCCTCTTCAAAAGCTTTAATGGCATATTGATCGTAAGCGGTAGTAAAAACCACTTTTGGCTGCTGATCCAGCTTGGCCAGCATCTCAAACCCGTTTAATACCGGCATTTCAATATCCAGGAATATCAGGTCGGGGCGCAGGGCTTGTATCTGTTCCAGTCCGTCGGCGCCGTTAACGGCCTCGCCTATTATTTCTATTTCATCATAAGGCTTCAATAAGCGTTTCAGGCGCTGGCGTGCCAGTTGTTCGTCGTCGATAATAAGGGTTTTCCAAACTTTGCTCATGGGTTTGCCGGGATAGTTATTTTAATATGTTTTTGCGGATGATTGCTGATGTGGATGCGGTAGTTATCGCCATACAGCAGGGATAGTTTATCGTAAGTGCTTTGCAGGCCGTAACCCATGTTTATATCATCAGGGAACGGCACGCCATTATCGGCAATGGTAATGGATATATTGTCGGCATCGCGGTTGGCTATGATCTGTAAAACGCCATGATCGGCTTTGTTATTTAAGCCATGCTTCAGCGCGTTCTCTACCAGGGGCTGTATCAAAAACCGGGGGATGCGCAGGTCCTTTACCTCAGGCGCTATTTGCATCATAAAGTTAATGCGATCGCCAAAGCGCACCTTCTCGATATCCAGGTAAGTATTAACAATTTCTATTTCCTCTTTTATGCTGGCCATGTTCTCCTGCTGGGAGTTAATGCTATAGCGGAACAGTTTAGATAGCTTCAGCGTCATGTCCTCGGCCTTGTCGGCATCCTCGTGGATCAGGCTGGCAATGGAGTTAAGCGAGTTATATAAAAAGTGCGGGTTGATCTTTGATTGCAGGGTTTGTAGTTCGGCCTGTGTTTTCAGGTGCACCAGTTTAGCCATAGCCAGTTCTTTTTCTTTCAGGCGTGTTTCCATCCGGCCTTTTTGGGCGTGGTAAAAATAAATGATGGTACCCACCACCAGCACAATTACCCCACTAAAACGGTATTCCTGGTAATGATTTAAAAAATGAAAAGGAACATGAAAAATAAACGAAACCAGTAAATACGATAGCTCGATACCCATCAGCATGCCAAAGGCATTGCAGCTATAGTAAACCAATAACAGGATCCAGCCCTTGCCCTTTTCTTTAATCAATAAATACTCAAACAAAAACATGCTGTTAGCGATGCTCAGCGTTATTACCACGCTAAACATAATATTTACCAGGGTATCCTGCAGGGGCAGCATGGCGCCTATAACAGCCGATTTAAACACCACAATAACCAAACCAACTACAATGCCGATTACGGTATACTGAACATTGCTGCGTAAATACGACCGCTCCCTATCCTTAAACACGCTTTCTTTCATATAACAAAACTGTTTAATGTAAAGTGAATATCAGCATAAAAAGAGACGAATGGCATAATTGAGCGGATATTTGGTTTGTAGTGGGGATTTAAACCACAAAGGAACCTCACCCTGCCCTCTCCAAATAGTAATAGCGCATTAATAGCCATTACTGATATGAGTTTATAAGGGTAGTCCCCGCTGGGGACAATTCCTTTTTTTCTTCCCTGCTATAAACAGGTAACCCCTCCGGGGCACAGAAGCATTATCGAATACTGATGGATCATACAAGTTCTATGTCCCAGAGGGACTACCTGTTTGTAGTAAACGTAACAGAAACCATAATGCCCCGGCCAGGGGCTACCCTAAAATGTCTATTCATGGGCTATTACTTTCCCACGGAGAGGGTTATAAAACTTTGCTTCTGAAATCCTCTCCTCTGGAGAGGATTTAGGTGAGGCTCCGCGCCCTTTGTGGTTAATTTAAAAAAATTCAAGACCCTACCTCCCTTGTTCATTTAAATTTCATTCTGAAAATTATTTTTGAATAAAGAAAGTCAGGGTGCCTTTATCTGTCAGCGGATTGTCGGTTTTTAACTCATAATTTAATAGGGGTTAAACCGTTTATAAAAATGCAGGTCTATTAAACATAAATCGATTATAAAAAGTAAATATAAATATTTTGTAAGTGCTGCCCTTAGCGGACTGTTTGGTTTGCTGGTAGCATTTTCGGCCAGTGCGCAGCGCGGTGGCAGAGGCGGTGGTGGTGGTTCGCACGGCGGCGGTTCGCATGGTGGCGGTGGGTTTCACAGCGGTGGCGGCTTTTCGGGCGGTCGTTCAAGTGGAGGCTTCTCCGGTAGCCATTCAGGCGGGCGCATCCAAAGCCCCGGTAGCGGTGGTTCCTATAACCGCGGCGGCGGCTTTTCGGGCAGCAGGCCATCGGCAGGATACGCTACCCCAAGAGGAAGTTATTCAAGCCCGAGGGTAAACGCTTCACCATCTTATCGTGGTAACACACGTGCCGATATTGGTAGCCGTGGCAGCGTTGGCGGCAGCAGGTATGGCGTATCGCCAAGGGTTTATGCTTATGGCGGCGGCAACCGTACAGGTTACTCGCGGGGGTATAGCAATGGCGGTGCCCGTGTAGGTTTCGGTTACCGCGGCTACAGTGGCAGCTATAATCATGGCCGTTACTATTCATATAACAGGTTTGGTGGCCGGTATGCTTATTATAACCGTTATTACGCGCCGCGTTTAGGTTTCCGTTTAAGTGTATTGCCTTATGGTTACTACCCATTTTACTGGGGCGATTACCAATACTTTTACAGCGATGGCTATTACTACCAGTATAATAACAACGATTATACCGTGGTTGAACCGCCATTAGGCGCCATACTTGATCAATTGCCTGCGGGCGCTAAATCACTGATGATTGATGGCGAACAGTATTACGAATTAAATGGCGTATACTACCAGGCCATAACCAAAGATGACGGCAGCACAGGCTACCAGATTGCCGGTAAAGACGGCGAACTGAGCACCGGTGCAGGTACACCGCAGGATGATGGCACTTACAATCAGCAAGGCGGCAATGCAGACCAGGCCCCCATACGTATAGGCGATACGTTTGACAGCCTGCCACCAAATTGCAGCAGCGTTAAAATTGATGGTCAAAAATATTATGTGTCTCCCGATGGTGTTTACTACCAGGAAGACCGAGATGGCAACCGTAAAATATACCGGGTAGCCGGTACGCCGGACGATCAGCCTGGCAATTAAGAAGCGAAGAATTTTTTTAAGGTGATTGTTTGATGGAGGGATAGCAGCGAAAGCGGCTACCCCTCTTTTTTTTGCCCTGTTTTTGCTATATCATGCCAGCAATTTGAAGAGATTAATGTGCAAATCGCTGAAATTAAAAACAATATAAATACACCTTGTGTTGTTATTCGACGCATCTTTTAAAGCAATTGGGCTTTAATAAAAACCGCGTAATAAGCGCTGTTGTATTTATTAAAACGGAACAGGGCTTATTTAAATTAATGGTATAACAATAGCATATATGTGGCCGGTTCTTATATAAATAACCGGCGATATATGCTGCTAAGAAATATATAGCATGAGTAAATCCCGGGAAAAAAAACAGGCCCTACAAAGGCCGGCATTGCCCAAAGCGGCAACAGGTATCATAGGATTAGACGAGATAACAGGCGGCGGTTTCCCCATGGGGCGCCCAACATTAATATGCGGCGAAGCCGGCAGTGGCAAAACATTACTATCGCTGGAGTTTATTGTACGCGGGGCAACGGAGTTTAACGAGCCCGGCGTGTTTATGGCCTTCGAGGAAAAAGCCGAGGAGCTTGCCCAAAATGTGGCTTCGCTGGGTTTTGACCTGGAAAAGCTGCAAAAAGATAAAAAAATAAGGATAGACCACGTACATATCGAACGGATAGAAATTGAAGAGACCGGCGAGTATGACCTGAATGGTTTGTTTATCCGCCTGGGCCATGCTATTGATGCCATAAAGGCCAAACGGGTTGTGCTGGATACCATTGAGAACTTGTTTGCCGGCCTTACCAATCAGCGCATTCTGCGTGCCGAACTGGTCAGGCTTTTTCACTGGTTAAAAGAGAAAGGCGTTACAGCAGTAATTACCGGCGAGCGCGGCGAGGGCAAACTTACCCGCCAGGGCCTGGAAGAATACGTATCAGACTGTGTGATACTGCTTGATCACCGGGTGATCGATCAGATCTCAACCCGCCGTATGCGTGTTGTAAAATACCGGGGCTCGCTACATGGTACTAACGAGTATCCTTTCCTGATAGATGAGGAGGGGATCTCGGTATTACCGGTAACATCGCTGCACCTGGCTAAAAATGTACAAACACAGCGTATATCAACCGGTATACCCGGGCTTGACCAGATGCTGGGCGGCAAAGGCTTTTTTAAGGGGAGCAGTATCCTGGTATCGGGTACGGCTGGTACCGGTAAAACCAGTATAGCCGCCTATTTTGCTGCCGAAGCCTGCAAACGGGGCGAGCGCTGTATCTACTTTTCTTTCGAGGAATCGCCAAAACAAATTATACGCAACATGCGCTCTATCGGGTTAAACCTGCAACAGTATATGGATAGCGGACTGTTAAACTTCCATGCTTCGCGGCCTACCTTATATGGCCTGGAAATGCACCTGGTAGCTATGCATAAGCATATCCGCAAGTTTAAACCGGAGACGGTGATATTAGACCCGATTACTAACCTCATCACTATTGGCCCGGTTGGCGATGTAAAATCGATGCTGATCCGTTTGCTTGATTTTTTAATGGAAGAGCAGATTACGGTGATGTTTACCGCCCTTACATTAAATACCATTGTAAACGAGCAGACCGACGAGGGGGTGTCATCGCTGGTTGATGCCTGGCTGCTGGTGCGTGATATTGAGTTTAACGGCGAACGTAACCGGGGCATGTATGTCATGAAATCGCGCGGGATGAAGCACTCTAACCAGGTGCGGGAGTTTATTATCAGCGATACTGGCCTGAATCTTGTAGACGTGTACCTCGGTCCCGACGGGGTGCTAACCGGATCGGCCCGGGAAGCCGAACAATTACGCGAGCATACCGGTGAAGCGCTGCGCGATTTTGCTTTAAACCGAAAAGACCGCGAGATTATGCGCAAGCGGAAAGTGCTCGAATCAAAGATATCCAGCCTGCAAACCGAGTTTGAATCTGTTGAAGAGGAATTGAACAAGATTTACATGGAAGAAGAATTGAGAAAAGAAGTAATGGATAAAAACCGCCAGGAAATATTAAAACTGCGGCGCGAGGCGGAAGCGGGAAATGAAACAGAAACTGTAAAAAAACCAGGCAAAAAATGACCAAGCAAACAAAACCAAAAGCCTGGGAGCTACGATTGTATGTTGCAGGTAAAACAACCAAATCTGTAACCGCTTTAACAAACCTGCAACGGTATTGCGAGGAACATTTAAAGGGACAGTATATTATTGAAGTGATAGATCTGCTGGAAAAGCCGCAACTGGCCGAAGGCGATCAGATATTTGCCATACCAACGCTGGTACGTAAAGTGCCCGAGCCGATACGTAAGATCATCGGAGACCTGTCAAACGAAGAGAAAGTTTTAGTAGGGTTAAATATTCGTCCTGCAAATACGTAGCCGATGAAAGCAAAAAATTGGATAGCAGAGAACAGCAGCCGGGATACCGAAGTCCCGACGCATCAACTACGGTTGTTTATAACGGGGGCTTCGCCAAATTCCATCCGCGCGGTTGATAATATTAAGGCTTTTTGCGAAAAATATCTGAAAGATAACTATCAGCTTGAAATTATTGATGTATACCAGCAACCCGCGATTGCCGAAAAGGAACAAATTATTGCCCTGCCATTATTAATAAAAAGTGGCGGGGGGATAGACAGGCGCCTGATAGGCGACATGTCTGACACTAAAAAATTATTGGAGAGTTTCAAGATCACACAGTAACTGATATGGAGCATAAACCATCATATGATCAACTCCTTAACGAGAATACCGAGCTGCGCTGGCAGCTTCAGGAAGCCAATGATGCTATTGACGCTATCCGCAGCGGCCAGGTTGATGCCCTTATTGTAAAAAATGACGCGGGCCCGCAAATATTTACCCTAAACAGTGCCGACCAAAGCTACCGCGTATTTATTGAAAAAATGAACGAGGGCGCGGTATCGCTTAACCGTGATGGATTGATATTATACAGCAATTCGAAATTTGCCCGCCTGGTTGGCGAGCCGCTTGAAAAAGTAATAGGCCTGCATTTTAGCAGCTTTGTGCATGGGAACGATAAGCCCAAGTTTCTCCACATGATTAAAGGCGCCTGGGAAAAAGATTGCAAGGACGAGCTTTCCATTATCAGTAAAAACGGCGAGGTGACCCCCTGCCTGGTATCGTGCAATGTAATGGAGTTTGACGGCGGCCGGGCCCTAAGCCTGATCATTACCGACCTGACCATCCAGAAAGAGACCCAGCAGCAACTGGAATTGCAGTTTGACCAGCTGGAAGAGGCCCAGCAGCTCACCAAAAAACTGAACGACGAACTGGAACAAACCGTGAGGGACCGTACCCGCGACCTAACCATTAGCCGTGAATATTTAAAACTGCTGACGGATAACATCCCCCAAATGACCTGGACTAACTTGCCTAACGGCGAGGTGACTTTTTATAATCAGCGCTGGTATACTTATACGGGTTTGCCCGATGATGAAAACAAAGAATGGGGCTTCAGAGATATTTTGCATCCTGATGATGTGGGGCCTACCATGGAGCGTTTTAATGCCGCTTTAACAAGCGGTACCATATTTGAAATGGAGAACCGCTACAGGCGGGCCGATGGCGTTTATCGCTGGCACCTTAACCGGGGCATCCCGCTAAAGAACCAGGATGGCGAAGTGCTTTTTTGGGTAGGCACAGCTACCGATATTGAGCAGCAAAAGCAGGAAATGGATAAAAAGGACGAGTTTATCGGCATAGCCAGTCACGAGCTGAAAACACCTTTAACCAGTTTAAAAGGCTACCTGCAAATAATGGGCATGTATAAAAAGGAGGAAATCCCGCCGGCTATTAAGCAGTATATTACTAAAGCCAATAATGCCATTAACAAACTGCACCACCTGATTAATGATTTGCTTGATGTAAGCAAGATACAGGCCGGCCGCCTGGATTACCAGATGGCTGCCGTTAACCTGGCCGATATGATTAATGCCGGTGTTGAAAATGCCGCCCAGATCTATCCCGAATATACCATTGAGCATGAAATTGAACCCGTGCTGATGGTACACGGTAACCCCGAGCGGCTGGAGCAAATACTAATGAACCTGGTCAGCAACGCCGTAAAATACTCGAAAGATGACAACCGCATCATTGTTAAAGCGCAGGCGTTGGATGGGCATGTAAGGGTATCAGTAACCGATTTTGGCATCGGCCTCTCGCACGAGCAGCGGGATAAGATATTTGAACGCTTTTACCGTGTTGAAGATAAAACCTTCAGCACCAGCGGGCTGGGCATGGGCCTGTATATCTCTGCCGAGATCATTAAAAACCACCATGGCACCATTCATGTAGAAAGCCAGTTTGGAAAAGGCTCGACGTTTTATTTTGAGCTGCCGCTGATCTCATAATTTTTGTCATTGCGAGGAGCCGCGGAGGACAGTGGGCAATGGCGACGTGGCAATCTCGTCCTATTGCTCTGCTTGCTACGCTATCGCTCGCAATGACAAACCTTTTTAGGGAATCATATCAATCCTCAAATCCTTTAATCAAGGTCACTTTTCCCCCAGCAGATCATCCGTCAGTTTCTCAAACTCATTCACAAACTCAATATAATGCTCGCCGGTACCGGGGCCGCTGTAGCCAGTATGGATCTTGCGGACATCGCCTTTTTTATCAATAATAACCGTGGTAGGGAAAGCAAGGAAATTGGCCAACATCGGCAGGCTTTTAGCCGTCTCCTTTTTATCGTTGGTAAAGCCGGTGATAAGTAAAGGATAGGGGATGTTAAAGCGGTTTTTCAACTGCGTCAATGTTTTTTGCGAGCGGGAAAAATCGGGGCTGCGCTCATACGCCAGGCCTACTATCTCTACACCTTTGGGGTGATACTTTTTGTAGTAGTTAACCAGGTAGGCCGTTTCGTCCATGCAATTAGGGCACCACGATCCCATAAACTGAACAATAACCACCTTGTTTTTAAAGCGCTCGTCGGTAAGCGATACCTTGTTGCCATTGAGATCCTTAAAGGTAAAAGCCAGTTTTTTATAGCCCGGTTTTAACGCGGTGAGGGAATAAGCATCGGGCAGTTTGGCTTTATTGTTTTTTACAGCTT
The DNA here is from genome assembly GCF_059418485.1 of Mucilaginibacter sp. GW821-FHT07H05. Classification (NCBI taxonomy): domain Bacteria; kingdom Pseudomonadati; phylum Bacteroidota; class Sphingobacteriia; order Sphingobacteriales; family Sphingobacteriaceae; genus Mucilaginibacter; species Mucilaginibacter sp. GW821-FHT07H05. Next base: position 61,232 of record NZ_JBWKPY010000006.1, read on the forward strand.
CCCAGGTATCGCTGCCAAATTTGCCATTGTTTAAGGTAACGTTATCCTTCACATCGGCCGTAAACAGGAAAGCATGCCCGCCATCAAAGCAGGATAGGTAAAATTTATCGCCGGTTACCTGTCCCTCCAGATAGCGGTAATCGCCGGTGGTGGTTAAAAAGGTGCCGGTTACTTTATTCCCGGTTTGTTTAAACTCGCCTACGGTTGTATCCCGCACGCCATCGCTGCTAAACACGGCCGACCATCGGCCGCTCACATCAGCAGCGGGTTTCTCAGGGGCTTCAAAAAAGCGGAAGGCCTGCCCGGGTGTTGCGGTAAACTCCAGTTCGTTATCCTTTTGGGCCAGGTGTTTTATCCACTTGCCCTCCAGCTTACCATCCTGTTGTTTCAGTTTAAATTCTGAATCGAACAAAGGCATTTTGATAAAAACCGAATCGCCATCCAACCGCACATCAGGTACCCTGAAATGCTCTGATCCATTAATAATGGCTATTTCCTGCTTTCCTGCAGTATCCTTTACCTCGAAGTTAAAAGGCAGCTCGGCGCCGGTTTTCATTTTTAATACGCCGCGCCAAATGCCGGGTTTTAATTTAGACGGGGCGCTGGTACAAGCGCTTGTGGCCGTTATGGCCAGCAGGAAAAAGATTCTTTTAAGCATACGATCAAAAATATACCCTACTAAATTAGTATTCTTTTTTTAGCAAGGTGTTTTTTGATTGTAACTATTTCAATATGTCGCGGGATATGACGATCTTCTGAATTTCGGATGTCCCTTCATAAATCTGTGTGATCTTGGCATCGCGCATCAGGCGCTCTACATGATATTCCTTTACAAAGCCGTAGCCGCCATGTATCTGCACGGCCTCCACAGTGGTTTTCATCGCCACTTCCGATGCAAATAGTTTGGCGGTAGCGCTGGCGCGGCCATAGGGCTGGCCATTATCCTTTAACCAGGCGGCCTTTAAACACAGCAGGCGCGCGGCTTCAATTTCGGTAGCCATATCGGCCAGTTTAAATTGAATGGATTGGTGTTCGGCAATAGGTTTGCCAAATGTTTTACGCTCTTTAGAGTAGGCCAAGGCCAGTTCATAAGCGCCCGAAGCAATGCCTAAAGCCTGCGCGGCAATACCAATGCGCCCGCCTTCCAGCGTGGCCATGGCAAATTTAAACCCGAAGCCGTCTTCGCCAATGCGGTTTTCCTTAGGCACTTTAACATCGGTAAACATCAGCGAGTGGGTGTCCGAGCCGCGGATGCCCAGCTTATTTTCTTTCGGGCCGATGGTAAAACCCGGCATGCCTTTTTCTACGATCAGGGCGTTAATGCCTTTGTGGCCTTTGGCAACATCGGTTTGGGCAATTACTAAGTAAGTAGAGGCGTTACCGCCATTGGTGATCCAGTTTTTGGTGCCGTTAAGCAGGTAATGGTCGCCCATATCAACAGCCGTAGTATGTTGTGATGTAGCATCGCTGCCGGCTTCGGGTTCCGAGAGGCAAAACGCGCCGATCACCTGCCCGCTGGCCAGTGGCACCAGGTACTTTTGTTTTTGTTCTTCGCTTCCGTATTTCTCTAAGCCGTAGCAAACCAATGAATTATTTACAGAGACCACAACCGATGCCGAGGCGTCAATTTTTGAAAGCTCTTCCATGGCCAGCACATAGCTAATGGCATCCATGCCGCTGCCGCCATATTCGGGCGATGTCATTAAGCCTAAAAAGCCCAGCTCGCCCAATTTCTTTATTTGTTCGGCCGGAAATTTTTGATGCTCATCGCGTTCTATCACACCCGGCTTTAATTCGGTTTGTGCAAAATCGCGCGCGGCCTGGCGTATCATTAACTGTTCTTCTGTAAATTCAAAATGCATGGGGTGTGGATTTATTTTACAAAAATAAGTATTATGCGTGCATAGTAAAATTTATTGCGAAATAAATATAACGAATGAGAATTTAACCACAAAGGGCGCAAAGAAAGGAATCACAAAGAACACCAAGCTAATTGATCAAAAATCCTGGTAGGAGTAGTAATAAAAACCTTTGTGCCCTTTGTGTTAGCCATTTTGATATTCTTTGTGAACTTTGTGGTTAAATCAAACGAAAAACAAGGCACAAAAAAAGAGAGCTCTTGCGAAGCTCCCTTTCCCCTAATTAATTTAAACTATTGATTAAACCCAAAACAAAGAACAAAAAAACCTCAGCTTGGGCGTCTGAGAATTCAAAATAAAGTTTTTCACTGGTAGATGTATTCCTTTATATCTTATTATCTTTTCACAGATATGGTAGAGCCGTGCAATTATAATAACAAATGTAAAGCCATAAATCTGCCGCTACAAATACTTATACGTCAGAATTTATAAAAAGGTTTTATTTTTATAGGCGAATAGTTAATAGATCTTTAAAATTTCTACATTTAACTTATTCAATACCCATTAAACACGCCCAAATATATGTTACTCACTGATTTTGAATATCTTAACAACTCGGAAGAGGCTTTTAAAAAGAAAGTATCCTTACAAATAAAGCGCCTGCGCAGGCAAAATCAGGTTACCCAGGAGAAGTTTTATAGCGAAACAAACATCAATATAGCCCGTTTAGAGTCGGGTAAAATAGATGTAAGATTAGACACTTTACGTAAGGTTTGCTATTATTTTGATGTTTCGCTCTCGGGTTTTTTCCAGGGTATCTATTAATTATTAATTAAACCCCTGTTTTTTGCTGTCTGAATATTGGGGCATATTTCTTTTATTGTATACAGCGGTGTACTGATATCCCGACAAAAATGTGCACAAATGGTGAATTAGGCCGCATCAGAATAATGTTACATGCCCGCAAAAAATAAATAAGCTGTTTTAATTAAGTTTGTTTAAACGATCAATCAACATGAATTTTAATAAAAAGTATGTGGCCGGTATTGCCGCGGTATCGGTATTTATTTTAACAGCCTATCAAAACAGCAGCCTGCCCGGTAAAACTACCGATCCGGTATTTGATAACCTTGACCAATCGGTTAAACCCGGCGATAATTTTTTCCTGTATGCCAACGGCGGCTGGATCAAACGTAACCCTATCCCGGCAGCTTACTCCAGTTGGGGCATTGGCAACATTGTTGGCGAGGATATCCGCGAGCGCCTGCGTAATATTAACGAAGCGGCCCTTAAAGCAAATGCTCCTAAAGGCACTGCCACTCAAAAAATTGGCGATTTTTATTATAGCGGACTGGATACTATCGGGATCGAACGGGAAGGCTTAAACACGATAAAAGCGCAATTGGAGATCATAGACCGTGCGCAGGATGTTAAAGGGATTTTAAACGCGACCGCTTACCTGGGCGCTTATGGCGTGCGCAGTATTATAGGCGCCGGCGTTGGGCAGGATGATAAAAACAGTGCGAAAATGATCGTTCAGTTCAGGCAGGCGGGTTTAGGCTTGCCCAACCGCGATTATTATTTTAAAACCGATGCCCGCACTACCCGGGTGCGTACCGACTATACCACCAACCACTTGCCCACCATGCTGAAACTTTCGGGCTGGGATGATGCTAAAGCGGCAAAAGGGGCCGAGAGTATATATAGAATAGAAAAGTTTTTAGCCGACAGCACCCGCAAGCTGGAGGAAATGCGCGACCCATACCGCAACTATAACAAAATGACTTTGGCTAAATTAAACAGCCTGACCCCCAATATTAACTGGGCCGAGCAGTTTAAAGCCATGGAGTATAAACCGGTTGATACGGTAATTGTGGGCCAGCCCGAGTATTACCGCGCAGTTAACAAGGCATTAACCACTTTTTCGGTTGATGACTGGAAGGCTTACCTACGCTTTAAAGTACTGTCAACTTATGCTTCCTTTTTACCAAAAGCTTTTGAAGAGGAAAGTTTCCGCTTTAGCGGGAAGATCATAGCCGGCCGTAAAGAGCAATTGCCCCGTATTAAACGTGTAACCGATACCGAAAACCAATTGATGGGCGAACTGTTGGGGCAGTTATTTGTGAAAGAGTATTTCCCGCAAACATCTAAATTGCGCTATAATCAAATGGTAGAGGCCATGCGCCAATCGTACCGCGAGCATATTGCCAAGCTGGATTGGATGAGCCCCGTTACCAAACAAAAAGCACTGGTAAAACTGAATGCTATCCATCCCAAAGTGGGATACCCCGATAAATGGAAAGATTTTTCGACTTTGGAGATCGATCGCGTATCCTACGCCGGCAACGTGATGCGCGCCAGGCATTGGGCATATCTGAATAATATTAACAAATTAGGCAAACCGGTTGACCATACCGAGTGGGGCATGACGCCACAGACTTATAATGCCAGCTACAGTCCGTCCAATAACGAGATTACCCTGCCGGCCGCGCAGTTTATGATACCGGGCGTTAAGGATGCCGATGTAGATGATGCCGTGGCTTATGGCTATGCAGCCGCATCAACCATCGGGCACGAAATTACCCATGGTTTTGATGATCAGGGCCGCCAGTACGATGCAAAAGGCAACCTGAAAAGCTGGTGGACCAAGCAGGATTCGGCCAGGTTTACCCAACGCGCCCAAATGCTGGTGAACCAGTTTAACGGTTATGTAGTGCTGGACAGTCTGCACATTAACGGCAAAGCCACCCTGGGCGAAAATATTGCCGACCTTGGCGGGATAGTTTTGGGTATCGACGCGTTTAAAAAGACCAAACAATATAAAGAAGGCAAGCGCATTAACGGTTTAACACCTATGCAAAGGTTCTTCCTCGGTTATTCGTTAGGTTGGCTGGGCCACACCCGCGACGAATCATTAGCCAACCAGATATTGACCGATGTACACTCGCCCGGGTTTTTAAGAGTGAACGGGCCGTTTACCGATGTGCCGGAGTTTTATACGGCCTTTGGGATTAAGAAGGGGGATAAGATGTGGTTAGACCCGGATAAACGCGTTAGAATCTGGTAATGCATATCATACAAGCGTTACAAGAATATTGGCATCAGTTGAGCTATCTGGAAATCGTAGCCGTAATCACGGGCTTACTATGCGTTTACCTGGCCGCCATCAATAACATCTGGAACTGGCCTATCGCTATCATTAGTACAGTGATTACCATTTATATCATGGCCGGCAAAGCCTTGTATGCCGATATGCTGCAATATACCTACCTCACCATCATTAATATTTATGGCTGGTATGTATGGAGCCGGAAAAAGACTGATGAAGAAAAACGGCCCGTAGTCCGCATCTCGCGCAAGCAAATTTTATGGACGGTGGCTGCCGTGATGGTCATCACCCCGGTTTTAGGGTTTACATTGATCACTTTTGCAGCACGGCTCAATTATCAACCACCTGCATTCCCATACCTGGATAGCTTTTGCACAGTAGTGAGCCTGGCCGCGCAGGTTTTGATGGCCCGCAAGGTTTTAGAGAACTGGCTGATATGGGTGTTTGTAGATATCATCTATGTAGTGATCTACACCGTGAAAGACCTGCAGGCCTTTGCCTTTATGTTTGTAGTGTATATTGTAATAGCCCTGGTGGGCTACTTTGACTGGCGTAAAGTATGGCGGGGGCAGGCCTCCACGTCATTGCGAGCGTAGCGTGGCAATCCCCGATATACAGAGCCGATCTGCAAGCCGGGGATAGCCACGTCGTTTCACTCCTCGCTATGACGCAATGGAGATCCTAACTCTTCTCCTCCCAAACCATACATAAATGCAAAATAGTGAGCACGGCCTTTTCCATATCCTGTACCGATACCCACTCCTGCCGGCCATGGAAAGCGTGTTCCCCGGCAAAGATGTTGGGGCAGGGCAAGCCCATAAACGATAAGCGCGAGCCATCTGTGCCGCCACGAATGCTTTGAAGGTGCGGTTCCATCCCGGCGCGCCGGATAGCCTCTATACCATAATCCACTATGTGCGGATGTTTATCCAGCACCTGTTTCATATTGCGGTACTGGGGTTTGGTAGTTAACTGGTACGATGAACCCGGGAACTGCTGCAGCACTTTTTCGGTAACAGCACAGATCGCATGGGCATGATCGGTCAGTTTAGCATCCTCAAAATCGCGGATGATGAAATCAATCTCGGCCTGCTCCACATGGCCTTTTATGCCAACGGGGTGCACAAAGCCCTGCATGCCTGATGTGCCTTCGGGCGATAGTTCAAAAGGCAGGGCGGCTACAATTTGCCCGGCAATTTTTATGGCGCTTTCCATATTCCCTTTAGCAAAACCGGGGTGGGCGCTTACGCCGTTAATCATCAGTTTGGCGCCATCGGCGCTAAAGGTTTCGTTTTCGATATGTCCGGCGCTTTCGCCATCCATGGTATAGCCGGCATAGGCACCCAGTTTGGCAATGTCAACTTTATCCACCCCGCGGCCAATCTCTTCGTCGGGGGTAAACAGTATCCTGATGGTACCGTGTTTTATTTCCGGGTGATTGATCAATTGCGCGCAGGCTTCCATAATTTCGGCTACGCCTGCTTTATTATCTGCACCCAAAAGCGTAGTGCCGCTGGCGGTAATGATATCGTTACCCAGCTGGTTTTTCAGATCGGGGTGTTCGGCCATGCGCAAAACCTGGGTGTTGTCGTCGGGTAAAACAATATCCTGGCCCTGGTAGTTGCGGTGCACAAGCGGCTTAACACCTGTGCCGCTGCAATCGGGCGCGGTATCCATATGCGAGCAGAAACAGATAACCGGCACCTCTTTATCCGTATTAGCGGGGATGGTGGCGTAAATATAGCCATGCTCGTCCAGGTGCGCGTCGGTAAGCCCTGTTTCCAGCAGTTCCTTAACCAGCAGGCGGCCCAGGTCTTTTTGCTTTTCGGTAGATGGGCAGGTGGGCGATTCGGGATCTGATTGGGTATCGATCACCACATAACGCAAAAACCGGGCTTCTACATCAAATGTTAAATCCAAATTCATCATAATATGTTACAACATTAACGATGTTATTTTATTTTTGAGCATATTTAAGCAATTCGGATTAATTATTAACCATTATCAACATTGAAAAAAATAACTCTCCTGATTAGCCTGTTAATTATCAGTGTTGCTGTAAAGGCGCAATACAATTATGCGGAATGGGGCGTGGGTGGCGGATTTGGTACAGTGAGACCATATTCGGACCTGAAGCAGAATGATACAAAAAACGGTATGTATTTTAACCTGGTTTATAATTACAGCCCTTACCTCCCCTTTGTTTTTGAGCTGCAGGCGGGTAAACTATCGGGCGGGAATAATGTTACAGATGCCTCCCACCGCTATTTTGTTAACGAATATTTTGCCTTTAACCTGCATGGCGACCTGCAATTAGGCGAAATAACAGAATATGAAGGCAATTTTTTATTACAACGGTTAAAGGGCCTCTATATCGGGACCGGCTTCGGGGCTATATTTAATAATATTACCGATATCAGGCGTTACGCGCTTGACGACCCTAATTATCTATTCCCCGGTCAGGCGCATAGCATCAATATATTGATACCCTTACGGTTTGGATATGAGTTTAAGATCTACAATTATAATGACGAGCCTTTTATGGGTATAAACCTTACCTATACCCATAATTTTACCTTTGCCGAAGGCCTTGATGGTTACGACGATTCCAGCAGCAAATTCAAGAATAATGCGCAGGATATGTTTAGCGCTATAACAGTTGGCGTAAAATTTAATTTTGGCACTACGGCGTCTTACATTAAATCTATAAAATAAAAAGCTGCAATGAACATTGAGGTACTCCGCGAATACTGTATCAGCAAACCCAGCGTTACCGAAGGTTTCCCTTTTGGCGAGGATATTTTGGTTTTTAAGGTGAGCGGTAAGGTATTTTTGCTGATAGGGCTTACCGAAGCTAACCGCTTTAATGTAAAATGCGATCCCGAACGGGCGGCCGAATTAAGGGAGCAATATCCCGAAGTACAACCAGGCTACCACATGAATAAAACCCATTGGAACACCGTTTACATGGATGGCAGCCTCACCGAAAAACAATTGCGCGAAATGATAGATCATTCGTACAGCCTGGTGTCGGCTAAGATCCCTAAAAACAAGGCAAAAAAATAGTGCGGCAGAATATGCGCACTTAAACACCGGTGAAATCCCTCCCCAAGACCGGTGAAATCACAAATAAAATCTGTGAAATCTTAAAAAACTAATTCAGTTTATACGATGCCAGCAAATAAAACTCGGGGATGGTAACATTAAACAGGGCGTTATCCATCAGGCGCAACATCTGGTATTCGCCTTTCATGCTGCCCATATCGGTTTTAAGGTTACAGCCCGATATATATTCGTGTGTTTGGCCAGGCTCAATAATAGGTTGTATGCCAACCACGCCTTCGCCTTCTACCTCGCGATGGGTACTGTTGCTATCAAAAATATGCCAGTGACGGCGTAAAAGCTGCACCGCGGTACTGCCCACGTTTTCGATACTGATACGGTAGGCAAACATAAAATGCTCATTAGCCGGGTTAGAATACTCAGGCTGATACTGGGTTTCTACCGTTATTTTTACACCCTCTGTTATAGCTGTTGTCATATTAAAACGAACCTCTTTTTTTCAAATATATAAATAGGTTGACAAATATCAAGCCATTTGCAAAATTGATGCATGTTAATGGTTGATTTATACTGTTTTAGTGGCAATTTAACCACAAAATGCGCAAAGAAATACCATTGCCGTTTCAAGCGTCCACGCTTGAAACCTATCCTGAAGCAAACGTCTACGCTTGCGAAACAAATTAAGCGTGGACGCTTAATCAGGAACTAAAGTCAAGCGAGGACGTTGACCGGGCTATTTTTTTAGAACCCTCTCCTTTGGAGAGGGCAGGGTGAGGTACATCAGGCCATTTCGGTACTGTAATGCTCGGCTACCTCATCCAGCAGTTCATTAACCTCTTCAAACGTTTGTACCGATACCAGCTTCATCCTGAACTCTTTAAAATGATCAACCCCTTTAAAGTAGTTACTATAGTGACGGCGCATTTCAAAGATCCCCGTTTTGGGGCCTTTCCACTGTACCGATTTTTCCAGGTGCGATCGGCATACTTCTACCCGTTCGGCAATGGTTGGCGGGGCCAGTATTTCGCCGGTTTTAAAATAGTGTTTGATCTCGCGGAAGATCCAGGGGTAACCAATAGCGGCGCGACCGATCATCATGCCGTCCACCTCGTATTCCATGCGCCATTCGGCCGCTTTTTGCGGGCTGTCGATATCGCCATTACCAAAAATAGGGATCTGGATGCGCGGATTTTTGCGGATCTCGCGGATCAGGCGCCAGTCGGCTTCACCTTTATACATCTGCGCACGGGTGCGGCCGTGTATGGTTAGGGCTTTAATGCCAACATCCTGCAGGCGTTCGGCCACTTCGTAAACGTTTTTGGTATTATCGTCCCAACCTAAGCGGGTTTTAACGGTAACGGGCAGGTGCGTAGCTTTCACTACGGCGCTGGTCATGGCCACCATTTTGTCAATATCCTGCAAAAGGCTGGCGCCGGCGCCACGGCAGGCTACCTGTTTAACGGGGCAGCCGTAGTTAATGTCCATCAGGTCGGGCTTGGCCAAAGTAGCAATCTCGGTAGCCTCGCGCATGTGGTCGATATCACTGCCGAAGATCTGGATGCCGATAGGGCGCTCGTACTCAAAAATATCCAGCTTGGCGCGGCTTTTTGCCGCATCGCGGATCAGGCCTTCGCTGCTGATAAATTCGGTATACATCATATCCGCCCCGTTCTGCTTGCACACATAACGGAAGGGCGGATCGCTCACATCTTCCATCGGTGCTAACAGTAGTGGAAAATCACCTAAATCAATATTTCCTATTTGTACAGACATCCTTATCTTTAACGCTGCAAAAATACTAATTTAATAGCAAAATATGACCGCACCCCATTACATGCGCACACCGCCCTGGCAGCATTTGCTGTTTTTGATATTAATTGCACTTGGGTGCATGATTGCAGGCGTAGTGCTATGTATGGCCCTGATTGCCATGATATACGACACCAATATGCTGGGCGAGATTATGGATACGGCAGGGGTGCACAGTAAGGACTATGTAAGCGCATTCAGGCTGTTTTTGGGCCTGGGCAATACCTTTTTAGGATACTTTGTACCGGCGCTCATCTTCGCTTTTTTTACGGTGAAAAAACCGGATGCCTACCTTAAATATCGCAGTCCTACGCCTGTAGTACTGCTATTGCTGGCCCTTGTTTTTATGGTGTTTTTTTTACCTGTAATAGACATTACATCGTTTTATAACCAGCGATTATCCCTGGATGGCCCGCTGAAAGGCCTTGAAAACTGGATGCGCGAATTAGAAAAACAGAACGAAGTGGTGATAAAACAGGTACTGGATATGAAAACCCGGACCGATCTGTATATCACCATCTTTATTGTCGGGTTTTTACCGGCTTTGTCAGAGGAGTTCCTTTTCCGCGGATGTATGCAAACCGTTTTTCTGCGGTGGACAAAAAACACCCATGCCGCCGTATGGATCACCGCCTTTATCTTCAGCTTTATCCATTTTGAATTTCTGGGCTTTGTGCCGCGCTTTTTATTAGGGGCCGGTTTGGGTTACCTTTGCGCCTGGAGCGGCAGTATATGGCCCTCGGTATTTGTGCATTTTTTAAATAACGCTTCGGCCGTATTGGGGATGTACCTTTACCAGCACCATGTGATAAAACTGAACCCCGATGGCACCGACCGTATGTTTAGTCAGCTATGGATCTACGTGCTGTGCTTGGCCGCATCGGTACTGGTACTGCTGCTTTACCACAAAATTACCATACAAAAACAGTTGGTTGCCGATGGAGAAGAACTGGATTAAGCTGTTTACATCAACCAATTTTTACCAGGCCGAAATGCTGAAACAGGCGCTGACTGAAAATGACATCAACGCCGTGCTGATGAACAGGCAGGATTCATCGCACAAAATATTTGGCCATATTGATGTTTATATTCACCAGGATAATTTTGGGCGGGCCATTGAAATTATGATTTTGAACGAGATAAATTTGTGAGTTATTTTAACCACAAAGATCACTAAGAGAGGATCCACAAAGGACACAAAGTGCTATTTGAAAATATAAACTGATAAAAAACAAAATATAGATAATACCCTTGGTGTCCTTAGTGAAAATCTCTGTGCATTCTGTGGTTAAATCATCCCCCAAATACCTATGAAAACACGCGCTATAACAGGTTTATTTTTTGTGATTGTGATGCTGGCCTCGCTGCTGACGGGGCATTATCCTTTCGGGGCATTTTACTTGCTGCTGGGCCTGTTTTGCCAGTTTGAGTTTTATGGATTGATCAAAAAAAGCGGGTTTCAGCCCAATTACTCAACCGGGTTAATTAACGGCGCGCTGATCTATATCAGCTTTGCCTACATCAGCTTTAACCATGCCGTGCAGCCGGTTTTGTTTGTTGTGCCGATTGCGTTAAGCGGTATTTTTATCCAGGAGCTGTTTAAAAAATCGGCCACGCCATTCCATAATATCGCCTTTACTTTTTTGGGGTTGCTGTTTACCATTATGCCTTTCACGTTTTTCCACGCCATGGCTTATGTAGGCGGCGATTTTAATTTCCACGTTCCCCTGGGCTTTTTTGTGATGCTTTGGGCTAACGATACCGGCGCCTATTTAACCGGCCGCGCTTTTGGCCGTACCAAACTGTTTGAGCGCCATTCGCCTAAAAAAACCTGGGAGGGTTTCTTCGGCGGTTTGGTAATTGCAGCAGTGGCAGGCTATGTGCTCGGTATTTACTATACCGAACTGGGGTGGAAACAATGGGTATCCATAGCGGTATTGATCTCCTGCTTCGGTACCCTGGGCGACCTGGTAGAATCGATGTTTAAACGCAGCATTAACGTGAAAGACTCGGGCGGGATACTGCCCGGGCACGGTGGTTTGCTGGACAGGTTTGACGGATTGCTGATTGCCGCGCCAATTGTTTACAGTTACTTGTACTTCGTTTCAAATTAGTAGCTTTGCATAAATTTAATTACCCCCAATATCTATGACTTTTCATAAAGAAGGCTATACATCAATGGCGCTGTGCATTCTGGTTATTTTTGTACTGAACGCGCTGGTGCAGTTTTATTTCCCCGAAGCAGCGGTGCTGAGGTGGTTCATTTATATCCTGTCGTTCCTGCTGTTTGTCATCATCCTGCAGTTTTTCCGCAGCCCTAAATTTGAACTCACCACCGACGAAAAAATGGTGGTATGCCCTGCCGATGGTAAAGTGGTGGTAATAGAAGAAGCGGACGAAACCGAATATTTGAAAGACCGCAGGATACAGCTATCGGTATTTATGTCGCCTGTAAATGTGCATGTAAACCGTAACCCAATAGCCGGCGTAGTTAAATATTTTAAATATCACCCCGGTAAATACCTGGTGGCCTGGCACCCAAAATCATCAACCGAGAACGAGCGTACAACTATAGTAACCGAGAACAGCGCGGGCGTACCCGTATTGTTCCGCCAGATAGCGGGTGCATTGGCCCGCCGTATTGTTTGGTATGTAAAAGAAGGCGATAGGGTTGCGCAGGGCGATCAGTTTGGCTTTATTAAGTTTGGTTCGCGGGTGGATCTTTTCCTGCCTTTGGGTTCAACTATTAAAGTAGAATTGGGGCAGGTAGTGAAAGGCGGCCGTACCATCCTGGCCGAGTTACCAACGCCAACTAATTCAAAATTGCAGGCGGCAGCCGAACATGTTACCGATGCTAAGCCTGAAAAAGAAGCGGAAGCACCAAAGGAAACACTGGTAATAGAACACCCCACCGCGCCAACGCCCGCGGCTAAAGCAGCCGCGAAAAAACGGGCGCCGGCCACCAAAGCAAAACCCAGGAAACCATGAGAAAAATAACGTTAATGATGATGGTAGCCTTATCGGTAGCCACAGTAAGCAGCAGTTTTGCAACCGACAAAACCAAGCCAAAAGCTAAAAAAGCCGAAAAATGCCACATGGGCGGCTCATGCTGTAAAAAAACCAGCAAAGCGGCTATGTTGAAAGCAATGCCTGTGAAGGCCGCGGTGAAGAAAGCTTAACAACCCACTACACCCAACTTGTCATTGCGAGGAGCGGCCGGGCACATGAGTGGTGGGGCGACGTGGCAATCTCGTAGTTTGCTCTGCATGCTACGAGATTGCCGCCCAGCAGGGTCCTCTTCGAGTTTAAGTTAACCCATAAAACCAAAACCTTTTATTTAGGCTAAAGGGGCATCGCCCCGGTTCATATTTAATCAACGGATTGAAATCCGTTGATTAATGGAATAGTTTATGGGAGAGAGCCGTAGGTTCGGGCCATATCTTTATCGTTTCTATATTCGACAGGATATTTGCCGTTCCGATGGAACTCATGTTGCTTTTATACATTAATCAACGGGTTAAAACCCGTTGCTACAAGATATTTCGTCCGCTATGCGGACTTGCTAACAGTATTTATAGCAAATTTTGTGGGGTAACTTAAATCTTCGAGAGACCCAGCGAAAACACAAGCTTGCTCTGCATGCTACGAGATTGCCACGTCGCCCCACTACCCAGTCTTCCCACTGCTCCTCGCAATGACAAGGGGTTACAACAACCCCACCAACCGTTCCAGCGCCATTCCGCGCGAACCTTTAATTAATATGGTTGAGTTTTTAATAGGATGATCGGTAATGCTCACCATTGCCTCCTCTGCCGTGCGGTAAAAGGTGGCTTTGTTATTCCCTTTTTGCTGATAAAAAACCTCGCCGATAAAGATCCGGTCGGCTACATCGGCTTGCATGGCCTTTTGTATCACGCCCAAATGCTCCGCCGGCGAATCATCCCCCAGTTCAAACATATCACCCAGTATCAATACTTTACGGGCGGCTGCCAGCTTGCTGATGTTATCTATAGCCACAGCCATGCTGCTGGGATTGGCGTTATAATAATCGCACACCAAAGTATTGGTGGCGGTTTGCATCAACTGCGAGCGGTTGTTTTTAGGCTGATAACCGGCAATACCGGCGTTGATCTCATCGACGCTAAGCTTAAAGTAGGTGCCGATACAGATAGCCGCTAACATATTGTCCAGATTATACTCACCTGTTAATTGCGATGTGACGTTGTGGCTTTCGCCCGATGTGTTATTGGTCCAGCTGAAAGATAAATAGGGCGCGTTAGCGATCAGCTTAGCGCTGATCAGGGCATTGTTCTCATCGCCATAAAACACCTTATTGCTTAAGGTGCGCGCCGCCTGCATTTCCATCAGCACCGGGTCATTGCTATTAATAAACGCTACACCCCCGGATTGCTGTAGGTAATCATACAATTCGCCCTTGCCTTTTTTAACACCTTCTACGCCGCCAAAACCCTCTAAATGGGCACGACCTACATTGGTGATGAGGCCATGACTCGGTTGCGCTATGCTGCACAATAGTTCAATTTCTTTTTGATGGTTGGCCCCCATTTCAATCACCGCCATTTGGTGGGTATTGTTAATACTTAAAATGGTTAAGGGAACGCCGATATGATTATTCAGGTTGCCCTGTGTGGCCAGTGTATTAAAGCGTTGCGATAGCACGGCATTGATCAATTCCTTAGTAGTGGTTTTACCATTGCTGCCCGTTAAGCCTATCACCGGGATGTTTAATTGTTGGCGATGGTGACGCGCCAAATCCTGCAAGGCAGTCAGCACATCATCCACCAAAATATATTGATCGCCTAACTGATAATCCGGGTTGTCAATGATCGCGAAAGCCGCACCCTGTTCAATGGCTTGCTGCGCAAAGGTATTGGCGTCAAACTTATCGCCCTTCAGGGCAAAAAATAAACTGCCCGGGGCTATCTTCCGCGTATCGGTACTGATAACCGGGTGCTGCAGATAGTGCTGGTATATTTGTTGGGTGGTAGACATGGTTTTGATTCCGTAAGTCGGTAAGACCGAAAGTCCGAAAGATTTTTTGAGTCCGCAAGTTAAAAATAACAATTACGATAATCCGGTATAACCACCTCGCGAGGTATTAAATCCCGGCGGGGCTTTGGGGGTATGGATGACGTTAAATCATGTTGTCATCGATAGAGCCGGGCTGGAATTGCGGGAGAGGGCGAAAGAGAACTATCTCTTGACCGGAGGGAAAAAATCTTATACGCGTAAACGGTCCTTTCGTATAAGATTTCTCCTCACCCCCTGCCTATACCCCCGCAAGTTCGTCGAAATGACAACACGGTTAAAGAACACGTCATGGGCAGCGCAAATATCAGATGCATTTGACTTGAAAAAAGCATCTTTTTAGGGTTAACACAGTAAAAGTATAATTGGCTAATAATCAAGCGTTTGTAAAAAATTATGCGTAAATTGTGTTAAGTTGTGTTAACCCTGTTTACGGGCGTGCAGATTACCTGTTTACCCCTCCCTGTTCATCCACGCAATCACCGCCTTTATCTCCACATAGCTGTAACCGTCACCCAAAACCTCCTTTAACGGCGATAGTTGTTGCTGCCCGTAACTCTCAACAACATCCTGTATGGCCGGCATCTTTTCGGGGGCCACAAATGTCGCTACATCCAGTTCACCGGTTTGCACAAAATGGCAAAGGTGACTTTGTATGGTGGTAGGGGATAGTTCGCGCAGGGCGGCAATCTCCTCAATTGTTTTACCTGATTGGTATAGGTTAAAGCTTTCCTGCTTCGTTCCCGCAGTTAAGGGCGACCGGGGTTTGCGCTCCTTACGCTCGCGTTTGGCGGGGCGGCTTTTTATTTTAGATGCCAGGCCCATTTCGCCGCAATAGTTGATGATCGCCCGTAAAAAAGCCTCGCCATACCGCGCCAGTTTCACCTCGCCAAAGCCAGAGATGTATTTTAACTCATCCATGCTTTGGGGCAGATAGGTAGCCAGTTCCAGCAGGGTAGCATCCGACAGGATGATATAGGCCGGTACGTTTTCGGCATTGGCAATCCCGGTACGGATCTCTTTCAGCTTACGCAACAGATCGGCCTCGTGCGGCGGTATTTCGTGCTGTACTTCCTCGGTAGTTTGCGATAGGGTTAACTCCACCATATGCTGGCCTTTTAAAACAGCCTCACTTTTACCGGTGAGCAGTAAAACCGGGTATTCGCCATTAGAAACCTGCAAATACCCCAGTGTAATCAGCTCGCGCAGGTAACGCTGCCAGTCGGCCTTGCTGATATCGGCACCGGCGCCGTAAGTTTTTAACTGTTTATGCTCCTCGCGCAGTTTGGCGTTGTTGGCGCCACGCAGCAGATCGATCACATAGCCGCTGCCAAAACGCTCCTTTAACCGCGCTACGGCAGATAGGGCTTTTTGCGCGATAAGTGTCCCATCAAACACCTGGCGTTCGGTCAGGCACACATCGCAGCTGCCGCAATGATCGGGGAAGGGTTCGTTAAAGTAATTGAGCAGGTATTTGCGGCGGCAGGTGGTCAGTTGGCAATACTTCACCATATCGTCCAGCTTTTTCAGCATAATGCGGCTTTGGTCTTCGTTGCCCTCAATGCGGGCAAAGTTTTGCAGCTTAAAGGCATCGCCCGGCGAATAGAATAGCAAGGCCTCCGACGGCAAACCATCACGCCCGGCACGACCGGTTTCCTGGTAATAACCCTCAATGTTTTTAGGCAGATCGATATGTACCACGTAGCGCACGTTTGATTTATTGATACCCATACCGAAGGCAATGGTAGCTACCATAATCCGCACTTCATCGCGCAGAAAAGCTTCCTGGTTGCGGGCTTTTACCTCGTGGTTCAGACCAGCGTGGTAGGCTTCGGCAAGGAAACCTTCTTTTTTTAACTGATTGGCCAAATCCTCGGTTGATTGCCGCGACAGGCAATAAATAATGCCCGAATCTTCTTGATGCTCATCCAAAAAAGCCAGCAATTGGTTCAGGCTGTTCTTTTTTGGGGATACGGTATAATTGATATTGGCCCGGTTAAAGGATGACACAAATTGCGCCGGGTTATGCAGCGCCAGCTTTTCTAAAATGTCCTTGCGGGTCAGCTGATCGGCGGTGGCGGTTAAGGCAATCACCGGGATCTCGGGGAAGGCATCCTTCAATCCCGCCAGCATCAGGTACTCCGGCCGGAAATCGTGGCCCCAGTGTGAGATACAGTGCGCCTCATCAATGGCAATCAACGATACCTTCAGCGATTGCAGGAACTCGGTTAAACGGTTCCCGGTTTTAAACAAGCGTTCGGGGGCCAGGTACAGCAGTTTAATACTGTTACTTTTTAGCCGGTTGATGATATCCTGCTGCTCGCCGCTGCTTTGGGTAGAGTTAAGGTAGGCCGCGGGGATGCCGGTAACGTTCAGCGCGTCTACCTGGTCTTTCATCAGGGCTATCAGTGGCGAGATAACGATGGTTAAACCCTCCAGCAATACCGCCGGTAACTGGTAACAAAGCGATTTACCGCCGCCGGTAGGCATCAGCACCATGGCATCGCCCTTGTTTAGGATATGCTGTATAATGGCCTCCTGCTGGTGGCGGAATTCACTGTAGCCGTAATATTTTTGGAGTGCCTGTGCGGGTGTCATGGGTTTAGATACGTGTATATGCAAAGGTGCTGAATTTGGAGGATTTTTAGGATTAAAATAGACAACGGCGTGCAAATTGTTTTTTTACGTTATTAACTGTAAATTTGAATATGGAAACATTTATTATACATCCGGAAAACGAAGCGCAGCAAAAAGCTTTACAAGTAATGTTGGATGGATTAAAAATTCCATACGATATAGAACCCGTTTCGGATACGACTGAAATGACGGATAATATAAAAGCTGGTTTAGATGAAGTGCGCTTGTTTAAACAAGGAAAACTCAAAACTACTTCGGCAAAAGATTTTTTGAATGAGTTATAATATTCAGCTTTCGGATAATTTTAAGAAGGAAGCGAAAAGACTGATCAAAAAATACCCATCACTTAAATCGGAATTAGCAGTTTTATTTGCCGCGCTTGAAGAGAACCCAAATCAGGGTACTCCACTCGGGAAAGGCATTTTTAAGATACGCCTGGCCATAGTTTCTAAAAACAAAGGGAAATCAGGGGGTGCAAGGGTATTGTCGTTTGTTAAAGTTGAAGAAACCTCTGTTCTTATCTTTTCCATTTATGATAAGAGCGAACGAAGCAGTATTTCCGAAAAAGAAATTAAAGCGCTGATTGAGGATTATTTATAAATAATTTTCCGCTCCTGGTTGCAATAATTTACACCCATATATACGTAATGATAAATTATAGTAAATTAGCCATTACTATATGATAAAAAAATTACTTCTACTGTTATTTTTTGTGGTTTGTTATGGTTGCGCTAACGCCCAATTGCAGTCCCCGTCTGATTATTTAGGCTATAAGCTGGGTACGCATTTTACAGTGCATTCGCGTATTGCCGAGTACTTCCGGTATGTGGCACAAAACTCAAAAAATGTAAAGCTGCTGCAATATGGCACCACTAACGAGGGCCGGCCGCTGATGACCATGTTCATAGGGTCGGAAGTCAATATTAACCGCCTGGAAGAGATCCGCAAATACAACATGTCGTTAGCCGGACTGGAAAAAAGCGCCGTTATTGCCAATCCACCGGTTATTGTGTGGTTAAGCTATAACGTGCATGGTAACGAACCTTCATCAAGCGAAGCGGCTATGCAAACTTTGTTCGACCTGGCCGACCCTACCAATACGCGTACACAAGCCTGGTTAAAAAATACCGTTATCGCTATAGATCCCTGCCTTAACCCGGATGGGCGCGACCGTTACGTAAACTACTACAACCAGGTAGGCGATATCAATCCCGATGCCAATGCCTCATCGCGCGAGCATACCGAACCATGGCCAGGCGGGCGTGTTAACCATTATTACTTTGATTTAAACCGCGATTGGGCCTGGCAGGTACAAAAGGAAACGCAGGCGCGCGTAGGCCTTTATAACCAATGGCTGCCGCAGATCCATGTTGATTTTCACGAGCAGGGATATAACAGCCCTTATTACTTTGCCCCGGCTGCAGAGCCTTTCCACAGGGTGATCACTAACTGGCAGCGCGAGTTTCAAACCACTATCGGGAAAAACAACGCCAAGTATTTCGACCAGAACAACTGGATGTATTTTACCCGCGAAGAATTTGATCTGCTATACCCATCGTACGGGGATACTTATCCTTTATACAACGGTTCTATCGGGATGACCTACGAGCAGGGCGGCATAGGCGGAGGCCTGGCGGTACTTACCAAAAGCGGCGATACGCTGACCCTGGCCGACAGGATAGCCCATCACCACTCCAACAGTTTAAGCACCGTTGAAATAGCATCTATGCATGCATCGCGCGTGTTAACCGAATTCAAAAAGTTTTTTGATGATAGCCGGATCAACCCATCGGGCGAGTACAAAACCTATGTGGTTAAAAACGAGAATAAAGATAAAGTAGCCGCCCTGGCCAAACTGCTGGACAGGAATAGTATACAATACGCTTTCGGCTTAAACAAAGCGGTGCTGAGCGGATATAATTATTTCACGGCTAAAAACGAAGCCTTTAACATTACGGGTGATGATATGGTGATCAATACCAGTCAGCCAAAATCGGTATTGCTGAATGTGCTGTTTGAGCCTAAAACTTTTGTGGCCGATTCAAACACCTATGATATTACGGCGTGGTCATTACCCTATGCTTATGGGTTAAAGGCCTATGGGTTAAAAGAATCGTTAAAAGGTACCGAAACCAGCTATACCCATACTACCGAGGCCCCCATGGATATTACTAAAGCCTATGCATATGTAGGCAGCTGGCAATCGGTAGATGACGTGAGGTTTTTAGCCGCGCTGCTGAAAAAGAACATCAGGGTGCGCTATGCCGAAAACGCGTTTGAAGCCGGCGGCAAAAAGTTCAGCGCCGGATCGCTCATCATTACCAAGGCGGGTAACGGGCGGCCCGACTTTGACCAGGTGGTGATCCAGACAGCCAATATGTTTGGCCGCAACCTGGTGCCGCTTAAATCGGGCTTTGTAGATAAGGGCGCGGATATCGGATCGAAGGAAGTGCATTTTGTAAGCAGGCCCCGGGTTATATTACTCAGTAACGAAGGCACCAATTCGGAAGCGATGGGGGAGATATGGCACTTTTTTGAACAACAGATAGGTTACCCGGTTGCATTGGTGCGCTACCAGGATATTAACCGCGTAAAGTTTTCGGATTTTGATGTGCTGATCGTCCCCGACGGTAACTACACCGATTTGCCTGCCGATAAACTGCAGGGCTGGGTGCGCGATGGCGGCAAAATGATTGTAATGGGCGATGCTATTAGTCAGCTGGTGGATAAAAAAGGGTTTGCTGTTAAACTAAAAGATAAAAAGGCCGATAAGGACGACGATAAAAACAAAAAAGTACAGGATGTAAAATTATACGGCGAACGCGAGCATGAAGCCCTCCGCTCAAGCGTGCCCGGCGCTATTTACCGGCTTAAGCTGGATAATACACATCCGCTGGGTTTTGGGCTGCCCAATTACTATTTTACCCTTAAGCTGGATGATAATATATACGAATACCTGGGCGATAACAGCTGGAACGTGGGCACCATTAAAAAGGATGGCTATGTAGCCGGTTTTGTAGGCCAGAAAAGCAAAGAAAAAATAGCCGACGGCATGCTGCTGGGTGTGCAGAACATTGGCCGCGGTTCTGTCATCTATATGGTTGACGATCCCCTGTTTCGCGAGTTTTGGGAGAACGGTAAGCTGCTGTTCAGCAACGCGGTGTTTATGGTGGGGAATTGAGTCCCCCGGCTTTCCTAAACAAGTATTGTCATTGCGAGCGATAGCGTGGCAATCTCGTTACACGCAGAGCAAACTACGAGATTGCCACGTCGCCCCCCCATGCACCGGCCCGGCCGCTCCTCGCAATAACAAGTTGGTAAAAGCAAAAAGGCATCATGATCATGATGCCTTTTTGCTTTTACTCCCCCTTCAGGGGGCTGGGGGGCTTAATTACTTTTCCCTGCCCTGCTGCTTTCATCGTCGGCGCCGGTTTGGTGCTGACGGGCTTTTATTTTGTTGTTACCAAAATTATAAGTAAACGTTAAACGCGTTACCCGGCTTTCGTTGCGCTGGTGTATATCGAGGTTAACCGATTGGTACATACTGATCACATTATTGCGGCGGGTATTAAACACATCGCTCATGGCCAATTTCAGATTAGCTTTTTTGTTGGCAAACGTATGGCTTATACCGGCATCAGCAGCATATTGCTCCTGGATCTTATAAATGCCCTGTGTTTGAGACGAGCGGTACACACTGGTAACCTCTATACGATAGCCTTTAATAAAGGTAAGGTTTTGAGTAGCCCTAACCTGGTAAGCTAATTGTCCGTCGTTTAAGTTGGCGCCTAATAAGTTGTTAGATTTAAACTTGTTGTAAAATATATTGAAGTTGCCGTTACCGGTCCACCATTTAGCAATGGTATAGGGCGAATTGATGTTTAAACTGTAAGAGTTTAGTACCTGCAAATTCATATTGGTTTGGTACGAAGCCTTTTTAACCGTATCGGTTAAAATAATCTGGTTCATTACATCGGTAGTGCGGCTATAGTTTAATGATGCGTTTATTGTTTTGTTCCAGGTATAATTAAATTCAAATGCATGTGTGTATTGCGGCCTTAAAAATGGGTTACCCTGGCTGTAAGTGTATTTATCCAGGTAAAATACAAATGGGTTCAGGTTGCCATAATCAGGGCGGTCAATACGCCGGCTGTACGATAAACCGATATCATTCTTTTTATCAAGGCTGTGGTTAATAAATATGCTCGGGAAAAAGTCAAGATAATGCCTTACAACGGCCGGGCTGTTCACCAGGTATCCGTTTGATGTGGTGTATTCGGCACGTAAGCCAAACTGCATTGATGTGTTTTTGTAGCTTTTACCTAAGTTAACGTACCCGGCATCAATTTTTTCCTGGTATATAAAATGGTTGGTGCGGGTAGGGTCGTTAACAAAGTTACCTGCCGAATTACGGATCTGCGCCAGCAGGTTATTATCAGTTTTTACACTGCTGAATTTAGCACCGGTTTCAAATTTCAAACTTTTTGAAATAGGGTAAGTATAATCGGCTTTAGCTGTGCGGATATTTATGGTTGATGGCGATTGGTTGCGCAGGATCTCGGCCTGTTTTAACGATCCATTGGCAAAGTATACGTTATTAACATACACACCGTCCGACTGGTTGTTAAACCGCGAGTAATCCAAATCAATGCTCAGCTCCTGGCCAAGGGTATCAATTTGCCAGCGATCGTTTAGGTTAGCGGCAAAATTGGTATAATGCTGCTTGTTGTTAGAGAAACTTTCTAAGGTCGAATCCTTAGCGGCAAATGTTTTACCTATGCGGGTATGGCTGCTGCTGCTGTCACTTTCGCCGTTTACATAACCGTTTACGATAAAGCCGATGGTGTTATTTTTAGACATATCATAATCGGCGCCAACCCTGTAATTATTATAATGGTTTGGCGATAATAATTTGGTGTCCTGGTCAAAATAGGTATTTGATGATGACGACTGTACCACCCTTTTTATGTTCAGGTTGTTTTCGCGCTTGTTATCATTATGGCTCAGGTTGCTGAAAATATTCAGCTTGCCTTGTTTGTGGTTTAATGACAAGCTCTCGTTATCCTTACCCCAGGCACCATAGCCGGCACCTAAGGTAACGGTACCGCTGGTACCTACCTGGCGGTTCTTTTTTAATTTGATATTGATAATGCCCGAATTGCCCGATGCGTCATATTTAGCCGATGGGTTAGTAATGATCTCTACCGACTGGATATTGTTGCCATCGGTTGACCGCAGCATGGTGGCCAACTGAGCGGCTGATAAATAAGTCAACTTATCGTTGATCATTACGGTAACGCCACCCTTGCCATTTAAACTGATGTTATCATCTTTATCAATGCTTACACCAGGGGCGCGTTCCAATATCTCTAAAGCAGTGTTACCGGCTGCCAGTACGCTGTTTTCTACGTTCATGACCAGGCGGTCGAGCTTGCGCTCAATTAACGGGCGCGATGATTGGATATTCACCGTCTTCAACGTTTTTGAAGATGACTGCATAACAATGGCGGGCACAGTAACATCAGTAGTTGTGGCGGTAATGGTTACCAGCTTACTTACACCCTTGTTGTATCCCACCATAGTGGTTTTAATAATGTAGTTACCTGCGGGCACACGGTCGAGTTTGTAAAGGCCAGCCTCGTTACCCAAGGCGCCTTTAACTACCGATGAATCTTTGGCGCGCAAAAGGCTTACGGTGGCAAATTCCACCGGTTTATTTTGCTCGTTAAGGATACTGCCCGATATTTTGGCAATGCCTTTTGGTGCCGGGGCGGTATTGGCAGGCCTGTTTTGCCCGTTTGCCGGGGCAGGCTTGGGCCCCTGCGCAAAGCTTGCTGCCGGGATAGCCAGCAGTAGTGCTATATATATAAGGTATAGTTTGTTAATGACAGATTTCATGATAATGGTATATATGTGTATAAAATTTTTGCAATAGTTATCCTGTTAAAGATTTTTTGTCTTTTTAAAAAATATTAATAAAAGCTAATTACCGGAGCTGATCAGGCCTTTGCCGGGCTGTTGTTAGTAAGATGCAAATAAGGGGGTATTGGTTACACTGTTATTTAAAAAAATTAATAACAGGTAGTATTTTTGCCGCTACATCATTGATAAATGAGAACGTAAATCCGTTGTTTACAGATGCATTAAGAGATACAGCGGGCAATGCAGTATATGCCATATTATTATAGCTGCAGAAAGGAATAATAACCCCGCTGACCAGCAGCAGGGTTATATATCTTAATACGGTTTTCATGGTTTAACTACAGCGGCAGTTGTGTCACGTTTAATAACCACGGTATCAACTTTACATTGCAGGCCATTATCCGTCATAATAAAGGTAGCAGGTATATTGTTGTCCAGTTTGTTAACTTGCTGGCAATCCCAAATGCTTACACCATTTAAATAACGGTCAAGGTCGCGTTCAATAACCAATTTGGTGTTCATAGGCACTTTAAGGGTAAGCCTTACCTCCTGGCCGCGCCATGATTTTTGGCCGGGGCGTTGTATATGGCGGTCAAATGTCAGTACCGAATCCTTTTGTGTAAATTGATAAACGGTGCTGCGGGCATTCATTAAAGCGGTAGGATAATCGCGGCCACGGGCATTAAATGTTTCAATCAATACAGGCTGGGTTACATCGCTGCGTTCAATGGTGATGTTAACATTGCGCACACCACTCTCGTGCATGTCGTTATAATCATCGTCGTCATCTAATATGATCTTGCCGGCAAAGTCATGCTCCAGGTTAAGTTTGGCGCTATCTTCTTTACTTAAATAACGCACATTGTTCAGCTTTAAATAATAAGTGTTGCTTGCATTAGGCTTAATATTAATAGTTTGGCTGATTGAACCACCCGAGCGGAACTCGGACGCCACCTGTATACTATAATAACCTACTATAAACAAGGATACTATCCAAACCACTAAAAAGGTATAACCAGTTGTACGGTTAATGGCATCACGCTTAAATACCAGGCGTGCAGCTACCAACATTATACCTAATAAAGGTATAGCCAGCACCAGGAACGAGCTCATGATAAATGGAAAGCTATACTCGTCGTTAATGATATTGAAGGGGAAAAAATGATGCAGGTTGTTTTGCCCGTAAGCAAAGTAGGTAAAAACAAATACAACCAGGGCTACGGTAAAGCCAAGGCAAGTAAGCATTACACCTATTCCAAGTAGTTTAACCAGTATACTGGCGGCTCCACCCAAAAAGCTGCGCAGGTGATCAAAAAAATCGCCGGCAAAATCGCGGGTTTTATATATTAATGGTTTGGCTTCCTTATGCAGGTTGCTCACGTGGCTTTGTACACCTTTTAGCTCATATTCAAAGTTGCGTTTAAAACCTTGCAGGTCCAGCTTCTCGCCTTTCATGGCCATACGGTCGGCGCGGCTTGCGGCTTTAGGGATTACTATCCATAATATAATATACAGAAACAAGCCGGTGCCGAAAAAGCAAAACGCGATGGCGAAGGCTAAACGCACCCAAACCGGTTGCATATCAAAGTAATTAGCAATGCCCGAGCATACGCCGGCTGCTAAATGGTCGTCCGGGTCGCGAAACAGCCTGCGGCTTTCTGTAGCATAAGCATAAGTGCTTTTGGCCGATGCTTTTTCATCCTCATCTGCCGAAGCAAAATCTTCAACTGTGCCCATTTGGCTAATTACAGTTTGCACATCCTGTTCAACAATTACCTGTTTGCTGTCGCGGGCAAGTATCTCGTTAAACATTTCGGCCAGGCGGTTTTCAATATCGGTGGTGATCTCCAGGCTGTCGGCCGAATCCATAAAATGCCGTTTCACATCGGTCATGTAGCTTTTAAGCACTTCGTAGGCATCCTCCTCGATATGGAAAACAATGCCGTTAATATTTATAATGATCGTTTTATTCATGATGTTGTAATGTTAAGCGTTAGGGTTATTTCGTTCGGCGATAGATGTTTGTACGGCAAAAGACAGCTCCTGCCAGGTGGTATCCAGCTGATGCAGCACGCTGCGGCCTTCGTCAGACAGGGTGTAATATTTGCGTGGCGGCCCCGAAACCGACTCTACCCAGTTATAGGTAAGCAGTCCGTTATTTTTTAAACGGGTAAGCAGAGGGTACAAAGTACCCTCAACTACAAGCAGTTGGGCTTTTTTTAGCTCAGCGATTATGTCTGATGCATATATTTCGCCCTTAGCTATGATGGAAAGGATGCAATACTCCAGTATCCCTTTCCGCATTTGGGTTTGTGTGTTTTCTACAATCATAATGCAAAGATATATGTAAAAGATTGTATTATGCAATACATAGTACTAAATATTTTTTATTTTTTTATTTATCCACATTTATTAGTCTGTTTTTTTAACATTTTTTAACAAATTATTTCAGATTCTAAAAAGTTAACACTACTTTTATGATTAATTAACTATTAACTGATCTTATTAATTAACGAAATGAAAAAACTTTTACTAGCAAGTTTGTGCTTCCTGATGCTATGTGCCAGCCAGGTTTTTGCGCAAAACAGAACAGTTACTGGTACGGTTACAGCAAAGGATGATGGGCTACCACTTCCGGGTGTAACTGTTAAGGTAACCGGAACTTCAACCGGTACGCAATCAAACGCAAGTGGTAAATTCACCTTAACGGTGCCATCCACTGCAAAATCGTTAACCTTCTCGTTTGTAGGTTTCGAATCACAATCCATTAACATACCATCGAGTGGCACTGTTAACGCGGTTTTAAGTTCGGATACCAAGCAGTTAACCGAGGTGGTTGTAACTGCGGGTGGTTTAAGTGTAACCAAGGGTGCGCAAGGTTATGCCACTACTTCTATCAAGCCGGAAGTGCTGACCGCGGGTAAAGCGGCCAATATTGGCTCGGCATTATCTGGTAAGGTTGCAGGTTTACAGATAAATACCATCAGTGCAGGTGTAAATCCAACTGTACGTGTGGTTTTACGTGGTAACCGTTCATTATTGGGTAACAACCAGGCTTTAATTGTGTTGGATAACGTTATTGTGCCAAACTCATTATTAGGTAACATCAACCCCGAAGATATCGACGATATTCAGGTGTTAAATGGTTCTGGTGGTGCTGCCCTTTACGGTTCAGACGCATCAAACGGCGCGATTATCGTTACAACTAAAAAAGGTAAAAAAGGAGCTGCTGTAGTTAGGGCGTCTCAAACAATCAGTGGTGAGCACGTAAGCTATTACCCTAAACTTCAAACTGGTTGGGGTTCGGGCACCGCGAGTGATGTTCAGGAGTATCTGGAAACAGAAAACCAGCAGTTTGGCCCGGCTTTTAACGGCCAACCGGTTATATTAGGTTTCCCGCTTGCCAATGGCGCCATACAAACAGTGCCTTACCAGTGGAACGACAGTAAAAATAAATTTTGGGAAACCGGTGTTAACAAACAATCAGATTTCTCTATTAGTGCAGGTGATGATAAATCTTCAAACTACATAGCAGGGCAGTACTATACTACAAAAGGTACTACCCCTGGCGATAAATACAACAGGGTATCTATCCGTGCCAACGGTACACGTGCACTGGTGAATAAAGTATCGATTACTTACACCGCTAACTATGTGCAAAACCACTATGATATTACAAGTGCTACCGGTACTTTATATGACCAGTTGCAGCAAACTCCGGGTCATGTTGTAGTGACTGATTATAAGGATTACAAAAACAACCCGTTTGCTGATATTAACGGTTATTATAACTTTTATTATGCTAACCCCTACTTTACAGCGGCTAACCAACGCCAGTTAACCAATAACAATTATTT
Source organism: Mucilaginibacter sp. GW821-FHT07H05 (assembly GCF_059418485.1). Classification (NCBI taxonomy): domain Bacteria; kingdom Pseudomonadati; phylum Bacteroidota; class Sphingobacteriia; order Sphingobacteriales; family Sphingobacteriaceae; genus Mucilaginibacter; species Mucilaginibacter sp. GW821-FHT07H05. The sequence goes on from NZ_JBWKPY010000006.1 coordinate 88,537, forward strand.
TATTGGTAGCGCTGATGTGAAATGGGATCCGTTCAGCTTTTTAACCTTTACTTTCCGTAATGGTATTACCTCTACTAACCAAACAAACAGAAATACTGTTGGTAAATATACTTTAACCGCTTACACCAAATCGCTTGCAAGTTATGGCGAGGGTGCAGGTGGCGTTAAAACAAACGACCAGGTTGGTTCGGTTTCTGACGACGCTTCAAGTACTTCACGTATCACATCTGAGTTTTACGCAACATTTAAAAAACAGATCAGTGATTTTAATGTAAGCGCCACTGCTGGTGCAAGCTTAAGGCAAGATAAGGCAAATAGCGAAAATGTTAATACTACAGGTTTATTACAAGAAGGTTTGTATAACGTAGGTGCACGTACGCAGGCCAACCTTTTGGGTAGCCAAAGTTTGTCTATGACCCGTCAGCAAGCCGTGTATGGTGTTGTTAATATTGGTTACAAAGGCTATTTGAACTTACACGTTACCGGCCGTAACGACTGGTTGTCTATTCTGCCGGTTCAAAACAGGTCATTCTTCTACCCGGCTGCCGATATTTCCTTCATCCCAACAGAAGCTATCGACTTCCTGAAAAATAATAAAGTATTATCAAGCTTAAAATTACGTGCCGGCGTATCTAAAGTAGGTCAGGCTAACATTGGTGCTTATGATTTAGTACCTACTTTCGCCCCGGGTGCAGGTTATCCTTTCCCTACAGGCCCAGGTTACAACCAGGGAAACAGGCTGGTATCGCCTGACCTGAAACCGGAGATTACCAAAGGTTTTGAATTTGGTGCAGATGCCGATCTTTACAATGGCCGTATATCAGCCAGTATAACTTATTACAAAACAAGCACGAAAGATCAAACAGTACCTATTAACATTGCGGGTAGTAGCGGTTTTGGCACATATTTGCTAAACACCGGCCAGGTTGATAACCAAGGTATAGAGACTACGCTAAGTGTAGTGCCAATTAAAACAAGCACTGGCTGGCAGTTAAGTTTAGGAGCTAACTTTACCTGGACCGATAATAAGGTAATATCGTTAGCTGCAGGTTTACCTCAGTTAAGCATTGGTAATGGTATATATGCCGTTCCGGGGTTAGCTTATCCGGTGGTAGAAGGCTCTGATTATAACAGGGACCCACAAGGCCGTGTTATTGTTGACGCGCAAACTGGTTACCCTTCTTTATCTTCGGTAACTACTAACATTTTCGGCAATACTAACGCTACAAAACGTTTAGGCGCCAATTTTGAATTAAAATACAAAACATTACGTTTAAGCGCTGTTGCTGAATACCGTACCGGTTTTGTTGTATATAGCAACGTTGGTGGCAGCTACGATTTTTCGGGCTCGGGCGCACGTACCGGTTATTACAATCGCGAGCGTTTTGTGTTTCCTAATTCATCTTATAAAGACGCAAGCGGCAACTATGTGGCTAACACCAATATTGTTACAGCAGGTGGCGGTCCGGAGTTTTGGACATCTACTCAATATGAATACAATATAGCAAGTAACTATATTTATAATGGCGCTTCATGGAGATTAAGAGAAGCTTCTTTAAGCTGGGATGTGCCAAAATCGCTTATTGGCCGTCAAAAATATGTTAAAGGTGCAACCATTAGTGTACAGGGACGTAACCTATTATTATGGCTTCCAAAATCAAACGTTTATACCGATCCGGAATTTAACTCTACAGATAGCAATAATGGCAACGCAATTGGTGTAAACTCAATTTCGCAGACACCGCCTACACGTTACTATGGTGCCACATTATCGTTAACTTTTTAATAAGAAAGACATGAAAAAAATATTTAAAACATTCATAATTTTAGGTTTGGTAGCCTCATCTACTTCGTGTAAGAAGTATCTGGATGTAAATACCAACCCCAATGACGTTACGGCAGCGACACCAGACCTTATTATGCCACAAGCCCTTGCGGCAACAGGCGCGTTAAGCTATACTTTCAATGGCCCGGCTTACGGGATGGACCTTGGTGGTTATATTGCCAACGCGGGTGGTGTGGGTGGTTTCGGTAACTTTTGGACCTTTGTGTTCAACAGCGGCGATGCTACTGCTTTATGGGCTAACACGTTTGATAACCTGCAGGATTATCAGTACATATTAAACAATACATCAACAACCGGCGATTATAAAAATTATAATGCCGTGGCACGCCTGATGAAAGCCTTTGATTATTTAAGACTGGTAGACGCATATGGTGATGTGCCTTATACCCAGGCATTACAGGGGGCAGCCAACCTTACACCAGCTTACGATAAAGGCGCGGATGTTTATAAAGCCTGCATTACCGAAATAAATAATGCTATAACACAAATGAAAGTTGCCCCTACTGCAACAACAGTAAGCCTTGCTTCAAACCCTGCTGGTAAGGTAGACGTAACTGTTTACAGTACAAATACTACCAATCAAGTACTTAGTTATAACTCGACAGCGCTGTTAAACGGCAAGGATATGACTAACTGGATAAAATTTGCCAACACGGTTAAATTAAGGGCATTGATCCGTATTTCAGCAGCTTCAAACGCTCTATCAGCATTTTACAATACCGAAAAGGCGTCTATGGCGGCTCTGACCACTGCAGATTTCATTTCTTCAGATGTATTGATCAACCCGGGTTACGTACAGCAGAGTGGTAAGCAAAATCCATTATGGAATGGACTTGCATGGTCTTACACAGGTACCAACTCTACAGCAAGCTACCTGCCTTCAATATTCGCCGTTGCATTTTATGATGGTACAAAATTGTCAGATGATGGTCGTGGTAAAATTATTTACCGCCAACCAACTACCGGGGCCCTTGCTAACACTTATGCATACAAAAACCAGTTAGGTTTTCAATCAACCTCGCTTATTGCTAACCCAACAGGTGGCGCGTGGTATGTGGGTACCGGTGGTGGCGGCACGCCAGCAGGTCTTGCAGCAACCGGTTACGGTATTATGAAAGGCTTTGATATGGGCCAGCCGCTTATTACGGCAGCAGAAAGCTATTTTTTACAAGCTGAAGCAGCGATGATCGGTTTGATCTCAGGCACGCCTTCAACCTTGTTTGATAGTGGTGTATTAGCTTCTTTTACTTACCTGGATAAAGACCATCTGGATGTAGTTTCTGCATCGAGGAACCCTACAGCAGAAGTTGCTGCTTATAAAGCGGCTAATCCAACCTCTTACCTGGTGAATTTTAACCTGGCTACAACCAATGCTCAAAGGTTAGAGGCAATTATTACACAAAAATACATCGCACTTAACGCACTTAATAGCGATGAAGGTTGGAATGATTACAGAAGGACACAATACCCGTTATCTAACCCGGCTGGTACTGCTTCGCAAACTTTTGCGCCTAACTTTGCTACAAATACTTCACCTCGTGCAGATAAATTGGCTGGTCGCATACTTTACCCTGCGTCAGAGTATTCGTTAAATACCGCGAATGTGCCGGTGGTTAACGTTAATTCAACACTTGTGTTCTGGGATACAAGGCCAACTAATTAATATAAAAAATTAAAAGATATTAGATATGAAAAAATTAAATGTATTATTGTTTTTAGCGGCGATGACGATTTTGACATCCTGCTTGAAAGATGGTAAGGTTAACTTAGCGCCGGGCGCTTCGCCTATGACCGTTCAGTGGGGAACTGCGGCACTTGATGATGCGCCTACAAATTCGGCAGCAAATATTTACCGCACCTATGCGCGTGCCTATAGTATTGCAACTTCTGTTAAGATGGATATTATGGTAGATATTACCGGTAGTGACGCGGCTTCAGAAGATATGACCATTGGTGTAGGGATAAAACCACAAGCAATTACTGATTATAACACAAAATACGCGACAACATTCACCTTGTTGCCAGCTAACATGTATACAATGCCAACCTCGGTTACCATACCAAAAGGCGGCCGTTCGGCAATTGTTTCCATTGTGCTAAATACATCATTGTTTGATTTTACTAAAACCTATGTGCTGCCTGTAACAATTACTTCAACAACAGCAGGCGCTATTAGTGGTAACTACGGTACAGTACTTTATACAGTAGCTGCTAAAAATAAATATGATGGTATTTATACAGTAAATGGAACTATGACCGATTATGTAGCCGGATCTGGTATTACCGGTAAGTATCCCGTTAAGTATTATCTGGAAACCGTCGGGCCAAATTCTGTGGTAATGTTTGATTATGTTTTTGCCGGTACTTTCGCACATGAAATAACTAGTGGTACATCTACTTCAAGCTTCGGAACTTTTGCGCCAGTATTTACGTTTGATGCAAGTAATAACATTACTTCAGTTACTAATTACTACGGTCAACCGGCAGCGGCACCGAATTTGCGCTCAGCAGGTATAGACGCGACCGGGACAAACAAGTTTACTACCGGTACACCTGGTGCAGTGGGATCTGTTTTCCAGTGCAGCTACTTCCTGTTCCAGGGAGGCAACCTTGCTGCACCGGCAACTGGCCCGGGTGGGGCTCGTGATGCCTTTAATGAAACCTTTACTTACGCAGGGGCAAGGCCATAATGATTTGATTTAAATAAAGAAGCCTCGCGAATCTCGCGGGGCTTCTTTATTTAAATACGGTTGAAAGCATATATAGGGCGCATAGTTGCTTTGTCAATTTATACAGCCCCCGATTTATCGGGGGCTGTATTGTTTTATAGCCCCGGGGTAACCCCATAGGCCGTTAATTTGATGGATCCTATCAGCCGATGGGCTTCGACCTCGTCTTTGTTTTATCTAAAATATATGCGCCAAAATGCATTTTATAAATCAAAATATATGCATATAAGCCCAATGGTAGTCATTATTTAACATAATTTGTAAATACAATCATGATTGATGTGATAATAAAACTAACTTTTCAGGGTTTTTAAGCTTATTATATGTGATAAACATCATTTAAAAGTTCTTTATTGTAAAAAAGACTCAATAATTTGGTTATTTTGTGTAATAAATATATACAAATTGTATTTTAATTATCAAAATGACAATACTGTGCTTGTTTTTTGTTTCAATAATTTATAATTTAACAGAATTATTGATCAAACTATTAACGCATGAAAAAAAATTTACTACAATTTCTTTTTGTTTTGTTGTTATTAGGCTCAAAGGCTTATGCTCAATCAAAAACAGTTACCGGTACGGTTATCGGTAAGGACGACAATTCGCCCATACCGGGCGTAACCGTTACGGTGTTAGGTTCAAAAACCGGCACGGTAACCAATGCAGATGGTGTATACACCATTAAAGTACCAGAAGGGCAGCACTCCCTTGTTTTTTCTTCAATCGGTTATCTGAATAAAACAGTTCCGGTAACCGGGCTAAAGCTAAATGTAACGCTGGAGAGTAACCAGAAAGCGCTTAGCGAGGTATTGGTGGTAGGCTATGGTACCCAAACCCGGCGCGAGAGCGTGGGAAGTATTTCACAGGTAAAAGGCAGCGACCTGGCCGAGCAGCCCGTACAAAGCTTTGTGCAGGCGCTGGCGGGTAAAGCAGCCGGTGTGCAAATTACGGTGAACAACGGTGTTTTAAACTCGCCGCCTACTTTCCACATTCGTGGCACCAACTCCATTTCTCTGTCATCGCAACCATTAATTGTGGTGGATGGTGTAGTGAGTTACAGCGGCGATTTTAGCGGCGGCTCATCTGGCGGTAATGCCTTAGCCAACATCAATAACGAGGATATCGAAACCATCGACATTTTAAAGGATGCATCGGCAACAGCCATTTATGGTAGCCGTGGCGCAAACGGCGTGGTAGTTATTACCACTAAAAAAGGTAAAACGGGTACATCAACAGTTAGTATAGACAATTGGATGGGCGTTACCAACGTAATCAGGCTGCCTAAAGTATTGGATGCTTATCAATACGTAGCCTTAAAAAATGAGGCGCTGGTTAATGCAGGATCTTATAATACTACTATAACTACGCCGCAAACCATCCCATTGGCTTACACAGAAATTGCAAAAGACGCTTACGGAAATGATATCAATACCGACTGGACAAAGCAGGTATATCGCGAAGCGGTTTCTTATTATACCAATGTAAGTGTATCGGGCGGTACCGAAAAAACTAAGTATTACGCATCCGGCAACTATACCAAACAACAGGGTGTTATTAAAAAGAACGACTACATCAGTAAAAGTATGTTGTTTAACGTAGATCATAAGGCTAACAAGTATGTCTCTTATGGCGCTAAACTATCTTATGCCGATCAGTTTAACCTTGCTGCAACTTCATCGGGCTCACTAAATGGCGAGGCTTATGCCACTGCTGGTTTAGGGCGTATTGCCACATTGCTTCCGCCAAACTTACCGGTGTATTTAAATGATGGCAGCTATAACAGCTCAACATCGGGCATCGGTATCCTTAATAATAAAGGATACTCCATTAGCTATCCCAACCCGCAGGTTGCTTTAGATTTAGACCGGGCAAATAACGAGATTAATCACACTGCTGCAAATATGTACCTGATAGTTACCCCGCTGCCATGGATCACATTAAAAAGCCAATACGGTATAGATTATTTGTACACCAATAACGATAGCTTTAGTAACCCGGTTAATAATACATCGGCCAGTGTTGCAGATAATTACGCGCAAAACAAAAGATGGGATTGGGTAAATACCTTACAGTTAGATAAGAGTATTGAAAAACATTCGGCATCGTTATTATTAGGTAACGAGCAGCAACGCTCAACAAACTACGGCTTTGGGTTAAGCCGTTCGGTTTTGTCTGATCCGGCATTTAACCAGATACAAGCGGGTTTTATTAACAACGGTACAAGCGGCTTAAGCAACAGCGAAGATTACCTGGTATCCTTCTTCGCACGGTTAAACTATAATTTCGACAGGAAGTACTTTATTAGCGCAACCATACGCCGCGATGGATTCTCGGGCTTTGGTAAAGATCAAAAGTATGGTAACTTTCCGGGTGTAGGCCTTGGTTGGGAAGTTGCTAAAGAAAAGTTTTGGACAAACCTTAAGCTCGACGAGATCTTCAGCAGCTTTAAGTTAAAGGGCAGTTTCGGTAAAACGGGTAATAACAACGTCGGTGCCTTCCCGTCGCTTTCCTTCTATTCAAACAGTGTATATAATACTAATGCAACATTAGGGCCAAGCACAACAGGCAACACTAACCTGGGATGGGAAACCAGCCAGAAGTATGATGCTGGCTTTGATTTTGGTTTGTTTAACGATCGCATAACCGGCTCTATCGGCTGGTATAAAAATGATGTTACCGGTTTGTTATTTAACGTGCCTCCGGCTCCGTCGGCAGGTTTGGCCGGCAGCCCGCTTGTAAACATCGGGTCGTTATATAATAAAGGGTACGAGTTTAATTTTGATGCTGAGGTTATCAGAAAAGGGGCGTTTAAATGGAACGCTAACCTTAACTTTAGTTATAACGAAAACCGTATTACATCATTACCTGGTGGCCAGTCTATCACTTATACCACATCCAGTCTCGAAACTACCAACATTAACCGTGTAGGTGGCGCGGTTGGCGATTTGTATATCATTAAATCGGCCGGAGTTAACCCGGCAAACGGACGGCGCATATTTATTAATGGCAAGGGTGTGCCAATTGAATATACATTTTTAGGCACCCAGCATTATTACAATATGGACGGTACGCCTTACCTAAAGGCTGACGGTACCCCTAACACCATTAACCAGGGTGCCGATGCAATTGATTATGGCAATAGTGTACCAAAATGGGTTGGTGGCTTTAGCAATACTTTTAAATATAAAAGCTTTGATTTAAGCACAACATTTACCTTCCAGGCCGGATTTCATATTTACTACGGAACAGGTGCGAGTTTAACGGATCAGCGTTTCTGGAACAATACAACCGATATACTGGATCATTGGACTACACCAGGTCAGGTTGCTAAGTTCCCTAAGGTGATTTTTGGCGATAACGTTTCAAACGGTACGTCTTTCCCAACAGATTTCAATACCTACAGCGGCAATTTCCTGAAACTTAAAACGGTAAACTTTGGCTATACGCTGCCCAAAAGATTATTGAGCAAGGCAGGGATATCAAATGTACGTTTGTATGTAACCGGATATAACCTGTTAATATTTACTAAATACCCTGGTTCTGATCCTGAAGTTGGTTCAAACGGTACATCTAACAGCGGCGGCGGTGTCGATCGTAATACTGCTGCTAACGGCCGTGTACTTACTGCAGGTGTATCAGTTAAATTTTAATTTTTAAAACCGGAAAAGATGAAAAAGAAATATTTATATATCATTGGCATAGGTTTACTAAGTGTGTCCTCATGCCAGAAAGACAAATTATACCCAAGCTCGCAAACATCTATCGTATCTGACGAAAATTACCTGCCATTTACAACGGCCGACCGTATAAAAGCACAGGTATTTGGCTTGTACAATAACTTACGCAGCGGAAACCTTTATGGCGGGCGTTTCCAGGTTTATAACGAGGTAAAAGCCGAAAACTGGCTTAATGCTACGGCTAACTCGGTAACTGCTTATCAAACCTGGGGCGGTACGGCGCAAAGCACAAGCTCGGAAGTATTAAGTTTATGGTCGCAGGCTTATTTTGTTATTAATAATGCCAACCTGTTTATAGATGGTATGGCCGCAAAAGGGACAGCTGTAGTAGGTGCAACACTTTCTGCAAATTATATAGCCGAAGCTAAGTTTGCGCGTGCCATAGCTTACTATGCGCTGGTAGAGATGTATTGTAAACCTTATGGCCCCGATGCCGGCGCAAGCCCGGGTTTGCCATTGCGCTTAACAGGGAATAACTCCTATTCAAATTTTGATTTGGCACCAGTTTCGGTAGCAAAAATTTACGATCAGATACTGTTAGATTTGAATGATGCTGAGGCCAATTTACCTGCGGGCTATTTTATTGGCGCTGCGGCAGATGCTACATCAAACACTACCCGCGCCCATAAAAATACAGCGATAGCTTTTAAAACAAGGGTTTATTTAAGCATGCAGAAATATACCGAAACCATTACCGAGGCTAATAAAATTGTTAGTGGAACTACCAGTTTTACCGCGCCTACAGGGGTAGCATTTGCATTGCAGGCTAATATTGCCAACGTGTTTAAAACGCCATATACCACAACCGAGTCTATATTCTCCATGTCGTTCCTTTCAACCGAAACGGCAGGGAGCCAAAGTGCGCTTGGTAATTATTTTAACGGTATTGGTGCACTGGAGTTTTATTTAAGCACCGCGGGTGTTTTGGCCGACGCGGGCTGGAAAGCTACCGATGTTAGAAAAACATCCTTATTGGTTACCAGGTCATCGGGACGTACTTATGTCAATAAATTCCCGGTTACAACATATACAGACTGGGCGCCGGTAATGCGTTATTCGGAGGTGTTACTTAGCTTGGCCGAAGCCCGTGTGCGTACAACCAACCTGGTTGACCCGCAAGCCGTAGCCCTGTTAAACGCAGTGCGTAATCGGTCGGACGCTGCTACTACTTACACCGTAGCCAGCTTTGCCAGCCCTACAGCATTAATTACCGCGATATTACAGGAGCGCAACATTGAGTTTTTGGGCGAAGGTTTAAGATGGAACGATTTATGGCGCTTAAATTTACCTATCCCGGGCAAAACAGCCCCAACTGGTGTAGTGCCGCAAATTAACCCAACAGACGCGCCTTACATTTGGCCAATGTCAAACGCCGAACAACAGTATAATAAGTTAATAGGAAGATAATTCCCTGTTAATAACATTATGGGAAGTTTGCCCGAACTTTCCATGATTAATATAACATGAATGAAAACCGGGACGATTAAGGCCCGGGGGTAGTAAATTACCTCCGGGTTTTTTATGCATCTTACTTTTTATCAACACTATACTTGCCCGGGCCAATAAATAAAAGGCCGGCAAACATAATGGCATCTTCAACAGCATGGGCCGCGCCGCCCCAGCCATCGCCCTTGTGGAAGTGAAAAAGCGCGGCAATTACCAGGTTAATTACCAGCAGTAAACATACCGGACGGAAAGCTAATCCCAAAATAAGCAGTACCCCGCCCACGGTCTCGGTGGCGGCAGCCATAAAACCCCAAAATGCGGGTAAAAAGTGGATGCCCACGTTGCCCATGGCCAGGCCAATCTGCTCCCACATTTTTGGTCCGCCCTCTAACTTAGGCAGGCCGTGATAAACAAACATAATGCCTAAACCTACGCGGATAATGAGCAAACCGAAATTGCGGTAGTTGCCCAGTTTTTCAAATAATGCCATGGTGCGATGCCGTTTTTAAGTGTACGATGCAGTTACTTTATGATCTTCTACTAATAAATTTAAATTTTTTCCAAATATAATCGCATGGTTATCAGGAATATGACCAGCCGGGAAATCAAAGCAAACCGGGTAATTGAACTCGCTAACCAAACTCATTACCATATCGGCTACAGTAAACCCGAAAGGGATATCGTTATCCTTTAGCTCGGTAAAACCACCAACTATCAAACCTGCCAAATTGTTTAGTTTGCAGGCACGTTTCAAGGTATACAGCATACGGTCTACCGAGTAGAGGTATTCGCCCACATCTTCCAGGAAAAGGATCTTGCCGCTGTAGTCCATATCCGATACCGAGCCCAGCATCGCGATAAGCAAACTCAGGTTACCACCAATTACGGGCGCTGTTGCCTGGCCCGGCCGGTTTAAACTGTGCGATTTAAAGCTGTAAGTAACCGCCTCGCCAAACAGGGCCTTTTTAAGCGATATCAGCGAGGCTGAGGAGGCATCGGGTACATTTACCGGCATTTGCCCGTGGATGGTTTGCAGGCCGTAATTAGTATGCAGATGGCTGTGCAAAACGGTGATATCGCTAAAGCCTATTATCCATTTAGGGTGGGTAGCTAAACGGCTATAATCAACCATATCTACAATGCGGATGGTGCCATAGCCGCCGCGGGCGGCAATAATGGCTTTTATGCTGTCGTCATCAATAAAGCGCTGCAAATCTTTAGCCCGCAATTCGTCATCGCCGGCAAACTGGTGATAGCTGGCCTGCAGCGTATCGCCCTGTACTACTTCCAGCCCCCACGATTGCAGTACTTTAACAGCCGCGTCCATTGGGCGGGGTAGTTTTTTTGCCGGGCAGGTGATGGCAATTTTATCGCCTTTTTTCAGGTATGGGATCATTTAAGTCGGTAGTCTTAAGGTTATAGTCCTCAGTCTATGTAGAGGCTGAAGCCAAAATTCAAATATAAGAAAGTACACTACACACAAGTATAGGCTGCTAAATTTAAGTGTTTATTAAAAAAAGCCGTTTTCAGGGTTAACACATTAAAAAACTAAAACACTGACTATCAATAATATATGTCGAATAACGCCTGAATTGTGTTAAGTTGTGTTAACCCCCTTTTACCCCCGACCGCTCTAAAAGAGTGGCTATGGTATTTATGGAGATGTGTTTGCCCCGAGGCTTCGGACTTACGACTTCGGACTTAAAAGACTAATCCCTATCTTTGCAAACTATGTCGCAAATTGATCATTTTAAAAGATATACCATTACTTCGGCGCTGCCTTATGCCAACGGGCCCCTGCATATTGGCCACCTGGCCGGCGCTTATATACCTGCCGATATTTTTGTACGCTACCTGCGGTTGAAAAAGAAAGACGTAGTATACATCTGCGGATCGGACGAGCACGGCGCCGCTATTACCATCAAGGCTAAAAAGGAAGGTACCACGCCACAGGCTATTATTGATAAATACCACACGCAGATAAAAGACAGCTTTGAACAATTTGGCATCGGCTTTGATATTTACCACCGCACCTCATCACCCATACATCATGATCTGTCGCAGGAGTTTTTCCTGAACCTGTACGAGAAAGGTGAGTTTATAGAGAAATACTCCGAACAGTATTTTGACGAGGATTATCAGCAGTTTTTGGCCGACCGTTATATTACCGGTACCTGCCCCAATTGCAGTAACCCCAATGCGTACGGCGACCAATGCGAGCGTTGCGGCACATCCTTAAACCCTACAGACCTGATCAACCCGGTATCTACCCTGAGCGGAAAATCACCGATATTAAAGCCCACCAAACACTGGTACCTGCCGCTTGATAAATATCAGGCCTGGCTGGAAAGCTGGATAGATACCAAGGAGGGTGATTGGAAAGTGAACGTGTTTGGGCAATGCAAGTCCTGGTTAAAATCGGGCCTGCAGCCACGCAGTATGACCCGCGACCTGGATTGGGGGATTGACGTTCCGCTGGAAGAAGCCAAAGGTAAAAAACTGTACGTTTGGATGGATGCGCCGATAGGTTATATCTCGGCCACCAAACAATGGGCACAGGATAAAGGCAAAGACTGGCAACTGTACTGGAAAAAGCAGGAGAACGAAGCCGACAATGCCTGCCTGCTGCATTTTATCGGTAAGGATAATATTGTGTTCCACTGTATTATTTTCCCGGCCATATTGCATGCCCATGGCGAGTATATATTACCCGAAAACGTGCCGGCTAACGAATTTTTGAACCTGGAAGGCGATAAACTATCTACCAGCCGCAATCACGCTGTCTGGCTGCACGAATATCTGGAAGAGTTCCCCGGTAAGCAGGATGAACTGCGTTACGTACTCACATCTATCCTGCCCGAAACCAGCGACAGCGAGTTTACCTGGAAAGATTACCAGGCCCGCGTAAATAACGAACTGGTGGCCATATTGGGCAACTTTGTAAACCGGGTAATGATACTGATGCATAAATTCTTCGACGGTAAAATTGTTGGCGGCGCCGTTTTACAGGATGCTAATTTAGATACTGAAATAGGTAACCTGTACGATGAAATGGGCAGCAGCCTGGATGCTTACAAATTTCGCCAGGGGCTACAGGCCGTGATGGATATGGCCCGTTTAGGCAACCGCTATTTAACCGAAAGGGAACCATGGAAAAGCATTAAAACCGACGAAGCCGGCGCCCGCGAAGCCCTGCACAATTGCCTGGTGCTGATAGTTCATATTGCCTGTGGACTGCAACCCTTTTTGCCGGCAACGGCTAAAAAACTGTTAGCCATGCTGAACTGGCACAAGGATAGCATAGCTTTAGACGAGGAAGCTGTTTTTGCCGACGGACATCAGCTAAGCGCTGCATCGCTCCTGTTTGAAAAAGTAGAAGACGAAGCCATTGAAAAGCAAATTGCCAAACTACAGGCTAAAAAAGAAGCGGTAAGCGCCGCCGCCCCCGCCGCTGAAATAGCCCCGGCAAAAGAAGATATTAACTACGAAACCTTTGCCACCATGGATATCCGTGTGGGTACCATACTGACGGCCGAAAAGGTAGCCAAAACCAAAAAGCTGATGAAGCTGACCATTGATACCGGCATCGATCAGCGTACGGTAGTATCAGGCATTGCCGAACATTTTGAAGCCGAAGCGATAATCGGACAACAGGTAAGCATACTGGTAAACCTGGAACCGCGCGAAATAAAAGGGATCGTATCGCAAGGGATGATCCTGATGGCAGAGAACGCCGAAGGCAAGCTCACCTTTGTTGCCCCTGGCGAGGGTATGCCCAATGGCGCGGTGATACGGTAGTTTTAGTGTGCAGATGTGCAAATATGCGGATATGCAAATGTTTTTGCCTAAATCGCCAATAATTTGCACATTTGCAAACTAATTTGAATTTGCATATTTGCACATCCACGCATTTGCACATTTAACAAGGTCCCGTAGTTCAACGGATAGAATAGGAGTTTCCTAAACTCTAGATATGAGTTCGATTCTCGTCGGGACCACTAAATGACCCAAGGTATGACAAGCATGGGAATAAAATTGAAAAAGCCTTCAGAGGAAATCTGAAGGCTTTTTTGTGAGTATTCTTTTTTAATTTAGCATTATGCTTAAATCCTTAACCACCCTATTACTTTCAACGATCATATTTATCTCTCAGTTCGGATGTAAATTCGGAAGAGAATCTAAAAAGAGTACAGGCGTTAAAGAGTTTGAAGGAGTAATTACTTTTCATGAAATATCAAAAACTAATGATGGCTTTATTAATTTAGATGACACTATACAGCTATTTTACGCTAATGGAAATTATGTGAGTGTACATTCGGAAGCGTCTCAAAAAAGCCACATAGTCAAAGATTATTATTTCGGAGAGAAGCCCTTACGCTTATTTATGCTTAATACTTCGGATACCTTATATCAAGTTAATCTGAATTTTCCAGATGAAAAATTGGACAGCTTTAAAGTAAAAAAAATTAACGATCAAATATTGTCGAAAAAGTGTGAAAGCATCGAATTAAGCTCCAGCTATCCCGGAAAAGACTCCACCACCTATACAGATTTTGTCTTTGTATTTTCAAGAGGATATTTAAATATTGATAAGGAACACTTTAAAAACTGGAATCTGGGATTCTTTAACAAAGTCACAGAAGAGTCTGGTGCTTTTTATTTGAAATTCAAAGCAGTTCATTATGGCAGTTCGCACAAAAATATTTTATCAATTAAAACGTATGACGTTATAGCTGTCAAAGAACAATCTGTCGATCCTGCAATATTTGAAATTGATACTTCAAGAATTAAACAGCATAAATATATTTATCAAAAAAAGAAGTACTAAAAACTGCGGGTAATTATTCCTCCAAACCCGCCGCAAAATGCAAATCAGCCATAAAAGAGTTCGAGTTTTGTAGTCTAAGGACCACATTTACACCCATCCATGGGAACGGCATGGGAAAGATTGTTTAAAGCCTTTAGATGAAAGTCTAAAGGCTTTTTTGTTGAATCTCTTATCTGCTTAAATATCCTTGCAAGGGACTTAATAATTTAGTATGGCAAAATTTATTGATTTAGAAAACGCATAAGGAAAGATACAGGAAATGCTAACGTTAAGAAATAAGATGAAAGTCTAAATGCTTTATTATAAAGTCGTAAACAGATATATCAGTCCGGAGTTGTAAATTTTGGACTGATACAGTAAGCCACGGAGAGTTGGGTACTAGTTAGAACGTACAGCTATTAAATCGATTTCTATCAACGCACCCACGCTGGCTGCCGGTAGAACTACCTGGACGGTTGTTCGGGCAGGCTTATTCGGGTTTTCCTTGGTGCCGAAGAATTGGGTATAACCAGCCATCATTCCGCGAAAGTCCATCCTACCGTCCCTGGCGGGATCACCACCAAGGTATACGTGCATCATTGCCACATCTCTCAACGTTAATCCTTGCGATTCCAGAAGTTCCTTAAGATATTTTATTAGCCCAACAGTTTGTAGCTCGGTAGTCGGATGAGACTTTATGTCGGGGTCGAGCGTCCCACTCACATATAATGTATTGCCTGCCCATTTAAAAGTCGAGGTTCCTGTAGGGAGTGGAACCGTCGAAGAGTTTTGTGCAGCTGTTAAAAAGGGGCAAGTTAGTATACATAGAAAGAACAAAAAGGTAATTTTAGCCATATCTTATTATCATAATGCTATAAAATTAAAAAATAATTCCCATAAAAGATAAGAGCTGTTTCCGCATTTTTTAAATTCAAATATTTCCATAGTTTGGTCGTTTTCGAAACGATGGTATCCGCCACATTATCTATAAACGACCTTAACGGTCACCTTCGGATTGAATTATCTTCCAAACCCGCCGCACAATGCAAATCAACCATAAAAGAGTTCGAGTTTTTGTAGTCTACGGACCACTAAATGACCCACCTTGGGAACAGGGAAAGATTATTGAAAGCCTTTGGATGAAAATCTGAAGGCTTTTTTATGTTGAGGGCTTTTGAGTAACTTCGTAGAAAAGCGACCGGAAACCCCAATGAATCTTAAAAGCCTATATGCTGAATATCAGAAACTGGATCCAAACGTCCAGTTTCGATTTTACACTATCCGGCATAAGTAACCCTACTTTTTCTATCGGGATCTTCAGTCATTGTAGCTACTTCATATTTGCAATTCCATTCTTTGATGCTTTCTAAAATCGGCAGAAAAGCTAAGCCTTTTTCAGATAATTTATATTCTACCCTGGGCGGTAGTTCCTTATAGGCCAGTCTTTCCAATAGCCCGTCTTCTTCCAGCTCTTTTAACTGTTCGGCCAGTACTTTCCTTGAAATGTGTGGTACGATGGAATCCAGTTGGCCAAAACGAATGGTGCGGGTGCCAATCACATTGATGATGATCGGTTTCCATTTATTACCAATAGTGCCGATCGCTCGCGTAAAGGGGCAATTCGAAGCGCAAAATCTCTCGTCTCTCATATTTTCAAATTTGTAGTTACCCAGCGGTAACCAGAATAAACCATGTTAGTTACAAATATAAACTATTGATAGTAACTTTGTGAAACAAATTGAAAATATTTAAAAATGAGCAGATTAACAAATAAAGTAGCCGTAATCACCGGCGGTAATAGCGGTATTGGATTGGGCATTGCCCTGGAATTCAAGCATGAAGGCGCAAAGGGTGTTATAGTCGGTAGAAATCCGGAGACATTAGCAAGTGCTGTGGCTCAGCTTGGCGATAATTTTATCGCCATCAACGCCGATGTGACCAACCTGGCCGACCTGGAAAGAGTCTTTAAAGCCACCGCCGAAAGATTTGGTAAAATAGACGTGATCGTAGCCAATGCGGGTGCCGGAGCAGTAGGAACGGTGGCGACTTTTGACGAAGACGCGTTTGACCAGGCCATTGACCTGAACCTGAAAAGTGTTTACTTCACTGTACAAAAAGCATTGCCCTATATGAATGATGGTGGTTCTATTATTCTGATCGGGTCAAATGCGGCACACCGGGCCTATGCTAATTTTACGCTTTATGGTGCCGCCAAAGCGGCCGTGATCTATTTAGCCAAAGGGTTTTCAAGCGACCTTTTAGAGAGAAAGATCAGGGCAAATGTGATCACACCAGGCACCACAGATACACCGGCATTTGACAAGTTTGTTCCCGCAGAACAAATGGACGCGGTAAAAAAACATTTTGCTGATCAAATGCCGATAGGCAGGATCGGGCAACCTTCCGACATTGGTAAAACAGCCGTTTTCCTGGCCTCTGATGATTCTTCGTTTATGTTGGGTGCCGAACTCCTGGTGGATGGCGGCATGACCTATTTGTCTAAATAATCAAAATAATTTCAAAATGAATAATTCACAAAATAACGTAGCAAAAAGCTACGCCATTATCGGCTTTGGCAAAATCGGCAAAGCCCTGGCGAAGGCGTTCGCCCGTAAAGGCATCGAAGTATCCGTTGCCACCACGCGCGACCCGGAAAGTTTTGCGCCCGAGGCGGCCAGGATCGGCCCCGGAGTTATTGCCACAACATTGGCTGAAGCCGTCAAAGCGGACGTCATCTTTTTAGCGGTGCGTTTCGAGTCGCACCCGGATGTCGCGAAGGCGCTGTCCGACTGGCAGGGGAAGACCATCGTTGATGTGACCAACGCCTACGGCGTGTCGCCCGAAAAGCTGGGAGGGCTGCCGTCTGCCAAATTTGT
Source organism: Mucilaginibacter sp. GW821-FHT07H05 (assembly GCF_059418485.1). Classification (NCBI taxonomy): domain Bacteria; kingdom Pseudomonadati; phylum Bacteroidota; class Sphingobacteriia; order Sphingobacteriales; family Sphingobacteriaceae; genus Mucilaginibacter; species Mucilaginibacter sp. GW821-FHT07H05. Next base: position 105,981 of record NZ_JBWKPY010000006.1, read on the forward strand.
AGCGCAGGCTTTCACCGGTGGGAAACTCGTTAAGGGCTTTAACCATTTGGGGGCTGCCATCCTTGAACAGGATCCGGCCGTACATAGCGGCAATAGAGTCGTGTTTCTGGCGAGCGATGATGAAGGCGCAGCAGCGGAGATCAGTACGCTTGCGGAAGATCTTGGTTTCGCGGCAGTCAAACTTGGTGGGCTTTCGGAAGGCGGACTGCTGGTGCAGGCGCAGGGAAATACCTGGGGTAAACTGATCTTTCAGGACTTAATCAAGTTCGACTAATAAATCAAAAATTAAATAATAGAAACAATGAGTAAATTAAAAAACAAAGTAGCGGTCGTTACCGGTGCTTCAAAAGGAATAGGCGCAGCTATTGCCAAACATTTCGCGGCAGCAGGCGCAAAGGTTGTGGTGAATTATGCCTCAAGCAAAGAAGGCGCAGATAAAGTGGTTAAGGAAATAACCGGCAGTGGCGGCATTGCCATTGCCGTACAGGCCGACGTGTCGAACGAAGCGGATGTAACCCGGCTGTTTGAAGAAACAAAAAAAGCCTTCGGAGGGCTGAATATATTGGTCAACAACGCGGTTTATCAGGGATATGCACCTATTGAAGGGATATCAGCAGAAACTTTTCATAATAGTTTTAATGTCAATGTGCTTGGTCCCATATTAACTATCCAGGCAGCCTTGAAACTGTTTGGCGACAACGGCGGGAATGTCATCAACATCAGTTCGGGTGCCAGCAAAATGCCGCTGCCGGGGGCCTCTTTGTATTCGGCAACTAAAGCGGCATTAGATGCCATCACGATTTCTTTATCAAAAGAGTTAGGTGCACAGAACATTCGTATCAATTCTATTTTGCCGGGCGCTACAGAAACAGAAGGTGCAACCGCGGCTGGCGTTACCGCCGGCAGTGAATATGAAAAAATGTTTATTGCCAACACACCGCTGGGCCGCAGAGGCCAGCCCGAGGATATTGCCAAAGCTGCCGTATTCCTGGCTTCCGATGATGCCGCGTGGATTACAGGTGAGCAAATTTCCGTTTCGGGTGGTATGTATGGTTTTTAAAATAGTTTGAAATACTTCTGGTCGCCATTTGTAAAATCGGTCTTTATTATGCCGTCAGGTTAATGAATAACGATAAATCGGAGCCTTTGAGACCACCAGATATGGCAATAAAATTGGAAAGCCTTCAGATGAAAATCTGAAGGCTTTTTATTATTTACTATCCTGTGTTTAACCTGTAAACTGCCTGTTTGCATAAATTTTAGCTCAAAATCAGGTTTAATTTATATTTTACAGCCATAACAAAAAATAAAACATGGCATCAGGTTTTTTTGCGATTTTGGACGATATAGGCGCTTTGATGGATGATGTAGCGGTGACCGCTAAAGTAGCGGCACGTAAAACAACAGGGATATTGGGCGACGATTTAGCGGTGAATGCAGAAAAAGCTACCGGTTTTTTATCGTCGCGCGAATTGCCGGTACTATGGGCTATTACAAAAGGATCGTTAGTTAATAAGCTCATTATTGTCCCCATTGCTTTATTATTAAGTGTGTTTTTCCCGCTGGCTGTTAAAATCGCCCTGGTTTTAGGGGGCTTTTACCTGGCTTACGAGGGCGTTGAAAAAATAATTGAATACCTTTTTCATCGTTCAAAAACAGCACACCAGGTAATTAAAGAAAGCGGGCAGAATGATACTGATGCCGAAAAAGCAAAAATTAAATCGGCTGTAACAACCGACTTCATTTTGTCTATCGAGATCGTAATTATTGCGCTGGGGTCTGTAACAGAAAGGAGCATGGCCATACAGGTAATAACCGTTTCGGTTGTGGCATTTCTGGCAACAATAGGCGTTTATGGCATAGTTGCAATTATTGTCAGGATGGATGATGCCGGCTATCAGCTGATCAAGCGCTCCAATAACAAAGGTTTCTTTTCGGCCGTGGGGGTTTTGCTGGTTAAATCGTTACCGGTTATTATTAAGCTGCTAAGCGTTGTTGGAACCATTGCTTTGATCTTGGTTTCAGGTGGAATTTTTGCTCACAATATCGAATATTTACATCATTTATTGCCAAACCTGCCATCAATGATCAGGGAACTTACGATAGGATTGGTTGCCGGCTTAATGATGGTAGCTTTGATAACAGGAGGTAAAAAGATACTGTCATTTTTTAAGAAATAATCTACCCGCCACACCATACAAAGCAGTTTTAATGCACTATTTGATCAATAGAAAGCGAGCTTAAATCCGTGACTGAATAATTTATAAATTTAGCGCATTGGCATATGATTAACCGAAAAGTACCACTCGACAGACAACAAAATGATCCTGTTAATATTCCTGCCACACCGGGGCATTGGTTAAAACATTGATGTTCCCGTCTGCGCTGAAAGTTGTCAGCAATTTTAGCGTTTTATTAAAATCAGCAAAATAAATAGGGCTGCCTATAGGAATTTTATTCAAAATATTGCCGGATTGATCGATCACCTGGACATTGCCAAGATAGTCGCTGCAATAAATATTGTTATCTGGTCCGAAAAAGGTACTGCTAACTCCGGTCCCAACATTAATTGCCCGGACTAAGTTACCATTAGTATTCCATATCTTTAATTGATCCGACGTGGCATCGTAGCTGCTGCTGGTGATTAAACCAGCATCGGCATTAAGGTCTATTGTTCCGATATGCCCGGACGTGCCGGCGAGTGTTTTTTCGAGCTGCAGTGTGCCCAGGTTCCAGAATTGTATTTTGTCATTGTTGCCGCAGGAGATCAGCCGGGTGTCATTCTCATAAAATAGCAGATCGCGCACATTGCTGTTGTCGGTTGCCAGGGTATATTTAAGCGTCATGGATGGAAAGTTGTAAACTAATATTTTACTCGTTCCCGTGCCGCCTACTGCTAATAAATTGCCAGCACTATTAAAAGCCAGGGCAAAAGTGGCTTCCATGCCTGTAGCTGCCGTTTTATAAAGTGTTTGTGCTGTTACGTTCCATATCTCCAGGTTACCATCTCCCGCACTGGTGATTGCCAGGTATTGATTATCTGGCGAAAATCTAAGTGCGAAAGTGCCCTTGATATGCCCGGTGGAAAGGATGCTGGTGGAATGAATCGAACGGTTGGCAATAACTACATTTCTGGAGTAATACCCGGAGGCCGCAATCAGATTGGCTGACGGGGATAAAGCTACCTGGCCCTCTACAGCCTGCTGGGCTGGGTAGCTTTCGGTAACAATATATCTGCTGTGATTATAATAAACTTTTTTCAGGATAGAGTAGGCACTGGTGTTTTTTGCTGAATAAGCCTTTACCCTGAATGCGTATTTTTTTGAGATATCTAAGTTTTCAATCTTATAAGTAAGCAGAGGCGTGGCAACCGTGGCAATTGCTGTAAAGGCACCATCATTAAACGCCTGTTCTATGATATAGCCCTGCTCAAACTGTGAGTTATTGCTCCATGTCAGGATAACGGTGTTTCCGCCGGGAAGAGAGCAATTAAGTCCTGGTGCATTAAACTGTATTTTTGTAGTAACAATATTAGAATAGTCTGTTTCGGTAAGGATGTTTTTAGCCTTTATCCTGTACCGATAATCTACATTTACCTGAATCGTATTATCTGCATAGGATTGTACATTTTTTGCAGGCGTTGCAATCGTGACAAAAGGTTGCCCGTTGGTGCTTCGCTCCAAAACAAAACCCGATTCAAGTGCTGAATTATCTGTCCAGGACAATTTGATACTGGAATCGTCAATAGCAGTGGAGCTTAATACCGGTATGGGAAGACTGAGCTTTATAGAGGCTTCATCTGAAAAAGAAGTTTCTATACTTTTATTTTCCGCGCGGACTCTGTAAGTATAAAGCAAATTCGGGGCTACATCTGAATCAATGAACACGGTGTCATTGGCCGGAACTTCTTTTATAAGCCGATATTGGCCGGAACCATCTTTACGCTGAACTTGAAAAGAGGTTTCGATGTTACTATTGTCTTTCCAGCTTATTTTAATGGTAGAATCACTGAAAACAATTGCTTTTAATCCGGATGGTGAAAAGAATTTTGGCTCTTCTGGTGTTTCCTTTTCTTCCTTTTTACAACTGTAGATGAATTGACAAAAAAAGATGAGGAAAAATAATAAGGTTATATTGGATTTAAATGAATTCATGATCCGGTGACGGTGGTTTAAGAAATATAAAATCAGCTTATAAAGCTATGTTGTGTTAGCTGGCGGCCTTTACCGGCGTTTGATGACACCGATGCCAAGGTTACGACTGCTATTGGTAAGATAAACATTGGTACCATCGTCAGTTCATTGCGCATAGGAAAAGTTGGATGCGATGACCATTGCGAAAAGGAATAAAACTTTTTTCATGATAAGATGATTGTGGGTTGTTGTTGGCGCAAGATAGATAATTATTTAAACTAATAAAGGCTGATGTTAAAAAGCAATTAAAACGGTCTTTAGATTAAGCCCCGAAGGCTTTTGTGTTCAGCTTAATAAGGTGCATTAATAATGATATATTAGTCCTTAACTATTTTACAATAGGATCAAAGCTCATTAGGAGTAAGGGATAGTGTTGGTAAATCATTTGGTCTGCTTGTGTTTGGAGTGCGCTCATCGCGTTTTTTTGAAAAATCACTCGAAAGTATGACTTAAAATACAAGCCATTAATTCAATTTTGACGAGATTTAAACTTAAAACAATAGAAAAAATGAAAAAGGTAATTTGGATTAACGGAATAATAGCCGGTATTGTAAGTGTATCGTGGGGTGTGTTGAGCGAAGGGGTATTGAGCGATAGTTTAAGCCTGAACACCCGGATGATATTGGGTTATACAACGATGATACTGGCATTTTCGCTCATTTTTGTAGGCATTAAAAATTACCGGGATACTTACAGCAACGGCCAAATTACTTTTGGTAAAGCGCTGGGTGTTGGCCTTTTGATAACGCTTATCGCATCGACGGTATATGTGGTGGTTTGGCTGATCGACTTTAATTATTTCGTACCCGATTTTGGCGAAAAATACCAGGCCCAGGCTATAGCCGAAATGAAGGCAAGCGGGATAAGCGCCGCGGAAATACAAAAACAGTCGGCTGAAATGGCAGTTATGATGGAAAAATACAAAACAAGCTTCACCTTTAGGGCGATGTTCACCTATTTGGAAATTGCGCCGGTTGGCATCGTGATATCGTTGATAGCGGCACTTATACTTAAAAATAAAGCTAAACCAATTGCAGCAAGCGTATAAATTAAAACAGAACTGATTAAACATGAAAAAAGTAACGGGCCTGGGTGGTGTGTTTTTTAAATGCAATGACCCAAAAAGTATGAACGATTGGTATGCCAAAAACCTGGGATTGGTTACCAGTGCATACGGAACTACATTTGAGTGGCGGGAAGCCGATGATCCGTCAAAAAAGGGATCGACATCCTGGTGTGCATTTCCGAAGGATACCAAATATTTCAATCCGTCGGAAAAACCTTTTATGATCAATTACCGGGTAGAAAACCTGGTTGCGCTGGTTGAAGAACTAAAAAAGGATAACGTAACCATTGTTGACGAAATTGCCGAATATGATTATGGCAAATTCGTCCATGTGCTGGATCCCGAAGGTAATATCATTGAGCTTTGGGAACCGAAAGATGAGTCGGACAGCGAGGCAGAATAAGCAGTATTATTTTTAGCATATATTGCCTGCTCAACACAGGCGTGTTATTCAAAAGCCTTTAGATAAAAAATCTAAAGGCTTTTTTATCTTTATATAGTTTACCGAAAGATGCTTAAGTTCATATGCTCATTCCCTTAAAGATTGCCACATGCTAAAAAAACATGCCATCCTGTTCGGAATAATTATCTCCATATCCCTGCTGCTGATAGCCACGTGGCATTATCCCGGCGGATCGCAAGTTGATAAAAACGCTATTGGGTACGATTGGAAAAACAACTATATCAGCAATCTTTTCGGTAAAAATGCGGTGAATGGGGCAGCTAATGCAGCGCGGTTTTGGGCTGTTGGCGGAATGGTTTTCTTTTCCGCCAGTTTTGCCTTGTTCTTTATCGAATTTTCAAAGAGGATACCGGCACAGGGTGCGGCTAAAGTTATCAAATACATTGGGGCCGGCGGTATGGTATTTGCTTTTTTAATAGCTACTCCGTTGCACGATATTATGGTTTCTATCGCAAGCACTATGTTTTTGATAGGGATGTTTTACATCACAGTTTTCGTTCTGAAATCAAGGCTGCGGCTATTCAAATTTTGCTGTGTTATTTGTCTCCTTGTTTTTTATTATACGCTATACTTGTATGGCTCGGGTCATTTTAAGTTTTTGCCCATCATGCAGAAGATCACGTTTGCCACTACCATAGCGCTGATTTTAGGGCTGCAATACTTTACCCAAAGGGAGGATTTCAATCAGATTAAAGCGGGCAAAACATCCCGCTAATTGTAAGGATAACGTTCCTGCTTTCATCATATTGCGCAAAAAAAAATATAGTTGAAAAACGGGGTTTTGATGCGGTATACCTTATATTTTTGGCTTTGCACAGCTCAAAAAAACCACCGGTATGATACTTAAAAACAAAAGGTCAGGGAAAAATAGCAACACCTATGTGCTTGGTTTTCAGGATATCGACAGGTCTATGCTGATGCTTGCAGGCGGTAAGGGGGCTAACCTGGGCGAGCTATCCCGGATCAAGGGGATCCGTGTGCCGGAAGGTTTTTGCATTACTACCGAAGCATATAAAAGAATAACCGAAAACAACCCGGAGTTTAACAGCTTGCTTAATGAATTAGCGCGTTTGAAGGCAGAAGAACGGGAGAATATCAGCCAGATCAGCGCAAAAATCCGTATGGTCATCGAAAGCGCACCCATCGCTGAGGATCTGGCAGAAGAGATCGTGGGGTATCTCACCAGGTTTGGTGAAAAAGATGCTTTTGCTGTGCGGTCAAGCGCTACGGCGGAAGACCTGCCGACGGCCTCCTTCGCAGGCCAGCAGGATACATATTTGAACGTTATCGGGAAGGAGGCCATCCTAAAGCATATCAGCAGGTGCTGGGCATCGCTATTTACCGACAGGGCGGTAATCTACCGTCTTCAAAACGGTTTCGATCACCGTAAGGTCCAACTGGCTGTGGTTGTTCAGCAAATGGTATTCCCGCAGGCGGCAGGAATTTTGTTTACTGCCGATCCTGTAACTGGTAACAGGAAAACGTTATCTATTGATGCGAGCTTCGGGCTTGGCGAGGCCATGGTTTCCGGCCGGGTAAATCCCGACAACTATAAAGTGCGCGACGGCGGGATTATCAATAAGCAAATACCCATCAAAGAACGGGTTATTGTTGCTTTAAAGGACGGCGGTACCGAAGAACAGGAGGTTGAGTCTGAAATGCAGAATAAACAGGCGCTGACGGATGAGCAGATTTTGCAACTTGCCCTTATTGGCAGAGAGATAGAAGAATATTTTGACTGCCCGCAGGACATTGAATGGTGTTGGGCCGGCGATACATTTTATATTGTCCAGAGCCGGCCAATTACTACTTTGTTCCCTATCCCTGAAGCGGATGACCATGAAAATCATGTTTATGTATCTGTCGGTCATCAACAAATGATGACCGACCCCATGAAACCTTTGGGATTGTCTGTTTGGCTTTTAACCACCCGGGCACCCATGCGTACTGCCGGTGGAAGATTATTTATTGATATTACAGCTATGCTGGCTTCACCTGCCGGCAGAGAAACTTTACTAAACGTCACTTTAGGAAAGTCCGACCCGCTCATAAAAGACGCACTTACAACTATCATAGAGCGGGAAGATTTTATTAAATTGTTACCGGATGATAAAAAAGAATCCGGCCCGGGTGAAAACAATAAACCTGCGTCGCCTGCCAATTATCAAACACTAAACGATTACGATCCATCAATCGTTGCTGATTTGATCAGGAATAGTCAAACATCAATAGAAGCGTTAAAACAGAATATCCAAACCAAATCAGGCCCGGATCTGTTTGATTTTATCCTGGAAGATCTTCAGCAATTAAAGAAGGTCGCATTTGACCCGCAAAGTTTTGGTGTGCTGATGACGGGTATAAATGCTTCATTCTGGATCAATGAAAAAATGAACGAATGGCTGGGTGAGAAAAACGCTGCAGACATTCTTTCTCAATCCGTACCTAACAATATTACTTCGGAAATGGGTTTGGCGCTGTTGAATGTCGCTGATGTGATTCGCCCTTACCCGGACGTAATCGATTATTTGCAACACGTAAAAAATGATAACTTTTTGAGTGGACTTGTTCAATTTGAAGGTGGACAGGAAACCCGGGACGCTATCAATGATTATCTCGATAAATACGGGATGCGGTGTGCCGGTGAGATAGATATTACCAGAACCCGCTGGAGTGAAAAACCATTAACGCTTGTTCCCGTGATTCTGAGCAACATCAAAAACTTTGAGCCTAATGAAGGCAACCGGAAATTTGAACAGGGGCGACAGGAAGCTTTGAAAAAGGAACAGGAGTTACTGGATAGATTGAAGCAATTGCCGGATGGCGAACAAAAAGCCAAAGAAACAAAACGGATGATCAGCCTGCTCCGAAACTTCGCCGGTTATCGTGAGTACCCTAAATACGGGTTTATTAGTCGCTACTTCGTTTATAAGCAGGCTTTACTGAAAGAAGCTGAACAGCTGGTACAGGCCAATATTATTCATGAAAAAGAAGATATTTACTACCTCAGTTTTGAAGAACTTAGCGAAATGGTTTGCACACATAAACCGCATCACCCAATCATCAGCAAACGAAAAGAGGAGTACAAATTATATGAAAAACTAACGCCCCCGCGTGTTATCACGTCTGATGGCGAGATTATTACGGGAAAATATAAACGGGAAGATCTCCCTGCCGGGTCTATTGCGGGAATGGCAGTATCGTCCGGAGTTATAGAAGGACGGGCACGTGTTATTTTAAACATGGAAGATGCGGAGATAGAAGACGGAGATATATTGGTTACCACCTTTACCGACCCCAGCTGGACAGCATTGTTTGTTTCCATAAAAGGCCTGGTTACCGAAGTTGGCGGACTGATGACCCATGGAGCAGTTATTGCGCGTGAATATGGCTTACCGGCAGTGGTTGGTGTGGAGTATGCCACCAAACTGATCAAAGACGGACAGCGCATCCGGGTGAACGGTACGGACGGGTATATAGAAATACTGTAGCAAGCTGAAGAAAGTACAGCGCCATCTTATTTTCGGCGATCAAAATAGTCGGCAAGTGAATACATTTGCTTGTTTAGTTCGCTCATTTTATCCAGCAACGGTTTATAAGGCTCATAGTTTACATTGAAAATGCCCTTATTGGCATCAATATTTGATGGTTCGGCCCCTTTTTGCTGCGGATCGTTGTCCTGATATTTAAACCAGTGCCAGCCAACACAGGTTTTGGATTCGATGAGGCCCAGTACAAAGTTTTGATAAAACAGCCCCCGGTCGGCCTGGGTTTTCACTAAAAAGCCGGCCCCCGATGTATTTGCCAAACCGGCGTCTTCGCCTTTAACATACCATTCGGTTGCCATAAACGGCCTCCCGCTCCACTTTTCCCAGTTTTGCATATCTTCCAATTTTGGAGTCCAGTAGTTATAGTAATTAATGGATATCACATCCACATAATTACCGGCGCTTTTTATCACTTCCGGAAAAAAGCGCTGTGTGGCATAAAAGCGACAACCGATATACATGTGGTTAGGGTCGTATTTTTTAATGGCAGCGCTTACGGTTTTGAAATAGGTATCACATACGTATTTCAAAAAATCTTTTTTATTGGCATCCGTAAGTTTGGCGGAATCTGCATGGTTTTCCTCTAACCAGCGCTTAGCCGCCTGATAACCCGGTTCGGTATGGGGCAGGGCCAGATAGCCAGCCAGGTTGGTGCGCGCAAGCGGCATTTCATTATCAGAGAAATAGCCCATCAGGTTTTTATCATCCTTGTAATTGGTCAGTTCCCTGGCCCGTTCCTCGCAATAGGTTGCAAAGCCGGGGTCAAACACAAAAATAACATTGTTTAAATAACCCTGGTGCCCGGGCAGGCGGTGCGTGCCTCCCCGTTGCTGCCCATAACCACTCATAAAATTAATGATGATATTATAAGCCAGGGGATGTGCCGCGTTCTTGTTGGCGCTTCGGATAGCTGTGATATCGCTCCACGCAGCTGCGCCATTAAACCCGTTGTCGGTTAGCAGTTCCAGGGTTTTGGCTGCCCAGGTCTCTGTATTCCCGAACTTGCTTTTCAGTGCCGCTTTATTCTGTTCGCTGCCGCCCGGGGTTACGCTGCTTACGGCATTATGCAAAAATAAATTCCCTTCGGGGTCTACCACCCACCAGCGGCCTTTAATTTTTTGTACGTGGTAAAAACCGGTTTTGCTGCCTTGCCTGTCCAGCCTTCCTCCGTACAGGTCAGTTTCAATATGAACCGGTTTATAGTTGGTTAGCTGAGCGATATTTCGGGTTCGGTAATCAACCGGCGCACCAAAGCTGCTGTTTGGTTTAGAACTGTTCAGCGTTTTACGGGCAGATACAGTAAGGCTATAATCAAGGCTATCGGTATTTGCCGTGCTTTTTACATCGCCGCTTTGGCTAAAAGCTGAGATGGTTGAATAGAGAATAAATGAAGGTATAAAAAAAGCTATTTTTTTAATGCTCATCATATTTCGTCTTAAAAATTTCATGTCGTTGGTTCCCTGTTGTAAAGATACTGGTTAAACCGATTCCCCCGCGTGTTATCGGCGCCAAATTTAAACCGGCTGAAGATATGAGGCCACTACGCCAAAAGAATATGCAGCTGAATTATACACCGGTATAGGGTACACGATGGTTCGGTTTTAATTAAATTTTGGTTAGCAGGGTAGGCGGTAATATCTGCTATTGCTGTTCGGCTTTCTTTTTGGCAAACTCAAATGTGGTAGCGTCAATATGGCCATCCTGTATCAGGGTAACCAGGTGATCGCTATAATAGATCTTTTTAAGCTTAGCCAGGTCTTCGTAAATAATGGTGGCAAGCGCCTCCAGTTTTTCGGCAGGGAATACCGCTTTGCCGGTCTCGATCTTGCTTAGTTTTGCCCTTTCCATGTTTAAATGTTTGGCAAAAGCTTCCTGGGTAAATTGAAAGGAAAGGCGCTGGTTTTTAAGATACGACCCGAAGTTTAATTGTGGTTCCGTATCGTGTTCCTTAACGGCAGGCTGAACGGGCAAGCTATTGTTCATATCGCGCATGCTTGCAAACAACAGGCTAAACTTTTCAGACATTTGCCCAAAAAATGCTTTATTGGTACTGTAAGTAGTTTTGCCTTTTTCTGTTCTGGTTTGTAATATGCCCAGGTTTTTAAGTTGGGCAATATGTTTATGAACTAATTCGGGTTTAAACAGCGGGCTTTCAAAGTGGTTTTTTGAGGCCGCGTTATGCTGTTCAACTATGGTGCGTATAATAAAGATCCTTACGGGCAATCCAAACGCCAGGGCAAATTTAGACAAGGCGACATCATCGTCGTTATAACTGATCGGAGCTTTATTCACGTAGAAGGTATAATAAGCCGCAAACATAAGCGGTCTGTATTTCCTTTGAGTAATGCTAAGGTTAACAGTGTGTTACTTTATTGTTATAGCGATGGGATCCCCGGACTGTTGTTCACAAAATCTAAAAATTGCGCTAAGGACGCGGTATAGCTGTCCCAGTTTTTCCAATTAATTTCATAAAGGGATTTTTTGCCCTCGAACGATACACTGATCAAACCGGCTTCCTGCAATTCTTTTAAATGATGCGATACGGTGGCCTGGGCAAGCGGCAGCACCTCCACAATTTCGCCGCAGGTATATTTAGGATGGGCGGTCAGGATCCGCATAATGGTGATGCGGGCAGGGTGAGACATTGCCTTTGCCATTTGGGAAATGTGCTGATCGCCCTGTGTAAATTCTTCCTTTTTGTGATTTGCCATTTTTATTAACAGATATCCAAAGGTAATATCTATCATCTACGATATACAATAATCGTCTCTTTTACAGCGCTAACTTCATTAAATCTTCATTTTTTGACTGTGAACAATATATTAAATCTATTATCTAAGATATTCGATTTGATAATCCTGGGTTAACATATGCTTAATAAGTGGCGGGTACTTTTGACCTGTTGTTAAATCATATGATAAAGAAACTTACTCCCCTTATCCTATTACTGGCATTAATTTTTAATTGCACGGTTATACAGGCCCAAACTCCCGGAAAGATCTCTGGCAAAATAACTGATAAAAAAAGCGGCGAAACATTGATAGGCGCTACCATACTGATTGACGGTACTAATAAAGGATCGGCTGCCAATATTGATGGATTGTATATTATTAACGCCGTACCTCCCGGCAAATACACTTTAACTGTAAAATACATTGGCTACAATACCAAGCAGATCAGCGAAGTTGAAGTTAAAGCCGGTGCAGTAACCACCCTTAATGTGGTTTTGGATGCCAGCACCAGCAAAACCCTGGATGTGGTAGTAGTGAAAGGTACCTACCGCCAGGAATCGGTAAATTCATTATACGCGGCACAAAAAAATAATGCGGGCATTACCGATGGTATCACATCCGAAACCATTAAACGCTCGCCCGATAGAAACACCTCGGATGTTTTAAAGCGTGTAAGCGGCGCTACCATACAGGAAAACAAATTTGTGGTAGTACGCGGCCTGGGCGACAGGTATAATACCGCGTCGCTTGATGGATCTACCCTGCCCAGTACCGAGCCTAACCGTAAGGCTTTCTCGTTCGATATCGTACCGGCAAACCTGATCGATAACCTGGTGATCAGCAAAACGGCAACGCCAAACCTGCCCGGCGATTTTGCCGGCGGCGCCATCCAGATCGTCACTAAAGATATCCCCGATAATAACTTTTTAACCGTGAGCGCCGGTTTAGGCTATAATACCAACACCACATTTAAGGATTTTAAAAGTGGCTACCGCAATATTTCCGATTACTTCGGTTTTGACGACGGATCGCGCAAGCTGCCTTCAAACTTTCCATCAAACGCCGCTATAAACTCCGGGTCGCTTAGCGCGCAAAGGCAAACCGCAGCTTTAGCTTCGCTTAACCCTAATTTTAAGATCTATAACTGCAGTGCCTTTGCGAACCAAAACTACCAGATCAGTTTAGGTAGGGTGAAGGATATCGGTAAAAATGGTAACCGTTTTGGCGCAATTGTGGCCTTAACCTATCGTAACAGTTTCCAAACTACGCCAAACGTTGGCATTCAGTATTTTGTATATAATTTTAACGATAATAAATACAAGTTCTCGACCAATATTGGTGCCCTGGCCAATTTTGCCTATACCTACGGTAAAAATAAGATCACCTTTAAAAACATCTACAACAGGGTGTTTGATGACCAGTTTCTGTCGCGTACCGGTACTACCGACCAAACCGGTAACCCGGATAACCATTTTACCGCTTTCGATTTGATCCAGAAGAGCTTGCTAAAATCAACCGTACAGGGCGATCATGGTTTTGCCAACAATTCAAAATTTACCTGGATTGCCAGCTACAGCAATGTGGGGAACAATCAGCCCGATCAGCGTAAAACCAACTATGCCTTAATTAACGGCGTTTACCTGGCCGATGTGGACGCGGTGGGTAAACAAAACGCCCGCTACTTTGCCAACCTGAACGAGAATACTTACTCGGGCCAGTTAGATTATAGCCTGCCGGTAAATTTGTTTAAAAGCAAAGCTATCTTAAAAGCAGGCGTGTCATCGCAATACCGCGACAGGGTGTTTGATGCCCGTTTCATCGGTGCCGATCTGAATGTCGGCCCTTCATCACCTGTAGATGCCGATGCTATTAAAAGATTACCGTTAAGCCAGATTTTTAGCCGCAGCATTATTAACCAGGGCGTGTACGGCCTGCAGGATATCGCCACACCATCTGACCCATACACCGCCAACACGTTAGTTAATGCCGCTTATGCCATGCTGGATAATAAGTTTGGCAGCAAATTCAGGTTGGTTTGGGGCCTGCGTGTAGAAAAATTTGACCTGAAGCTAAACGACAAATCGCCTACCACAGGCGAAGTAAAGCTGGACGACCTTGACTTTTTGCCATCAGCTAACTTAACGTATGCCGTTACGCCTAAGGCCAACTTAAGGTTCTCGTTCTCGCGTACTATTGGCCGCCCCGAGTTAAGGGAGCTTGCCCCGTTTGGTTATTATGATTTTGAGCTGCTGGCAACAGTATCGGGTAACCCGCTGCTGATCACATCGCACATTAACAACTTCGATTTGCGCTACGAGTTTTACCCGGCTGCCGGTCAGATCATCTCGGTATCGGGATTTTACAAACATTTCCAGGACCCGATTGAGACCGGTGTGTACGACGTAAACTCTACGCCCGACTACCGTTACTTTAACTCGAAAAAAGCGACCAATTACGGCGTTGAATTTGAGATCCGCAAAACGCTTGATTTTATATCACCTCAGCTAAAAAATACCACCTTTTATACCAACGTAGCGCTCATTAAATCTGAAACTACCGATAGCCGTTTCAGCGCTTCCGAAAATGCCAACAAACGATCGATGGTAGGGCAGGCCCCATACGTAATCAATACCGGCTTGCTGCAAACCGCTTTTGATAATAAGCTAAGCATTAACGCATTGTACAACCGCGTAGGCGAAAGGATTTTTAAAGCCAGGGGCAGCCAGTTCCCGGCCGTATACGAGAAGCCGCGCGATGTAATAGACGTGCAATTGGGCTACCGGGTATTTAAAGGCAAAGGAGAATTTAAGCTAAGCGGCAACGATTTGCTTAACCAGCAAAGCTATTTCTTTTACAAGGGCGATACCGAGGTTTATAAGATCAACAGCGGCAAATCACGCGGCGAAGTGATTAATCGTTTTAAAACAGGCGTAAACTACACGCTGGCCTACACTCACAATTTTTAAAAACCATTTATAAAGAATTAAAAAAAGTAAGAATTATTAAAAAACAGACCATGAAAAAAAACGCACTTTTATTATTACTGCTTGCTGTATTCCTATTTTCGGCATGTAGTAAAAACAGTCCCGACGACGAGGTTATCATTCCCGGAAATGTAGTAGCCGTTAGCGGTGACATATCGGCCAGTACCACCTGGACAGCCGACAAAATATATTATTTAACAGGCTTTGTGTATGTAACCAACGGTGCTACTTTAACTATTGAACCAGGTACGATCATTAAAGGCGATAAATCAACCAAAGGTACCCTGGTTATCACCCGCGGTTCAAAGATCAGCGCTATTGGTACGGCTGATAAACCTATTGTATTTACATCAAACGTAGCAGCAGGCGGCCGTTCAAGCGGCGATTGGGGCGGCATTATCCTGTTGGGTAAAGCGCCTATTAACCCTACAGGCGGTGTAGCTACTATTGAAGGTGGATTAACCCCAACCGGTGGCGGCGCTGTTGATAAATACATCCAGTACGGTGGTACTGATGCAGCCGATAACTCTGGTACATTAAAATATGTACGTATTGAGTATGCCGGTATTCCGTTTTCACCGGATAACGAGATCAATGGTTTAACCATGGGTGGCGTAGGTTCGGGCACTACTTTAGATTATATTGAAGTTTACCGTTCGGGCGATGACTCTTATGAGTGGTTTGGCGGTACCGTTACGGCTAAGCACTTATTATCTATAGGCGCTACCGATGATGATTTTGATACCGACTTTGGTTTCTCGGGTAAAGTACAGTTTGGCCTGGCACAGCGTGCACAGGTTGTAGCCGACTTCTCGGGCTCAAACGGTTTCGAATCGGATAATGATGCTACCGGTTCAAACAATACGCCGCAAACCGGCGCCGTGTTCTCTAACATGACAATTGTTGGTCCGTTGCTGACCGTTGCAAACGGAACCAATGCGACTCCTTCAGGTATCAATGCTAACTTTCAGCATGCCGCGCAGATCCGTCGTAACTCGGCTATCAGCGTTGCCAACTCGCTGTTAACTAACTATACCGAAGGTGTTTATATTGATGACGGAACTGTTGCTACAGCAGGCGCTACTTCAACCAACTACACTGCCGGACGTATTGTGTTTACCGATAACATCCTGTACAACACCAACAACAAAAGCAACGAAGTTAAAGGACAAAACAAAACCTTGTTTGAAGTTGCTATCCGCGCAGCAAACACTTTTGATGCTACCAAATCGGTACTTGATCTGTTAACCGATCCATTGAAATACGGTCTTGACTTTAAAGCAACCGGTAACGCTAACGCTGGCAAACCCGACTTTACTGTAAAAGCCGGTTCGGCAGCAGCTGCAGGCGCGGTATTTACCAACGCTAAATTAACCGACGCGTTTTTTGATAAAGTGGCTTACCGTGGCGCTTTCGGCACTACCGATTGGTCATCAGGCTGGGCTTCATACGATCCTCAAAACCTACCTTATACTACTCCGGGCGCTGTTAAATAAGCGTTTAGAGCTATACAAGATAAAAGGCCCGCCGGTTTACCGGCGGGCCTTTTTGTGTGTGGGGGTGTGGGCCTGCCTGTTCGCGATTGCTTCGTACCTCGCAATGACGCGATTATAAAGATGCAATCAACTGGTCGAAGTTTAGCGCAGCGTAACTTCGACCTAAAATGTTTTAAGCTTCCAGCTTCTGTCAGCAAATAGTCTCTGCTTGCCGATGATTGCTTCGTACCTCGCAATGACGCGGTAGTGAGGCATTGCAACAACGTTCGGCCGAAGGCCGATTAAAAGAGGGCAGGCCTGTCAAAAAAGCGGGCCCGCGTTGGCGGGAATGTCCGGGCAACCGCCTCCGGCGAGAAGTTGCAACGGCAGGGAGCGGGGAAGCATTTTTTTGACTTGGGTTTTTGGATACTTTTGGGCCCAAGCCAAAAGTAACTTGGCCCCTGCGGCTAAGAGCAGACTAACGTTAATTTACAGCACAAGCGCATAATTGTGTTACCCGCTCTGCTGACTACGAGATTGCCACGCTACGCTCGCAATGACAAAAGTGACGAAACCCCTCCCTTCTAACACACAGTCCACCGCACCCCTCCCAGGGGAGGGAACTGGATTGTTGCTCTGCCGGTTCGCGATTGCTTCGTACTTGGCAATGACAAAATGGATAAACCCCTCCCCGCCACTACACCGTCTATCGCACCCCTCCCCGTGGGAGGGAACTGGATTGTGGCAGCATTTTAGAAAGGGCAGGGTGAGGATCCTAATAAACGTGCTCTATAATTTTACCATCTTTTTAGCGCCGTTATAAGTTACAGCTTTATCAGCAGCGGTTATTTCTAAACCGGTGCCATGGTTTGGCTTAACCAGTACGATATTAAATGTTCGTTTCCTGATCATACCCGGGAAACTGCCCTGCTGATCATTAATGGTCAATGTCCGGTCTTTGTCGTTCCAAACAAAATCTATGGTAGCATATAGGCCCTTTTCATAATTGTAACTGTCGTTTTGGTCTTCATACAAAGTAAAAGTACCATTGGCGCCGGGATAAACGCGGACGGTTAAGTTATCCCATTTTTTCTCGGCCGCGTATTGCACTTTAGGCCCCCATGGGATGATAGATCCCGCTTGTACATAAAGCGGCAATATGTCTATCGGCGTTGCCCTTTCTATGCTTTTACCGCCATCGGTAATTTCCCCTGTCCAGAAATCGTACCATTGGGTACCTGCGGGCAGGTAAACACTTTGGCTTTTAATTCCCTTGTCGGTCACCGGCATTACCAGGAATGATTTGCCAAACAAAAATTCCGTATTGTTTTCATAGCCTTGTTTATCCTGTCCAAATCCGGCATATAAAGACCGGATAATAGAACCCGAATTGTGCGTAACATTCCAGGCCGTTGCGTAGGTATAAGGCAGCAAGTGGTAACGCAGGTTAATAAATTTTTCCAATACGTCAAATATTTTGTCGCCGCGCTTACCAAACTGGTAAATTTCCCTTGGGATATCCGTACCGTGCGACCGCATCATGGGGTAAAGGCAGCAAACTGTGTCCAGCGCGTATACAATTCCTGAAACTCGGGGTTATTGATGCCGCCGCCTTTGTTGAAGTGACCAGCAAAGAAACCGCCGATATCAGCGTTCCAGTACGGCAACCCGGTCATTGAAAAGTTAAGTGCATTAGGGATCTGCCTTTTGAAAGTAGGCCAGTCCGACCGGACGTCGCCGCTCCAGGTATTGGCGCTATACCGCTGCTGCCCGGCAAATGCCGAACGGGTAAGCAGGATAACCCGTTTATCTTCCGAAGTTTGGCGCTGGTGTTCATAAACACCTTTAGTATGTTGCAGTGGGAACGCGTTATGCACACTGCGGTAAGTACCTAAATAGGTAGGCTGGTCAAAATCTTTTTCCTGGAGATTGATATGGTCAGGCTCTGTCGAATCCAGCCACCAGGCATCTGGCCCTAATGCGAAAATTCCTTTGTTAAGGTAACCCCAGTAAATATCCCGGGCAACCGGATTATATACATCATAAGGTTTGGTATTGGCTTTTGGGGGCCAGGTATCAAAATTAATCAGCATATTTTTTTGCTTAAACTCCTGGTATTGTTTGGTTTTAGGGGCAAAACCAGGCCAGGCTACAATAAACAGGTGCGCGTTAAGGCTGTGGATGCTGTCGATCATTGCTTTAGGCCTTGGGTAAATAACCGGGGCAAAGCTCATGGCGTTCCAGTTACTGTCGGGGCCCCAGTATTGCCAGTCCTGCACTATGCCATCCAGCGGCACCTTAAGGGCACGATATTTTTTCACTACGTCCAGTAACTCAAATTGTGTTTTGTACCGCTCGCGCGATTGGCTGAAGCCGTATACCCACAGCGGCATCATGGGGGCC
Organism: Mucilaginibacter sp. GW821-FHT07H05; assembly: GCF_059418485.1. Lineage (NCBI taxonomy): Bacteria > Pseudomonadati > Bacteroidota > Sphingobacteriia > Sphingobacteriales > Sphingobacteriaceae > Mucilaginibacter > Mucilaginibacter sp. GW821-FHT07H05. Next base: position 124,842 of record NZ_JBWKPY010000006.1, read on the forward strand.
TGACCGGTTAAATCGCGCATCTGAGATACTACGCCATCGGCACCCGGGCCATACATCAGGTAATAGTCGGCACAGTTGCCTACTTCCGAGTCGAACGAGGTTTCCTGTACATTATCGGTAAAGGTAGTAGGGGCATAATTATCCCAATAAACACCATATCCTTTTACCGACTGGAAGAAGGGGATACAAACCCGGGTGTTTTCGTTGCGGAGATATACTTTTTGCCCGCGTTGGTTCAGTCTGCCATTTGGTTGTTGCCCAATCCCGTAAATCACCTCGTCCTTATCCAATAAATAGGCCTGCCTAACGTTAAAGGTAGCATTCCCTGCATCTTTTATGGGTGTAAACTGCGTACCGTAATCTTTCTCGGTAAACAAAGGCGCCCCGCTAAGGGTAGCAAAACTTACGCTGCCTGTTTTTAAGTTAAGCTTTACCAGCACCGAACTGCTTTTTAAAGTAACAACCCCATTTTGTTCGCTTACATCCAGACCGGTTTCCTGCGGCTTTTTAATCACCGAAAGGCTCTCCTTTTTCAATATAGTTCCTTCAGGTTGTTTTAGTACACGTACAATCTGGGGCGAATAAAACTGCACCTCGATATCCATAGATTGGATATTGGCCTTTACTCCCGTCCCGGTACGCTGGTACGATTGGGCAAGTGAGTTACTGATAAACGTTACGGGAAAGATCAGCAAGAGCAATAATTGTCTTTTCATAATTGACGGTTGGTATAATTAAGATGAACTTACGGTATAATTGGTTTAACTATTTAAGGCTTAGCAAGCCGGGTGTAATAAATGTATTAAATACATTTATTACACGAACGTAAATAATCAATATGACAATTACAAGCAAATCGGGATAAAAAAACAATCGATTGCTTTTATCTGATATGAGGGAGGTCACGCAATACATACGCACAAAAGAGGACCGGCGTTGCGGCTCTGCCTGCCGATGGTTGCTTCGTAGCTACCCATGTCGTATTTTTTTTAGTTTTCCGACAGCAAAGGAGCTTCCGGGCGAAAACGGGCAGAACAATGGTGGCTTGTGCTGTAGGAGGGCATTAGCGTTTTGCAGAAGCGAGGGTAAGTGGGTGCGACAGCGGGGCAAATAAGCGTAGCCGTGGTTCTGCCCGTTTGCAGGGCAAAGGCCACGTGCGGCAAAGGAAGCATTTTTGCTGTCTTGAATTTTTGTTACTTTTTTTTCAAGAAAAAAGTAAATAGGCCCCTGCGGCCTTTGAGCAGACGGGCTTTCATAACGCACGCTTACTTGCCTATGGGATTGCCACGCTATCGCTCGCAATGACAATCTTTTTAACGTCATTTCACCTTCAAGGCCCCACCGGGATTTGATAACGCGCAATGACGTTGTGGTAACCAAAACCAATGTTCCCCGGTAATTCGTGTCGTGTTTTTGGAGCTGCTTGTCGCTTTATACCCGGCAATGGTCTACTTCATTTTTTTATGCCTGTTTCAACCTCTTTATTTGAATAGTGGCCCGTTGCATTGCAACAGGTATGCAATATGAATTACTCCCTAAAATTTAGATAAAATGAAAAAAACCTCGTTATTACTGATCTTGCTATTCCCTGTTGCCTTGCCCTTGCTGGCGCAGGACGCGAAATTACCCAACGTACAAACCGGCACCGGTGTTGTATCGCCGGCCGTTAAGGTAGACGGTAACCTGAAAGAATGGAACGATAGTTTCCAGGCCTATAATAAACAAACCAAGCTTTTTTATTCCGTCAGTAATGATGATCAGTTGCTGTACCTGGTAGTAAAATCAACTGATATGCAAAACAGCAATAAGATAGCTGCCGGTGGGATCTCCTTTATCCTGAACACCGATGGGAAAAAGAAAGCTAAAGACGCGGTTAGCTTTACCTATCCCGTAATTGTAAGGGCCGCCCGCCCGGATGGCGAGCGCGGTGCAGAGCGTGGTAGTTTTGGCGGCGGAGGTTTCGGTGGTGGAGAGCGCGGCGGCTTTGGCGGCCGTAATGCAGCCCCGGATTCGGCAACCCTTGCTGCAAGGCATAAACAAACCATCGATGCGGCTAAAGAGATTAAGGTACTGGGCTTTAAGGATATTGCCGATTCGCTGCTATCTGTTTATAACGAGTACGGCATTAAATCAGCCATTGGCTATGATGCAAAAGGCAATTACACCTATGAACTGGCTATCCCGTTAAAGCTGCTGAATCTTACCCCGGGCGATAATAAAGAGATCGCTTATGCCATTAAAGTAAACGGTATAACCATGCCGGCCTTTATGCAGCGTAATGATGGTGGCGGCAATGCGGGCTTTGGCGGCGGTGGCGCAGGCGGCGGCGGCGGTTTCGGGGGTGATGGCGGTCGCGGTGGCCAGGGTGGCGGAAACGCGCCTGGGGGTATGGGCGGCCCGGGTGGGCCCGGCGCCGCTGACATGTTTTCGCCAACAGATGTTTGGGGCAAGTATATCTTAGCTAAAAAGTAAGCAGCTACATTTGAGTCAGATATTAGGCCGGCATGGCACGGTACGGCCCTGCTTTCGCACAAAAAAGCCTTCAGATTTCCGTCTGAAGGCTTTTTTGCATACTGGTTATCCTGCTTATTTCACCAGAATATTATCAATACCGTGGATAACACCTTTCGGATCTTTCATATCAAAAGCCAAAAAGTGGGCCGGGGTTATGTTGTTACCGGTAATCAGCAGTTTATTATCCTTAGTGTGGGTGAGTTTTAAAGGTTGGCCTAACAGGTTGGTCAGTGTAGTTTTGCCTTTGCCCAAGTCCAGCTTTTTGCTGATCTCTGCTGTGGTAAATTTACCTTTAACAATATGCGCTTTCAGGAAAGCCGCCATTTTAGCCGGGTCGCCGGTTAAGCTATCCAGTTTGGTTGACCCCATCTCCCTGAATAATAAATTATCAGGCGCAAATACGGTATAGGTACCTAAGGCTGCCAGGGTAGCATCCATATTGGCCGAACGTACCATGCTGGCAAACTTGTAATAATCAGATTCGTCGCCGATGCTGCTTAATGCTTTACTTTGGGCATAACTACGCGAATTTAAACCAGCCGACGCCGTAGCCAGCAGTAATAAAATGAAGAGTTTTTTCATAGGTGTTAGAACAATAATATGGCTTTAAAGATAGGGATTATCCTTTCAAGCCTTGCTGACTTACACGTATGTAGCAGAACATTTACAGTAAAATAAAAGCCTTTAGACAGGAATGATCTAAAGGCTTTTATCTTGATGGCTGTTTTTTAATTAAGATGGATACTGCCGATACCTTTCTCTAAAGCGGTATCCTGTACGCCCGGGATTGCCGAGCCTTCTACCCTGAATACGGTGATATCGGTTAAGCCAATGAAGCCCAATACGGCCCTTAAATAAGGCTCAATAAACTCCATCTCTTTCATTGGCCCATCCGAATAGATCCCGCCGGAGGCTAAGGCGACATAAACCTTTTTACCTTTAATCAATCCTTCGCGGCCGGTTGCATCATATTTAAAAGTACGGCCTACCCTAACAATATGATCTATCCAGGCTTTTAATGCCGATGGGATGCCGAAATTATAAAGCGGTGCGCCAATCACCAGGATATCCGCATCTTCTATTTCATTAATCGCATTTTCCGAATGCTCAATGGCCGCTATATTTTCAGGCGTCCTGTTTTCGGCAGGCGTAAAAAACGAGGTGAGCTGGGCTTCTTCCAAATGCGGAAAATGGTTGGTTGCCAGGTTACGTTCGGTCACGGTACTTCCGGGGTAAGCGGCCTGTATCTTTTCAATAATCGCGTTTCCTAATTTAATGCTCAGGGAGGCACCGCCCCTCGGGCTCGAAATAATATGCAGTATGTTTTTCATTTTATTTGATTTTATACGGCCAAATCTATTTACATTTGGTTATTAAATATTAGTAGTATACAAAAGGTTAGTGCTAACCTTTTGTATACTACTCTGTAAATCAATTTATTATGAACAATGCAGACAGGCCGTCTTCCGGCGAGTGCAGCAGCCGCCTAACAGCAATTGGTGACGCCCTTTATGTAATTGGCGGTAAATGGAAGTTGCGGGTTATCCTGTCCTTAAGTGAAGGCAATAAACGTTTTAACGAGATCCAGCGCACCATAGATGGCATATCCGCGCGGGTATTATCAAGCGAGTTAAAAGAGTTGGAGCTTAACGGTTTTATAACCCGGGTTGTGCATGCCACCACACCCGTAGTGGTTGAATATCAAATTACGCCTTACGCGGATACCTTACGCGATGTGCTGCTCTCCTTATCAGAGTGGGGGGCTATGCATCGTGATAAGTTGAGGAAAGAGAGATAGTTTACAGCCGGGTCTGAATTTGAATGTTAAACGCGGTTCCCCTGCGTATAAAATAACTTATCCGCATTTGTAATTAAGAATGCCGACCTTTGCAAAAGTTTACGATAACAAATATGCCAGCAGCCCCCAAACAAGCACCTGTAGAAAAAGATAGCTTACATCCGCGCAACTCGCACCGTAAAGGGTACGATTTTAAGTTGCTGATAAAAGGCACGCCCGAATTACAGCGCTTTGTGAAGATGAACGATTACGATACCGAGTCGATCAACTTTAGCGACCCGGCGGCGGTAATGGCGCTGAACAAGGCTTTGCTTAAACAATACTATGGGGTAAACGACTGGGCTATCCCCGAGGGATACCTTTGCCCGCCCATCCCCGGCCGGGCCGATTACCTGCATTATGCCGCCGATCTGTTAGCCGAAGTGAACGGCGGTACTGTGCCAAGGGGCAAAAAGATAAATGTGTTGGATATAGGGATGGGGGCTAATTGCGTATATCCCTTAATTGGCAGCAGTGTATATGGCTGGCGCTTCATTGGGACCGATATTGATCCGCTGGCTATCCGGTCGGCAAAGGATATTTTAGAGCATAACCGCAGTTTCCAGGATAAAATTATGCTGCGCCTGCAAACCAATAAGGCCAATATTTTTAAGGGCATTATTAAATCGGGCGAGGGTTTTGATATCACTATTTGCAACCCGCCATTCCACGCATCGTTGCAGGAGGCGCAAAACTCAACAGCCAGCAAGTGGAAAAAATTAGGTTTGGATACACCTGCTACCGTACTAAATTTCGGCGGGCAAAAAACCGAATTATGGTGCCATGGCGGTGAAGCTGGCTTTGTGCGCCGCATGGTGGAGCAAAGCGCCCTGGCAGGCAAGCAATGTCTGTGGTTCAGCACCCTGATATCTAAAAAAGAAACGTTACCGGTTATCCAAAGGGCCCTAAAGGCGGTTAATGCTTTAGATGTAAGGACCATTAACATGGTTCACGGACAAAAAACCAGCCGCATAGTAGCTTGGACTTTTTTAGATGAAGCCGAAAAAGCCCAATGGAAAAAAGAGTTTTGGGAAGGTTTGTAGATGTGCAGGTGTGCATATAGGAGAATTTAACCACAAAGTTCACAAAGATGGGAAGCACAAAGGGCACAAGGCCTTTGTGTCTAAATAAAAAAAACTTTGTGGCCTTTGTGTTAATCAACGTGCTGTTTCTTTGTGAACTTTGTGGTTAAATCACCACTATCACAAAAATACTTATTTACCCATAGGCCGAACCTACATCACCATCTTCACCTTGATCTGTCCCTTTGATAAAGTACGGACGATCAGCTTTTCGCTGGTTGGGAAAATAGCCTGGATATCCAAATCTTTTATGCTCACATCCGACCGGATATTGTTGCCGTAATCGCGGCTTAACTCCTTTTGCAAACGGGTTTTGCTATCGGCCAAAAACTTAGTAAAGTTATAGGTAGCTTTCTGGCGGATCATATCTGTGATCCTTCCGTTAAACATCCATTTGGCCGCTTTCAACATCCAGGCTTTGGTTTGCAGGTCAAAGCTCATGTCAGGGAAAGATAACTCGTGCGTTGCCGGGTTATAGGTGGGTGTGCCTACCAGGTAAATGGTACCGGTGTTTGATCCTTTAAAATCAACCTGCATCACTATTTGTTTGCCCGATCCATAAATTCTGGTATTATCTACAATGAAAGTTTTGCCGGCAACTTCGGCCTTTTGGCCCGCTACCTGCTGGTTTACCATGCTGGTTAAGTGATCGTAATTTTCCAGCAGGTCCAGGTAAATATTAAAGCCGTTTGCCGGGGTGTAGGTAGTTAAATTAGGCAGGGGCTTAACCGGCTCGGCGGTGCTTACCGTGGTTACAATTGGCCGGGCCGATAATCCCACCGAAAAGTTTAATAAAGAGCCGTTTAAGTTAAAACTACTTAGCCGTACCGATTGCGGGTTGATGGACAGGTAACCCATATCGCCTACCTTGTATTCGCTCGCCAGGTTTTTCCATAGCTGTTCTACCATCGGCCTCACATTGTAGGCGGCAATTTTAACATCAACCTGTTTGCCCAGGTCGTTTAACGGCGCGGTAATGTATTGAATCAGCCGGTCGGTTACATCAATATTGCCCATCATTACGTTGCACCTGTCAATAGGATTAGGAGCAGGGAATAATATGGTTTTGGAGCTTAGGCGGTAATCGGGCAGTACGTTAATGGTAGACCGGTAGGCTATCTCCATCCGGCGCAGTGGTTCGCCCACGCCACATTGGGCAGATAAGACGGGCACCAGGCATTGTGGCCCTCTGCCAAGGATATCCGAACATTTGGCGCAGTAGGATGCGGTAAAGCCATAGCTGCCCATAAATTTCAGGTTTACCACATTATTGCTGCCAGTAATAGTAAAGGGCGAACGGGTAAAAGTATAGGCATAACGCAAACCCTGGCAAGGCTGCTGGTTATCAGAATATTTATTGGGTACCGAATTTTCGGCCTGGGTAAAATAATTTTTCAGGTCCACGGTAATAGGCACTTCCACGTTGGATATGGGCTGGATCAGTTTGGGGATATCGGCATCAACTGTAGCCGGGGCCAGTGGCTTAAGCGTTGAACAGGAATTGCATATAAACGACAGTATAACAACCGCAAGTAATGGTACAAGTTTAAGTTTCATTGTTCAAGAAAATTGTGACAGGCCCGGTAAATAGCATTGGCCTTATGGCCGTAAAAATAATAAAGGTTTATTAAGTATTTGTACCGGCAAAACTAATTTTATAATTTAACCCATTCATAAATTTAAGTAATGGACGAACCACAAGCATTAAACCAGGTAGCCGAATTTCACCGCACATTTAAACACCCCATACAGGAAAAACCAATTATCCCCGCCAGGGAGAGGGCCAACTTACGCGTTTCCCTGCTGGCCGAAGAATTGAAGGAACTGCAACAAGCCATTGAAGATAATGATTTGGTAGAAGTTGCCGACGCCCTGTGCGATCTGCAATACGTGCTGGCCGGCGCCATACTGGAATTTGGCTTAGCCGATAGGTTTAAGTCCCTGTTTGACGAAGTGCACCGGTCTAACATGAGCAAAGCCTGCAAAACCATAGACGAAGCCGAGCAAACCATTGCCCATTATTTAGCCAAGGATAATACCGAGGCGCATTATAAAGAAATGGATGGCTTGTTTTTGGTTTACCGCACGGCTGATAATAAAACGCTGAAATCCATAGCCTATTCGCCGGCGGCTATAAACGAGGTGATGACGAAGTAAATTAGCGGGGACTAACCGTTGAATTTAATACATAAAGCAGTTTCCAAACCCGGGAACTGCTTTTATTTTATGGGGATTTTGGCATTCATCGACACATTTAGCCCATTCATCGATACATTAAAACAATAGAATAATAAACGCAAAGTATTGCTGTTAAGTTGTTGATACACAAACCTCAACACGATGATGCACTGCGTTTACGTTAACTGTAAGGATCCCCTGCCGCGATCCGCTTATTATCATCCATACCTTGTTCCCTGCCGGGACCTCCCGCAACAAACTATCCAAAGCGCCCCCGAAAAATCATTTAACGGGTTTATTTCAGGCCTTTTCAACCTTTTTCCTATTAACAGTTTCTTAAAACACACCGGTATTAAATGAAGCGATTTTTACTCTCCCTGTTCTTCTTTGCTTTTGTTTTCTGTGGCACATCGTCGGCACAGTACACCAAAAAAATATTAAAAAAGACGATCATAGATCACTTTTATACTTGCACGCTCGACCTCATGCTCGATTCGTTAGCAACGCAATATCATCTGCCCATCTATTTTGAACGCGAACAGCTAAGCAAAATGAATGTGGCCAATCATTTTTTCAGCGAAAGCTTAATGGATATTTTTAAATATGTATGCAAGGCCAACGATCTGCAATACTGGATAGAGAATGACGGTACCATTTACATTCTGCAAAACCCCGACGATCTGCAGCGTTTAAAAAAGCTGAAATCGTTGCGTAATACTACTATGGTGGTTAAGCCCCTGGTGATGGAACCGCCCAAAATGCCCCCTATGAATTTTGGCTTCCCGATAACGGGCAAGGTTACCGATATGAATACGGGTGAATCGCTGCCCGGCGCTACGGTTAAAGTGCGCCATACCGATTTAAGTACCGTTACCAATGTAACCGGAAGCTTTACCATACTTAAAGTACCATCGGATACCGTTGTGGTAGAAGTATCTTTTACGGGCTATCAGCCCGATGCTTTCAGGCTGGATAGCAAAAGCATTAACAGCAACCTGGTGTTTTCACTTTATCCGTCAATGAATGCGCTGAACGAGGTAACCATCACCGGCAAAAAAAATGGCGTATTAAATACCGACAGTAAAAAAATAAGCGTGCTGCAGCTTAGTCCGGCCGCGCTGGATAAGCTGCCTAATATCGGCGAGCGTGATGTGATGCGGGCCTTCCAGCTGATGCCGGGCGTAAGTGCCACTAACGAATCCTCGTCTGGCGCTTATGTGCGCGGCGGTACGCCCGATCAAAACCTGGTGACATTTGATGGTTTCACGATATATCAGGTAGATCATCTTTACGGCTTTTTCAGCGCTTTTAACAGCAACGCCGTGCGCGATGTGCAATTGCTGAAAGGTGGTTTCTCGGCCAAATACGGCGGCCGGTTATCCAGCGTTACCGAAATTATTGGGAAGGACGGCAATAAAAACGAAACCAATATAGGCGGCGATGTCAGCCTGCTCAGCACCAATGTATATGCCGAAACCCCCGTGGGTAACAACTCATCGGCGCTGGTGGCGTTCAGGCGCTCGTACCAGGGGCCATTGTACGATAAGATATTTGGCAAGTTCAATACCAGCCTGTCGCAAACCGGGGCTGGTTTTAGCGGTGGCCCCGGTGGTGGCCCGGGCGGGCGGGGTGGCTTTGGAGCCCAAACCACGCCATCATCGTATTTTTATGATATTAATGCCAAATACGTATATACGCTGTCGCCGGGCAATAGCGTAGCGCTGAGTTTTTATAAAGGCAGCGATTATTTAGATAACAGTCGCGATATGAACCTGCCATCGTTTACCACCGGCAGCAGTACCAGCTTAAAGATAAACGATAACCAGCAATCGGGCAATACGGGCGCCGGGATCAAATGGAATACCGTAATAGGGCGTAAGCTGTTTGCCAATACTACGCTAAGCTACTCGGGCTTTAACAGCAACCGTATAAATGAAACTACCGGAAGCAGCACCGATAGCGGTATTACCAAAGCCATTAACACGGGGACTACAGAATATAACCGGCTGAGGGACTACAGCCTGAGATCGGACTGGGAGTGGCGTTCGGCATCAAAGTTTAAATGGCTGTTTGGCGGCTTTAGTTCATCGGTAGGGATTGATTACACCTATAATCAGAATGACACCACCCAACTGATCGGTCAGCATAACAGGGCCCTGATTGGGGGCGGCTATGCCGAACTGGAAATAGACCCGGATAACAAATGGCATATCCAACCGGGCCTGCGCACCACCTATTATGGCCCCACGGGCAAGCTATACCCCGAACCCAGGCTCTCATTTAGTTATCATATCAACGATAGCTGGAACCTGAAAGGCGCTACCGGCCGCTTTTATCAGTTCACCAACCAGGTGATCAGGGAGGATATTGCCGGCGGCGACCGCAACTTTTGGGTAATGGCCAATAACAGCAATATCCCGGTAAGCTCGGCCGACCATTTTATAGCCGGCTTTAACTACGAAACCGATCAGTTTTTATTTGATGTGGAGGGCTATTACAAAACGCTGAATGGCCTAACCGAATACTCTATACGCCAGGAAGGTGGTGGTGGCGGGCCTTTTGGCGGCAGTAACCAAACCGCAACCGTAACCGAGAATTTTTACCGTGGATCGGGCTATGCAAAAGGAATAGAGTTTTTACTGCAAAAAAAATCGGGAATGTATACCGGCTGGATCAGCTATACCCTGGCACAGGCTAAAAGCAAGTTCCCGATATATGGCGATAATTATTTTTCATCGCCGCAGGATATTACCCACGAGCTGAAATCCATCAATATGTACCATTGGCAACGCTGGAGTTTTGCTGCCACCTTTATCTTCAGTACCGGGCACCCTTATACGTCACCTTTGGGTACTTATACCATACAAACGCTTGATGGTAATAAAACCACCTATTTGACCATCAGCGGTAAAAACGGTCAGCGCCTGCCCGATTATCACCGGTTAGACCTTTCTGCCACCTACGATCTGCTGAAGATAGACGGCATTAAAGTAGGCAGCATCGGCTTGTCGCTATTTAACGTATACAATCACATCAATTCGTGGTATAACCAATACTACATCCGTAATGGTATAGTTTATACCACCGCTGTAAAATATTTAGGCTTTACACCCAACCTTACCCTCAGTTTAAAATGGAAATAACCCGTAAAATACTCATATTATTTGTGCTGTTTATAACACTGGTATCGGCCTCCTGCAAAAAGGCGGGAACGGATATAACAGATAAACCTGTAGTAATTGCCTACCTGGTACCCGGCCGGGCAGTTAGTATTGGGGTATACCAGCAAAAAGGGCTTGCCGATACGGCTACCTATGGCGCGGCAATTACCGGTTTAAAACTTTCGATATCCGACGGAAGCCAAACCGTAAATTTAACCGAAACTCTTGCCGGCACCTATTCCTACGCCAATACTTCGTTCCTGGTATCGGGCAAAACATATACGTTAAAGTTCAGCTATTTAAATGCAGAAATAACAGCTTCGGCACTGATACCGGCAAAACCGGCTTCATACACGGCATCGCGCACTACTATCAATATTCCATCGACTGCCACAACCAAGCCCGGTACAACCGATTCAATAGCGGTTAAACTGAAATGGAGCAACCCGGATTCCTTATATCATATCATCGTTTTTAAGAATGATGATAACAGCCCGTTTAATCTGCACCCGCAAATGAACAGCCTGGTTAATTTTACGCTCAATGCCAAACAGGCCGCTTATTACGATGTTTATTTCCGTACGTTTAACTACTTAGGTAGCTATAATGCTATTTTATACAGTGTCGATAAAGCTTATACGGAGATCTTGGTCAGCAATGCCAATACTACATCGCAACGATTGTCCGATCCGCCGGGGAATATCACCAATGGTTACGGCATTTTCACCGGTATGCAGGCCGATACCATTAAACTAACCATCACACAGTACTGATGTTTACACATTATAACAGGATTATTACCAGCAGATAAGGAGCAGTTGAGGGATATAACCAGGGCGCGCGTTTGTAAATCACCACGCTTTTTTGTTTATTGCCCGCATGTATGATATCTGCTGTATAGGCCACATCACATCGGATAAAGTGGTTAATGCCCAATCGGTGCGGTATATGCCTGGGGGGACGGCTTATTATTTTTCCTGCGCGCTAAGCCGGTTACCGGTAAGCTATTTGCTGGCAACTGCTTTGGCTGCGCCTGAAATGAAATATGTAACCGCGCTGAGGGAAAAAGGAATTGAAGTTATGGTGCAGCCAAGTGCGCACACGGTATTTTTTGAAAACATCTATGCTGAAAACCAGGACCAGCGTACGCAAAATGTGCTGGCAACAGCCGATACCTTTAATGTAGAACAATTCGAATTAATCGAAGCGAAGATCTTTCACCTTGGGCCTTTGCTGGCTAATGATATCACTACCGGTTTAATTAAGGTGCTGGCCGGTAAAGGCCGCGTAAGCCTGGATGTGCAGGGCTACCTGCGCCGGGTTGAAAACCAAAAAGTTTATACAGCCGATTGGGCAGAAAAAAAGGAAGCCCTGCAATACATAGAAATTGTAAAAGCCGACATTGCCGAGTTGCAGGCTTTAACTGGTTGCGATGATATTAAAGATGGCGCCAGGATGCTTGCCGGCTGGGGCGTTAAGGAGGTAGTGATCACCAACGGCAGCCATGGTTCGCAAATTTACCACGATGGCGTTTTTTATACCATCCCGGCATACGAACCGGCTATTATGGTAGATGCTACCGGATGTGGTGATACTTATATAGCAGGTTATTTATATCAACGGATACAAGGGGCGGGGATACAACATTCAGGGGAATTTGCGGCCGCCATGGCCGGGTTAAAAACCGCCGCCCCGGGCGCGTTTATAGGTACTGTGGAAGACGTGGAGCAGTTTATAGCCGGGTTTACGGGTAATTAACCCTATAGTACAGGATGGTTTAGTGTAACATCCCTGTGTGATAAACAAGCGTGATTTGGTTTTTATTTTAGCTTTGGGTATAAACTTAATTACGCCCACCCTTTATGAGATCGCGCTTAACCTTACTGGCTTTCCTGTGTTTGATTGTCCCGGCAATAAGTAGTGCCCAACGCATTGACCGTTACGCGCTGGTGAACCGGCATAATGTACAGATCGTCGAAATCGATCCGCTGGCGCCATTATCGGTAGGCAATGGCGATTTTGCCTATACGGCCGATGTGACCGGGATGCAATCGTTCGAAGATTATTACTGGAAGAACGGGATCTCGCTGGAAACGCTGTCTACCTGGGTTTGGCATTCGTTCCCTAATACACAAAACCTGAAATTGCAGGATGCCATGAAAGAGATCGATTTTCATGGACGTAAAATTATGTATGCCAGCCAGGAGAAAACCCCCGCCGGCGAATACTTCCGCCAAAACCCGCACCCGCTGCCGCTGGGACAGATCAGCCTGGTACAAGGCGACGGCAAACCGCTGGACATGGCATCTATCAGTCACATCAACCAAAAGCTGGACTTATGGAAAGGCCTCATTACCAGTAATTATCAAATTAACGGCATCCCGGTAACGGTAGAAACGGTTAGCCATCCCAGCCAAAGCACCGTAGCTTTCAAAATCAGATCGGCATTGCTAAAAGGCGGATTAAAAACAGCTTTCCGCTTTCCGTATTCCTATGATTTTGCGATTAAGAATAAACCCCCTTTCGATTGGACTAAAGCCGACCGCCATCAAACCACCATCATTAGCCAAAGCCCAAACAAGGTGCTGTTAAAAAGAAGTAATGAGGGTACAGTTTATTACGTAACTGTGAGTTGGGTAGGCAAAGCGCAATTTAAAAAAGATAGCGCTCATCGCTTTTTACTGCAAGGCACGGGCGCCGATAGCCTGCAGATTACCTGCGCCTTTTCGCAGGAATTGCCTAAACAAATTACGCCGGCATTTACAGCCGTAAAAGCCGCCAGCACGGCATCATATAAAGACTTCTGGACTAAAGGCGGCGCTGTAGATTTTACCGGCAGCACCGATCCGCGCGCGCCGGAACTGAAACGGCGCATGGTATTATCGCAATACCTGCTGCATGTTAATTATTCGGGTTCGTTCCCGCCGCAGGAGACCGGGCTGACACATATTAGCTGGTACGGCAAGCATAACTCTGAAGTATACTGGTGGCATGCCGCCCAGTTTTATCAGTGGGGGCATACCGAATCGTTGGAACATAGCTTTGCCTGGTATAAAAAGGTATTGCCTATTGCGGTAGCGCAGGCAAAAAGCGAGGGCTTTGAAGGCGCGCGCTGGCCCAAAATGTCGGGTATTGATGCGCGGCCAAGTCCGGGCAGTATTAACCCCTTTATCATCTGGAATCAGTGCAACCCTATTTACCTGGCCGAACTGATCTATCGGGCACATCCTGATAAAGCTACGCTGAACAAATACAGCGATGTGGTTTTTGAATCGGCAAAGTTCCTGTCGTCTTACGCCTTTTTCGATGTGAAGACCGGGCGCTATATCCTTGGCCCGCCAATTAAAGGCGTAGCCGAGCATAATGCCGAAAATGAGACCCAAAACCCCACATTTGAATTAACCCAATGGTATTACGGCCTAAAGGTAGCGCAAGATTGGCGTGAGCGATTGGGTATGCCGCGGGATAAACATTGGGACGATATATTGGCTAAACTGGCCCGCCCAACTATCCGTAATGGCCGTTACGCCGAGCTGGAGACAGACCCCGGCAATGGCGGTTCCGACCAGATTATGGCGCTGGGCTACCTGCCTAAAACGCCCATGATAGATGAAAAGGTGATGGCACAAACATTTGATGCGATATACGACCGTGGCGGCTTGCGTAGCTTCATCAGCTGGAGCCTGGGCAAAGGCGCTTTAACCGCCGCCCGTTTAGGCGAACAGCAAAAAGCCGTGAATATTTTAGCTAACGATACCTTTGGCGCTAAATTTCTGAAGAACGGGCATGTGCAGCGGGCTAAGGAGCCATTGGCCTGCCCGGCTTACCTGCCCGCCAACGCCGCCTTTATGGCCGCTGCCGCTTTGATGGCTGGTGGCTGGGATGGTGCACCCAATATCAATGCCCCCGGTTTCCCGCAGGATGGTACCTGGAAAGTTAGGGCCGAGGGGTTGAATAAGTTGCCATAAGAGAAGTCCGAAAGTCCGCATAAGTCAGGAAGTCCGAAAGCAGGAATGCTAAGTAAATATCTTTCGGACTTCCGGTCTTTCCGACTTCCGGACTATAACATCATGCTACCGCAGGTTTAGCGTAGCGTAACCTGTGGTAAGCCCATGCCAGAAGTTCAAACTTCCGGCATTTTAGGCACAAGTTAAGCCAGCACACAGACCCTCCCTTAAACTTGCGCCAGCACTACTATATCTTCTGACTATAATTTCCTCTTTTCGTACTTTTTCGGGTCAAAGATCCGCTCATCCAGATCAGGCTCTTCTTTATAATCCGAATAGGTTTCTACCTGTAATAGTTTACCGCCAAAATAGAACGCGGCCTTTGTCTCGCTCCAGCCGCCGCCAATTTTAACGTGGTCATCAAAAATGCATTCCTCTTTGGTGCCTTTGGTTTGCTCAATCATACGCACCAGGTACAGCTCTTTTTTATCAACCCATAGTTGGTTGCTGGTCAGGTCGTCTTTGTTGTTGGATCCTATTACGTACACCGGCTTATCTTTCCAGGTGGTTTCGTAGGATTTGCTGAGATCATACCCGCCGCTTTTCAGTTTGGCAACAACGGCATCCCAGGGGTAAAAATAAAGTCCGCCTAACAAAAAGATCAGGTCGTTCTCATCTTTATTAGCCGAACGCAACTGTCCGTTACGGAAATTATAGGTAGAGTCGCCACGGAAAATGATGGTGTTGCCGTTTGCCAGCGGTTCAATATCAATGCGCAGCTTATCCGGCGCCAGCATAGCTTCGTGCCAGGTTTGCGTGCTCTTCAGCGAGTCGTTGCGGTAGCGTTCGGTTTTTTGCGTGAAGGTAAGTGTACGATGCCACTTGCCCGCATAGCGGTTATACATCATTTTAACAATATCCTCGCCGGTTTTAGGCGGGGCGAATGACAGGAGAGTAGATATAGTCAATACTGATAGGATAAGTTTTATCTTCATGGGGATGGGATTGATCATTAAAGATAAGGGATTTAAAATTTGACAGACACCCATATGAGAAAATCACCCTAAAAGGGTGATGTCACAAAAAAGCGGATTGAATTTATCATCCAATCCGTTTATATCATTTTAATGTATTAGACCTTACACATTCTCCATCCCATACTGCTTCAAAACATCCTCGGGTACGCCTGTCCATTTGGTGGGTTGGTTGCCCATGTAGCCAATATCGGCCAGGCCCATTTTACTGGTAAAAAAGCCGGAGGCTGTTAAATCGCGCATGCGGTTAAAAAAGGCTACTCCCTGTTGCATTTCGGGTTTGGCTTTTGCCGGGTAGGCAATTTCGGTTACCATTTCTATTTGCTGGCTGGGGCTGCTATCCACAAAGCTTTTGTTAAAGCGGTTAAAGCATTGCATATCCAGCCATTTCAGGCCGCCGCGCAGGGGCAGCTGGTGCTCGGGGATATCTTTGGTGATAAACTCAATAAACTCCGGCACTTTGGCATCAGATGCGCTGCCCGATTTTTCATCCTTGGGGATAATGATATCGCACAGCACAGTAATGGTAGCCATTTCATGGTCAGTAAAGTATTTATCGGCCATCAGTTTTTTGTCGCGTTCCACCTCAAACGGCTGCCGCCCGTCAACCGGGGCCGATGGGGTTTCGGCAACTTCTTCGCCGGTTTTGGGTTTGCAGGCATCCAGTAATACTGCGCCCGATAATGTGGTTAAGCCAAGGGCTTTAAGCGAGTCACGTCTGTTCATAATAATTTGAATTAAACGTTCAGTTTTTGACGTTGTGATAAAATATATTCGGCCGTACGCATGCTCAGCGCCAGGATGGTCCAGGTAGCGTTTTTATCGCCCTGCTGTACAAACGGAGCAGCATCTACCACAAACAGGTTTTTACAATCGTGTGCCTGGCACCATTTGTTTAAGGCCGATTTTTTAGGATCGTCGCCCATGCGGATAGTACCTACCTCGTGGATGATACGTCCCGGCGCTTCCAGTCCGTAATTGGTTTCAGGCCCCTCAATTTTTGAGGTAATAATAGCGCCCATTTCATGCATCATAGATTGGAAGGTATCCTGCATGTGCTTGGCCTGTTTAACCTCGGCATCGGTCCATTTGTAATGGAACTTTAATACCGGGATGCCGTATTTGTCCACCACTTTGTCGTCTATTTCGCAATAATTATCCTCGCGGGCTATGGCGGTACCACGGCCGGCCATGCCTACCGCTGTGCCATAAAAGCGGCGGTAATCATTTTTTAAATCGGCGCCAAAGCCGCCTGCTTCCTTCATTTTACCATCTTTGCCCGGTACCAGTCCGTTTTTGGTGTGAATGCCATTGGCAAAGCCATAGCTTGGCATGCGCATACCGGCGCCATATTCAATGTGGTAACCCCGCGGGAAATCCAGTTTTTTATTATCCAGCCACCAGGGCGAGTAAATGTGCACACTGCCCACGCCGTCTTCGTTATAGCGTTTGCGGTCCATCAACTGCGGCAAAAAGCCGCCCAGGCTTGCCCCGGTACTATCGTGCAGGTACTTACCTACAATGCCGCTGCTGTTGGCTAAACCACCCGGGTGCTGGGCCGATTTTGAATTTAACAGTAAACGTGCCGACTCGCAGGCGCTGGCGCCCAGGATCACTATTTTGGCGTTTACCTGGTATTCCTGCAAATCATCCTTACTTACGTAGCTTACGCCGGTGGCCAGGCCTTCCTTATTGGTCAGTACCTCGCGCACCATGGCGTTAGGGATTACCTTCAGGTTTCCTGTTTTCATGGCCGGTATCACCAGGCAGGACGAAGCCGAGAAATCGCCATAAACTTTACAGCCACGGCCGCATTGCCCGCAAAAAAAGCAAGCACCGCGGTCTTTATTACCCGGCAAAGCCTCGGTTAAAACCGAACCGCGGCCGGCTATTACTTTAACGCCCGCTTTAGCGGCCGCTTTTTTAATAAACAATTCGTTTAAGCGCGGTTTTGGCGGCGGCAGGAATATACCATCCGGCTCGTTCTCCAAATTCTCTTTAGTGCCGTATACGCCTATCATGCGGTCAACTTTATCGTAGTAAGGCTTTACCTCGTCGTAGGTGATTGGCCAGTCGTCGGTCAGGCCATCTATATGGTGACTTTTAAAATCGTTTGGCCCCATGCGCAGCGAGATACGCCCCCAGTGGTTAGTACGCCCGCCCAGCATGCGCGAGCGGAACCAGTAAAACTCGGTTTTATCTTTTGTAGTATAAGGTTCGCCGTCCAGGTCCCAGCCGCCATAAGCCGCGTCAAAATCGCCGAAGGCACGGGTACTGCCGGCACCACGGCGCGGCGACTCGTACGGGAATTTTAATTGCAGGGAATCCTTTTGCGGGTCCCACCAGGGGCCGGCTTCCAGCATTAATACCTTTAAGCCGCCATGTGCCAACACATAACCGGCCATACCACCGCCCGCACCCGATCCCACAACGATGGCATCGTAAACGGTCGACGATTTTTTGATCTGCATATCGCTCATAAAATATAAGGGAATTTAGAGTTGTTTAATTTTAATATTGCGCCACGCGCTCGATCCGGGATGTTCCTGCAAGGCTATTTTGCCTTTAGCCACTTTGCCAAAATCGGCAAAATACTTATCGCGGAACTTGCTGTTGGCTATCATTTTATTCCATTCATCGCTGCCCATCTGGCCCTCAAAGGTTTTGATGCCGTTGAGGTAAAAAGTAAGGTGGCCTTTGTTTTGGATCAGGCGTACCTTGTTCCATTGGCCAACGGGAACCGGCTTTGAAACCGTTGAATCGCCGGCCATATCATATAAGCAACCGGCTAAATGGTTCTGCTTTTTATTGTCGGATGCGCTGATATTATCCAGTACCTGCATCTCCGGACCGGTTTGATAGGTGGCTTCGTATTTAGGCGATTCCTGGATATCGAAGATAATGCCGCTGTTGCTGCCCTTTGCAACTTTCCATTCCAGGTTTAATTCGTAATTCTCATATTCATTGTTAGTGACAATATCGCCGCCGCCGTTTTTGGGTTTAGATGGGTCAAAAACGATGGCCCCGTCTTTTACCTGCCATTTTGAACCGACGGTGTCCCGGTTATAGGTATGCCAGCCTTTAGTGGTTTTACCATCAAACAGTAATTTCCAGCCTTCTTTTTTTTCTTTTTTGGTTAAGGTGTTGGGGGTTTGCGCTATGGCCGATTGTGCTGTGAACGCAAATGCCAGTAAGTATATGACGGATATTTTCATAAGATATGTTTTTGGGAATTTTTATGTGCCCCGGAATTGAAATTGGTTACAAACAAATATTCTGAAATTAGTTGGTTATTGCAATAGACAATATTAGGCCTGCGATGGATTATATTAATATGTACATACATGGCCGGGTGGGTTTGTGTATTGTTTTAAGGGCTAAATAAGCGGCTAAGTGTACCAGAGCGTAAAACAGGCAGAGCAGCAAAATAATCGTAAAATTTTCGTTCGTTTTGTATATTTACTATACCATCAGCAAATAGGCATGTCTGCAAAACCCAATATTACCCAAACCATACCCTTTTTCGGGGTGGCTGATATGGCGGCATCGCTCCATTTTTATGTGGATGGCTTAGGGTTTAACGTGATAAACCAATGGGTGCCGCGCGATAAAATTGAATGGTGCTGCCTGCAACGCGGTGCGGGTACCCTAATGCTGCAGGAACCACACGGGGATGTCCCTAAAGCGAAATTAGCCCGAAGTACAGTGGGCCATGGCGTATCCATCTGTTTTATTTGTGAAGATGCTTTGGTCCTGTATCATGAATTTACCGGCAAAGGATTAACCGTACGCGAACCTTTTGTAGGGAATAACATGTGGGTGGTAACGGTTAGCGACCCTGACGGATATATTTTAGAATTTGAAAGCCCTACCGATGTGCCGGAAGAAACCCGGTATTCGGAATGGAAACAATAAGTAAGCTAATGATGAAAGTATCCACTGTTTTTTTGATGATCATTTTCAATAGCTTTTGGAATGCCATCACCAGCAAAACATCGTTAACAGCATTTAAAAGCTGGCGGCACGCATGGCTGATCAGCACAAGCTGCTGCCCGAATAAAATGAATTGAAATGAAAACCGCTGATATTACCGATCCTTTATTTCTGCAAGCCGTAAACGCGCTTGATGCCGGCCATGTAAGCGAGTTGGAGAAACTGGTAACCGAAAACCCGCGACTGGTAAAGGAACGAACAAAAACAGCAGAGGAGGGATATTTTAAAGACCCTTACCTGCTATGGTTTGTGGCCGATAACCCTATCCGTAACTTTAAGCTGCCGCCCAATATTGTTGATGTTACCCGCTTGCTGATTGGGGCGGTAAAACGCGAATCGCCGGATACCTGGCAGCAACAACTCGATTATACGCTGGGATTGGTAACCACCGGCCGTATCCCGCGCGAAAGCGGTGTACAGATTGAATTAATAGACCTGCTGATTGACGCCGGTGCCACACCCGGCGGCGGCGTAGGCGCGATAGCGCACGGTAATTTAGCAGCAGCCAGCCATTTGATAGCGCGGGGCGGGAAACTAACCCTGCCCGTTGCGGTTTGCCTTGACCGTAAAAATGATATCAACCGTT
This sequence comes from Mucilaginibacter sp. GW821-FHT07H05, assembly GCF_059418485.1. Taxonomy (NCBI): domain Bacteria; kingdom Pseudomonadati; phylum Bacteroidota; class Sphingobacteriia; order Sphingobacteriales; family Sphingobacteriaceae; genus Mucilaginibacter; species Mucilaginibacter sp. GW821-FHT07H05. The sequence continues at coordinate 145,174 of NZ_JBWKPY010000006.1, forward strand.
TGATTGCCGAAGCCGGCGAAGATGGAAAACGCCTGGCGCTTGCTGCCGCCGCTTTCTACGGGAAAACGGATATGGTGAAGCACTTGCTGGATATGGGCGCCGATCCTAACGGCTATCCGCCGGGCAGTACCGGCTTCCACTCGCATGCTACGGCTTTGCATCAGGCCGTGTTTTCGGGCTCGTTAGCGGCGGTTAAAATGCTTGTAGAGGCCGGGGCGAAACTGGATGCCCCCGACAAGGTTTACCAAGGCACACCGCTGGGCTGGGCCATTTACATGCAAACCGAAACGAATGACGAAAAGCTAAAAGCAAATTACGCTGAAATAGAAAAATATTTACGAACGTTATGAGGATTTAACCACAGAGGCCACAAAGAAAAGAACCACAGAGTTCACGGAGGTTTTTTGAATCGCTTTTAATAATCGCTCAGTGAACTCTGTGTAAACCTCCGCGTTCTCTGTGGTTAAATCATCACCAAAACATCGCAACCATGAAATTTGAAAAAGCCGTACCCATACTCTATTCCGCTAACGTGCGGAATAGCCTGAATTATTATACCGAAAAACTGGGCTTTACCGAAAAGTGGGAATGGGGCGACCCGCCTGATTTTGGCGGTGTAGTAAGAGATGAAGTACAGATCTTTTTCTGCGAGACCGGCCAGGGCAACCCCGGTACGTGGTTATCGGTTTTTATGGAGGATGTAGACGCGTACTACGAGGATATTAAAGCCCGCGGCGCGAAGATCCTGTCAGTTCCGGATGATAAGCCCTGGTTTGTGCGCGAAATGCTGGTGCAGGATCCCGACGGCCACATCATTAGATTTGGGCATGGCATCGAATGTGATTAATGTGTAAAAGGTCTGCCAACAAAATGTCGCCGGTATTTTTTGTTAGCGACTAAAACCGGTACCCAATCTTCACTCTTATCCCGGGAATAGAAATATCATTACGGGTTAACTCGGCGGCGCCCCAAAAATGTTTAATCTGCATAAAATAGCTGGCGGTAAAATAAAGAGGAAGATTGTTTACCTCTACATCACTGGTGGCGTTTTTCAGGTAATCGTAATTTCCAAAAGTTTTACCCAGAAAAAACCGGAAAGCAAATTGGTTATCGGTTGATTTTAGTGAATGCCATAATATTTCGCTGGTAGCCCCAACCGTAAACATTTCTGTACGGGGAGTGGCCTGGTAATTGGGCTGGTTTTGCACTGCGCGGCGTAAGGCGGCAAAGTCGCCGTATTCTTTGCTATAGGTAGCTTCCACACCGATATACCTGAAATTGACATTTTCTTCAATTGCCTTAAACATATTGAAAGATGCCCTGCCGCCAATACCGGCAAAGCTTTTTGATTTAAAGCTATATGGGTCTGCCAACTCGTTCTGATAATTTTCGTTGTCTATGGCGCCAATAAAACCAAAAGCCCCGTATGATATATTGCTGTTTTTGAAAACATGCCCGCGGGAAATATCCAACTCGCCGAATGAGATCGTATTGTTCAGGTTTACCGCCTGGTTAAGGCCCTCGCCTATGGAAACATAAGTGGCGCTTTTAGCGCTATCGAACGAAGCTGGTTTAGGCTGGTAGGAAATATCATTGTTGTATAATGCAGGAGAGTAAAAGTGCTTGTTACAAGCGCTGCAAAGCAATAGGATTAATACTGCCGGGATAATTAGTTTTCTCATTTTTAAGGATTAAGGCTGGTTAAAGATAAATTATTCCCCGTCAATACCAAACGGTACCACAACAAGATAGCTGTGATATCACTTATACGATGGTTGGGGGTTTATTGCTACATACTTTAACTTATTTTATGACAGTGCAATTTGCAAAGAATACCTAATCTGTTATATTTGAATAAACTAAGAAATCACGACTATGAAAAAATATCTTTTTATCCTGCTGTTCGCTGCCGTAGCGGTTAGCGCCAGGGCACAAGTTAAAGACAGTGTAAAGCTTTATAACCCCGCTGCCGATGCTAAGGCCGATATTAAAGAAGCGGTTAAGAAAGCCGCCAAAGAACATAAAAACGTATTGCTGCAAATTGGCGGTAACTGGTGCATTTGGTGCCTGCGCTTTAACAGCCTGGTAACTACTGATGCCGACCTGAATAAATATATGAATGCTAACTATGTGGTGCTGCATGTAAACTGGAGCCCCGAAAATAAAAACGAAGCCGTTTTAGCCAGCCTGGGTTACCCGCAGCGTTTTGGTTTCCCGGTATTTATTATCCTGGATGATAAGGGTAATCGCCTGCACACCCAAAACTCGGCTTACCTGGAAGAGGGGAAGGGCCATAGTAAAGCCAAGGTAATGGAGTTTTTCAAAAACTGGTCGCCAACTGCTATCGATCCTAAGACATATCATACTACAAAGGCAGATTAAGCGTTAAACCATAGTAGCTATAAAAAGTCATATATATAATTATTGTACCTGATCTTTTAAAACCATGAAAATAGTAAGCATTTACTGGGATTATTATTTTGGCAGCAAAACCAAGCTTTGCAAAAAAGCTTGCAGCGCCAGGGTATATTAATTAAGCCGGAGGCTTAAACGCTGAAAGTCTAAAGATGAAGCAGATTGCTTTAACTTTAGACTTTTTTATTTTTTAAGCTTTGGTCTTTCTGCCCTTAGCTTATTGATTAATAAACGTATAAGGCATATTGGTAAATATACCGCTTGAAATAACGTTGTTGCTGATAGAAATAATGTTACCGCTGCTATCGTAATTAAACTTTTTTGTGGTAAAGCTGAACGAGCCTGTAATTATCCCTTTGGCGGCGTCTACCCCCGATACGGCTACCAGGCCGTCACCAGTTCCGGCCGTGGCTACAGGCACAAATACATAGGTACCGCTATTATCTTTTTGCTGCAGGCTATAGGTCATTAGCGGGTTGCCCGTAGCATCAACCGTATAACTACCTATGGTGAAATCATTTGTATTGGTAGCATTGTTAAGCGTTATCGCGCAGGTTAGCCGGCGTTGGTTATAAGTACCGGTAAAATTAAGCACTTTGGTTTTTGCGGCCGCGTTATAAGTAATATTGGCGCTCAGGGTGTCGGGTGTCCAGGCGGTACCGTTGATACTGGCCTGCAATACGGTAGTGGTTGTTGCGGTGGTGTCGTCGCTGCTTTTTTTGCAATTTTGGAATAGCAGCACTATAAAAAGCGCTAAAAAGGATAAGGAGAGCTGTTTCATTATTGATCGTTAATTTTTTCACGTTAACGCAGCTAATCTCCCTTTAATATCGGCCCAGGCCGTATTTCACATCTTTTAACATGGAGTTGTAATTTTTTGTTAAATGTATATTAAAATGTCATGCTGAATTATCAAAATCCAGGGGGGCTTTGAAGGTGTACATGACGTTGGGAAGCGGGGTTTGTGCGATTCCCCTCTTGAGAGGGGTGGAGGGGTGTGTCCTTTCGGCGATATGCAATTTGGTTAGGACACACCCCTGCCACTACACTTTCCAACGCGCCCCCTCCCAAGAGGGGAATTAAAAACAAACAAGTTCGGCATGACGGGGGTAAAACAGAAAAGGGGAGCTATTGCTCCCCTTTTATATCGATAGATCGATAGCCTTAGTCGATTACCGTAACCTTTAACATATTAGTTTTACCTTGTTTGGCAATTGGCACCGCGGCAGTGTTAATTACCACATCGCCAACCTCTATCAGGTTTTCATTTTTCAGGATGTTGTTTACATCGCTGATAGTTTTATCGGTACTTTCCAGTTTATCGTAGTAAAACGCTTTTACACCCCATACCAAACTTAAGGCGTTCAGCAGGTTTTTGTTGGATGTAAAAATGTAAGTATTTGCCTTAGGGCGATAGCTGGAGATCTCAAAAGCGGTATAGCCCGAGAAAGTCATGGAGATAATACCAACCGCGTCGGTATGGCCGGCTAAGTGAACAGCCGATTCGCAAACCGCGTTGCTTACTATATTGGCAGCAGGTATTTTATCGTAAGCTTCTTTTACCGAGTTGAACGGATAGCCGCGCTCTTCCACGTTACGCACAATTTTGGCCATGGTTTCAATAACGATCAGCGGAAACTCACCTACCGATGTTTCGCCGCTCAGCATCACCGCGTCGGCGCCATCCAGAACAGAGTTGGCTACGTCGTTCACCTCGGCACGTGTTGGGCGTGGGGTAGTGATCATGCTTTCCAGCATCTGCGTAGCAATAATAACCGGTTTTGAAGCCGCGCGGCATTTGCGGGCAATCATTTTTTGCAGCAATGGCACTTCTTCCAAAGGCATTTCCACACCCAGGTCGCCACGGGCCACCATTACACCGTCGGTAGCTTCAATAATGCCGTCTATATTATCTATCGCTTCGGGTTTCTCAATTTTAGCGATCACGCGCGATGCTTTACCGCTGCGGCTGATGATGCGTTTCAGTTCGACAATATCTTCGGCGGTACGCACAAACGAAAGACCGATCCACTCCACATCATTGGCCAGGGCAAAATCAAGGTTAATCAAATCCTCTTCGGTTAAGCTGGGGATAGATACTTTAGTGTTGGGCAGGTTAACACCCTTGCGCGATGTCAGGATACCGCCGTGTACTACTTCGCAAACTACCAGGTCCTTACGGTTGGTCTCAATCACCTTCATCTGGATCTTGCCGTCATCCAGCAAAATAATCTCGCCGGCCTTTACATCCTGCGGGAAGGTATCATAAGTAATATAAATCTGGTTATCATCGCCAATACACTCGGTAGTGGTCATGTTAATGCGTTTACCGTTGGCCAGGTGGATGCCGCCGTCCTTTACCAGGCCTATACGGATCTTAGGGCCCTGTAAATCGGCCAGGATGCCTACGTTTACTTTATACTTATCGTTGATCTCGCGGATAATATCAATCGTTTTCTGATGATCTTCGGGGCGGCCATGCGAAAAATTAAGGCGGCAAACATTTACGCCAGCCTTTATCATAGACATTAAAACGTCTTTTTTAGCCGACGCCGGGCCCATTGTGGCAACTATTTTAGTTCTGTTGTAAGATAATTTCATATTTATGAGGTTTATATGGCCTTGGGAGGCCGCAATATAGTGTATTTTTAACACCTTGTAAAAACTGCGCTAAAATAACAGATTTTCCCGTGATTTTATCTTTTTCGGATCAATCTTTATCGCAGCCACCACTTCGGGTATTTTATTAAGGCCGTTAACCAGGTAGTTCAGGTCTTCGTCGTCTATATAATTTTTGATCATTAAAAAGTAATCGGCTTCGCGCATTTCGGGGATCAGCAGGCCGTCAGTCCCGCGGTTTGCGATCAGGTAAAACGATGTTTCGCTGGCTTCCCAATAATATTCGTACATAGAAAAAGGGACGGCCCGGGCCGAATTGGGATAGATATTTACCTCCAGGTCATCAACCCGCGCAAAGTTCATCCCCAGGTATTTATTCACCAGGTAACACATGCGGTAGTCTTTTTGTGCTGATGTTATAGCTATCAGCACAAAATCTAAATCAATTTCAAACTTTAAAAGCTTTTTATTCAAAGTAATATACTTAAGTTCGTAAAATTACAAACAGAAACATTAGCGCTAAAATAATGTTATATTTAATGCAAAGATTTTAGGTTTGATATTTGATTTAATTTATTTTTCTTTGCACAGAATTTATTAATCATTAAAATCATAAAGACTATGTCTGATATCGCTTCAAGAGTTAAAGCTATTATCGTAGAAAAATTAGGTGTTGACGAAAGTGAAGTTACACCTGAAGCAAGTTTCACCAACGACTTAGGTGCAGACTCTTTAGACACCGTGGAATTGATCATGGAGTTTGAAAAAGAATTTAACGTGGCCATTCCTGATGATCAGGCAGAAACCATTGGTACCGTTGGCCAAGCCATCGCTTACCTTGAAAAGAACGTTAAATAGGCTCCCTTTTCACAATTAGATGGAGTTTAAGAGAGTTGTCGTAACCGGGCTTGGTGCTCTTACTCCTATTGGTAATACCGTTTCGGAATACTGGAATAGTTTGATCAATGGAGTAAGTGGCGCAGCTTTGATTAAAAGTTTTGATACCACCAAATTCAAAACGCAGTTTGCCTGTGAAGTAAAAAACTTTGACGCGGATGCTTTTTTGGGCAGGAAAGACGCACGTAAACTGGACCCCTTTGTTCAGTACGCGCTTTATTCTACCGAAGAAGCGGTAAATGATTCGGGCGTGGATTTTTCCAAACTCGATACCAGCCGCATCGGGGTGATCTGGGGATCGGGCATTGGCGGTTTAAAAACGTTTTTGGATGAAGTTACCGCCTTTGCAAAAGGCGATGGCACCCCACGCTTTAACCCCTTCTTTATTCCTAAAATGATAGCGGATATCGCCCCGGGCCATATCTCTATTAAATACGGGCTGCGCGGGCCAAACTTCACTACCGTTTCGGCTTGCGCGTCATCAAACAATTCGCTGATTGATGCTTTCAATTATATTCGTTTAGGCAAAGCCAATATGTTTATCAGCGGCGGGTCTGAAGCGATTATTAACGAAGCCGGTATCGGTGGTTTTAATGCCATGCACGCCCTTTCAACCCGTAACGATGACCCTGCAACCGCATCGAGGCCGTTTGACCTTGACCGTGACGGCTTTGTAGCCGGCGAAGGCGCAGGTACCATTATACTGGAAGAACTGGAGCACGCTAAAGCGCGCGGCGCTAAAATTTATGCCGAAATGATGGGCGGCGGCATGAGTGCCGATGCCTACCACATGACAGCCCCGCACCCCGAAGGTTTAGGCGCTGCCCTGGTAATGAAAGCCGCGCTGGAAGATGCCGGAATGACATCGGCCGATATTGATTACGTAAACGTACACGGTACATCAACCCCTATTGGTGACCCGCAGGAAGTAAAAGCCATTACCGAAGCGTATGGTGATGATATTTACCGGATAAACATCAGCTCAACCAAATCAATGACGGGCCACCTGTTAGGTGCTGCCGGCGCGGTTGAGGCTATTGCAGCTATTATGGCTGTTAAGCACGATATTATCCCGCCAACTATCAATCACTTTACCGATGATCCGGCTTTTGATCCTAAAATAAATTTTACCTTTAACCAATCTCAAAAAAGGATTGTAAGGGCGGCACAGAGCAATGGATTTGGGTTTGGCGGGCACAATGCTTCCGTTATTTTCAAAAAGTACGAAGATTAAAGCCTACAAATGCCAATAGCCGGTTTTTACAAGCTTTATTTGTCCCCTGAAAGGAAATATGTTAAAAAATTAAAGAATTTGCTCGGTTTTATACCGGGCAATTTGTCTTTATACCGTATGGCATTCCGCCATAAATCTATAGCCACCAACGTAAAAAAAGGGGTAAAGAACAGTAACGAGCGCCTAGAGTTTTTGGGCGATGCCGTATTAGGCAGCGTTGTGGCCGAAGTGCTGTTTAAGCTATACCCCTATAAAGACGAGGGCTTCCTGACCGAATTACGTTCAAAAATTGTAAGCCGGGTTAACCTGAACCAGCTGGCCCGCAAGCTGGGTTTTGAGCAATTGGTAGAGTATGATAACCGCATGGTAAGCAATACCCGCCAGGGCTCGCTTTTGGGCGATGCCTTTGAGGCGCTCATCGGCGCGGTGTACCTGGATCAGGGGTATGATTTTACAAAAAATTTCCTGATCAACCATATCATCAAATCGCATATTGATATCCATACGCTGGAGCAAACCGAAACTAACTTTAAAAGCAAACTGATTGAGTGGTGCCAGCGCCATGGTAAGGATATCAGCTTTGATTTGGTAGAGAACCAGGAGGGCGAAAGCGCCAAGCTATTCAGCGTACACGCGGTTATTGATGGCGAGGTGATGGGCCTGGGCAAAGAGTTCAGCAAAAAGAACGCGGAAAAACTATCGGCCGAGAAGGCTTGCGAAGCATTGGGGATTTAGCCCCCCGGCCCCCTGAAGGGGGAGTAGTGCGAAATTCGGAGTTTCAATTGCGAAATTTCCTTAAAGGAAGCAATGAAAAGCCATGATTTCCGTTTTGAAGCAGGTAGCTAAAACATAAACTTTATTAAAAAAGGTTTTTTGCTTTTATTTGTTGTACGATGTTAAAAACAGTATCCAAATTACTTTTTGTTGCCTGCTTATACTTCACTATCCCTGCCGCTGCCCAAAAAACCGACAGCCTGAAACGGGCCGACAGCTTAAAGATTGATACTAACCTGCTGAACCGGTACCGCATTGAACCGCGCCGCAACGGCATCCCTATCCGCGTAAAGCCTGCCATTATCCGCGAGGAGCAGCTGCCTGTATCCATGATGGATTATAAGATCAATTACTGGCGCAAATGGATCACTTTTGGCATTAACCTTAACCAATCGGCCTTTAGCAATAACTGGAGCGCGGGTGGTGTAAGCTCGCTGGCCATTGGCGGTAACTTTAACTATAAAACCGAGTATAATAAAGCGCCGTTTAACTATGTTGGCGAACTAAATGCGCTTTACGGCCGGGTAACCAATAAAGGGCAAATTGCCCGCAAAACCAACGACCGCCTGTTTTTTGATAATAAGGTAGCTACCCAACTTTCTAAAACGTGGTTCTTTTTCGGGTCGCTTACGTTCGAGTCGCAGTTTGATAAGGGCTACCAATATCCGGCTAATGCCGCGCCTATATTGATATCCAGCCTGATGTCGCCGGGTTACCTGACCGAATCGGTAGGTATTGAGTATAAGCCAAACAAGGTCTTCGATTTACGTATCGGCACGGGTACGGCCCGCCAAACCTTTGTGCTGGATACTACTATGTATCATCGCGTTTCAAATAATTATGGTGTAACGCCCGGCCGTACTTTTAAAAACGAACTGGCTTTCCAGGTGGTATCAACCTATGATAAGGACATTATGCAAAACATGCATTTCAGCGCGCGTTATGCTGGCTTTATCCCTTACGGCCGCGGTTTAACCAATATCGATCACCGTTTGGATGCGGTACTGATAGCCAAGGTGAATAAGCTGTTCAATGTAAATATTACCGGCACCGTATTGTTTGATCATGATACCTCTACCAAACCACAAGCTACCGAAGGTTTCGCGCTGGGGGTTATTTATAAATTCCCCTGATCGGTATAAAGCACCATTATCCTGAGTTTTCGGCGCGTTTTTTCAACCTTAAATCCAATATCATCAATAGATTTCAGGATGCCTTCCTTTGTCCGCATTTCTACATTGGTTTTAATATCGTACCGGCCATCAACCCCGGTTTCATCAATCACCGGCAGGTTGAATTCATTACTTAGGTATATGTTGCAAAAATCGTTGAGGGTAGCGCCCTGTCCGTCAAATCCCCGGCCGCTAAAGCCATAGGTAAGCGCTGTTAACTTAGATGCCGGGATGATTACCTTGCCCTCTTCCTTCAGCTTTAATACATAAACATCGGTATCGCGCATTTCCATCCGGGCTTTTACCGGCAGGGATTGCTGCAGTTTTTGTTGCATGATCAAAAGCAAACTATCCTTTTGGCTTGGCTTAACCAGCAGGTCGAAACAATAAAGCAGGCTTTTATTTTTGAAATCATCGTACTTTTTAGCATCGCCTTCAAACACTACCTGTTTCATTGATGTGATCTTATACGCGGCCTTATACAAGGTGAGCAGCCCAATATTATAGTAAGAAACCCTGCGACCGGCAAATATCCCCATAGTAGGTGCTTTACCCATTGCTTGCTGATCTTTCATATAACCTCGGATAGTAAAATTATTCTCCAGTAAGCTATCTACCCCAAAAGCATCCTTATCTGTACGGCTGAGGGCGTTCTGCACTTCACCATTCGATTTTACTTTTTCACCTTTCAGCAGCCGGTCTATCACCTTCGCGTTGATGGAATCTGTTTTTAAAAAGGCTACTATGCGGTGTTTGCTGTCTACCACTATGCTTTGCCCTACATAGGCCAGGTTAAGCATTTGGTAAAGCAGTTCGGTAGTATCGGTAGCCAACCAAATGCCCGATGGCTTTTTGGCCAGGTATTTTTGCAGGCGGGCTATAGGCTCGTTAGATAAACCGATAACCTGTACCTGTTGCTTGTATCTGGTCTGCAGTTTAGCCAGTTCGTCCATTTCGGGGATGCAGGGGCTGCACCAGGTGCCCCAAAAGTTAATGATGAATAGTTTTTTTGATGGATAACGGTTCAGGTTTACCTCTTTCATGGGCGCGTTGATCATCGGGGCGATGGTAAGGTCGGGGAAATGGTCGCCGGTTTTAAGAATGAAATTTTGGGCAGGGGCCTTGATCGCCAAAAGGATCAGGGCGGCTATCAATAGTTTTTTCATAACGTTGCGATATTGTTTTTTGATGATACAAAACTGCGCATCGTAAAAATAGGACTGTGTTATCGGCCGGGTTAATTTAGGTTATATTATGTTAACGGCAGGGCTTAAGCCGGTACAACCGTTTATATTTGATCGGGATGAAAAAAAGCACGCGCTACTTATTGGCCTTATGTATAACGGCAGTTGCCGGGGTATTTGCTTTGCAGGTGTATTGGATAATTAATTATTACCAGGTAAACAAAGCCACTTTCCAAAAAGAAGTGAACCTGGCTATGGAGGATGCCATAAAAAAGGAGTTTTCGGTACGTTGCGATACCATACAGGAACATTTAGCACGGTTGCTGATGGATACCTCGGAATATTACTTAGCCGTAAAGTACGATGAAAAGAAAAAGGCCAATGTATTTACGGTAGCCAACGCGCAAAACCGCAAAGAAGGCAACTCTTTCTCATCAGATAGTATTGATGTGCAAAAGGGAGAAAGCGATCGGGTTTTCAGGGAGAAGCTGGCCCGGTATTTTGCCTGGGATGTCCGCATCAGCGAATTAGAAGGACATTTTGTGTTGTATCACACCCAAAAAATGGGTGCTTTTGTATTAGGACAAACCAAGAAATATGATTTCGATACCGCCCGCCTTCGCCCGATTTTAAAACGCCTGCTGGCCGAACGTGATATTCATGTACCCTTTACCTTCTACCTGCGCACAAAAGACAGCACGGTTAACCGCAGCAAGTTCGACCCTAAGCTGCTGGCTATGCACCCGGTCATCAGCAAAGCATTTATCACTTACAAAAAAAGCCCTAACGACCATTATGTACGGGCTATGTTCAGCAACCCTTTCCCTTATATTGTTACACGGATGGGCTTGTTGTTTGCCGGATCGCTGCTGCTGATAGCCGGTGTGGCCTTTAGCCTGTTTTACCTGCTGCGGTCGCTATTCAGGGAAAAGAAAGTATCGGCTATTAAAAATGATTTCATCAGCAATATCACTCACGAGTTTAAAACGCCTATAGCCACGGTATCTGCCGCTATAGAAGCTTTAACCAGCTTTGATGTATTAGATGACCCTGAGAAAACCAAACGCTATCTCAGACATTCTAAAAACGAATTGGCCCGGCTCACCGCACTGGTAGATAAGGTGCTGAACATATCGTTGTACGAGAACCAGCAGTTCGATATTAAGCCCGAACAAATTAATGTAGATGAAACGATCAAAGCTATTTTAAACGAGTGTACCCTCACCAGTCAAAAGCAGATCAGCATCGGGTATGTTAACCACTCGGGTTTAAAAAGCATTTATGCCGATAAGCTTTACTTTCAGCATACCATGATCAATGTGATAGATAACGCCATTAAATATTCGGATAAGGAGATCGATATCCAGGTAGCATGCACCATGCGGCAGGGGTATTTGGTAATTGCGGTTAAAGATAACGGCACCGGCATTAAAGCCGATAATTTGCCGCATGTTTTCGAGAAGTTTTACCGGGTGCCATCCAGTCATCACCATATTAAAGGGCACGGCCTGGGGCTAAGTTATGTGAAGAGTATTATAGAAAAACACAGGGGCTGGTGCAAAATGGAAAGCGAATATGGCAAAGGCAGCACCCTATATTTAGCATGGCCGGTATGATAAAGCAACATGTTTTACTGGTAGAGGATGAGCTGGTACTGGCCGAGATCGTCCGCGAAAGCCTGCAAACGCGCGGGTTTGTAGTTACGCATACAGCATCCGCTAAAGAAGCCATGGTTTTATATGCAAAGCAACCGTATGATATCATCATCCTGGATGTAATGCTGCCCGACGGCGATGGGTTTGCTATTGCCAAACAGATCAGAAACACGGATGTGGATACGCCTGTTATTTTCCTTACCTCGCGCTCGCTGCCTAAGGATGTGGTAGAGGGCTTTGAAAGCGGGGGGAACGATTACCTGAAAAAACCTTTTAGTTTGGAAGAGCTGATCATCCGCATGAAAGCGCTGATGAGTAAAAACCGGTTGGCTATCAGCGTGAATACCGGCACAAAAAATACCCGCCTGGGCGATTATACCTTTCAATATCCCAAAGGTATATTAAGTTTTGCGGGCAGCCACCGGGTATTAACCACCCGTGAGTGCGAAATATTGCAAATGCTGATTGTTAACCGTAACCAAATACTCAGCCGCCAGGTACTTTTAATGACCTTCTGGGATAATGACGATTACTTTAGCGGCCGCAGCCTGGATGTGTTTATTACCAAGCTGCGCAGGTACTTAAAGAATGACCCATCGGTAAGTATCCTTAATATCCGCGGGCAGGGGTATAAGTTGATTTGTGAAGTGCAGGAATAGTCTGAGCCATGATGAAAGCACAACTTGTCATTGCGAATTATCAAATCCAGCTGCTACGTTAAGGGTATGGATGACGTTAAAACCGCCATGTCATTTCGATAGAGCAAGGGCCGGGATTGCGGGGAGGGCGAAAGAGAAATCTTATACGCGCGATAGGTAAATCGTATAAGATTTCTCCTCACCCCAACCCATTGCCTCCGCAGGTTCGTTCGAAATGACATGGTGTTTAAAACAGATGCGGCATGGGTAAGAGAGGAGCGACGTGGCAATCCCGTAGTTGGTTTGCATGCGACGAGATTGCCACGCTATCGCTCGCAATGACAAGTTTTTATCAGGCCTTCTTCTTTTTCAAATTCTGATAATCGATATAATAAAGGATCTTAATAGAGTAGTTATTGTTTTTAGGCTGGCTAAAGGTATTATCAAAATTGTTAAAATAGCCGTACTTAGCAATGTTGGTATTGGTAAGCGCCGAGCTTTTCCAGGCCAGGCTTAGGATGCTGCCGGGGGCAAACTGCCACTCGTATATCATATCAATATTCCATACGTTGTAATTTTGATCTACAGCATGATCGAAATTGGTTGATGTAAGATGAGTTAAGCCGCCATCCTGATCAAGATCAAAAAACTCCTTATTGTTTAGTTTAGACCAATAGTGCCGCAACCTGAACGACAAACCAGCCACATTGTTGAACGTGTATTTCACGTTAAAAATATTCTCGACCGTTTGCATGTCCCTGCGGGCAAAAATGGGGTTGTTGCTCACCGTATCCATGGTACTGAAACCAACATAATTGCTGCGGGGCGTATAGGAGATATCGCCACCTATACCAAATTTGTTGGTGATGCGCAGGTTGTAACCCGCTTCGGCATCGTAACCCTTGCCGGCAAATTTATTACGTTTTCTCAATGCCACAAATATGTAGCCGTTAAGCCGGGTAGATCGGCTGCTGTTAATATTGAAGTTAAGATTATTTTCTTCGGGCCGGCGAAACACGCGGCCTGCTACCCGCGGTTCGTAAAAATCATTACTCTCACGGTTGTTGTTCAGGTTCAAATTGCCTTGCCAGTTGTTTTTAAAGCGAAAGAAGCTGCCCAAATTCAACTCCAGCTTTTGATAGGCCGCCGGCTTGTACCTGCGCGAATAATAAATGTTTGAGTAAATGCCCCAATTGGTAAACAGATTGCCTTTGGGTTTATAGTTGGCGTATTGCAGGTTGATGTTATGATCGAAATAGTTGTTGTTGAATAATATGCCCAGATCGTTAGAGTTGTAGTTATCGTTCACCAAATCCTGCGTAACCGAGGCGGTAAAGTTACCCTGGGTTTTCCCGGCCGAAACCTCGTAACTGTAGCCGGTAGTGGTATGGTCGGCGTAAAACAGATTACTCATCAGGCCATAACCGCTTAGTGCGTACGAGTTGGCTTTGTTCTTCAGGTTAAACACCAGGCCGCCTACGTCCGAATTATAATCCTTACCGAAGCGCGTGACATTAGTATTGATGAGGGTAACTGCCGAATTATTTTTCAGGTTTTGATCAAGCACCAAAATATTGTAATTGGTTAACGGCGATGTTTCCACCTCCCGGCGGTTGCCATTTGCATCTTCAATCACTGCATCGGCCGAATTGGTGATGGCGTTAAAAAAGCCGATACCCAGCCCGTTTGATAAGCGTCCGGATATTTTGGTAGCATTTAACAGACGCGTTTCGGACGGGTTGCTGATCACCTCTTCGCCGGGTTTAAGGCCATCATAAGCCCTGCCATAATCAATAGGCGACCCGCCGATCCGCCGGCTGTAAAACAGGTTGCCTTTATTAAAAAGCTCGGTGCCCTCGGTAAAAAAGGGCCGGTTCTCGGAGTATTTTACTTCAAACGGGGTCAGGTTTAAAACCTTATTGTCTGATTGTACCTGTCCAAAATCGGGGATCAGGGTAACATCCAGCGTAAAGCTTTGGTTAATGCCGTATTTTACGTCCATACCGCCATTTACCGATCCGCTGGTATTTTTTACACCCGGTGTATTATACGGGTAATGGTTTAAATAGGTAGAAAAGTAAGGGTAAAAAGCCAAACGCAGCGGAGGCGTAATATCTTTTAAACCGGTTAGCTGGCCTTCCTGGTTCATCAGGCCGTTCTTTTTAGGGTCAAGCTCGTTCCAAAACAGCTGCGCCTGGGTGCTCTGCCGCCTGCGTACCATATTCATGCCCCAGGTTTGTACATCCTTTTTACCAAAACGCAAAGCCGAATAAGGGATCTTAAACTCGGCTGTCCAGCCGTGGTCGTCCACTTTTACCTTACTTTCCCACACGCCGTTCCAGCTGTCGTCTTCGTTGCCGCCGTTGCTGTATTTGGCATCGTATTGTACGCCTGCTGCGGTAGTATAAAAGCCGGTACCGTTCAACCCGTCAAGATAGGTATCAAATATGATCCCGATGAAATCGTCGTTGGCAATCTGGTCGCGGGTGGTTAGTTCGCGCGCTACTTTATCGGCCGATGTTTCATACATACGGGCCGATACATAAATGGCGGTATTATCGTAAACCACCTTTATTTCGGTACGTTCCTCGGGTTTTTCGCGGCGGCCGGCTACGGGGTTATTTTCAATAAAATCGGTAGCGATGGGCGCGGTTTTCCAGATCTCGTCGTCGAGGATACCGTCAATTTTAGGTGGGGTGCTCACCTTAATGGCTTCCAGTTTTTTAACCGGTGGTTGTGAAAAGGCAGGTATTGCCAGGCAGAAGAAAAAAAAGCTTAATAAAACTTTCATTACAGATAATAATAGTAGTTGGTGATAAGACTACTAAAGTACCCTAATCGTTACAAAGATTTTGTTAAGCGATAGTTAAAAAGTGGTTAAAAGTGTTAAAACCGGGCTGATTGCCGGTTTTTCTATCCCGGAGAGAGAGACAGCTTTCCCGCTACCGGATAAAATCCCGGTAGCGGTTTTATAGCTGACGATATTTTTAATTGATACTGAGCAGATCGACCCTGAATACCAGTACCGAATTTGCCGGTATAGCGCCGGTTGCCGTATTACCATAACCCAGGGCCGAAGGAATATACAGGTTAATTGTGCCGCCGGTTTGCACATGCGGTACACCAATTGTCCAGCCGCGTATTACACTGCCTAATGATGTTTTGAAACCAGTGCCGGCATCAAACTGGGTACCGTTTAACAGTTTGCCCACATAGTTTACCGTAACGGTTGAACCCGAAGTTGGGTATGTGCCTGTGCCCGGGGTAGTAACCTGGTAATACAAACCCGATACATCTTTTACCGCGGTAATATTATTGGCTTTCAGGTAGGCCTGTATAGCGGCATCATCTGTCGCGGCCTGCGCTGTGGCATCAAAATCATCATCTTTTTTACATGCTGAAAGGCCTGCAACCAGCACAAATAATATTAAAAAGTACTTTTTCATCAATCTATTAACTCTGTTTTAAGGTGAAAATTATAAGCTTGTTTATATTTAACTATTCACTAATCAACCAATCACTGATTAACTAAACAGTCGTCTTTATTTTTAATTCATTCATTTGCGCATCGGCAATGGTGGATGGCGAATCGATCATGACATCGCGGCCCGAGTTGTTTTTAGGGAAGGCGATAACATCGCGGATAGAATCCAGTCCGGCAAAAATAGAACTTAGCCTATCAAACCCGAAAGCGATACCACCATGCGGAGGCGCGCCAAATTCAAAAGCATCCATTAAAAAGCCAAATTGCTTTTGCGCTTCTTCGGGCGAAAAGCCCAGGTGCTTAAACATCAGCGATTGCAATTTTTTATCGTGGATACGGATAGATCCACCGCCAATTTCGGTACCGTTGATCACCAGATCGTAAGCATTGGCGCGTACAGCCCCGGGATTGGTATCCAGCAGGGCAATATCCTCGGGTTTAGGCGAAGTGAAGGGGTGGTGCATCGCATGGTAACGGCTGGTTTCCTCGTCCCACTCCAACAGCGGGAAATCAACCACCCACAGCGGGGCGAATTTGTTTTTATCGCGTAAGCCTAAACGGCCGCCAATCTCCAGGCGTAGCTCGTTCATTTGCTTGCGTACTTTATCGGTTTGGCCCGCTAATATTAATATCAGGTCGCCCGGTTCGGCGTTAAAGGCGGCGGCCCAGTTGGTCAGGTCGTCTTCGCCGTAAAATTTATCTACGGACGATTTAAGCGTACCATCTGCCTGGTAGCGGCAGTATATCAGGCCTGTAGCGCCAATTTGCGGGCGTTTCAGCCAGTCGGTCAGTTCATCTAATTGCTTGCGGGTGTATTCGGCGCAGCCTTTGGCGTTAATGCCAATTACCAGCTCCGCGTTATCAAACACGCCGAAGTTTTTGCCTTTCACCAAATCGTTCATCTCCACAAACTCCATCCCAAAGCGCAGATCGGGTTTGTCCGAACCATACAAACGCATGGCATCGGCATAATCCATCCGCGGGAAATCATTCAGTTCAATACCCTTTACATGGTTAAACAGGTGGCGGGTCATGCCTTCAAACACATTCAGGATATCCTCTTGTGTAATAAACGACATTTCGCAGTCAATCTGGGTAAACTCCGGTTGCCTGTCGGCGCGCAGATCCTCATCACGGAAACATTTAACGATCTGGAAATACCGGTCGAAACCACTCACCATCAGCAATTGCTTAAAGGTTTGCGGCGATTGCGGCAGGGCGTAAAACTCACCGGGGTTCATACGGCTGGGCACCACAAAATCGCGGGCGCCTTCGGGTGTCGATTTGATCAGCACCGGGGTTTCCACCTCAATAAAGTCCAAATCGCTCAGGTAACGGCGTACTTCCTGGGCCAGTTTATGGCGCATCACCAGGTTATTACGTATCGGGTTGCGGCGCAGGTCCAGGTAGCGGTATTTAGCCCGCAGTTCCTCGCCGCCATCAGTTTCGTCTTCAATTAAAAACGGCGGGATCTTCGATTCGTTCAATATCTCGATAGCTTCAACGCTGATCTCGATATCGCCGGTAGCCATTTTCGCATTTTTGCTGGTACGTTCCAACACCGTGCCTGTTACTTTGATCACGTACTCGCGGGTTAAGCCGCGGGCCGTTTCGCGCAGGGTAGCATCGGTATCGCTGTGCAAAACCAGTTGGGTTAAACCATAGCGGTCGCGCATATCAATAAAAGTGGTACCGCCCAGATCGCGCGATTTTTGCACCCATCCGCATAAGGTAACGGTTTGGCCTAAGTTGCTGATATTTAATTCGCCGCAAGTATGTGTACGTAGCATAGCTTATTGTTGTAAAAGCGCAAAAGTACGTTTTTGAGCCGAAAGCTGAAAGGTGATTACACTAAAAGGTAAAACCTGATAAAATACCTGCCTGCTACTTCGACGTAATGATATATACCGGCTTGGTATCATCGCCCATGCCGCGCTTATTATAGGCAATGGTGATGCTGTAAAAACCGCTTTTATCTAACATCCTTAAATATTTGGCCGAAATTAATTTGGCCTGCTGCCCTTCCTTCCGGTAAACGATCTGGTATTGCTTGTTTTCTTTTGTGGCTAACAGGTGAGCCAGCGAATCCACACTTTTTTTATCGTTAAAAACAATGGTACGCTTACTGTCAAAATTCTGATCGTTATTATAAAGCACATAGGTAACGGTATCGCTTATTGAGGATCCGGAACGTACCTGGGCCTGCGTTTTAAAATTCAACAAGCCAAATATAATGGTTAGTATCAGCAGTGTTCTTTTTTGCCCAATTGGGATTAAATGAAATGTTTTCATATCGGTTTTATTAGGTTAATGTATTTTAGATAACCGTTAAACGCGGTTTATGTTGTGATTTTATCTCTGTACCCTCTGTTAATTTTAACTCAGTACGCTCTATGGTTAACAGAAAACTAATCGCCCAAAAGTGCCATTCGCATATTTAACATCTTAATTTTTAATACCTTTAGTGCAACAAAAACTGATCAAACATGAAAAAGACCTGTATTCAATTATTCGCCGTGGTGTTATTATTTGCCGCAACCAGCAGCTTTGCACAGCTAACCCCGGCGCCGAGTTCAACCCAAATTATTACGCAAAACTTTGGTTTGGGTAAAATCACATTAACGTATGCCCGCCCCAATGTTAAAGGCCGGAAAATTTTTGGAGGGATGGAGCCCTACAACGTAGTTTGGCGCACGGGTGCTAATAGCGCCACCGTAATAAAATTTACCAACGAGGTAATTATTGATGGCAAAAAAGTGCCTGCCGGCGAGTATGGCTTATTCAGTATCCCCGGCACCGAAGAGTGGACCATTATATTAAACAAAACCGCTAAGCAATGGGGCGCTTATACTTATAAGGAGGCCGACGACTTTTTACGCTTTAAAGTAAAAACGGATAAGCTGAAAGACCTGACCGAAACCATGACCCTGAATTTTATAAACGTAAGCCCAACCACCTGCGATTTGCAGATGAAATGGGAACATTCGGGTTTTGCCTTCCATATTGTTGCCGATATTGACGCTACGGTAATGGCCCGGATAGATTCGGCCATGGCAACTGCTAAAAAGCCGTATTTTGAAGCGGTTATGTATTACTACAGCAACAATAAAGACCTGGATAAGGCATTAACATGGGTAACTGAACTTGAAAAAGCACCAGGCTTCCCGCCCTATCTGGTAAAACTTTGGAAAGCCCGTGTATTGTTAAAGAAAGGTGATAAAGCCGGCGCTATTACCGCTGCCCAGGCCGGTGTTGATGCCGCCACCACCGGTAAAAACGATGAATATCTGCGCTTGAATAAGGAAGTGATTGCGCTGGCGAAGAAGTAAGCATATAACCTAATTGTCATTGCGAGGAGCGATAGCGACGTGGCAATCCCATAGGCAGGTCCTACTTGCTTGTCCTATGGGATTGCCACGCTATCGCTCGCAATGACAAATTATTATATTAAACAAGGAAGGAGGCATTCGCCTCCTTCCTTGTTTTTACTTAACAGCAACATCCCACACTTTTGATCGCCGCGATTTGCCGGCCGGGCCTTCAATATCAAGGATCACCACGTATTTACCGGCGTTTTTATATTGATGGTAGGGGTATTGCTCCGTAGATGAGGTGCCATCCCCAAAGTCCCACTTCCAGGAGGTTACCTTCCCCTGCGATTCATCGATAAAGGCCACCACCCTGCGGCTCATATCCACTACTTTGAACGACCAGTCGGCCTCGATCGGTTTTTTATAGCGGTCATCCAGCGGCATCAGTTTAAAGGGCAGCAGATAATCGGCATTGCCATACATTTTGTGCTGGCGCGATAGGTTCCAAAAGCCCTGCTTGCTTTTATCGTTCACATCATCATAATCCAGCACGGCCCAGCTCATGCTGATGATCTTGTTATCGTACAGGTTAGATTGCACTGCCCGCACCGGGCCTTCTGTGCCCGCATAATCAAAAGGGGTAATAAAAAACTCCAGGATCAGTTTGCCGCTTTCGCCGGGTTTAAATTTGTAATTATAAGCGGCATTGGCATAAGGTAATTTTTTTATCCAGGGCTGGCTGCCCCATACCAGTGTCCAGTCTTTACCCACGGCAGGGGTAAAGATGTGATAGTTTTGAGCGTGCACACCATGAAAGGCAAAGTAGGCATCCCACTTTTCCATGTCCTTATTGGGGTGCATATCATCAATAAATGTCCCGCCCGATCGGTCGGCATCTACCACAACCTCAAAAATATCGTTATGCAGGTCGGGCAGCGAAAAGTCCCAGTAGTTATCATAGGCCTCGTACAAAAAATACAGGCGGTTCTCGCCTTTCACCCAGCCCACTTTTACTTTTACATCCAGGTTTTTAGGATCGGCCTTCAGGAAATGTTTGTTATCATCCCTTAGCTGATCTATCCCCACGGTAAAGCTATCGGGCACCATGGACCAATCATCGGTATTGCCATCAATACGCGGGATCTTATCTGCCGGGAACTGGAAGATCTTAAAGCTGCGTTTATCTTTTTCGGGTTCCTGGGCATGCAGGGTTAACGCAAAGGGCAATAGCAGGGCAACAATGCAGATGAGTTTTTTATTCATGATAACCGGGTATTAAACTTTAAGCTCAAAGTACCGCTATATTTTAAATAAATGCACGAAATTTTTATAAAGCGGCCAGCTATCAGGATGGTGTGTCCGCCAGGTCTTCTTCCAATCGCCAGTTATAATAACCGTTGATAATATAGGCGTCTTTCCCTTTATACCTTAGTTTGGTAACCTGTTTATCTGCTTTAAAAATGGATATATACGGGTTTACCACTTGTGTGATTTTTGTTTGGGCCTGCTCAAACTTCAATTCTGCCGATTCTTTTTTAAACCAGAAAGGGCCGCCAAACGCAGCGGTTTTCATATAAATATAGCCGTCTGTCACGCTAACTTCAACTGCCGACTTATTGATAAAATTACCTTTGCCTGCAATTAGTTTATACTGGACAAAACCTAATAACAGCACTATGCCCACCTCCCAGTAAATAAAGGTTTGTATATCGTTAGCGTATTTGTTATATAAAAACGCGGTATAAACCAGCAATACTATATCGCAAAAATAGCAATCGCGCTTTAGTCGCCGTACTGCCCGGATAACGCTGTATAACATTTGTGGATCGGCTTGGTAAATAGGGTTGTTGTCGGGTGAATTCAATGGGGGCTTGTTTTGTAACCAAATATAGTCAACAGAACTTAACTACTATTCAGGCAAAAAAAAAACGTGTAGAAACAAAAATTTGCATCTCTACACGAGTTTATTAAAAAAAATATTTTAAATTATATAGTGTTGCTATTTAGCAAATTCAATATATGCTTTTACTGTGGCCCCTCCCCGGCAAGATCTTTTTCTATCCGGAAAACCTCCTCTGCTTGTACTGCACTTCGCTGATCCGCCTGCATGCCCATATCTAACAAATTTCAGTTCTTTATGCGCAAATAATTGGTCTTTAGCCCATTTATTGAAGGCTTTGGTTATCTCTTTGTCTGGAGTACCGCCGGTACAACATCCCGATACACCACTCCATCTTGCGCTTACATCTGCTTCAATACGCAATATTTGCGAACTGGAAAGTGTGGTGAGATGAGTGTTGTCGGTTGTAATAACGGATGCTTTAATGTCTTGCGAGAACGCAGGTGCGGTAAAACATAGCGCACAAAAGAAAAGTAGTAGTCTCATAATATTAGGTTGGTTATGGTTAAAATTGTAATAAATGTAATAATAATATTATTAATAAAATATCATATGTTTTTTTACCACTCAGAGCCCAATACAGCGTTCTATCAGAATTGAAAAATACCTTTACCTTTGCACCCTGATGAGAAGGAAAACCCCCAATGAGGTATTTGAAGACGTAAGCATTATTGATATTGCCGAAGAAGGCCGTGGTATAGGCAAACCCGGCGATATGGTACTGTTTGTAGATAAAGCCGTGCCCGGCGATGTGGTTGATGTAGAACTTTACCGCAAAAAGAAAAAATTTGGTGAAGGGAAGATCATCGCGCTGAAACAGGCCTCACAACACCGTACCACCCCTTTTTGCGAACATTTTGGCACCTGCGGGGGCTGTAAATGGCAACATATGACCTACGCTGCCCAACTGCAATTTAAGCAGAAGGCCGTTTATGATGCTTTAACCCGCCTGGCTAAGATAGATGTGGGCGATATGCTGCCCATCGTACCATCGCCGCAGGACCGGTATTATCGTAATAAACTGGAATTTACCTTTTCGGATAAACGCTGGCTGTATGATGGCGAGAACCGCGAGGATGAGCAGTTGAATATGAATGCCCTGGGTTTCCATATTCCCGGCCGTTTTGATAAGATCCTGGACGTAAATCACTGCTACCTGCAGGCCGATCCATCAAACCAGTTGCGTAACAGTATTAATAGTTTTGCCAAACAGCATGGCATTAGTTATTATGGCATAAAAGCGCATACGGGCGCTTTACGTAACCTGATTATCCGCACATCAACCACGGGCGAACTGATGGTAATCGTTGTTTTCGCTTTCGCGACGGAGGAGGAAGTAAACCTGCTGATGAACTTTATAGACAAGGATTTCCCGCAGATCACCTCATTACTATATATCCTGAACGAGAAAAAGAACGATACCATATTTGACCAGGAGGTACTGGTTTGGCGCGGCCCGGAATATATTCACGAGGAAATGAACGGCATAAAATTCCGCATCGGGCCGAAATCGTTTTATCAAACTAATTCGGTACAGGCCCTGCGCTTATACGAGATAGCCCGCGATTTTGCCGGGTTTAAAGGCGACGAATTGGTTTACGATTTATATACCGGCGCGGGCACCATTGCCAATTTTGTGGCCGGCAACGTGCGCGAGGTGGTTGGGGTGGAGTATGTGCCATCGGCTATTGAGGATGCTAAGATCAACTCGGCTATTAACAACATCGGCAATACCAAGTTTTATGCCGGCGATATGAAGGAGGTATTGAACGCCGGATTTGTAGCCGAACATGGCAAACCGGATGTGATTATTACCGACCCGCCGCGGGCAGGCATGCACGCTGATGTAGTGGACCGGCTGATGGAAATAGAAGCGCAAAAAATAGTGTACGTAAGCTGCAACGCCGCCACACAGGCCAGGGATTTGCTGGTATTGAAAGAGAAATATAAGGTTACTAAAATACAACCGGTAGATATGTTCCCGCATACACAGCATGTGGAGAATGTGGTGCTGCTGGAGTTGAGGGACAGTGATCAGAGATTAGTTAATTAGAGATTAGGAAAAGGGTGTCATCCTGAGCACGTCGAAGGATGGCGCGAGGGGCATTGCCGACAAATGGTTCGACAAGCTCACCATGACAAAAGAAAGAGAATAAAAAATGGATCCGGAAGAATTATTATACGACCAGAACGGGCCGAAAAAGGAAAGTCCGCTGAAGAGCCTGGAGATAGATTTGCGCTTGTACAGCGAATCGCTGCGCGAGATAGCGGTAGAGATTATGGTGGAAGGCATTTCCCGCCACCCCATATTTGTGGCCCACCAGCACGAGGTAAGCCTGGGCGAACCCGTAATGGAAAAAGAAGACCTGAACACCGACTGGAACATTAACGCCAGTACACTGGACGAGTTTATGGAGCGCGGCATCATTAAAAAAGAACTAAAGCAACGCTTTTTAGATACCTATAAAGATCCGCACGATTTTATGTGCGTGTTTGTGATTGTACCCGAGGGGGCTAATTTTATATTCTTCCCGTATTCGGAGGAGTAATAACCGGTTAATGGTAAAAAATGGGCTTTGGTTTTAATATTTTTGTGGCTTTTATCATTTTCCCAATAACCATTATAATGGTTATTGTGTGGTTGTTTAACCGGTCTAAGCTATTACTTAAAATATTGGGGGTGACATGGGGTTGCTTGTTTTGCCTTATGTTGCTATCGTGCATTGTGCAATTTTTTACAGGTAAAAAGAACGTTAAACGCGATGATATTTACGGCGAATATATCATTGACCGTACGAAGTTTAAGGGCATGCAGGCAGACTGGCAATACAATCACTATAGCTTTGAAATTACCAAACAAAATAAATTCCTGTTTCACATTCTTCAAAACGGAGATGTCATTCATACCGATAGCGGTTCTGTGCGTTTTTTAGAATCATATGCAAGTCCCCGAATTATTATAACTGTCCCGACGCCCCGCAATCATATTATTAATGACACCCCTACACTTTACCGCGCACCATTTTCCTTTTATTATGTATTCCGCTCGCCAAAATTTGGGAGTGTCTTTTTTGTGAAGGACAAATGGAAGCCGTTAGATAAATAAATGCATTAATAAAACGTTCCAAATTGTAACTTTACAACATACAACAACAGGAGCCATGCCCGAGAAACGCATACCGATACTTAACCATCAGCAAATTCAGCAAAAGCTGGACCGTATTGCTTACCAGATATTAGAGGATAATTACGGTGAAACGGAACTGGTGATAGCCGGTATTTTGCCCCGTGGCAATTTCCTGGCGGCAAGGTTGAAGACGATACTGGAAGAGATCTCGCACTTTACCATCACCCTGATCACCATCGAAATAGAAAAGCAAAGCACCAGCCTGATTGCCAAAACGGATACAGGTTTGCAAATTTGCAGTAATAAAGTAGTGATATTGGTTGACGATGTTTTGAACAGCGGCAAAACCCTGTCTTACGGCTTCGGTGTTTTCCTGGATGTGCCTCTTAAAAAACTGCGTACGGTAGTACTGGTCGATCGTAATCACAAAAGCTTCCCCGTTACTACCGATTATGCCGGTATTGCGCTCTCTACCGTATTAAAGGAACATGTAGAGGTAGTACTAAGCGAAGATGGCGGCGAGGATGAGGTTTATTTGAGGTAGAACTTACCCCTTTGTCATTGCGAGGTACGAAGCAATCGCACACCCAAAGAGCCGCTCTGTATAGTTCGCGATTGCTTCGTACCTCGCAATGACAAGTTTTCTAATAAAAAGCGAAATCATGTGGGAATGCCCAAACTGCCACCAGCATTTTTACAATACTAACCAGTCCCACTCCTGCGGGGTATATTCGGTTGAGCAATTCCTGGCGGGCAAGACAGAACAATCGCAGGCCTTATTCCATGCTTTTCTTGTCGCTTATCAATCCATAGGTGATTATGAATTACATCCGGTAAAAACGCGGGTGGCCCTATTGGTGAAAATGCGGTTTGCATCTATCAATAAATTAGGCGCGGATTATTTGGACGGTCACCTGGTATTGGTTGAAGCGCATCCCGATGAGGCTGCATTTTATAAGATCGACAATTTGAATAACCGGTTTTTTGTGCACCATTTCAGGCTGTATCAAGCTGTTGATATCAGCACCGAGTTTAAAAAGTATATGGCTTTGGCTTATCGGGTTGGTTTGCGCGAGCATGTGAAATAACGGTATCTAAACATATCCATCAATACCGGGTTAAATAATAGTAAATCTGTATTTTTGCCCGTATATGACACGCTTATCCGTCAATATCAATAAAATAGCTACCCTGCGTAACTCGCGCGGTGGCAATAACCCCGATCTGGTACAGGTTGCCAGGGATTGCGAACGCTTTGGCGCGCAGGGGATTACCGTACACCCCCGGCCCGATGAACGGCATATCCGTTACCAGGATGTGTTCGACCTGAAAAAGATCGTCACCACCGAGTTTAATATTGAGGGCAATTGCCAGGAGCAAAAGTTTATTGATTTGGTGCTGGCCAATAAACCCGAACAGGTTACCCTGGTGCCCGATGTGCTGGGGCAGATCACCAGTAACCACGGCTGGGATACCATCGCCAATAAAAACTACCTGACGGATATGATCGGTGTGTTTAAAAAAGCCGGTATCCGTGTATCCATATTTGTTGACCCCGATATAAAAATGGTAGAAGGCGCCGCCGAAACAGGTACCGACCGTATTGAGCTATATACCGAAGGCTATGCCAGCCATTACCACCAGGGCAGGGAACTGGCTATTGCCCCCTACATTCATGCTGCCGAAGCTGCTCAGAAATTGGGATTAGGTTTAAACGCAGGGCACGACCTCGACCTGCATAACCTGCAATATTTTGCGCAGAACATTCCTGGTTTAATGGAAGTAAGCATTGGTCACGCTTTAATTAGCGATGCTTTGTATTATGGGTTAGAGAATACCATACAAATGTATTTGCACCAATTAACTTAACGGATAATAGTTATACTGCCTGATAGCAGGCCGCAACCCGAATTAAGGTTGATAATATAAAAATAAGTACCAACCGGCAGGTTTTTACCTTCATATCTGCCATCAAATGGCTGGGCGTAACCTGTCGATTCAAAAACCTTTTGCCCGGCGCGGGTAAACACCTGCACATTGGCTGCAGGGTAACTTTCAACCCCGGGGATTTTCCAGGTATCGTTGATGCCATCACCATTGGGCGAAAAAGCGTTGGGCATTTTTATGCCCGATAAACCACCCAGCACTATTTTAATTTCAGATCGGCTGCTTTCGCAGGTGCCAATATATTGGCTAACATAATAACTTGTTGCTGCCGTAACGTTAACTTTAAATTTGCCCGATTGCTCATCGCCAATTGGGCTAAGACTGTTTGCGCTATCATACAGGCGATAACCCCGCCCGGGCATCACATTGTTTATTGTCAGCAAAGCTTCGCCAGCACTGCATAATTGCAGGTCGGTTACCGCCGGGCCCGATAAAAGCAGGGGGGTATCATCAACAATGTATTGCCCCGTAAACAATCCGCAATCCGTTTGGTCGGTTACACTTAAAGTATAGGTCCCGGCACTTAAATTATCTATATCCGCGGTGGTAGCAATTGTGGCCCCGGCACTGTTTTTCCACGAAAAAATAAATGGGGGGCGGCCTCCTGTTAATCTTGTAATATGGATACTGCCTTTATTTTGCCCGCATCTATCGGCCGTGATATTTGTTGAAACTACATTTAAAGCAGGCACACGTATCAGGTTGGTAGTGAGTATTTGTTTTTCACATCCAAATTCATCTGCACCATATAAGGTATAGGTATTAACAGGCAAATTTTTAATGTTGAGAGTCGCGCCTACAGTTGCGCCCTGGGCGTTGGCCCACCTGTAGCTTACCGGCTGATCGTTTGCGGCGCTCATTACTACTTCAATATGCCCGTTGTCTAAATCGCAGGTAGCGTAGGTAGTTATGCTGCTGGTAAGCCTGTAAACTTTATTGTTAATATGTTTAACAATGCTGTATACCTGGCTCTGTTTTGAACAGGTATTATTAGATGCTACTAAACGATAATCGCCGGTTATAGCGGTTGTCAGATCGGCAGATATGCCAACTTCAACATTGGCAGCGTTAAACCATTGGTATTTTGTGGCCCCTGTTACCTTGATCCCTTTAACCGAGCCGGTACCATTGGCATCGCAGGCAACCGGCGATAATATAGCTGCAGATTCATCTATGGTTATTCCATTAACTTCGGGAATAGTAATGGCCGATGTATATACCGGGCCGCAGTTGGTGTCATCGGTAACCTGCAAGGTATAATTCCCTGCCGGCTGGTTAAATAAATCCTTTGTATTGCCTACCTGCGCCTGGGCGGCATTCTTCCATACATATTTTAAGGTGCCGGTACCCGTGGCGGTGATATTGGTGATACTGCCCTTGCTTTCGCCGCAATTGGTAGGGGTTATGACGAATGTGGATTGATCGATATTAGGACCGGTGGTATTGGTGAGGGTTACGGGGCCGTAGGTTTGTGTGCATTGATTTTTGTAGGTAATTTCAAGTTTATAGATGCCTGCATCGGCATTGGTGAGGTCAATTGAGGTGCTTTTAATGCTACCGTCTGCACTTTTCCATGCATAGGTATAAGCATTATAATCGCCTCTTGAATTTGCATCGCTTATCACGTCATTATTCTCTAAGTACAACCCGGTAATGCCCCCTTTTGAAGTGCAAGACGGGGGTGTTATATGTTTATTTTGATCATTGATTTTTGGGGTGGCATCAAAAATTTTAAATGTACGATCGGTTGAGCAGGATCCATTAAGCGCTGATAGCGTGTATGTACCGGGTTGTAGATTCTTAATCTCCGATTCAGTGCCAACAATATTTCCGTTTTGATTTTTCCATTGATAGCCACCGGTATTATGAAAAATTGTTCCGGTAATTGAACCCCCGGTTGTACAAGAAGAATGTAGAAGTGTTCCTCCCTGATAATCTGCGGCAGTAGTAAATAATGAGGTAAACCCGTTTAAAGTTGACGAAGCGATCACTCCTTTTTGTATGGCCCCATTGTATTGCCAGTTACCGGCCGCATCGGCATTAACCGTAGCAATATAAGTTAATGGCTGGCAGTATTGGCAGTCGTCATCCCAAAACAATTCTACCTTTGATAACGGCGTGGCAGTTCCGGATACGCTTGTCAGATTAATTTTTTTAATTTCAATCACAGGTAAATTTAATGGAGCTCCCAAATAAGGAATGCCGGGTATCCATGTTCGGGTGTCGTTAGTACAATAAATACTATTTCGTTGGATCAAAATAGATTTGCGGGAGAACAGATTTACAATGGCCCCATAAATGGTATTAGGCTCCCCTGCGTTTTCACCTCCCACAAGTATACGGTCTTCGGAGTTAAAGCCGAGCCACCCGGTAACAGCTTTTTGTTTATTTGGATACGCTTCATTATTTATTTGATTTCCATGAAAAATAATCTCACCTTTTATATCTATTGTAACAACACCGGGGTCTTGTATTTTATTGCCTATAATATTTATGGTATAAGGCATGATATAATTTTGCAAATAAGGGCCGGCACCAACGATATTTATTGTTCTTAAATTATTCGTATTTATTGCTGTTAATGGTGCATATTGTCCGTCAATATCATAGTTAAAGTAATTGTTGGTAATATTAATAACCGCAGCATGGCTATTATTTTGTATGGTGCCTTGGCATTCTATAGATGAGAGCATATTCCCAAAAATATTTCTTTGAGCGTTTGTGCCGCCAATGATTACAGTACCTGCACATCCGCTAAGGTCAATTCCGCCATTTAATACCGGCGGGTTTCCCCTATACGATTTACCATCCGGTTCAAACCCGAAAAAGTTAGAATAAATAGTCAAGTTTTCAACGCTGTTGGCAATTAAGTTGTTATTTTGATAATTGCCGAATGTGGATGAAATGGGATGAGTGTTATTTGCGAATACATTTCCTTTTCCCGGTGCTCCTATTTGTACATTTTTACAAGCATTCACATATATGGCCGATGATCCCTGAAATGGCAAATCGCCAATAAAATCTCTTATGTACAATCCGTACATTTCAAAGCCATTAACACTAAAAAGCATAAATGGAGAATAAACACTACGAGAGTTTGATGGTTGAATGGTGATTCTGGCATCGCTACGGCCTAAGCTACCACCCGGTTGTGTAGTCCCATCAATTATTAAATTTGATGAAACATAAGGCAACTGGCTTTGTAATGTTATCGTCCGCCCCGCCTCGCTCTGGTCGGCAATATTAAAGATAATCCTGTCCTGCGTCGCGCTCCCATTTGCAGCCGCGTCAATCAAAGCCTGCCGCAAAGTCCCCGGCCCGGCATCGGCATTACTGGTTACGGTAAAGTCGGTCGCCAGTGCGTGGTAGCTGATAAATTGAAGTAAAAACAGGAGTAAAATCTTTCTCACAAACGTCTTTCAGGTTTAGCGCCTCCAAAATAGTAATTTCCGCGGTAATTCCTTTGTCACTATTTGTTTACTGATTGTTAGTGATTTGTTAAAATAGTACCTTTGCGCCAACAAACAAGGGGACAATACTTTCATGACACTGAACACCGCTTACCAGGAAAAATTTCAATCGAGACATATCGCGCCAAACGAAGCTGACACGGCACAAATGCTGAAAACTGTTGGCGTAAATTCGCTTGACGAACTGATAGACCAAACTGTACCTGCCGGCATCAGGCTAAAAAAACCGCTTAACCTGCCACCGGCACTTAGCGAGTTTGATTACCTGAACAACCTGAAGCAAACCGCATCAAAAAACAAGGTATTTAAAAGCTATATAGGCCAGGGTTATCATGATGTAATTGTGCCGGGCGTAATCCAGCGCAATATTTTAGAGAACCCCGGATGGTATACCCAGTATACACCATACCAGGCCGAAATTGCACAAGGCCGTTTACAGGCCCTGCTGAATTTCCAAACCATGGTGATAGACCTTACCGGGATGGAAATAGCCAACGCGTCGTTATTAGACGAAGGTACCGCCGCCGCCGAGGCCATGTTTATGCAATACAGCCTGCGCAAAAACCAGCAGGCCAGTGTATTCTTTGTATCCGAAGAAGTATTGCCTCAAACCATCGATATTTTAAAAACCCGGTCCGAGCCTTACGGCATTACCCTGCAAATAGGCGACCACCGCACCGTTGAGCTGAACGAGAATATGTTTGGCGCCATTGTGCAATACCCGGCCGGCAATGGCACGGTTTATAACTATACCGATTTTGCTACCGCCGCCCATGCCAAAGGTATTAAGCTAACCGTAGTTGCCGATATCATGAGCCTGGTACTGCTTACCCCTCCGGGCGAGTGGGGTGCCGATATTGTGGTAGGTACATCGCAGCGCTTTGGCGTACCGATGGGCTTTGGAGGCCCGCACGCGGCATTTTTTGCCACTAAAGATGAATACAAACGCTCCATGCCGGGCCGGATTATTGGTGTAACCATTGATAGCGCGGGTAACTACGCCTTGCGTATGGCCTTGCAAACGCGCGAGCAGCACATCCGCCGCGATAAGGCTACCAGTAATATTTGTACCGCGCAGGCCCTGCTGGCTATTATGGCCGGTATGTATGCCGCTTATCATGGTCCGCAAGGTTTAAAACTGATTGCCGAGCGCATCCACGGGTTGGCTATTTTATTGAGCGAATCATTAGGTCAGCTGGGTTACGAACAGATCAACGATACTTATTTTGATACCGTACGTTTCGATTTGGGTACATTGATAGAGCCTATCCACGCCGAGGCTATTAATAACGAAGTTAACTTCCACTATAAAGGATCGGAAGTAAGCATCGCCATAGATGAAACTACATCGCCCGAGGATATCAAAACCATTGTGAAATTCTTTGCCCGTGTGAAAGGCAAAAGCATTAACGATGTGGATTTTGACGGCTTGCAAGCCAAATTACAAACCGTTATCCCGGCCGGACTGCAACGTACTTCGGCTTATTTGACCCACCCGGTATTTAACAGCCACCACAGCGAGCACGAAATGCTGCGCTATATTAAATCGCTGGAAACTAAGGACCTTTCGCTTTGCCACAGTATGATCGCTTTAGGATCATGTACCATGAAGCTGAACGCCACGACCGAAATGATACCCGTTACCTGGGCCGAGTTTAGCAAAATGCATCCTTTTGCGCCTGCCGACCAAACCGGCGGCTACATGCAATTATTTGACGAACTGAATAACTGGCTGAGCGAAATTACCGGCTTTGCCGCCATGAGCTTACAGCCAAACGCCGGCGCGCAAGGCGAATATGCCGGCCTGATGGTAATCCGCGCTTACCATCATGATAGGGGCGATCATCACCGTAATATCGCGCTGATCCCATCATCTGCACACGGTACCAACCCTGCTTCGGCAGCTATGGCGGGTATGAAGATAGTTGTGGTAAAATGCGATGAGAACGGTAACATCGACGTGGCCGATATGCGCGCCAAAGCCGAGCAATATAAAAACGAATTATCATGCCTGATGGTGACCTATCCGTCAACCCACGGCGTGTTTGAGGAATCGATCATCGAGATTTGCGAGATCATCCACCAAAACGGCGGACAGGTTTATATGGACGGCGCCAACATGAACGCACAGGTTGGTCTGACCAGTCCGGCCAATATTGGCGCCGATGTTTGCCACCTGAACCTGCATAAAACCTTCTGTATCCCGCACGGTGGTGGCGGCCCTGGTATGGGTCCAATTGGTGTGGCTAAGCACCTGGTGCCTTACCTGCCCGGCCACGCGGTAGTTAATATCGATCAGGGCAAATCTATCCCGGCTGTTTCGGCAGCGCCATGGGGCTCGGCTTCGATATTGATCATCTCGCACGCTTATATCGCTATGATGGGCGGCGAAGGCTTAACCGATGCTACCCGTTACGCCATCCTGAATGCCAACTATATTAAAACCCGCCTGCAGCATCATTACCCGGTATTATACACCGGCGCTAACGACCGCTGCGCGCACGAAATGATACTGGATTGCCGCGCCTTTAAAAACTTCGGCATAGAGGTGACGGACATTGCCAAGCGCTTAATGGATTATGGCTTCCATGCCCCAACGGTATCCTTCCCGGTTGCCGGTACTGTGATGGTTGAACCAACCGAATCGGAACCTAAGCACGAATTGGACCGTTTTTGCGATGCCATGATCGCCATCCGTCATGAAATTGACGATGTGGAGAAAGGCCTGTCGGATAAAATCAATAACCCGCTGAAAAACGCCCCGCATACCGTATCGGTAGTAACCGGTAACGATTGGGACCATCCCTACACCCGCCAAAAAGCAGCCTTCCCGCTGCCTTATGTAGCGGCCTACAAATTCTGGCCGTCGGTAGGCAGGGTTAACGATACCTACGGCGATAGGACATTGATCTGCTCGTGCCCGCCATTAAGCGATTACGAGTTTGAAGAAAGTGAAGTGACTACGCCTGAGTTTGGGACGTGATTTTTTGAGGTAAAAGGTTAAAGGCGAAAGCTGAAAGGTTTTTACCATGATATAGAAAGCCGGCTCATTTAAATGAGTCGGCTTTCCTTTTTTCTACATGCTGGCGCGAGTTTAAGGACTGGCTGGTGTGATGGATTAACTCGTGCCTAAGCATCGCGGAAGTTTAAAACTTCCGCGAATTACACTCACAGGTTACGCTGCGCTAAACCTGCGGGAGCATAAGCCTAAGGGCAACATACTTTGTCCTTTTAAGCAAAACTATTATTTTAGTACATGCTTTACCTCAAACCTTTACAATTAATTGCGCTCGGTATCGCGCTGATATGCTGTACCAAAGCCAATGGTCAATCCCGCGATTCGTTACATCGCCCTATCACTCAAAAATATTTATGCCTTATAGTTGGCGTTGCACATAACGAGGGTTGGGGCGGAGAGATAGGAGTATCTAAAATGTCTGTTGGTGCTGTCGGCCCGCATCCGTTTAGTTCAGGCTTGGCCGTTAGCAGCGAGTTTTACTTCGGGCCAAAACCTTTAGTGGTACCAAAGCTATCTGCCTGGTCGGCAGGCGGAATGGGTGGTTTAGCAATGGGTTTAAACCTTGCCGATTACACCGACTTCAGCCAGTCGAGCCTTGTCTTCAGGCCTGAGATTGGTTTTGGAATGGACTTTTTTAAGCTAACTTATGGCTATAATATCAAAATTACCAATACGGCTTTCGACAGGGTAAAACATGATGTGCTCAGTGTGAGCGTTAATTTTAAATTGCACAAGCGCAAGTAAATTACGTCCCCTGCTCCCGCGAGTTTAGCGTAACGTAACTCGTGGTTAAATTCGCTGAAGTCTCAGACTTCAGGTATCCCGGGCACATTTAATCCATCACACATTCCCGGCCCTTAAACTTGCGCCAGTGTTGGGGAGGGGAGTATTACCTATCCATAAGGCAGCCAGATCGCTATTAACGATATTGTTACGAACCGCATACGTTAAATTATTAACTTTGTAAGGCAGGACATTATAGGCTTGTTGGTGTGAAAAAAACTAAAAGAAATATCATTTACTCATGGCTGCTGCTGCTACTTTTTGCGGCGGGGCAGTATATGGTTTTCGCACACACCCATTATAAGCATGGCAGTATTGCTGTAACCGCAAAATGCAGCCTGCCGGTTGTAAAAGAGAAGTGCGATATCTGCGATATCATGCACCATACCCACATGCTGTTAAATCAGCATGTTTATTTTACCCCGGCGGTTGCTGTAAAATGCCATTACCAGTTCAGGCAATCAAATGTCGTACTTATCCAGCTTGTCCTTGCATCGGGCAGGGCGCCTCCTGTGGCTGTTTCATAATACCATACCCTTTTATTTTATTGTTTTTATGCTGCTGCTTTTGCACCGGCTTGTTTTAATTTAACTCATAATTATGAAATTGAAATTATTCGGCTTTGCGCTGATCCAACTGATATATATTACCGCCCATGCCGCCATAGGCATAACGGGCAAGGTGGTTGATGCCACTAATAAAATGACACTCCCGGGCGCAACCATTTCTATCCCCGACCTGAAGATCACTGCCGCTACCGATGCTAACGGTAACTTCGCCTTTAAATCGTTACCGGCTAAAGGCAAGCTGATGATGCAGGTGCAGTATGTAGGTTATAAAACCCTTACCCAGGTGGTTGATATGTCGTCCACAGCGCCCATTGTTTTTGAATTACAGCCTACCAGTATCGAAACCAAAGAAGTGGTAATTACCGGGACGCCCACCAGTGCAAACAATAAGCGCAACAGTACATCGGTATCTACGCTTAACCGCGATGAACTGCTAAGGCCGTCAACCAATTTAATTGACGCGATAGCCAAACAGGTGCCGGGTTTCTCGCAAATCACTACCGGGCCATCTATCTCCAAACCGGTTATTCGCGGCTTAAGTTATAACCGCGTGGTTACACTGGATGACGGTGTGAAACAACAAGGCCAGCAATTTGGCGACGAGCACGGGGTGGAGATAGACCAGTTTAAGATTGACCGTGTAGAAGTACTGAAAGGCGCGGCGTCGCTGATGTATGGATCGGACGCGTTGGGCGGTGTGCTTAACTTGCTGGAACCGCTTACCCCACCGGATGGCGAAGTGCGGGGCGAACTGGTATCCAACTATTCAACCAACAACGGTTTAAGCAGCAACTCGCTGATGCTGACCGGTAACCAGGACGGCTTTGTTTGGCGCGGGCGCGGATCGTACAAAAACGCTTACTCCTTTAATACACCAACCGGCTATTTCCCTAATTCGGGCTTTAACGAAACCGATTTAAACGGTATGCTGGGCGTTAATAAAAGCTGGGGTTACTCGCACTTAAACCTGTCGTACTTTAAAAACAATATTGGCTTTTATGATCCATTGTTTAACTCGGCCGGGCAATACGTGAACGACGATGGAGTAGCTTTTACCGATAAGGATTACCATAGCCGTACGCTGAATTTCCCGCGACAGGATATCCGTCACTATAAAATATCGCTTGATAATAACTTTGTTTTAAACTCGGGCTCGCTAAAAGTAAACCTGGGTTATCAGAAAAACCAGCGCCGCGAACTGGACAGTCCTACTCCGGCACTGTTTTTTGATTTAAACACCTACTCGGGCGATGTAAAGTATTATGTAAATGGCAGCAATGGCTGGGAGCCTGTATTTGGCATCAGCGCCGATGCTGGCCATAGCGTAAACAAAGGGACCGAATTTTTGATCCCCGCTTACGATACTTACGGCGGCGGCGCTTTTGGCTATGTTAAAAAGAACTGGGATAAAAGCACCTTCAACTTCGGGTTGCGGTATGATTATCGGGAGAATAAAGGAAAGGGGTTAACCGAAGGGAGCACCGTAAGGTTTGCGCCTTTTACCAATACTTCATCAAACCTGAGTACAGCCCTAGGCTTTACACATGAGTTTACTGATCAGTTAAGCTTTAAGGCTAATGCCGGTACCGCTTTCAGGGCGCCTAATACGGCCGAATTGGGATCAAACGGTGTGCATGAGGGTACTTTCCGTTACGAAGTAGGCAACCCGGATTTAAAGCCCGAGCGCAGTTATCAGTCGGACGCGGCTTTGCAGTTTGATAACCACACCATATCGGCCAGTTTAGGGATCTATAACAATTACATCCACAACTTTATTTATGCCGCTAATACCAAAGGCGATAATATAACGGTGACAGATGATAATGGCGACCCGCAGGTTTACCCGGTATACCGCTATACCCAGGTGAATGCCAACCTTTATGGTGTAGAAGCCAGTTTAACACTGCACCCTGTTAGTTATATCCATATAGATAATACCTTTGGTTATACCCACGCGCAAAACACTACATTGGATAGGCCGCTATCATTTATCCCGGCAGGCAACATGCACAACACTATCCGGCTGGAGCCAACCATTGGTAAGCTGAAAGAAAGCTATCTCTCTTTTGGACTGGATAATTATTTTGCTCAAAACAGGTTTGACCCTGCCTTTGAAACACCCACCGGCGCTTATACGCTCATTAACGCATCGGTTGGTACCACCGTTGTTGTTGGCAAGCAAAAGATAAAAGTTTATGTATCGGGCAATAACTTAGCCGATAAAAAGTATTACGATGCGCTAAGTCGCCTTAAACCCGGCCGCCTTGATCAAACCGACCCGACACTGGGTGTTTACAACCCTGGCCGTAATATTACTTTTGGCTTAAGCATACCTTTTGTGCTGGCTAAAATGAATTAATATATATTGCTAAGGAACATTTAGACCCGGGGTTTTTCGAAACTTCGGGTCTTTTTTATAAAACAATATTTGGATCTGCTTTATTCCCTTATTTTTGCCGCCGATAACACTTACGCGTTTTGGATAAAAAATTAAAGGTTTGCCTTACCCCGGCTTTGATACATTTATACGATGTGGAAAATTACATAGTAGTAATTGTTGATATTTTCAGGGCCACATCATCTATTTGCTATGGTATTGAAAACGGTGCCGAAGCTATTATCCCGGTAGCGGAAGTAGAGGAGTGCCTGGCTTATAAAGAACATAACCCCGGTTATTTATTAGCCGCCGAGCGTAACGGCGAAGTGGTACAGGGTTTTGATTTTGGCAATTCGCCCTTCTCCTACACAGCCGAAAAGGTATCAGGTAAAACCGTAGTGTTAACCACTACAAACGGCACCCAGGCTTTATATTTATCGCGTAAAGCTAAACAAATTGTTATCGGCTCGTTTTTAAATCTTACAGCTTTATGCAGCTGGTTAAAAACTACTAATCAAAGTATTTTGCTGGTATGTGCCGGCTGGAAATACAACTTCAATTTAGAGGATACCTTATTTGCGGGGGCCGTAATTGAGCAATTAAAAACAGACGGCTATCAGCTGGATGATCCGGCTATCGCCGCTAATGACCTGTACCAGTTAGGCAAGGATGATATTTCGGTTTACCTGAAAAAAACATCGCATAGCGAAAGGCTGAAACAATTGGGTATTGAAGAAG
Organism: Mucilaginibacter sp. GW821-FHT07H05; assembly: GCF_059418485.1. NCBI lineage: Bacteria > Pseudomonadati > Bacteroidota > Sphingobacteriia > Sphingobacteriales > Sphingobacteriaceae > Mucilaginibacter > Mucilaginibacter sp. GW821-FHT07H05. Next base: position 182,487 of record NZ_JBWKPY010000006.1, read on the forward strand.
ATATTGCGTTTTGTTTAAATACCGATACCACCAAAGCTATCCCGGTATTGCAGGGCAATAAGCTGGTTAAGCTTGTTGTTTAGTTTTAGTTATCAGATTTTATAACCTCTAACTTATTGTCGTTGTTACTTTCGGTTTTGGGTGAACCGTAAACGTAAGTTTTTTTGTTGCAGTATCCACATTTGTACCTCCGTATGGGTAGCCAAAACAAAAAAGTTTTTACCAAAAATGCCCTGGGCGTTCGGTACTCCAGGTTCCCCTTGTCGCATTTGGGGCATTTTCTTTTAGTGACAGACGCTTCCATTTTTTTATCTTTTAGTATATTCCTAATAGTTGTATTATCCAATAGTTTAAATATACTATCAAATGCATGTATTTACCAGGGCCGCCCGTGGACAAATCGGGGACTTATTTTACAAAAAGGTGCTATATGGCAATTATAAACAGGCAATAGCCTGCTCAATGTCGGTTTCAGGCGATAGTTGCATCTTTTTGCGCAACCGCTGTTTTGATTTTTTAATGCCCTCAATGGTAATACCAAGCATATTGGACATTTCGCGGTTGTTAAGCCCCAGCTTTATGAGAGATAACAACCGCATATCGGTATCGGTTAAGTAGGGGAAACTACTGCGTAGCTTGCTGAAAAACCCACCATGCACTTTGGTGAAAAGCTTTTTAAACTCGTTCCAGCTATCATCCGTCATAATGTGGGCCTGCATCAGTTTCTCCAGGTGTTCGGCACCGTTACGATCTGTTGATTGTGCTTTAAAGAGTTCTATTTCGGCTTTAAATTTTTCAATCAAGGCATTGTTTTGCTTTAGGTTTTCGGTGTATAATTGTAATGACTCGGCTGCATTTTTCAATTTCTCATCTACGCGTTTTTTCCGGATCATCAGCATTTCCTGGTCTCTTTTCGCGTCCAGACGGAAACGGTTAAATACCAGGATAAAAATAATAATGAGCAGGAAAAGTATAAAAATAACGGTATTGCGCTTAAACGCTTCCACATCCGCGCGGGTTTTAAGCTGCCCGATCTGGCTACTGTACTTTTCGGCTTCCCATTTTAATTTAACACGTTCAAGCTCGCCTATATTATCTCGTTTAGCTAAACTATCGCGGCTTGCCATGTATTTTGTGTGAAATACAAAGGCATCCTTATAGTTCCCGGTTTTTTCGGCCAATGCGCTGCGCTGTTTGTAAATTTCGGTCATCGCGCTCAAAATGTCCTCTTTTGAACCGGTGATCATCATCTCGGCCGAATCTATACGGGCCGAAGCCTGCGCAAGCTGGTTATAATAAAGATTAATGTGACTAAGCCGCAGCAGCGATTTGGCGGCATTAACAAACTGGGTATATTGTATACAGGCCTGGTAATCAAACAACAGGTTGGGTATAGCTTTGGCGTAATCGCCTTTCATAAAATATACCGAACCAATATTACCGGTACTTATCGCTATCCAGGCTGTATCCTTATGGGCTTTGGCTATGTTTAAGGCTTTGTTAAAATAGTTTATAGCTTGCTGATAGTTGTGGTAATTGCGGTAAATAAGCCCAATGGTGGTGGTTAAGTTTATGCGGATACGTATTTGGTTGATAGGGTATTTTAAGGCCTCCTGCAACAGTGGCTTCGATGCTTCATAATCGCGCAGGGCATAATAAAACTGTGCCTGCTCGGCCAGGTAACGTGAGGCATCGGGCACATGGCCGAAACCTATTTGCCTGAATTTATCCATAGCCTGTAAAAAGTATTGGCAGGCCTGGCTGTTATGATTAAACGTAAAAAAATACAGTCCTTTTTTATGCAGGTATATGGCAGTTTCCAAAGGCATCTCATGCGCTATGGCATAGTCGATAGCTTTTTGATGATACGATATGCTTAATTGGTTATAACCACGGTTTACCGAATAATAATCGGCCCGCATCAGGTAAACACTGCCCTCCAATGCCTGGTCATTTAGTTGCCGGGCCATTAATTGCAGGCTATCCAGCACAGCCATAGTTTCAGGTTCGGCTAAATTGCGATAATGATCTTTATAAAGATTAGTAGCCTTTTCTGCCCTTTGTGTTTCGGGTACAGTACGGAGTGGTTTAAAAATGGAAAATAGCGTTGAGCGATGATCGGGGGTTGAAAAACAAAACGCGTAATTACTTACAAACGCCAAAAAAAACACGCATAGCCATTGCGTAAGCAACCTGCGGAGCTTGTTATCCAAAAAATGATCAATCAGGGGCATATCATATATGGCTATACAAATATGATGAAGTATTATCTTCTTTTATAACCAATTGTAATATTTTTTACTAATAAGAAAGAATAGGAGATAGGGCCCTGTAATATTACTTAAAAATTTGTAATAATAGCTTAAACTTTATCTATTCTTATCCAGGGCATTCCTGCGGCTTTAGCCGATGCAACACCGGGATTGCCATCCTCAAAAACCAGGCATTCGGCAGGTTGTACGCCTAATTTTTGGGCAGCTAACAAAAACGGATCGGGGAAGGGTTTGCCATTGGGGGTATCGCCGGCACAAACCAGCACCTCAACCAGATCGGCTATGCCCAGCACCTGCAGGGTTTTGGTAATGGCCTCGCGGCTGCCGCCGGATACAACGCCTATTTTAACTTTACCGGCATGGGCAATCAGGTGGTCGGTTACGTATTCAATGGGTTTTATGCGCTCAATATACTCGTCGTAAAATAGTTTGTATTTAGCGGCGGCAAATTCGTCGGGGTCAAAATTGCCGTTATACCGTTTATTGATCTCTTTTACCACCTCGGGGATAGGCCAGCCGGCCAGCTCATCAATCATTGCGCCATCAATATGGATACCGCCATTAGCTGCAATGCGCACATAGGTATCGGTATGGGCGGGCATATTATCGGCCAGGGTACCATCGCAATCATACAAAAAGGCTTTATAATCGCCGCGACTTAGTTCCAGTAGTTTTTTAAATTTCGCGTTATCAGCAGCCATTATAATTAAATATGATCGGGTGTAAAATTAATAGTCTTGCTCGGGTCAAATAATACATAAGCCCGTTTCCAGGGCTCATCGCTCAGCATTTGCCATTTGTGGCCGCTGCCTGTGGTATCCAGGGCAATTAAAACCTCGCCGGGATGCAATGTAAATTCCTCGCCGGTAAATGTGGTAAATTTAAGCGTCCCGGTCAGGCAAATTACATATTGGTTTGCAGGGGCGGTATGCCAATCAAAAAAGGTATGCGGTGCTGTTTCCTGAAAACGGATGCTTGCCCCATCGGTAAATACGCCTTCGGTTAAATGCCCGCTTTGCACATGCGAGTGCCCGTCGGCTCCGGTGCTTAACAAATAGGCTTTTATCATTGCCGCAAAAATAGGGAATTGCGGGTAAAAGCAATGTCAATTTCGGATAATGGTATGGTGGTAATTTAACCACAAAGTTCACAAAGATTTTTTCACAAAGGGCACAAAGCTTTTGTATCCAGTATTTATTAAAGAAATCTTTGTGCTCTTTGTGTTAATCAACGCGTGCTATTTCTTAGTGCCCTTTGTGGTTAAATCGCCACCTTACAAATAGGAATTAATAAAAAAGGCTTAATTCTGCTTGGTCATCATTTCGGTAAAGCTGCGGGCAGCGTTCGTAAATTCAGACGGGATCAGCATAATGGTAGTGGTATTGTTATCGATACCAATTTCCGATAGCATCTGCATCCGCCTTAACTCCAGCGCTATCGGGCTGCCTTCCATTTGTTTGGCACCCTGGGTAAGTTTAATGGAAGCTTCCAGCTCGGCTTCGGCTTTAATAATACGTGCGCGCTTTTCGCGGATGGCTTCGGCTTCGCGGGCCATGGCGCGCTGCATGCTTTCGGGGATCTCCACATCCTTCATTTCCACCATCTCAATTTTAATCCCCCACGATTCGGTTGCCGCGTCCACAATTTTTTGCAGGGTGGCGTTAATAGTTTCGCGCTCGCGCAGCACCTCATCCAGCAGGTGCTGACCAATAATATTACGCAATGCCGTAACCGAAAACTGGTAAACCGCCTGGTTATAGTTGGCTACCTTAATAATGGCATCTTCGGGGTTGGTTACCTTAAACCAAAGCACCGCGTTCACCTTAATGGTTACACTGTCTTTAGTAATGGTTTCCTGCTGCTCCAAATCAACGGTGCGCGTACGGATATCCACTTTCATCTGGGTATCGATAAAGGGGATGATAAAATACAGTCCGGGCCCCTTGGTAGCATGGTAGCGCCCTAAACGGAAAACAATGGCACGTTGATACTCCTGGGCAATACGCACGCCCATAGCCAATAAAACGATCGCAATAAATGCAATAACAGATAAGATCATGATTTTTATGTTTTAAGTGATTTTTTTAATCGCCTGCCTGTTGATTCCGGGAGGATTTAGACGTCGGGGAAAGGTTCACCGGTACGCGATTGTTGAGTAAATGTAGATACGGGCAGCATACGGTGCAAATTTATTTTCGTAATCAGCACAGTTGCAGCACAGTTGGAGGGGGGCGTGAAGTGGAGGAGGCTTGCGCTCGTCTGTGACGAGTGCTTCATACTGTATAGCGATTGTATCGCGAAAGGGCGTCACAGACGCCAAGCAAATTTAAGCACTCGTCACAGACGAGCGCAAGTAGTTAAATGTCCACCTTGCAAGTGGGGTGCTGAAACAAGTTCAGCATGACAAGGCAGCATGGGCATTACACCTTCCTGTAAATATCCAGCAGGTTCCGGCCCTGCTCTTTATAATCAAGGCCGTAGCCAACTACAAATTCGTTTTTAATGTGGAAGCCTACATATTCCAGTTCCTCTACCGAAACTTCCATAGCCTCGGGCTTTAACAACAGCGAGCATACGCGGATAGATGCCGGTTTGCGCAGGTATAGCTTTTCAACCAGGTAGTTCAGGGTGTTGCCGGTATCTACAATATCTTCAATAATAATGATGTTGCGGTCTTTGATATCAACCACCAGGTCAATATCCTCACGGATCTTACCGCTGGTAGCGGTACCGCCATAGTAGGAGGCTAACTTAGTAAAGGTAACTTCGCAGGGGATGGTAATTTGTTTAACCAGGTCGGCTATGAACAGGAAACTCCCATTTAATATGCCAATAAATATGGGGTTGCGGCCGGCATAATCTTCATTTAAATGTACGGCTATTTCGGTAATACGCTTTTGGATCGTATTTTGGTCTATCAGCTTTTCAAATTCCAGATCGGCAACCTTCGTTTTCATCCGACTAATTTAAAAATTAATCGCAGAACACGAAAAATATTATCATACAGATAACATTATATTTACAGCCACATGATAGACTACCAGGTATATACCCTGCCCAACGGGATCCGGCTTTTATTTAAGCATTCGGCATCCACCATCACTCACTGCTGTTTTATGGTTAACGCCGGCGCGCGCGATGAGGCCCAGGGCAAAGATGGCCTGGCGCATTTTATTGAGCACCTGTTGTTTAAGGAAACCGAACGCCGTAGTACCACCCAAATACTAAACCGCCTGGAACTGGTGGGCGCCGACCTGAATGCCTATACCACCAAGGAATATACCTGCCTGCACGCTTCGTTACTTAAACAGCACCTGGAACGCGCTATGGACCTGTTTGAAGACCTGATCTTTCACTCCACCTTCCCCGAAGATGAGATGCAGAAGGAGCGCGGGGTGATACTGGATGAAATAGCCAGTTATCTTGACCAGCCCGAGGAAGCGATACAGGATGATTTTGAGGGGCTGCTGTTTAAAGGCCACCCTATTGGCAACAATATTTTAGGCAGCCCCGAATCGGTAAACGCGCTAAATAAAACCGATATTGACGATTTTATCAGCAGCAATTATAATACTGCCCAAATGGTATTCGGCGTGTTTGGCGATTACGATTTTAACAAGCTGATCAAAATGTTCAGCAAGTATTTTGAGCGGATAAAAGTAAACGATAGCCCCAAAAACCGGATAGAACCATTGGCGGTACGGGGCGAAACACTGTTGGTTAAAAAGCCCATTTCGCAAACGCATTGTATGATTGGCAGCCGGGCCTACCCCTCCAATCATAAAAATAAATACGGGTTGTTACTACTGAATAACCTGCTGGGCGGCATGGGCATGAGCAGCCGCTTGAATTTAGAGATACGCGAAAAGCACGGCATAGCTTATACGATAGAATCGGGTTATACCTCTTTTACCGATACCGGCATTTTTAATATTTATTTTGGTACCGATGTTGAGAAGGCCGACAAAGCATTAAGGCTAACCCATAAAGAGTTAAAAAAACTGCGCGATAACCAATTAGGCACCCTGCAACTGCACCAGGCCAAGCAAAAGTTTATCGGTCAGATTGCTTTGGCCGAAGAGAACCGGATGAGCCTGATATTATCGATGGCCAAAAGCCTGATGGATTTTAACCGGATAGATTCGCTGGAAGAAATATTTGCAAGGATAAATGCCGTAACGGCCGAAGAATTGCTGGCTATCAGTAATGAAATATTTGATTTAACCGCGTTGAACACCTTGATTTTTGAGCCGGGGGAATAGTTTCTAATATGATTTCCCGTCACGCCATCACAAAACCAGCCCCGGTTTGTTTGAAATGACATTTGGTGGATTAATCTATCGGGCGTCCAATTTGTTCGGACCACAAAAACCCGTATTTTTGTAAAATGAAATTACCTATCATCGCATACGGCGACCCGGTTTTACGCCGAAAGGCTACTAATATCAGCCCCGAGGAGTACCCGCATATTAAACAGTTTGCCGAGGATATGTTTGAAACCATGTATAATGCGCGTGGTGTTGGCCTGGCTGCACCACAGGTTGGCCATTCTATGCGTTTGTTTGTGGTTGATGCTACCCCATTTGCAGATGATGAGCCCGAACTGGCTAATTTTAAAAAGGTATTTATAAACGCCTGTATTGAAGATGAGACCGGCGAGGAATGGGCCTTTAACGAAGGCTGCCTGAGTATTCCCGATATTCGCGAGGATGTGTACCGCAAACCGGTGGTGCGCCTGTCATACTACGACGAGAACTGGAAGCACCACGAAGAAACCTTTAAAGGTTTGGCCGCTCGCGTGATCCAGCACGAATATGACCACATTGAAGGTAAGCTGTTTACCGATAAGCTAAGCCCGTTGCGCAAGCGTTTGATAGAAAAAAAGCTAAACGAAATATCGCGCGGGATAGTGGATGTGGATTACAAAATGAAATTCCCGGCGGTTAAGAAAGGCAGGTAGTTTGGATGTGCAGATATGCAAATGTGCGTATGTGCAAATGATAAGCAATGAATTGATGCATGGAATTTCATCATCTGCACATTTGCATATCCACGCATCTGCACATTCTCCTCAATTCCCCCCGCTCCGGCTTTTATCGCCGTCGGCTATTTGCTTAATGAGTGTGCCCCAGGCAATAGGGTTAAGCAGCGGGTTAGGCGTTAACGAGTGCTGGTTCAGGATGTTCAGGTGCTCGCCCTGTGCATAGCCCGATTGTATTTCGTGCGCATCGCGCGGAAGGGTACGTGCCAGTTCGGCAATAGAGCCTTTGCTTAAATTTTTACGGGCAATCTCCAAATCGTCATCCGCTACTTTCATAGATATAAAATCCTTACGGAATTCATCTGTTGTAGCCCAGGGGAAAACATGGAAAGTAGGCAGGTTAATAGCCTGAGATTTTAGCGAAACCTTTATGATATAGCTTTTATTGGCATTGGCAGGGATAACAATGGTAACAGGTGCAAAACCTACGCAGGTAAAGCGCAGCGAATCGCTTACGTGCGCTACAAACGAGAAATACCCCTTGTAGTTGGCAATATTAACCTGCTTATTGTAGCTTAAATTGGTAATGGTAACGTAGGGGATCACTACACTGCTGCTATCCGAATTGTGTACCACCCCCGAAAATTGCACCAAAGCTTTCTCCTGCTGCTGGGCAAAAGCGCCCGCCGAGCAAAAAAACAAAATTAATGATGCTAATAAATACCTCATGGTTTGGGTATACCCCTATACTGTTACTGGTTATATAACTGCCTGCAAAGATAAATTATTGCAACAAAGCCAATGCCAATTTAACAATTCTTAACAACTACCTCAAGTTTTCGGGTAAAACGGCGTTAGGGTCGTCAATATCGGTCAGGTTAAGGGCTTCTACTGCTGTAATTTGGGGTACAGCTTTCATAATAGCCTGTTCTATCCCGGCTTTAAGCGTCATGATACTCATCGGGCACGACCCGCATGATCCCAGCAGCTTTAATTTTACCACATTATCCGGAGTGATCTCTTCCACCGACACATTCCCGCCGTCCGCCTCTAAATAGGGACGGATAGAATCCAATGCCAACTCCACCTGTGCTAATAAACTCATTGCTATTAAATTAATATATAAAGGTATTAAAAATATTCATAATTAATATCATCACGTATAACCCCCATGTCATTTCGAACGAACTAGGGCTGACTGTGTAACGGGGTGAGGAGAAATCTTATACGTGTAGACAGTCTGCGCGTATAAGATTTCTCCCTTTGGTCGAAATGACATGTTGGTATTACGCTGCCGGCGCGCTACCCTTCCCATTCGCCTTTGCATTAGCAATGGCCACCTGCTGGGCCACACGTTCGGCAATGGTAATAAAGGCATGGCTCATAATCCCATCCTCTAATACAACCGGCCGGCCGGCATCGCCGCTTTCGCTGATGCTTTTTACCAGCGGTATCTCACCTAAAAACGGCGCCGCAATTTGCTCGGCCAGTTTTTTACCACCATCCTGCCCAAAAATATAATACCGGTTATCGGGCAATTCGGCTGGGGTAAAATAGGCCATATTTTCTATCACACCTAAAATGGGCACATTAATAGCATCCATCATAAACATACCGATTCCTTTTTTTGCATCGGCCAAAGCCACATTTTGCGGGGTGGTTACAATTACCGCGCCCGTCACCGGGAAGGTTTGCGTTACCGTAATGTGGATATCGCCGGTACCCGGCGGCAAATCAACTATCAGGTAATCAAGCTCGCCCCAATCGGCATCGTTAAACAATTGTTTTACCGCGGTTGATACCATTGGCCCGCGCCAGGGCACCGGTTGGTTAGGATCGGTAAAAAAGCCGATGGACAGCAGCTTAATGCCATACTTTTCTATCGGCTCAATCCGGGTTTTGCCATCCACCTGCGCGGCATGGGGGCGTGCGCCCTCTAAGCCAAACATAATGGGTATGGATGGGCCGTAAATGTCGGCATCTATCAGGCCTACTTTGGCGCCGCTTTTAGCCAGGCCTAAAGCCAGGTTAACCGCTACGGTAGATTTACCCACCCCGCCTTTGCCCGATGCTACCGCGATGATGTTTTTCACGCCCGGTACGCCGGTGTTTTTTTGCGTGGTAACACGCGATGTCATATTCACGGTCACTTTAATATCCTTGCTGATAAAATGGCTGATGGCGTTGCGGCAGGCATTTTCTATCATGGCCTTTAAAGGGCATGCGGGTGTGGTCAGTATTACCGAAAAGGCGAGCTGATCGCCATCTATATGGATATCCTGTATCATGTTAAGGGTAACCAGGTCTTTCTTCAAATCCGGTTCCTCTACATGGCCTAAGGCATGTAAAACTTGTTCTTTTGTAAATGTCATGTTTTTAAATCAGTGCAATTTATAAAAACAGGCGGGCATTGCTTTTGTTATCCTGAAAATAATTGCCCGATAAATAGCGTTTTGTATCGGTACATAATTCATTAGTTTTGACAAAATTTACCTGATGCATCGCCTCAACCCTAAATACGTCCGCATTGCCCTCATCACCACCGCCTCATTTGTAGTACTTTTGATTATTGGTGGGTTTATCATTTATGCTAAACGCGAGGTGCTGCTTCAAAACGCCATCAGCAAAGCTAAGGCTAAAGCAAAAAGGGATTATAATTTAGATGTAAAAATAGAAGGCCCGCATTTTACCGGCTTATCTACCATCGCATTCACCTCCATTACCGTAGTACCGCAGGATAGAGACAGCCTGATCAGCATTAACCATTTTGAAGTTGGGGTAAAGCTGTTTCCGCTGATATTTGGCAAGGTAAAGCTGGCCGAAGTAAACATGCAGGAGGGATTGTTGAACCTGACCAACATCAAAGGGGTCAGGAACTTTGATTTCCTGTTTCACAAAAAACGGGATTCAACCGCCACCCGTAAAAAGGTAGACCTATCGGATATTGCCGATAACCTGGTTAACCAGATCCTGTACAAGATTCCCGATAACCTGGATATGAAAAGCTTCCGGATTAACTATACCGACGACTCCAGCCGGGTTACCCTGGCAACATCAGCTATCATCCGCGATGGTAAGCTCACCTCAAATATTAAGGTAAACAACAGCGATACTACCTGGCACCTGGCCGGGACAATGCATCCGTCTGACAAAAATATCGCCATCAGCCTGTTTGCCGACAAGGGGAAAATAGTAGTTCCGTTTATAGAAAAACGCTACCACGCCAGTGTTAGTTTTGATACCGTTACCACCCGCTTAAACAAGGTAGAGAATGGCGGCGGCGAAACCCGCATTTTCAGCTCGCTCTCGGCCCGTAACCTGGTGGTTAATCACAAGGGCCTGTCGGCCAATAATATTGTGGTGCCCCACGGGGCTATTGATGCCAATATATTTGTTGGCCCCAATTATGTTTCGGTAGATAGTTCATCGGTGATCTATCTTAAAAACTTAACGGCCCACCCTTATATCAAATACACGCTTAACCCGGTTAAAATATACGAAGTGAAGGTAAATACCGGCTGGGTGAACGCGCAGGACCTGTTTACTTGTTTCCCCGGCGGTACATTCGAATCGATGGAAGGGATACAGGTGGCCGGCAAACTGAACTACAAGCTTAACTTTTACCTCAATACCGCCAACCCTAAGGACCTGGTCTTTGACTCGCGCCTGGATAAGGACGGATTTAAAATAGTAAAATATGGCAAAACGGACTTCAGCCGGCTGAATAGCCCTTTTGTTTATACGCCTTATGAAAAAGGCAAGCCTATGCCGGCACGCGTAATAGGCCCGGCTAACCCGGATTATACCCCGCTGGAAGAAATTGCCCCCGATTTACGCAATGCCGTAATGACCGCCGAAGACCCCACCTTTTACCGTAACAACGGTTTTGTGGAAGAAGCGTTCCGTAAATCGCTGGTGACGGATTATATGGAGAAGAAGTTTAAACGGGGCGGCAGTACCATATCTATGCAATTGGTTAAAAACGCTTTCCTCAGCCGCGGCAAAACCATATCGCGCAAAATGGAGGAGATCCTGATTGTTTGGATGATTGAAAACAACCGCATTATGACCAAAAACCGGATGCTGGAAGTTTACTTCAACATTATTGAATGGGGCCGTAATATTTATGGTATTAGCGAAGCATCGCATTACTACTTCGGCAAATCGCCATCCGAACTGACACTGGGCGAAAGTATTTACCTGGCCAGTATTGTGCCCAAGCCCAAATCGGGATTGTATGCCTTTTTACCCGATGGCAGCCTGAACCCGCGGCTAAGCTATTACTTTAACATTATTGGCAACCTGATGGAAGGGCATGGTTTAACGGTACACCGCGATAGCAGTAATTATGGATTATACACAGTTAGGTTACGGGAAAGCCTGCGCCGCCAGATCAATCCCGCAGATACGGCAGGATTTACACGGCTGATGAAACCCGGCGAGGACGATGAAAATGATAGCCCGATCACCGTAGTTATTCAACCCAGCACACCTCCCGAGCCCGAGAAGAAACCCAATTTTTTTCAGCGCCTGTTTGGGGGTAAAAAGGATACCGCTAAAAAAGAGGAGCCTAAAATAGATACTGCCGGTAAAACCAAAAAACAGATCCGCCAGGAAAAACGCGAATTAAAGAAACTGCAAAAACAAAGGGAGCAAGAACTGAAGGAGCGGGGCGTGTTGTAGGGATTCTCGGCTTATATGTGGAAACGTAAAGATGCATAATTGACAGGTTCATTGCCGTCCCATTTATGGGACGGATAAACAGGCATTAACTATCGGCTTTAGCCAAACTAAACACTACTGCGTAAAGGATAGAAGTTTGGCTAAAGCCAGAGGCTACCCGATTGGTATCCGTTGGCTGAAGCCAACGGCAATGAATGAGAATGTACAAGGAAATTCATTACGGTTATTTACGGGTTAATTTAAACTCGGAGAGTAACCTACGAAGACCCTGTTAACAAATAAGCCCTTTACGCTAAAAACGTAAAGGGCTTATCTGTTAGCAATATCCTTATACTTTACGTAAACGGATAATGCGCAGCTTATGCATGATTTTAATAATGGGGTACGATGGATCAAACTCGTACCATTTTTGGGCGAAGTTTACATCGTTAGGTTTTTTATGATGATTGTTCTGGAACAGTTCGCCCAGCATCAGGAAATCCAGCGGCAGTGAGTTTTTGCTATGGTCGTCATTATCATGATTGGAATAGCCGTATTTGTGCCCGCACCAGTTAACAATAGCGCCATGCAGCGGCCCCATCATAAAATGGAACGGCAGCAGCAGCCATAGGTACCAATGGGTAGCAAACACCACGTAAAACGCAATATAAAACGCGATGAAGATGATACGGGTGGTCCACAGATCGCCAATGCGGTCAATAAAGCCCCAGGTTGGGTAACGGTCAACAAATTGTGCTTCGGGCTCCAGCTTATAACGGCGGTAATCCAGGTAAATAGTTTTGGTTTTCATCATTAAGCCCAAAACATCCTTAATAAAATGCGGCGAATGCGGGTCTTTTTCGGTATCGCTGTAAGCATGGTGCATGCGGTGCATAATGGCATACGCGCGTGGGTTTAAAAATGATGAGCCCTGGAAAATAAAGGTGCAGAAATAAAACACTTTTTCCCAAAAGCTATTCATTTTAAACATTTTATGTGATGCGTAACGATGAAGGAAAAATGTTTGGAAGAACAGAGAAAGGAACCAGTGGCACAAAAAAAATGCTAAAATTATCATTATATAGTTTTAAATATTAACCAAAATGGGGTATTTAGGCTTGGTTTTGAGGAATTATATTTTTTGCAAAATTACGTTAATAATCTGTTATTTTTTTGACGATTTAATACTTTAAATGCGGCGAACCCTGTAGTCAATGTCATAATTTAAGGATTTTTGAACCTCGGAGAGGTTCAAGCTTTGTAGAAAAAAATAAAACAACGAACAACGCCGGCAGGTGTTGAACCCCCATTTGTTGAATACCTACGGCATTATAAAGGGAAACAGGGTTTTACTACAAAGCTTTTGCTCCTATGGAGCAAGGATTTTCCTTACATATTGACATTGTTATGTGATATAAGGTAAACTAATTTAAAGCGGAAAGGTTTGTCTGCTGTTTGGGGTGGGTGGTTATATTATCCGTTATCTTCCGGGTACTCTTCCCGTAAGCCTTCTTTAATTTTCTGCACGGTAGCCTCAAATTGTTCGGGGGTAAATTGCAGTTTTGGATTGCTGAAGTTAATATCGTTAGCCTGGTTCATGGGGATCAGGTGGATATGCGCGTGGGGGACTTCAAGGCCCATTACTACCACACCTATACGCTGGCATGGTATCGCTTTTTTTAATCCTACAGCTACAATTTTGGCAAAAAGCTGCAGACCGGTATAAGTTTCGTCATCCAGGTCAAACAGGTAATCCACCTCTTTTTTAGGGATCACCAACAGGTGCCCCTCGGTAAGCGGACTAATATCCAGGAAAGCCAAAAAATCGTTGCTTTCGGCTACCTTATAAGCCGGGATCTCCCCGGCTGCTATTTTAGAAAAAATTGTCATTTTTGGTTATTAGAGATTAGTTAATTAGTGATTAGTTAATCAGTAATGGGACGATTTTGTTTTACTAATCTCTAATCACCAATTAACTAATCACTGAAATTTCGCGCTACCGCGAAATTTCCAATATCTCAAACTCCATTTTGCCGGCGGGTACCTGTATCTCGGTTTTATCACCTACCGATTTACCCAGCAATCCCTTGGCTATTGGCGAGGCAACTGATATTTTGCCCGCTTTAAGGTCGGCTTCCGTTTCTGATACCAGCTGGTAACTCATGGTAGCGCCATTTTTTACATTCTTTATTTTAACGATAGAAAGGGCCAGCACTTTGGATGTATCCAGTTTAGATTCATCCAGCAGGCGCGCATTCGATAGTATTTCGCCCAGTTTAGAAATCTTGGCTTCGTGCAGTCCCTGGGCTTCCTTGGCCGCGTCATATTCTGCGTTTTCAGAAAGATCACCCTTATCCCTTGCTTCAGCAATTTGCTTGGAAATAGACGAACGCCCTGTAGTTTTTAAATAATGCAATTCTTCTTTTAACTTCTCTAAACCTTCCTTGGTATAATAGGTTACATCTGCCATAACACGCAATATTATTTAAGTTCTTTTATCCTGTTTAAAGCCAAAAAAAACCGCCCTCCCCATTTTAAGAAGGACGTTAAGGCTTTTATTAAAAACAAACAAGACTACGTTGGCTAACAGGCCCGCATAGTCTTGCTATTGTTGTAAAACGAAGATAAGCGTTTTAAGTTTTAATATCCAAATTTTTTTAATGACAATGATGGTGTTAAATTATTGGGAGTTTGACACACGTTCGCGCGACCGGCCCACAGCCCAGCCTAAGGTAAAGTTAAAAAAGGGCCGCCTGGTATTGATGTTTACCGATGCCGCAGCGCTAAAACCGGTGAGGCCACCGAGGAGGTAATTGTTAAAGTATTTAATCTCGACAGGGATACCCAAACGTGTAGTATAAACCGGGCCGTAATCATAAAAATTAACAGGATTAGCTACCGTAGCATCGCCCCTGAAGGCAAATTTATCAATAGCTATGCCGGCAGAAAGAATGTAATTGCCGAAAGGATTGCGTGACAACTTTCTACCCATCATTAAGGCATGCTCATCTACCACAAACGATGGTACACTATGCCCGATAGCTTCCTTGTTTAAGCTGGTTTTAAGGATATAGATATATTGGTTTACCATAACGTTTATAGCGCCGCCTCTATAAACACCCGGGTAGCCGTAGCCCATATCAACGGATACCCAGCTATAAGCTTTACCCGGTTTATAATAGGCCGTATCGGCAGTTTGCGCCCTGCATAAATAAGTGCAGATGATCAGCAGGAATAAAATAGCGGGTTTACGATAAGTTACATACTGCTGTTTCATATGATGATGATTATTTAAAACTGGCCAGCTTTTGCGCCAGCACCTCGCTCAGTTTACGGTACGAGTCGAACGTCCATCCCGCTACATGCGGTGTTAATAATACCTTGCCGCTTTGTATTAATTCGTTAAACCAGGCCTGTTCGGCAAGGGCCGGAAATTTCTCTACCTCCAGCACATCCAGCCCGGCGCCTAAAATTTTGCCCTGTTTTATTGCGTTAAGCACTGCCTGTGTTTTAACCACTTTGCCACGGGCGGTATTGAGCAAAAATATCGGTTTTTTAAAATGGAACAAATATTCATCATCCACCATTCCATTGGTTTCAGGGGTAAGCGGGATGTGCAGGCTCAGTACGTCGCTATGCTTTACAATCTCTTCCATACTTACCTCGCGGGCATAGCGGTCGCTAAAGCCGCTACGGTATTTATCATAGGCCATCACATTCACCTCAAAGCCGCTTAGTTTGCGGGCAAAGCTTTGGCCCATATGGCCATAGCCGATAATGCCTACGGTTTTGCCTTTCAGCTCGTAGCCCCGGTTGGCCTCGCGTTTCCAGCTTCCGGCGCGGATTTCTGCATCGGCCCGGTTAAAGTTATTCATCAGCGATAGCAGCATCCCGATAGCATGCTCGCCCACCGCGTCTGAATTACCTTCGGGAGCGTTCATCAATTGAATACCCTTGCCGGTGGCATAGCCCTCGTCAATATTATCCATCCCTGCACCGGCCCGGCAAATAAAGCGCAGGTTGGTGGCCGCATCTAAAACGGTTTGATCAACCTGAAATTTGGAACGGATTAGCAAGCCCTCGTAACCGCCAATAATGGCCAGGGCTTCAGCGGGTTTTATATCGGGGCGGTAATCGCAGGTATAGCCTAATGCTTCGGCCTGTTCAATAAATATAAGGTGTATATCGTCGACGATGAGGATGTTGTGTTTCATGAAGTTTAGTAGGGGTTTTTACTCGGATTTTGGCGGTTATCCCAAAATGCTAATAAATAAATGCGGGAATTTTCAATCCGGTAAAATATAGAATTCTGTTTATTGATTACTGCTTTCCGTATGTTTTTGCGCGACGATTGCTTAAACCCATAAGGCTGCTGAATAATCGCGTTTAGTATTTCATCTGTCCTTTTTATTAATGATATTACCTCTTTTTCGCTCCATTTATGATATAAATAATCTAAAGTATCCAAATAGGCTTGCTCTGCTTTGTTAGACCACTCAATCTTTAATGCCATATTTTATCTTAATATCATGCATTACAGATTCATGATCGCGTACCCTTCCTTCTTCAACATCCTTTAATCCTCTATCAATACTTTCTTTTACATGCTCGGGCAAGTCATCATAAAAATCATATTCCTGCCTCGTAAAAACAGACTTAATCTGGCTGATAATTTCTTCGCTGTCAGTGTCCAGCAAAAGTTTCATCAATTTAATTTTTTCGGCTTGTATGTCCATAATCAAATATAGGTATAAAACATTATTTCCGGTTAATATTAGCCAAGCTGTCAGCTTTTAAAACTGGCACGGGAATAGCACTATAGTTATCCTAAGATAGATAAACATGAAAAGCTTAAACATAAATAAACTGCGCTCGGGTTTTAAAGCCCAGGCCGAGCAACTTTCAACCCAGGGCTTTAAACAGATCTTTGATCACATTGATCAGCTGAAGATTAAAAAAGGGGTTGATAAAATGGGGATAGATAAATTTATTGACCAATGCGCTTACCTGGCAGCCGGTTCGGGTGTGATATCGGGCAGTGGCGGGATGCTGACCATGGCCCTGGGTTTGCCTTTGGATATGGCTAACCTGATTACCCAGCAATTCCGTGTTACCATGGCTATTATGTATGCTAACCAGGGCAGTTATAAATTCGGGTACGATGAGTTTATGAGTATGATAGCCACATCGTTAAAAGTTGAGGCGGGTATAGCCCTCACCAAAACCATGATGGAAACCGTTGCCGAAAAACTAATGCTGATGATAGGCACCCGCGCCGCCGAACGTTTGGTGCCGGTGGTTGGCGCCGTAATTGGCGGAACCGCTAATTACCTGTTTATTAAACGGGTTGCGGCAAGGGTGAAAGAAGTGCAGGTGCAGCAACAACTGGTGATCATATAAGCGTTATCTCGCCGCCGAGATCTTGTTGGTCAACGCCACAAAATCATCCACACTTAAGCGCTCGGCGCGCAAATCCAGCATCGGCTCATCGGTCATTTTTTCTTTGTTGATGAGGGACGATACTGCGTTGCGTAAGGTTTTGCGCCGTTGGTTAAAGCCGGCTTTAACTACCTGCCAAAACAGCTTTTCATCGCAGTTTAAAGCGGCGGTTTCATTTCGCGTTAAGCGGATAACGGCCGATAATACCTTTGGCGGCGGGTTAAACACACCCGCCTTAACGGTGAACAGGTATTCAACCTTGTAATAGGCTTGCAAAAAGACACTCAATATGCCGTACTCCTTGCTGCCGGGTTTGGTGGCGCAGCGTTCGGCAACTTCCTTTTGGAACATGCCTACTACTTCCACCACTTTATCGCGGTTATCCAGGATCTTAAAAAGTATCTGCGAGGAGATATTGTAAGGAAAATTACCGATGATCCCGAAAGGTTCGGTTGATACCGTGTCAAAATCCATGGCTAAAAAATCGGCGTTCAGCAGGCGGTCGCCCAAGGCAGGGTATTTCTTTTTCAGGAAGTTGTACGATTCGGTGTCGATATCGATCAGGTAGGTCTCCAGATCCGGTTTTTGCAGTAGGAAATCGGATAGTACACCCATGCCGGGGCCCACTTCCAGCACGCGGGTGTATCTGCCTTCGTAGTTCAAGCTGTCCACTATTTTGGCGGCAATATTTTTGTCGGTTAAAAAATGCTGACCAAGATGTTTTTTAGCGCTAACGAGAGACATGCGGCAAAGTACGGGTTTTTAGGCGAAAGCAGAAAATGGTTAACGCTTAAAGCAGAAAGACCAAAGCCGAAAGCGAGGAATTGTTTTGATTGCTGATGCCGTTAGGCACATTTGGTTGGTAGTAAGATAATGCCCATCACCCAAGCGTTCCGGTAGGAACGCCTCGTGTTCGTCTTTGTGATTTTTTCTAAATAGGAGTTTTAAGAGCATGTGATGTTTAAAATACTATCGTAAAGCCCTTGTTTTTCCACCATAATTAACGCCTATTTTTAGGGTTAACACTCAAAAAAGTTAATTGACTTATTATCAATTTTTTAACTCAAATTTTGGCCAAATTATGTTAAGTTGTGTTAACCCCCTATACAGTGGCATTTTATAGGTTGGAGGGCACAATGTGCATGTACGGAATCTCAGCAGGGACGACTTTGGCTCCGCTACCCATTAAGCTAAAATGATTTCCCCGATGTATAAACCGGAAAGCAGGAAAAACCATCAAAAGTTTTAGCTTTGCATAATAGGCATGTTAATCATTAAATGTGCCATACAAACATGAAGGTTAAAAGCTTTTAGTTTATGCCTTCAGCTTTCAGCTCAAAATAAAATGGATAAAATAAAAATAGGGATCAGTATTGGCGATGTTAACGGCATCGGTCTGGAGATCATTATTAAAACCCTGGCCGACGCGGCTATATTTAATTATTGCACCCCCATTGTTTACGGGCATACCAAGGTGGCATCGTTCCACCGCAAATCGGTAAATGTGCAGGACCTGAACTTTAACGTGATTGCTGAAGCATCACAAGCCCTGCACCGCAAAGCCAACATGATTAATTGCTGGGAAGAGGATGTGAAGATAGAGTTGGGCCAAAGCAACGAGGTGGGCGGTAAATATGCTTTCTTGTCGTTAGAACGCGCCACTAATGATTTGCTGAGCGGACAAATAGACGCGCTGGTTACCGCGCCGATCAATAAA
The DNA here is from genome assembly GCF_059418485.1 of Mucilaginibacter sp. GW821-FHT07H05. Lineage (NCBI taxonomy): Bacteria > Pseudomonadati > Bacteroidota > Sphingobacteriia > Sphingobacteriales > Sphingobacteriaceae > Mucilaginibacter > Mucilaginibacter sp. GW821-FHT07H05. The sequence continues at coordinate 201,559 of NZ_JBWKPY010000006.1, forward strand.
GAGAATATCCAAAGCGAGGAGTTCAAATTCCCCGGCCATACCGAATATTTACAGGAACGCGATAACGCGGCCGAATCGCTGATGTTTTTGGTGAGTGAAACCCTGAAAGTGGGAGTTGTTACGGGCCATATACCGGTTTCGCAAATACCGCAAGCCGTAACTACTGAAAAGATCCTGGCCAAGCTAAAGCTAATGAACGCCAGTCTGAAAACGGATTTCTGGATCCGTAAACCAAAGATCGCGGTGTTGGGCCTAAACCCCCATGCCGGCGATAATGGCTTGATTGGCGATGAAGAGCAAAAAGTAATTACCCCCGCGCTGGAAGAAGCACGTGCTGCCGGTATCCTGGCTATGGGCCCGTATCCGGCCGATGGCTTTTTTGCCAACGCCGCCTACCATAAATTTGACGCCGTGCTGGCCATGTACCATGATCAGGGCCTGATCCCTTTCAAGCAGATCTCGTTCGAATCGGGTGTTAACTATACGGCCGGGTTAAGCTTTGTGCGCACATCGCCCGATCATGGAACGGCTTATGATATTGCCGGGCAAAATATCGCTTCGGAACAGTCCTTCCGCGAGGCTTTGTTTACCGCTATCCACATTGTAAAGCACCGCCGCGAAAATGCCGTGTTGAACGAGAACCCGCTGCAGTTCACTAAACTAAGCAGGGACAGGGACTAATATTGTGATTTCACCGATTGGTGGGATTGATTTCACCGATACAGCAGGTCATTGCGAGGAATCAAACCTAAAGGAGCCTGTCGAAGGGTGTGAGTGGTGGCCTGCCCACCATGGTTCGACAAGCTCACCACGACACCCTACGCCCGATCTGTCATTGCGAGGAGCAGGGGAGGCTTGAGCGGGGCGCGACGTGGCAATCTCGTCGCTTGTAAACGACATTGATAGCTTGATTGAGTATCTATATATAAAATTTACCGGCTGATTATCGACCAATAACATACCTATTCCCGTTAACATGAAAAAACTATTACTTCTGACTTTATTCTTCGGACTATCGACTTTATTTGTCAAAGCCCAGTTAACCCCTTTTGAATTAAGCAAGGATAAAAACTATACGGCTACTTATGCCGAGGTGATCAGCTATTATCAAAAACTGGGTAAGCTGTATCCCCAAATGAAGCTGATCAATTACGGTACAACGGACATTGGTAAGCCTTTGACGTTGGTGGTGTTATCAAAAAGCAAGGTGTTTGACCCGGCGCTGATCAAAAAACAGAATAAAAGGGTATTGCTGATCAATAACGGCATCCACCCCGGCGAACCCGAAGGCATTGATGCCAGTATGATGCTGGTGCGCGACCTGCTGAAAAAGAACCAGTTGCCCAATGATGTGGTTTTGTGCTTTATTGCCGTTTACAATATTGATGGCGCCATGAACCGGGGATTGTCCCGCGTTAGTCAGAATGGTCCGGTGGCTTATGGTTTCCGTGGTAACTCGCGCAATCTGGATCTGAACCGCGATTTTATTAAAGCCGACAGTCGCAACGCCCTGGCTTTTATGAAGATCCTGAACACCTGGAACCCTGAGGTTTTTTTGGATAACCACACCAGCGATGGCGCCGACTATCAGTACGTAATGACCCTGATTGAAACCCAGAAGGACAAGCAAAATCCTATCCTGGCCGATTATACCCACAATACGCTTTCGCCAGAACTGTACAAGCGCATGAAGAAAAGCGGTTTTGAAATGATCCCTTACGTAGAGGGCGGCCGTGGCGGCATGCCCGATTCGGGCATTGTGGGTTTCCTGGAAACACCGCGCTATGCTACCGGTTATACCGCCCAGCACAACATCATCAGTTATATTACCGAAACCCACATGCTGAAACCTTTTGATAAGCGCGTATACAGCACGTACGATTTTATGGTGCACCTGATTGATCTGGTACAGCGCGACCATCAGCTGATAGGCGAATTAAAGCACAAAGCCGATGAGGACGTAAAAAAGCAAACTAAGTTTGAAATGAACTGGATGCTGGACGCGACCAAATACGATACCATTACCTTTAAAGGTTATGCCGGTCTGCGCAAGCCCAGCGAGATCAGTGGCTTAAGCCGCCTGTATTATGACCGCAGCAAGCCATGGACAAAAGTGATTAAAAACTACAATAATTATAAAGCTACCCAAACGGTTGATAAGCCACTGGCTTACGTAATTCCTCAGGCCTGGGGTAAAATTATCGAGTTGTATAAATTAAATAATGTGGTGATGCACCAACTGGCGCATGATACCACATTGAGCCTGCAAATGTATTACCTGGGCGATTTTACTAATGGCCAGCGCCCGTATGAGGGTCATTATGTGCACAGCAATGTGAAGGTAACGCCGGTAGATCAAAATGTTAAATTTTATGCAGGCGACTATGTGGTATACACTAACCAGTCACTTAACCGTTATATTGTGGAAACGCTGGAACCACAGGGTGTAGACTCGTTTTTTGCCTGGAACTTTTTCGATTCGGTATTGGGACAAAAAGAAGGTTACTCGGACTATGTATTTGAAGATACTGCCGCCGACTATTTAAAAAAGAACCCGGACCTGCGCAAAAAACTGGATGAAGAAAAAGCGAAGAACCCGCAACTGGCCAATAGCGCACGGGCGCAGCTAAATTGGGTTTATGTCAACTCGCCTTATTACGAGAAAACTTATAACCGTTACCCGGTAGGCCGCGTACTAACCAATATCAAATTCGACTTTAAATAATATATGAGCGACATTTTTTTTGCCACGCCTGTAGCCTGGGTTATATTCCTGGTCACTATCGGTATTAGTTTGCTGGTTTTTGCCAAAGAGGAATTGTTTGGCCGGCTGATGCTGCACCCTTACAGCGTTTTCCGTGGGGAAAAGACCTATACCATTATTACCAGCGGCTTTATCCATAAAGACTGGACGCATTTGCTCTTCAACATGATGTCCTATTTCTTCTTCGCCTTCAGGCTGGAAGCATACTTGGGGCACTGGCAATTCGGCCTGCTGTATATGGCAAGTTTGGTGCTAAGCGATCTGCCAACCATTATAAAACAAAAAGATGATTACGGCTATCATAGCCTGGGTGCCTCGGGCGCTATCAGCGCGGTCATTTTCAGTTGTATACTGTTCGATCCGCGGAGCAGCATGTACCTCATGTTTCTGCCCATTCCTATCCCGGCCTGGCTGTTTGGGATCCTGTACCTGGCTTATTGCATGTATGCCTCCAAACAATCGCGCGATGCCATTAACCACGATGCCCACTTTTTTGGCGCCATCAGCGGTATTATGATCACTATACTTTTATACCACCAGATCATCCCGCATTTTTTAGGGCAGTTTGGATTGTAGGAAGGATAGTTGGAAATTTAACCACAAAAGACGCGGAGACTTATCGATCTTTTATCTGATATAAAATAAATCGCCTATGAAATTTCTATCGCTCGAACCATTTGTTCCATCCGGAAGTAATTTTGAAGGTTCTAAACAATTTTTCCAGGAGTTGGGCTTCTACATTAATTGGGAAGTTGACGGTTATATCGGTTTCCAGCGTGATGAATGCCGGTTCATTCTACAGCAGTACAATCAAAAGGATTTTGCCGAAAACTTTATGTTGAGTGTTAAGGTGGATAACGTGGAAGAGTTTAGGAACAGCGTACTTGATAAAGGCCTGCCCGAAAAATACGGCATCCGCATTGGCAATATCTCAAAAGAGCCCTATGGCAGGGAAGTGAATGTGATAGATCTTGCCGGGGTTTGCTGGCATTTTGTGGAGCAATAATATCCAGCTTCTTCATGCTTATTTCTTAGCATGTTTAAACTAATCCTGCTTCAGAAAGTCTACAGATTTAAATACTATTTTAGTATTGATAATTTGCTTCGTCTGATTATCTTTGCCATTATTTATAATCAGTCTAATTAAAGATGAAATCACTTATAACATTTTTTTCAGGATGCTTTTTGCTGATGATATGCAGCAACTTCACTGTTCCGTCAACAAAAAACACACGCATGTATGTATCCGATTACGAAAACGTATTGGGCACATCCCTGGAAATAAAGGTATCGGCCGCATCGGCAGATGAAGCTGCCAGCGCAGAAAATGCAGCCATGGCCGAAATTGACCGCCTGAATAAAGTATTAAGCGGTTACGATGCCAATAGCGAGTTCCGTAAATGGATGAGTGGCGCAAAGCAACCCGTAAAAGTATCATCTGAATTATACGAAGTATTAAGTCTGTTTGATAAATGGCACGCGCAAACCAATGGCGCGCTGGATGCGTCGGCCGAAGTGATAGGTAAGGTTTGGAAAGCCGCTGCGCAACGCAATCAGTTACCAGGCCAGGCAGAAATAAACACGGCCTTAGCCCAGGTAAAACAAGCACATTGGTTATTAAACGAAACTAACAAAACCGCAACCCGTTTGGATGATGCATCACTGATGCTGAACACTTTTGTAAAAAGCTATATCATGGATAAAGCTTGTACCGCAGCCATGGCAACCAATGGTGTAAACGGCGTGGTGCTAAACATAGGCGGTGATATTATGGTACGCGGCGAACATACCGAGCAGATCAATATCAGCAATCCTAAAGCCGATGCCGAGAACGATGCGCCGGTTGCTATGCTAAATGTGAGCAACAAAACGGTAGCCACCAGCGGCAACTATCGCCGCGGCGAAATGATCCGGGGTAAATGGTACTCGCACATTGTAGATCCGCGTACAGGTATGCCTGCTGCTAACGTGATCAGCGCCACCGTAGTAGCGCCAAACGCGGTTGATGCCGGTGCTTTGGCCACCTCATTAAATGTACTCAGCATTACCGATGGCAAAAAACTAATGGAAACCATACCCGGTGCAGAATATATGCTGATAACCGCCAATGGCAAACGCGTGGAAAGCCAGGGCTGGAAGGCTTTAGAAATACCCGCTGCCGCACCAATGGCTAAAAGCACCAGCATAGCAAAGGATAAAACCTGGGACCCTAAATATGAACTGGCCATTAACATTGAACTGGCCCAGATAGAAGGTGTGCGTATACACCGCCCGTTTGTAGCTGTTTGGGTGGTTGATGCCGATAAGAAACCCGTACGTAATATTGCCATTTGGTATAACAAACCCCGTTGGCTGCGCGATATGCGTTCGTGGTACGATACTTACTACACTGCCTTTACTGCCGAAAACAGCAGCATCAGTTCAACCAGTAGCGCTACCCGCGCCCCCGGTAAGTATACTTTAAAATGGGACGGCAAGGATGATAAGGGCGAATTGGTAAAGCAAGGCAAGTACACCATTTATATTGAAGCCGCGCGCGAGCATGGCACCTACCAGCTGATCAGCCAGGAAATGGAGTTTAAAAAAGCGCAAACCATTGAATTAACCCCCAATGTGGAGATCGCGTCGGCATCGCTTGATTATCATAAAATAAAATAATGGCCGAGCATAAACCCGCCCAACCGCGAACTTTAATAAGGCACCGAACGGACAAAAAACCCAAGCCCGCCTGGCAAAAAAATACGGCCGGCCTTTCGCGCTGGCTGCATATTTACCTTTCTATGGTGAGTTTTGCGGTGGTGCTGTTCTTTTCGGTTACCGGGCTTACGCTTAACCATACCGAGTGGTTTGGCGATAGTGAGCATCTGACTAAGTTTAAAGGCAAAATGCCGGTGGAATGGGTGAACGCTATCGATACTAACGCCATTAAAAAGCTGGAAATAGTTGAACGCCTGCGCAACAGCCACCATATTAAAGGAGCGGTAAGCGATTTTTTAATTGAGGATAACCAATGCTCGGTTTCTTTTAAAGGCCCGGGTTACAGCGCGGATGCTTTTGTTGACCGCCAAACCGGCGAATACAAATTAACCGAAATACGCCTGGGGCTGGTAGCCATTATGAACGATCTGCACAAAGGCCGGGATAGTGGTAAAGGCTGGGGATGGGTGATCGATATTTCTGCCGTTTTCCTGATCCTGGTATCTTTAACCGGCCTGATCATGCTCTTGTTTATGAAAAAGAAACGCCTGAGCGGTTTATTGATCGGCGTTGCCGGCCTGGTGATCTGTTATTTGTTATATAAAATGCTGGTGCCTTAATTGGCTTGAACTGCCCTGTGTCATTTACATATCCCGATGTGCCGTTAGGCACATTTGGTTGGTAGTATTGCATCATCCCTATTCACGAAGCGTTCCCATAGGAACGCCTCGTGCTCGTGTTTGGATTTGCTACCAACCAAAAGTCCCGCTGGGACTTAGAAAACATCATATCTGTATTTGCGATTGTTGCCCTGGGCCTACTTAGCCGGCCCTGGTTATCGCATGTATATCCTTTACCTCAATAGCCGTTTTAGGATAGCCATGCAGGGTTACATCAATCATAGCATCGCCCAACTGTTTAAGGGTACTGATATTGTTTGGAAACAGCAGCTTAATTACCGGGATCAGCCAGCCTAAATATTTGTACAATTTTGGTGTGTTTTTAGCGTCCTTTCCGGCAATTAAAACGCCGGGGCGGAAGTTATAAACTTGTTTAAATGGCAGCCGGGTTAAATCGTTCTCGGTTTTGCCTTTTACCCGCGCCCATCGGGTTTTGCCCTGCCCGGTACTATCTGTATTTGCGCCTGAAACATAGCAGAAGGTCATGTCCGGGTTTAAACGGCTCAGCGTTTCGGCTACATGCATGGTGAGTATATAGGTGAACTTGTAATACTGATCAGCATCCATGCCAACCGATGAAACGCCGAGGCAAAAAAAGCAGGTATTATATCCTTTCAGTTGATCTTCAATGGCTGACAGGTTAAAAAAATCGCCGTGAATAATCTCCTTTAGTTTGGGATGGCTAACGCCGCAGGGTTTCCGGTTAATCACCAATACCTCGCTTACCTCGTCTCTTGATAATGCCTGCTGCATTACCCCTTCGCCTACCATACCGGTAACGCCGGTTATAATTACTTTTAGTTTTTGAGCCATGCTGATTTTATCTTATAGTTAGCGGCCTGTCATGCTGAGCCCGTCGAAGCATGCGTGCGAGGGCCTACCCACCATGCTTCGACGGGCTCAGCATGACCCCCATTTTGACAATTATAACGCCGTATTACTTAAACGTCCCGCCGATGATCTTAATCTCCGTGCGGCGGTTAAACTGGTGGTCTTCTTCACTGCAATGTACGCCGTTGGCGCATTCATTTAGCAAACGGGTTTCGCCATAACCTTTGGCAATCATCCTGTCGGCGGCTATGCCATGCCGTTTCATATAGGCCACGGCCGATACAGCCCGGGCATCGGATAATAACATATTATAATAATCCGATCCGCGCGAATCGGTATGCGATGATAACTCTATTTTAAGCGTAGGGTTATCCTTCATTAAGGTTACTAAGCGGTCCATCTCTTCTATAGCGTCCTTGCGGATATTAGCGCGGTTCAGATCGTAATAAATATTACGGATAATAAAGGTTTTGCCAATCTCCAGCGGCTCCATATTCATTTGTAAATTAGTGCTGATGCTGGTAACCGGGCTGTTGGTTACGGGGACTTTCTGTGTTACCGGATAAAAGCCCTTTTTACGCGCCTCAATCGTATAATCCTGGCCCGGTGTAACTTTAAAGGAGAATTTTTTATGGGTCAGCGCCAAATCGCCGCCTATGGTCTGGCCATGGGAGTTTTTTAAGATCACCGTTACCGAATCGAGGCTTTGTTTGGTGGTATTATCGTAAACCCCGCCCTCAAGCGTAACTAATGCTGCAGGCGTTACAGGTGCAGGCGGCGGGGCGACTGCGTTGTTAGGGTTAGGGCTTGCTAATGCAGGCCGGTTAACGGGGGGCATCATCACTACGGTGGTGACTGGTCTGTTTTCTGGTTTTTCGGCGATGTCTGTACCGGTATATATAAAGCTATAAATATCGTCGTTGCCCTGGCCGCCCTGCCTGTCGGACGACAGGTAGCCGGTTTTACCATCGGTGGTGATAAAGCAAAAATCGTCGCTGGTTGAATTGAGCGGGAATTTCAGGTTTACAGGCGGGCTCCAGATCGCGCCCGAACCTTTTGCCGAAAAAATATCATAACCACCCATACCGGGCAACCCGCGCGACGCGAAATAGAGCTTGCCATCGCCGCCAATAGTAGGGAATGCTTCATCGGCAGCGGTATTAATGGTTTTGCCGCAGTTAACGGGCATGCCCCATTTGCCATCGGCGGTTTTTTCGCTGTACCAGATATCGGTTTTACCAAAGCCGCCCGGCATATCCGATGTAAAATAGAGCATTTGGCCGTTTTTTGAAAGCGCGGCATGGCCAACCGAATAAGCGCTCACATTATTATAGGGGAAGCGTTTAAAATCGTCCCATTTATCTCTCTTTTTAGTAGCTATCAGCAGTTCCAGTCGACGAATATACAGATGCTGATCAAACGGGGTGCTTACATCGGGCAGGTTGCCCCTGCTTAAGCGGGTGGTGACGGTAATGTAAGCGGTATCACCCGTAGCATTAATGGCCATCGGGCCGGTATGATAATCTTTACTGAGGTTAATCTGGCCGGTATTATCCAGGGCCATCTCATTGGTATTGCCGCTTTTTAAATCGTAAACAAACAGTTTCAGCCACTCGCGCCCGGTACGGTTGTAAATACCCTTATTTGTTTTATAATCACCGGTAGACCTATCGGAAGTAAATACGATACCTGTATTAGTAAGATAACCTGGCCCCCAGTCAGAATACGTGGTGTTCATTTTTTTCTCGTTGGTCACCTTATAATCACCTTCCCGCTTCATCCAGGCAGCAGCCGAATCACAGGCGGCCAGTTTGAAAACCTGCTGTTCTTTCGTCCCGTTAGCGGCAAAATAGTGCTGATACTGTTCTTTGGCCTTATCTATTTTTTTGTTGCGCAGCAGTACCTCGGCATAGTAATAAACATCAATAGGATGGATGCCTTTCAAATTCACCACTCTGGCATACCATTCTTCGGCTTGTTCATAATTGTTCATCAGGCGGTAACAATCGGCCACGCGTTCCATCACCGTTACATCAGCATTAATATCGGCCAGTTTCAGGTAAAGGTCCAGGCTTTTAAAATATTCGGCCCGGTCAAATAAACGGTCGGCCTGGGTACGGCGGCTGGTTAACTCCTGCGCGTGCAGGGGCTTAAACAGTAACGTTACCAATAAAAAACCGAGTATATATCTGATCATGTTCACCATTCTGTTAAAAATATCGCGGACTTAATATCCGTTCTTTCCGCCTGCTAAAACTTATCCCGATGGAAAGCTCGTGTGTGCCGTTCTGGTAGTTAGCCAGTTTGCTCATATTATAATCGTAAGAATAACCCACCCTAAAACGCTCGTTTACATAAAACTGCACAATGCCGGCAATAGCATCGTAATGACTTACATTAGTTTGCAGCGCGCTTTTGTTAAAAGTTTTTACACCGGTACGGTATGATGCACCCAGCCATAAGGTTTTACCCAGCAAAAAGTTAGTGGTTAAATCTATATTGGTAGGGCCTTTAAAATCTTCCTTTACCAGGATGGATGGTTTCCAATCCAGTCCTTCGCTAATGGGCATCATAAAACCGGTTGTGAGGTAAAACGTGCGGGCCTCGCGTATAACGGTAGTATTGTCTTTAAAAGTGGCGTCAGCCAATAAATTTAGTGCCGAAACCCCAAGATAAAACGAAGGTGAGTTATAAAAAACACCGAAGCGAAAATCAGGAGAGATCTTGCTCTCGTTACCCGTCCCGAGGAGCGGATCGCTGCCATCGGTAGCATAAAACTTTGTTTGATCGATACTATACTGAGATGCGCCTACGGCAATGCCAAAGCTCAAACGGCGGGTATCTTCCTCATCTAACTGCAAACGATAGGCATAATTAAAATAAGCCGATGCGGTTGTTTGCGGCCCCAGCTGATCGCCGGTTATGACCAGGCCCATACCAATGTTTTTATAAACATCGTCGGTAAGGCCATCAACAGATACCGCGCCGGTTTTTGGCGCGCCGTTAATGCCGGTCCATTGCAGGCGGCTTACCATATTAAGGGTTACATCCTCCTTATAACCGGCATAGGCGGGGTTAACGGTTAGCCCTGTAAAAGCATACTGGCTAAATTGTATGCCTTGCTGCGCATAGCCTTTTATACCAAAGCTTAGTAATAACAGTAATAAATATTTGCTCGCCCTTGTTCTCATCTACCTCATCTTTTTAAAAACACCCAACCCTTAAAAGTTGTAAAACTGCCCGATATCTCTTTTTTATTTAACACGTAATAGTAAGTCCCTTCTGTTAAGCCCTCGCCGGTCCAGTTGTTCTTGTAGCTGTCCGAACGGAAAACTTCGTTGCCCCAGCGGTTAAAGATCAGCAGTTGGCTGCCCGGGAAAGATGCAATATCCGGAATAACGAAAGCATCATTCTGTCCATCGCCATTGGGTGTAATAATGTTAGGTATATTTAATGTTTTTGGCACCACCGTAATGGTAACCGTATCGGTACACCCGGCAGAGTTGGTACGTAAAAACTGATATTTGCCTATATCTGCAAACCCGCTAACCGTAGTGCTTAAAGTAGTAGGGGTAGCTATAATAACCGCTAATGGCGTATTGCCTAATTGCGACCATACGCCCGGGTTGGTATCGGTCAGGGTTACCACATCGTCCTGGTAAATGCTTTGGTCGGCGCCAGCATCGGGCAGGGGTAGGAAGGTAAATGTATTGGTTTTAATATTATTACAGCCGGTGCCCGACGGTGTCGAATCACATTCGGCATTGGCATCAGTTGGGGGAGCCGAATCGGGGTTGGTGGCATCGGGGTCGGTTACATCTGTAGTGCGCAATATGCTGGCCGTTACGGTTACCGTACCGCCGGGGCTGGCAGCTACCTTGCCAGTAATGGTATAGGTACGGGTAGCGCCGTTGGCCATATCCAGCGTTGCGGTATAGGCCGATGCCGATGTTGTTTCGCCACTGATGGCAGATGTGCCCAACGCTACGCTGGATACGACTACATTAGTTAGGTTAGACGGGAATGCAAAGTTGAACTTAGCCCCGGTAACACCAGTAGGGCCATTATTTTTTACAGTAAATAAATAGCTGACGGGTTGGCCTACGCAACCACCCCCAGCAGCGTTGGAAGTAATATTGGTTACTTCAAGATCTGCTTCCTGCACCTGGAAATTTATATTAGTTATAATTGGCGTAGCTATTGTATAAGCCCAGGTATCCAAACCTTTCTCATCGCCAAACTCAACCGGATTTGCACCGGGTGTTCCCCATTTGTGCCCGTTGATCTGACTGTTTAAGCCGGTAAGATTAGTTACCGGGTTTGATGGCGTACCGGTTAAAGTAACGGGGCTGTCATCCCAGTACACGGTAAAATCGGGAGAGAGGAAACCATTGTTACGGGTTAATTTTATACCATTCACATTACGCTCTACATCAAAAAACGGGAAATGCACTTCGCCGCCATACAGTACCGCGTTTAGGTTTGAGGTATAATTACCTGCCGGCACCTTATTCCCGGCACCATCAAGGCCATCCCATACAACCGTATTTTGCCCCGATACTACAACGCCGGTTATTTTGCGGTCGATACCATCGGTAAATACACCGTTTTTATTAACGTCGATAGCAACAAGGTAATTGCCGTTTTTATTAGCGATAAACCCAAAGGTTGCACCCAATGGCGATGTGCCTGCCTTGTTAGGCGTACCTTCGGCGCCGGTAAAGGTTATATTGGTTAAAGCCGGGTCGGCTATGGAGTTTAATAGCCAGGTTGTACCGCCTGGTGTGTTTGCCGTAGCGGGTAAATCGGCAGCGGGGTTGGTAAAAAATATTTTGTAGGTGATATCAGATTGGGTATCGGCCACCCGCGGATCCTGTATATTGGGGTTAGCTAAGGTGTTAATGCTTTTATAGGATGCCGTGCCATCGGCCTGCCTAAAGCCTTTATTATTTACAAAGAAGGAAAAACCGTTACCTGCCTGTCCGTTATTATCCAGGCTATACAGGTAACCATCCTTGGTCAGGATCCGGAATATACCGTAAAAGCCCACATCAAATGAACCCAGGATCCCCGAAAAAATATTAGTGTAAACGCGCCCCGCTAAAAAAGCGTTATTGGCAACATTACGTACCGATACATCAAAAGCGGTAATATATTGCCCGGTGGGCTGTGTCCAGTTAGCGTTGGCGGGTATGGCAACCGGGTTTTCGCTGCCTAACTGACCATTATTTGGCGATATAAAATCTACTTCCCAAACACCTTCTTCGGTTGCGGTTACCAGGTGTGTATAAGGGGTATAGCCGCTTGCGGCTGGCAGTGGGCCGGCAACTTCCTGCGTACGGTTGGCAATTAAACCTATAGTTGATGAATTGCCGCTGGTAAATGTAGCCCCGTTTGGCGCCCGCAGGTTGATGGTGCCGGCCCCGATACCCTGCGCGCTGGAACCAACGTTAAGCGTCTCACCCGCTTTTACATAAACCTTCATGGTTCCGTTTGTAGGGAACGAAAACGAGGCACTTACCGTAGTACCCGAAACCAGAAATGCCCTGCTTCCGCCATTGGCATTCAGTTCCTTACTTCCCTCGGCAAAAGCGGCTTGTATGGAGAGTAGTAAAATGGGTAAAAAAAGGCATATACGGTTTGTAAAACGATTTTTAGTCAGACAATTCACAAGAATAGGTTTACAATTAAAAGTGAAGTTATAAAATTTAACGATGGTATACTATAAGAACAATTTTTAATTGTAAACCTAAGTAATACCTCATTTATCTACTATGTTTTTACGTACAAAACGAATATTTTGTTCGCCCAATGAAACATTTTATTTTTTAAGTTAACCGACGGCTGTTTATCATTACATACCTCTATATAAGTCATTGCAATTGATGAGTGGGCGATATAACAAGGTGTTGTACTAATATACCATTTGTTAAGCTTGAAAGCCCTTATTTTATGAATAAAATAAGTAAAAAACACCACAAAGTGCACGAAAAACACCATAAACCTATTACCTAAGGCCGTACATTTGTGTATGGTAAAAAATGAGTTTCCGGTTTATGATATCTGTACCCTTTCGGGGTATACGCAGGAAGATATCCAGATTAGCCGGTTTGCGCCTTATTTGCAGGTACATAAAAACCTGCATTTGGCCCATAAGCATAATTTTTATCACATGGTATTATTTACACAGGGCGGTGGTAACCACACGATAGATTTTGAACAGTTCCCCGTCAGGCCATGGCAAATTTATTTTATGATACCGGGCCAGGTGCATAGCTGGGCATTTAAAGGGCCTGTAGATGGTTATGTGATCAATTTTTCGGTACCGTTTTTTAACTCATTTTTGTTAACCCCCGGTTATCTTGATCAGTTTGCTTTTTTTAGCGGAAACGCCGCCGATTCGGTAATTGATATACCGGCCAGCCAGCAACCGGGCATTAGGCATATGGTGGAGCAGATCATCGGCGAAAGCCAGCATAATTATAACCTGGTAGCGGATATGGTGCGGGCGCTGATGCTGCAATTATTTATTACAATTGCCAGGCTTGGCACCCAAAACCAGCACCATCAAAATACAGCTTACAGCTATGCCCTGATAAAACAGTTTAAAAAACTGGTAGATGAGCATTATACCCGGCTTAAATTACCCCGGGATTATGCCGGGCTGCTGCACATTACCCCAAACCACCTGAACGCGATATGTGGTGATATTTTAAACGTTTCGGCCGGCGAACTGATACGCAACCGTATTGTGCTGGAAGCCAAGCGCCTGCTCATCAACTTTAACCTTAACATAACCGAAATAGCTTACCGGCTTAACTTTACCGATAATTCCTACTTCACCAAATTCTTTAAAAAACAAACCGGGTTAACCCCCGAAGATTTTAGAAAAAAAATATTAACACCAACAGGTTATGAAAACACTAAGTTTAGATAAAACAACAGAACCAGGCGCGTTTAAAGCCGCCTTGCACGCCAAATGCCCAAAATGCCGCCAGGGTAATATGTTTGCCAATAACATGTACGGTTTTGGCGGCCAGCAAATGCATAAAACCTGCCCCGAATGTGGTTTTACATTTGAAATTGAGCCAGGTTACTTTTATGTGGCCATGTTGCTGAGCTATGCCATGAATGTGGCCCAACTGGTCACTTTTGCAGTAGCAACTTATATATTAACTGGAAGCGAGCAGCCGTGGCTTTATGTAGGGATATTGCTGGGCATGGCCTTTATCCTGTCGCCCTTCAACTTCAGGTATAGCCGGGTAATTTTGCTATATTGGTTAACGCCGGGGTTAAACTACGATCCAAACCGGTTAAAAAGCCATCAAAAAAATATTATTACTGATATGGCAAAACATTAGTGGAGATAGTTTGTAGTATATCTTTATATTTGAGAAACTACTACTACCTTTTATAAATGAGCTCAGCTGAAAAAAAGATCATCATTTTTGATGATGATGAGGATATATTATCCATCTGTTCCTATATACTGGTACAGCAGGGTTGGGAGGTCATAACATATACCGATTGTAATGATATTGCGGAAAGGGTATCTGATGCAAATCCGTCAGTTATATTAATGGATAACTGGATACCAGATGCGGGGGGTATTATAGCTACGCAAACGCTTAAAAACATCGAAAAACTTAAACATATCCCGGTTATTTATTTTTCGGCCAACAGCGATATCCAATTGCTGGCCAACCATGCGGGGGCCGAAACCTACCTGGCCAAACCATTTGATTTGGATGAACTGGAAAAAGTGATCAACAAGGTATTAGTAAAGTAAGCCCGCCGCCCCAAAAAGGAGAGTGAATGTGCCCATGCATACATCTGCCTGGCCATAGTATAAAACAAAGAAAGCCCCGGTCATTTGACTGGGGCTTTCTTTGTTTTATGTGTACCGATGTGGCTATAGTATTACATGCCGCCCGGGCCGCCAAAGCCTGGACCGCCCATGCCGCCATTACCACGTCCGCCGCCTTCGCCACGGCCACCACGGTCGCCCGGCATCCTGTCGCCACGGCCCTCCTGGGTTGGCGCTTTGCCTGCAAATTTTTGCAGGCGGATGTTTAGTGTTAGCAAGAAATAACGGCCAAGTTTGTTAGTATTTGTTTCGGTTGATGAAGTACCCGATGTAACTAACGAATAACCTGTTTGTTGGTTAAATAAATCGTTACCGGCTAAACGGATGGTTGCCATATTGTTTTTCAGGAACCTGCGCTCAACATATACATTCAGGATATTAGGATTGGTAACACCAATGGTATAACCATAGTTTACGGTCTTAGTGTAATCATAGCTTAATGTCCAGTTTTTCCAAAAGTAGTTTTTACCACTAATACCAATATTCCATGCTCTTACATCGGCGCTGGCGCTGGTTAAGCTGTTTTGTATAGAATTGTTGGTTTTATTAATGGCGTATGAGGTTAAAAATTGCGCATCAATTACATCAGTAATATCGGTCCTAAAGCGGAAATTTGGTGTCAGATTAGTGGTTTTGGCTACGTTCCTGTCTGTTACAGATGCATATGTAGTTGGAGCAATAGTAGTAATATAACCAATGTTGTTGGTATAATTTACCTGGCCCCCTACCGATGCGGTGAACTTACGGTTATCCCATGGTTTTGAGTAAGTGAAAAAACCGCCCGTTGTAAAATACCCGTTTGCATTTAAGTATTGCGATAATGTAGTACCCTGCAGTTTAGTGTCGGGCGTGTAAACAGCCGGGTAGATGACCGAGTTGGTTACAATTTTATGATCGGTTTGCGTAAAGTTAAAGTTTAAAAACAATACATCCCCGGTAGCAAAACTAAACTGATTATAGCGTATTTGTGTGCTATTGGTAAACTCGGGCTTTAAGTTAGGATTACCCTGTACCGGGTATAATGCATTTGAAAAATCGGTAACCGGCTGTAATTGGCTAAAACTGGGCTGATTGCTGCTACCGCTATAGTTAGCACTGAATGACTGGCTGCGCGAAAAATTATAGATATATCTGGCAGTAGGTACAAAATTAACAGTACTGATATGGGTTGAAGCGCCCGTGCTTGGCGAAAACCCGTCTAAAACGGCGGGCTGTATACCCAAACCTAAGGTGTAGTTATATTTTTGCTCAACAAAACGATAATTTAAACCAACGCGGTTGGTCATAAAGTTATAGTTATATGAATTGCTGAGTAAAGCATACTTGTTGTAAGTAGGAGGGCTAACAGGTACGCCGCCCGAATAAAGTAAAGTATCAGTTTCTTTATCGCTGGTTGTATGCGAATAGTTAAAGTTATAATTCAATTCCAGGTAACCATGTTTTGAAATAGGCTCAAGGTATGATAAATTAGTATTTACACTATTAACCCTGCTGCCGGTATTGATCAGCTGGTTTAAAGGCGCTGTAGGCGTGCCTGCTAAGTATTTATATATAGGGTTCTGGTCCTGGTCGCTGTGTGTTGAACTGCCGGTAATAAACGCGCTAAAGTTACGTCCGTGCCCGTTAAAGCGGTGATTGTATAAAATATTAACACCATAGTTTGGCGATGTTGAATTGCTAATAGCTGTTGATGTATATTTTTTATTATTGGCCGGCGAGTTTGCATAGATTTGTTCTTGCGAGTCACTATAGTTTGTTTTAACTCCCGAATACGAATAAGTTGGTGTAAACTTTAGGTAGTTGACCGTATCGGGCTTATACTCCATGTTCCAGGTAAAGCGATGGTTGGTGTTAACATCCTTCTCGTTACTTGATGAGTTATTGATGCGCGAGTTTGTTGTACCAATAGGCGTTTGTTTTGATGTGCTAAATGTATTTGTAGTATTATCAGCAAAGCTATAACTACCATATACAGACAGTTTTGCCCCCCACTGATCGCGATAGTTTAAACCGGCTGTATGCACATCGGTTATGCCGTTTGGTACATTAGTACTGCCGGCGCCACGGGCAGCATTGCCACGGCCACCACCGCCGCCGCCGCCAAAGCCGCCGTTACCGCCACCACCTCCTCCGCCACCACCACCGGTGCCGCCGAACGAGAACGTGTTTGCGTTAACGTTGTTAAAGTTACCCAACAGGTATAGCTGCTGATCGCCTTTAAACTTAAACGAGTTGATAAGGCCTACATAGCGTGTATCATTTGTTTGTGGTTTAGGCAAGGCATCCTTACCACCGCCACCGGTTAAATTGGCCGAGTAGCCATAATTTTTATCCTTGCGGATAGTAATGTTCATGATCTGGTTCGGGTCGCCGGTTTTAACGCCGGTTAAGTTGGCCTGATCGCCGTAATCATCAATCATTTGTATATTCTCTACCACATCTGCAGGCAGGTTTTTGGTAATACTTTGCACATCGCCTCCAAAAACATCTTTACCATTGATCCGTATTTTGGTAACCTGTTTCCCTTTGGTAGATATATTTCCATCTTTATCCACATCCACACCCGGTAATTTTTTCACCAGGTCTTCAACCGGCGCGTTATCGCGTACTTTATAAGCAGCCGCGCTGTATTGCGTAGTATCTTCTTTTAAAGTAACCGGTGTTATACCTACAATAGTTACGCCACCAAGCATTTTAGAGCTGGTTTTTAGTATGATTGTACCTACATCAAGCGGTTTACCATCATTGGCAAATGTAAAATGCTTAATTATCCCCTCGTACCCAATAGATGTAATGGTAAGGGTTATTTTACCGGCTTTAATATTGGCAAACGCAAATTTGCCGTCGACCCCGGTGATACGCATGGTGCTGTCGCCCACATCGGTTTTTATTTTAACGCTGGCGCCAATAACAGTTTGTTTAGTGGTATCGATAATGGTACCGCTAATACTGTGTGTGCTTTGCGCCTGTGCTAAACCGCCAAGCATTAAAAAGAAAGAAAGAAGTAAAAGTATACGTTTCATAAAAAAATAAATTGCCCGATGGCCGTGTATTATATAGTAATACAGCATCAGACTGCAAAAGTTCAATTTCTTTACATCAAATATTTAATATTCATAGCATTGTTACATATTATCACTTAAAAAGCGTAAAATACCCATTTTGTAATGAAAATAATATACAAATGCACGGCCGATATTTAGCGTGTAGTTAATTTATCCGGATAGATCGCGTTAGGCCAAAACAGGGCAATCCTGAAAGTTAGCAACCTGAGCGAGGGGAGTTATCCACATTTTTTATTGACGATTGTTTATAAGTTAGGCGCTATGAAATGGCCGTAATCTAAACAATGTTTTAAAATTTTCGTTGAAATTATAAACATTAACCAATTTATAAAACACATAAACCATGGGCAACATTCGTGCATCGCTACATTCAAAGATCCATAATTGGATCGATCGCATAGGCTTCAGGCTGAACGCCTCGCAGGTTGACCGTAAAAGCAAGATAACAACCAATCATTATTTTTTTGAAACCTTTAATTTTTTTGAACGGGAACAAAAGGACCATCCGGAAAAATCACAGTTCCTGTGCTTTGACACCTATGGCGAAAAAATGAAGGTGAGATCTCTGCTCGATCTGCAAACCGCTTTCTTTGATAATATCAGTCAGTTGAAATAGGGAGCGTTACTTTTTCAGAATGGTTTTTTGGGAAAACTATATGCGCTTTTTTAGTGTAAGTATAACTTTTGAATATTCCTTACCGCGAAAAACCTCCAGCAATAAATTGCGCCCATCACGCGAGCGGAACAGGCCGTCTATTTGCTCAATGGTTAGCTTATCAATGTTTTTAAAGTTGATAGAAACGATCTCGTCATCCTTTTGCAACCCCACATTATCCGCTGCCGAACCGGGCTCGATGCGCCCAACAATTAAGTGGCCATAATCCTGTCCGTCAAAATAATATTCCATTCCGGTCATGTCATGCTCAAAAGGGTCGCCATAACCCATACCTTTCTTTAGATACATAGCGCCATTGGCATAATCTATGATCACGGTAAAGCGTTTTAATACCCCTACGCCTATACTGCCGTCGCGCTGCACTACGGGCATCTCTTTTTTAAGATATTCCAGATCGGGGAAGGCCGTAATTACATCTTTTAATTTATACTTCCCCAGGTCAATTTCGCTTACCCGGCTAATATATCCTTTAATTGGCCCGGTAAGCCCCATGCCCAGGTTGGCAGCTATAAAATTTTGCGGCAGGCCCTGATCTTTCAGCATATTCTCTAACGATATGGGGTGGCCTGCGCCCAAATCTACCAGTAATTTACTTTTATGTATTTTACCATCGGCCATTTTAATGCTGGTTTCCAGGTAGGGTTTGTGGTCTTCCAAAATAAGCGGTATTTTAATGCCCTTGCGCAACAAGCGCACGTACTGCGGTTTGGAAACGGTTAAGGTGCTATCGTAAAAATTAAACCTAACTGCCAGGTTGCTAAAAAACTCGTAACCCAGCAAGCCGTGAATGGGCATGCCTGCATAGTTTGAAAGGCCGAAATGATCTTCCTTTAGTATAGCAGCCGATACACCTGTACTTACGATATTTGGTAATTCGACTTTTAAATTGGGAGTGATATAAGCCTCGTAGTTTTCGCCATTTACGCCGTAGATCTTTATCGTACGTTTCGATTCGAGGTTAATCGCGTTAACCATAGTTGGGTCGGTGATCAGCATCAGGCCCACGCCGGTATCTAAAATAAAATTAAAAGGGCCTTTATCGTTAATGTTAAGTGACACAATAACCATATTACGCACCGTGCGAAACGGCAAACTAACGCGCTTTTTGTTACCCAGCAAATCAAACGACTGTGATTTAAGCCCCAAAGGAAAAGCCAAAAGAGTAATAAAAAGCAGCCTGAGGAAGCCGTAGCGGATATTCCGGGTAATTATATTAATTTGCAAAGCAGTTTATAATTGTTAATTAAATTTAGGTATAATAAAAACAATAAAATTCAAAAACAGTATGCGAATATCACCTTTTTGCTTTTTAATGGCCGCGGCTATGTTTCTCGTTTCCTGCAAGTCGCAGCTGGTCAGAAAAAGCAGCGTGCAAAAACTTTTTAAACAGTCGGCCATTGTGAACGACCATTTCACCGGTTTTGCACTATACGACCTGGATAAGCAGCAAATGATATACGAGCTTAATGATGATAAGTACTATAACCCCGCATCAAACACTAAGCTGTTTACCTTTTATACCAGCCTGCGCATGCTGGGCGATTCGATCCCCGCCCTGCAATATGTAACCCGGGGCGATTCGCTGATATTTTGGGCCACCGGCGATCCGTCATTCCTGCACAGCGACCTGAAAGCTACCCGCGGACTTGATTTTTTAAAGGCCAGCAATAAGCATCTTTATTTTTCGTCGGGGCGGTATACCGGCAACTTTTTTCAACCGGGCTGGCCATGGAACGATTATAACGATTACTACCAGGCCGAAATTAACGAGCTGCCGCTGGAAGATAACGTAGCCTTGCTATA
Source organism: Mucilaginibacter sp. GW821-FHT07H05 (assembly GCF_059418485.1). Lineage (NCBI taxonomy): Bacteria > Pseudomonadati > Bacteroidota > Sphingobacteriia > Sphingobacteriales > Sphingobacteriaceae > Mucilaginibacter > Mucilaginibacter sp. GW821-FHT07H05. Next base: position 221,942 of record NZ_JBWKPY010000006.1, read on the forward strand.
TGCCGGTACCGATGGTAAGCTTAAAATTAAACCGGCCTACCTCTCAGCCTATTTAACGCGCGACAGTACTTATCGCCCGCGCGCATTTAATGTACAGCGTAATTATACTGATAATCATTTTGTATACCCGGCTATGGCCATCCCTAAAAATTTTAAGCAGGAAGTCCCATGGAAAACATCGCCGGCGCTAACCCTGGCCATGTTACAGGATACCCTGAAAAAGTTTGTGGACGAGGTGCACCAGCCATTGCCGCCCGACGCCAAAACTATTTACAACGCTAATGCCGATTCGGTTTACCGGCGCATGTTGCAGCCCAGCGATAACTTTATTGCCGAGCAATTGCTGCTGGTATGCTCGTCGGTTAAGTTTGGCGTGCTCAATAAAGATTCGGTTATCAACTATGCCACAAAAAACTACCTGAACGATTTGCCCGATGCGCCAATATGGGCTGATGGTTCGGGTTTATCGCGCTTTAACCTGTTTACTCCACGCAGCATTATAAAACTGTTATGCAAAATACAGGAGGCAGTTAAAGACGAAAAATTATTACACAGCATGATGCCGGCCGGCGGCGTAAACGGGACACTTAAAAATGCTTATAAAACCGATAATGGCGTACCCTTTGTATGGGCCAAAACCGGGACGCTATCTAACAACCACAACCAAAGCGGCTACCTGATAACCCGCAAAGGGCACCGCCTGGCTTATAGTTTTATGAACAATAATTTTACCCGCCCCACCGGCGAGATCCGGAATGAAATGGTGCGAATAATGACCTATATCCATAATAATTTTTAGGGTGCACGAATACCTCAAAGTCATGCCGAACTTGTTTCGGCAACCCATCTGACGGGTGATAAATAGGTGTGGCAAACCTTGCGCATGGGGTGCTGAAACAAGTTCAGCATGACCTGGCGTTTTTTAGGAAGGCAATTCATAAATTTGGATAACATTCAATAATTCAGTCACTCAATAATTAAACCATGGGTAAGTTTTTTAATGAGATAAGCCCCGCGCATCAAGAGTTTATAGCCAGGCAAAAAATGTTTTTTGTAGCCACCGCGCCGCTTAGTGCTAATGGGCATATTAATGTATCGCCGAAAGGCATGGATAGTTTTAAGGTGCTATCGCCAACAAAAGCTATTTATTTGGATATAGTTGGCAGTGGTAACGAAACATCGGCACACGTGCTGGAGAACGGCCGTATCACCCTGATGTTTTGCGCTTTTGATGGCCCACCAAATATTTTACGACTTTATGGGCAGGGCTATACCGTACTGCCCGGACATGAGGAGTGGGACGAACTATCGGCACATTTTGTTTTACCGCTGGCAACGCGCCAAATTATAGTAACCAATGTGCAGCAGGTACAAACATCGTGCGGGTTTAGCGTACCTTATTATGAATATGCCGGCGAGCGGGACCATGCCGAAAAATGGGCGCTTAACAAAGGAGCGCAAGGTTTGGAAATGTATAAGCAGGAAAAGAACCTGGTAAGTTTAGATGGACTGCCCACAGCGCTGGCTGTGGCTAATGATTGATATGAAGTATGGCTTACGACGAAAAAATAGCCGGACAGGTAAGAGCACTCATCTTTAACAGAACAGATAACGTGGAAGAGAAAACCATGTTTGGCGGCCGGTGCTTTATGGTAAATGATAAAATTTGCATCGGTGTAAAAAAGGATACCTTGCTGGTACGTATCGATCCGGAGGTGTATGATGTTGAAATAGAAAACGATGGCCGCAGCCCGATGGTGCATGCAGGCAAAGCCATTAAACCTTATTTGTTTGTTAATTTTGATGAGTTACGATCGTCTCGCGATTTGGCTTACTGGGTAAACCTCGCGCTTGATTATAACCCCAGGGCGCCTTTATCCCAGGCTAAGCAAAAAGCCGGGAAAAAAGCTGGATCATCCTAAACAAAGCAACACCCACCGGCCAGATAAAAAGAAGGCTTGCCATGTGTTTACAGGCAAGCCTTCGGCATAAATACTGTTGAGGGCTGTATTAAAATACGATCTTCCCCATTGCGGTAACCAGGGATGCAATACGCACGGCATCAAAAATGCGCTCCTCGGTAGTAGCCAGTTTAATCAGGGAATCCTCGTGCGCGTTAACGCACATTTCGCAGCCGTTAACGGCAGATATAGCCAGGCTCATCAGTTCAAAAAACTCCTTGCCTGTTACCGGTTTCATCATCAACTGCATACGGATACGCGCAGGTATCTGTGTATATTTTTCTTTTTGTGTAAAATGCCTGAAACGGTAAAATACATTGTTGGCAGCTAATAATGATGCACAGCCTGCGGCCTCGGCCACATCGGCCGCGGTAGCGCCCTGCTCTGCGGCGTAACGGGTAAAATATTGCGTTAATACGGTGTTGTTATTATTAACGGCTACGCTTAAGCCCAGTAATGCGCACTCTTTAGTGCTTAAATGTTCGGATGTAAGCGTGCTGGTAAAGTTCAGTTTCAGGTCGCGTAAATAGCGCGATTCGCCTTTTTCCAGCAGGGTAAGGCTTTCGGTACGATAGGCGGTATCCACGCCAATAGCGGTCAGTATTTCGTTAATGATCTCGGTACTTTCGTTCATAATGTTTGTAGAAGAATTTAACCACAAAGGCCACAAAGAAGGGATGCACAAAGTACACAAAGCTAAAGCTCAATATATTTTTGTGTTGCCTTTTGTTTAAGAGTGGTTATAAAAAATGGTTGTTAATTAATAACAAAGGCCACATAGAAAATACTTTGTGGCCTTTGTGTAAATCTTAGTGCACTTTGTGGTTAAATAACCACAGCGTTTAATTAAACGGTTAAAGTTTCCTGGCCTTTTTCCCAGTTGCAAGGGCAAAGTTCGTCGGTTTGTAAACCATCCAGTACACGTAAAACTTCTTTAACGTTACGGCCAACGCTCAGGTCGTTAACGCTTACCCAGCGGATGACACCCTGAGGGTCGATAATAAAAGTAGCACGGTAAGCGATCTTCTCGGTTGGTTCTAAAATACCCAGGTCTTCAGCCAATGATTTTGAAGTATCGGCCAGCATCGGGAACTTAAGATCGCGCAAATCGTCATGATCTCTTCTCCATGCAGCATGTACAAATTCCGAATCGGTAGAAGCGCCGATTAAACGGGCATCACGATCGCGAAACTCGGTATAGTTTTTATTGAACTCGGCAATCTCTGTAGGGCATACAAAAGTGAAATCTTTTGGCCACCAAAACATTACGGTCCAAACGTTATCCTCATTCACTAAAAAATCAGAAGTGATGGTTTCAAACTCTTTGCCTTTTTCAATGCTTACTACAGCTGTTTTAGAAAATGAAGGGAATTTTTGTCCTATCGTTAGCATAATGGTATATTTTATTAAGTTTTGTTACTTTATTTATTACAAAAGTACGGTTTTTGACCCTGTTTCTCCCATCGAATGTATTGATAGATTATAGATAAATACTATAATTAATATTTAAAATATAAAGGTTTCCTATTTCGATAATTGGAATTAAGCAACCTGTTAAGCCTATTGTTTTGCGGTTTTTGCAAAATTGCGATGATTCCTTTCAAAACTATTTCCCGCTTCGGTAGTTCCAAAATAAAACGGAAACGTTATGGAAATTACAGTCGATCGCAGTATGCGCCTCTGGTGGGTGTTTATTTTACGCGGATTATTGTTTGCCGGGGTAGGTGTTTATATGCTTGCTTCACCAGTTAGCGGCTACCTGGCCCTTGGTTTTATGTTTGGTTTAATTATCCTGCTAACAGGTATTGCCGAATTGCTGAGGGCTTACCAGGACCGTGGTTCGGGCAACCGGGGCTGGCATTTGTTTATTGGGTTGATAGATCTGCTGCTGGGTATTGTCCTGCTGGGCCATTTGGCTGCCAGTATGGCTATCCTGCGCATTGTTATTGGCTTTTACTTCCTGTTTAAAGGAATCACACTGCTTACTTTTCGCAAACATGGTAACCCGGCAGTGCTAATAATCGGAGGACTGGCGCTGGCACTTTTTGTAGGGATGATATGGTTCAATGCCGCCTTTGGTACCATGACCATTATCATCTGGACAGCACTGGCCTTTTTGACAACCGGCGTACTGAATATTATGCTGGGCTTAAGGATGCGGCCAAGGGGATAAAAAACAAGCAATTGTCATTGCGAGCGATAGCGCGGCAATCTCATAGGACAAGCAAGCTGGATCTGCCTATGAGATTGCCACGTCGCTGCGCTCCTCGCAATGACAAAAACTAATTATTCAAACTCTCTTTAAACAATTTATAGATCCGCTTATACTCATCGGTCCAGCTGCTGGGTTCAACAAAGCCGTGGTCTTCTACCGGGTACGATGCCAGCTCCCAGTTATCCTTATGCAACTCTATTAAACGCTGGCTTAGCCGAACAATATCCTGGTAGTTTACATTCTGATCAACCATGCCATGGCACATCAGCAACCTGCCTTTCAGGCCAGCCGCGAAGTTGATAGGCGAACTTAGTTTATATGCGTTCTCGTCATTAAAAGGCTCATTCAAAATATTAGCGGTATAACCGTGATTGTAGTGCGCCCAATCGGTTACCGAGCGTAAGCCTGCACCGGCGGCAAATACATCAGGCGCGGTAAACAGGGCCATCAGCGTCATAAAACCGCCGTACGACCCGCCGTACATGCCTACATTTTTCGGGTTAACGCCGTACTTCTCGGTCAGTAACTTTACGGCGTCAATATGGTCGGTTAAATCCTTGCCGCCCATGTGGCGATAAATGCCGGTACGGATATCGCGACCGTAACCAGCGCTGCCGGTATAGTCAATTTCAAGCACGGTATAACCGTTATCGGCCAGCATATTGTTAAACATATACTCGCGGAAATAGGAGGTGCTCCATTTGTACATCACATCCTGTAAGTAACCGGCACCATGCACAAATACCACCGCCGGATGCGATGGCAGCGGGTTGGCCGGCGTATAAACGCGGGCATAAATATCGGCCCCGCCACGGTTTTTAAAGCTGAAGATCTCGGGCGCGCGCCACGGGTACGATTTAAACTCCCCGGTTTGCGAGTTGGTTACCTGTACCGGTTTTGCGCCGGGCTTGTTGGCCTGAATATATAACTCGTAAGGTTTATTGGTATACGAATAGCGGATAGCCAGCCACTTTTCATCAGGCGACATCTCTACTTCGTTACCACCCTTCATGCTGGTTAGCTTAACGGGCGTACCGCCGGTTACCGGCATCCGGTAAAAATCGCTTACGCCGGGATGATCCATATTGGCCGAGAAATAAAAGCTTTTTTTATCGTTAGATAATTGCAGGCCGGATACCTCCCATTTGCCGCTGGTTAACTGGCTTTTTGTACCGGTTGATAGATCGATTACATAAATATGCGAGTAGCCCGTAGCCTCGCTTTGGAAATAAAAATGAGTATTATCCAGCCAACCGGTGCCGCCGCCAAAGCTGCTGATACCCGGGCCGCCTATCCATGCCTCGTCCCGCTGGCGGTCCAGCAAACTTAGTTTGCCGGTTTCCGGGTCCAGTTTCATGATCCAACGGTCTTTGTTATCCTGCGAGGTAACCACTACTACGGCGTATTTGCCGTCGCTGCTCCATGATGGGCCTTGTATGCTTACCTTACGGTCTTCGTTAGCCTTTTTGCGGGCTTCCAATTGCTGCGGATAATCCTTTACATAATCGGGCAGGTCTTTAATCCCCGGTATTTCAGCAATCGAGATCTTATACATGGTATCGCGCTGCGCATCGTATACAAATGATTCGGATGTGGATTGCGGCGCGCCCACCTTCGTACGGTTAATAATATCTTCGGTATAACCGCTGGTAGTTACATAATTGGGGACGATGCCAACTTTGCCCGGCTCGGCCGGCTGTTTGATTAAACGGTAGCTTACATAACGCGCATCCGGACTAACAGTAATACCGGTCAAGGTTTTATCCTCAACCAATAGTTCGGTCATGCGTTTACCCTGTTGCTGGCCAAAACCGCCGCCAAATCCACCGCGACGGCCGCCGCCCCCTCCGGCTCCACCCTGACGATCGGCGCTGGCGCGTTCTTTTAATACATCAAACAGGTTCATCTGTTCGTTACGCAGCCAGCGGTCCTGCTCGCTGCCGCTTTGCTGGGCCGCGCCACCGCGGCCGCCTGCTCCTTGTCCGCCGCCTTGTGCACCACCCCTGCGGCCTGCACCACCGGTTAATGTTGGCGATAATGGCAATACAGCGCCTGATGTACCACGCACAAAATTGCTCAACTGCACGGTAAGGCCGCCGTTTAAGGTTACAGCGTAATAGTTATCACCTTTTAAATAAAGTACTTTGCTTTCATCGGCGCTGAATGATGCATTGCTTTCACGATCGACCGTGGCGGTTAGTTGTGTTTCCTTTTTTGTTTTGGCATCCAGTATGTAAATGTCGCCGGTTTTTTCTATTAATCTTAGCGTATGTTTTTTGTTCCATTCGCCTATTGTTGGGGTCATGGTGCGGCGCTCTTCCGGGCTTACCAGTTTGGGTTTAATATCTTCCGGCGTGATCACGTATTGGGCGTCGCGGCCTTTATTTTCGGGGTTCCAGGTAAAGTATATTTTTTTGCTGTCTTCGCTCCAGCTTACATTGGTGGGTTGGGTGCCCATCCATTTGGGGTCGCGCATAATGTTCTCAACGGTCAGTTTTTCCAGCTTTTGGGCCGATGCCGCATACCAGCAACCGCTAATAAATAATAGGGTAAAGATTTTTTTCATGAAAAGGGATTAATCAGATGCAATTTAGCATTTTGCCACATATTAAATTTTAAGGAACTTTATTGTTACAAAATGGAAGCGGGTGATTTCGAAAGCCGGAATGCCAATTGCGAAATGACAAGAATAAACTAAAATGGAACTGGTTGATTTCGGAGGTCGAAATGCCAATTGCGAAATGAAAATGATAAACAAAATGGAACTAAAAGGCAATGGCTTCATACTCCGCGGTTGGTATCCAAGTGATGCGGCATCATTACAGCGGAATGCGGACAATAAAAACATATCCGATTTTTTATTAGACAGATTTCCGTCGCCCTACACTATAGAAGCCGCCGAAGCCTGGATTAATCACTGGCAAAACCAGGATCCGGTTATCAACTTCGCGATAGCTATAGGCGATGAAGTGGTAGGGGCATTGGCTTTGAATTCCGTCAGGATGTATACCGTAAAACCCCGCTAATGGGTTATTGGCTGGCCGAACATTATTGGGGTAAAGGTATGATGCCGCAGGCCGTAAAATTAGTAACCGATTACGCCTTTGCTCATTTAGATGTGATGTGTATCGTGGCTTTTGTACTCAGCAAAAACCCGGCAAGCATGCGGGTGATGGAAAAAACGGGGTTTACTAAACAGGGTATTATTCAAAAATCGGTTATTAAAAATGGGGAAGTGCTGGATGAGCATATTTATGGTCTGAACCGGGATTAAGTTTTGTCATTGCGAGCGATAGCGCGGCAATCTCGTCGTATGCAGAGCAAACTACGGGATTGCCACGTCGCCCTCTCTCGCATTCCCACGCTGCTCCTCGCAATGACAACAAGGGCGATAATCATGGTCAAAACTTCTTCACGGTCTCCGTTATATGCGCCAAATGATGCTCCCCATGCCAGGCATACATGCCGATGATCTTTTTCAAAGGCGATGTTTCCCCAGATGCAGGATGGGTAAAGGTGCGGTTCAAATCATCTTCATTAAAGCTTTCAAATAAAGCTACCATATGCTGATGGATCCCGTCCAGCATTTTCAGGGACGATTCTATCGGCAGTTTATAATCGGCCAGCAGGGCAAAGCCGGCTTCGTCATAGGGTTTAATGGTGGGGTTATTCTCGGTCATAGCCCATTTAAAGCGCATTAAGCTATTCATGTGGCTGTCGGCGATGTGGTGCACCACTTGCCTGATGGTCCAGCCGCCGGTGCGGTAGGGTGTGTTCAGTTGCACTTCGGTAAGGCCCATCGTAGCCTGGCGTACTTTGCCGGGGATGGCCGCAATGCTGGCTATCCAGTTGGTAATAGTTCCGGCAGGGTAGGATAAGGGCGCTTCAAATTTCCCTATCGGGTAGCGCATTTGTTCGTCTGTTAACATGTTAAAAGTTTAGTGCAGGGTGTTTGGTATGGAAATCGGTGGCGTTTTGGTAAATGCCTGCTGCCTGCAGCAATTTGCCCTCGCCAAAAAGCTGGCCCATAAAGGTAATACTTAGCGGGCGGCCGCGCTGGTTAAAGCCGTTGGGCAAAACTACGCAGGGATTGCCGGTCAGGTTGGTGAGGTTCAGGTTCAGGTTACCGAATGATGGGGTGATATACAGATCCAGGCCTTTCAGCTTTTCGTACCATTGCTGTATAGCCAAAGTACGCACGCGGTTGGCCTGCACATATTCAACAGCAGGGATAAAGTGCGACGAGCGGAAAGTATTTGGCCAGGCATTTCTGCCCTGCAATATCATCCCGTCCATTTTATGCTCCAGTACTAAATCCTGAAAGGCGGCTGCACCTTCAGCATCTAAAATGATGGTCATCGAACTGATGGGTAGTTTAGGATACTCTATCGGGATCAGTTCCGCACCCAACTCCCGCAATTTGGCTAAAGTAAGCGAATCGCTCGCCTGGTTTTGCGATTTGCGTTCAAAGTCTGTTTTGGTATAACCAATTTTATAGCCTTTCAAACTTTTGCCTGTGCCGTTGTAATTAAAAGTAGCCGCAATAGTACTTAAATCGTTAGGGTCGGTACCTTGTATGGCGTTAAACACAATGGCGGCATCTTCCACACTGCGGGCGATGGGGCCCAGTTTATCCATGCTCCAGCTTAAAGCCATTGCGCCGTATTTGCTTACGCGGCCAAATGATGGGCGCAAACCCGTATCGCCGCATTCGCTGGATGGTGATACGATAGACCCTAAAGTTTCAGACCCGATGGCAAAAGGCAAGCAGCCCGCGCTCACGGCCGATGCCGGCCCGGCTGACGATCCACTGGAGCCACGGGTAATATCCCAGGGGTTTTTTGTTTTCCCGCCAAACCACACATCCCCCTGGGCCAGTTCGCCTAAGGTTAGTTTGGCACACATTACAGCCCCGGCGGCTTCCAGCTTAGTAATTACGGTGGCATCTACATCCAGTTTCTGATCTTTATAGGGTACCGAACCAAAAGTGGTTTTATAATCCTTTTGCGCCAGCAGATCTTTCACACCATAAGGGATACCATGCAACACGCCTTTGTAGTGCCCGCTTTGTATTTCCTGGTCGGCTTTGGCGGCTTGCTTTAAAGCGTATTCATCGGTAAGTGTCACCATAAACAGCAGTTTGCTGTTGTATTTTTTCAGGCGGTCGATAAAGAACTGTGTTAGTTCAACCGAAGTGATCTGCTTGGTCCGGATCAGTTCGGCCAGTTGGCGGATGGTATAAAACGCCAGTTCGTTTTTATCGGCCGGCAACTTCAATTTGGCAGCTTTAGCCAATACAAATCCGTTCGTTTTATCCGGCGAAACAAAACCTATCGGTACGGGGTTAAAGTTAAGTGCGGGCACAACGCTATTGGGCATTTTTACCTGGCGCAGCCTTTCATAATTGATGTTCCATTGGTTCAGGTTGTTCAGCATCGAATCAGACTGGGCCGGGCTAAAATCGATATTGAATATTTTAGAAGCTTCCTGCACCATGGATACGGTAATAGGCATCCGTTCCAGCGATTTGGTAACAAATGCTCCTAAAACAAAGCTTAACCCACTTATTGCAAAAATTGTAACGTACTTTAGGGTATTATTTTTCATGCTGCATAATGCTTTGCCCTAATTTAGCGTTTTGTATTTGTTTATTTAAAATCATGCTAAAAAAGTTACTGATACTATTATTACTGGCCCCTTTTTCGGCCGCTTTTGCCGAAACAATTAAAACCGATGTATTGGTAGTTGGCGGTAGCGCAAGCGGAGTAGCGGCGGCTATCCAGAGCGCGCGCAGCGGCACTAATGGTAAAATAAAAACACTGTTAATTGAAAGCGGCCCCTGGTTGGGCGGCGAAATGACCGCAGGCGGCATGTGCATACTGGACGCTAACCGTAGCCTTTCGGCAGGTATATGGGGCGAGTTTAGGAAGCGTGTCCGCGATTTTTATAAGCGCACGCCCGGTTATGATACCAGCGCTACCGCCCCGCTGCGGTTTGAGCCATATACCGGCGCGGCCATCCTGAAAAAGTTATGTGATACCGTAAAAAACCTAACCGTACGCTTTAACACGCAGTTTACGGATATTAAAAAAGACGGCAACGGCTGGGAAGTAAGCGTTGTACTGAATGGCAAACCGGTAACCATTAAAGCAAAAGCGGTGGTTGATGCTACCCAATTATCGGAAGTAGCCGCGAAGGCCGGTGTGCAATTTAAAACCGGGTTTGATAGTAAACAGGAAACCGGCGAAGCCCTTGCACCTGATAAACCTTTGCCTATTATTGAAGACATTACCTGGGTAGCCGTGGTAAAAGAGTTTGAAAAGAACACCATTTACCTGATGGCGAAGCCCGAGGGGTACGACCCGGCACGGTACGTAAACCTGAAAGGCAAGGACATTAAAAAAATGCTGGAGGCTGGCCGTTTGCCTAACGATAAATACATGATAAAATGGACGGAGAACGCCTATGGCGTAACCGTTGATCAGTTAAGCCCGGAGAAACGCGATGCTTATTATAAATCGGTAAGGCTGCATACCCTCGGGTTGGTTTATTACCTGCAAACCGAACTAGGCTTTAGAAACATTGGTATAGATGATCATGAGTTTGGCTCGCCTGATCATTTACCTTATATCCCTTACATGCGCGAATACCGCCGGGCTAAAGGACAAACCCGCATGACCCTGAACGAGATCTACACCCCCTACGCCAATACCTTATACCGCACCTCCATTGCTTTTGGCGATGCCGGTTTTGGCCAGCATTATGCCGACCCGGACGCGCCCAAAACTAACTATCCGCCCTTGCCGGCTTATACTATTCCGCTTGGAACGGTGTTGCCAGGCAATACCGTTAACCTGATTGTGACCGAAAAGGGGATGAGCACAACTCACCTGGTTAACGCCAGTACCTTTTACCCATCGGTACAAATGGCCATAGGTCAGGGCGCCGGCGCTACAGCAGCGTACTGCGCATTTTTTTGGGATTATGAAAGGAGTACTAAAAATGTAGAGGTGCGCGTAGTACAAACCGAGATACTGGATTATAAAGGCATGCTGTATCCTTATGCGGATATCCCCACTACCGATAAATACTTCCGTTCGATACAACAGGTTACGGCAACGGGGCTGTTAAGACAGATCCACCAGTCTAACGGTAAGGGCGTGCAAGTACTGTTTAAACCCGATAGTACGGTAGCTACCGCTGATATTAAACCTGTTTTATTAGAGATATTTACCCGTGCCTTTATCTGGTTCACCAAAAACAAACCGGGCGAAGTTTTCACCGTTGGAGACCTGTTATCCTATATCAGCGATTATACGCTTACCGAGCCTAAAATCCTGCAACTTAACCTTAAAAAGCAATGGCAGGAAACCTATAAATTTAAACAGCCTTTCGATTCGCAGCGCCCCGTAACCCGTTACGAGTTTGCAGTGCTGGTAAATAAATACCTGAACCCCTATTCTACTAAAGTGGATATTACGGGCAGGGTGGTGAATTAAGCTCCAGCCTATAAAGAGTAATAGCCCAGGAATAGGCATTTCGGATATGAATTTATAAGGGTAGTCCCCGCTGGGGACAATTTCATTCTTTTTTCATCGTGCTACAAACAGGTAGTCCCTCTGGGACACAGAAGTTGTAGCGGATTGGATAAGTCAGGTACTATGTCCCAGAGGGACTACCTGTTTGTAGAAAACCCAATAGAAACTATAATGCCCCGGCCAGGGGCTACCCTAAATGTGATGGGCTATTACCCTATAAAGGGGGGGATAAAGCAAAGGAAATATTTATCCATAGTATTATCCAACAAAAAAGGAGCATCCATTAGGGTGCTCCTTTTTTGTTTATTGTAATATACGATTACCAGAACCTGATATAAAGGGCTGCAAGTAATAATAAGGTCACTACAATCAGTGCCAATGTGCGTGGGTCAACCTTAAACATACCCTTGTCTAACACAAATGATTTCGGATTGATCTTCGGTCCGGCAAGGCTCACCAGTATAATAGCAATCATGGTGAACAGGAACGATAAGCCCATACAGATCAGGAACGGAATTTCGTATATACCATCTTTGTTAAGGAAGGCCGTATACAGGAACGTTTCATTGCCAAATAGTTTTGGTGCAAAATTGTTAAACAACACCGACATGGCAAAGCCTGTCAAAATACCTACGATAGCACCTGCGCCTGTAGTACGTTTCCAGAAGAAACCAAGAATGAATATGGCAAATATACCCGGACTGATAAAGCCGGTATATTTTTGGATAAAGGTGAAACCACCCTCGCCGCCAATGCCCAAAGTATCGCTCCAGGTTAGGCCAATGGAAATAACCAAACATAAAGCGATGATCCATTTACCCATATTCACCATGCCTGCTTCGTCGGCATCCTTTTTAATGTATTTTTTGTAGATATCCATGGTGAAAATGGTGGATATACTGTTAGCCTTACCCGCCAAAGAAGCTACTATAGCAGCCGTTAACGCGGCAACAGAAAGGCCTTTTAAACCATTAGGTAAAAATCCAAGTACAGCCGAATAAGAGTTATCGGCATTTAAATGGCCACCTGCAGTCATTTCATTTTGCAAACCGCCGTTTTTATAGATTACATAAGCGGCAATACCCGGCAGGATCACAATAACCGGCATAGCCAGTTTCATTAAACCTGCAAATAAAATACCGGTACGGGCAGTTTTAATATCCGAACCTAAAGCCCTTTGGGTGATGTATTGGTTACAGCCCCAATAGTTAAGGTTAACTATCCACTGGCCGGCAAAATACATGGCAATGCCCGGTAACAATAAATACTTGTTTACATACTCCTGCGAGTCGCCAGGTTTAGGTTTAGCCAGTATCATGTGGAAGTGATCGGGAGAATCTTTGAGCATGGCTTTAAAACCGGCAATAGCATCTTTGCCTAAGCCAAAATGCTCGCTTACCAGCGTTAAGGCAATATAAGTGGTAGCCAGGCCGCCTATTACCAATACTAATACCTGTATAACGTCGGTATAGCCAATTACCTTCATGCCACCCAATGCGATAGCTAATGCAAAAACAGCTAACGCGATAATAATAATGTGCAACATGTTTACACCGCCGCCAAGCAAGCTGCTGATAGCTACGGCACCGAGATATAAAATAGAAGTTAAGTTAACGAAAACATAAAGAAACAACCAGAAAATGGCCATAATTAAACTCACCGTTTTGTTATACCGCGTTTCTAAAAACTGCGGCATGGTGAAGATCTTGTTTTTGAGATATACCGGTATAAACCACACGGCCACAACAATAAGCGCTATAGCGGCTATCCACTCATAGGCTGCTACGGCCACACCTACGGTAAAGCCTTGCCCGCTGGCACCAATAAATTGCTCGGCAGATATGTTAGATGCGATCAGCGAGGCGCCAATAGCCCACCAGGTAAGCGAACCTTCGGCCAGGAAAAAATCATGACTGCCGGATACGGCCTTTTTGTTCCTTTTGCGGTACACCATGTAGCCATACGTCGATACGATCACAAAATAGATCAGGAATATGACGTAATCAATAGTTGTAAATTTATTCATAATGACATTTAAGATTTATATAATTGGTTTATTTGATTGCAAAGGGTTTATTAGTGTACGAATGACAATTATAATGGATTATTTGTGGTTTATCAAATTTTGAGATGCTAAATGTAAACTATATTTTAAATATTACAAATAAGCCGTTTAAATAAATTGCAATCGATTGTTTTTTTGTAATAAAACATACGGATAGGTCATAAAAAAAGCGGCACATGGCCGCTTTTTAGAAAAATAACAGGGAGTTTATAGGATAAACTTGGTACTCAAAAAGTTCGAATCGCTATCGTTTACGATCTCATTGATCAGGTGTTTGTTAGCCTCGTTCATTTTGGTAGCCACTAATGACCGGATAGAGAACGCGCGCAAGGCATCGTTAACTGATAAGGTACCCTCGGCACTGTCCTTGCGGCCGGTGAAAGGGAACACATCCGGGCCACGCTGGCATTGGGCGTTAATGTTTACACGGCTCACCAGGTTCACAAACGGATCTATCAGCGCGGCCAGTTCTTTCGGGTCGTTACTGAAAAGACTTACCTGCATACCATGCGGCGAATCGATCTGGTATTTGATCGGCTCTTCTATCGATTCAAAAGGGATCACCGGGATCACCGGGCCAAACTGCTCTTCGCGGTAAAGCTTCATTTTCTCGTTAACCGGGTAAACCACGGCCGGGAAAAAGAACGATCCGGCAGTTGCGCCACCGTTTTCGTTAATCACTTTGGCGCCATGGGCTATGGCATCATCAATACACTCTTTTAAATAGGCCGGTTTGCCGGGTTCGGTAACCGGGGTAAGGTTTACACCTTTGGTCCACGGCAGGCCGGGTTGCAATTTAGATACTGCTTCGCTTAACAGGGTGTTAAACTCGTCGGCTACTTCCTTATGTACAAATATTAATTTAATAGCGGTACAACGCTGTCCGTTGAACGATAATGCGCCTAAAATACACTCGCTTACAGCCAGCTTTAAATCGGCGTTTTTAGTTACGATGGCTGCGTTCTTAGCATCCAAACTTAAAACAGCACGCAGGCGGTTCAGTTTAGGGTGGGCTTTCTTTAAGTCGTTAGCCACCTTGCTCGATCCGATAAAGGCCAGCACATTAATTTTACCGGTTTGCATTAAGCCCGGGGTTACGCTTGCACCACGGCCGTAAACCGTATTCACTACCCCCTTAGGGAACGATTCCTGGAAGGCTTTCAGTAATGGATAGTGTAAAAGCGTACCATGCTTAGGTGGTTTAAAAAGCAGGGTGTTACCCATAATAATAGCGGGTATCAGCGTAGTAAAGGTTTCGTTTAACGGATAGTTGAACGGGCCCATACAAAGCACCACACCCAGCGGCGAGCGGCGGATCTGCGCCACAACACCCTCGGCTATTTCAAACCGTGATGATTGGCGATCGATATCCTTCAGCGCATCTATAGTAGCGGTAATATATTCAACGGTACGGTCAAATTCCTTGGTCGAATCGGCCAGGGATTTACCGATTTCCCACATGATCAGTTTGATCACCAGGTCGCGCTGCTCCAGCATCTTGTAAACAAAATGGTCCATGCATTTAATGCGGTCGCCCACACTCATGGTAGGCCATTCGCCGCGGCCGTTATCATAAGCGGCTATAGCGGCATCAAGCGCTTCGTTAGCCTCTTTTTCGGTACCGATAGGATAAGTGCCTATCAGTTTACGTTTTAAACCATCGGGGGTGGGCACCATAATGGGCGAATAAACTTCGCTAACCGGGCCGTCCCATTTTTTCATTTCGCCATTGCTTAAGTATTCGCGCTGATGGACTTCCTCTATCCGGTACTGTTCCGGTATTTGGCCCTCATCCAAAAACAACGCGCTGAGCTGGTCTTGAAAACTCGTCATTGAAAAATATTGTTTAGTTTGAAAAAAATGCCTTAGTGTATCAAGGCTGTGACCAAAGAAAGCGATTTTAAAGCAAATAAACTATAACCCGGCCAACATTATCCGAAAATTAATGAAGTTTTAATGAAGACTTTAAACCCGGTAAGTTTTTTTGAGTCAATTACACAATTTTATTATGGAAATTCGTTTTACAATAAAATTTAAGATCATGAAAAGGGCATTTACAAGCATTTCCGGCTTATTGCTTGCCGGGTGTTTAATTTTAGTTTTAGCAGATACGGCCAGCGCGCAACGCGGCCGCGGCGGCTTTGGTGGCAGGGGTAGTGTGCATGTGGGTATTGGCAGGCCGGGGTTCGGCTTTGGTTTTGGCGGCCCGCGTTTAAGTTTTGGGCTGGGCTATTATCGCCCATACTATGCTTACCCGCGTATAGGTTTCTTTATTAATGCCTTACCTTACGGATACTATCCGTTCTGGTACGGGGCCGACCAGTATTTTTATTACGGAGGTACGTTTTACCGCCCATTAAACAATGGGTATGAGATAGCTGCCCCGCCAATAGGCGCCGCTGTACCGCAAATACCATCAAACGCGCATCCTATTCTGATAGACGGGCAGCAGTATTACGAGATGAACGGTGTTTACTATAAAGAAGGTGTGGATGAGAAAGGCAAAAAAGTATTCATCGTATCGGGTAAGGACGGTGTTTTAAATACAGATAATGCCGCGCAACCGGCCGACCAGCATATCCCGCAGGTGGGCGACGTTGTTAGCCAGCTGCCTGATGGTTGCCGCAAGATCACACTGAACAGCAAAACCTATTATGTATCTGCTGATGATATTTACTACGAGGAAGTAACCGACACCAATAAAAACGTTACCTACCGCATTGCCAGCGTGCCCGAAAACGAAGCGCCGGTTAAACCATAATATCCAGAAATCAACATATATAATGGAAAGGGGTGTACAGATGTGCATCCCTTTTTTATGGCACCCCTCCCAACCCTCCCCGAGAGGGGAGGGCTTTTGATTTTTGTTTTAGAACCCTCTCCTTTGGAGAGGGCAGGGTGAGGTGTTAAACCCTATATTCCTCCCAACAAAATAACTCTCCGGTATTTCGACAAAATAATTGAATACTTTGACAATCGGGCGGGCTTATTATCGGCTAATCTTTTACTTAATTTGAAATTGTATAACAGCCAATATTATCAGCTACCTTTATTATTAAAAAAACATGTTTGATCTGAGCGGAAGAACTGCCGTAGTTACCGGCGGTGGCAGTGGCATTGGCCGTGCCGCGGCTATATTATTTGCTAAGCAAGGCGCTATCAGCCATATTCTTGATTTAAATGAGATACAGGCCACCGAAGTTGTTGAAGAAATAAAACAAGCCGGGGGCCAGGCTGTGGCACATGTTTGCGATGTAAGTAACCGTGCACAGGTAGAAAAAGTATTAACAGCCATTGGCACTATCAACATCCTGGTAAATAATGCCGGGATAGCCCATGTAGGTAAAGCTGATAATACCAGTGAAGAGGATTTTGACCGGGTGTTCCGCATTAACGTAAAAGGCGTTTATAACTGCCTGCATACCGCTTTGCCCATGATGGTGAAAAACGGCGGCGGCGTGGTACTTAACCTGTCGTCCATCGGCGCGGTGGTAGGTATAGCCGACAGGTTTGCTTACTCTATGAGCAAGGGCGCTGTACAGGCCATGACCTTATCCGTAGCGCGCGATTATATCCATGATAACATCCGTTGTAATTGCATTTGCCCCGCCCGTGTGCATACCCCTTTTGTTGATGGCTTTATTGCCAAAAACTACCCGGGGCAGGAGAAGGAAGTGTTTGAGAAATTATCCAAATCGCAGCCGATTGGCCGGATGGGTAACACCGAAGAGATTGCTACCCTTATCTTATATTTATGTTCGGATGAGGCCTCATTTATTACCGGCTGCGATTACCATATCGACGGCGGATTTATTAAATTGAATAATTAAGATGCTGAAAAAACTCTTTCTGATAGCCGCGCTGGTTGGCGCCGTGAGAGCAAATGCTCAAAACTATGTGCCAACGGCGGATAACCTGGCCCAGCGCGAGAAATTTCAGGACATGAAATTCGGGCTGTTTATCCATTGGGGCATCTACAGTGAACTGGGTGCCGGAGAGTGGGTGATGAACCAAAAGAGCATTCCCTATGATAGCTATAAACGCCTGGCCGACTTTTTTAACCCACAGGCTTTTAACGCGCACGATTGGGTTCAGTTTGCCAAGCGCGCGGGTATGAAATACATTACGGTTACCTCGCGGCATCATGATGGATTTAGCATGTTTGGCACCAAGGCATCGCCTTATAATATTGTTGATGCAACCCCTTATCATAAAGACCCGATGATGGAACTGGCGCAGGAATGTGTAAAGGAAGGGATTGAGCTGCATTTTTATTATTCGCTGCTGGATTGGGGCCGTAAAGATTACGCCTATGGCAGCCCGATAGTTAACGGCAAACCAAGCAAAGGCGATTGGGATAGTTATATAAACTTTATGAAAACGCAGCTTACCGAGCTGATTACCCGGTACCCCGGCGTAAAAGGTATTTGGTTTGACGGCCACTGGGAGCGCACCAAGGCCGACTGGCACTATAACGAAATATATGGGTTGATCCATAAATTAAACCCCGCTATTATGGTAGGCAATAACCATCATCTGGAACCTATGGATGGCGAAGACTTCCAGATGTTTGAAAAAGATTTACCGGGTGGTAATACAGCGGGTTTTAGTGGACAATCAAAAATAGGTGCACTACCGTTAGAAACCTGCGAAACCATTAATAACAGCTGGGGATTTAACATTACCGACAGAAGCTTTAAATCATCCAAACAAATTATCCATTACCTGGTGAATGCGGCCGGGCGCAACGCCAATTTTTTATTGAATATAGGCCCTATGCCTAACGGAAAGATCCAGCCGGAATTTACCGATACCCTGGCTATTGTGGGTGCTTGGGTAAACAAAAACGCTGAAAGCATTTACGGTACCAGGGGCAGCAATATCCCCCCGCAGCCATGGGGTGTGGTAACGCAAAAAAACAAAACCATGTATGTGCATGTAGTAAACAAACCCGGCCAGCCATACCTGTTTATTCCGCAATTAACAGGCAAGGTTACTAAAGCTAACTTATTGGCCGATGGCAGTGTTGTGAAGTTTAAGCAACAGCCCGAAGGTGTATTTATATACCTGGATAATATAGCAACCGACCCTAACGATACCATTATTAAACTAACAACTAATTAATACGCATGAAATTAATACGATACGGACAAGCAGGCCAGGAAAAAACAGGGGTGATCATAGACGATGTGAAGTATGATACGTCGGCCTTTGGCGGCGATTATAATGAGCAGTTTTTTGAGGATAACGGCCTGGCGCGCCTGGAAGAGTTTGTAAAAGCCAACCAGGGGAAGCTGATCCGCGTTAGTGATAACGAGCGTTTGGGAAGCCCCATCGCCCGACCGTCTAAAATTGTTTGTATCGGCCTTAACTATGCCGACCATGCGCATGAAACCAACGCCCCCCTGCCGCCCGAGCCGGTTATCTTTATGAAAAGCACTACATCGCTTACAGGGCCTAACGATAACATCGTGATCCCCAAAAACTCGGTTAAAACGGATTGGGAAGTGGAGCTGGCTTTTGTAATTGGTAAAAAAGCAAGTTACGTGGATGAAGCCGACGCCGCTGATTATATAGCCGGCTATGTTTTGCATAATGATGTATCCGAACGCGAATTTCAGTTAGAGCGTAATGGTACCTGGGACAAAGGCAAAGGTTGCGATACCTTTGCGCCGATGGGGCCGTTTTTGGCAACGCCGGATGAAATTGCCGACGTAGATAACCTGAAACTATGGTTAACCGTTAACGGGCAGCCCATGCAAAACGGAACTACCGCAAATTTTATATTTAAGATACCATACCTTATACACTACGTAAGTCAGTTTATGACCCTGCTGCCGGGCGATGTTATTTCTACCGGTACCCCAGCGGGCGTTGGCCTGGGCTTTAAACCGCCTGTTTATTTAAAAGCAGGCGATGTGGTTGAATTAGGTATCGACGGATTAGGCACATCAAAACAATTATTAGTACCGTATGCTAAAAATTGATGCGCATCAGCACTTCTGGGTTTTCGACCCGGTGAGAGACAGTTGGATCAATGAGGAGATGCGTTCGATTCAGCGTGATTTCTTGCCGGGCGACCTGGAATTTGTGCTTAAACAAAATGGCATAAATGGCTGCATAGCCGTCCAGGCCGATCAAAGCGAAGAACAGAACGCTTTTTTACTGCAGCTGACCGAGGGTAATGATTTTATAAAAGGCATTGTTGGCTGGGTTGACCTGCGTGCCGGCAATGTAGAAGAACGCCTGGAGTTTTACAGTCACACTAAGCTAATGAAGGGTTTCCGGCATGTATTGCAGGGCGAACCTAACCGGGCGCTGATGTTGGAGCCCGATTTTAAACGTGGTATTGGCCTGCTGCACAAATACGGGTTTACTTATGATATCCTGATCTTTCCGGATCAGCTGAAATATGCGGATAAACTGGCAAAGGAATTTCCCCAGCAAAAATTTGTGCTCGACCATATCGCCAAGCCGGATATTAAAGGCGGGAAAATAGATAGCTGGGCGGCTGAAATAGAACTGCTGGCTACTAATAAAAACGTATGCTGCAAGGTATCGGGCATGGTTACCGAGGCCGACTGGCATAACTGGGACAACGATACTTTTACCAGATACCTGGATGTAGTATTTAATGCCTTTGGTACAGGCCGCGTCATGTTCGGTTCGGATTGGCCGGTTTGCCTGGTAGCTGCAGATTATACCGCTATGAAAGCCATAGTAGAAACGTACACGCAGCAATTTAGGGCTGATGAGCAAGAAATGATATTCGGCGGAAACGCAACTAACTTTTATAACCTATAATTATGGACCTGCTGTTAAAAAATAAAGTGATTGTGGTTACCGGCGGCGCTAAGGGTATTGGCGAAGGCATTTGCAGGGCATTAGCCACAGAGGGCGCCATCCCGGTAGTGGTAGGCCGCAATAAAGAAGATAATTTACTGTTGGTGAACAGTATAAAGGCAGCAGGTGGCCAGGCCTTCCAGGTTGTAGCCGAGCTATCAAAACCCGAAGCCTGTAAACAGGCTATAGATGCCGTTTTGGCCGAATTTGGCCGTATAGAAGGCATAGTAAATAACGCCGGTGTAAACGATGGGGTTGGACTGGAAGACGGCGATTATGAGCGATTTATTGCTTCGCTGCATAAAAACCTGGTACATTATTACCTGATTGTGCATTACGCGCTGCCGGCTTTAAAAATATCAAAAGGGGCTATCCTGAATATTTCATCCAAAACTGCCGAGACCGGGCAGGGGCATACATCGGGCTATGCGGCATCAAACGGCGGCCGTAACGCCCTTACCCGCGAATGGGCTGTAGAATTGCTGAAATATGATATCCGTGTAAACGCCATTGTGGTATCAGAATGCTGGACGCCGCAATATGCCACCTGGATAAAAACCCTCCCAAACCCCGAGGAAAAACTAAAAGAGATCACATCACGCATCCCGCTTGAACAACGGATGACCACAGCCGAAGAGATAGCCAATACCACGGCCTTCCTGCTCTCGCAACGATCAAGCCATACTACGGGGCAGATTCTATATGTAGATGGCGGCTACGTGCACCTGGACAGGGCCCTGGCCAATGCCTAACTTTACAGACCGGCAAAAATGAAAAACTGACGAAAATCATTTTTCCTGTTGACTACGCTCATACCCTAACTCATCCGCGTAAGGTAATTTTGGAGCTAAGAAAAACTTGCGGATGAAAGTAGTTGCATATAGTATAAAGCCTTCAGAGAAGGAATACCTGGCGAAGGCCAATCAAAAAAAACACGATATTACCCTGATATCGAATCCGCTGAGTGTGGAAACCGCCGCTTTTGCCGCAGGTAAGGATGCCGTTATTATTAGCCAGCAGGATGACGTATCGGCCCCGGTTATTGAAAAACTGGCCGGGCTTAATATCCGGTTTATTGTTACGCGGTCAAAAGAGTCGGGGCACTTTGATAAAGAGGCTGCCGCTAAATATCATATCAAACTGGCCAATGTACTGTCGGACGAGCCACAGGAGATAGCCGATCAAACCATCAGCAACTTAGATAAGTACCAGCTAAACAAATGTGTTGGCGATTCCTGTGCCTGCGCTAATAACTGCCGTACCATCCCCGCCCCCGAAAACTTAACGAAGTGATTGTATATGAGCCAGCAACTGCAAGGTAAATACAATGTGGCCGCACCGCGCTATACCAGCTACCCAACTGTGCCTTATTGGGATACAGCGGCATTTAACCTTAACGCATGGAAACACAGTATAAAATGGGCGTTTGCCGAATGCAATGAGGCCGGAGGGATAAGTCTGTACATCCATTTACCCTTTTGCGAAAACCTGTGTACTTATTGCGGCTGCAATACCCGCATTACCAAAAATCATAAAGTTGAAGAACCCTATATAGCCGCCGTATTAAAAGAGTGGCAAATGTATCAGCAAATAATGGGCGCTAAACCCATTATCAGGGAAATACACTTAGGCGGGGGCACACCTACCTTTTTTAGCGCTAAAAACCTGGAAGAACTAATTACGGGTTTATTAAAAGATAGTACCGTTCATCCGCATGCCGAATTTAGTTTTGAGGCCCACCCCGCTAATACCACAACCGAGCATTTACAAACGTTATATCATCTGGGTTTCAGGAGGCTAAGTTTGGGTATACAGGACTTTGACCCCCAAGTTCAGCAGATCATTAACCGCTCGCAAAGCTTTGAACAGGTTTTGGAGGTTACAGAGCAGGCGCGCCGGATAGGCTATACCTCAGTCAATTACGACCTGATCTATGGTTTACCGCTGCAAACCATAGCGGGCCTGGCCAATACATTAAGCCTGGTTAAACAGTTAATGCCCGACAGGATAGCATTTTACAGCTATGCGCACGTACCATGGCTTAAACCCGGGCAGCGCAGTTTTACCGAAAAGGATTTGCCCGATGCCCATACCAAAAAAAAACTACAGGAAATAGGCAATGGCTTATTAAGAAGTTATGGTTACGAAGAAATAGGGATGGACCATTTTGCCTTGCCCGGCGATGATTTGCTGCAGGCTAAAAATTCGGAAACCCTGCATCGTAATTTTATGGGTTATACTACTTATAGCACCCAATTGCTGATAGGGCTTGGGGTATCGTCCATTAGCGATGCCTGCTATGCTTACGCGCAGAATACTAAAACTTTAGAGGATTATTTAAAGCGCGTAAACGAAAATGAGCTGCCTGTTTTTAAAGGCCACATCATGACAGGGGAAGACCTGATCATCCGCAAGCATATTTTAAATATCATGTGTAAAGGGCATACCAGCTGGAACCACCATACCGAACCCTGCCCCGCTATATTTGATGGCATCGACCGCCTGCAGCCTTTAGCCGACGACGGCTTAATTGAACTAAACTCATGGGGCGTGACGGTAACCCCCGAAGGCAAACCCTTTTTGCGCAATATCTGTATGGCGCTGGATGCCCGCCTGTATGCTGATAAGCCCACAACCCAATTGTTCAGCATGGCGATATAAGTTAAGAATCACCGAATGTTATTCTGAGTTATCAAATCCCGTGGATGCTAAAGATGCTCATAACGTTAGAAAGATTTGTCATTGCGAGCGATAGCGCGGCAACCTCATAGGACAGGTTCTGCACTTTGTGAGCGTTGTCCGGCTCAATCGCCACCGGGCAGATTGTTACTTTTTCTTGATAAAAAGTAACCAAAAATCAAGACAGCAAAAATGCTTCCTTTGCCGCACGTGGCCTTTACGCTGCAAAACGGGCAGAACCACGGCTACGCTTATTTGCCCCGCTATCGCACCCGCTTGTCCCCGCTTCTGCAAAACGCTGATGCCCTCCTGCCGCCGCAGGCCAGCATGTTCTGCCCGCTTTCACCCGGAAGCTCTTTTGCTGTCGGGAACCCATGAAAAAACACGTCATACGCAGGCCTGCCCACCATGGTTCGACAAGCTCACCATGACACCTCCTGCGCTAAATCTGTCATGGGTAACGAACAGCGGTGGTTAAGGGAACTGATTGAGGAGAGATCTTCTGCTCTGTCAGTTTATGTATGCTCTTTAACTTTGTTTAGATATAAAAAAACCGTTAGCGCGTTTGCAACTAACAGTTTCCATTAAGTTTATAATTTGGGGAAAGGGTATTAATACTAAAAAGCGTATATCAGCATCATACATAAATGTATAATTACACTTAATGCAAACAGGGATAATATGGTACGTATGCCCGAGCCGCCCATCCCGGCTATTACATTAGTGAAAAATAAAGAGAGGGTAATAACTAACAGGTATATAGGGGCGCCAAAATAAAAGGTTAACACTGCCGGCAGGGGAAGGAAAAACACGCCCTGGAAAATTAACGATACCAGGAACCACAAGAGTTTATTTTTAGATTGACTATCGGCGAAAGCCAGCCATTTTTTCCAGATATTAAAATTTGTTTTGCGGGTTTGTGTGTTGCCCCAGTGCGCGGCGGCGTTAATTGTTGTTGCCATGATCTTTTTGTTTTTTTATTGAAACAAAGATGGCCCGTATGGCCCTTTTATACCATGATTGTTGACAAACTGAAACATGATACCGGTCACATATTTTACTTACCGGCCATCCTGTGCCGGTGCCGGTAATAGCGCTTAATATAGATTCGGAGAACATCATACCCTAAGGTGTAAAACAGGATAATTACGGGTATAAGAAAAGCATGAAAACCAATATAGCGAAACAAGTATGCACCAGCTAAGGCGCCCAGCATAAAAAAAACAATAATGGCCGTGCGCAGCTTTATTTTGGCTATCAGGGCACGCTTATCTTCCTGCTTTTTTTGCAGGTATTGGGCCAGTTCAATCCCCAGATCGGTAAAGGTGCCTGTAAGATGTGTGGTACGCACTACCGAGCCGGACACCATGGATACCAGCGAGTTTTGTAAGCCCATGGCAAAAAGCAGGCTTCCGGCAAATAGTTCTTTGGCAATCAGGCTATGATCGTACCGGGAACCCGACAGGGCAACGCTTATCAGGATTACTATTTCAATTAATATAGGGATCACGTACGAGTATTGCTGGTTACGCCCAATGCGTGAAACAATAAGCCCCGAAATAAATGCCCCGGCAAGGAAAAGGAACATCCATAGGGCAACAACCCGTGCTGTTTGCCAATCCTGCAGGGCTATGCGCTCGGCAAACAAAGCCGCGTGCCCGGTAACATTAGTGGTTAATACCGAGAAACCTAAAAACCCGGCGGCGTTTACAAAGCCGGCAGTAATGCCCAGTAACGATGCTAATTTAACATTATGCCCGTAGGTTCTTTTGGTGCCTAAATGTCTTAACATGCTATTAAGGTATTAAATTAATGACAAGTACCTGTTGCTGATTGAGGCTTAGCCGGACTAAGATATGGAATATTTAAGTTGAGCCCCCTTAATACAAACCACAAGCCCAGGCAAACAATTAAGTAAGGCATGGTTTTATTAACCTGCCTGCGCACCGCCGGCCCAATAAATCCCGAACTGACGGTAGCTATCAGCATTAAAGGAAAAGTACCCATGCCAAACCAAAACATGTATTGCGCCGCAGTAATAGGACCATTGGTATTAATAGCGCCTACTAAAGCCAGGTAAACAAATCCGCAGGGCAAAAATCCGTTCAGCAGGCCAATAACCAGGTGCCCGGCATGGTGTTTTAAGGCATAGCTTAACAGGCGGTTAACGGGTAGTAATAGCGGGGATAATGCCTTGCCCCGGTTAAGGCGTAGCTTAAAAATGCGTGAAAACCCGGCCATGATGATTAATAAACCGCTTACCAGGCTTATCCCCTGTTGCAAGCCCGACACCCACAACTGGCGGCCGGCAAAGCCTATCAGCCAACCTAAAAAGGTATAGGATATTACACGGCCAAAATTATATAACAGCTTATCGCCAACAATTAACCACCACTTATTTTGTACAACAGGTACGGCAAAGGCCAGTGGCCCGCACATAGCTATGCAATGGACACTGCCAAACAGGCCAATAAAAAAAGCGATGTTATTAGTGCTCATTGTATATAGATCTCCTGATGATACAGGTAGGCTTTATGATTGCTTTCCCATTCCAGCACCAATTGCCATTGGCCGGTCCGGATAGCGGCAAGAGATATGGTTGCCGTGTCGCTTGCCCCGCTGTTGAATTGGAACTCTTTATCCAACGCCTGGTTTGATGGCCGGATAAAATTAATTTTCCCGGTTACGGGGGCAGTAAACTTCAACAGCAGGGTTTGACCGTTTCGGGTAATAAGGGGTTGGGCATGGTCTATACCTACCTGCCGTTCGCGGTCATAGTCACGGTCAAAACGTAATCCTTTCTCGTAATATTGATGATCGTATTCATCTGCCGGTATCCTGAACATATAAATGCACATGCTGATAATAAACAACATAAAAACAAGCATACCCGCAATTATTCCTTTTCCCCAGTTCATTGTTTTAATCGTTAATTGGTCCTACAAAAGTGGTGCTGACCGTTTGTTTTAGCCGTTTGCCGGCCATCAGCTGCAAGCGAATCTCTGTTTTAGGCGTATGGATATGCGATGCCGGCACCATCACAAAAAACATGGCTTTGGTCATTCCGCCTTTGCTTATTTTAGCGGGCGCCTGTATATATTTAATTTTTACGGCCGGATCATCAGACAGGATGGTGATTTTCTGATCTTCATTTGTTTTATTGATGACTTCGGCATTATATATATTGCTGATATAACCGCCCGGCTGCTCCTGGTAAAGCATGCCAGCGCCGCGCATCACAGTCATATCCATATCGCTGCGACTAAAAATAAAGTAGCATAACACGCTGATCATGACGGTAATGACGGCGGCGTAAGCCTTCATTCTTAAAGTGAACGAAGGTTTTTCCTTCACCCTGATCATGTTTTCCGAATAATACCCGATCAGGTTTTTAGGCCGGTTGATCTTCTCCATCACCTCATCGCACACATCTATGCAGGCGGTGCAGTTTACACATTCAATTTGGGTGCCGTTGCGGATATCTATACCCGTAGGGCAAACCGATACGCACAGGCCGCAATCCACACAATCGCCCTTCAGGTTAAACGGGTCGGCAATTTTTTGCAGTTTCCCCCGCGGTTCACCCCGTACATCGTTATAGGCAACTACCAGTGTATGCTCATCTATCAAAACGCTTTGCAGGCGGCCATACGGGCAAATAACCGTACAAACCAGTTCCCTCACCTGGCTATAGATCAGGTAAAAAACAATAGTAAATACCCAGATGCTGGCAAAACCTATCCAATGTTTGGTAATGGGTTCGGTTATTATTTTAAATAGATTTTCGCTGCCGATAACGTAGGCCAAAAAGGTATTGGCTATTAAAAAGGATACTATGATGAACAGCTTATGCTTGACAACCTTTTTTAAGATCTTGCCCCTGGTCCATGGCCCGGCATCCAGCTTTTTGCGTTTGTTGGCATCGCCCTCTATCCATTCTTCTATCCTGCGGAAAACCATTTCCATAAAAATGGTTTGCGGACAGATCCAGCCGCAAAACATGCGGCCAAAGGCAATGGTGAATAATACAACACAAACCAAAAACACCAGGGAAGCCAGCATGAATAGGAAGATATCCTGTGGCCAAAATACTTGTCCCAGTATCACAAAGTGCCGCTCCATTACATTCAGCAGCAGCAATGGCTGGCCGCCTATCTTGATGAACGGCCCGGCGAAAAAGAATGCCAGGTATACATAACTAAGGACCGACCGCCACTTATAGTAAATACCTTTACGTAAAAGCGGATACATCCATTTTCTTTCCCCTGTTTCCTTCGCCGCCAGTAATCCGCTCATCTGTAAATTTAATTTGAGGCCAGTTTTTTATTATCTTCTGCTTCTTTCACACCCTGAGGCGCTTTGGCATTTGCCGGGTTGGTGCCGTGTAATGATTTAACGTAGTTGGATACATCGGCAATTTGCTTGGGTGAGAGCTGCTTTTCCCATGTAGGCATACCTTTGGCAGCTACACCATATTTAATGGTTTTAAACAGATCGTTTATTTTGTTGCCGTGCAGCCAGTAATCATCAGTTAAATTAGGGCCTACATTTCCCTGGGCGTGGTCGCCATGGCAGGGCGCGCAAGTTTGGGTGTAAATAGCTTTGCCCGCGGCTAATACCCCAGGGTCGGCAACCAGTTTTACTGTGTTTTCGTCTACCCGGTTAGCTGCTTTGCTCAGGTATTCTTTTTTAGCGATATCAGCCTGTACAACTTCGGCCCGGTATTCATCATTCTGTAGCTGGCCTATATCAAACACATGATAAATGAGCATGTAGCAAATGCCAAAAACAATTGTGCCATAAAAAAGCCACATAAACCAGGCCGGGGTTGGGTTATCCAGTTCCTGGATGCCATCGTAATCATGGGCTATCAGGATATCCTTTTCTTCCGACATTGGTTTAAGCGAAAGCAGCTTGATCCAGACATCCTCTTTCTTTACTTTTTTAGCCTTTTTAACCGGCTGCATTTCGGCTATGATCTGTTCATTGGTATAGCCCTGCAGTTTCAGGATAACCTTTGTCATCACTTTAAACGTACGCAGCAATACCAGCAGCACCATCAGGAATAAAAGCATCATACCTAAAATGGCCCCGTAGCCTATGTAGTTCTGTGTTTCAGCGCTCATCAGGCTATCGTTTGCAGCCAATACCGGCTGTGTTGCGATTAAAAGAGCAGGTATTATTATTAACTTCTTCATTTTTACACGCGATTTAATGGTTGAAGATCGTCATCACTATCCCGCAGGGGCAGGCCGCTCATGTGGGCAATGTGGGGTTTTCGCATCCGGAAAAGCAGCAGGCTTACTACAATAAAAAATAAAAGAAATATGCCTAATGAACAAAGCAGGTAAACCTGGTGACCTGATATATTTTCTGTGAATTGTTTAAACATAATGGTAATTATTTGCTGGCAGTTTTATTGGCTTTAATATCGGTTCCCAGGCGTTGCAGGTAGGCGATAATGGCTACTATCTCTTTATCTTTTTTAACTTTAATATGATCTATATAAAGGTTGTCCGCTATCTCCTTAGCCTGTTTGTCCAGGTCGGTGTTAGCTATCTGATCATACCCTTTGGCGTAAGGCACACCTAACGTACGCATAGCCCTTATTTTGGCCGCTGTGGTACTGGTATCCAGTTTTTGGGTCAGCAGCCAATCGTACACAGGCATAATACTGCCCGGCGACATTAGCCGCGGATCCATCAGGTGATTATAGTGCCAGGCATTGCCATATTTGCCGCCCTCGCGCGCCAGATCGGGCCCGGTGCGTTTAGATCCCCACAGGAATGGGTGATCGTACACAAACTCGCCGGCTTTACTGTACTCGCCATAACGCTCTGTTTCCGAACGGAAAGGCCGTACGGTTTGTGAGTGGCAATTAGAGCAGCCTTCGCGGATATAAATATCCCGCCCCTGCAGCTCTAACGGCGTGTATGGCTTCACGCTGGCTATGGTTGGTATGTTTGCTGAGATAGTTAAGGTAGGTACCAATTCAATAAAGCTGCCTATCAGGATAACTACCAGCGCCAAAACCATCAGTTGGATAGGCCTGCGCTCCAGCGTACGGTGCCAGGTTGCTTCCTTAACCACTAAATAGGCCGGTTCTAATGGCATGGCTTGTGCCGCTTCGTTGGCAACCAGGCTGCCCTGGCGCATGGTACGGAAAAGGTTATAGGCCATAGCGATTACCCCCAGTAAGTAGATGCTACCACCTACCGAGCGCATAACGTGCATAGGGATAATACGCAGGGTGGTTTCTAAAAAGTTAGGATATTTCAGCATACCTTCTGCTGTAAATTCTTTCAGCATCAGGCTTTGTGTAAAGCCCGCCCAATACATAGGCACCGCGTAAAATAAAATACCCAGGGTACCCGCCCAAAAGTGGAACGAAGCCAGTTTTTTAGAATATAGTTCGGTTTTATAAATGCGCGGGATAAGCCAGTATAAAATAGCGAAGGTTAAAAACCCGTTCCAGCCTAAAGCGCCTACGTGTACGTGGGCCACAATCCAATCGCTAAAGTGGGCAATAGCGTTAATTTGTTTTAACGATAGCATTGGCCCTTCAAAGGTGGCCATACCATAAGCGGTAAGGCCTACTACCATAAATTTCAGGATCACATCATCGCGCACTTTATCCCAGGCGCCACGCAGGGTTAAACAGGCCGTTGATCATACCGCCCCAGCTTGGCGCGATCAGCATGATAGAAAAAGCAACACCTAACGATTGCGCCCAACCGGGCAGCGTAGTATACAGTAAGTGATGGGGGCCGGCCCAGATATAAATAAATATCAGCGCCCAAAAGTGCAGGATACTTAACTTGTACGAATAGATTGGCCGGTTAGCCATTTTAGGCAGGAAGTAATACATCATACCCAGGTATGGCGTGGTCAGGAAAAACGCTACGGCATTATGCCCGTACCACCATTGCACCAGGGCATCCTGCACGCCCGCGTAAACCATATAGCTTTTAAAGGCAGATACCGGCAGCTGTATCGAGTTAACAATGTGCAGCACCGCTATGGTTACAAACGTGGCTATATAAAACCAAATGGCCACATACAGATGCCGTTCGCGGCGTTTAAATATGGTGCCGAACATATTGATACCAAATACCACCCAAATAATGGTTATGGCAATATCTATGGGCCATTCCAGTTCGGCATATTCATGCGAGGAGGTTAAACCTAACGGCAAAGTAATTACAGCCGAAAGGATGATCAGCTGCCATCCCCAAAAATGGACCTTACTTAGCGCATCGCTAAACATACGGGCTTTAAGCAGCCGTTGCAGGGAATAATAAACGCCCATAAAAATGGCGTTACCCACAAATGCAAAAATTACCGCGTTGGTATGCAGTGGACGGATCCGGCCAAAAGTGGTGTATTGGTTGTGCATATTTGCACCGGGATGATATAACTGAATGGCTGCAATTAAGCCTACAGTCATGCCAATAATGCCCCAAATTACGGTAGCGATACCGAAGTTGCGGACGATCTTGTTGTCATAGTAAAATTTTTCGGGCTGCATAAAATTGTTATTGCTTTTGTGGTGGTAAAAATATCGCGGTAAACCGGGCTACAGAATGATGAGCATTGGGGTAAAAGGTGATGGGTATCACTTTTTGTCTTCTTTGTCAACCTCATCATCCAGCAGGATGCGGATGGACGGGGTATACAGATCGTCATTTTGCCCGCTGCGCTGCGCCCAGAAAAAGGCGCCCAGGAAAATAAGCGCCATTAATACGCTGCACCCTATCAGGAAATAAATAATACTCATAACAACCTCCTTTTTTTAGCCATGAAGTGGGTAGCCAGGCTGGTGAAAGATATAATTGTAGCGGTGCTGAGGGGCATTAATATAGCTGCTGTAAGCGGCGAGAGCATGCCGCTTACGGCATAGCTTAAACCAATGAGGTTATACGTGAGCGATATCAGGAACGAGATATGGATAATGGTTACCGCATCTTTTGAAAACTGTAAAAATTGCGGCAATTTGTAAAACGACCGGCCATCCAGTATGGCATCGCTGCCGGGGGTAAAGTTGTTCACATTATCGGTAACGGCTATGCCCAGGTCGCTTTGTTTTAGCGCGCCCGAATCATTCAGTCCGTCGCCCAGCATCATTACTTTTTTACCATGTTGTTGCTGCGATTTTATAAAATCCAGTTTTTGCTGCGGCGATTGGTTAAAATACATTTGTGAGCTGCTTTTAAAAAAACGCATCAAACTGTACTGATCGTGGTCCTGATCTCCGGAGAGTAAAAACATCTGGTAATCGTTGGCCATTTCAGGGATCTGCTGCATGCCCTCGCGGTATTGATGATCAAAAGCAAAGTACCCGAGGTAATCATCGTTAATGCTTAAATGCACTTTGGTGATATTGCTTTTTTCATAAAATTCTTCAAATAATAACAGGCCGCTGCCTATGCGTAAGTGCTGCCCGCCTATGGTTGCCATGATACCTTTGCCTGCTATTTCGGTATAGCTGGCTACCGGCAACCGTTTGATATTGCCTAAATGCGCGCAGATCATCCGCGACAAAGGATGCGCTGAATTAATACAGGCGCTGTAGATCAATTGCTTTTGCAGGTCGGTTAATTGGCCCTCCAGGGTTACCTGTTTACTATCGTTCATGGTAATGGTGCCTGTTTTATCCATTACAATTATGTTTATGCGGGCCAATTGCTCTACCACGGCCGTGTTCTTTAAATAAAAGAAATTGCGGTCGAACACACTCAGCGCGGCCGACATGGTGAACGGTGTACTTAAAGCCAGGGCGCAAGGGCAGGCCACGATCAGCACAGCGGTGAATGCGGCCAGTCCGCGCTGAAAATCAGACGGTGCCCAAAATACTAAAGAGCCGAAGGCAATGGTTAACAGAACAATTGTAAAGTATTTGCTTACCCGCTCGTTAAAGGTCCGCATCCTGTTGTCTTGTTTGCGGGTGAAGGCCTCATTATTCCATAATTGGGTTAAATAGCTTTGGGATACCGGCTTTACCACCTCCAGTTCAATAGCTTCGCCGGTTTGGCGGCCGCCGGCATAAACAATTTCACCTAATATTTTATGGACGGGGACAGCCTCGCCGGTTACAAAGCTGAAATCAATCAAGGCTTCGCCTTTAAGCAGTATGGCATCGGCCGGGATAATTTCATTATTGCGTACTACCATGCGGTGCCCGGTATGCAATGCTGATAATGGGATTGGTTTTTCTGTTTCATCAACCATCACATGTACCGCTACGGGGAAAAACGACCGGTAATCGCGCTCGAATGAGATATGGTGATAGGTTTTCTGCTGAACAAACTTGCCGATGAGCAGGAAGAATACCAGGCCGCAAAGCGTATCGGCAAAGCCGGCCCCGGTATGGGTAAACACTTCGGCCACGGTACGGATAAATAACACGGCTATACCCAGCGCCAGCGGGAAATCGATATTTAAAACCTTGTTACGCAGGTTTTGCCAGGCCGATACAAAATAGCCCCAGCCGCTGTAAAATACTACAGGTATAGCAAACAGCACATTCAGCCAGCCAAAAAAGTGTTTAAATGATTGCTCAAATGCCGATAAGCCAAAATATTCGGGGAAGCTAAGCAGCATTACGTTGCCAAAACAAAAGCCGGCCACCGCTATTTTTTGCACCAGGTTATCCCTTTTAACCGAGTTTTGTTTTTTTATTACATCCTGTAAACGTATCAATGGCTCGTAACCAATATCAAACAGCAATTCAACCAGGGCTTGTAAACTTAGTTTTTTATGATTGAAGCGGATATTCAGCTGTTTTTTTAAAAAATCAACCCGGCAATAATGTACTGCCGAATTAATTTTGTTCAGCTGCTCCAGCAGCCAAAGGCACGAGCTGCAGTGGATATGCGGGATATAAAAGGTAACCATGCTGATCTGATCATCTGTATAATCAATCAGTTCGCTAATAATGGTTGGGTCGCTTAAATAATCAAAGCGTTTGGATATCCGCGCCCTTGTAGCGCCGGGATGGTCATTATAATTATAATAATTGCATAGCTGGTTTTCGGCTAAAACCTGGTAAACACTTTTACAGCCATGGCAGCAAAATTGCTTGTCATCTATTACATAGGCCGGCGTTAAGCAATCATCGCCGCAATGGTAGCAGGTGGTTTTTTCAAGTAATGTGCGCTCCGTCATGTTTTTGGGGATCGATTTATTCAGTCTCAAAATTGCCGGATTATAAATGCCTAAAGAATGATGAATGATTGTTGGAAATGTGACCAGCATCAGTTTTTGAACCGGGGCGTCTATCTATTTTTGGCGAAATATATGACTGCATGAGCCACACATTTCATATCCCGGTATTAGGATTAGGTTACTCTATAGATACACCTTTAAAAGTTGCCCGTTATGGCATAGCGTCAACCATGTCTATTGTAGACGATGACCTGGTAGAACGCATGCGCGAATATCATACGCTGCAAACCGGCGAGCCTTATAGCCCCATTAATAAAACAGCGCCCGATGGCCGGGCAAACCGTATTACCGCTTACCTTAACCTTGTGCATAAGCTGGTGGGCCGGCAATTTGACGAATTAAGAAAGCAGCCCTTTGAACCAGGTGCCGATATTTGCCGCTATTTTGAACTGCTGCCCGAGCATTCGCAACTAAGGCAAGGGTACGACCTGATGATGGAGTACCCCGATGGCGAGCGGAAAACTATTTTTCAGAATTTACTGCGCCAGATGATGACACCGGGGGCTATGGACGTAAATATTATGGCCAAGGTGGATAAGATGAACTTTAGCGCCGATGGCCAGTACCTGGGTGATGAAAACACGGATGCTTTGTGTGCCCTGCGCGGGTTTGTGAAAAGCGATCTGCAGTCTTCGGTCGTACTGTCGGCCGGCATGAACCCGCGGTTATATAGCTATCTGGAAACGTTTGACGCTTTTTTGCCCGATGAACAAGGCAGCTTTCAAAAGAAGATCATTTTAAAGGTGAGCGATTTCCGTTCGGCATTTATACAGGCTAAGTTTTTGGCAAAAAAGGGTTTATGGGTATCGGAGTTCAGGGTAGAATCGGGTTTGAACTGCGGCGGGCACGCCTTTGCTACCGAAGGCTACTTGCTTGGCCCGATACTGGAAGAGTTTAAGCAAAAGCGGCAGGAAATGCGGGTGGAATTGTCTGAACTTTACCAATCGGCATTGATGGGTAAGGGACTAAGCCTTATGGATGCGCCTGTACAGCGCCTGAGTGTGCAGGGGGGCATAGGTACTGCTGACGAAAACAACTTTCTGTTAGCGCATTATGAGCTGGATGCCACCGGCTGGGGAAGCCCGTTTTTGCTG
This sequence comes from Mucilaginibacter sp. GW821-FHT07H05, assembly GCF_059418485.1. Classification (NCBI taxonomy): domain Bacteria; kingdom Pseudomonadati; phylum Bacteroidota; class Sphingobacteriia; order Sphingobacteriales; family Sphingobacteriaceae; genus Mucilaginibacter; species Mucilaginibacter sp. GW821-FHT07H05. The sequence goes on from NZ_JBWKPY010000006.1 coordinate 256,561, forward strand.
GTACCCGAAGCAACTAATGTTGATGATGCGACTTTAATGAAATTAACCGGCGCCGTTGAAACCGATTTTTATCTCAGCGGAGCGTCGCCGCTTGGTATTCTATTTAATAATTTTAAAGGCAGCACCATTGAGGAGCAGCGCATGGAACGGTTGGAAAAAGGCCGGCCGGGAAGCCCCTGTACCAAAAAATATTTATGCACTAATACCGAGTTTACCGAGCAGCCTATCTGCACGGCATCCAGCAAGTACCAGATCCTTAAAATAGCACAATTGCAGGACCAGGCTTTATCACCGGCCGAGTATGACCGGCAATATCAAACCATCACCGAAAAAGTATGCCTGTGCGAAGGTTTGTGTTCTTCCGCGTACCTTAAATACCAGATTAGCAAGCCAAAAGAAAATAAAGCGGTTGCCATATGCCCCGGCCCTAACCTGGCCTATTTTAGCCGGATCTATTCGCTGGAAGAAATGGTTAAACACATTTATGGTAAAACAGATCTGCTGGAACAGATCAGCCGGCCGCATGTATTCATTAAAGAGCTTAATCTTTATATTGATTACCTGCATGCCGAACTGCAAAACCAGATTAAAGAGTTTAACGGAAAAAAAACAAAACAACTGGAACGTTTTAAGGCGCAGCTGCAATCGGGCATCAGCTATTATAAAAACCTGCTGAATGAATTACCCGGACTGGCATCTGGCCGTATCCAATCGTTTTATAACGAGTTGGCATTATCAGAAACCAAGTTAGAAACGATGCTTATTGGGGGATAAACGATTATATCCTGTGTTATCATTTCGGCCCGGCCGATAATCTAATCTTCGATTTTACTTTGATGCCATAATTTGGCATTAGCCAATTTGCTTTTAACAAAAACAAGCGTATTTCCTCATCTGTGAGATAACTTGCTAATGCGTTTAAACAGGGTGCCTCACTTACCAGGCCTGTTCCAAAATTTCCCATCTAAATTTATATTTTTCATTAATTGTAATTTTTAATTATGCATATATGCATAATTTATCAATAATTATTGCACATAATTATCATAATTATAATTTATAATTAAGCCAATAAGCCTATATAATTGCAATTAATGATATAAATAAATTTAATTATGGTAAAATAAAGGAATTTTATGTGTTTTTATTTATAAATAACTAAAAAATTAACAATTTTAGATATAAATGTCTATAATTATTAATTTTATGATAACAAAACCATCATAAAATGACTAAAATAAAAAAATGACCAAATTCTGTATTGAAGTATATCAGATATACATTCAAAAAATTCTTTAAGGAAACCCCACCTCGTTTTAGGTTATTCTGATAAAATCTAAAGCAATTCAATCTGTTTGTGGCGTTTCCTTCCGCGTCTAAATTTTCTATTGCCTTAACTATTATTAACAAAAAATGAAGAAACTTTTACATTTAGCTTTTTGCTTTGTGCTATTTACGCTTCAGGTGCACGCACAATCCCGTGTTATAACGGGCACCATTACGGATAAGGAAGACGGACTACCCTTACCCGGAGTAACAGTAACCCTTAAAGGCCTTTCAACCGGTACCGTAACCGGTGCTGACGGTAATTTTTCTATCAAAGCGCCTGCCGGAAACGTTACGCTTATGATTTCTTATATCGGTTACCTTCGTAAGGAGGTTGCAGTAAATGCCGGAATGACCGGAAAGGTCAGTATCTCGTTAGAAAAAGATGCCAGAGCATTAGGTGAGGTTGTGGTTACAGGTGCCTTAGGTTTGCAAAAACAATCGCGCGAGTCTGGCTATTCCCAGGCAAGTATAAAATCAGCCGATTTAACGCAGGCGCATCCTACAAACCTGCAAAACGGTTTAGTAGGTAAAGTATCGGGCCTGAACGTTACAACAGTTAATAACGGAGTGAATGCCGATACCCGTATCGTTTTAAGGGGCATCCGTTCTTTAACAGGGAACAACCAGGTGTTGCTTGTGGTTGATAACGTACAGGTTGATTTAAACTATATTAACTCTATCAACCCAAATGATGTAGAAAGTGTAGATATACTAAAGGGCGCTAACGCCTCTGCACTTTATGGCCCCGATGGGGTAAATGGCGTATTATTGGTAACCACTAAAAAAGGTGTTCAGAACAGAGCGCCCGAAATTAACATCGGTACCACCCAGTTACGCGAGTCGGTTTCGTATATGCCGGCATTCCAGCATTTATTTGGCAGCGGTTCGGCCTATAACCAGTTTGGTGACGGTGTATTTGATCCGATTGAAAATCAAAACTGGGGTATTGCCCTTGATGGTGTAACCCGTGGTGTTGGCCGTCCGGATGAAAATGGCGTTATGCAGCAAGTTAGCTTCATCGACAGGTCTGACGAGAAACGAAAATTTTTCACCAATGGCAATAACTCACAAATCGACTTCTCTATCCGGTCGGGCGATACCAATTCCAGTTATTTTGCTTCATTCCAGAATTTAAATACAACCGCGGTTATGCCGGGTGACAAAAGTTACCGCCGCACTTTCAGGTTAAACTCCGACAAAACCTTATCTAAACAGGTTAAGGTTTCTACCTCTATAAACTATACTGGCAGCGGCAGCGATGTTACTACATCAAGTTCAAACGTTTACAACGATGTAGTTAACACCCCTGCCGAAATCCCGCTTACATCTTATAAAAATTTTTTAACCGATGAGTTCTCTGATCATAACCATTATTTTAATGATTATTATCCTAACCCTTACGAGGAGATTGCACGCAACCGTACAAAATCTAAAAGGGATCAGTTAATTGGTACCGTCAATTTAAGTTATAAGCCGTTAAGCTGGTTGCAGCTATTAGACCGCCCAAGCTATACCTTTAGCAATAGCACCAGTAAATCTACTGTCGGCGCTATCTTTTATTCTCCGCTTGGTAAATTAATTTACCAGGGCGGTACAGATAAGCAAGCCAGTGTTACAGATGCTACCTCTTACGCATCGCGTTTCTCAAATGAGTTTATCATCACTGCCGATAAAAAATGGGGAGATTATGGTATTAAATTTATAGGGGATAACCAGATCCTTGAAAACTATAATAAAAACACCAGCGAAACCGGCGGCGCATTAGGCGTACCTACCTTGTTTAACAACTCGGTTTATACCGGCATCCCATCTGTTAGCGAGGGTAACTACCGTACACGCAGGTTCTCAATTGCAGGCGATTTGCAGTTTAGCTATAAAAACTTTGCTTTTATTGAATTTACCGGCCGTAACGACTGGGATTCGCGTTTAGGGCCTGATAACAATTCGTTTTTCTATCCTGGCGTAAGCGGGTCATTTGTTGCAAGCGACGCTATCCCGGCTATTAAAAACGTGAAGCAAATTGATATGCTGAAATTAAGATTAAGCTGGAACAGGACGGCTAACGTAAACACCGGTAGCGCTAACCTTGGCGCCTACAGGCTGGCATCAACTTACAGCAACTCTGGCAATTTTCCATATGGCTCGTACGCCTCTTACTCGGCCGATGGTACCTTATATGATCCAAACCTGAAACCAGAGACGGTAGAATCATACGAGGCCGGCCTGGAACTGGGCTTGTTTGATAACAGGGTGTTTATTGATGGGTCTTATTACTTCCAGAAAAACAACCAGCAGGTAATCAATATTTCTGTATCACAAGGTACAGGTTACGGTACAGTGGCATTAAACGCGGCCAATTTTGAAAACAGGGGTATTGACCTCGATTTGAAATTAGTTGTTGTTAAATCAAGAGAAGTTACCTGGAATGTAAATACCACCTATTCTTTTAATGATAGTAAGGTAATATCGCTTTACCAGGGTGTGTCTCAATTACCGGTTGCCAATTCGGCATACGTAATTGTTGGTTATCCGGCTTATACGCATCGTTTAACAAACTGGAACCTTGATCCGCAAGGCCGGGTAATAGTTGATCCGGTTACCGGCTTACCTTCGCCAGGCGCTTCTACAAGCATATTCGGGCGCATCAATCCTAAAAATATCTTTGGCTTTAATACCGATGTAAGCTACAAGCACTTTAACCTGCGCGCAGTAGCCGAGTACAGGGGGGGTAACTTTATTTACAATAACATAGGTTCATCAATTGGCTTTACCGGCACCGATGCACTTTCGGCCTTAAACGGTCGTCAGCGTTTTGTATTCCCTAACTCATCCTATACTTTAGATGGCGGGGCTACCTACATTGCCAATACCAATATTGTTGTAAATAACGCTCATTACGATTTCCTGCAGGCGGGTATATGGCGTAACACTACCACCAACTATTACACCAGCGCTGCTTTCTGGAAGCTGCGCGAAGTTTCTTTAACTTATGATGTACCTAAAAAATTATTAGGGCGTACCAAAGTTATCAAAAAGGCTGTTTTGGGTTTAGTGGGCCGTAATTTACTGATGTGGCGCCCGGCAACCAACCAATGGACCGACCCCGAGTTTTCAAACACCACCGATAACGGTTTGGGTACCACAACAATCGGTCAAACTCCGCCAACCAGGATATATGGCTTCAATGTAAACCTCACTTTCTAAAAAAAACAGTTAGATAAATTTTAGAATGACTAAGATGAAAAAAACAACGAAAAAAATATTATTAGCCGGGTTATTGACTGCTATAGTTGCAGGCGGATGTAAAAAATCCTGGCTGGACATTAATACTAACCCTAACGCGCCGGTTGACGCTTCTATAGATCCTTCAACACTGGAGGGCGGGGCTGTGCTAAATACTGCTACCAACGTGGTAACAGGGTACCAGTTTTTGTCGCACTGGTTAGGGTTTTTAAATACATCATCAGGTGTATCGCCGAATGCCGAAGAGCAATCATACAATATATCAACCGGTTTTAGCAACGCTTTCGGTACCATTTTGGATAATAACTTTGATTATAACATTATGCAGCAAAAGGCCGATGCAACAGGCATGACCTTTTATAGTGGTATAGCCAAGATCATGAAATCGTTAAACTATGCCCGAATGGTTGATTTGTATAACAACGTACCGTATACAGCAACATTTGGCGCACCAGCTAATCTTACACCGAAGTATGATGACGCTAAAACGATTTACGAAGACCTGATCAAACAAATTGACGCGGGTATAACTCAAATTAAAGCGGCTGACCTTGCCGCAAATCCGCGTTTAGCCATTGTTGATAAGATGTTTGGTGCCAGCAAAACCAAATGGGTGCAATTTGCCAACACTTTAAAATTGAGGATATTAATGCATCAGGCGGGCCGCGCCGATCGGGCAAGTTACATCACTACAGAAATAGCTAAAATTGTGGCCGAAGGAAGCGGTTTTATCGGCACGGGGGGTAGTGCTACGGTTAACCCCGGTTATAGCCAGGCGCAGGCAAATCCCTATTATGCTACTTATGATTTTAATTCAACCGGTGGTGAGGCTTCGCAGGAAAGGGCAAATACTATTATGGTTAACGTGTTGAAAAACAATGCCGATCCGCGTTTAGCCGGGGTTTATCAGGCCGATGCATCTGCCGTGCCGGCCGGTTCGGCCGAGCCTACGCCAACATTGGCCAACCCTCCGGGGATAACCGGTGTTTACAGGGGCGGTGTTTACGGTCAGTCTATTGATAACGCTACCTATAAATACCAAACCAGGGCTTACCTTGCAAAAGTTGGCGGCGCTGTTACTGCAAGCGCGGCTACTGGCAGTGCTGTTGGTTTAGTTAGGGGCTGGGACGCCCCCATCTGGATCATGACTTCTGTTGAAAGCTTATTCCTGCAGGCCGAAGCGATACAACGTGGTTTCCTTACTACAAGCGTTACTGCAGACGTAGCATTACAAAATGCGATTAAAGAATCATTTATTTTTCTGAATATCGGAGGGTCAGCTGCCGCTGCTACTACATCTTTCACTACCTGGTATGCATCGCAGGCAACAAATGCCAATGTATCCTATGCTGCAGCAGGAGACAAACTGCAAGTGATCGCTTATCAAAAATATGTTGCGATGACGGGCGTAGATGAATTAGAAGTATGGAACGATTACAGGAAGTTTGGCGCAGCCTATTATCCATTTATAACCCTGTCATTATATCCTTCGCGCAGTTCAAATATATTGCCTGTCAGGTTGCTGTATCCTACAAACGAATTGCTGTATAACTCTGATAACGTACCCGCTGTTGGACGCAAATCCGGAGACCAGTTTACGGCTAAAATTTGGTGGATGCCCTGATAATTAATGATTTGATTAATGAATTTTTATTTAAATATTGATATGAAAAGATTTTTTAAACAATTTGGATTACTGGCATCTGCAGCCCTGATGTTTTCATCGTGCCTTAAAGATACGCCGGTGAACGATTATAACCAGATAGCCCCGGTAGTAATTATACCTAACGCAAACTGGCCCAAAAATACGGCAACCGCGGCTACTTCTATAACCAAATCTACAACGCCGACAACCATTGTTAGTGTATACGCAAGGTATTCGTACGAGGGTTATGCCCCATCTGATATTACCGTAACTTTTGCCAAAGATGAAGCAGATATAGCGGCTTATAACACCAAATTTGGAACAAGCTACATCGCTGTTCCGGATGCAGCCATTACCGTTTCCAGCTTAAAGGTTACGATTAAGGCCGGTGAGCGCGACGCTATTATGCCAGTTACAGTTAATACAAGTACATTAACAGTAGGCCAAACTTACATTTTGCCATACAAAATTACCGATGCAAGCGGGCAAAACTTAGGGGCTAACTACGTCACTTATCTTTATACCATGTCTATTAAATAGTTATCAGCTTTTTGCACAGGATAAGTACGCCACTTGCGTACTTATCCTGCTTGTTAAAACAGATCTTTTTTAAGCAACCTATTATGAAAAGAATAATTTATACCCTTGCACTGGTTTTAATTACCAAAACCATATTTGCCCAGGTAACCGGCAGCAGCAGTACCAGCGAAGCCTACCGTAATTTTATGGTACAGTCATCAAGTGCTATAAAGATTAAAGACCTGGTAACATTTGATCTGGTAGGCGGCAGCGACCGTTTTTTTTCAAACGAATGGTTAACCGGCGGGGGGACTAATTATTATAATGTTACCACCAGCGCTAACTATTGGTTTAATTATGATTTCTTAAAAAAAGAACTTTATGTAAAGTGGAAAGACACCGCCATAATAGTTGACAATAACTATTTAAAATCTTTTTATATCTACCATAAAAACGAAAAACACACCTTTTGCAGATACCCGGCGCTTGGTACAACAGAACTGGCGGAACTATTAAGTGCAGATACCGCGCAGGCCAAATTAAAGTTTGTTAAGCTGCGCAATACTAAGCTTCAAAGAAATGACAAATCAAGCGCGGGATCAAATTACCTGGGCGATTTTGCCGATAAATATGTAAACGAATACACTTATTACCTTGTTTTCGCCGATGATACTGCTGTAAAAGTGAAGCTAAACAGCAAATCGTTTTTAGAAAGCCTAAAACCGGTATACACCGCCAAGGCTCAGGAATTATTAAAAAGCGTAAAAAAAATAAACGAAAGCAGCTTAAAACAGGTTGTCGATATCCTTAATAAAGGATCTGCTATATAACATAACTAACTGTACGTCTATATCAGCATCTGCCACATCCCGTTCTTTATATTAGTTAATAGTTAGAAGCCGTCTCATCAATAACTGAGGCGGTTTTTTATAAATATGAGGGGTTAATTAAGGTAAGATAGTACCGGGCCGATCTTTATTCGATAACGTTGTATATGGTTACCGGTTTGGCTTTATTTTTAAGGCTAACCTCGCCTATCTTTTCGCATTTGAAAGACTCTTTTGCCTGGTGATATATTTCTTCGGTGATAATGATCTGCCCGGCCTTCGCGGTGCCTTGCAGGCGCTGCGCCAGGTTTACCACATCGCCAATAACGGTATAATCCAGGCGTTTTAACGATGCCGAGCCAATATTGCCCGATACCATTTCGCCCGAGTTGACGCCTATGGCAATTTCGGGCTGATAGGTTTTATCGCCCATGCTGATGGAGGCTATGCCGGTCATTTGCTCCCTTACGGCCAGCGCTGTATCAATAGCCCTGTCCAGGTGGTACCCACCCCTGAAAACGGCCATAACTGCATCGCCCATAAACTTATCTACGTGGCCGCCCTGGGCAATAATCTCCTTTACAATTTTATCAAACAAACCGTTAAGCAGGTTTACCACTTCGTTTGCAGGCACCTGCTCGGTAATCGATGTAAAGCCGCATACGTCAACAAACATCACGGTAGCCTCCAGCACCTCGTTCTTTAACAAGCTGCCTTCAAACTCCTTATGGGTCATAAAGTTTAGCACGTTCTCATCCACGTACATTTTCAGGATGTTGTTTTCTTTAATGGCCCTGATGGTATCCTGTAATTGCTTAACATAGGTGATGGTTTTTTCCATCGTAAGGTCAAGGTCGTCAAAATCAACCGGTTTTACCACAAAATCAAAAGCGCCCCGGTTCATGGCGGTGCGTATATTCTGCATATCGCCATAGGCCGATACTACTATCGCCTTTATCATGGGGTTAGCTTCGGGCAGGCGGCTTAGTAGTGTAAGCCCATCCATTACCGGCATATTAATATCACTCAGGATGATATCCAGGTCGGCATGTTCTTTTACTTTTTGCAATGCCTCCTCGCCATTTTGCGCGAAGATAAATTCGTATATATTTTCCCTGATCTTACGCCTGAACTTTTGCTTTACCAGCAGTTCCAAATCAGCTTCATCATCCACTACCAGTATCTTGGCCATTATATCTTAAAGTTTTTAAGTTTTTCTTTTAATAAATTAAAATCAAGCGGCTTTGTTAAAAAATCATCGGCACCGTTTTCCATAGCCTGCTTATGGTTCTCTTCGTCACCATAAGCGGTTATCATCATTACCACAGGTGGCGGGGTATCATAGTCGTGCCTTATTTTCGATAGCAGATCGATACCGCTCATGCCCGGCATATTAATATCCGATAATATCAATACTACTTCCGAATGCTTTTCTTTCAGATAGTCCAGCGCTTCTTCGCCCGATAAGGCAAACTCAAATTCCATCTCGTGCTCGCGGATCTCTTTGCGGAAACGTTGCAAAAATAATGGCTGTACATCAGCCTCATCATCAACAACCAGTATTTTCATAGATTTTTATAAATATATAACGCCTGCAACCGCAGGAAATGTACCGGGCAAAATTAACAAAAGGCCGCGGCTCAATATATAGCTACTTAACAACCTGTTTTAAGGGCAGGTAAATGGTAAATTCGGTATACTCGCCCTCCTTGCTATCCAGGTCTATTTTGCCCCCGTGCGCTTTCACTACAATATCATAGCTTAATGATAAGCCCAGTCCTGTACCCTCGCCGGTTGGCTTGGTTGTAAAAAAGGGCTGCATTATTTTTTCCTTTATGGCATCGGGTATACCTGTACCATTATCTTTTACCTTGATGATGATCCCCCCGTTTACCGCGCTTGTACCCACTTCAACTGCTGGCTTATAATCAGCACCCGCTGTTTTTCGCTTTTGATGGACGGCGTAGAAAGCGTTGGTGAACAGGTTTAGCAATACCCGTCCCACATCCTGCGGTACAATAGTGAGCATGGGCAGGTTATCGGCATAATGGGTTACCAGGTCGGCATTAAACGTTTTATCCTTTGCCCGTAAGCCATGATAGGCCAGCCGGAAATACTCGTCGGCCAGGGTATTGATATTGGTAGGCTCTTTGGTATCGCTGCTGGCCCGGCTATGCTGCAGCATACCTTTAACAATGCCATCAGCCCGTTTGCCGTGATGGATGATCTTCTCCAGGTTTTGCTTAATATCGCCGGCTATGGCCATGGCTTCTTCCTTATCGCCTTTGTTCAATTCTTCCCCCATCTCATCTATCAGTTCCATACTCACCTCCGAGAAATTATTGACGAAGTTTAGCGGGTTTTGGATCTCGTGCGCTATGCCCGCCGTTAGCTCGCCCAACGAGGCCAGTTTTTCCTGCTGTATGAGTTGCGCCTGTGTGGCTTGCAGCAGCTTTAGGGTTTCCTGCAATTCGTTTTTTTGGTTGGTGAGTTCGGCAGTGCGTTCGGCTACTAACCTGTCCAGTTCGTTGTTACGCAGGGTGGCCATTTTTAATTCTTCCTGCTGCTTTTTGGATGTTGACCAACGGATAAAAATCCAGGCAAAAGCAATAAATACGCTATATACAAAATAGCTTTGCTCCTCTTCATAAAAATCGAAAGCGATAAGCCGCGTAAGGCTGCTGATTAATCCCACAGCCACCAACGGATAATGTGCGACTATAAAAAAGTTGAACGGCTCGAAATCAGGTTGTTTTTGCAGGTACACCAGCGCACCTAAAAGTATCAGGCTGCCAACAATTACTTTACCGGCCTCGCTGGGAATACTTGATGCCGCGAAAAAAAGAAGTAAGGAGCCCCAGCCGCCATAATTCAACACATTTCTCCATTTAGGATATATGGGCGAAAATTTCAGCACCTTACGGAGGCGCATAGATAAAAGAAAAGTAGCCAGGAAATAGAAAAAATGCATGCTTTATAATGCTTGGGTTGAGTAAAGATAATTATTTAAACCTAATTGGGCATATGTGCATGGATTTTGAATACGCAAGCTATCAACAACGAATAAAACATTTTAATATATTTAAGCCGTAAAAACATACCAACATGCTGTTTGAACAGGCCGGCGAATTTATTTTAAACAGGTTGCAGCAGGAGTTGCCGGCGCATTTTACCTATCACCACACCGATCATATCCTGGATGTTTACCGTGCCGCTGAACGGATTGGCCGGCAGGAAGGTATAACCGGTACGCAAATGAAATGGCTGCTAACGGCAGCCTGGTATCACGATACGGGCTTTTTAGTGGGCCCTGATGGGCATGAAGAAGAATCGTGCCGGATAGCGAGGGAAACGTTGCCGCGATTTGAATATAGCGATGATGATATAGAGGTGATTTGCGGACTGATCAGGGCTACACGGATGCCGCAATCGCCGCGTAACCACCTGGAACAGATATTATGCGATGCCGACCTGGACTACCTGGGACGGGATGATTTTTTCCCCATCAGCGATAAGCTTTACAAAGAACTGGCTTTGGCCGGTAAAATTGGCCATAAACAGGAGTGGGATATCGCCCAGGTAAAATTTATGGAAAACCATCATTATTTTACCCAAACAGCAATTAACACACGGCAAGCGCAAAAAGAGATTAACTTAGCAAAAATTAAACTACAACTACATAATCATACAAAAACTTTGAAAAGGCCACACTTACCTCATTGGTTAATTGATACCGTTTATATTATTACAGGTATTATGTTTTGCGGTTTTGCCCTGCAAAGCTTTTTGATACCCAATCAGTTTTTTGATGGCGGCGTAACCGGCATCTCGCTTTTATTGCACGAGCTTTACCATTTTAACATTGCCTATGTAATTGTGCTGTGCAACCTCCCTTTTATTATTATGGGCGCGTTCCAGATCAATAAAAGCTTTGCTATAAAAACTATTGTAGCCATAATAGGGCTTGGTTTGTGCTTGTCGTTTATCCATTACCCGCAAATCACATCCGACAAGTTACTGGTCTCTATTTTCGGCGGCGCTTTTATGGGGATAGGTATCGGTATGGCTATCCGGGGTGGCTGCGCGCTGGATGGTATTGAGGTGCTGGCGCTTTATACCGGCCGCCGGATCAGCTTCACCATCAGCGAAATTATTTTAGGGATAAACATTATTATTTTTCTTATCGCCGCACTTGAATTAGGTTTGCCTACCGCTTTATATTCTATACTGACCTATTATACGGCATCGCGCACTATTAACTTTGTGATTGAAGGGTTGGAGGAGTATACCAGCGTAACCATTATTTCGGGCGAGAGCCAGCAGATTAAAGAGCAATTAGTGATGACGCTTGGCCGGGGAATTACCGTTTATAAAGGCGAGCGCGGCTTTTTAAAAGATAGCTTTGATATCAGCCAGCCGGTTGATATTGTTTTTACCATAGTAACCCGTTTGGAAGTGCGGCGTTTACGTAACCTGGTGCACGATATTGATCCTAAAGCCTTTATTTTTACCAGTACCATTAAAGAAGCGGCCGGCGGCGTACTTAAACGCAAGCCGCGCCATTAAATAAATTTACCGGTACCGGCTTTGGCCTGCTCAATTTTTTCAATGGCGACTGATAGCTCGCCTGCCCTTACTGTCCAGGTATTTTGTTTGGCTATTTCCAGCCGGCCGTTCCGTTTTTCAGGATTGTCTGTAGCCAGTTCGGTTTGCAGATCGTTCAGGAAGGTTGCTTTATCCCCCGTTATTTTAATAATGCCCTCAAAATCGTCCAGGTTACTGAAATCGGTACTGATCACCGGCAGACCGGCGGCCAGGTATTCGTTAATTTTCATAGGATAAATGCCCTTGGTAAAATCGCTTTTAACAAAGGGGATAATACCGGCCGAAAATGTTTTGAGATATCCGGGCAATTCATCGGGCGTTTTAGCGCCCGTAAATACCACGTTGGGGTGTCTTTTTAAGGACTCCTGTCCGGCCAGTTCAGTAGTGATGCGGCCTACAAAAACAAATCGCGTATCGGGCATGTGCTCAATTAGGTGTAACAGCAGGTCATAATCCAGCCGTTCGTCAATACTGCCAATATATCCCACCACTTTTTCGGCCGCAACATCAGTATGAAAGCCCTTGCTGAATAGGTCGATATTTACGGCGTTCTTTACCACATAGCAGGCCTTGCTCGCGTCTTTTTTAGCCTGGTACAAGCCTTTGGAAGTAACAATTACACCATCGGCCATTTTTAAAAAGCGGTCTTCCAGGGCAACGCCGTGTTTTTGGAGCCATGGACTGGCGCCACGCATTTCATCATAACAATGATAGATCAGCGTTTTCTCGTTAAAGCGCCGGCCGGTAACTACCCCCATGCCCGGGTTAAAGGCTACAAAATTGATCAGGTCGGCAGTCATACCCAGTTTTTTCAGCGCTTTGGCAGCCGTTATCCTAAGCAGCCAGCCATTAAACTTTAAAAGGGTTTGGTACAGGGCGCCCTCGGGCAAAAAATTAATAGTGATCACTGGCGGCGGCGTAAACAGGTGTACGGTACCGCCGTTAGACAAAGTGATTTTATTGACGCGGCTTTTTAAACCCAGGGAACGGCCTAATTCCACATCTTTACGGCCGCGCAAACCATCAAAAATATCTTTAATAGTATAGGGGCTATTTACAAACAGCAGGTTATTGCCGGTAGCCAGTTCCTTCATTAACTCCACAGTAGCCTTTATGTAGTTGCCACCCCATTCGGTACTGCTAAGGCATATGATATTTCTGTTGGTCATCATGATGGTCTGTATTGTAAAAATCAGGATTATATTTGTTAAATGTGTTGTTTTTACAACAATTTTGATCAAGGACACGTACAAACTTGAAGGGGGTTGCTTTATTGAATAAACTTTTCGTTAAATTAAGATGGAAGAGAAGAAATTGTACGTGCATTACGGTTGCGGACAATGCGCACCCGAAGAATGGAGGAACTTTGATGTTTCGCCAACCCTACGCATCCAAAAAACACCAGTATTAGGCTGGCTAATGAAAAACGCCCTTGGGCAGGTATTTGATAAAAATGTGAACTATGGCGATGTGACCGTGGGTTTGCCAGGCATAGCCGATAATAGCGCCGATGGCGTTTACTGCTCGCACGTGCTGGAGCACATGTCATTAGCTGATTTTAGGAAAGCGATTGCCAATAGCTACAAAATGCTGAAACCAGGCGGCCGTTTCCGACTTATTATGCCCGATTTGAAGGTGCTGGTTGATGATTATATAGCAGATAAGGAAAAAGGCGATGCCGAAGCATCTATAAGGTTTATCAAACGGACATTGATGGCCATGGAAGAGCGCCCTAAAAACCTGAAAGCGGTATCAAAACTGGCTTATGGTTATCTGAACCACCTGTGGCTTTGGGATAAGGAAGCTACCATTAACGAGTTGCAAAAGGTTGGCTTTAAAACCATCCGCGAAATTGAATTTAACGACTCGGAAGACCCGATGTTTAAACTGGTTGAAAACAAAAAACGCTTTGACCTGTGCGTAAAACTGGAAGCGGTTAAATAATTGATCTTACCCTGTCCTTTCCAAAAAACAGAGGGGTTATATCAAAAGCGCGCCCGATTTATCAGGCGCACTTTTTACTTTATGCCTGTACAGCTTTCCTGCGTTTGCGCCATTTTTTAAAGAGTACAATCAGCAAGCCAATAACTATTAATACAGGCCATAAGGATATCAATCCAAAAAACCAGCCGGTTAATGTATCCCAGCCCTCGCTTAGCGCTCGTTTAAATTTGTACCAGGCACCGTACCCTTTATCAACGGGTGCGATATGCCTGGTATAAAAAGTAATATCCAGCGAACTGTAAGCCACTTGTTTACTCAAATAATTCAGTTGCCCCTGTTCCGATTCTATTTCGCTGCGGATCTCGCTCAGTTTATTTTCTACCTGTAAAATATCGCCCATGCGGTTAGCCTGTTTCAGCAGCGACAAGTATCGGGCCTCCAGCAGTTTTTTGTTTTGCAGGCGGGTACTCATATCAATAAACAGGGTAGTTACATCGCGCGAACTGATGTTCTTGCTATCGATCTGTGTAGCGGCTGATGCTACATCACTTAAAAACGTGTCGAAATATTTAGCCGGGATACGGGTTTTTAGTACATACTCTTTGCGGTTCTCTTCACTGTTGTTCGATTCATTTTCTTCGGACAGGTAGCCGCCCGCTTTTTTTAGGGAAGCGATAATGATTTTACGTGTTTGGGCGATATTACCGGTCTCAAAACTAATATCACCGTGTTTAATGATCTTTTTGGCGGTATCCTTTACTATGCCCGGGTTTGCTGATCCTGAATATCCGGCATTCGATTTAGGTCCCGGATCGACTATTTTTAATGCTACATCCCTCGAGGGTTCTTTTTCCATTATTTCCTCATCGGGTTTAACCACGGGAGGCGGGAACCGCATTTGTGAAACCATAACTTTATCGGCATCGGCACCATGTTTACACGATTGCAGACCGGATAACACCAGGAAGATCAATAACAACTTTTTCATATCACTTAGGTTTTAGTTTCTCGTTGTCGCGGTGGCGGTCGGCATCGCGGATGCTTTTCTTTTCCAGGTTTTTCTCCAGCGCTTCGGTGAGGTTAATGCCGGTTTGGTTGGCCAGGCATATCAGCACAAAAAGCACGTCGGCCATTTCGTCGGCCAGGTTAACCTCGGTATCCGATTTTTTGAAGGATTGCTCGCCGTACTGACGGGCCATAATGCGGGCTACCTCGCCAACTTCTTCCATTAGGATGGCGGTATTGGTCAACTCGTTAAAATAGCGGATTCCGGTAGTTTTGATCCAGTTATCTACTAATTGCTGGGCTTGGTTAATGGTCATATTGGTAAATTACAGCGTGAAAGAAATGATGTAATTTATATAACTAACTATTTAGTTATATAAATTATTGTGGTTAATATAAAATAATTTTGGTGGAGTAGGGCGTATTAGTGATTGTCCTTATCGCGGGTATCCATTACAATAGTAACCGGCCCGTCATTCACCAGGGCAATCTGCATATCTGCACCGAATATCCCGGTAGCTATTTTTTTGCCGGT
Source organism: Mucilaginibacter sp. GW821-FHT07H05 (assembly GCF_059418485.1). NCBI lineage: Bacteria > Pseudomonadati > Bacteroidota > Sphingobacteriia > Sphingobacteriales > Sphingobacteriaceae > Mucilaginibacter > Mucilaginibacter sp. GW821-FHT07H05. The sequence goes on from NZ_JBWKPY010000006.1 coordinate 272,213, forward strand.
CAGGCCGGATAATGTTTCAATCATTTGCCCGTACATCGGTATAGCTTTATCAGGCTTAGCCGCACGGATAAACGATGGCCGGTTCCCCTTTTTGGTTTGGGCAAACAGGGTAAACTGCGAGATCAGCAGGATATCGCCATTAACATCTGCAAGGGCTTTATTCATTAATCCATTCTCATCGCCAAAAACACGCATGCCTACAATCTTTTGGGCCAGCCACTGCAGGTCATCATTGGTATCGGCATCCTCAATGCCTAATAGTACTAAAAAGCCATTGCCAATTTGCCCGGTGATGTTGCCATTAACCGTGCATGATGCCTGGGAAACACGTTGTATTACTGCGCGCATAAAGCGAATATAAAAAATAAAGTAAACTCCCCCTTTAGGGGGCCGGGGGGCTTAGGCCCTGGTATCATTACCATGGTAAATGCTCAGGTAACTCTCGTAACGTGATAATGCTATTTCATATGCTTCCACCGCCGCTACAATGGCGCAGCCGGGCTCGTTAATATGGCGGCAGTTGTTAAAACGGCACTGGTTCATCCGGTCGCGCATTTCGGGGAAAAAGTGGCTCAGCTCACCCTGCTCAATATCTATCACACCCAACTCGCGGATGCCAGGCGTATCCACAATAAAACCGCCGCCGGGTAGTTGGTGCATCTCGGCAAAGGTGGTGGTGTGCATCCCTTTATCGCTCCAGTCGGATACTTCTCCGGTGCGGATAGCCAGTTCGGGCAGCAGGGCATTGATCAGACTGGATTTACCAACGCCCGAGTGCCCCGAAAACAAAGTGGTTTTATTGTTAATCAACTGCTGTATCACATCAATATTAGTCCCTGCCAAAGCCGATACCTCATAACAGGGATAACCGATGTTTTCGTAAATACTTTTATGGTCGGCCAGTATTTCCAAACCCTCATCGCTAAACAAATCCAGTTTATTATAGATCAGCATGGCGGGGATATCGTAGGCTTCGGCAGTTACCAAAAAGCGGTCGATAAAACCCAGCGAGGTACGCGGCGAGGCCAGTGTAACCACCAGGTAGGCCTGATCCAGGTTGGCGGCGATGATCTGCGCCTGTTTAGACAGATTGATGGATTTGCGGATGATATAATTTTTGCGGGGGTGCAGGTGGTTAATAACGGCGTTATCGCTGCCGGGCTCAAACTCAAAATCAACATGGTCGCCCACGGCAAGGGGGTTGGTTGTAGTTAAGCCTTTAATGCGGAACTTGCCTTTAATACGTGCTTCAACCCTGCGGCCATCAGGTGTTTGTACCTGGTACCAGCTTCCGGTTGATTTAATGATGAGTCCCTGCATAAGGCGGTAAAATTACGCATTTGAGCTAATATAGGCTTATACAAATTGACGCGGCGAAATGGAGCACCGCTAATCTTAAACGCTGGCTAACCTTTTACCTTTCCGCTTTCGCCTCCTATCGCTATATTTACTCTATGAAAAAGCTATTATTCCTTTGCCTGCCCTTGGCGCTGATTTATGCCTGCAGCGATCCGGTACATAAAACCGAATTAGTATATGATAAATCGACCGAAGGGCTGCACATTGTAAGCGCTAAGGACACTTTTAATAAGTTTAAAGGGCAATATTATGTATCGGCCACCATAAAAAATGATACAAAGGAAGTGATCTCCACCTTTTTGGTTACAGCCAAATATGTAGATGGCGCGGATGATATTATAGCCGAAACCAATGCCGGCGCAGGTAAGGCCATAGCGCCCGGAAGTACACTGGTAATTGAAAACACTTATGCTTTTTCATCAAACAAGGACATACCCTATAAAGTAAAACTATCGGTAAAAGATATGTTTAAGTAGGGGATAAAGGCCTTAAGCCCTGCAACATTTGGTTTTAACCGGCGTCATTTGGTGTAAGCTATTATTACCGATACCATACACATGAAAAAAGCATTACTGTTTCTTTTAATCACCGGCCTGGTACAGGCCGCAGTGGCGCAACAATACCTTATCAGGGCAGAAGTTACCGGTTTCCCGGATAACACTAAATTTTATCTGAAGGATCTGGATGTAGATTCGGATATCGATAGCGCTGTGCTGAAAAACAACCGGTTTGAGATGAGGGGGAAAATATCCGATGCCCCTAAATCTTTATGGATCTATGCCACCGCTAACAAAAATTCCTATTATACCACTTTGCTCATCGGGAACGATAATTTAACCATTAAAGGCGATGCAAAGGATTTTCCGTTCGATCTGTCTATCACCGGGTCAAAAATTCAGGATGTGCATAATTTGCAGGTTAATTTAACCAAGGCAAACTATAAAAAACGCAACCAGTTACTGCAGGATTACTTTACCCTTAAAGGTGATAGCGCCGAAATAAAAGGGAAGCAAATATGGAAGGTTATTGGCAAGCTTGACAACGCCGATGACGCGGTAAGGAAAGCGTTTATCATTTCCCACTTAAATACTTACGAGGGCTTGCACGAATTGTTCTACCTAAAAAACAAATTCCCTAAGGATAGCCTTCAGCAACTTTACACCTCGCTAACCCCCGAATTTAAGCGCAGCCAGTTTGCACAGCGCATAGCTACCTATTTAAAAGTGGGCAATATTTTAAAAAAGGGCGATAACAGTGTTGATTTTGAGGCGCTTGATAAAAACGGCCAAAAACACCGCCTAACCGATTTTAAAGGCAAGTACGTTTTGCTCGATTTTTCTACCACGTATTGCGGCCCCTGTATCCAGTCGTTAACCGATCTGCATTTAATGGCCAAACAATATAAGGATGAGCTGGCGATAGTCACCTTTTCGGGCGATGGGGGCAAAGATACCTGGCTTAAAGGATTAAACCGCGACCAGCCCGCATGGCTAAGTTTGTGGGATGGCAAAGGCCCCTATGGCGAAACTATTTTAAAATACGGCGTAACCGGTTATCCCACCTTTGTGTTGATAGGTCCCGAAGGGAAGATCATTTCCAAATGGTCGGGCTATGGTAAAAACAAGGATGGGAAAGGCAGCTTAGAAACAGCAGTAGCTAAATTAATGCCTGCCGGTAAATAGCTCTTACTCTTTTGTAAAAGCTATTTTAAGCTTAACCGTCTTCGGTTTCCCGCTGATATCGGGTATCCAGGCCGGTCCGTTTTTAACCAGCTCAATGGCTCTATTATTCAGGGTTTCGTTTACGCCTTTGGTGATATGAACATCGCTTAAGGCACCTTTTGCACCAACCGTGAAGGCGAGGCGGACGGTGCCCGTATTGGCGTCGGTAGTGATGGCCGCGCGTTTTAAATATTGATTATAGTTATCCCAGCCTGTTTGCGGGTGCGCCTCTTTAATCACATCGGCGGCTTTGCTTTTCCCGTAACCAACGGTCACCACTTCGGCTAATGCCCTATTATCGGGGTTAAGGGCTATTTTAAGACTGTCATACGCATTGACTTTAACACGTTTGGTTTGATACCCTATAGACCGGACATCCAGCATGGCCTGGCCATCTGCCGTTATCGAGAACCGGCCCTGCGCGTCGGTCTGCGTTGCTTTTTGAGTGCCGTTTACAATCACATTCGCGCCCGGTAAAGGCAGGCCCAGATCGCTTAATACGGTGCCGCTTATTTTTTTCGGCGTAGTTACCTCCGCCCCGGTTACCTTACCCTGCAAGGTTTGTGTACTAAGTCCGTATGTGTTGCCTTTTGCTTCATTTTTTGCAAGCACGTCCCGTCCCGGGATAGTTATTTCTTTTAAGTAGGTGCTGTCTTTGGCCCTTTTCTTAAGTTCAGACGCGGCAAATAAGGTTGTATCAACCTTTTTATCTTTCATAAGGGCATTCAACTCACCATCTTGCTTTACCGCAGCTTTCCTTGTAAAGCTTTCGTCTATAACAGGTTTATTGGCCGCATTGTCGCCATGGTCTTCAGCAGTTACTGTTGCATCCCCCTGTGTTATAGGGAGGGCGGCTTTAAACTCTGGCCGGCGCTTTGTTATAACTTGCGGCGAAGGCACCGCGGCTATCATGTTCTCTTTAGTAGCGGGTTTTAATAAAGTATCGGGAACCTTAACAGTATGATCTGTTGCAGATGCAGTGGTATTAGCGGCCATCTGCTCATTTTCCGGCGCCTGCCTGTCCGGCCATAACAGATATCCCAGCGAAAACATAATTAAAACAGAAGCCGCCGCCGCATAATATTTCCAGGGGATAATTTTACGGGTTTTACTTTGGCTGATGCGCTGTTGCAGGCGGGTGTCCAGATCATTCAGCGGATCTTGCTGTGCGCCGGGGGCTTCTTCATACCCGGCTATGGCATCCATCAAAAAGGGATCGTCCAGTGCCTCGCGCTCCAGTTGGTGCATGGTACGGGCATCAAGCTCCCCGTTAAGGTACTTCCTGATTTGCGATATGTCTGTTTTTTTAGCGCCCACTGTTCTTTTCCAAACAAATTTTCAAATTCCGCTTGCCGTTTTGGATATAGCTTTTTACCTCGTTTAAAGTATAGCCGGTTTGGTCGGCAATTTCCTTATAGCATTGTTCTTTGTAATAAAACAAATTTACGCTTTGTTTTTGCGCTGCAGGCAATTTTTCCATGCAGCGCTCCAGCGCGTTCATTGTTTCTTCTTTATGCTCATCATCAGGATGCAAAACCAATGTATTTTCCATAACATCGTCCATACTAATTACATCCAGTTTTTTTGCCGCCCGTAATTGCATCAGGCAATGGTTTCGGGTAAGCACATACAGCCAGCCCCTAAACTGCTTTACCTCGTGCCTGGCGGCCTTATCAACCAGTTCCTCAAATATCTGCATTACGGCATCTTTACTCTGCTCTTCGTCCTTTAAGTATTTAAGGCAAACACCATAAACCAGGCCCATATACGGTTTATACAGCTTACCAAGCACGGCAATATCGCCGCTTTTGCGGTAAAGTTCCAGCAGCTTTAAATCCTCTGCTTCGTTGTACTTAACTGTAGGCCCGAATACGCTCATTTTATCGGCATCAAATTAAATTTTTTTAATGGTTTATGGAAATAGGTAAACGCCCGCATCCGGAATAAAAGGAGGAAGATAGCGGCACTGACAATCACAATGTCGATTATTTTACAGGTAAGCATCTGATTTTAAAGCCGGTTCATCTCTATTTCAATTTTTGGATGGGTTAGCCGGCTACTTTTAAGTTGTGCACAAAAAAACAGTTCAATTATTAAACCCCGGTAATGGTATTACCGATTAACACTTAAACACTATGAAAAAAGCAATTATTCTACTCATGTGTATGCTGACAGCCGGCCGGTTGTTGGCCCAAAACGCACCCGGCGTGGCCAATACGGCTACCAACCCAATAGCAAGGACCGTTACCGGGATAGTAAAAGACACTACCGGAACAACCATACCTGGCGTCACTGTAAAACTACAGTCGGGTAAAGAAAGCCTGACTGTGGCAACCAATGCAACCGGCGAGTTTACGTTCAGCCACGTAAAAAGCGCCACGTTTGTGCTCACTTTTACCAGTATCGGTTACCAGTCGCTGGTGAAAAAATTTGCCAATAATAATTCACTTAAAAAGATCTCGCTGGGCACCATCGTACTTAAACCGGAGCAGATTTTTTTGCGGGAAGTAGCCATCAACGGCGCTCCTGCGGTGAACTATAAAACCGACAAGACAGCATACAAGGCCAGCGATTACAAAGTACGCCAAAGTGCAACCACCAATGATTTGCTTAGAAAAATGCAAGGCATACAGGTAAACGCCAACGGTAGCATCACCCACCAGGGCCAGCAGGTAACTAAAGTGCACGTTAATGGCAAAGATTACGCCGGCGGCGATGCAAAACAAGGTATCCGAAACCTGCCAGCGGATATCATTGAAAAGTTGCAGGTAATAGATGACTATGGCAATCAGACCGCAATGACAGGTGTAAAAAGCGGCGATCCTAATAAAATACTTAACATGGCTACTACTCCCGATATAAGGGATGAATCATACGCCACATTGATCGAAAACAAGTATCAAAACCCTAAGGATAATCCACTATCTACCTTTTCGGTTGATGTGGATAATGCATCGTACAGTAACATCCGCCGCTTTATTAATGGGGGGCATTTGCCCCCGGCCGATGCCATTCGTATCGAGGAAATGATCAATTATTTTAAATATCAATTACCTGAACCAAAGGACGACGGGCCGGTGGCAATTGTCACCGAGCTTGCCGCCGCTCCATGGAATACCAATCACCGCTTACTGCGTATTGGTTTAAAGGCGCGTACTATCCCAACCGATAAACTGCCGGCATCAAACCTGGTTTTTTTGATAGATGTTTCCGGATCGATGAATGAGGAAAATAAACTCCCTTTGGTAAAAACATCCATGAAAATGCTGGTTGAGCAATTGCGTCCGCAGGATAAGGTTGCCATAGTGGTGTATGCGGGTAACGCCGGTTTGGTATTGCCTGCCACCGCCGGTGATCAAAAAGAGAAAATAAATAATGCGATAGATAATTTAAGCGCGGGCGGATCAACCGCCGGTGGCGCGGGTATTATGCTGGCTTATAAAGTAGCCCGCGAGAATTTTAAGAAAGGCGGGAATAACCGTATTGTTTTAGCTACCGACGGCGATTTTAACGTAGGCGCCAGCAGCGACGAAAGTATGGAGCAACTGATCACCAAAGAGCGGGAGAGTGGCGTTGACCTGTCCATTATGGGTTTTGGTATGGGTAATTATAAAGACAGTAAAATGGAAACGCTGGCCGATAAGGGCAACGGCAACTATGCTTATATCGACAACATTACCGAAGCCCATAAAGCATTGGTGAGCGAGTTTGGCGGCACCATGTTTACCGTGGCTAAGGATGTAAAGCTGCAAATTGAATTTAACCCGGCCAAAGTACAGGCTTATCGCCTGCTGGGTTACGAGAACCGGATATTGGCTAAAGAAGATTTTAATAATGATAAAAAAGATGCCGGCGATATGGGATCGGGACATACGGTGACTGCTTTTTACGAGATTATCCCCGCCGGGATAAAGGATGATTACGCGGGCAGTGTGGATCCGCTGAAATACCAGAAGGTGGATAAAGCCCCGGCCGGATCTTTATCCGATGAGATGCTGACGGTAAAGTTCCGCTACAAAGAACCGCAGGGTTCGGTAAGCAAAATGAGCGAGTTTGTGGTGAAGGACACCCCACGGGATTTCGATAAACTATCTGCCGATTACCGTTTTGCCGCCGCTGTTGCCGAAATAGGTATGCTGCTGCGCCAATCAGACTATAAAGGTAAAGCTACCTATCAGCAGGCCATTGCGATAGCCAAAGCAGCCAAAGGTAACGATGAGGAAGGCTACCGGTCGGAATTTGTGCGCCTGGCCGAAAGTGCAAGTTTAATGGTTAAAGGGGAGGCGCTGGCTGCAGGGAAGTAGAGGCCCGGTGGAACTTAAAAGGTGTGGATGACGTTAAAACCACGATGTCATTTCGATAGAGCAAGGGCTGGGATTGCGGGGAGGGCGAAAGAGAAATCTTATACGCGCGATAAGTAAATCGTATAAGATTTCTCCTCACCCCAACCCATTACCTCCGCAGGTTCGTTCGAAATGACATGGGGGTTAAAATAGATACGTCATGGATAGGTACGAAGGGTGCGTGCGCAGGCCCACCCACCATGCTTCGACAAGCTCAGCATGAGACACCACATGCACTAAATCTGTCATTGCGAGGTATCCCGATAACTATCGGGACGAACTATACAGAGCCGCTCTGCTGGTGTGCGATTGCTTCGTACCTCGCAATGACATTATGATAGATCAAAAACACTCCCCAATCTTCCTCAACTGATGCGCATGCCTTTGTGTATGCACCGAAATAAAGTTCAGCAGCTCCAGCCGGCTTACCGGCCCTGAACCCGGGAACTCAAAATCCTTGACGATCAGCGTCAGATCCTTGTCCTTAGCCGTATTGATAATGGCTTTCAATTCATCGTCTATGGAGCTGATCAACGCGTCCATGTCCTTGGGCTCGTCAGACGGTAAAATAAAACTTGGCGATTTCATTTTAGTGCTAAAATCAAGGAACATTTGCCGCAGGCTGGCTACATGCAATGCCGGATCGCGGTTGGGGATAATCCCTTCGGTGCTTAAAAGATAGGGTACCCCTTTAACTGATTTATATACATGTTCGGCTACCTGTCCGGCGGTCCAGCTGCCCTCAAATGGTACGGTGTTAAATTGTTCGGGGGTAAACAAATGCAGGCTGGCTATAAAGCCTTCCCGGGTTGTGCTTAATTCTGCTAAAATGTCTGCTGCCATGGTAATTGGTTTTACTAATGTAAAGTTAAGGGCAATATCAGCAACACAACCGTGCGAAAACGACAATAAAAGGGCCGATTGCGACAATAGTATATATAAGATAAAAAGATTATTTCTACGGCCGGTGATGGCTATGTTATTATTTCTACAAAGCTTTAACCCCTTGCGGGGTTCTAAAATCTTTAAATAATTAGGTTGTTTTCAGGGTTAACACTTTTTAGCTCCGAATATGGTATAAGCTATTGATGGTCAATTATTTAACTTAAAAATTCCTTTGAATTATGTTAAGTTGTGTTAACCCCTATCAAAAATGAAACTTCGGTTAACAACTACGTCAACTCCTTCATCAATTGGTCAAAGGCGGCTTTCAATTCGGCATAATCCTGTTCCAGTTTAGCAACGCGGGCTTCCAGTCCGCTGGCCGAATGTACAATGGGCATGTCCGGTTCATCATCGCTGATCTCCGGGATCCCTGCCAGCAGGTGGGCGTAACGCACTTCCTTTTGCCCGGGGCGGCGGGGTAATTGCATTAAATACGGCGGTTCATCGGCGGCAAGCTTCTCCAGCATCTGCTGCACTTCGTCTATCGATTCAAACTCATACATCCTGCCCGAATTGGTATTGATCTCGCCCGGGGTTTGCGGGCCACGCAATATCAGCAGGCAAATAATGCAAACCTCGGCAGGCAGCACCGGGTACACAATGGCAAAGTTATGCTTATACTTCACGGCACGGCTTGATCCACCGGTAGCGGTAGAGATCAACCCCCGTTTTTTCAACGAATCGAGCGCCAGGGCAACTGTTCCTTCGTCATATTGCACCACGGGTTTACGCGATGTTTTTTGGTTGCAGGCGGCGGTCAATCCGTTAAGTGACATGGGGTAATATTCGGGCGTAGTGCGGGCCTTTTCCATTAACGATCCAAGCACACGCAATTCGGTGGCATCAAGTACAGGCAGTTTCTTCGGTGAATCCATTAGCTAAAATATAAAATGGTTTGGTGCGGGCAATATAGTTTTTTTGTTTGGGTGTGGGCAATACATCCTGTTTGAATTCAGAGCGTAAGGATAACATAAGAAGCAAGCATTATCTTTTTGAAGACCGGGAAAATATCCAAATTAAAAGTTGCCCCAATATTAAAGCGCCGGCCATAATAAAGCATCCGTAACCACCATAACTTATCCCTGACGAGCCACCGTATTTGCCATACAAAACACCGCCGGTGGTTGTGTCAGTATATAGATCATATATTCCCAGTCCAATCAAAAACAACACGGTAAAACGATATATAAATACAAACTGTCTATAGGTACGTCCCTTATAATCCTTTTGCATGCGTATACTATTAGGTATCTAAATTACTAATTTGTTGGGATTCCGCTGTAAAGTAAAGTATGAGGCACCATGTTGCCTGAACCTGCGAACAGTACAATTATTGGAAAAGCAATTTCAGTGCTGCTATCAGCGTTTGTTCCTGCTATCCGTTCCAAAGCCTCGCCATCTCTGCCCTGCCCCTCCCGCGCTACGGGTTTTCCACTGCTATCAGGTTTAGGCTGAACGGTTGTGCAAGACTTACGAAGTTTTTAAAACTTCGTAAGTCTGAATCTGCTATATTGCCAATCAGGATGCGGCAGGTGGGTTGTATGCGCAATTTTCCCTAATATTGATTTGCCAATTTACCTGATATGTTTATTCCGAATCGTACCCGAATTTTTTTGCTGGCCATTGTCTGCCTTTTGATAGCTAATACCATCACTGTTTCCGCGCAGGTAAACACTGCCAAACCCTGGACCTACTGGTGGTGGATGGGCGGCGCCGTTAACGAAAAAGACATTCAGCATAGCCTGCGCGAATTTAAGCGGATAGGTATCGGTGGGGTACACATCATCCCCATTTATGGGGTTAAAGGCTACGAGGCCGAGTTTAAACCCTTTTTAAGTGATAAATGGATGAAAGAATTGGCCTATACCTTAAGCGAGGCCAAAAAGCTGGGCATTGGTGTAGATCTGTCTACCGGCAGCGGCTGGCCTTTTGGAGGGCCAAATGTAAGCGAAGCCCAAAGCGCCAAAAAGTGGGTGTTGAAAGATGGGGCCTTTACATCGGCCAGTACGCAGCAAAAGGTAAAGCGCGCGGGGCCGGGCGGCACAGGCTATGTAGCCGACCCGTTTGATAAAAACCTGATGCAGCAATACCTGGTACGGTTCGACAGCGCTTTCGCTAAACAAAACGTAGCGGGATTGCGATCGATGTATTCCGACTCGTACGAAGTATTTGGCGCTAACTGGACTAACAACTTTTTGCAGGAGTTTAAAAAACGCCGGGGATACGATTTCCAGGAGGTCAGCAAAATATTTTTAGATACCACCAACAACCAGCAAACCTGCCTGGTTAAAATAGACTATCAGCAAACCCTGTCGGAGTTGTTGTACGAGAGTTACCAAAGCTGGGCGGTATGGTCCAAACAACACCATTTTATCACACGATACCAGGCCCATGGCTCGCCGGGGAATTTGTTAGACTTATATGGCCTGGCTACCATCCCCGAAACGGAATCATTCGGCAGCAGCAATTTCACGATACCATTATTACGTGTTGAACCCGGTTACGAACCCAAAACCTTTGGCCGGCCTAACCCGCTGACCATGAAATTCGCCTCGTCGGAAGCAGGAGTGAGCGGCAAGCAACTGATCAGTTCGGAAACCTGTACCTGGCTGGCCAATCACTTTAAGGTATCCTTATCGCAAGCCAAACCACAAATCGACGAGTTGTTTACAGCCGGGATAAACCACGTGTTTTTCCATGGCACTACCTACTCGCCCCAGGCCGAAAAATATCCGGGATGGCTATTTTATGCATCAACCAACTGGGGGCCAAGCTCGCATTTTTATAACGAGTTGCCTTTGCTTACCCAATACATTTATCACTGCCAACGCATTTTGCAAAACAGCAAGCCCGATAATGATGTGCTCATTTATTTCCCTGTACAGGATATCTGGGCTGATAGAAACAGCGGCGGCTACGGCATCCACCAGTTAGACGTGCACCATTCGGAAGCCTGGTTTGGGGCTTTGCCTTTTGGTAAACTGAGCAAGGAACTTTTGCAGAAAGGTTTCTCGTTCGATTATATATCCGACAGGCAACTGGATGAAGTAAAAGTGAGCCAGGGTAAAATTCAAACTGCCGGGGCAAACTATAAAGTGATCGTTGTGCCTCATACCACCTATTTACCGAAGGCAACACTGGAGCGTCTAATGGCTTTGGGCAAGCAGGGCGCTACTATTATATTCGATCAATCGCTGCCGCAATTCCCAATGGGTTATGCTAACTTCAAGGAAAACAGCGCGGCCTTTGGAAAGGATAAGGCAGTTATAGCAGCTGACAAAACCCATTTTCCGGTAACCAATGATATCGTAGCCGAACTAAAGCATCATGGTGTATCGCAGGAAACGATTGCCAACGAAGGCCTGACATTTATCCGCAAAAAACAGGCGGGCAAAGTGGTGTACTTTATCGCTAATGTGAGTGATAAATTCACAGGCGGGTGGGTAAATTTCGCTACTGCCGGCAACATGGTAGGTTATGATGCATTGAACAACAAGAAATTTGGCATGGCTACACGCAAAAGCAATGGCAAAACGCAGTATTATTTATCGCTGCTGCCGGGGCAATCCTGCTTTGTAATGCAAGGGGCGGGTACAGTACCGGTTGAAAGCTTGCCAAAGGCCTACAATGCTTACCCCGTGAACACTACCTGGCAACTGCAATTTTTAGGCGGACGCCCCGGTTATCACAAAACTTTTAAGCTGGATACCCTGCAATCGTGGACTGCATTGAGCGATACTGCCGCTTTTTATACCGGTACTGCGAAGTATACCGGCACGGTTAACGTCCCGGCCGGTGTATCTGGCAAAAAAGATCTGATGATTGATCTGGGAACGGTAAATGAATCGGCTGTGGTTAAAATTAACGGTAAAACCATAGGCACCGCCTGGTCTATTCCGTTCCGGTTGAAGATCCCTGCTGGTGTATTGCTTGCCGGTAAAAACACGCTGGAGATCACCGTCACCAACCTCTCATCCAATTACATGAAGGTGTACGATAAGCAGCACCCCGAATGGAAGAAGTTCTATGACGCCAATATTGTGGATATCACCTATACGCCTTTCGATACCTCCAAATGGCCGGTTATGCCATCGGGGTTGAGTACTAATAATGTGAGGATATTGTATAGGTAGCCCGAAAATAACGCTAAGTTTTTGTCATTGCTGTAATGGTAGCACGGCAATCCTATAGGCAGAGCCGCATTCCAGTTCCCTCCTCAGGGAGGGGTGCGGTAGTCTGTGCGCTGGTAGGGAGGGGTTTCTCTACATTCAACGTCAGTCCGCTCAATTGCCGCGGAGGGCTGTTACTTTTTTCTTGATAAAAAAGTAACCAAAAAATCAAGACAGCAAAAATGCTTCCTTTGCCGCACGTGGCCTTTGCCCTGCAAAACGGACAGAACCACGGCTACGCTTATTTGCCCCGCTGTCGCACCCGCTTGTCCCCGCTTCTGCAAAACGCTGATGCCCTCCTGCCGCACAGGCCACCATTGTTCTGCCCGCTTTCACCCGGAAGCTTCTTTGCTGTCGGGAAATAAAAAACAAACCCGGCATAGGTAACTACCCGCCGGGTTGATATGTTAAGGAGAAACTATTACTTACCCATCGATTTATCCCTTATCGCCTTAAACTCCGATCCTGCCTTCCAGCCCGGCCAGGTATTTTCATTAGCCAGTTTGGTACCTAAACGATATAACAGGTCCGCGGTTTGTACCATGCCGGTCACATCCATATCGGGCGAGTAATTATCTGATGGCTGGTGATAATGATTAGCGGTGTAATCCTCTTCCTGTTTCAGGCCCCATTCTTTACCATGCGCTTTGCTGTCGGTACCACCATTAATATCCAATGCCGGTACGCCAACTTTAGCAAAGTTAAAATGATCAGACCGGTAATAGCTGCCGGCGCCGGGTTTTGGGTCGCCCACTAAAACGCGGCCATCCGCTTTTGCCAGTTCTTCCAGCTGGTCTTCCAGTTCGTTTTGTCCTTTGCCTGTTACGGCTATATCCTTTGTTTCGCCGTAAGGGTGCAGTGCATCCATATTTAAATTGGCAACTGTTTTGTTTACCGGGAAAATAGGGTGCGTTGCATAATACTCAGATCCCAGTAAGCCCTGCTCTTCGGCCGTAACCGAAAGGAATACGATAGAACGCTTCGGTTTCTCTTTCGCTGCCGCAAATGCTTTTGCAATGGCCAGCAAAGCGGCGCTGCCACTGCCGTTATCAACCGCGCCGTTATAAATACTATCCTTGCTGGCATCGGGTTTGCCTATGCCTAAATGGTCCCAATGGGCCGAGTAGATCACATATTCGCCGGGGGCGCTGCTTCCTTTTAGCATGGCCACTACATTATGAGATGTGGAATATTTCAATTTGGTTTGCACCGAAAGCGTAATGTTAGCATTTAACGGTACCGCCTTAAAGTCTTTTTTGCGGGCCAATGCGCGGAAATCGCCGGTAATACCTGCCGGGGCAAATAGCTTTGCGGCGGCTTCCTCGGTTATCCAGCCTTCTACCTTGCAGCGGTTCATGTGCTTATTGGCTTGTGTTAACTCTAATTTAGCGCCGGTATTGCTGGTATTTACCACCTGCCATGGGTAACTGGCCGGCTCGGTTTGATGAACGATCAGGATCCCCGCTGCACCTTGCCGCGCAGCTTCCTCATACTTGTAGGTCCAGCGGCCGTAATAGGTCATGGTATCGCCATGGAACAGCGTGGGGTCGCCCGATTTAAAGCCCGGGTCGTTCACCAGTACCACTACTGTTTTACCTTTTACATCCAGCCCGGCATAATCGTTCCATTTGTATTCGGGCGCTACCACACCGTAACCAACAAACACCAGGGGCGAGTTTTTCAATTGCACGGTATCTGTTTCGCGGCGGGTTAAGGCCACAAAATCTGCTGATGGGTTTAATGTAAGATTCGTTTTCCCGGCTATCGTCATAACTGATGGCGTACTGGTGATCTCTACCATCGGTACATCCTGGAAATAGCTGCCGTTATTACCGGGTTCCAGCCCGTATTTCTTAAATTGATCGGACAGGTATTTGATAGTTTTGGTTTCGCCCTCGGTAAATGGCTTGCGGCCCATCATTGAGTCGTTCGCTAAAACAGCCAGGTTACTTTTAATATCATCCCCGCTAATTGTAGCGGCCGCATTTTTTTCAGGCTGACTGCATCCTGCTGCTAAAGCAAGCGCGCCTAAAAGGAAAAGGTAATTGTAGTTGAGTTTCATCGTAGTGTGGGCTTTGCTCAAATGTAAAAACAAATCGCCTGTTTTTCAATTGTATGACTGTATATGGTAGTTTATGTACGATATGAGTGTAACAAGTTAATTACATTTGTGGAAATATAGGCTATCCGTCATCCACTAAATAAAAACAAAAATAACATGAAAAAGATTAGCATCATTATAGTACTACTATTGATAACAGTAACCGGATTTGCGCAAAATGTTGACCTGCGCCGCAAAATTGAAGTAAACGGAACAGCCGAAAAAGAGGTGACGCCCGACATTATTAATGTAACCATTTCCCTTAAGGAATATATTGATGGTAAGAACAAGATCACCATTAGTCAACTGGAAAGTCAGCTGGAAAAAGCGGTGAACGAGGCCGGTATAGCCAAAGCCGATTTTACCATTAACAGCTTGTCATCGTATAACTACACCTATCAAAAAAAGAAAAACCCCGACTTTTTGGTGAGCAAACAATATGGCATCAGGTTTCATGATTTTAATCGTTTTGATCAGATAATGAGCAAGTTAGATGCCAAAGGCGTGCAATCAACCAACATCGACAGCTACGATTATTCGAAAATAGCCGAAGTAAAACGCGAACTTAAAATACAGGCTTTACTGGCTGCAAGAGATAAAGCCAGTTATTTATTAACCAGCCTTAACGAAAAACTGGGAAGTGTAATAAACATTACCGAAAACGAGGAAAGTAACTATCCTGTATACAAAACAGCCATGTACGCTAACCGGGTTTTAGCAGCTGACGCGGCGCCCGAATCGGATATTGATGCAAAAAAGATTAAGCTTAGTTTCCAGGTGCATGCCGTATTTGAGATAGGTAAATAAAATGGTTAACATGCCTGCAGCCCTATGCTTTTTACAGCCTGCAGGCATGTTAATTTAATGTATCGGGAAGATTAGTTTTTAAGTTCCTGTAAATAAGCGCTTGACAAACTGCTTTTTACAGATTATATTTAGATACTAAACTTTTGATGATGATCCGTTTTAAACAAAGCAAGTTGCTTGTGGTCTCGCCGGCCACGTCGTTAGTACCCGTTCCGACCAATAAACACGTGATACATATTGAAAATACAAATCGTATTTTCCCGGTCATTAATGAATTCCAACCTCATGGTATCGTACTTGATTATGATTACCTGGGCAGCCATACCGAGAAGGTACTGAGGCGTTTAAGCAGCAACCCCTTTTACCGCAACATCAAAGTTTTTTGTTACAAATCAACATCGCATACCAAGGTTGACGACCTGTTAAAAACGCTGGGCGTAAAATATTTTGTATATGCTGATAGTAAAAAACAACAGCCGAAGCAAACCAACCCCACTGTTAACGCTTTAAGCGAAATGCTGGAGGCCAGTATGATAGGCACACTGGCCGACGCAAGCTATTAATCCGTTTATTTATTCCGCAAAAACAGTTATCTCATAATAATCACCCCGCTTTTATTTTCGGGGGCGCCGCCTACTTTGGTTATTTTGTAAATCAGCTTCAGATAAAAATACCGGCCAATGGTATTAGTTTGGTTATTAGTAATAATACCCGTTGTACTTATGGAGCGATTTATGCCCGAATTTTGATCAAGCAAATCAAACGCATTTAGGGATGCGGTCAGGTTTTTGTTCTGTAATAAATAATGCTCAATACCGGCATTCCATAAATAGTACGATGTATTTGCGCTGGCTGGCTGGCCGCGGTAAAGGTTTTGGTTAACATCGGTAAATATGCGCCAGGTTTTAACCGGCAATACGCTTACGCTGGCATTGTTGTTAAAACTAAAGTAATTCCTGTCGGCCAGGTGCTGGAACGAGTTTTTGGCCGTATTGTAATTTCCGTAAAAGCGCAGGCTAAACTGCAGCGTTTCCCTGTCGTAACTACCGCCAATGTTGGCCCCTGGTGTTATGCGGGTCACGGCGTTACGGTTGCCGTTAATAAAGTTAATAGTGCGGTTAATAGACGAATATGAACCCACACTATATTTCAGGCCTTTAATTTTGGTAGGCTTACCAATGTTAAAGCCCAGGCTGCCGCTGTAATTACCATCTACATTGATAGGCTTTGAGGTAGTAATACCATTGGCATCAACCGTGCTGATGGTAGAAAAACCGTTTTGCGTAGTGTTAAAATTGCTGTAAAGGTTAATGTAATTATTATTCTTAAAATCGAAATAATTATAATTAAGGTTTACATAATAAGAGCGGGATTGAACCAGGTCGGGATTCCCTTGCCTGATATATAATGGGTTGGTATTATTAAACACCGTTTGCAGATCGGTTGCCGAGGGCAGCGCCACATTGGTGCTTACACTGAAGTTAAGGCTGCGGCCATTTTTTTTGCGATAATTAAAGCTGGCATTAGGTACAAAAGCCCAGGCATTGCGGCTTACATCGTTAACAATATTATTGGCAATTGAGGTGCCGTGCAGCCCAAGTTGCGCCAATGCCATATTAAACGATAGCGTATAGCTTTCGCCCGATTTGCTGATGCCGGCCGTGGTGGTATAACGGTGGTTGCGATTATCGGAATTACCGCTGTACAGCGGATTAAAGATCTCGTAATTACCGGTAACGGCATTATAATCTACCGTATACTGGTTGGCGTTTTGCTTGCGCAGATCGGCCGTTTCGCTCAGGTTAAAGCTTATCCTTTTAGCCTTGCTTAACTGGCGCACAAACGATGCCGTACTGGTTAAAAAGCTGGCATTATTATCCTGCGATGCCTGCTGGTTGATATTGGTATTTGGCTGGCTGCCCACATAATACCGGGTAAGCGACTGGTTGTTATAATCGGCGTTATTGGCCGAGTAATTTCCGTTTGTATAAAAGTTGATAGAGCCCTTGCCCTGATGAAAGCGGTGGTTAATAGTAAACTGGCCGCCAAAAGCCGGGCTATGGGTAGTTTGATCAAGCAGTTGGCGGATGTTGTTAACACTATCGGCTGTTTGGTTTAGCGTACCCGATGCCGACCGGGAGAAGTTCTTTTTATAGCTGAATGATACATTTGGCTTAAAGCTTAAATTATTTAAGCTGTCTATTTTATACTCGAAATTGGCAGCGAAGCGATAGCTGTTACTGGTATTGTTACCATTGCTAAACTGGTTGGTGAACAGGCTATTGGGTACATCCTGCAAATTGGATGAACGGGTGATGGTGTTATTAGATATCACCGTTACAAAGCTGCTGTTAAATTTTAATTTACCGGCCTTGCCTAACTCATCCGAATAATTGATACCCGCGGTATGGTTGGTGATCAGGCCGCCGCTTACACCAGAAAATGCGCCGTTAACATCGGCCCGGCCATTAGCGCTGATATTGATATTGTTTGAACCATCTGATGAACCAAAAGCGCTGAAGGCGTTCCCGCCGGCAAAATTGTTAATATCATCGAACGAGAAGCCACTCTCGTTAACATTATTGCTGAGGGATAGCAGCGATATCTGTTTTTTGTTATCAAAACGGTTCATATTAAACTGCCCCAGGTAGCGCTCGCTGTTGCCGCCCGCGGCCGACATATTACCAAACCAACCCTTCTTTTTGTCGGCTTTAAGCGTAACATTCATAATCTTGTTACGGTCGCCATCATCAATGCCGGTGTTTTTGGCTTTATCGGTTTTATCATCTATAATCTGTACTTTATCTATAGCATCGGCAGGCAGGTTTTTGGTTACGGCTTTGGGGTCGTTACCAAAAAACTCCTTTCCATCTACCAAAACTTTAGTGATCTCTTTCCCCTGCGCGGTAATTTTACCATCCTTATCCACATCCACACCCGGGATCTTTTTAAACAACTGCTCAACGTTATCATTCTTTTGGGTTTTGTACGATCCGGCGTTAAACTCAATGGTATCCTTTTTAATGGTTACAGGGGGCTTTTCGGCTACAATATCCACTTGCTTTAAGGTGCGTACTTCTACCTCCATCATTAAAGTGCCTAAATCAACAAATGGCTTTGCCGATGTTACTGTAAAATGTACCACCTTTGTTTTCAGGCCCAGTTGCGCTATCAGGATGCGGTAGTTGCCATTGCCGATATTGGGAATTTCAACCATGCCATTTTTATCGGTAACCGTACTGCCCACAACCGACGAATCGGGGCCGTTTAAAATAACCGAGGCGGTTGCAAATTCAACAGGTTGCTCCTTGCTATCAATAATATGGGCTTTAACCATGCGTTTTTGCGATTGGCCCAAAGCTGCTGATGTTAATAAGGTAAACAGGAAAAAAAATGTGATGTAAAATTGTTTCTTCATATACAGGATAAAGTGTTAATAGGTGCGCCAAGATAACTAAATAGTTAGTTAAGCCAAAAAGCCTTAACATAATTTAACACTCAATTGTTAAAATGGTACGGGTTAAGAGACGTAGCAGAAAATGAAGTGTTACAGTTTGGGTGGAGATATTTACTGTATCGTTAAGAATGTTACAATGACAGATGGGGCAGGATTTGGGCGTTATGGTTTGGCTAAAGCCAATACTTTGCCCTGTTATTCTGCTTCATCAATGGAGAGGCAATGAATTTGGGATGACGATAAAGTAGTGTTTCGCCGAAGTATGGGTATCTTACTATTTATTGCCGTTGGCTTTAGCCAACGGATTAGCCATCGTTTCAATAAGGCTTTAGCCTAAATCACTCATTAGTAATCAGCTTAAATAAGCCACGTTGCTCAACGTACTTTTCACCTTGCCAAAATGAGGGCAGCCGCAGTCTTTTTTAAAGATACCGCATGAGGTAAGGCCCAGGCAGGCCATGATGATCATCAAATATTTAATCTTTCTCATTTACTGATGCATATAACGTTACCAATATACCAAATATTGCCATACCGGTGCCTACGCTATCGCAAAACAGATCTGCCCATTCGGCACCGCGCCAGGTGAAAACATAAAGCTGCAGTAATTCAATAATGCCGCCATAAATAACCGCAACTATGAAAATCTTTGTAGCTACATACAAAGTAAACTGGCGTTTGCCGTATTGCCTGATGATGCCACTGCCTATAAAAATACTTAGCACAAAAAACAGCCCGCAATGGGTCAGCTTATCAAAACCGGGAAAAAATAAACCCGATTTCCCTACCGAGGGACTGAAATAAATATTGCACAGTACAAAAATAAATAAGGCCCACCATATAGCGGGCCTTTGATATTTTAAAGCTTGTTTCATTTAATATTATGCGCCAACAATAGCCTGGTAGGCATCAGCGGTAAGCAAACCGTCCACATCAGCAGGGTTTTGCAGACTGATCTTTACCATCCAGCCATCGCCGTAAGGGTCGGTGTTTACTAACTCGGGCTGGCTGTCCAGCATTTTATTTACTTCTACCACGGTGCCCGTTACCGGCATAAACAGGTCGGATACGGTTTTAACAGCTTCAACTGTACCAAAAACATCCTCGCTGGCCACTTCCTTACCTACCGAAGTAATATCTACATAAACAATGTCGCCCAGTTCGCGCTGTGCAAACTCGGTAATGCCAATATAAGCTTCGCTGCCTTCAAGGCGTATCCACTCGTGGTCTTTGGTGTATTTTAATTCGGCGGGAAAAGTCATAGTATGTGTTTAGTTTTTTGTCCGCTCAAAAATAATAAAAGTTGCGATTATTTAACCACGAATATCTGAGTATTTATCGGTGAGGTAAGTGACGATTTAATCACAAAGTTCACGAAGAGGGGGCCCACAAAGGACACAGAGATTTAATTGGCAGAAATAGGTTTTATATTTATTACTATGCCTCCGTGACCTCCGTGCAAATCTATGCGAACCCTGTGGTTAAATAACCACAATGGTTAAATAACTTTAATTAAAACTTAAAATAATCTGTTTGTAGTTAATAAATAACAAACATTAACCATGAAAAAACTAAGTTATTTAATGATGACGCTTGCCGCCGCCTGGATGATACAGGGCTGCGGAGGCGCAAAAACCAGCACCGACAAAGCCGACAGCGCCAATACGGCCAAGGCAGACAGTAGCAAAATGAGCGACAGCAGCGCTGTAAGCCCGGCCATTACGGTAACCAAAGATGACGCCGAATTTGCGGTTAAAGCAGCCGATGGCGGTATGGCCGAAGTGGCCCTGGCTAAATTAGCACAAACAAAAGCCACGAGCGCTAAAGTAAAGGAGTTTGCCGATATGATGGTGACCGACCACGGCAAGGCTAACGATGAGCTGACGGCCCTGGCCAAAGCCAAAAACATTACCCTGCCGGCTACCGTAAGCGCCGATAAGCAAAAGGAACTGGAAGACCTGAACAAAAAATCGGGCACCGATTTTGACAAGGCTTATGTAGATGCGATGGTGGACGGACACAAGAAAACCGTCGATCTGTTCAGCGATGAATCTAAAAACGCGAAAGATCCCGATCTGAAGGCCTTTGTTGATAAAACCCTGCCTACCATAAAAATGCACCTGGAGCATATACAGGGTATTAAGGCGGGTATGAAATAATAACGATCTCTGCAACCTATACTGGTTTAACGGGACGCTTTGCAAGAGGTGTCCCGTTTTCTTTTATACTCACCCGGTCGTTGCTTCGCCCGACCACCCTCTCTTCGGCTTCGCCGGAAAGAGGGTGCAAGGTTATTCGGTATTATTCCTGCCCTCTTTCCGCACAGCGAAGAGAGGACCGACCAGCGAAGGGTAGTCGGGGCGAGTAAACCGTTTGCTGAATTTTTTTTCTGCGCAAACGTAAAATCGTATAATTGCATATCTATGGCAACACCTATTGTAACTGGTTTAATGGCCTACGGTATGTCCGGCAGGATATTCCACGCCCCTTTTTTAAGCACGCACCCGGGCTTCAAATTAAAGGCAGTGGCCGAGCGCAGCAAAAAAGTGATGAGCGCCCATTACCCTGATATTGTTAGCTATGATAGTATTGATGAATTGCTGAATGATGAAGAGATCGAACTGATAATTGTTAATACCCCCAATCATACTCATTTTGACCTGGCGCAGCGCGCCCTGAAAGCCGGCAAACATGTGCTGATAGAAAAACCAGCCGCGCGCACCGTAGCCGAAGTACAGGCATTATATGATATAGCCCGCCAAATCGGCCTTAAAGTAATGGTATACCAAAACCGCCGCTGGGATAGCGACTTTTTAGCCGTGAAGCAGGTAATAGAGAGCGGCCGTTTGGGTAAACTGGTAGAGATCAGCTTCCGGTTCGACAGGTATAAGCCTATATTAAGCCCGAAGAAGTTTAAGGAGGATGCCACTTTAGGTACCAACGGTTTAGTGTATGATCTGGGCCCGCATTTGATAGATCAGGTGATCAGTTTGTTTGGCAGGCCTTTGTCTTTTCATAAAGTAACGGCTAACCATCGCGAAGATTCTGATGTAATTGATTATTTTAGCTTCCACATGGCTTATCCTAACCAGCTGAATGTATACTTAACATCGGGCTTGCTGATACCCGAACCGCTGCCGTCGTTTGTGGTGCATGGCAGCTTAGGTAGTTTTATTAAAGACCGTGTTGATGTGCAGGAAGAGCAACTGGATAAAGCGATGCTGCCCACTGATGCAAACTATGGCCGCGAGCGGGCAGGCTATGAAGGCAAACTGACACTGGCCGATACCGACGGTAACAAGCATACCGAACTGGTGCCGGCTATAAAAGGAGATTACACGCATTTGTTTGAGGCCGCTTACCAGGCCATCCGCAATAATGCTTTATACCCGATAACAGAAGAACATATAGCTTGGCAAACCGAATTGCTGGAGGCGTAATTTAATACCATGAGTACCCTTATTAAAAACGATATAAAAACCATGAAACGAATATTCCTTTTTTTACTGACACTGGCTGTTACCGTAAGCTGTACCAACGCTCAAAAAAGCAATAATGGCGCTAAGTCCAAAACTGATAGCGGCAACAAGCAAAATGCCGATGCCAGCATCCCGCCGCCCCAAACCGTTAAACCAAAACCTATACCAGCCTATCGTATTTTAACTACCGACAGCGTTTGGGCAACCCCCGCTAATTTGAAAAAAGGCGCGCCTGTAATGATCGTCTATTTCTCGCCCGATTGCAGCCACTGCCAGCGCATGATGTACGAATTAAAGCCCAATATGAAAGAATTGAGCAATATCAGGATAGTGATGATCACCTGGTCCCTGAATTATGATATCCGTGGCATCCGTGAGTTTAAACGCGATTATGGACTGAAGGACTATCCTAATTTCACCATCGGTACCGAAGGCTATACCAAAAAAGTACAGGACTATTTCGAAATTAAGACCACGCCATTTATTGCCATGTACGATAGTAAGGGCCAATGGGTAAAGTACTTTGATAAAGTTCCCGAAACCAAGGATATCTTAGCGGCGGCAAAGAAATTGAAATAACAGTATTCTTAGCCGAATAATAAAGCAGGGATGTTATTTAGCACTGTGCGCTGCAATATAATCGGCCATGGTATTTACGTCCACTAATATCTTGCGGCCATCTTTAGGGTCCTGGATGGTAATGCCATATTCTTTTTTCAGCAGCACAATCAGTTCAAGCGAGTCGATAGAATCCAATCCCAGGCCGTCGCCGAACAAGGGTTCGTCGTCCTTAATGTCTTCGGGGGTTAATTCTGTTAAGTTTAAGAATTGTATGATCTGGACTTTTAGCTGTTGCTTCAGTTCTTCTTTTTCCATGCTGTAATTATATCAAATTTTTTCGTTTCAAACCAATCACTGTTATTACTTGCAGCAATAGGGTAATGCCAATTAAGGGTATAATGTTTGTTACCACATCGGTAAATTTCCCGCCCTCTAAAAACAAGCCGTAGTAAGCCTCTATACACCAGTGCAGCGGCGAAAAGTTAACCAATGCCTTCATCGGCCCCGAAACCACATAGCTGGGCACCATCAAGCCGCCGATAGCGGCCAGTATCACAATAGATACGGCGCCAAAGCCGTTTGCCTGCTCCTGGGTTTTGGAAAATACGCCTACGCAAATGGCATAGCTTACCGCGCACCAACCGGTTAAGATGGTTACCAATATCAATCCCGCCACATCGGCCGGGATATTCAGCGCCGGCAAATTCATAAAGGGGAATAGCCATACACCTATGGTAAATATCACAAGGGCTTGTATCATGGTAACCCCCAGGTAAACAATTTGCTTGGATAATAGCCCTACCATATAATTAGTAGGCATGGTTTTCAGGCGGATAAAGCTGCCGCTTACTTTTTCCCTTACCACGCTGCCACCCAGGCTCATGATGATAAAAAACATAGCGAATATCGTCCAGGCTGGTACATTATGCTGTGTGGCGTTAGGTATCAGTCTATCGCCATTACGGGTGGTGGGGATTTGGTTAATGACGGTTTTACTGCTCAGCATTTCGTTTTCCAGCTTAGCTGGCAGAGGCTTATCGTTGATAGAAAAATACAGGTTGCGCAGTGTTTCGCGGCTTTCTACCAGTTGCAGCGCGCTGCGTAAAGCCCCTTGTACCGATAGCCTTAACGACTCCTGCAATACCGGGTTATAATACATGCTGAGGGGATTGGTTTCGCCAGTGTTTGTCTTAACCGAATCGCCCTCTAACCCAAAACTTTTTAACGCCTTATTAGCCGATGCCTTTGCACGCTCACTCACCTTTGCCGAAAAATCAGCAGGGATGATAATAGCCAGTTCGGCTTCTTTGGAATGTAGTTTGATGTTGATGGCCGCCGCATCCGTACCCTTAGGTAATTCGGATACCCTGAACATGCCGATATTGTTAATGGACTGTATGAGTTGCGGACTCAACTTACCCGTATCCTGGTTGCTGACTAATAGCATCAGCTTGTTTTTGTTCATCAGTTGGAACGTGCTGTTCTGGATACTGGTAACTACAATCACCAGCGCCACGGGCATGATAAACATCAGCAGGATGCCTACCTTATCGCGCAGCAGCACGCGGATATCCTTTATAATGGTGGCCCAAAGCTTAAATATCATCCCTAAAGTGTTTGCCGGTTAAATTCAAAAACAATTCCTCCAGGTTATCATGCTGATGCTGGCGCAGCAGCGTATCCAACGGGCCTTGTGCCATAATTTTGCCGTTATCCATCAGGGCTACCTCGTTGCACAGATCCTCGGCTTCGGTTAATTGGTGCGAGGTATAAATAAGCGTGGTGCCATTTTTATTCAGCTCTATCAAATAGTTAATGATAGCATGGCGGGTCTGCACATCCACCCCAACAGTAGGCTCATCCAAAAACAGGATCCCGGGGTTATGGATCACCCCAATGGCCAGGTTTACCCGGCGTTTCATCCCGCCGCTAAATTGCTGCACCTGCTTATCGCGCACATCTTCCAAACCCATGATCTGTAAAAGCTCGTCAGTTTTTTGTTTAATCTTGCGGCTGTTTAAACCGTACCAGGCACCAAAAAACTCCAGGTTTTCCTTCGGACTTAACTCCTGGTAAAATGAAAAATCCTGCGGAACAAAGCCAAACAGACGGTTTACCCGGTACTTATGCCGGCCAACTTTTACGCCCGATAAAGCGATGCTTCCCTCATCCGATTTCAGCAAGCCCGTCATCAAATTCATCAGCGTGGTTTTACCGGCCCCGTTCGGCCCAAACAGCCCGAAGCGGTCGCCTTTGCCAATCTTTAAATTCAGGTTCGTAAAGGAGGGTTCCTCGTTCCCCGGATATTGGAAACTCAGGTTATTAATATCAACAGCCGGGTAAGTTACGTTCGCCATTTTATGTTCTTCAAAGCTATAAAAGCTTTCTTTTCTAATTCGGCTATTTCCAGCAGATAGTTGCCCATGGTATCAAAATCTTCCTGACTGCCCAGCCGGCCCTTGTAAATCCCCGCCGCGTGCACGGCCGCCGTGCGCCATTTATCGCCGGCTTCGGTAAACAGTTTGGAGATCTCTAACAGGTCATCCTGCGGCAGGTAGGCGTGGGCCTCCTGCAAAAACGCCGCATAAATATAACGAAATCCACCACCACCGGTGCCAATTTCTTCCTGCATCCGTACCAGTTGGGCCAGATACAGTTTAGCTTTATCCAAGCCCAGCTTATCGCGCCAGTTTTTGATCTTGTTGCCGGTATATTTAATGCCATTTACCCCTGTAAACGGCCCGGGTAAGATGATCATATTTAATACCGTTCTTTTAATCCCGCTTTTAATCGCTTCGCGGATACGGTCGTCGGATATTTCACCTGCATATTTGGTATAGTACACCTGCCCCTTGGGCGCCAGGGCGCCTTTGGCAAAGCGTACGCGCTCTAACTCGTAACTGGT
Source organism: Mucilaginibacter sp. GW821-FHT07H05 (assembly GCF_059418485.1). NCBI lineage: Bacteria > Pseudomonadati > Bacteroidota > Sphingobacteriia > Sphingobacteriales > Sphingobacteriaceae > Mucilaginibacter > Mucilaginibacter sp. GW821-FHT07H05. Next base: position 298,060 of record NZ_JBWKPY010000006.1, read on the forward strand.
TAGCGTGGTCGGCGTTTCCATGATCGGGTCGCTGATGAGATAGTTATCGCCCTCCTTGCCGTAAACGATGAGGTTATGGGCATTGAAATGGAAACGGTATTCCTTTGGGAAATAGGAGAGGTAGTAAACCCCGACCTGGCAGCCTACAGGCTGACCGGCATTTAATTGCTCCATTAAAAAAGCCTCGGCGCTCTCTTTCGAGCTAAATTTTTTTCGGATAACCGGGATACCCAGCGAACGGCAGGTGCGTTTAAAGATCCACCCCGGCATGGTGCGGAACGCGATGGCCGGCCCGTTATTTATTTTAATAAAAGGGATATATACATAAAACAAACCCGCCCCAATACCAAAGGCCAGCGGCTCGGTGATCTTCCCGCCCGATGCTTCCCTCAATAAGTTGCTGGTAACGCCCGATTCGCAATGTGCCGACTGACGGTGTTCAAAATCAATTTTCATGCACGGTCAGGGTTTTCAGGTCGGCTATGCTGGTGTTAAAAGCTTCGGCGTATTTTTGCAATTTCTTTTCGGATAGGTTATTAAAAACTCCGGGGTTCAGGTGGCGTTTAATCTGCCATTGCCAAAAGCCGGTATAATCGGCCAGTATTTTTAAGTCCATCAGGCGGTATTCCATAAAAAACAGGATGGGGCTGGCTTCACCATTCAGTACCCGCTCGCGGGCTTTGGCTACCCGTTCCTTAATATCGTCCCAGGCCACATCCAGCGCGCTGATCTTTACATCCCAGCCATCACTGAGCTGGGTAACGTACTTACCGGATTCATCAGTGGCATAGCAAACCTCTTTGGTGAGTTTGCCAAGCGCGCTTAGGTCCTGTGGTACGTTTTCTTTTTTCATTTTAATTATTTCATTTGTCATTGCGAGCGATAGCGCGGCAATCCCATAGGACAAGCAACGAGGACCTGCCTATGAGATTGCCACGTCGCGCCACTTCACAGTCTCCCCACTTGCTCCTCGCAATGACAAGGGGATGAGGGGGCTGGTATCTACACCACCGTCAACATCGCATACATATAGCTGAACCTTGAACTCTCCGGCACCAGCAACAACAGTTTTTCTCCTTTTTTCAACTTCCCGCTGCGGAATAGCTCATTGATCATTAAATAGATGGATGCCGCGCCTACGTTACCTACGGTGTACAGGTTAATAAACCATTTCTCGTAAGGGATGCCGCCGCCGTATTCTTCTATCATATCAAAGATCTTGCCTTTGAAAAAGTTGCTGGAAATATGCGGCAGAAAATGGTCGATATCATCAACGGTTAAGCCCTTTTTCTCAAATATCTCCCTGATCTTTTTGCCGCCCAGCGGAACAATATTATCACTCAACAAAGCGATATCCTGCTTTACGCTGAAGATAGATTTGGTCATGATCTCTTCGGGCGTATAATCCATAAAGCCTTTAAAGCTGCCGTCAAGTTCCTTTTCGGCACCCATATACATACAGGGTTCCATCTCGTTAGCGTAGGATACACCCTCGATCCACTCAATACGCAGACTGATACCGTCCGGATTTGGCTGGTCGGACAATAAAAATGCCGAGGCGCCGTCGGATAACATCCAGCGCAGAAAATCTTTAGAGAAAGCGATGTAAGGGTTCTCGTTTAGTTCTATCAGCTTTTGTGCTTCTTCTTCAAACACATCGGCTACCAATAAGCCCGAAAATCTTTCAGATCCGGTGGCAACCGCTGTTTTTATTTCGCCTGCTTTTATAGCCAAATAAGCAAATTTTAACGCGTGCATTCCGGCGCAGCAAACGCCCGCGGGCGATACTACTTCTATACCACCGGCTTCGGGCAGCCAGCCGTGTGTCATTACACCGTGGCTGGGCATCATCTGATCGGGCGATGAGGTGCCGCAGCTTAACAATTCTATTTCCTTTAGCTTATCGGCATCGTTATTAAACAATGCGCGTACCGCCAGGGCTGTCATTTGGGCATTGGTATGAGTGGCTTTGCCGCCTTTTTCCAGCGCGTAATAGCGGTTGGTAATGGCATTATTGCGCAGAACGATCTTTTTTGACTTGGATGGTTTACCATTGATATAGCCCAGGTATTCCTCCATCTCGTCGTTAGCTACGGGGTTGTTGGGGAAATAAGCCGAGGTACTATTGATATAAACCTGGTGCAAAGACATATATTTAGATTAGTTTTAGTTTAACAATAAATAGTGCTGCTTTTTGGCCCGGATACCCTTCTGGGTGAACGGACGCAGAAAAATCGCATCTAAAGTAAGCAGTATTGGCGCGCCCAAAAACAATGCTATAAACAAGTAATACTTAAAAGCTGATATCCAGGGTATTTTGTTTTGCCGTTTTGAAATAAATTTTGCCCAAACCTTAAAAATCACTCCGGCCTTGCCTTCAATTACCATTAACGGGTATTTAATTTTAACAGCTCCGGCATCAACCAATTCCTGCTGCAGGCCATCCCAGTTGCCGGGTTCAAGCCGCCTGGCCAGCACTTCGCCGTACACGCCGGTGTGTTTAATATCATCGTCGGACACACCCGGTTTGGGAAACACGTTTAAATAACGTTCTTTTTTGCCGGTGAGCATCCAGTAAAATATGGTGATAAAGCTTACAAAGTTAGGGTTGGTATCAACCAGGGCTACGTTGCCTATAAACTTGGCACCGGCATCGGCCAGCAATAGCTTTATTTTATCGAAGGCGTTTAGCCACATATTGCGCCCTGCCGATATTGTCACCACTGGGGTATCCTTTACCACCGCCCTGAATTTGGGGTGCTGAATAATGGAGTTAGATGGGATACTTGGCGAAAGGAACCATGGCTGATAACCCAGGATAATGAGATCATAGCTATCATGCTTTAATTCAAATTCCTGCAACTCGGTAGGTACACCTAACTGGCAATCGGGCATTACGCTAAAAAAACGACTGCCGGTCCAGGGGAAATTATAATCAACCACCGGCTTCACCGAAATCAGGTCGACATCGGCGCCGCCTGCAATCAGGGGGGCCGTAAAATTCTCCATAATGTCGGTCATCTGCCCCGATTGGGTATAATAAATGGCTAATACCTTTTTACTCATCCGTTTTTCAGTTAATTAGTAATGGTTATTTAAGGCCTCTACCAAGTCAAGTTTTATAATTTCCCAGTATTTTCCGTTTAAACAAATCGGGTCAAAATCGTTGTCTGCTTTATCAAAGCTTTTTAAATTATTTAAAATAAGATCAGCATCATGGTTATACGGATGGCGTTCTGCATGAAGTAATAACATCTGTTTCAATGGATATTTATCCAATAATTCATGCAAATCCCAGAAATCCTTTTTTCGACCGCCTCTTTGTATCACATCTATTTTCATGGCAATCACATCTTCTATTGTTGCCATCCGAATGCCTTGAACATTTAATGCTTCGCGGATAAATGTATCGGCATAATACACATCCAATTTTACCGCTTCGCGATTGCTATTGCCAACAGCATAGGATTTGCCCATACCTACCGGCTCAATATTAGAGAACTCCGTATATGGGAAAATCTCTTTTAAGTAGCTATCAATCATTTTAAAATCAATACTCCCATAAGCTGCATCGGTAAACAAATCTATGTCATCCGACATCCGATGGCCGAGCTGCAAACTTAAAGAAGTGCCGCCAACTAACCTGAAAGCAGCAAAAACATCTGCATCCATTATTGTTTCGAGTGCCGTTTTTAATGCCGGGCTTACTGTGTTAAAATACAACATCAAACACTATTTATTAAGTAAAGCAGCGTTAATGCTTTCCTTACCGTAAAACCGCTCAATCTCTTTTCTTTCTTCTTCGTTTCCCCGTTCTAAAACACGCGCGATAACAGCCCTTTTTTGATCTACCCAATCAATTTTATCCATTTTTGTATCCCAAAAAAGCACTGGCCTAAGTTTAGACAAATCGGGGTGTATATTAAGGTGTTGCCGATGCTTTTCCTGTTTAATATCGTAAAACAATTGCAGCATCATTAAGTAGCCTTCTTCTAAACCCAAGGCCTGTTCTATTTTAAGCGCCAGGGGTATATTCATTTTTCTTTTTCCCTTGGTAATTTCTCCCAGTACTTGGGGGTATTCCTGTAAGGAAAGGGCAAAACGGCTTTTTGCAAGCTTTCTTTTTTTAAGCTCGCGCTCCAGTATTATTCCCGGATGTATACCTTTTATAATGTTTAAATTATCTAACACAATTCAAAAGTAAACAATTTTGTTTATTTATTATTGTTTATAATTATAAATCTTCGGGTCTTAATATCTTCGAATCCTTGCTGTAATCCTTTATGGCACGCTGTACTACAAGCGATAGCTTGTCAAAATGTTTGACAACAAATGCTTTATCGGTTTGCAGGTCGGCTTTATACTTTACAATTTTAGGAGAATGTTCCTGTATGCTGAGGCGCAAAAAGTGCAGTTCGGGGTTATCAGGATCGTTAGCCAGGGCAGCTTCCAGTTTGGCTTTTCCTTCCTTAAAAAGTTTTAACCGCGCTTTAACCTTTGGCAAACCGGCTTTACGGATCAGTAAGGCCCCGGCATAGCCTTGTTCATTATCGGTTAAAACGGCCAGCTCCCGCTCAATATCATCAATTTTACCCGAAGCCATGGTAGCATAAAAGGCGCTTTTGTCCATTTTTTGTGCAAAAACGCAATTTGCGGTAGTCCGGGCCGTCATCAGGATAAGCGTTATCACTGCCGCCTTCCAAATTCTCTTCATTTTCATAAGCAATCAAACATAATAAAAAAACATTAACCGCTACACCCATAATACAGTCGCTCGGCTCCAGCCGAGTGACACGGTATTACCCGGCCTCCGGCCGAAGTAAACCATAACCATATTCAACAGCGGCCGGAGGCCGGGAAATAGGCATCACTCGGCTGGAGCCGAGCGATTGCGGTTGTTTTTAATAAATCAACACATAAAACAATAAGGCCCGTAAATTGATTTATTATTTCAATAATATATCCGTTGCAACGTTTAGCCGGTATCATACACTAAAAATCAATTTATTTTGTTTATTTTGAGGTTATTTAATTAAGCATCCGGTAAGTATGACGGATGTTAACAGATATAGTTTAAAACGCTGCTGAGTGAATAAACAACTACCTTTTGGGGATTTATGGGCAATAATATTAGGCGGATCGAGCGGGTTTGGCCTGGCTGCGGTTGAAAAACTGGCGGCTAATGGCATGAATATCGCCGTGCTTTTCCGTGAACCATCTGCTACGGCAAGGAAGGCTACAGACACTTTTACCAAAATAGCAGCCGAAAATTCTGTCAGCATTTTACCCTTCAATTTAAATGTACTCGATATGGCATCGCGGCAAGCATTTGTCAACGATTTCAGCACACCCGATAAAGCCGGTAAGGTTAAACTGCTGCTGCATTCGGTAGCGCGGGGTAATCTGAAGCCCCTGGTGGCAGATCCGGATTCGGCTATGGAACAATCCCTGCTGAGTGTAGAAGATATCCAGATGACCACCTACGCCATGAGCAATAGCCTGCTGGACTGGGCCCGCGATATTTTAGCTGCCGGCTTGTTCCATACCGATGCCCGTATTGTAGGCCTCACCAGCGAGGGCGCTAATAAACATTGGGATGCCTACGCTGCAGTGGCCATTGCCAAAGCATCGCTGCAAAGCCTTACTACTTATATGGCGGTAGAGTTTGCGCCATACGGCATTAAAACAAATTTGATACAGGCTGGTATTACTAACACCGCGGCCCTGCAAAAAATACCGGGAAGCGAAAAACTGTTGGAAATAGCCCAAACACGCAACCCCTTAAAACGGATGACCGTGCCGCGGGATGTAGCCAACGTAATTTATTTACTATGTACCGATGAGGCCGCCTGGATAAACGGCAGCCTGATCCATGTTGATGGCGGCGAGCATTGCCGTTAAGCATTTAAAATACCGAATGAAGAACCATATATTAAACCATCTGCCCTATAAATCGTCTTTCCGTTTTGTGGATAATATATCCCGGCTAACCGAAGATGAAGTGATTGGCGATTTTACCCCCAAAGAGGACGCGTTTTTTTACGAAGACCATTTTGCAGGAAACCCGATAACACCGGGCGTGATCATTACCGAAATTATGGCGCAAATTGGCCTGGTGGTAATGGGTATATTTTTAATATTGAAAGATACCGAACTGAATTTTAGCGAGGATACCGATCTGTTTCCCTTGTTAACATCAACCGACGTGTCGTTTTTTAAAATGGTGCTGCCGGGGCAAAAAGTAACGGTAGTATCCAAAAAGCAATACTTCCGTTTTGGGAAGCTGAAATGCTATGTAGAGATGCTGGACAGCAGTGGGGAACTGGTGGCCAAGGGCATGTTCAGCGGGATTATTAAACATGTGGACGCATTAAAATGAACAGGCGCGTTGTAGTTACCGGTATAGGTGTAGTATCGCCCAACGGCGTAGGGGCGCCCGCGTTTTTAAATGCAATACAAAACGGCGTTTCGGGCATAAGGTTTATACCACAATACCAGGAACTGAATTTTAGTTGCCAGGTAGCGGGTGTACCCGCTTTTGAGTGGGACAGTTTGAAGAAATATATTTCGGAAGTTACTTTCCACGGCCTAAAGGGCACTAACATCGGCTACGGCATTACCGCCGCGCTGGATGCCTGGGCCGATGCAGGTTTTGAATACGATACCGATGAACCGCGCTGGGATACCGGCTGCATTTTTGGTAACAGCGTGGCCGATACCGAGGCCATGAAAAACGTGATCATCCGGGTAGATAATAAAGAGGCCCGCAAATTAGGGTCGCGGGTGGTGGAGCAGGCCATGAACAGCGGGGTAACCAGCTATATAGCCGGCCGCCTGGGTTTGGGGAACATGATCACCACCAACTCGGCCGCCTGTGCTACGGGTACACAGGCCATTTTAATGGGATACGAATATATTAAGCATGGATCGGCCAGGCGGATGCTGGTAGGCAGCAGCGAATATGTTGACCCTTACGTTTATGGCGCGTTCGATAGTATGCGGGTATTATCGCGTAAGTTTAATGACGAGCCTGAAAAAGCATCGCGGCCAATGAGTGCCACTGCCGGCGGCTTTGTACCCGGTTCGGGCGCGGCGGCTTTGATATTGGAAGATCTGGATTTTGCGTTGGGGCGCGGCGCCACTATTTATGCCGAGATATTGGGTGGCAGCAGCAACTCGGGCGGGCAGCGTGGCGGCGGCAGCATGACAGCGCCAAACCCAACAGGCGTGATAAAAAGTATTACCGACGCCATAATTTCATCTGGTATTCATGGCGATGATATAGATTTGGTGAGCGGGCATTTAACAGCAACCATGGCCGATAAGCAGGAGGTGCAAAACTGGGCTACGGCGTTAAAGCGCGAGGGTAAAGATTTCCCGCTGATCAATTCGTTAAAATCGATGATTGGGCATTGTTTAAGCGCGGCAGGGTCGATAGAATCGGTGGCGGCTATTTTGCAAATAAAGCATAACTTTGCCCACCCAAATATCAACCTGGAAGATCCGAACCCCGGGATAACACAATTGATAGATATGGATTGTATACCACTTACACAGGTTAATAAAGATATTAATATATTAGCAAAGGCTAATTTTGGATTTGGAGATGTTAACACCTGCTTAATATTTTCAAAATATAAATAACAAATGAACAGAACAGAAATTTTAGACGAGTTAAAAAAAATACTGGCACCTTATACCCTTGATAAAGAACAGTTGGCAGGCATTAACGAAAATACCGACCTGATAAAAGACTTGAAAATTAACTCGGCTAACCTGGTTGATATCATCATAGACGCGGAAGAAAAGTATAACGTAGAGATTGATTACGATGATGCCGAAAAAATGATAAACGTTGGCAGCTGCATTGATGTAATTGCCGAAAGGTTAAATGGAAAATGAGCAGCATCGGCAACGATATTATTGCTTTAAAAACCATTGATAAGATCCGTACCAATACTTCAGCGTTTTATTCTAAAATATTAGCTATTACCGAGCAGGAGCTTTACCTGGATCATTTTAATACCCTCCCGTTCGAATACTTTGTCTGGCTGCTATGGTCGGTTAAAGAATCGGCCTATAAATGCCTGCAAAGGCACCAGCCCGGCCTCATTTTTTCGCCGGTAAATACGGTGATCACCCATATTGAGCCGCCCGAAACTGACGTGTATATTTTCCCCGCCACTCTGGAACTGCATGGTTTTTATGATGTAGCCTGTTTTAAAAGCGAAGTGGTTTTCCATTCCCAAACTTTATATGCGCGGTCTATAATAGACCGCGACGAGTTGGTTTGCACCATAGCTTCTTTAGACCCCACTTTTAAAGATGTGTACTGGGGGGTAAAGCATATCGGCGTTAGCGATCCGGAAAGCCAGTCGGCTGCTGTTCGCGCTTTTTTAATGGACAGATTAAAAATGATGTATCCCGAAAAGGAATTTACCATAGGCAAAAGTACGCACGGCTGGCCCTATCTTATGGCTGGCGGGCAGGATATGGATATGCCGCTTTCTTTATCGCACCATGGCGAGTGGGTGGGGTATGGCATTACTGTTTCGGAATAATTACTGTTTTAAAATCCTGTGCGCAAGCTTCATCGTATGTATAAGTAGTACGATAATCAAAACAAAAAGTATGGGGTTATTATTAACCGTATAAATACCCGATTAACCATGATGAAAAAACTGACATTAACGCTATGTGCCCTTGCTGTTTTAACTGTAGCCCAGGCCCAAACCGAGAAAACCAAAAGCGAAGGCTGGTTTAAAAAGAGTATTGCCGGCGCGGCGCAAATACAGGTAACCTACCGCCAAAGCAATTTGGGACAATTAAATGCCATCCTGAATAAAAATTTGATCCCATCATTGCCTGATAATAATGTATGGCTTAACTTAGGTATGAGCCATGTACATAAAAACTGGCTTTTTGAAGATGGCTTAGGCGGCACATTTACGTCGACCGGCGATCGCAATGCGACTAACGGCATCAGAGCAAAGTATAATCAGTTTCAGTTTTATACCCGGGCTGCTTACAACGTTTCAAAAAACGAGAATGTGCGTTTGTATCCTTTTGTTGGTTTAAACCTATCCGAAGGGATGCTGCGGATCCAGGATGATAACCGTACGCAAAGCACATCCGATTTTTCGACCGAGATATTAAATACCACGGCCAGTAAAACGATTTGGAACGCTAATTTGGGTTTTGAATTTGGTGGCGGTTTTGATTATTTAATTAAATTAAAGCCTAAGCAAATGGACTGCTACACTATCCAGCGTAATATCCCAATTGGGGTTAGGGTTGGTTACTATCTGCAGGCCACCAGTACCAAATGGAAAATTGGTAATAACTACAATTTAAACAATGGGCCAACTAACAAGCAAAGCGCGGTTTTTGTAAGCTTAAATATTGGGCTGGGCTATGCGATAAAGAAGTAATTTTGTACAGCATTATAAAAAAGGAGTGGCTATTATCAGCCACTCCTTTTTTTGTTACAAGTTTGCTACAGTTCCCGACACACTATCGGGTGTTACATCCTCTTTTACCCGCTTTATGGGCTGTAATTTCATATAGGTTAGGCTACGCCATAACCACTCAAACGGCCCGAACAGGTAATACCTTAACCAGATATTGCTGGTAATGATCTGAAAGATCCAGATGCAGGCCACAATCTCGTAAACCTGGTACCGCTGAAAATGCCCGAACCAACCCATAGCATAAAATATAATTGCCGCGAATATGGATTGGGACAGGTAGTTGGTAAATGCCATTTGCCCAACCGGCGCAAATAGGTGAAACACCCCACGCAGAGCGTTTGCTTTGTAAAGTAATATCAGCAGGCTTAAATAGCCCATAGTTTGTATTAAACGCCTTATTTGATATATTTCAAAAGGTGCACTCTCAGTGAGTTTTACACCATCAAAGCGGGCATGGTACATTGCTTTTAAACCCATATAATTAATGGCCAGGCCAAGGCCAATACCTAAAACGGCTATCAGTACGTAAAGCCAGGTGGGACTACTTCCTATTAAAAAGCCCGACTTATACACCGCCATGCCAATAAAAAAGAACAACAGCATATCCCACCAGCCATTATAAAGGCCAACGCTCTCTAACTCCATATTAACATCGCGCAGGTAGGCAAATAGTTTAGGATAGGTGGCGGTTTGTATTTTAACCGTTTCTTCTGCAGCTTGCTTCATAAAGCCTTTGCTATCGTTCTTATCACGAAAGCTGTTCCATTTTTCCAGGTCGGCGGTTTGCTCTTTGCTTAGTTTTTTATGTTGCTTTTTCAACACTTCAGCTTGCCTGCCTTTGGTAATAGTTTCCTTACGGTTATACAAGGCGGCAGTATCGCGGTAAGTGCCAAATGCCAGCATTAGGAATACGCCTATCCACAAATTACGGGGCGACATTTTACGGAAAGGGAACAACACCAGCCCGCACATGGCATAGAAATATAAAATATCTCCCGGCCACAGGAATATAAAGGCGTTAATCAGGCCAAATACCAGCAGCCATAATATACGGCGGTAATAAATATCGGCAGCATCAATGTGCCCTCGGGTCTTCTCTAAACGCTCAATTAGCAATATAGTGCCTGCGCCAAATAATATCGAAAATAAGCCGCGCATGGTCCCTTCAAAAACACCCATCTCAATTACCCAGGCCCAAAAGTTTTTACCGGTTATAGGCTGGTTTAAATTCATAAATGCATAAAACCAGTGCGATTGGCTTTGCGCCATACTATTCATCAGCAATATACCCAACAGGGCTATACCGCGGATGGAATCGATAAACAGGATACGTTCTTTCTTTTTTAATGGCGATGCGATGGGCGCATCTGTGGCAGCTAAAGCAGACATGTGATAATGATTTTTGTGTTTAACAATAGTAATTAACACTAAGCTACCATCTATCACTCACATTATCAAGCACTTTAAAACTTAAAGATCTCGTTTTGTATAGCATATAATACGATTCCCGTACGCGATTTCAGGTTTAGCTTTTGGAACAGCGATTCGCGGTAGTTATCAACTGTGCGGGGACTTACATACATTTTGTCAGCAATTTCCTTATAGGTCAGTTCTGAACAGGCCAGTTTTAAAAACTCCAGTTCCTTAGCTGTCAATTCGGGCTCATCATCTTTCCCGCCTACCGAGCGGATTAATTTCCCCGAAACCAATTCGTTAATATATACGCCCTTAGTCACAATGGTTTTAATGGCTTCCAATAGCTCCCTTGGTTTCGATTCTTTCAGCACATAGCCACTGGCCCCGCTGCGGATCATGCGTATCACGGCTTTATCATCTTCAAACATACTAAGCGCCAGTACTTTTATTTGCGGATAATTTGCTCTTAGCCAGGCAGTAGTATCGTAACCATCCATTAGGGGCATATTGATATCCATCAGTACCACCTGCGGTATAGGATGCGTTAGCAGTAATTGCTGTAATTGCTTGCCGTTATCTGCCTCAAATACCACTTTCAGTTCGTCAAACTCGCTCATTAAGGCGTTAACGCCATTACGGAAAAGCGTATGGTCATCAACTATGGCAATTAAAATTGGTTCTGTCTCCATGATATTTTAAGGATATGGAATGATAATAGTTATACCGGTGCCCTCGCCGGGGTTCGATCGGATCAATACCTCGCCCCCGATAATACCTGCCCGCTTATGGATATTATGCAGGCCCATGCCCTGCTTTTCGGCAGATAGGTTAGCGGTATCAAAACCTATTCCGTTATCATTAATATGCAAATGCAGCAGGGTGCCGTGATACTCTAACCTGATATTGATATGGCTGGCCGATGCGTGTTTGATGATATTATTCAGCGCCTCCTGCAAAATACGGAAGATGATGAGGTCTTTATCCGCGTTCCCGATCTTGGGTATATCTCCTTCATCAATATAAGTTACCTGGAATTTACCCGCCCGTTCTACCCAGTCAATTTCATGCCGGATAGCCTCGGCCAGGCCTATGGCTATCAGCTGATCGCCCTGTAACAGCTTACCTAATTGCCGCAGTTCTTTTATCGACCGCAGGGTAAGATCGATAGCGGCATCTACCTTCTTTTTGGCTTTGGGCTGCCCCTCCAGCTCCACCGAGTTTAAGGTGAGCGAAGTAAGACTGAGCAATTGGCCAATATTATCGTGCAGGTCGGCGCCAATGGTTTGCATGGTTTGTTCCTGGATTTCGATTTGAGTATTTAACAACTCCTGTTGAAACCTTACTGCAAGTTTTTCCCGTTCTATTAAATGCAATACCTGCTTTTTACGGTATAATACTAAAAAATAAATAATAAAGCCCGTTAAGCCCGTCAGCAAAATAATTACTGCTAAAAGTATCAAATAGATATCTACCCCTAATTGAATCATATTTTAACGGTTATACCAAAGTAACCACGTATTCATTATGTTTTTTGTCAAGATAAATAGCGTAACCTAAAGTTGCGTAGTAAACAAAGGCTGTGTATTCTATAAAATCCTGTAAAATTCCGGTATTTAGATGTTGTTTGATCAGGTAATTTAATACGCCAAAACATACAGGGATCAAAATGGAATACACCAGCATAGCGCAGTTGAACCAAAATACCCCCTGTTTAACAATGTTTATTTCTTTAGGTGCATCAAGCATTTGCATAAATAAAATGAGCGCAAATACGATAAACAACAGATAGGTTAACATAATGATGTTTGAGGGGAAATTAAAAAACGTCTGGAAAAAAATGGTATTAATCAGGGCTAAAATGGTGAATGGAATGGCTGACGCACGAACCATTTTTTTTAACAATTTACCATTTAACAAACTGCTAAAAACAAGTGTAAACCCAATATACTGCAGTATGCAAAGCACATGATAAGTAGGGTTGTTATTTTTTATAGTTATAGCCAGTATCCTTGAAGCAATCTCACTAAGCCAAATAATAGCTATAGTTAATGTTAGATATTTAAATGGATTGGTGAGTTTTTTAAACCCAACCAACCCATATAAAGTAATAACGCTTAATAACGAGATATAAAAAACCAGATCTAAAGACATATTATTTTTTTGTTTTAGGCGAAGCTGCTACGCCGCTGCCGCCTCCCAAAAAGTTTCCGCAAGCATCCGGGCAGGGTTTTACAAAGTCGAATCCCAGCGTATCTTCCGTTCCAGATCTTAAAGTTCTGGGCACTAAACGGTCGTTTGTAATATCTTTTTTAAGTGTTTTGTTTTTGTAGCGTCCGCCCATATAAACAAGTGTGTAAATCCGCTTATTAGGGAAACGGATTGATGCCACGCTGTCTTTTGCAAAATAAACACTAACACCATCCCAGCTTTTATCTGCTAAAATCTCATCTAAATGTTTCCTGTCAACAAAATAACCATTTAGTAAATCCTGCTTTATATTTCTTAACCTGAATAACGAGCCTCCATTTTGATTTTGAAATTCTTTAATCAGCTTTCTTGCCATTCCATTTGATATAGGGCGGGACTCTTCGGGAGGGTCAACTAAAGTAAACGAACTATCAGCATACAGTTTTGAAATGAATGCCTTGTCGTCATCTGTTAGATTTTTGGCATCGGTAAAACCTGCTTTTCCGCCTGTTGATTTTCCCCAATAGTAACCGCCGAGCAGGCCAATTACTACGCCAATTAAAATTGATAGTACTGAAATTTTCATGATGTGTGGTTTTAAGTTTAACGTGAATATAAAATTAATTAGTGCTAATGTCCTTATTAATCCATAAAATGATTTGCGCAGTTATGCCCTTTTCCATACCGTAAAATCGCCTTTTTTAAAAGAGCATTAAACAGAAAAGCCGCCCCGGTTATAGGGGCGGCTTATATTATTTCGCTATCGGGCTGTTAAACCGAATACTCCTTTTTCCAGTAAGTGATCTGCTTGTTATAAAGAGCCTGGTTAGCCAGGGCAACGCATACCGCGGTTTTAGCCCCGGTGTAAATATTACTGTCGGGCAGTTTGCCCGATCCTATTTTGCTGTAAAAATCGCCCAGGGCATACCATGTGCCATCTTTGGTTCGTTCGGGCAGTATAGGGGTGCCGCCTTCTTTATTCCATACAATGCGGGTAGCGCCGGTAACACCATCTACCACATCATTGCCTTTCAGCAATTCCTTTTCGGGATAAAACATGCCCTGGTCTGTCAGTAATGATACGGTGCCTTTGGTGCCTTTTATTTTAAACAGGTAGCCATCGCGCGAGTTGCCGCAGGTGGCGCCAAAATTGCCTATCATGCCTTGTTCGGGGTAACGCAGTACTACCTGCACGTTATCGTAAGTTTCGCGGCCATCTTTAAAAACATCAATACCGCCTGTAGCTATAAATTCCTCGGGGTGGGTATCAAAGGCCCAGTTTATAAAATCAATCTGGTGCGATAGCAGTTCGGCCACTAAGCCGCCCGAATACTCTTTGTACATGCGCCAGTTAATCTGCCGTTCCAGTCCGGGGCTTGGCACCGGCCGGCGCCAGTTGGCGTTGCGGTCCCACCGGCAATCAACCTGACTGATTTTGCCCAGGTAGCCCTTGGTTATCATTTCCTTCACCCGGTAATACAAAGGCGAGTAGCGGTATTGGTGACCCACCTGCACCACCTGTTTAGGCCGTGCTTTTACCATCTTCACCAAATCCAACGCCTGATCGATGTTGTAGGTCATGGTTTTTTCCAGGTACAAATGCTTGTCAGCCTTTAGCACGGCCACCGCAACCGGGTAGTGCATATTCAGCGGAGTGGCAACCACTACGGCATCCACATTTTTATCATCCATTAGCCGGTGATAATCGGTATAGCTTTTCCAGGTATCACCTGTTTTATTCAGTTTATTGGCTTCGGCTAAACGGAAATCCAGCACATCGCAAATAGCTGTTATCTTAAACTTATCGGGCAATTGCGCAATTACCTGCATAATGCCTTTGCCGCGGTCGCCGCAACCTACTATACCTACCTTCACTATCTCCGCAACGTCACTGCCAAAAATATTTTGTGTTTTATTAATGAGCAGTCCACCAGCCAGCATGCCGGTGTTTTTAATAAAGATCCGTCTTTCCATTTATCTGTCTGTCTGTTTATATCCTCTGAATCCGGCGGTAGCCGTATCCGCTATAGCGCCATTAGGTTTTTGGTAAATGATATAGGCCCCAATATCGGTTCTTTTCTGCAAAAACAGAAGCGTTCGCTTTAGTCCCATTGTAATAAAACCGTTATCGTACCCATCGGCCGTAATGCCATCCCGGGCCCAAACCGTAACGCTGATCATTTCGTTTTGGGTGGGATACCCTGTTTTAGGATCCATTATATGCGAGATTTGTTTTCCGCCGGCCGCTAAATGCTTACGGTAATTGCCCGATGTAGTTACAGCGCCATCACCCGGCGCTATCACCTTGCGCAAAGGGGCGGGGTTAATATCATCCCCGTCAATAGCTTCTATACCTACCTTAAACGGTTCGCCTCCGGGCTTATGGCCTTTTATGCGCAACTCGCCGCCTATTTCGGTCATGTAATTGTAAATGTGTTTTTGTTCTAAAAAATAGCCTAACAGGTCGGCAGCATAGCCCTGGGCTATGCCGTTTAAATCAATCTGTACACCCGGCAGGCGCTTATGCAGAAAACTACCGTCCAGCCAGATTTTATCAGGACCGATATTTTTTAGCAGAGCCTTTACCTGTGTCGAATCGGGGAAGTGCGCCGGCTTTTTTACCCCAAAGCCCCAGGCATCAACCAGGGGTTTAACGGTAATATCAACCAGGCCGCCGGTAGCCCGGTTTATTTCCAGCGCCTTTTGTACCAGTATTTTAAAATCATGGTCGATCATGATCCCTTTCGGGGATGCGTTAAATTTACAGATAAGTGAATTGGACTGATAAAGGGATACCGACCTATCCAGGCGGGCAAGGATGCTGTCGGTTTGCTTTTGGGTAACAGCACTATCTGCAGCATAATAAGTAACCTGGTAAGTGGTACCCTGCGAGTAACCCTGGATATGGAATTTTTTAAGCGGCTTAAACAAGGTGAAGCCTTGCAATATCAAACCCCACATCATTCCCCATCCAATAATACGCCTTATCTTCATTTTGTATTTTTACAATAATAGCGATGGGTAAAGTCCATCGCTATTAATAGGAAGTCACAGACTTTCTATATCCCGGCACAAGTTAAGCCATTGCACGGCCTGCCCGTAAACTTGCGCCAGCTTATTTTATTTAAAGCCTTATTTCAACACTTTTATCTTCATGTTTCTGTAAAACACCGTATTGCCATGGTCTTGCAATAGGATATGGCCTTTAGGCGCTTCGCCAAAGTTAGGCCATACTTTATATTTACTAATGGCTACCAGGTCTTTAAACGCTTTCGATCCGCGCTCGTATTCCAGCACTTTAACACCGTTTAACCAATGTTCTACATGGTTATTCGGGTAAACCCTGATCTCGCCCGAATTCCATTCGCCAATAGGTTTAATAACAGCCGCCGGTTTGTTTGATGGGATCAGATCGTACAGCGATGCCAGCTTACGGTCGCCGTCCCGGCCTAATTTAGCATCCGGGTGGCGCTCATCATCCAGCACCTGGTATTCCAGGCCAATGCCCGATTTTTCTGTCTTTTCCTGTTCGGTAACAAAGTATTTTACGCCGCTGTTAGCGCCTTCGGTCAGTTTAAAATCAAACTTAAATATAAAAGCCTGATACTCCTTAACGGTTACAATATCGCCGCCAAGGCCTTCTTCTTTCCCGTTAGATCCTTGTACGGTTAAAAGGCCGTCTTTCATTTCCCAGCCCTTATCGGGGAATTTATCTTTAAATATCCCGCGCCATCCCTCGCCGGTTTTGCCATCCCACAACAGTTTAAAGCCATCAGCTTTCTCTTTCGCGGTAAGGGTGTTCAGTTTTTGTGCAATGGCCGAAACAGCCGCTAACTGGAATAAAATAACACAGGTTAATCTTAAATTTTTCATTGAGGTATGTAGTTTTATAAATTGGTTATTGACAAATTACCGTCTAATTTAATATTAAATATTAAGTCAGGATAGCAAATTATGATAACTCATTAACATAATCAACAAACAATGTGTTAATAGCTGTTTCCGCAAGTTTTCAACAACATTAAATAACTCAAACTTAGTGCGCTATCCTATCCGATTTTAAATGGAGGCACATCCATGTTGATATGTGGAAAACTATGAATTGATATCGGTTGATGTGAAAGATAAATTTGGTTTAAAACCCCTTCACAATTTCTTAACGGCAAATTAATCGAATAGATACTTATGGGCAAAAAATTTACTAAAAAGAAAGCCGCTACAGATAGTAAAGGTTTAAAGTTAAACAGGTACTTTACTAAAGATGACATTTCTGTTTACGACCTGTTTAATTACGATAAACGCTCATCGGTTATCCGCAATCCATCTGGCGATGCCGTTTTTGAGATGAACGATGTTGAAGTGCCATCAACCTGGTCGCAGGTGGCTACGGATATTTTGGCGCAGAAATATTTTCGCAAGGCGGGCGTGCCGCAACCTAATGGTACACTCGGGTCCGAAAAAAGCATAAAACAAGTGGCCCACCGCATGGCCAACTGCTGGAAAGAGTGGGGCGTAAATTATAATTATTTCGCTTCCGCGGATGATGCGCAGGTTTTTTATGATGAGATAGTTTATACCATAGTCGGTCAGTTAGCGGCCCCCAATTCGCCGCAATGGTTTAATACCGGCTTGCATAGCAGTTACGGCATTACCGGTAAACCGCAGGGGCATTATTATGTAGACCCGGTAACCGAGAAACTCAGCAAATCAACCTCGGCTTATGAGCGCCCGCAACCGCACGCCTGCTTTATCCTTTCGGTGGATGACGACCTGGTGAACGATGGCGGTATTATGGACCTGTGGGTGCGCGAAGCCCGGATCTTTAAATATGGATCGGGTGTGGGCACCAACTTTAGCAAGATCCGCGGCGATAACGAAAAGCTTTCGGGCGGTGGTTACTCATCAGGCTTAATGTCTTTCCTTAAAATAGGTGACCGTGCCGCGGGGGCCATCAAATCGGGCGGGACAACCCGCAGGGCGGCCAAAATGGTATGCCTCGATCTGGACCACCCCGAGATAGAGAACTTTGTAAACTGGAAAGTTGAGGAGGAAAAGAAAGTGGCCGCGCTGATTGCTGCCGGTTACTCGTCTGATTATGAAGGGGAGGCTTATCGTACGGTATCTGGGCAAAACTCTAATAACTCGGTGCGGATCCCCAACGCGTTTTTTCACGCCTTAAAAGGTGGCAATGCCTGGGACCTGATCAGCCGCATGAGTGGTAAGGCTATCAAAACCGTGCCCTCACAAAAACTGTGGGATGATATCGCCTTCGCGGCCTGGGCCTGTGCCGATCCGGGCGTACAGTTTGATACCACCATAAACGAATGGCATACCTGCCCCGAAGGTGGCCGCATTAACGCATCTAACCCATGTTCGGAATATATGTTTTTGGATAATACGGCCTGTAACCTGGCCTCCATTAACCTCGAACATTTCTTTGATAAACAAACCCGCGCTTTTGATGTGGAAGGTTTTGAACATGCCTGCCGCATCTGGACCATCGTACTGGAAATTTCGGTATTGATGGCGCAATTCCCGTCAAAAGAAGTGGCGCAATTATCGTATGATTATCGTACGCTTGGCCTGGGCTATGCCAACTTAGGTTCGGCCCTGATGGTAAACGGTATCCCTTACGATAGCGACAAGGCCCGCGCCATTGGCGGCGCTATTACGGCGATAATGACCGGCACCGCCTACGCCACATCGGCCGAAATGGCTAAAGAGTTAGGCACTTTTAGCCGGTACGAAGAAAATAAGAAACATATGCTGCGTGTCATGCGCAACCATCGTTACGCGGCTTATAACTCAACCGAAAATTACGAGGGTTTAGAGATTGCCCCTCCGGGTATCGACCAAAAAGCTTGCCCTGATTACCTGCTCTCGGCTGCCTGTAATGCCTGGGATAAGGCATTGGAGATGGGTGAAAAATACGGCTACCGCAACGCCCAAACCACCGTTATCGCGCCTACCGGCACCATTGGTTTGGTGATGGATTGCGATACCACGGGTATTGAACCCGATTTTGCCTTGGTGAAATTCAAGAAGTTATCCGGCGGTGGTTACTTTAAAATTATTAACCAGGCGGTACCTGCTGCCCTGCGTAATTTGGGCTACGCCGAGCACGAGATCACTACTATTATCAACTATGCAAAAGGCAGCGCTACGTTAAGTAACGCGCCGCATATTAACCTGCAAAGCCTGAAGGCCAAAGGCTTTACCGATGCCGAACTGGATAAACTGGATAAAGCGATGGTATCGGCCTTTGAGATTAGTTTTGGCTTTAATGTTTGGACGGTAGGCGAAGATTGCCTGAAACGCCTGGGCTTTACACCCGAGCAATACAACAGTCACGATTTTAACCTGCTGCGTGGCTTAGGTTTCAGCCGTCAGCAAATTGCCGAGGCTAACGAGTTTATTTGCGGCACCATGACCATTGAGGGGGCGCCACACCTGAAACAGGAACACTACGAGATTTTTGACTGTGCCAATAAATGCGGCGCCAAAGGCGAACGCTACATCCACGCGCACGGGCATATTAAAATGATGGCAGCTGCGCAGCCATTCCTTTCGGGCGCTATATCCAAAACCATTAACCTGCCTAACGAGGCCAAGGTAGATGAGATTAAAGATTGCTACGAACTTTCGTGGGCGCTGGGCTTAAAGGCTAACGCGCTATATCGCGATGGTTGTAAATTATCGCAGCCACTGTCTACCAAATCGGATGTAAAAGAGGAAGCCGACGATAAGCTGGAAACCGTGGAGGAAGTATTAGGCGAAGCCGCCAACGTACGGTTAAGCGATTTAACACCCGAACAGGTGATCGAGGCCGCCATCGCCATCATGGAGAAATCAAAGGATACCAATTTTATGCGCGAGCTTTCGCGCGTGGTGCAAAAGAAGAGCCTGCCGGCCAAACGCAGGGGTTTTACCCAAAAAGCCAGTATAGACGGGCAAACCGTATTTGTGCGCACCGGCGAATATGAGGATGGTACCCTGGGCGAGATTTTTGTGGATATGCATAAGGAGGGCGCTACTTTCCGTTCGCTGATGAACTGCTTTGCTATTGCCGTTTCGGTTGGTTTGCAATATGGCGTTCCGCTGGAAGAATATGTGGAGAAATTCACCTTTACCCGCTTTGAACCCGCTGGTATGGTAATGGGGCATGCCAATATTAAAAGCGCTACTTCTATTATCGATTACATCTTTAGGATGCTGGGGTACGAGTACCAGAACCGCACCGACCTGGTGCATGTGCTTGACGGGCACAATGCCATTACCGGCAACCCCCAGCTAAGCGATGATGATTTTAATCCTGATGAAACCAATGTTTATGAACCTGTAGTTGCGGGCAATACGGTTAAAAAGCAGCTGAGTTTTGATGTAAGCATGGGTGTGCAAAGTGATGCGCCGGCTTGTAATGTGTGCGGGCATACTACCGTGCGCTCGGGTACCTGTTATAAATGTTTGAACTGCGGCAGTTCTATGGGATGCTCCTGATAAACTGTCCCGATGGCTCGGGACAGCTCTCTGTTTATATTTTAGTTTAATGTTTAAAGGCCACGGGGTACCGTGGCCTTTTTATCTTTAAAAATGTGCGCAAGGGCTTTATGCCTTCCGCTTTAGTCTTTTAGCTTAAATTAAACCATCATGCGGCCTTCGTGCGCATCGGTTGATTGGATACCGCGCTCAGGCACCATTTCGTGCGGCTGGTTAGTAAGCGGAGAATTTTTGGTGTAGATACCTAAAATCAGGATAATCAAACCAAAAATTACATGCGGTAACCAAACACCTTTATGGGCAAAACCGTACATCCATGGGGTGCAAAGTAATACAAAGCCCGAGATGGTATCTAAAAACAAATGCATTTGGATAGGGAAGATACCTACCATGCCACCTTTTGCGCGGCTGAAAATAGCCATAAGCAATTGGTGCCAGCCAAACATAAACGGAAAGAACAATGCCGCGCCGCCCATATGCACAAAGCCAAACAGCCATGGCGATGCCATCATAACAACGGCCAGCAGGTAATTAAAATATCCAAAAAATGTATTTGAAATAAAGCCTTTCATATGCAAGTATAAATTTGTGATCCTATTTTTTACAAAAATATAATTTTGATTTGATTTGTTTCAGATTGAATTGATTTTATTGGGGCAATTCCAATTAATTATTTTTAAGCAATGTGCTTGTAACAAAGTAATGCGTAAATAATCTTACAGTAACAAACCACCGATCGTTATGCGCAATTACTTTTACTCCGTTACTACCACTGTGCTTATTGTTGCGGGCATTGCAACCGCCAATGCTCAGGCTGTAGATACTATTAACTTTAAAAAGGGACATCAGTTGAATACAG
This sequence comes from Mucilaginibacter sp. GW821-FHT07H05, assembly GCF_059418485.1. NCBI lineage: Bacteria > Pseudomonadati > Bacteroidota > Sphingobacteriia > Sphingobacteriales > Sphingobacteriaceae > Mucilaginibacter > Mucilaginibacter sp. GW821-FHT07H05. Next base: position 319,489 of record NZ_JBWKPY010000006.1, read on the forward strand.
CCAATTTAAAACCCGGCTTAAAGCAATATCTTATTTACTTTCAGCAACCGGCACAAAAACGGACATTGCGGTTTTGGTTTTGGCTGCGCGATATTAAAACCGGCACGCGCGATGGGCAAGCCGTATTCAACATCAGCCAGCATTGGTTTGGTGCCGATAGCTTAAGTTACCGTACTGTATATTCGGTAAATAAAGCCAGTGATTTCGCGCCGATATATCATGCCGAATCAAACGGTGATAAAAGCCGGGCCTATAACTGGTCGGCCATAAAAATAACCGGGGCTGATACGGTAGCTACCAATACCAAAAAAGACTTCACACTGGCTTTTACCGATCCCACCTTTAACTGGAACCTGGATATTGAAACGTTTGAGATGCTGCCGCTGGCCGCCGGGAAAACCTTTGCCATCAATTTTTACGATGCCGGCCAAACCCCGCCAAAATATACTTTATATAAAGTAACCGGCAGCGAAGTGATCACCCTGCTGGATAATACCAAAACCGATTGCTGGATACTGCGCCAGGAAGGCAAGGCGCCTAATGGCAGCACCTATTCACAAAGTTTTTGGATCAGTAAAAAAGGCCATGAGTTTTTAAAGGAAGAGGACGAGTTTAACGGATCATACCGCTACAAAATAAAAATGCCGGGTACTACGCCGGATATGATGGCAAGGTTTAAATAGGAGTTTCCCCTCTGGAGAGGGGATGCACCGGCCTATAAATTGCACAATCTTTCATCGGGGTGTGTCATTCCATCAAGATATCGTAGAAAGGACACACCCCTAACCCCTCTCAAGAGGGGAATTATAACGTTTTAAGGTGAACTCGCTCGGCCAGCCATAAAAACTCGTGGGCGAAGGTATCTATACTGGCTTGAAATGATTCATCGAGCAGGTTGCCATCGCCATCAAATTTTTTGTCGACAAACGGGGTAACCAGCATATTAGGCGAGGCAATGCCAAACAAGCCGCCCATTAACAACAATAATTGCTGCGCGGCGCGCATACCACCCAAGGCGCCAACCGATGCGGTAACCAACCCGAAGGCTTTATGCATTTGTTTTGGGAAATGATCGAACAGGTTTTTCATAGCAGGTGAATAGCTGCTGTTATACTCGGGGGTTACAATGATAAAAGCATCGGCTGCAAACATGCGTTCGGCCAGTTCGCGGAATTGCTCGGGCGCTTTTTCGGGCGATGAAAAAACGGATTGCACCATGGGCAATTCATGCTCGCGCATATCTATCAGGCCAATACTATGTTCGGTTTTATCGGTAAAAAATTGATGAAGATGGGTAGCCACTCTTTTAGTTACGCTTACGTGGCGTGGGCTGCCCGAAATAATTTCGATACGCATGTTTTAATAGTTTGGGCAAATGTGCCGATATCAGGTCAAAACGAAGCATTTTATTTTATAATTTGACGTTGATCAAACGGATTTATATGATTAGCCGGGACCTGATTAAACAAAAAACCCGGCTGTTAGCCGGGTCATGTAAAAATCTATCTGGTTATATAGCCGCCGACCTTCGGATAAGGCCCAACAGCAGGGCGATAATCGCAATAACCAATAATACGTGGATTAGGCCACCTGCCGAATACATGAATACGCCCAACGCCCATCCAATGATGAGGATGATGGCGATGATATACAATAATGATCTCATAGTAGATTGTTTTAGTTAAAAAAATGTTTTTCTACTATAATAATATCAAAAAGGAAGAAAAGGTTTTAGTATAGGTAAAAAAACAAAAGCCCCCTGAGCGCTCGCCGCCAGGGGACTTTCAACCTAAACCTTATCACAATTAGGCCGATGAGGACACCGGCCCATATAATAAGTTGCCAAATTACTATTTTTTTCATGAAAAAATAATGAATTTGGAATTTTTTTAACTTCAAATGAACTATATATTCAGTTATGGTAATAATAATAATATTTAATATAGTTATTAAATACGCGTATTATTGCTTTAACCATTGATCGCGCACAGCTATTTGCCGGGCCGATGGGTTAGCAATACTGGTTATGCGATATTTTACCTGCCTGTTTTTTAATAAGGTTACCGGCAATGTTAAAGGCAGGCCATCGCGGGTTACATTTACCATTATTTTATCCCCTGGTTTTTTGCCGGCCATAGCATTAGGCAGATCTGTAAATGGTTGCCCATTTATCGTGTTTAGCTCATCATTTACATTAATGCCATCCATCCAGGCGCTGCCGTTCCTTACTACGGTTGCTACCAATGTGCGGCCACCCGGGCCGGCAACCGTAGTAATACCCAATGATGGATCGTTATTTTTTTCCAGATCGTTGGTTAGCTCTAAGCCGGCATAGCCCAGGTATTTGTTGTAATCTACATCGTCCAGGCCGTAAATGTATTTTTTATAAAACCCGTCCAGGTTTTTACCGGCAAATTTTTCAAGACCGTGCTTAAATTCGTCGTCGGTATAGCCACGTTTTTTGGTTTTGTAATACTCGTTATACATGTACTTCATCACATCATCAAGCGAGTATTTGCCTTTGCTATCCTGTATAATTTCCAAATCAAGCATCATCGCTACTACCGATCCCTTGCTGTAGTAAGACACGCTGGTATTGGTGCTATTCTCGTTAGGGCGATAGTATTTTATCCAGGCATCAAAGCTGGCCTCGTATAATGGCTGTACTTTATTTCCGGGTGTATTTTCAATCAGGTTGATATCCCCGCAAAGGGTGGTTAAATAGTTTTCGGTAGTATATAAACCTAAACGGTGTATCACCAGGTTATCAAAATAATTGGTGAAGCCTTCGGCTATCCAAAGGTTGGTTGTATAGTTTTCTGTATCGTAATCAAACGGACCTAAGGCAATGGGGCGCAAACGCTTTACATTCCACAGGTGAAAATGCTCGTGTGCGGCCAGTCCCAAAAAGCGTTGGTAACCAGCTTCAGAGGCATAACCATCGCGCGCAGCGCCCAATACGGTCGAACTTAAATGTTCTAAACCACCGCCGCCTTTGGCGTAGTTATGTACAATAAATACGTAGCGTTTGTTAGGGTTTTCGCCAAATATTTCGGTTTCTTTCTCTACCAGTTTTTTCAGGTCTTTTTTCAGGCGCTCTTTATCATAGTTACCGCCCAGGCACATGGCCACTTCGTATTTTACACCGGCAGCGTCAAAGCCAAATACATCCTGGTTACCCACTTCAATGGGCGAATCGTACAGGATATCAAAATTAGGCGCGTGCAGGGTAAAAGGGTCATTCCCAACCATATCTAAACTGGTAGAAACTTTATCCCAGCCTTTGTAAGGTTTAATGTGGATGGTAGACGGATTATTGAGCTTCCCAGCGGGATACAAAAACGTCCCCGCGCTGGAAACAAAGCCATGCGCCACGTTAATAAAGCTGGTACGCACCGATATTTCAAAACAATAAATACGGTATTTTACCTTTACAGCATGTGCCCCGTTGGTTAATACATGCCAGGTGTTTTTATTGCTCTTTTTAGCAGATAAAGCATTATTGCCGCTCCAGGCCGTTAGCGATTCTACATTTTTGGCGTACTCCCTAACCAGGTACGATCCCGGCGTCCAAACCGGCATTTTCAAATCAATAAATGGCTGCGTAATCCCGCTGATGTCCATCTCCACCTCCATATAATGTGCCTGCGCTTCAGGAAAAGAAAGGTTATAGCTGATCTGTAAATTGCCCGCGGCGTCACTTTTTTGGCTCATCATTATACTTAGTAAACAGGTTGTAAAAAATAACAAGTGTTTTTTCATAAGCGCAATTTAGAAAAATATGGGGATTTTATTGTTTAACCACAAAGGGCACAAAGAGGGAAAAACACAAAGGCTCGGTTTAATATCATTTATTAGGATGAATGGCACTTATAGCTTTGTGCTCTTTGTGAAAAACCTTTGTGCCCTTTGTGGTTAAATGGCCACATCACTTCTAAATCCCAAATATTCATTAATATTGCCCCAATGGGCTTTTTACAACTCCCCGGTTTGGGTAAGGTACACTTTCATGAATATGGCACCGGGGCAAAGCCTATGCTGGCCTTCCACGGCTATGGCATGACCGGGCGGCAATTTAACGTGCTGGAAAAATCGGTGCTGGGCAAATATCATGTTTATGGTTTCGATCACTTTTTTCATGGGGAAAGTACCCTTAACGGCTGGACTGAAAAAGAGATTGTAGCCGGTATGCCCCGCGCAATGGTGAAATTGTATTTGCAGGAATGGTTTAATATATACGGCCAGCAAAAAGTATCGTTAATGGCCTATTCTATCGGGGCGGATATTGCTTTGATACTGCTGGAGGAATTTCCCGAATGGATAGACGAACTGATACTCATGGCCCCCGACGGGCTGGCACCATATAAAGGCTTTGAATTTATACAGCACCACCCGGCAGGCCGGCAAATATTTCGGCGGGCCACTAAAAGCAAGTGGCTGGCGCCTTCGGCATTAAAAAGTTTAAAAAAGCTGCGGGTGATAAACCAGGAGTTGTATACCATAGCTTATAACGAGATAGATACCCCTAAAAAAAGGCAAGATGTATACTACAGCCTCAATTTGATTAAACAACTAAAACCCGATACCAGCAAATTGGTTGATATTATTAATGAGCGGGGCATCAAATGCACATTTATTTTTGGCAAGGACGACCTACTATTCCCTAAAAGCGCGGCTATGCCCTTCCTCAGCCGATTAAAAAAGGCTGAAATACACGAAGTGCCGATGGGGCATTGGCTGGTTACGCCGCAATTAGACGAATATCTGCTAAATTGCGATATCATATGATTCCGCAACGCCGAAATAAATTTATACAAAACTGCTTTCACCGGTATGTGAATTACCGCATAAGTAAGGCATTTAACGTCATGCACTTTAACCAGGTTGATGTAAAACCCGGGCACTCTATCCTGCTGTTATGCAACCATTTTAGCTGGTGGGATGGCTTTTGGGCGGGCTGGTTAAGGTGGCGGTTTTTTGATCGTATTTTTTATATTATGATGCAGGAAGATCACCTGAAACAACGGATGTGGCTACGCTATATGGGCGGCTTTTCTATCAACCGGCAATCGAAAGAGGTGATCAGCTCATTAAATTATGCTTCGGAGTTATTGAACGATCCTAACAACCTCGTGACGGTATTTCCACAGGGCGAACTGGTATCTAACCATGCCACCGATATTCATATTGAGCGGGGAATAGCGCATATTGTAAAAAAGGTAAAAGGCAATTGCCAGATTATTTACTACAGCGCCTTTGTTGAATATTTTGAGAGCCTGAAACCATCCATATATCTCCACCTGCTGGATTGCGGCACCAATCACGATTTTGATTTTGAACGTTTAAAAACGCAGATCAACGAGCATCACCGCAAGGCTTTAAAAGACCAGGTGGATGTAAAGCACTAAAGATGATAAATACCCCGTTTTAAAATCTGTAATTTATTTAAGGTGTTTATAATTCTTTCGGCCATATTTTTTTTCATTATCCTGCGCTTTGTGGTCAGCCTGTTTAATTTCTTGTCCGATCCTAAACTACGGCGTGTGGTTAAGTTGCATCAGGATATGGTGTCTATCCTGGTACCCGCCCGTAACGAGGAAGCAAATATCATAACCCTCCTGCAATCTATCCGGCAGCAAGGCTATCTAAATTACGAGGTAATTGTGCTGGATGACAACTCTACTGATAATACTTACGCGCTATGCCAGGAATTTGCCGACAATAATCCCCGTTTCAGTGTAATAAAAGGTAAAGCCCTGCCGCCCGGCTGGCTGGGGAAAAACTATGCCTGTTACCAGTTAGCCAAAAAAGCTACAGGCGCCTACCTGTTGTTTGTAGATGCCGACGAGCAGGTGGCCGACGGACTGATCAACAGCGCACTGCACCGCATGCATTTAAAAAACCTGGGACTACTTAGTCTGTTCACCAACCAGGAAATGCGTACCCCCGGCGAGCAAATGGTGGTGCCGCTGATGCATTATATATTACTGAACCTGCTGCCGCTGCAACTGGTATACCTGCTGCGTAACCGGAGGATAGCTGCCGCCAGCGGGCAGTTTATGATGTTTGAGGCTACGGCCTACCACCAGCACCAGTGGCACCGCGAAGTAAAGCAAAGCGTGGTAGAAGATGTAGAAATTATGCGCCAGGTAAAAGCCGCCGGCTTTAATGCCGAAACCTTATTAGCTAATAAACTGATTACCTGCCGCGCCTATAAAGGGTATTTTGAAGCGGTAAATGGCTTTAGCCGAGATATGCTGGCAGCCTTTAATTATAATGTACTGTCGTTATTGATCTATCTCGTCATCCTGCTGGGTGGTCCGCTCATTATCATCGCCACGCTTAATATCAACCTTATTGCATTTATGTGCGGCCTGATCATCTTAAGCCGGATCATGATCTCCCTTACCGCCGGGCAAAGCGCCTGGAGGAATGTGCTGCTGCACCCCCTGCAAATGCTGAGTTTAATGCTGATCGCTTTTTTATCGATACAAAGGCATTTAACCAGGACGACGGTATGGAAGGGTAGGCGGGTGTGATTGCGGAACTGATTGGTACACTCGTATTTCTGCTATCATATTATAAACTTTTCTCCGTATTTTTACAGCCAATATGGGCGAGTACAATTTACAGGTTACTATTGATGCCGATTCGGGCTTTTGCTTTGGCGTGGTTTACGCTATTGATATGGCCGAAGATATTTTGGCCGAAGACGGCTACCTGTACTGCCTGGGCGATATTGTGCATAACGATGAAGAGGTAGAGCGCCTGAAAGCCAAAGGACTGCGTATTATTGACCATAGTCAGTTAAACGAACTGCATAACGAAAAAGTGCTGATCCGCGCGCATGGCGAAGCGCCCGAAACCTACCGCCTGGCCATGGAGCATAATATCACGTTGATTGATGCATCGTGCCCGGTGGTGTTGAAACTGCAGAACCGTATTAAAACATCGCACGATAACGACGAGCAGATCGTCATTTTTGGCAAGCATGGCCATGCCGAAGTAATTGGCCTGCAAGGACAAACCAATGGCGAGGCCATGGTTTTTCAGGATATCGCCGAGTTGGATGCTATGGACCTGCCACAAAAATTTACCCTGTACAGCCAAACTACCAAAAGCACCGATAAATTTTATCATATTAAAGACCAATTGCTGGCTAAAGGATTTGAGGTGAAAGCCAACGATACCATTTGCCGCCAGGTATCTAACCGGGACAAAGATTTGCCCGCCTTTGCTACCAAATTCGATCAGGTGATCTTCGTATCCGGCAAAAAATCATCAAACGGGAAGGTTTTATTTGAGGTTTGCCGAAAGCACAACCCCAACACACATTTTGTATCATCGGTTGATGAACTGCATATTGAAATGTTTAAACCCGGGCAAACCATTGGCATAGCCGGCGCAACATCAACCCCCATGTGGCTGATGGAGTTGGTAAAAGCCAAACTGGAAAGTTATTAAACCCCCTAACCCCCTGAAGGGGGAATAGAATTGAAAAGGCCATTGGTTTTGCTACCAATGGCCTTTTCTTCATTTGCATATCTGCACATTCGCATATTTGCACATTAATTCCCCCTTCAGGGGGTTAGGGGCTTCTACTTCGATGCCGGCGACGAATTAATGGTCATGCTTTTAACAACCTTACGCTCGCCTTTCATTTTTGAGGCAATTACCAGGGCATCATAAGCATTGGCAATACCACCTGTTTTGCTTAGGCTGGTAAAGTCTACCTTCTCGGTTTTGCTGCCGGGTTTGTATACCATTAAACCGGTTAGCGGTTTAGCCGATTGCAGGATGGCTTGTTTAATTTGTCTTGAACTTAAGGTAGGATAATGCTCTAATATCAGCGCGGCAATACCGGCAGTAATGGGCGATGCAAAGCTGGTACCATCCTCGGTATTTACTTCGGCATCCATAGTAACCGATGTTACCTTTACGCCCGGTGCAAAAATATCTACATTCTTTTTACCGTAATTGCTAAAATCAGCTGCCAGGTTCTCGTTTTTGCGCGGACCCGATGCGCCTACGTTGATCACGTTATCCGCATCCGTTGCCGAACCATCTTCAAAAGTATCGTTAGGATAATCAGCCTTGGTGTCCACATTCTGGTTATCATTGCCCGCGGCCGATACCAGCAACACATCGTGTGCGGCGGCGTATTTATAGGCGGCATCTACCCAATCCTTATGGGGCGAGATCTTTTTGCCGAAGCTCATATTGATAATCTGCGCGCCGTTATCCACCGCGTAGCGGATGGCGTTGGCGATATCCTTATCGTATTCATCGCCGTTAGGTACGGCTTTAATAGCCATAATGCGTACGTTATCAGCTATGCCGTCCATCCCGTAACCGTTGCCGCGGATAGCGCCAATAAAGCCGGCCACCATGGTACCGTGCATGGCATCATCAAACTTCAGTAGGTTATTGCCATACTTTTTATCGCTAAAATCGTCGGGGTTATCGCCTACAATACGTTTACGGGCTTCCAGGTCGGGGTTAACATCATTATTCAGTTTGGTCAGGTATTCGGTCAGCTCTTTAATAACTTTAGCATTGTTTGTTGTTGGGCCACCTTCCTGCTCAAAAAATGATGTCCATACGTTTTTACTTTCTTTAACCGTATCGTTTACACTTTTAATGGCTTGCAGGTCCTTTAAATTAAATGTGTCGTTTGGTTTTAAACGCAGTTCTCGCTTTACATAACCGCTGGTGATCATCAATACATTCATCAGGGGCGAAAGCTGCTGGATCTCGGCTGATGATTTAGCGATGGTAGAATCGTGCGTGGCTTTAACCTTTAGCCAGTAAGCGTATTCTTTAGTATTATCGGGAGCAGTAGTGCTTAAATATTTATTCTTCAGTTTATTATACTCGCGCACTTCTTCGGTGGTTTCGGTAAAATCGCATTTGCCATTGGGGCCGCCTAAAAAATTCCAGCCGTGTATATCATCTATATAACCGTTGTGGTCATCATCAATTCCGTTGCCGGGGATTTCTTTGGTGTTGGTCCACAAAATACTTTTCAGGTCTTTTTGCAGGGTATCAACACCGCTGTCAATAGTGGCTACAACAACAGTTTTACCTTTCTTTCCTTTTAAAAACTCATAAGCCTTGTTTAAGCTTACGCCATAGTAGCCATCGGCTGTCAGGTCCATAGCATGCCAGTTTTTCGGCGATGGCGGCGGTGCGGGCATTTGCTGCGCCTTGATAGTTATATTTAAAGTTAATACCGCAGCAACCGTGCAGGCCGTAATGGTTTTTATAATATTCATTTATTTTATTTTCAGTTATTATTAATAGTTAACGGAAATATATTCCGGTAAAAATAAAGGGTATTTCAATATTCACTATCACCCTATACAGGTGAATTTTATGATCAGTTATAAATCAAACTTAATTCCCTGAGCCAGTGGCAAAGTGGTGGAATAGTTGATGGTATTGGTTTGCCTGCGCATATATACCTTCCACGCGTCCGATCCTGATTCCCGGCCACCACCCGTTTCCTTTTCGCCGCCGAAGGCCCCGCCAATCTCGGCGCCAGAGGTGCCGATGTTCACGTTCGCTATCCCGCAATCCGAACCCGCGTACGACAAAAACTGTTCGGCCTCGCGGAGGTTATTGGTCATAATAGCCGACGATAAACCTTGCGGAACGCCATTTTGTAAAGCAATAGCCTCGTCTAATGTTTTATATTTAATCAGGTATAATATCGGCGCAAATGTTTCGTGCTGTACAATGGCAAAATGGTTTTCCACTTCGGCAATGCAGGGCTTCACATAACAACCTGATTCATATCCTTCGCCTTCTAAAACGCCGCCATCAACCACAAATTGCCCACCCTCGGCTTTGCATTTAATAATAGATTCCTGGTATAGTTTAACGGCGTCCTTATCAATCAGTGGACCAATATGGTTATGTTCATCCAGCGGGTTGCCAATGCGCAGCTGCCCGTAGGCCTTAACCAGTTTAGCCTTAAAGCTATCATAAACACTTTCGTGGATGATGAGCCGGCGGGTACTGGTACACCGTTGCCCGGCGGTACCGACAGCGCCAAACACAGCGCCTATGAGCGACATATCCAGATCGGCATCCTTACTGATAATAATGGCGTTATTACCGCCCAGTTCAAGCAAACTTTTACCCAGGCGCCCCGCCACAGCCGTAGCCACAGCCTTACCCATGCGGGTAGATCCCGTGGCTGATATTAAAGGTACACGTACATCATTAGCCATCAGTTCGCCAATTTCGCGGTCGCCTATCACTAAGCAGGATACGCCATCGGGCACGCCGTTAGCCTTAAAAACTTCCTGCGCAATATGCTGGCAGGCAATGGCAGTTAATGGCGTTTTTTCGGATGGTTTCCAGATGCACACATTGCCGCAAACCCAGGCCAGCGCGGCATTCCAGCTCCACACCGCAACGGGGAAGTTAAAGGCCGATATAATACCCACCACACCCAGGGGATGATATTGTTCGTACATGCGGTGCTGCGGCCGTTCCGAGTGCATGGTTAATCCGTATAACTGGCGGCTTTGCCCAACGGCAAAATCGCAAATGTCAATCATTTCCTGTACTTCGCCCAGGCCCTCCTGCAGGCTTTTGCCCATTTCGTACGATACCAGCTGACCCAAATCGGCTTTGTATTTGCGCAGGGCATCGCCAAACTGGCGCACTATCTCGCCGCGTTTGGGGGCAGGCATGGTGCGCCATACCGGGAAAGCTTGCTGCGCCGCGCTAACTACCCGGTCGTAATCGGCAGGGGTAGCCATTTTTACCGAAGCAATCAGCTTACCGTCAACGGGCGAGTGGATGTTTTTCACGGCAGTGTCATTACTGCTGCCACGGGTGTTTCCGATACTAAAAGCGTCGTTTAAATCGTTTATATTTAAACGATCCAGAATGGTAGATATGTTAAAGCTCATCGCGGTCAATTTATCAATTTATAATCTTACCCGCAAATTACCGGCCGTTTGCACCATAATATGATGAAATACTTTGCATTTATTATCAATTAGTTACCAAAATATCGTGTTAAAAACGTTGGTATGTTGAAAACTTATTCATCAATTTGAAACTTAAATAGGTAATTTAATCACAGGGAAAGCTACAGGATACCCTGATTTCCGGGATAGTTTTTACATCAAATTGCGTTGAATGGAAGAAGAATTTGAATTTGATTTTAACGAGGATCCGAAGTTCTCTGTCGAACGTTACGAAGAGATGATCCGCAATCATGATCAGTACTTTTTCGATGCACAGGCGTTCGAGAATATTATTGATTATTATATTGAAAAGAACGATCCGGCCCGTGCCCTGCAGGTTACAGAATATGCCCGCAATCAGCACCCCTTTGCTGCCGTTTTCCTGATCAAACAAGCCCAGCTGCTGGTGGTGAACAACCGCATTGCCGAGGCATTAACCTGTTTGGAAAAAGCCGAAATGCTGGAAGCCAGCGATGCGGATATTTACATCATCCGCGGTAACCTGTTCGAGAACCTGGAGCGCTTTAGCGAGGCTTTAGAGAACTACGAAAAGGCCCTTTCGTTGGCCGAAGAGACCGACGATATTTTACTGCATATGGCCTATGTGCATCAAAACATGGGCGATTATGATACCGCTATTACCTACCTGAAACTGTGTTTAGAGCAGAATATGGAAAACCAGGACGCTTTATACGAGCTGGCTTTCTGTTACGATGTGATGGACAATCAGGAAGAAAGCGTACAGTTTTATCAGCAGTATATTGATAACGAGCCTTACAGTTACGCCGCCTGGTATAATTTAGGCAATGCCTTTACCAAGCTAAGCTTGTTTGAAAAGGCTATTGACGCTTACGATTATGCCATCCTGATTAAGGATAGTTTTGCATCGGCTTATTTTAATAAAGGCAACGCGCTGGTTAACCTGGAAAAATACCAGGAAGCTATTGACGTTTACCGCCAAACCTTTGAGTACGAGCAACCCAACGCCGATACCTATTGTGCTATTGGCGAATGTTACGAGAAACTGGAGCAAATGGACGAGGCCCGCGGTTTTTACAAAAAAGCTGTGAAAATGGACAGTAAATTAGGCGATGCCTGGTTTGGCATAGGGGTAACACTCGACTTTGAAGAGCGCTATTTTGAAGCCCTGCACTTTTATAAAAAAGCTTTAGACCTGGATATTGCCAATGCCGACTACTGGTTTGCCATTGCCGATGCCGAATACAAGCTGGGTCACCTGCCCGAAGCCGAAGCGGCTTATGAAAAGGTGGTAGAATTGAACCCGCTGGATGTAGATGCCTGGCTGGATTATTCATCTATACTATACGAGCAGGCGCGCCTAACGGATGCGATTGAAATTATTGCTCAGGCCATAAAAAACAACCCCGAGGCTGCCGAATTATATTACCGCATGGTAGCTTACCTGTTTGCCAAAGGCGAGTATAACGAAGCTTTAAGTCAACTGGAGCTGGCCCTGGCTTCCGACCCGGAAAAGTATCATATTTTGTTTGATTATTTGCCGCAATTGCAGCAAAACAAGGTGATACTGGATATTATTAACAGGTACGCCAATAAATAGGCTGCCTTAGTAGATTGTAAAGGCTTCCGAAATTTCGGGGGCCTTTTTGTTTTGCTATCAGATTTATTATCTAAATTTGCGCCATTAAAACTTATTGTTATAGCTTATAACTATGAATTATATCATAAACGATCTTCCCACCCGCACTGCAAAACCCCGTAATAACGGCATGACCATGGTAATGGATAAAGGCCTTAGCCTGCGTGGTGTAGAGGACCTGATAGAAACGGCCGGCGCCAATACCGATATTGTAAAGCTGGGCTGGGCAACATCCTACGTTAGCCCTAATTTAGATGCCAAGCTGAAATTATATAAAGATGCCGGCATACCGGTTTATTTTGGCGGTACTTTGTTTGAAGCCTTTATTATGCGTAACCAGTTTGACGATTACTGCCGCCTGCTGGATAAATATCAGTTGGAGTTTGCCGAAGTATCTGATGGCTCTATTACTATTCCGCATGATGTAAAGTGCGAATATATCCACAAGCTAAAAAACCAGGTGACGGTAATATCCGAAGTTGGATCAAAAGATGTGCAGAAGATCTTTGCCCCTTATAAATGGATCCAGCTAATGAAGGCCGAACTGGAAGCCGGCAGCTGGAAGGTGATTGCCGAAGCCCGCGAAAGTGGTAACGTTGGCATCTACCGCGATTCGGGCGAGGTGCGCCAGGGTTTGGTAGACGAGATCCTGACCCAGATCCCCGAAGAGCAAATTATTTGGGAGGCCCCGCAAAAACCGCAGCAGGTTTGGTTTATTAAGCTATTAGGCGCTAATGTAAACCTGGGCAATATAGCCCCAGCCGATATGATCCCGCTGGAAACCATTCGCCTTGGGTTAAGGAGCGATACCTTTGATCATTTTTTGAATCAGCAGTAGTATATCGCGTTTGTTGCCCCAGCTTGTCAGGCCTCGTTGGACTTAAAAGAATTGTCATTGCGAGGAGCGGCGTTGGGCTGTGCGATAGGGCGACGTGGCAATCCCATAGGCAGGTAGTGTGCTTTATGATTGCCAATTTGCCGCACGACCTATTACTTTTTCCTTGATGAAAAAGTAACAAAAAATCAAGACAGCAAAAATGCTTCCTTTGCCGCACATGGCCTTTGCCCTGCAAACCGGGCAGAACCCGGCTACGCTTATTTGCCCCGCTGTCGCGCCCGCTTACCCTTGCTGCTGCAAAACGCTGATGCCCTCCCGCCGCACAGGCCACCATCGTTCTGCCCGCTTTCACCCGGAAGCTTATTTGCTGTCGTCCAGAAGCGGGCACCTACCTATACCTATTTGCTCACCGCTTTCATCCGTGAAAACGGAAACCCGTTACATCCTTTTTTAGGGTGTTCCCTGTCGGCACTGGCGGCAGCTTCGGCTTCGGCGTCAGTTTTGGCATTGTAAACAGTTAGGCAATAGCCCCAGCGCCAGGGTTCCATATTGTTAAACTGCATAAAATCTATCCGGGTATATAAGCCGCCCTCGCCCGGATTGCGCCCGTCATTACGGGCTATCAGATATTGTTTAGCCAGGTTCCACCTGATGATATGGAAGCGTGTACGCGGCAACTGCATCCACAAAGTATCGCTAACGGTATAAGCAATGCCGTAATCGTCGGTAAAGTTTCCCAGCAGCATGGCCGGTATTTGTTGGGCATGCTTGGTTTGCCCGTAGGCACTGGTCAGTATGAAAAGAAACAGCAACAGGATGATCGGTTTTTTCATAAAATAAAAGAGTGACTAACCAAAAACTATAAAATTACATTATCAATCAGCCTTGTTTTACCTGCACGGGCAGCTACCAGGGCAACAAATTGGCGCGTGTGTTGGTTAGCCGGGTGTAAGGTTTCGCCATCGGCTATTTCCAGGTATTCCAGCTCAACGCCTTCCTGCCGACGGATCATGCCTGCGGCCTGTTCCTGTAATTGGGCCATTTTGTTTTTATCGAAATGATCCTTCAGCCAAAATAACGCTTTAGATAATACCAGCGCCTGCTGCCGCTCGGTTGCTGACAGATGGATATTGCGCGAACTCATAGCCAGCCCGTCGTCGTCGCGCAAAATGGGGCACATCAACAGCTTAACCGGCAAGTGAAGTAACTCAACCATTTTGCTGATCACCATAAACTGCTGGTAATCTTTTTGGCCAAATAAGGCTATATCTGGTTTTACAATATCAAACAGCTTAAAAACCACCTGTGTAACCCCCTGGTAATGCCCGGGCCTGAATTTGCCTTCCAGTAAAAACTCCAGTTCGCCAATATTTAAATGCCATTGCTCATTGCCGGCATACATCTCGGTCACCTCCGGGTTAAACAAAACATCGCAGCCCGCCTGCTCCAGTTTTTGGGTATCCAGTTCAATAGGGCGGGGATATTTTTCCAGGTCTTTAGGGTCGTTAAACTGGGTAGGGTTAACAAAAATGCTGCTCACCACTACATCGGCATTTTGCCGTGCCTGTGCTAATAACGAGAGATGGCCCTTGTGCAGCGCGCCCATTGTTGGTACAAGTCCAATTGTTTTACCATCGGCGCGCAGGCTATCCAGGTATTGCTGTAATTCTTTTTTTAGCTTAAAAACCTTCAAATCAACCAAAATTTAAAAAAGTGGGCTAAGTTGTACAATTACAACAAATAAACCAAAAGTAACTTGCATAATCCGTTGTTAATTGTTAGAATAATGATTATATTTGCAGACTCAAATTTTTTGAGTTCTTACATAAATTAAAACACTGATAAAAGATGGGTAAATCTAAGCTTCTGTTTATAACTCATGAAATGTCACCTTTTCTCGATCTCACAAAAATTTCTGAAATAACCCGCCAGTTGCCGCAAGCAATGCAGGATAAGGGTTTTGAGATCCGCATACTGATGCCCCGTTTTGGAAACATTAATGAAAGGCGTAACCGTTTGCACGAAGTGATCCGTTTATCAGGGATGAACATCATTATTAACGATAATGATAATCCGCTGATTATAAAGGTTGCCTCTATCCCTTCGGCACGTATGCAGGTGTACTTTTTGGATAATGATGAATATTTTCAGCGCAAGCAGGTATTTACAGACAAGGACGGTAAGTTTTATGCCGATAACGACGAGCGGATGATCTTCTTCTGCAAAGGCGCTATCGAAACGGTAAAAAAACTGGGCTGGTCGCCTGATATTGTACATTGCCACGGATGGATGAGCGCGCTTGTGCCTGTTTATTTAAAAACAACCTACAAAGACGACCCTACCTTTAAAAATTCGAAGGTAATCTATTCTGTTTACGAGAGTGATTTTAAAGAGTCTTTAAGTCCCGAATTTGCTAACAAAGCCATTATGGCAGATATGACTGAAGAGCATACCGAAGCATTTAAACCCGGCACTAACGCCGCGCTTGATGCCGGTGCTATCAAATACTCGGACGGGATAGTTTTGGGAAGTGCAGAAATTGACGCTGAAACGTTAAATAATGTTAAAAACAGCCATAAATCGGTTTTAGAGTTTGATTATACCTCTGATTTCGAAAATTATTACAATTTTTACGACGAAATCACCAACGAAGAATTGGTGCATGTTGCATAAGTTTTTAACGCGCGTATGAAATTTTTAAGAATAGACTTATTGACCCTGTTAATAAGTCTTTTTATTTTAAGCAGTTGTAAAAATCAGGATGGCATTGGCCTTAATCCTGATCAATCGCTGAATGGTACTTTACTGGTAAACGATAATATAGTTGTAAATACGGTACCCGAGGATTCTACTTATACCAACGGGCTTTCCAAAACCCCGATGGGTTATTTTAACGATCCGCAGATCGGTACAACCGAATCTAATATAGCCATGGCTATCAGCCTGCCTGCAAGTTCGGCTTATACCATACCTTCGGGCACGATAACCATCGATTCGGCCGTATTGGTTTTAAGGTATGCCGAAGGTTTTTACGGCGACTCGCTAAATTCAAAATACAAAGTAAATGTATACCAGTTAACCGAAAAGCCATCGGCAACGCTAAACTATTATAATACCCGCAAATGGAATTATAACAGCAGTGTATTGCTGGGTACTAAATCATTTAGTTCGCGCACACATACCAAGTTTAAAATAACAGATATTGTTACCGGCGCTAAGGATACATTAAAATTGGTTTCGCCGCAGGTAAGGGTACCTATAAGTTCGGCTTTTATACAAAACAATCTGTTTGGGGCTTCAAGTACCGTACTGGCATCAAACACA
The DNA here is from genome assembly GCF_059418485.1 of Mucilaginibacter sp. GW821-FHT07H05. Lineage (NCBI taxonomy): Bacteria > Pseudomonadati > Bacteroidota > Sphingobacteriia > Sphingobacteriales > Sphingobacteriaceae > Mucilaginibacter > Mucilaginibacter sp. GW821-FHT07H05. Next base: position 336,254 of record NZ_JBWKPY010000006.1, read on the forward strand.
CTTTTTCAGGATGCAGTAAAAGGCTTGTTTATTACGATGGATAAAAACCAGGTGGGCGCCGGCGGTAACTTTATGATGGCGCTCGACTCCAGCAGTGTAGCTATTTATTATCGTGCAAATAATGGTACAACTACCGATACGGCCCTGGTATCATTACCCATTGCCCAGCACGTGGCCGAAATTAAGCATACCTACACAGCAAGCGTACAGGCAGTACTTAATAACCAAACCACATCAAGCAATAGCTTTTATGTACAGGGCTTACTGGGTTTAAGAACAAAGATCAGTTTCCCGGGGCTTAAAAATATTATTACCCAGGCAGGCAGCGATATTGTGATTAACCGTGCCGAACTGGTTATAACGCCAAACACCGGGACAATAATACCTTTCCCGGCGCAAACTAAATTATCGATGTATCAGCTGGATATAGCTAAGCAGCGCATACTGTTGCAGGATGCTACAACTTCCGACCCCCGTTATATGGGTGTTAGTATATTTGGAGGATATTATACCACTAACAACGCTTATCATTTTATTATTACGGGCTACATACAGGACCTGATGCTGGGTAAAACCAAGGATTATGGTACTTACATTGGCGCTGTTGATTATACCAATGCGCAAAGCATTGATTATATAGCCACACCGCAAACAGCCGGGCGGCTTATAGCGGCCGGTACCATAACCAATACATCGGCAGCCGATTATCCTTATCGCATTAAATTAAACTTAATTTATACTAAAGTTATTAAATAATTAAAATCCCCGCTAAGGGGATTTATTATTTATATACTTTAGCAAAATAATTTGCATGCTTTTTTGTTAATGCATTAGTTTAAAATTTAACGGTGATTTTTTTATGTGCGGAATTGTAGGTTACATAGGATACAGAGATGCTTACCCCATTATTATAAAAGGCTTGCGCCGCCTGGAATACCGCGGATATGACAGCGCCGGTATTGCCCTGCTGGATAAGGATCTTAAAGTTTATAAAAAAGCAGGCAAGGTTAGCGATCTGGAAAACTTTGTTAAGGATATAGGCGTTAAAGGCGCCATCGGTATGGGGCATACCCGCTGGGCCACTCATGGTGCACCAAGCGATCGTAACTCGCACCCGCACTCATCAGGCAACCGCAAATTAACCATTATCCATAATGGTATTATCGAAAACTATTCGGTAATAAAAGAAGCGTTATTAAGCAAAGGTCATGTTTTTAAAAGCGATACAGATACCGAGGTTTTAATACACCTGGTTGAAGATATCCAGCATGAAACCGGCCTTGATGTGCAGGAAGCCGTGCGTATAGCCTTAAATAAAGTGATAGGCGCCTACGCTATTGTAATTATGAGCCAGGACGACCCCGACCTGCTGATAGCTGCACGTAAAGGCAGCCCATTGGTAATAGGTGTTGGTAAAGGCGAATACTTTATCGCATCGGATGCTACGCCAATTGTAGAGTATACCAAAAATGTGATTTATTTGAATGATAACGAGATAGCTTACATTCACCGCGATGATCTGCTGATCAAAAACATTGATAATACCATACAGATCCCTTATATCCAAAAGCTGAACTTACAGCTGGAGATGCTGGAAAAAGGCGGTTACGACCACTTTATGCTGAAGGAAATATACGAGCAGCCACGCTCCATCCGCGATTGTATGCGTGGCCGTATCTATCCGGCCAGCGGTAAAGTGCAGCTTGGCGGCATTAAAGAGTATGTAGAGAAGCTGAAAAATATCGACCGTATTATTATTGTGGCCTGCGGTACATCATGGCATGCGGGTTTAGTAGGCGAATACCTGATTGAAGAATATGCCCGTGTACCTGTTGAAGTAGAATATGCTTCCGAATTCAGGTACCGTAACCCTATTATATCTGAAAAAGACCTGGTAATTGCCATTTCACAATCAGGCGAAACGGCTGATACCATGGCCGCTATTGAACTGGCCAAGGAAAAAGGCGCTACCATTTTTGGGATATGCAATGTGGTAGGGGCATCCATACCACGTACTACCCATGCCGGCGTTTATACCCATGCCGGCCCCGAGATAGGTGTGGCATCAACAAAAGCCTTCACGGCTCAGGTTACCGTACTTACGCTGATGGCTTTTTATATTGCACAGCAACGCGGTACTATTACACAAAGTAAAATGGTGGAATACCTGACAGAGCTGGACGAAATTCCTGAACTGGTAGAACGCGCGCTAAAATCAAGCGATCAGGTAAAAATAATTGCCGATAAGTTTAAAGATTCTACCAACTGCCTGTTCCTGGGCAGGGGCAGCTCGTTCCCGGTTGCGCTTGAGGGCGCTTTAAAGCTGAAAGAGATCTCCTATATCCATGCCGAAGGCTATCCCGCTGCCGAGATGAAACACGGCCCTATAGCCCTGATTGACGAGGATATGCCGGTGATATTTATCGCTACTAAACATTCATCGTATGAAAAAGTGGTGAGCAATATCCAGGAAGTTAAAGCCCGTGGGGGCCGCGTAATAGCCATTGTAACCGAAGGCGATACCACGGTTAGGGACATGGCCGAATACGTGATAGAAATACCGCAAACCGGCGAGGCGTTTGTGCCGTTGCTGGCTACCATACCGCTACAGCTATTATCTTATTACATTGCCGTTATGCGGGGCTGTAATGTAGATCAGCCACGCAATTTGGCAAAGTCGGTAACGGTGGAGTAAGTCTTAAGTTTAAAGTCAATAGTCCACCAAATATAAAGGCCTAAGTCCACAGCATTCATGCTTTAGACTTAGGCCTTTCGACTTTAAACTTAAGACTTAACCCGGCATATGCGCCATTGTTTCCTGTAGGTTCAAATCAAGGCCTTTGGCAATAGCCATACCCAGGCCCATATCGGCCCTAAACCAGTGGCAAAGCTGGCGGTTAGTGATCAATTCTTTCTTTGGCCCATCAATCCCTTTCATCGAATGGACAATGTTTTTGATCAGGTCGGCCTTTGCTTCGGGGCTCATCAACCGGTATAAATTGCCGGGCTGTGTGTAATGGTCATTTTCGCCTTCGGCATTCCGATCGTACCAATCGGCTACCTGGCTATTTAAATCCCGGGCCGGCTCTTTGTAACTGGCATCGGCTTCAATATCATCAAAGCTGTTAGGGAAATAGTTTGGCGCCGAACCATGATTGCCATTAACAGCCATTTGCCCGTCGCGCTGGTAGTTGTTTACCATAAAAGGGCACCTGTTTACCGGTATCTGCTCGTAATTACCACCCAGGCGGTAGCGGTGCGCGTCGGGGTAACTCAATATCCGGCCCTGCAGCATTTTATCAGGAGAGTAACCTATACCATCAACCACATGGGCGGGGGCAAAGGCAGCCTGCTCCACATGGGCAAAATAATTATCAGGATTTTCATTCAATTCCAGTATCCCAACATCAATCAGCGGGTAATCACCATGCGGCCAAACCTTGGTTAGGTCAAATGGGTTGATATGGTATGTTTGGGCGTCCGCCCCGGGCATTACCTGTATCTTCATGCTCCATTTCGGGAAATCGCCGTTATCAATATGGGTCAGCAGATCGTGCTGGGCAAAGTCGGGATTTTTACCGCGCATATCGCCGGCTTCCTCATCAGTAAAGTTTTTAATGCCTTGCTGTGTTTTAAAATGAAACTTCACCCAGAAGCGCTCGTTTTTTGCATTGATGAGCGAGAAGGTATGGCTGCCAAAGCCATCCATATGTCGGTAACCATAGGGTGTGCCGCGGTCGCTCATTAAAATAGTTACCTGGTGCAGGCTCTCCGGGTTAAGCGACCAAAAGTCCCACATCATGGTAGCGCTTTTGCAATTGGTATAAGGATCGCGTTTTTGGGTATGGATAAAATCGCCAAACTTCTTCGGGTCTTTCACAAAAAATACCGGGGTGTTATTGCCTACCAAATCCCAGTTGCCATCTTCGGTATAAAATTTAATGGCAAAACCGCGTGGGTCGCGCTCCGTATCGGCCGATCCCTTTTCGCCGCCTACCGTGCTGAAGCGCAGGAATAGCCTGGTTTGTTTACCCACCTGGCTAAATACTTTGGCCCGGGTATATTGGGTAATATCGTGTGTAATGGTTAGCGTACCATAAGCGCCCGACCCTTTGGCGTGTACTACCCGCTCGGGAATACGTTCGCGGTTAAAGTGCGCCATTTTTTCGTGCAGGATAAAGTCCTGTAACAATATCGGGCCGCGTGGGCCAACAGTCATACTGTTCTCGTTCTCGGCATAAGGAATACCCGATGCAGTGGTTAGCTTCTTTTTAGGTTCCATAGTAGTATTAATTTGTAGCTGGTTAAGTATATATCAAACTTCAGCATAAAAAAGTTATAGAAAAAATCAATAATAACTATCTTTGTATAGAGTAAAACTATATGATATGACACTTGTACAACTGGAATACATGGTGGCGGTGGATACTTACCGCAATTTTGTGCTGGCTGCCGAAAAATGTTTTGTAACCCAACCTACGCTTAGCATGCAATTGCAAAAACTGGAAGATACCCTGGGTGTAAAGGTTTTTGACCGCAGCAAGCAGCCCGTTGTACCTACCGAAATAGGTATAGAAATTATTGCCCAGGCCCGTGTGTTGCTGGCCGAGAGCCAAAAGATAAAGGAAATAGTAAGCGACCGGCAGAAGGAACTGTCGGGCGAATTAAAGATCGGTATTATACCCACGGTATCGCCTTACCTGCTGCCGCGTATTATCACCAAGTTTATAGACAAGTATCCCGCGGTAAAGCTGGTGGTGTGGGAGCAAACCACCGAGCAGATCATCCAGGAGTTAAAACTTGGGCTGATAGATTGTGGCATCCTGTCTACCCCGCTGCATGAGGCTAACCTGACCGAGATCCCCGTTTTTTACGAGAACTTTGTGGCCTACACTTCCAAAAGCAGTAAGCTGTATAAAAAGAAGCACATTATCCCCGATGATATCGACCCTGAAGAAATATGGGTATTGAACGAGGGCCATTGCATGCGCGAGCAGGTGCTGAATATTTGCCAGCGCCGCAAAACCACCCAAAGCTTTCTGCATTTTGAGTATAATACCGGCAGTGTGGAAACCCTGAAACGCATGGTTGATCAAAACAACGGCGCAACCATATTGCCCGAATTGGCCCTTTCGGAACTATCTGATAAACAGCTTGACCGGGTACGCTATTTTAAATCGCCCGAGCCGGCGCGCGAGGTAAGCCTGGTGATACAGCGTAATTTTTTAAAGCGCCGTATGATAGAGGCGTTGAAAAACGAGATCCTGGAATTTGTGCCCAAGCGGATGCGCAGCCGTAAGAAGAAAGAGATCATTGATATTTAGAACAGCTTAGGCCGATGTAAGGGCCGCCAGTGTTACCTCTAAACCAAATTGTTAATCAATGATGTGCATTGTTAACAATTTTTTAACGGCAAAAGCTTTTTATTGAAACAAATTCTGATTATGTTTGAATTTTTTGTTGATGTAGCTTCAATAAATTTTTTACCTGAAGCACATGTTACGCGTAGACAGCAGCAAACCTTGCCAAATTATTTATGCCATTGCCCGGCATGAATATCTGTCGTACGTGATTGAGCCTCACGTTGTTCAGTTAAACCCCAACGGCGAATTTTCCCTTACCCACCAGCGCTTATTCAGCAATACAGCCAAGGAATTTACCAGCTGCTTGGATGATACCGATATTAAATTAATTAAGATATTAGAAGAGCTGGAACAGGGTAATATCATTAAAAAATATTATAAAAAGCCTGTACGTCCCTTCGAGTTTTTTGGTAAGATCTTTAACGAACAACTGTTTGATACCATCCGCCCCAAAATGGAGAAGAAGATGGTAGAAGCGCTTAACCTGCTGCACGATAAGGAAATTTACCAGATGAGCAAGGAGGGTTATCCGGCAGGCAAAAAACTGCATATAGCCGCCGAAGCGGCATCGGTACTGTTCCATTTCCGCCGCGATGACGAGGAGATCCGGTACTTCCCCACTATTAAATACCAGGGCCTGCGAATAGAATTTATGTTCAAAAACGCCGAGATCATTTGTAACCACCCGGCCTGGATGATACTGGATGATACCCTGTATTATTTTGATAAGGAGATAGAGGGCAAAAAGCTGGTGCCGTTCCTCAACAAACGTTATATCGCCATCCCGCGATCGTCTGAACAATCATACTTCGAAAAATTTGTGGCCCCACTGATAGAAAAGCACTCGGTTTATGCCGAGGGCTTTACCATTAATACAGAGAAGTACGAAGCTGTGCCCATCCTTAAACCCATATATGTGCCGGGCGGTACATCGCAAATACAATTATGCTTTAAATACGCCGGTTATATTTTCCCTTATGGGGATGGCAGGCATGTATCGGTACGGATTGATAAGGATGGGGATGAGTATATTTTCCACCGGATTAAACGCTCGGTAACCTGGGAGAAGAATAAGCTGGCAGAACTGGAAGGACTGGGGCTGAAAACGGTTTCCTCGCTGTTTCAAAATCTGGAAGTGAATAATGGCGACGCGGATGCCGATCAATCGTTCTCCATTTTTGAATGGCTGAACCAGCATCACGACCAACTGGTACATGACGGATTTGAAATTGAGCAACCCGACGGACAAAAACGCTACCTGTTTGGCAACAGCAAAATAGACCTGGAAGTAACCGAGCGTAACGATTGGTTTGATATTTACGCCGTAGTACACTTCGGGCCCTATAAAATTCCGTTTATGGAATTGCGCAATCATATCCTTAACCACAAAAAGGAATTTATTTTGCCATCCGGCGAAATAGCGGTGATCCCCGAAAAATGGTTTTCGCAATATGGCAACCTGTTGCATTTTGCCGAGAGCGGGCACGAACTGAAACTGCGCAAGCACCATCTTGGCCTGATCACCGAGTTGGCCGAAGGCGAACTGGCCGGCATTGCCATGAACCGCAAACTGCAAAAGCTGAGCGAGTTTGAAGAAGTGGGCAACGTGCCTATGCCGGTTAATTTTTCGGGCAGTTTAAGGCCCTATCAGCAGGCGGGTTATAACTGGTTCCACTTTTTGCGGGAGTACCATTTTGGCGGCTGCTTAGCCGATGATATGGGCTTGGGCAAAACCATACAAACCCTGGCCCTGCTGCAAAAAAACAAAGAAGATACCGAAGCCGCGGGAGGCAAAAGCACATCGTTGCTGATTATGCCTACCTCGCTGATATATAACTGGATAAACGAGGCCAAAAAGTTTACGCCGCAGCTAAAAATGATGGTGCATACGGGCGCGTTCCGGTATAAAAGCCCCGAAGTATTTGGCAATTACGATGTGGTGGTTACCACTTACGGTATCAGTCGCATCGATATCGAGCTGTTTAAATCGTTCTTTTTTGATTATGTGATTTTAGATGAGAGCCAGAATATTAAAAACCCCTCATCCAAATCGTACCAGGCGGTTAAGCAATTAAAATCGCGCTTTAAACTGATCCTGAGCGGTACGCCGGTAGAGAATTCGGTAAATGATCTGTGGACACAAATGTCGTTTATTAACCCGGGCCTGTTGGGCAGCCAGCAGTTTTTCATGAACGAGTTTGTAACACCGATAGAGAAAAAGAAAGACGAGGATAAAGCCCGTAAGCTGCAGGCCATTATTAAACCCTTTGTACTGCGCCGCACCAAAGAGCAGGTGGCAACCGAACTGCCGCCAAAAACCGAGCACCTGTTCTACTCTAAAATGAGCGATGAGCAGGCATCTGTTTATGAAAAAGTAAAATCGGAATACCGAAACGAGTTACTGAAGAGTTTGGAGGACGGCACTTTTGCCCAGGCACAAATGCAGGTACTGCAGGGGTTGATTAAGCTACGCCAGATTGCTAATCATCCAAGTATGATTGACGAGGAATACGAAGGTGACAGTGGTAAGTTTGAAGACGTAGTGCACACCCTGAGCAACGTGCTTGATGGGGGCCACAAAGTGCTGATCTTCTCGCAATTTGTAAAACAGCTGCAAATCTACCGCCGCTATTTCGACGAGGAAAACATCAGCTATACTTACCTGGACGGCAGCACCCAAAACCGCGGCGAAATTGTTAAACGTTTCCAGGAAGATGAGAAAACCAAGGTGTTCCTGATATCGATAAAAGCCGGCGGCGTTGGCTTAAACCTAACCGAGGCCGATTACGTGTTTATCCTTGACCCATGGTGGAACCCTGCGGTTGAGCAACAGGCTATCGACCGCACGCACCGCATCGGGCAAACCAAAAACGTGTTTATCTATAAATTTATCACCAAAGATTCGGTAGAGGAAAAGATACTGGCCCTGCAGCAACGCAAACTTAGTGTAGCGCGTGCTTTGATCACTACCGAAGAAAGTTTTATTAAGACCCTGACGGCCGAAGATATCAGGGATATATTAGCCTGATTTCTGAAGGCGATTATTTCTTCAGTTTACAATTACAACATCGGTTACATATACCGGGCTGCTAATGGGGCCACTAATATAGCATTGGGGTACAGCGCAATTTGGGCCGGGTGAAACGTTTTCTGTAGTAATATTAAATGTAATCGTATCTCCGTTTTTTACATTTCTATCAACGATATAACAAAAGTTTTTTGCCGTTACGGCATTGTTGTAAGTGACGCCGCCGGATGTCCACACTACACCGCCGCCTGTGCCGGTTGCCCCTTCAATATCAATTGCAACTACGCCGCAGCCTATTAGCACAACCTTACCTTTAAAGATACCAACGGGCGTGGTTTTTCCTTTTTTGCAGGAGGTGCTTAAAATCATCAGGCATAAACAACCGGTAATCAATAAATAGTTACGCATAGTTAAAAGTATTAAATTATAAGTATTACGATGGTAACCTAATAAACGCTACAATGCCATGGTATTAACGGCCGGATCAGACAATTGTGTTTTGCCAAACAATTACCGGCTAATCCTTGTATTAATACCATGAAAATGATAAACCATTTAAAGCGGGAACAAAATCACCTGGAATAAAAGGCCAGCCATTGGCAAAAGTTTCAATTTAAACCAGCCAATCCCACGGTCTTTCATACTTTTCCCGTAACATTGCGCAAAATACCTGTGTTGAGTAGTACTACTAAAAAAATAATTTCCTATTTAATTAAGGCCGGCATTCTCCTGCTGGCTTTCGTGTTTATTTATCGCCGGCTAAATAACAATCACGACTTGCAGCAGTTTGAAGCCCTGATGGGCAATATTAACCGTGCCTGGGCCATTGGCATCATGACTGTTGTATTTTTGCTGATGCTGGTTAACTGGGTGCTGGAGGCCGCCAAATGGAAATACCTTGCCCAGCGGCTCGCGCACATTACCTTATGGAAAGCCATTGAAGCTGTTTTTTGCGGGCTTACCTGGGCAGTATTTACTCCCAACCGCATTGGCGAGTATGGCGGCCGGGTGATGTTTTTACCACAACGCAGGCGCATACACGGTGTATTTGCCATGGCGGTCGGCTCGTTCGGGCAAAATGTGATTACTAATGTGGTGGGGGCCGCCTCCCTGATGTGGTTCATCTGGTGTTTCCTGCATATGAATGCGTGGCTGTATATTGGCCTGGTGATCATCTCAGCAGTATTTATGCTGCTGATGCTGCTGTTCTATTTTAATATCAGGTGGATGGTTGCTTTGCTAAACAGTGTAAAGTTCCTGCACAAGTTCCACCGCTTTTTTGATATTATGGGGCGTTATCAGTTTACCGAATTGCTGCGTATTATGGGCTATTGCCTGGCGCGTTTCGCGGTATTCTCATTCCAGTACTATCTGGTGATCCACTTACTGATACCGCAGATCCCGATTTATGATGTATTGATGATGGTATTCATCCTGTTCTTTATCCAATCGGCCCTGCCCTCGCTTGATTTGCTGGATGTCGGCGTACGCAATCTTACGGCAGGTACACTTTTTTCCTATGTAACCGATCAAAAAATAGCGGTTATGGCGGCAGTTACTTCTATTTGGCTCATAAACCTGATCATTCCTGCTATATTAGGCTCTGTTTTTGTTTTTAAACTTAAGTTTTTTGATAACAATCTATAGTATTATATCGCTCTTGCTTACCGGGCTATACCTGGTTATTGTAACCTACCTGATAAAAGGCTGGGCATCGCTTAAACAACCGCAAATTAATCCCGGCCCCTTCCATACCAGGGTAACCGTCCTGATAGCGGCCCGGGATGAAGAAAAAAACATCCGTGCCACGATAGAAGACCTGCTGGCACAGGATTACCCGCACGATCTGACGGAGATCATTATTGTAGACGACCACTCTACCGATAACACCGCTGCCATTATCAGCAGTTATGCTAACCGCGGCGTTAAGCTGTTGCAACTGGAAGCCGGACAGGTATTAAACTCCTATAAAAAGAAAGCCATTGCCGAAGCCATCCGCCGCTCAACCGGCAACCTGATGGTGGCCACCGATGCCGACTGCCGCATGGGCCCTAAATGGCTATCCACCATTGTGGGATATTTTGAAGCAGAGGGCATGCTGATGATCTCGTCGCCGGTAACTTATTTTGAGGAAAAAACCTTGTTCGAGCGGATGCAGACACTGGAGTTCTCGTTCCTGATCGGTATCGGGGCATCGTTTATCGGCAATAACCGGGCGTCAACCTGTAACGGCGCCAACCTGGCTTATCGTAAGGACACCTTTTACGAGGTAGGCGGGTTTAGCGGGATAGATGATCTGGCATCGGGAGATGATGAACTGCTGCTGCAAAAAGTAGCCGCCCGTTTTCCTGGTCGCATTGGTTTTTTAAAAAACCGGGACGCCATCGTTTATACCCATGCCAAACACAACCTGGAAAGCTTTTTACAGCAAAGGCGCCGCTGGGCATCCAAATCAACCAAGTATAAGGATAAAAAGATCATCGCGCTGGCGGTAAGCATGTGGCTTTTTAACCTGCTGTTGATTGTAAATGCCTCGTTAAGTTTCTATGATAGCTATTTCTTCCAACTGTTCCTGCTGCAAATCGGTCTGAAATATTTGTTCGAGATCATATTCCTGATGCCAGTGCTTGGTTTCTTTAAACGTGCCGGGCTCATCTTATTGATCAGCATAGTGGCGCCGCTGCATATTATTTATGTGGTTTATATTGGCATTATGGGCAATACCGGCAAATACGCCTGGAAGGGGCGCATGGTGCGATAGCCAACCGTCGGTTTTATCCACTCGTTGTTACAAGCAGATAATAGCATATAATAACGAGTGTAGCTTAGCTTTTACAGCTAATCTTCTTTCCGCTTTCGCCTTAAAACCATAAATTGCGCCAAATTTTAATACTGCCATGAGTTTCAGAATTGAACACGATACCATGGGCGAGGTACAAGTACCTGCCGACAAATACTGGGGCGCGCAAACACAACGATCGCGCAATAATTTTAAAATTGGTCCCGAGGCATCAATGCCCGTGGAAATTATAGATGCCTTTGCTTACCTGAAAAAAGCGGCAGCCTATACCAATACCGATCTGGGCGTTTTATCAGCCGAAAAACGCGACCTGATAGCACAGGTTTGCGATGAGATACTGGAAGGCAAGCTGGCCAGCGAATTTCCGCTGGTGATCTGGCAAACAGGCTCGGGCACACAAAGTAACATGAACGTGAACGAGGTGGTAGCCAATCGTGCGCACGTATTACAAGGCCATCAACTGGGCGAGGGCAAAACCTTTATCCACCCTAATGATGATGTGAACAAATCGCAGTCATCAAACGATACTTACCCTACCGCCATGCACATTGCCGCCTATAAAATGGTGATCGATGTAACTATACCGGGTGTGGAGAAATTGCGTGATACGCTGAAAGCAAAAGCCGAGGCCTTTAAAAGCGTGGTAAAAATTGGCCGTACGCACCTGATGGATGCTACGCCGCTTACCTTAGGACAAGAATTTTCGGGCTATGTATCGCAACTGGACCATGGCCTGCGCGCTTTGCGGAATACACTGGCGCACCTGTCGGAATTAGCTTTAGGCGGTACAGCCGTAGGTACCGGCATTAACACCCCCGCGGGTTATGATGTGCTGGTAGCCGAATATATTGCCAAATTCACCAATCTGCCGTTTATCACCGCCGAGAACAAATTTGAAGCGCTGGCCGCTCACGATGCCATTGTGGAAACCCACGGCGCGCTGAAACAAATAGCCGTATCGCTGATGAAGATCGCTAACGATATCCGTATGCTGGCCTCGGGCCCGCGCTCAGGGATCGGCGAGATCCATATCCCCGATAACGAACCGGGTTCATCTATTATGCCGGGTAAGGTTAACCCTACCCAAAACGAAGCCGTAACTATGGTTGCCGCCCAGGTAATGGGGAACGATGTAACGATCTCTATCGGTGGGTCGAACGGGCATTATGAACTGAACGTGTTTAAACCGGTAATGGCAGCCAACTTCCTGCAATCGGCACGCCTGATTGGCGATGCCTGTGTGTCGTTTAATGATCATTGCGCGGCGGGTATCGAACCAAATTACGCGGGTATTAAAAAGCACCTGGAAAACTCGCTGATGCTGGTAACTGCGCTTAACCCGCATATTGGATACGAGAACGCGGCCAAAATTGCTAAAACAGCGCTGAAAGAAAACCTGTCGTTACGCGAAGCCGCCATGAAGTTGGAACTGCTCACCAGCGAGCAGTTTGACCAATGGGTTAGGCCCGAAGATATGATTGGCGGATTGAAGTAAGCTAAAACTAATGCAGTCGCTCGGCTCCAGCCGAGTGACCGTTATTATCCGGCCTCCGGCCGAAGTTAAATAGGATTTAATCGCAATAACGGCCGGAGGCCGGGAAATAGTTGCCACTCGGCTGGAGCCGAGCGGCTGCAATCCTTTAATAAATACATGCACAAAGCGCGCGCCCTTTACCTTTTAGCTTTCGCCTCAAAAAGGGGTGTCATGGTGAGCCTGTCGAACCATGGCGGGCAGGCCTGCGCACGCACCCTTCGACAAGCTCAGGGTGACAGGTCATCTTCCGGACTTTCGGTCTTCCGGACTTTCGGACTACTTGGAGCTTTAACACTGGCAAGCTGCAGCTTCAACCCCAACCTGCAAGGTAAGGGCGAAGTATATCTGCAAGGCGAGTGGCGGCAGGATAGCAGCGCGCTGCAGCAAAAGCTGGTTACGTTTTCGCGTTATAGTATCCGCTTTGATTGTGATTCGTTTTTTGTGAAGATTGATAATTCCAGTAAAGTAAATTACGGCGGCGATACCTGCATGAGCAAAGGGCATTGGGCCGAATACATCAGGGGGGGCTACCGGCAACGCAACGACACGCTGTTTTTAAAAGGCCAGTTTTGCAATGCCGATTATACCCTGAAAACCGATATGAATTGTTTCCGCACGGGGCCCTACGAAGAGGTTTTTAAGATCAGCAAAAAAACGGATTCGCTGGTACAACTATCGGGCACATCAAGCGTTATACCTGTCAATTTACATCTGATAAAAAAAACAACCTGCACGCAAAAACCACTTTAGCATATGAAAATATTCAGAAAATTTGGCGCATTAGCCATCCTGTTTTGTTTGCCTTTTACCACGTTTGCCTGGGGCACCAACGGGCACCGCATCAGCGGCGAAATTGCTTACAGCTACTTAACGCCTAAAGCCAAACTGGCCGTAAAACAGATATTAGGTAACGAATCGGTAGCTATGGCCAGCAACTGGGCCGATTTTATTAAGTCGGACCCATCGTACAGCTATTTATACAACTGGCATTTTGTTGATTTTGATAAGGCAATGAGCCAGGCCGAAATGAATGAATACCTGGCTAAGGATACCGAAGTAGATGCCTATACCAAGCTAAATTTCCTGATAGCCGAATTAAAAAAGCCATCAACCACTAAAGAGAATAAATTGCTTTACCTGCGCATGCTGATCCATATTGTGGAAGACGTGCACCAGCCGATGCATACTGCCCATAAGGATGATAAAGGCGGCAACGATTTTAAAGTGAACTGGTTTAGCAAACCCACCAATATGCACAGCATCTGGGATACCGAACTGATCAACTTTCAGGAGTTAAGCTATACCGAATACACCGCTGCTATCAATCACACCACCGCAGCCCAGCGCGCCGAATGGCAAAAAGCGCCTATCAGCACCTGGTTATATGAAAGCAGCCAGCTGGCCGAAAAAATTTACACCGATACCAAACCCGGCGAAACGCTGAGCTATAAGTATAATTTCAGCCATATAGATATCCTGAACCAGCAGCTGCTAAAAGGCGGTGTAAGGTTAGCCGGGGTATTGAACGAGATATTTAAATAAATGTGCAAATGCGAAAATGTGCAGATATGCAAATTAGTTCCATCATCTGCACATTTGCATATACGCACATTTGCACATAATTATTAAGCATGAAGATCCTAATGGTTTGCCTCGGTAATATCTGCCGTTCGCCGCTGGCGGAGGGTATTATGCAGCACCTTGCAGAACAGGAAGGGTTGGATTGGCAGATCGATTCGGCCGGGACAGGCGACTGGCACGTTGGCGAAGGCCCGCACCATGGCTCGGTGCGTGTGGCGCGCAGTCGCGGGATAGATATCAGCGGGCAGGTATGCCGGTTATTCCGCATAGGTGATTTTGACCGGTTTGACCTGATACTGGTGATGGATAAAAGTAACCGGGCCAATATTTTAGCCATGGCCCGCAATCAGGAAGATGCCCAAAAGGTAAAGCTGCTACTGGGCGATCAGGAAGTGCCCGACCCATATTATACCAATTTGTTTGATGAAGCTTTTGATTTAATTGAGCGCGGTTGTAAAAAAATTATCAGTCAGTACCGTGATAAATAAGGCCATTATACCGGCATATATAGTTTAGCAAAAAGCTAATTCGCAAATAATATTTCCTGCCGTTAAACCATTTGGCTTTTATATCTTCATACCAATTATAACCCTGCCCATAATGAAGAAAATATACTTGTTTGCCGCGCTGGCATTTTGCGCGGTTTCGGCCCATGCCCAATTTGTAAGTTTAAATAAAGCCGAGATAGGCACATTGAAAAAGTTGTGCAGTACAGATGCATCGGCTAAGGCCCGTTTCAGTGAAATACAAAAAGCAGCTGATGCCGCGCTGAACGATAGCCCTAACCCAATTGATACCATCCATACCGAAGGCCGCCTGCAGGGCGACCCGCAAAAAATAGCCACACAAGCCGCTTTTAAAGATATGCGCAAAATGTACACGCTGGCTTTGGTATACCGTACCGCCGGCGACAAAAAGTACCTGAACAAAGCAGTTGAGTTTTTGGCGGCATGGTCGCAAAAAAACGTACCCAATGGCGACCCGATAGATGATACCAACCTTGACCCGGCCGTAGAGGCTTACGATTTGATTAAGGCTGATATAGACCCTGCTAATAACAAGCTGATTACCGGCTGGCTGGCACAAACCGCCCAGATGGAGATCAACAAAATGAAGATCGGACGGGAAACATCATACAATAACTGGCACTCGCACCGGTTAAAGGAAGTAGGCGAAATAGGCTTTGCCCTAAACGACAAAAAGTTTATTGATTTCGCTACGGCCGGCATCAAAACCCAAATTGGCAGAAACCTGTTACCTGATGGTTCCAGCATTGATTTTTTGCTGCGCGATGCCTTGCATTATCATACCTACGACCTGGAGCCGCTAACCAAACTGGCTATTATTATTAAGCGTGCTACCGGTGTGGATTATTATAGTTATGAGTCGCCCGAGCAAACCTCCATCAAAAAATCGACCGAGTGGCTGCTGCCCTTTATCACCGGCGCCAAAACCCACGGCGAGTTTGTAAACAGCAAGGTAGCCTTTGATAAAAAGCGTGCCGATAATGGCGAAAAGGGCTACAAAGCCGGTACCCTGTTCGAGCCAAAAAGTGGTATGGGCGTACTGCTATTGGTTGAATATTTTTATCCGGATGCCATTAACCTGATCCAGAAACTGAAAGCAACGGATGAGAGTTATCCCGATTGGCAGCTGGTGCTGAATAAGGTGAGGCGGTAACCTTAGTCAAGCTCAACAATATCAACATCCGAAGATGCAAGAATATTTATAGCGTGATTTATATTGGGTTTTAAAAACTCCCATAATAAGCGATTATCGCTATTGCCTTTCCTAAGATTGATCAGTTTTGGAGGTGAGCCTAACCGGCTAATTAATTCATGGAAGTCCGCGTCTTTGGATATAATGATCACATTGCCGGCAGCTTTCGCTTTTTCGTAAATAGCGGTATCTGTTAATGTATTTAACGAGAGAATATAGGATGATTTAACAACTATCCCGGTATATTCAGTCATCCATTTAGCAATTATTGGTGAGATCTGAGTATCCAACCAAATTTCCCAATTGTTATGCGGCATGAATTATAACGGTATTTTTCATTTTAAGCGAAGCATACAATAAGGCAGCCTGAATATCTTCTTTTTCTAAAATTGGGTGTTGTTCTAATATTTCATCATCATGCATCCCGGTTGAAAGTAATTCCAAAATATCACTCACTAAAAAACGCATAGAACGGATGGTTGGTTTTCCACCTAATAAATCAGGCACCAGTGTTATCCGGCTTAATAACTGTGTATCATTTTTCATACCAACAACGTTTAAAATATAAAGTTAAGCAAAATCGGTAATGGTTTGTTATTCAAAATTAAACACTAAATATTTTAACATTACCTTTGCACTAATAACATTTATTAATGAAGCAAAAATTTTATGATACTGCTGTGAAGCAGGAGAAAGTTGTACTGGTAGGCATTATTACCCCGGGCGAAAGCGAAGAGCAAACCCGTGAGTACCTGGAAGAACTGGAGTTTTTAGTAATGACTGCCGGCGGACTGACCGTGCGCAGTTTTACCCAGCGCATGTTAAAACCCGACAGGGCTACCTTTGTACATTCGGGTAAACTGGAAGAAATCCGTGATTTTGTGAAATCGGAAGAGATAGATATTGTTGTTTTTGATGATGAGCTTTCCCCATCGCAGCTGCGTAATATTGAACGTGAGCTGCAGGTAAAGATCCTGGACCGCAGTAACCTGATCCTGGATATCTTTGCTAACCGCGCCCAAACGGCCCAGGCAAAAACACAGGTGGAACTGGCGCAATTGCAATACTTATTACCCCGCCTAACCCGTTTATGGACGCACTTAGAGCGCCAAAAGGGTGGTATCGGGATGCGCGGCCCGGGTGAATCGCAAATTGAAACGGACAGGCGTTTGATCCTGAACAAAATAGCACTGCTAAAAGAGCGACTGAAGCTGATTGATAAGCAGAACGAGACGCAGCGCAAAAACCGTAATCAGCTGATTCGTGTGGCTTTGGTGGGCTATACCAACGTGGGTAAATCTACCATTATGAATATGATCTCCAAATCAGAGATCCTGGCCGAAAACAAGCTGTTTGCTACGTTGGATACTACCGTGCGCAAAGTGGTGATCGATAATCTGCCGTTCTTACTGTCAGACACGGTTGGTTTCATCCGCAAGTTACCGCATCATTTGGTAGAGTGCTTTAAATCTACCCTTGATGAGGTGCGCGAGGCTGATATCCTGGTACACGTAGTTGATGTATCGCATCCTAATTTTGAAGACCAGATTCGCACCGTAAACGAAACCCTGAAAGATATGGGTGCTATAGATAAGCCGATGATCACCGTGTTTAACAAAATAGACGCTTACCAGCCTAAACCAACGCACGAGGAAGACCCGGCCACCCCGCTTACTTTAGAAGAGTTTAAGCAAAGCTGGATGGGTAAAAACAATAGTCCGGCCATATTTATCTCGGCCCTTAAAAAGGAGAATGTAGATGAGTTCAGGAAGTTGTTGTACGATAAGGTGATCGCTTTACATACGGTAAGGTATCCATATGATCAGTTGTTGTATTGAGCCCCCCCGACCCCCTGAAGGGGGAGTCATTTCGGATTTATTGATACATTTCTTAATCTGCATATTTTTATATTCGCACATCTGCATATTTATTCCCCCTTTAGGGGGTTAGGGGGTGATTTATATCCCCGATCACGTGATCAAGCTGCATATTAAATACCTTAGGGTGTTCTACCATAGGGAAATGCCCGCTGCCCGGTACAATATAGATATGATACGGGATTTTGTTGGCCAGCAGATAGGTGCTGTCTACCGGGTGCATATCGCTATTGATCAGGTATAATTTTTTACCGGCTTCTTTTAGTTTGTCTATCTCTTTAAAATCATTGCCGTTTTCCAGGCAGGCTACGGCAATTACCGAATCGGCTTTGGCTACATCGTTCAGCACCCGTTCGCGTATTTCTTTAGAGGTAGTTTTAGAGAATAGCTCCTGGTTAAACCAGGCAAAGGCCGTTTGCTTAAAATGTTGTTTCAGTTGTATAATGGCCGCCGCATATTCTTTTTTGGATTGTTCGGTTTGCGGGGCGCCGGGGCTGTTAAAGTTATCAACCCCAACCAACCCTATCACCTTATCGGGGTTATCAATAGCAGCCTGCAACACAATATCGCCCGACATGGAATGCCCTACCAGGATCACCTTTTTCAAATCCAATGCTTTAATCACCGAGTCTACATCGCCGGCAAAGGTTTGGGTATCCCACTGCTTTCGGTTTTTGCCCGATTGGCCAAAGCCCGGCAGGTCGATAGCCACAACGCGATATCTTTTACCAAAATAAGATACCTGGTCTTTCCAATAACCTTTGTTAATAGCCCAGCCATGTACAAAAAGCAGGGTGGTGTCGCTGGTATTGCGGGTATCGGTATACGCGATATTAACTCCGTTATGGTGTATGGTGGTTTTAGCGGTATCTGCCGCGGTTAAGTTGGTTTTGTTATGGCTGCAGGATAACATTCCTGCAGATAAAATGGTGGCTGATAAGAGATAAAACAGTGATTTCATGGCGATGATATGATGATTGAATTAACCACCTCAATATCGGATTTGTTTTTGGGGATACGGTAATTACAGACAGGTTTAACCTAAATTAACATTATGCGGTAGCCGGCAAATTCAAATAAAAAGTAGTGCCCTTACCTATTTCTGTTTCGAACCAAACTTTGCCGCCGGCGTTTTCGATAGAGTTTTTAACAAAGGCCAACCCAAGCCCCGTCCCCGAACTTTTGGTGGTAAAGTTTGGCGCGAAGATCTTTTCGCGCAGGTTTTCGGGGATCCCATTGCCGTTATCGGCAACAATGACTAATACATGCCCCGAAGTTATTTTATGAGTAATGCTGATCATGCCCGGCCGGTTATCGGGGATGGCTTCAATGGCATTTTTAAGCAGGTTATTAAAGCAGCGCAATAGCTGGTCGCGATCGGCGCGGATAAAGAACGGGTCGCCGGTTTGCAGGTTGATAGTTACGTTATCCATCTGTTTAAAAATGATCACGGCCTGGCCGATGATATCAAACAGATTCACTTTTTCCAGCTTGGTATCCGGCATTTTAGCAAAAGCCGAAAACTCCGAAGCAATAGACGACAGGCTCTCTATCTGCTCCACAAACGATTTGCTGAAACGCTCAAACTTCTGGTCAAACTTCGGGTCTTTATCCTTCCAGGCTTTATCCAGCAATTGCAGCCCCAACTTAAGGGGGGTAAGCGGGTTCTTAATTTCGTGCGCCACCTGCTTGGCCATTTCGCGCCAGGCAGTTTCCCTTTCAGACTGGGCCAGGCGCTGCGCGCTGTTTTCCAGTTCGGCAATCATTTTGTTATACTCCTTCACCAGTGCGCCAATTTCATCATCTCGGTTCCAAACTATAGGCTCGTTCTTTTGTCCGTAGATGGTTTTACTCAGATTATGTTGTATCAGTGTTAAAGGCGAGGTGATCTGCCGGGCAATAACTACGGCAAACAAGCCTATGCCAATAAATACCAGCGCGTAAACATTTATCATCGCATTCAGCAGGGAACCAATGCGGTTGTTATAATCGGCTTCGTTACTAAAATAAGGGAGCTGCAAATAGGCCATAGTAACATTACGCGCATCCCTGATAGGTACGTATGCCGCTTTAAACTTCAGATCGCCAATTTGTTCGTCGTTTAAAAATACCGACCGCTGCAATTTATTCATGTTAATAAAAGCGCGCCGGTTCATACGGCGTGCCAGCAGCTCGTAATCATAAATTTTGGGCTGGGTGGTTATCAACGGTATCCCGTATTTGCTAAACAGCGTTAAATCTACCAGGTAGGTATTGGCAAACTCATTAAATTTTACCTGCCCTGCCTGTGTACTGCTGTAATCGTCTTTTTGCAGGCCAACCTCAAATACACCGCCTATACGGGTTATTTTATCGCGGATCATTTCTTCCTGTTGTTCCTTATACTGGGCACGGATAGCCTGGAAAGTAATGACGCCGATGATGAGCAGCGTAAACACTACCGTAAATATAACCGAGAATTGGATACGGCTGCGATACAATATCTTATCGATATTAAATTTAAAACCCCATTTTATTTGCTGGTTTTTGATATTGAATATACGGATGCGTGTCCACAACCAGGATATAAAAACAACAACCGCGCTAAAAGCCAGCAGCGTTACAAAAAAGAAAGTGAGGGATGTTACGTTTTGTGCAATAGGATCTTCTTCGCGGCTTGCTACAATAGTGATGCGTTTGCTTGGCTGATAAATTAAGTGGTTAAAACGGGCCAGCGGCTTGTACAGTTTAGTATCAAGCGGCCTGGTTTTTTTAGTGACGTATTTTTTGAGCTGTCCCTTCAGTTCATAATTGTACAAGCCATAGGCAAATTTACCGTTTTGGTTCACCAAATGGTTATCACTGTAATAGGCATAGGAGTAATCTTTAAATGCCGCATCCGATTTTATCTCGCCATTAACAAGCAGCTCAGGAAAGGTGCTTTCGGCCAGCAGCGGCTTGGATTTAAGGCGTAACACCACACTGCCCAAATCGTTATCGCCATCCTTAACCGGTAGTATGGCAAAATAGCTTTGATAGCCTGTATCATTATTTTCGTAATAGAAAAAATCGGTTACCTTTTTAACCGAACTGTAGGCCACCATGTCCTTAAAGTCGTTCAGCAGGTAGGTTTTATCGCTGGTAATAGGCTCGCCGGCGTTGTTAAAGGCATATACCTTTAAATCATATTTGGTTAAGTAACCATCAAAATAGGTTTTTTGCAGGTTGTTTTTCAGGAAATCATCATTACGGTTTTGGGTGCCGAAATAGATAATGGTGCCCCGGTCGGCGATGATCTGCCTTTCAATTTTATGGAATGCCGAATCGGCGGTGTCATCATCACCTATCTCCAGCTTTTGTATAAGCACCTTGCGCACTTCTGTTTCCTTTATGTGCTGAAAGTGTTTAAGCTTTATGGTAGATATTACAGAACACACGGCTATTAAAATTAAAAACGACGCAGCCGTAAGCTTACCATTGCCATACCAAACCGAATATACCCTTACCAGCGTAAACAGGCCTGCAAGGATGTAAAACATGCTGGTATCGTGCTGGATAACCGTCATCAGGGTAGCAGCCAGGATAAAGCCCGAAAATATAAGGGCCTTATGTTTATCAGGGATGGTTAGGCGCCGGGTAATGATCAGCAGTGTATCATTTAACAGGTAAAACGTTAAGTAACTAAAACAAAGCATTAAAACCCCCAGCAAACTAAAACCCGACAGGTTGAACACATTGGTTACATCGAAACTGATACTGGAGTTAATGACCAGGCCGTGGTATAAATTTAAAAGCACGGTAGCCAGTATAACCAGGCCCGCGCTACAAACCGCAACTATACCATAAGCCATTGCTTTACTTACCTGCCCGCGTATAATTTTATGCCGGTGATAATACACAAACGCGGCCAGCCAGCAGGCTTGCAGGGTATTGATGCAAAAATCGCCAAGGGAGGGGAACAGCGTATTTGAAGCGTAAAGTTTGGGACTGAAAACTTCAAAATTACTCAGGTTTGGAAAGCCCCAAAAAAGGTTGATATACCTGCATATAAAAATAAAAAGGGCCAGCACCCCAAACGATAACAGCGCATAACCTTTACCTGCAATGTAATTACAGATATTATGTATCAGTATACACAGGGTAAGAAAACCTAAAAGCCATAAAATAACCTCGAAATAATAAAACCGGTGGTTAATGTTGCCGGGTTTTAGCTTAATCGAAAACAGGTAGGTGTTGTTTAACGAATGAATGGGATAAACCAACTTATCGGTAAAATCGGCAATATCTATATTATCATCACTTAATAAGGTCCTTTCAAAATTGTTATGTAAATAACGGTTATGAAAAGGGTAGGTGTACCTTACCAGGGATAAAAATACCACTTTAAAATTACCCTCGGTTTTTTTAACTACCTGGTAATAGCCGTTAGCCAGGTTAACAAAACTGATCCCTTCCTGAAACCTATCCGGATTGCCGGGCATGATTTTTACGCCGCTCCAAAACTTAAGCTGATTGTTGATATAGGTATAAACCCAGATGTGTTTATCGGCCGTAAAATCCTGTATAAAATCTAAAGCATCGTTTTGATTACCATCTGCCAGGCTTTTTAGCCGGTCCATCCCCCTTTTGGTGCTGATGAACTGATTAATGTAGGCTTCCTTTTTATTGAGGTTGTTTTGCACAATTGCCCCGGTTTGCGCCAGGTTTACTTTGGGCGTAAACGTTCGTTTAACGATAACGGCCGTTAGTAAAAAGGTGGCGCAAACAATAGCCAGCAGTAAACGTATTTTTGCAGATGTGGTCAATAAGTGTCGTTGTTAGCCTGTAAGTAATATCAGGTATAAAACTATTTATAAAAAACAAAAGCCGCTTTAGTTTGCGGCTTTTTTAATTTATTTTATTGTGGCAGTGCGGCGCTGGCGGTAACTGCGTTACGGTCGGCCTTTTTAACCAGCCCCTGTAACACATTGCCAGGGCCAACTTCGGTAAACGAGGTGGCTCCGTCCTCCAGCATATGCAGTACGGTTTGTGTCCAGCGTACCGGCCCCGTTAACTGGGCTATCAGGTTGTGTTTGATCTGCGCCGGATCGGTTTGCGGTTTGGCATCAATGTTTTGATAAATAGGGCAAACCGGCGCTTTAATTTCGGTACCTTCAATAGCTGCTGCCAGTTCAACCCTGGCGGCTTCCATTAATGGCGAGTGGAACGCGCCGCCCACATTTAGTTTTAAGGCACGCTTGGCGCCCGCGGCTAACAGCAGTTCGCAAGCCTTGTCTACACCGGCAATACTGCCTGATATTACTAATTGCCCCGGGCAGTTATAATTAGCCGGCACCACTACATCGCTTACGCGGTGGCAAATATCTTCTACCGTAAAATCATCCAAACCCAAAATAGCCGCCATGGTTGATGGTTGCAGCTCGCAGGCCTTTTGCATAGCATTGGCACGCGCGGCCACCAAACGCAGTCCGTCCTCAAAATTTAAGGCCCCGGCCGATACCAGCGCCGAAAACTCGCCCAGGGAATGCCCTGCCACCATTTCGGGTTGAAAATCATCGCCTAAGGCTTTGGCTAATATTACCGAATGCAAAAAGATAGCCGGCTGGGTAACCTTTGTTTCTTTCAGCTCCTCTACCGTTCCGTCAAACATGATATCGGTAATGCGGAAACCTAAAATATCATTAGCCCGCTCAAATAAGGCTTTGGCTTCTTCGTTCTGCTCGTATATATCCTTGCCCATACCCACAAACTGTGCGCCCTGGCCCGGGAAAATGTATGCTTTCATTGTTTAGTGATTAGAGATTAGTTAATTAGTGATCAGTTAATTAGTGATTAGAGATTAGTTAAGTAGTTGTCTTTTAAAGCCTGATCACTAATTAACTAATCTCCAATCACTAATTTCTCAACTCAATTTCGAAGAAATGAGATTGAGAAATTCCGCCCTTGTTTTTTCCTGCAAAAAGCCGCCGGTAAAGGCCGATGTGGTAGTTACCGAGTTTTGCTTTTGCACACCACGCATACACATGCACAGGTGGCGGCATTCCATTACCACGCCTACGCCTACGGGCTGCAGGGTTTCCTGGATGCAATCGCGTATCTCGTTAGTTAAGCGCTCCTGCACCTGCAGGCGGCGGGCGTAAACATCAACCACACGCGGTATTTTGCTTAAGCCAACTACATGCCCGTTGGGGATATACGCAATATGCGCCTTGCCGAAAAACGGCAGCATGTGGTGCTCGCACATCGAGTATACTTCTATATCCTTTACTACCACCATCTGGCTGTAATCTTCTTTAAACAAGGCCGAGCCAAGGATGGCTTTGGCATCCAGATCGTAACCCTGGGTTAAGTACAACATGGCTTTGGCAATGCGCTCGGGCGTTTTCAGCAGGCCTTCGCGTTCGGGGTTTTCGCCTATCTGCACTAAAATCTCTTTATAATGGGCCGATAGGCTGGTGATCAGTTCGGGGTTATAACGGTCTACCTTGGCGTAGCCAATTATTTCATCATCCTCATCATCGGGCAGGTATGGTGTAGTACTCATATTTAAAATTAATCGCCAAAGTACTCGGCGCAATTATTTTCGGTTTCGTAAAGTTTAATGGAATGCAAAAATACACCTTCGTAAGCCTCAATAGGGGCCTTTAACTGGTTAAAGATCTCGATACACAGTAACTCGGTCGATGCCATTTTGCCTTTCATAAAATCAACATCAAGGTTAATGTTTTTATGATCCAGCTTTTCTATTACCCGCTCGTTTATAATTACCTTCAGTTCTTTCAGGTCAATTAAATAGCCTGTTGCATAACTAACGTTACCTTTAACGGTTACAAACAAATTATAGTTGTGCCCATGCCAGTTTGGGTTAGCGCATTTACCAAATACTTCCGCGTTTTTTTCGGCGCTCCATTCATCGCGGTACATCCGGTGTGCAGCGTTAAAATGTTCTTTGCGCGTCATGTATATCATCATAGCAATAATTGGGTGCAAATATAACAAAAACAAAAACAGGCTGTTTGTTTTATATTAGCATACAAATTTACCATGAGGATACTTATAGTTGCAGCAACACAGGCCGAGATTGAGCCGCTTTTTTTAGTCTCAAGTCAGAAGTCAGAAGTCGGAAGTCTGGAGTCTGGAGTCGGAAGTCAGAAGTCGGAAGATGACTTGGAACTTCAGACTAACGACTTAAGACTTCTAATAACCGGCGTAGGCATGGTAGCCACCGCTTTTGCCCTGGGCCGGCATCTGGCCGTAAACCAGTACGACCTGGCCATTAACCTGGGTATAGCCGGCAGCTTTAACCGCAGCCTTGATTTAGGCGAAGTGGTAGAGGTAACCACCGATATGCTGGCCGAATTAGGCGCCGAAGATGACCAGGATTTTATACCGATAGACCAACTGGGTTTTGGTGAAAATGTGTTTACGGCAAGCACCACCCTTTCGGGGATATTTAGCCAAAATGGTATTGATAGCAGCAACCTGTTGCCGAAACAAACCACGGGCATTACCGTAAATACAGTACATGGTAATGAGGAAGCTATACGTAAAGTAACCAGCCGCATAGATGCACAGGTAGAGAGTATGGAAGGCGCCGCGTTTTTTTACGCCTGCCACAAAGCAGGGGTGCCTTGCCTGCAGATCAGGGCTGTGTCAAATTATGTGGAAAAACGCAACCGCGATAACTGGCAGGTAGGTTTGGCCATTAAAAATCTCAATATATTTGCCGATGCGCTTTTGCACAGACTGGCATTATTAAAATGATATCGTACATTGTTGATTCGTTTACTACAGAAGCATTTAAAGGAAACCCCGCCGGCGTTTGTTTTACTGGTGATGAAGACCTGAGCGAAGAGCAGATGTTGCAGGTAGCGCGGGAGTTCGGCCTTTCAGAAACAGCATTTATTAAACCAACCAAACAGACAAATATCTATCGCATCAGATATTTTTCTCCCAAAAAAGAGATCCCGCTGTGCGGGCATGCCACCCTTGCATCGGCCAAAATTATTTTTGAGGATAATCATGTCAATGAAATCCATTTTATCACTGTTGAAAACATCGACCTGTATATTACCCGCGATGGCAACGAAATTATAATGACGTTTCCATCTTACAACACGGTAGCTATCGATGTTCCTGACCCGGTATTTAAAGCACTGGGTATAGCTAAGGCTGCGAATACGGTTTACAGTAGCAAAAATCAGATTATCCTTATTGAAATTGAAGGAACTGATGTACTATCCGGATTAAAGCCCGACTTTAACGCGCTGATAAACTCCTATACCGGTATTAACGGAGTATTGGTTACTGCGCGGTCGGACGGTGATGGTTACGATTACCATTACCGCTATTTTTGGCCTTGGGCAGGTACTGATGAAGACCCTGTTACCGGTGGCGTTCAAACTTTTTTAGCACCGTACTGGGGCGGGAAACTGGGGAAAACAACCATGAAAGCTTTCCAGTCATCGGCCCGTACCGGATTTATGTACTTAGCATTGAGAGACAATAAAGTTTTACTAAAAAGCCAGGCAGTAATTGTATTAAAAGGAGAACTGCTGGCATTTAACCGCGATAAAAAATAAATATGTTGCAGGAAACCCTACGCCATCTTTTTAACCGCGACCTTAACAGGCTAAAAACAGAAATCGGATTATATACCGATGAACGATCTATCTGGATGATCGACGGACAGATCGCTAATTCAGCCGGGAACCTTTGCCTGCATTTAATAGGCAATCTTAATACCTATATCGGTGCCCAACTTGGCGGGACGGGTTATGTGCGGCACCGGGACCTGGAGTTTTCTCAGAAAGATATCCCTATCGAAAACCTGATCGATAGGATAGAAGAAACGATTAGCATAGTAGATACCACGTTAAGCCAGTTAAGCGATGAACAACTGGCGGCCGAATATCCTGTGCTGGCTTTTGAAAGCAAAACATCCACCGAATTTTTTTTAATTCATTTAGCAACGCATTTGACCTACCATTTAGGGCAAATAAATTATCATCGAAGACTATTAACCAGATGAAACTGACACTTGGCTTTTCGCCCTGCCCAAACGATACGTTTATATTTGACGCCCTTATCCATCATAAAATTGATACCGAAGGGTTAGATTTTGAGGTGTTTTACGAGGATGTGGAAACCCTTAACCAAAAAGCTTTCCGCGGCGAACTGGATGTAACCAAACTTAGCTACCATGCCTTTGCTTATGTAGCCGATAAATATATTTTGTTAGATAGTGGCAGCGCCCTGGGCTTTGGCGTTGGCCCGCTTTTAATTTCGAAACGTGAAATTTCAATTGCGGAATTGGAAGGTAATTCTATCTCAAATCTCACATCTCCTGTCTCAAATCTAAAAATAGGGATCCCCGGGAAATATACCACGGCTAACTTTTTATTAGGCCTGGCTTTTCCTAAAGCTACCCATAAGGAGATCCTGGTATTCTCGGATATCGAAAATGCCGTGCTGGACGGACGCGTGGATATCGGCCTTATCATCCACGAAAACCGCTTTACCTACCAGGATAAAGGCCTGAAAAAGATCATTGACCTGGGCGATTACTGGGAGAAACAAACCGGCTGCGCTATTCCCCTTGGCGGGATAGTAGCTAACCGCAATTTGCCTTTTGATATACAGCACAAGCTGAACCGGGTATTGCGCCGGTCGGTAGAGTTTGCTTTTGCCAACCCAAAATCGGGACTGGAGTTTATCCGCAGCCATGCGCAGGAAATGAGCGAGGAGGTGATGTATAAGCATATCGAATTATACGTAAACCAATACTCGGTTGATTTAGGCGCCGAAGGGCGTAAGGCCATTCAACTATTGTTTGATACCGCGCTGGAAAAAGGAATTATACCGCCCATAGGGCAGGAACTATTCCTGACGGCAGGGCAAATCTCCGGGTAAGCATATTAGCCCATGAACAGACAGATTCACCAGACGTTCCTATGGAACGAAAGAAATTGCCTGTTTGCTATGCTACCAACCAGGCGTTCCTACGGAACGCGTTGTATTGCTCATCCCGTAGGGATGTTTGGTTGGTAGAAAATAAAGAAAAACCGTTACGTTCCATCGGAACGTTTGGTGGAAATCTCCACCTGTCTATTGATAGGCTATTACTCGGTTAAGCGATATCCGGTGCCCCTTCTGTTAAGCCGGATGCAGTTCCAGCAGTACCGGGCAATGGTCCGAGTGCCGGGCCTCGGATAGGATGGCTACCCGTTTAATGCGTGGTTCCAGTTCGGTGCTGGCCATGGTATAATCAATACGCCAGCCCAAATTCTTAGCGCGCGAATTGGCGCGGAAACTCCACCAGGTATAGTTATGCGGTTCCTTATTCAGGTGGCGGAACGTATCGATAAAACCCGACTCTACAAAGTTTTCCATCCACTCGCGTTCTTCGGGCAAAAAGCCCGACGAGTTAGCGTTTGATTTTGGATTATGGATATCAATAGGACGGTGGCAGATGTTATAATCGCCGCATATAATTAAATTAGGATGCTCTACTTTTAGCAGGGTAAGGTATTTACCAAACTCATCTAAAAAGCGGTATTTAAATACCTGGCGCTCATCGCCGCTGGAACCGGATGGGAAATAAACGCTCATCACCGATACATCGTCAAAATCTACCCGGATATTGCGCCCTTCGCGGTCAAAATCGGCAATGCCGCAACCGTATTCGATATGGTTAGGCGTGCGTTTAGTCAGGATAGCTGTACCGCTGTATCCCTTTTTTTCGGCCGGGAACCAATAATGCTGGTAGCCCAATTGCTCAACCAGGTGCAGGTCGGTCAGCACATCCGGCGTAGCCTTTATTTCCTGCAAACAAACCACATCGGCATCGGTAGCCTGCAGCCAGCCCAGCCAGTTCTTGCTCATGGCCGAGCGGATGCCATTTACGTTATATGTTATAATTTTCATACCCCCTAACCCCCTAAAGGGGGAACTTTTTCTTTAATTGCTGTTAAATCTAACTAATTTCCTCATTTGCACATCTGCATACTTGCACATCTGCATACTTGCACATCTGCACATATACTCCCCCTTTAGGGGGTCGGGGGGTTAAGCAGCTTATCCAACTGCTTGCACTCGCCCTTGCTTAGTACCTCCACGGTCATGGGTACATCTTCCAGCGGGCGGTCTTTCGCGTCCTTTTTAACGGCGGCAATCCGGTCAACCATATCAATGCCGGATACTACCTCGCCATATACGGTATAGCTGTGATCTAACTGCGCCGTGCCGCCAACCGACCGGTACCATTCGCGCTGCCATTCGGGTACTTTAAAACCCTTTAAACGGCCCTGTTCCAGCTTGTCCAGGTCTTCATCGGTATAGCGTTTGCCCTCTACAATATAAAACTGGCTCGCGCTGGATTCCTTCGCCGGGTTATTGTCTCTTGCCGCCGCCAGTACACCCCGTTTATGGAACAGGCTGTCTTTAATCTCGGCTGGTACTTTATATTTCAGGTCGCCCTCGCCCAGCGCTTCCCCGGGCTTGGCGTTTTTAGAATCGGGGTCGCCGCCCTGTATCATAAAGTTTTGAATAATGCGGTGAAACAGTGTGCCATTGTAAAAGCCCTGTTTAGCCAGCTTAATGAAATTATCGCGGTGTTTTGGCGTTTCATTATACAGGCGGATAATGCATTGCCCGTAACTGGTTTTAATGCGTACATACTGGTTTTTTGGCGGCCCTGCAAAAGCAGTTGCCGTAATTAAAAACAGCGTGAAACAAAGGATGGTAAATTTCTGCATCATTGGTTAAAATGAAGATTAAAATTATTTTAATTATTGAGCAACAAAGGGTTGCATTTACAAAATCTATTACTAAATTTATAGTTCACAAATTCCTGATCTTATGAAAATTAAACAATTATTATTATTGCTGCCGCTGGCATCGGGTGTTGCCGGTTTTGCACAAACTGCCGATCATTTAACCGTTTCGCCGGCCGTCGCACATCCGGGCGAAACGCTTAGCATCACATACAACCCTGCGGGCACCAAATTAGAAAAACAAACCGAAATTAAAGGCGTGGTATACCTTTTTAATAAAAAACGGGTGGTGCGCGCCCAGGATATAGCATTGACCAAAGAAGCCGGGATTTGGAAAGCCAAGATATCCATACCCGACACCGTGGTTTTAGCAGGATTAAAATTCAGCAGTAATAAACTATCAGATAATAACGATGGCAAGGGCTATCTGATAGGTATGAAAGATGCCGCCGGCAAGCCAGTACAGGGCGAGCAAATGATTGAAGGTATGATAGCGCATTATTTTGGCAACAATATGATGGGGTTAAAATCAGACCTGAAACTGGCGCAGCAGCTGTATGAAAAAGAATTTGCCGTATACCCCGAAAGTATAAAGGGTATGCAGAATATGTATTACAGCTTATTGATGCAAAATAAAGATGTAGCCAAAGCAGCCATTGAAAAACAAAAGATACTGGCAGCTTTTGCACAAAAGGATGCTACGGAAGCGGACTTGTCCTTATTAGCCAATGCGTTTTATAACAGTAATAAGCCCCTGTCCGATTCGCTTTCTAAAGCCATAGTGGCCCGTTTCCCTAAAGGTAATTTGGCCGTAAATCAGGCAAGTACGCCCTTTTTTAAAGAAACCGATCCTGATAAAAAAGCTGCATTGTATAACGAGTTGAAAAGCAATTTTAGCCCGGCCAAACCCGTTAACGACAATTTGCTGATGAACCTTGCATCGGCTTATGGCGCCAAAAAGGATTATGCCGCCTTTAACAAGTACACCGCCATGGTTCAGGACAGGCGTAACCTGGCCTCGTTATATAACAGCATTGCATGGCCTCTGGCCGAAAAAGGCGAGAACCTGGATGTGGCCGCCGGTCTGTCGAAGCAATCGTTAGATATTGTAGAGAGCTATAAAACTAACCCGCCGGCGTACTATACGACATATCCTGAATCGCAACGGACCGAAATGATCAATTCAAACTATGCCATGTTTGCCGATACTTACGGCCTGATCTTATACAAACAAGGTAAGGTTGCCGATGCATTGGCCTATCAGCAAAAAGCGGTAGACTATCAAAAAGGCTCATCGCCCGATGTAAACGAACGCCTGATCACCTTTTTAGCCGCCAATGGCAAGTCTAAAGAAGCTATGCAAAAAGCCGAAGAGTTTATCAAAGCCGGGAAATCAACCGGTAAAATGAAGGAAGATGTAAAAGCTTTATATGTAAAAGCAAAAGGCAGCGATAAGGATTACGCTACCTATATGGCCGGGTTGGAAGCTGTTGCCTACGCCAAGGCTAAAGCCGAGGTGCTGGAGCAAATGATCAATCTGAAGGCCCAGGGTTTCTCGTTAAAAGATACCAAAGGTGCCGAAGTATCGCTGGCATCGTTAAAAGGCAAAGTGGTTATTGTTGATTTTTGGGCTACCTGGTGCGGGCCTTGCAAGGCATCGTTCCCGGCTATGCAAAAAATGGTGACCAAGTATAAGGATAACCCTAACGTTCAGTTTATTTTTGTGGATACCTGGGAAACCGACCCTAAAAAGGAGGAACTGGTGACCAAGTTTATTGCCGATAATAAATACGATTTCCATGTATTGTATGATACTGAAACCAAGGACGCTAAAGGTAAATACGATGTAGTAAGCCAGTTTGGTGTAGATGGTATCCCAACTAAATTTGTAGTAGATAAAAATGGCAACATCCGCTTTAAAAGTGTAGGCTGGAGCGGCAGCGATGACGCCCTGATCACCGAGCTTTCTATTATGATCGATCTCGCATCAAACCCGCCAACGGTTACCGCAAGTGTTAGAGAGTAATAATTAACCAACTTGTCATTGCGAGGAGCGATAGCGACGTGGCAATCCCATTGGCAGGTCCTCGTTGCTTGTCCTATGGGATTGCCGCGCTATCGCTCGCAATGACAAGTAGTGTAATATAATAACAAAAACGGCCCCAATCGGGGCCGTTTTTGTTATTGATAAATCTCGTCAAAGTAATTGATCACCAATGATTTCATGGTCATCTCCTGCTCCAGCAGGGTGTAGTTGGGGATGGGTTTCACCAGTTTCCAGTGCGGCCAGCCGTCCTGATCTAAGCCTTCCAGTTCGTAAAAGCCCATCATGCTAAACAGCTTGCAGGTAGCAATATGCATCAGCTCTTCCTTTTGGCGCTTGTTGAATTTTTGAGGCCCCTGGCCCAGTTCCTGCACGCCAATTAAAAACAGCATTACTTTAATATCGGGAATATCAGAATCAAATTCAGTAGCTATGCGCTCCTGCAGTTCTTTCCATTTTATATTGATCTCGGCGGGTTTCATGGCTCAAATATACATTGTTTAAGGTGGAATGTAGGTAAGTGGATTGTCATTGCGAGGAGCCAGTTCTGGATTGTGCGCTGGGGCGATGTGGCAATCTCGTAGCTTGATTTGCGCACTACGAGATTATTAATATTATAATTGTTTTTTCAAGGCATTAATGAGCCCCCGTTGGTCGGTTGTCCACGCTACGCTCGCAATGACAAAATCCATAAATAAAAAAGCCGCGTTAAGCGGCTTTTTTATTTCATATTCCCCCTTCAGGGGGTAGGGGGTAATTATTCCTCCACTACCTCGCTGTTCAAATTGCTTTCTTCTACTTTCTCGTGCTTAAAATAGCGTTTTTGCCATATCAGGATCAGGATAACGCCTACCGATATGGAGGCATCAGCAAAGTTAAATACCGGCTGGAAAAACTCGAAGTACTGCCCATGCCAAAATGGGAACCACGATGGGTAAGTACCGCGGATTAGTGGAAAGTAGAACATATCAACCACCCGTCCCTGGAAAATAGGGGCGTAGTGATAGATGACCCCGTAAAAGGTTGAATCGATAATATTACCAACAGCGCCGGCAAATATCAGGGCAACATTCAGGATCAAGCCACGGTGATATTTATGCTGGATCAAATAAACCACGCCGTAGCCAATAGCGGCAACAGCAGCAATGCGGAAAATGGTTAATGCCAGCTTACCGGCTATCCCGCCAATTTCCCAGCCAAAGGCCATGCCGTTATTTTCGGTATAGTGCAGCATGCCGCGGCTACCCAGCAGATGGATCTCCTCGCCAATAAACATGTGTTTACGTACCCAGATCTTGATAACCTGGTCGATAATAATAATGATAGCAGCTATTAAGAAAGGTTTTGTATACGCAGCCTTCATTTAGTATTGCTTCATTTTAGCTTCCATGCTTAGCGTGGTATGCGGCACGGCACGCAGGCGTTCCTTTTGTATCAGTTTACCCGTTTCGCGGCAAATGCCGTAGGTTTTATTTTGGATACGTACCAGGGCGGCCTCTAACTGCTCAATAAATTTCTTTTGGCGGGCAGCCAGTTGGTTAATTGATTCTTTCTCCAGCGTAGCCGAACCGTCTTCCAGGGTTTTATAAGTACCGGCAGTGTCGTCGGTCCCGTTAGCGTTAGGGCTGCTTAATGATGAAGCCAGATTGTTCAGCTCTTCTTTAGCTATACGCAATTTTTCCAGCAGCAGGTCTTTAAATTCTTGTAGCTCACTATCAGAATACCTGGTTTTTTCGTTCTCTTGTTTCATTATACTTTTTTTATAGCAATAATAATTTCATTCCCGTCAATCTCGGCTTTTTCGCCTTCAATTAACTCATTGTCAAACAATATCGTATCGGCTAAAATTTCGGCGCAAATATAGGATAAATTATTGTTCACCGCGTCGCGTAGAAACTCTGCCTTACCTAATCTTACATTTATCCTGTCGGTTACCTCAAACCCGCTCGATTTTCGCAGGTTTTGTACCCTGTTGATCAACTCCCTCGACATCCCCTCCTCTTTTAATGCGTTGGATATGGTAACATCTAAAGCCACGGTTAGTTTGCCTAAATTTGCAACCTGCCAGCCCGGCACATCCTCGGCAATGATCTCTACATCGGATAAAAGGATCTCAAATTTCGAATTGCCAATTTCGAAAGTGAAAGCCCCCTGTGCTTCAAACGTTGCTAAGTCGTCCTGGCCCATGTTGTTAATTACCTCTGCCACAGCCTTCATGTCCTTGCCTACCTTTGCACCAAGTGCTTTAAAGTTTGGTTTTATCTTCTTTTTAATAAAGCCGGCGGCATCGGTAATATACTCTATATCTTTAATATTAGTCTCGGATAATATTAATTCTTTTACCTGCTCAACCTGGCGTTTAAAGTTTTTATCTAAAATAGGCAGTAATATTTTGCTCAGCGGCTGGCGTACGTTTATCCCTACTTTTTTACGCAGCGATAACACAAGCGATGAGATCTGCTGTGCCATTTGCATACGTTCTTCCAAAGCTTCGTTCACCAGATCGGTATGGTAAGCCGGGAAATCGGCCAGGTGCACCGACTCAAAACTTTCTTTTTGGGTGATGCTGTTTAAATCGGTATATAAACGCTCGGCAAAAAACGGCGCTATGGGCGACATCAGCTTGGCGATTGTTACTAAACAAGTATATAACGTTTGATAAGCCGATAACTTATCCGCATCGCTATCCGAACGCCAGAAACGGCGGCGACTTAAGCGCACGTACCAGTTGCTCAGGTGTTCGTCCACAAACTCCTGGATGCTGCGGGCAGCCTTGGTCGGCTCAAAATCGGCATAGAAAGCATCCACCTCTTTACTTAAAGTATTGAGCAGGGAGATGATCCACTGGTCAATTTCGGGGCGGTTGGCTATGGCAATCTCGGCTTCGCTGTAATCAAATTTATCGATATTGGCATACAGCGCGAAGAACGAGTAGGTGTTATAAAGCGTACCGAAGAATTTGCGGCGCACCTCATCCAATCCCTCTATGTTAAACTTCAGGTTATCCCATGGCGACGCGTTGCTGATCATATACCAGCGGGCGGCATCGGCACCGTACTTTTCAATGGTTTCGAAAGGCTCGGCGGCGTTACCTAAACGCTTGGACATTTTGTTGCCGTTTTTATCCAGCACCAGTCCGTTTGATACCACATTTTTAAAGGCTACCCCGGGGTTGCCAACTAAGCTGTTAACGGCTTTTACCTCGTCACTGGCTTCGCTTAGCATTACGGCTATAGCATGTAGGGTAAAGAACCAGCCACGGGTTTGATCCACACCTTCGGCAATAAAATCGGCCGGGTAGGCATCAGCAAATTGCTCTTTATTTTCAAAAGGGAAGTGCCATTGCGCGTAAGGCATGGCGCCGCTGTCAAACCAAACGTCAATCAGGTCGGGTTCGCGCAGCATGGCTTTGCCGTTTGATGAGGTCAGGATCACATCATCAACGTAAGGGCGGTGCATATCAATCAGTTCAAAGGCCTGGGGCATTAAGCCCGCGGCTTTAGATATGGCAATTTCACGCTCTAACTCTTCAATCGAGCCGATGCATTTTTCTTCACTGCCCTCCAACTCGCGCCATATCGGCAGCGGGGTACCCCAGTAGCGCGAACGCGACAGGTTCCAGTCCACCAAATTTTCCAGCCAGTTACCAAAGCGGCCGGTACCGGTCGATTCGGGTTTCCAGTTAATGGTTTTGTTCAGCTCGACTAACTTATCTTTAACAGCAGTAGTTTTAATGAACCAGCTATCCAGCGGATAGTATAAAATAGGCTCATCCGTACGCCACGAGTGCGGGTAACTGTGCTCGTATTTCTTAACGTCGAAGGCTTTGTTATCCGTCTTTAGTTTGATCGAGATCAGCACATCGGTTGGTTTAAAACCGGGCGCTTCGCGTTCTTCCTTGCTGTAATATTCTTCTTTAACGTACAGGCCGGCATAGTCGGTCACCTCATCAACAAACTTACCTTGTTTGTTCACCAGCGGTACTTCCTTGCCTGTTTCGTCCAGCACCATTACCGATGGTACATCGTTTTCCTTACAGGCCCTAAAGTCGTCCGCACCGAACACCGATGCGGTGTGTACAATGCCGGTACCATCCTCGGTGGTCACAAAATCGGCAGGGATCACACGGAATGCTTTTGCTTCCAGCTCGGCATTGGTAACGTATGGCATGAGCTGGTGATAGCGTAAACCTAACAGGGCCTTGCCCTTAAATTCGGCTTTTACCACCCATGGGATAACTTTATCGCCATCCTTATAATCGGCAAACGAAGCGTTCTCGCCTTCGGCCTTAAAGTATTTTGGTACCAGCACCTTAGCTAACACTACACTTACCGGTTGATAAGTATAAGGGTTAAAAGTACTGATCTTCACATAATCGATATTTTCGCCAACGGCCAGGGCGCAGTTTGATGGCAGGGTCCATGGAGTAGTCGTCCAGGCCAGGATCACGGTATCTTCGTCCGCTTTTTCAAACAACGTCGGCATTAAAGCATGCTGCTGGTCGTTCTTTAAATGGAACTGGGCTACAATCGTAGTGTCCTTCACCATTTTATAAGTACCCGGCTGGTTCAGCTCGTGCGAACTTAAGCCCGTGCCCGATTTGGGCGAGTAGGGCTGCACGGTATAACCTTTGTACAGCCAGCCTTTATTATATAGTTCCTTCAGGATCCACCAAAGGCTTTCAATGTATTCGTTTTTGTAGGTGATGTATGGGTTTTCCAGATCGACCCAGTAACCCATCTTTTCGGTCAGGTCGTTCCAAACATCGGTATAGCGCATTACCTCCTTACGGCAGGCTTCGTTATAATCCTCTATCGAGATCTTTTTACCGATATCGTCCTTAGTAATGCCCAGCGATTTTTCAACCGCCAGCTCAATAGGCAGGCCGTGCGTATCCCAGCCGCCTTTGCGTTTTACCTGGTAGCCTTTTAAAGTTTTATAACGGCAAAAAATATCCTTAATGGCGCGGGCCATCACGTGGTGAATGCCCGGCATCCCGTTGGCAGAGGGCGGCCCTTCATAAAAAGTGTATGGGTTGGTGGCCGGCCTGCTGCTGATGCTTTTTGCGAAGATGTTGTTCTGCTGCCAGAATTCCAGTACATCTTTCCCCGTTTGCGATAAGTTTAATTGCTTATATTCCTTGTACATCAGTGTATTCGCCTCAAAATTTGAGGTGCAAAAATACGGATTATAACTTAAAATAATTATATTGCAGTATGATAAATCAAATCAAAACCCCTGTGATTATGATATCTGCAGGCATCCTACTCATTTTGGCGGCATCAATGATCCCGCTAATTCAAAACAACCGTTGGGATAATTGGCTATTAAACGGTGCCCGGGTATTAGGGGCTATAACTGTTTTAATATTTTTTGTTGCTGCCATACAGCGCGCCAAAGCCCCAAAAGTGTAAGCTTTTACCTATAATTGCAGCATGATAAATCCTATAAAACGCGCCATCATCGCTTCGGGGGCAGTTGTATTGATCATCATGGTTGCTTACTTTATCCCGGCGGTAAAAGGCAGCAAATTAGCCGACTTTTTAAAAGGCGGGGCCGTAGGGGCGGTTTCGGTGGCTATTTTAATGGTGGTTATTGCTATTGCGCAACGCCCAAAGGTTTCAAAATTATGAATGATAAAGTTAAGCGCACATTGGTTTTACTGGCCGTTGCCGCCGCGTTGTTTACCATATCCGAAATGTATACCACTACCTGGATGCCCTGGGTACGCGGCGCATCCGCCGGACTTGCCCTTGGCGGCATTGTAGGGGTGATCTTGATCTTTGCGGAGGCTTTGAAAGGGAAGAGGTAATCATTCGTTCTGTATTCCATTAGGCTTGGTAAACCAGTTATGAAAGTCAGTGGATGTTACTTTCTTTTTTCGCAAAAAAGAAAGTAACCAAAGAAAAAAACCGCGGCTTGGTTATCTTCTTCGAACAGGTAGTGCTTTGGCAGGGACAGTGGTACCCGAAGATTCCCGATGCCGCATTTAGGACGGTTATTAAGGGTCCATCACAATAGTATCCACAACTCCGATCGGCTTCGGCCGATTAAAAGGAGCGAAGCTCCGCTTCTTATCGGTTTCGCTTCTCTTCCAGACAGCGGTGCGGCTTCCGGAAAGATCAGGCAAAACGATGCTGGCCTGTGGGTGGAAAGGGAAGCGAATTTGCCTGAAGCGTGGCCATGTGCGAGCGAGAGCAGGGGCAAATTCTTGTGGCCCGTGGTTTTGCATGATGTGGGTAAAGGCC
Source organism: Mucilaginibacter sp. GW821-FHT07H05 (assembly GCF_059418485.1). Lineage (NCBI taxonomy): Bacteria > Pseudomonadati > Bacteroidota > Sphingobacteriia > Sphingobacteriales > Sphingobacteriaceae > Mucilaginibacter > Mucilaginibacter sp. GW821-FHT07H05. The sequence continues at coordinate 374,201 of NZ_JBWKPY010000006.1, forward strand.
CGTGCGGCAAAGGAAGCATTTCCGCTGTCTTGATTTTTGGTTCTTTTTATCAAGAAAAAGAACAGACTGTCCGGCGGCGATTGAGCCGGGCCACCGTTCATAAAACAGAGCACAACCCTAAAATATCCCCCTGCTTGCACCCCCATCAACTTGTATGGTAGTGCCGCTGATGTAGGCAGCCTGTTCTGATGCCAGGAAGGCTACCAGCGCGGCCAGTTCTTCGGGTTTGCCAATGCGGCCTAAGGGGATGCTTTTGGCTTTTTCCTGCATCACCTTTTCGGGGTCGGCATCTTTGGGGAAGGTATGTTTAATACGGTCGGTGAGGATCAATCCCGGGGCTACATTGTTTACGGTGATGTTATAAGGGCCAAACTCATCGGCCAGCATTTTGGCCATACCTACCACCCCCATGCGCATGCTGGTGCTTAGCACCGATAAGTTCAGTACCGATTTTACCGACCCGCTGATGATATTAATAATACGGCCGCCGCCCGCTTTTTGCATGTGCGGCAATACTTGGCGACTGGCGCGGGCAAAACTCAGCAGGTTCAGGTCGAATGCTTTTTGCCATTGCTCGTCGTTAATGTTTTCAAACTTGTCAAACGGCGGGCCGCCGGCATTGTTCAGCAGGATATCTATGCGGCCATATTTGGCGGCGGCCTGTTCAATAAAAGTGCTCAGCGCGCCGCCGTCCGATACATCAATGGCCATGGCAAAAACCTCGTTCCCGGTTTGCGCGGATATTTCGGCGGCGGTATTGGTTAGCTCCACAATATCGCGCGAACCAATGATCACCCTTGCGCCTTCGGCAGACAGGGCAGTGGCAATGGCCCGCCCCAGGCCTTTACTGGCGGCTAATATCAGGGCTACTTTATTGGTGAGTTTTAAATCCATGCGTTAAAGTTAAATAAACAATAAAAAATAATAACAGAGCGTTTGGCTTTTACGTATAAATCAACTATAGTGCTGTTAGTTTAGTTGGTTTTTTCTTTCAAATTAAAAAAACAGGCATTAACAAAGATAAACCGATTGATAGTATTAAATAGATTTCCGGCACGCGTTGCTTATGAAAAGAATATTTGTCAAATTTGTACTATCTTGACCCTTGATACATTTCACACCTGGAAATACAGCCGATACTATGAAAAGAATACTCATCGTTGATGATGAAGTTAATGTTGGGTTATTACTATCCAAATTTTTAACGCGCAACAATTTTGACGTAACTACCGCTAACAACGGCGCCAACGCTATGGAGCACCTTAAAAACGGGGAGTTTGATCTGGTGCTTTGCGATTTCAGGCTGGAGGATACCGATGGCCGCCAGATGCTCATCAACATTAAAACAAACTATCCAAAAACGGGGGTGATCATTATTACCGGTTATTCGGATATCAAGATGGCGGTAGAACTGATTAAGATGGGGGCTTATGATTATATTACCAAACCGTTGTACCCCGACGAGATCCTGAATACCATTACCAAGGCTATTGAAACCCGCCATGCCCTGCTGGAGGACGAGCCCATTGCTGCATCGGCACCAAAATCAAATAAAAAGCAGGTATTATCAGCCGAGTTTGTAGCCGGTCAATCGCGGGTTTCCAAGGAGTTGCTGCGACAAATAGAGCTGGTTGCCCCCACTAATTACAGTGTGATTATTATGGGCGAAAGCGGCACCGGTAAAGAATCGGTTGCTAAAAGCATCCATTTAAGCAGCCCCCGGCACGATCAGCCTTTTATAGCCATGGACTGCGGCTCGCTGACCAAAGAGCTGGCCCAAAGCGAATTTTTCGGGCACGAAAAAGGCTCGTTCACCGGCGCGCTTTATACCAAAATAGGTCACTTTGAAATGGCCAACGGCGGTACTTTGTTTTTAGATGAAGTAGGTAATTTATCATACGATATACAGGCTGCCCTGCTGCGCACCGTACAGGAACGCAAGGTAAAACGCATAGGCAGCACTAAAGAGATAGACCTGGATGTGCGCATTATTGTAGCCACTAACGAGAACCTGCAGGAGGGGATCCAGAAAGGTCGTTTTCGCGAGGACCTTTTCCACCGCTTTAACGAGTTTGGCATTTATATGCCAGCCCTGCGCGAGCGTGGCGCCGATATTATGCTGCTGGCCAATCACTTTTTAAAAATGGCTAATAACGAGCTGGGCCGTAGTGTAAGCGGCTTTGCTCCCGAGGTAGAAGAATGCTTTTTAAGCTATCGCTGGCCGGGCAATATCCGCGAGTTAAAGAACGTGGTACGCCGCGCCACCCTGTTAACCGAAGGCGATATTGTGCAAATGAAAGCCCTGCCGCTGGAGATATCCATCAACGCTAAGTATACCCCGCCCGAACCGGCCGCTACAAATCACCAAAATGATGTGCCGGCCGCCAAAGAGCCTAAGCACGATTTGAAGAACGCGGCGCTTGAAGCCGAATACGATACCATTTTAAGAGTGCTGCGCGAGGTGAACTTTAACAAAACCAAAGCCGCCGAAATTTTACAGATAGACCGTAAAACACTTTATAATAAAATGAAGGCCATTAATTTAGGCAAGTAATAGAGATGGAACCGGGCGAAAATAAAACCGTTGATATAGAGGTATTGCGTAATTTAAAGCACGATATTAAAAACGAGCTTTCGGGGATGATACTGTGCCTGGAGCAGTTGCGCTACGAGCTAAATGACGCGCCGCCCGACTGGAAATACTATATGGATTCCATCAGCAACGGTTGCGGTAATATCAACAACTTTCTGAACGAGGCGGAGTCGTAAGATAGTCCGGAAGACCGGAAGTCGGAAAGTCCGGAAGTGAACTATTAGAGCCAGCTCCCTGCTCAATCTTTCGGACTTTCCGACTTATGCGGACTTTTCCGACTTTCCCCCAACCTTTTATGCCTTTTTTTGTTTAGATGGTATAGAAAAATTTTACAAAGCCATTAATGTCTATTTTTAGTTATAAACAGCGTAATAATATTACCCTGATCAGCATTATTTTGCTGGGATGTTTATTGTTTTACGCACTGAGCGACCTGTTTAGCTCTATTCTGGGCGCTATTGTTTTATACACTATTTTCCGGCCTTTTTACCTTTACCTGGTCGAGGGTAAAAGATGGAATAAATCATTAGTAGCGGTTATCATTATCCTGATATCCGTTATTGTAGTGGTGATCCCCTTTCTTACGCTCAGCTTTATGATGATCGATAAGATATCAACCCTCAACCGTAACACTTTCCCTATTGAACAATGGCTGGGCAAGCTGGACAGTTTTGCCGGATCGAACTTTAAACAACCCCACCTGGCCGATAGTATCATGCTCAAAATAGGCAGCCTGGCTACCGATTTGTTTCCGTCTATACTCAGCAGCGCGGCCAGTATTATTATTACCCTGCTGGTAATGTATTTTTTACTGTACTTTATGTTTGTGCAAATGCGCGAGTTTGAGACCGGCTTACTGCGCTTCGCGCCCTTTCGCGAGCAGCACGCCCTTAAGTTTGCTGTAGCCTTGCGTAATGCTACTTACTCCAACGTACTGGGGCAGGGTATTATCTCTGTTGTACAAGGCATATTGCTGGCCAACGGTTTCCTGGTATTTGGCATCCCCGATCCTATATTTTGGGGGGTTATAGGGGCGTTTATTTCGTTTTTGCCGGTTGTGGGCGCACCAACCTTATGTATCCCGGCAGCTATTATCATCATCATAAACGGGCATACTTTAAAAGGGATTTTGTTGATGGCCTATGGCTTACTGTTTATAGGCAATGTAGATAATGTACTGCGTATGATCATTAATAAGCGTATTGCCAACACGCATCCCATTATATCTATTATCGGGGTGTTTATTGGTATCCCTTTGTTTGGTATATTAGGGCTGGTTTTTGGCCCCGTGCTGTTATCGTACTTTTTACTGCTGGTAGAAATATACGAAACCAACCGCCTGGCTGCCGACCGGCTTGAACGGATAAAAACAGGCCCTGATATTTCAAATTAAAAAGCGATAATTGTAATAAGACAGCCATAAATGATAATTTGACGGGCGGGATAACGTTAAGGAAATATAAAAAATAGATTTTTGATAAAAATTAGTCGATAAAAAAAACAATTGTTCAACTTAAAAATTATAATACTATGAATGATAACACAAAGGTAGTTGTAGCATTGCTGGCAGGATTAGCGGCAGGAGCAGCGTTAGGTATTTTATTTGCCCCCGATAAGGGCACCGAAACCCGTGATAAACTCAGCGAATCATTAAAAAACCTGGGCGATTCTATTAAAGAAACAGCCGCGGCCGAAATTGACAACCTGGTTGGGTTTAAAGACAAAATTGTTGACAGCATTAAAAGCAAAGTAAAAGGCGCCGAAGAAGAATATCAGGACGACCTGGAACACGCCTGAATATAGATATCATGTCCCGTTGTTGGCTAAGGCTGGCAACGGGATATTTATAAACATACACCTGCATGGAAGACAAAGACAAGAAGGACCAACCGCCTATTATTGACCAGCTTAAAGAATACCTGGAAACCTATTTAAAGCTGGCCCGCTTACGGGCTATTGAAAGCGGTACATCGGTATTTGCCGGCATGATAACCGATGCTTTTATTATACTCGGGTTATCGGTTACCTTATTGTTTGCAAGTATTACACTTGCCTTATACCTGGCAACGGTATTTAACTCGTACTGGCAAGGCTTTGGGTGTGTAGCATTGGTGTATATCATTGTCATTATTTTTGTAATGGTATTCCGCAAAAGCCTCGAACGCCCAATTGTTAATGCACTGCTTAAAAAACTTTTTAAATAAAAAAACGTGATGGATCGGCATATCAGAAATATTGATGATTTACAAGGCGAGATTGCACGGCTTAAAGAGTTGCATCAACAACAAAAAGCAGCTATTGGCGAGCGTTTCAGTAGTCCGTCGGCTGTGTTTTCTACCGCGTTCTCGCTGTTCCCAAAGTCAACCGCAACTCATACCATAAAAGACAGCGGCGTACTTGACCAGGATTATTTTGGCCTGCTTTCGCGTATAATTTTGCCGCTGGCATTAAATAAAACACTGTTCCGGAATTCTAACTTTATTGTAAAAACCCTTGTGGGGCTGGTATCGCAAAAAGCATCGCACTATATCAGCGAAGATTCGGTTAGCAGTATCTGGGATAAGGCTAAAGCGCTGTTCAGTAAAATTGGCGGAGGCAAAAAAGACAAACCCGTGCACCCTAAAAACTTGCAGGGCTTTGGTGTACCGCCCATGTAGACTGTGATTTTATTTAAAGATTCACCTGATTTTTACCTTTACTTGTGCCCCCGCAAACAAGTAATCACTATGCAAGCTGTTTATGAAAACACAAACAGTGGGGATATAAACTTGATTTACAAAAAATCAACATTCCCTTTCCTGCGTTTTAACATAAACCTTACCTTTGCTTTTTAATACTTGCTTGTGGGAAAAGATAAGTTAAGGCGTTTTGCCGAGATCAATACTTTTAAAAATGTGGTACAGATGGATGCCGGTAAACCCTTTCAGGGTAACTGGGCCAACGGCTTTTTTGCCAATACCAACCCTGTAGTGCTGGAGCTGGCCTGCGGTAAAGGCGAATACACCGTAAACCTTGCCCGGCTTTTCCCCGATAAAAACTTTATTGGCGTTGATTATAAAGGCAACCGCATTTGGCGCGGCGCCAAAACCGCTATTGAAGAAGGCATCCACAACGTGGGTTTCCTGCGCATCCAGATAGAGAACCTGCTGGATTACTTTGGCCCGGGCGAGATAGACGAAATCTGGATCACTTTCCCCGACCCGCAGCCACAACTTAGCCGCGAGAAAAAGCGGTTAACATCGTCCCGTTTTTTGGTGATGTATCACCCCTTGCTTAAGCCGGGCGGCAGCGTTCACCTGAAAACCGATAACGACGGCCTGCACCAATATACTGCCGATAAAATTACCGAACTGGGCCTTCCGCTGCATATACGTACCGAAGACCTTTACCACTCGGAACACGCCGACGAGGTGCTTTCCATTAAAACCTATTACGAGAAAAAGTACCTGAAGGATAATAAGAATATTAACTATCTTAAGTTTTCATTTGAGTAATAATGGAGCGTGCCGATTTTTATGACCAGGTTTACCAGGTGGTAAGGCTTATCCCCAAAGGGCGGGTTACATCATACGGAGCTATTGCAAGTTACCTTGGTACTAAAGGGTCATCACGCATGGTGGGTTACGCTATGAATGATGCCGGCAAAGTGCATCCGCAGGTGCCCGCACACAGGGTGGTGAACCGGCAGGGTTTGTTAACCGGTAAATTCCACTTCGGCGGCGATACCATGCAGCAAATGCTGGAAAGTGAAGGCGTAAAAGTGGAAGATGATCAAGTGGTTGATTTTAAAACCTTGTTTTGGGACCCGGCTATAGAGCTGGCTTTGTGATTTTACTTCCGGTGCTTTTGGAATTGCGTCGTTATTAAATTATACAATTCATGAAAATTGGTTTGTAAGCCATTTGCGTTAATACATATTGGTGTGTTATACATGCGGTAATTGATTTTCATCATGCGCCGTTTAAAACTCCCCTGCTGTGCGGCAATATATTTCTCCGGATCGGATACCATTAACAGGATAAACCGCTGACTTTGAACCTGTGCTGTACTAATCCCGTCAATTTCATTCCAGGGTATCAACCCGCCGCTTACGGCGCTCGAATTATCTGTTATCCCCAGCTGATCAATAATCAATCCTGGCCGGTCATCAAACATTTTTTTAGCGGCGAATACGGCACAAAAGCCAAAAAACAGGATAGCCGCGCTTCCAATAATAGCAATGAACCGTGTATTTTGCATTAAGGGGTTTAAAAATGTGGTAGGTTTAATCAAGAAAAACACGCCTGCCACAACAAATAAAACCGAACCCACTAACAGCATAAGCAGTTTACGTTTACTTAAAGGGATCATTATAGTTTCCATATTGATAAGTCTATTTAATTTTGATCATACTCCAATAATTCCATCCGGTTGCCAAACGGATCAATAAAGGCAAACCGTTCCCTGCCGGGGATAACCGGCTCCCAAACAATTTCCACACCCTTACTTTCCAGGTAGGCTTTGGCCGCTTTTACATCAGCCACCTCAAACGCGCTGTGGCGGATGCTGCGGGGCAATGGCTCTTCCACACCAATATGCAGTTGGATGCCGCAAATATTAAACCAATGCCCCGGCCGGCCAAAAACATCGGGCCGGTAAGTTTCGGTCAAACCAATGATACCGGCATAAAAAGCACGTGCTTCCTCCAGCCGCTCTTCGGGAACACAAACGTGGATATGGTCTATTCTTTTAAAACTGATCATTTTGATGTGCAAATATGCATATATGCAGATGTGCAAATGGAGGAATGCGCAGCTTCATCTGCATATTTGCATATCCCCGCATCCGCACATTTAACTGTTTAACTCGTCCCAATACTCCACCGCGCGGCGGTAATGCGGGATCACGATAGAGCCGCCCACCAGATTGGCTATCATAAATACTTCGTTCATTTCATCATGCTTTACGCCGGCTTCGTGGCATTTGCCCAGGTGGTATTTAATACAATCGTCGCAGCGTAATACCATGGATGCCACCAGGCCCAGCATTTCCTTTGTTTTTACATCCAGCGCGCCATCGGCATAGGTGGTGGTATCCAGCGCGAAGAAGCGCTTGATATTGGTATTGGCTGTTTCCATAATCCGGTCGTTCATCCGGGTACGGTAGCTTTCAAAATTGTCTATTAATTCTCCCATGGATATTTAATTATTGAATGCTTGAAGGTCTGAATTATTGAATTAACCTTGTACAATTTTCTTCAAAAAATTATGTAAAACGGATATCAATATTTAAATTGCGAAAAATATTAGCAATTGCTAATCGATAATGCAATCATTCACTAATTCAATCATTAGCTTATGGAATCCCTGTCACCAAACATTTTCACTAACGATATGAAAGCTACTGTGGCTTTCTACCAGTTATTAGGTTTTAAAATAACCATGTCTGTGCCCGAAGAAGGCGACGATTTAGTTTGGGCCATGATGACCGATGGCAGCGTAACCATGATGTTCCAAACGTTTGAAAGTTTGGCCGATGATCTGCCCGAAATATCGCGCGGTAAGGGCGGGTCGTTACTGCTTTACATCAATGTGAAAAACATCCGCTCATTTTTTGATGAATTGGAAGGTAAAGTAACAGTATTGAAAGGGCTGGAAACTACATTTTACGGCGCAACGGAGTTTTCGATATTAGATAATAATGGCTACGTTTTAACTTTTGCTCAGCATGAATAAGTCTTAAGTTCAAAGTCGTTAGTCTTAAGTCTGAAGTAGAAAAGCAAGTATTTAAAAAATGGGGAAGTTTCGGGATTTGATCGCCTATAAAAAAGCATTTGGGCTTTCAATGGAAATATTTGAATTGACCAAGAAGTTTCCTAAAGAGGAAACATATAGCTTAATAGATCAAATTAGGCGCTCATCAAGATCTGTTTTTGCGAGCATCGCGGAAGCATATAAAAAGCGGAGATATCCTAATCATTTTATAAGCAAATTAACAGATGCCGATATGGAAAACGGAGAAACGCAGGCGTGGCTTGATGCTTCCTTAGCTTGCAATTATATCACACGGGAACTGTATAATGATTTAAATAAAAAAGTGAGGAAGTAACCTATTTGTTGATTTACATGATTAATAATCCGGATAAGTTTCAATAAGGTTCAGACTTAAACTAAAAACTAAAATGACTTCAGACTCAAGACTTCAGACTCAAGACTTAAAACGTTGTTCATGGTGCGGTACCGATCCGCTCTACATGGAATACCATGACAAGGAGTGGGGCAAACCCGTACATGATGATAAAATCCTGTTCGAGTTCCTGGTATTGGAATCGGCACAGGCGGGCTTAAGCTGGATCACTATTTTGCGTCGGCGCGAGGGTTATCGCCAAGCTTTCGCCGATTTTGATGTGCACAAGGTTGCCGCTTTTGACGAGACCGATGTGGAACGGCTGATGCAGGATGCGGGGATCATTCGTAACCGGCTGAAAGTTTTAGCGGCCATTAACAATGCCAAACTGTTTATCGGGATTCAAAAGGAGTTTGGATCGTTTAACGATTACTTATACGGCTTTATGCCCGGCGGCAAACCAGTTGACAATAAACCCCAACCCGGCGGCATCCCGGCGGCTACCGAAGTGTCGGACGCGATTAGCAAGGACATGAAAAAGCGAGGGTTTAAGTTTTTCGGCACTACAATCTGTTATGCCCATATGCAGGCCACCGGCATGGTGAATGACCACTTAGCAGATTGCGATTTTAGATAGACGTATGTCGGCCGGTAATACAAACGGGGCCGACCCGGCCATTAGCCATATTTGCCACCCCGTAACCGTGATTAAAATTATGGTTCATGAATTTTTATTGCCCATTTCAGGTGATTTATTTCCATAATGCCTGTCTTTGCTTTTAAGTACAAAGCATTTTCCCCTTTATTTGACCTGTTTGCCCCTCCACGTCTTTTGCTTTAAGCGGTACTTTAGAGCAATTAACACTAAACAATCAATTTTTAACCGCGGGTCTGCCTATATCAGTCCGGTGAAGTACTGCTATTCGGTGAAGAAAATACCATACCTTTTATTGTTTGTTATATACCTGTTGCTGGTTATCGCATATCTGTTGCTGTTTCTTATCATATACATTTTTAGTTTAAGCAACTAAAAAATAGCTATATCATCCACTTCCGGCGGTTAAACCCTTCGTCTTCCAAATTATGGAACAAAGCACCCTTTTAATGAGTAATAGCCATCAAAAAGACAGACGATCACGAACCGTTCCGATGGAACGAAATAAATCGTTATCTGCTTGCTACCAACCAGTCGTTCCTACAGAACGGCTATACTGTCATCCCGGAGGGATGTTTGGTGGGTAGTAGTAATGAATATATATCACCTACGTTCCATCGGAACGTTTGGTAAAATTTGCGTTCCTGCCTTATTACCCTTTTAACCACCCTGCTTATATTACACTTATTATTATTGGTAAAGAATATATTCCGGGAAATAAATATTTTTAGCAAAAAAGTGTTCTTTTGGTGCATTTTAGCAAATATTCCCCCGTTATTTGACCCATTGCACCCCTTTAGAAAATACAAGTACCAGCTACTTTTGAAATCATAATTGTTCCCGATCAGACCAATTTTTCGGCAGTGACAATTGAACCAATTATTTATTAAAATTTATTAATTATGGGAATTTGTACTTTTTTAATTAAAAGGAGAAACCGGGCGCTTTCATTAATAGCCTTTTGTTTCTTTTCTTTTGCCGCCCTGGCTCAGAACAAGCCGGTCAGCGGGAAAGTTGTTGACGCCACAACCGGCGAGGCTTTAATCGGGGCCACGGTTACCATCGTTGGAACAAGCACCGGTATTGCAGCTGATGTTGACGGGAAATTTACGCTCAATGTTCCGCCTAACGGAAAGCTGCAGTTTAAAAGCATAGGCTATACAGCGGTTACGCTTAACGCCGATTTTACAAAGCCCATGCTGGTTAAACTCTCCGCAGATAATAACGGGTTAAATGAGGTGGTTGTAGTTGCTTACGGAACGCAAAAAAAGGCGACCGTAACCGGCGCCATCGCTACTGTTACATCAAAGGTGTTTGAAGACCGGGGCCCAACCAACAATCCTATTGCCAACTTACAGGGCCAAATCCCAGGCGTTGTTGTAACCAGAACCTCGGCACAGCCCGGAAGGGAGAACTGGAATTTCCAGATTAGAGGTGCAACATCGGTTAATAACCAGGACCCGCTTGTGATTTTGGATGGGGTTGCCATAAACAACAATAATGAACTGAACTCCATCAACCCTGATGATATTGAAAGCATATCTGTTTTAAAAGACGCATCGGCATCTATATACGGTGCGCGTGCAGCTTATGGCGTAGTATTGGTTAGTACCAAAAAAGGCAAAAGCGGTAAAATGCAGGTTCAGTACAGCCCAACCGTATCCGAAAAACTGATCGGGCTGCAGCCAAACATGACCAATGTAGAGCAATGGGCTAATGGCCTTAAAGAGGCAAAAATAAACGATAACTACGGCGTGGTACCTTCCACCGACCTTTGGTATCAGATGGCCAACTTTGCGCTGGCTAATAATGGCACCGTTGTTTTAGCATCACAAATTCCCGGATACAACGGCTCGGCAATAACCGCGGGCCTGTTCTACAACGGCGTTCCTGTTCCGGTATTCGGCGATGTAAAGGAACTTGACTTTACTGATACCAGGATGTCGGATGTGCTTTGGGGCAGGGCTACATCTACCCAGCATAACCTGAATTTTTCGGGCGGGAGCGAGAAAAATACTTACCGAGTATCATTAGGCTATCTTAGGGACGGCAGCCAGCTAAAGTTTGGCAATAATGGCAACCAGCGTTATAACCTCAGGTTTAATAACGGATATAAGTTTAGCGATAAAGTGAGCCTGGAAACCAATGTATCGCTGGAAAAAAATGATATCCAGCAGCCTACGTTGTACACTACAGGCAGTTATAGTGCGTTAGGTAACGGTTTTCAACCGGGCATACCGGCGTTTACACAATCCGGTCGCCCGTACCAATGGGGTGGCGTTATCAGTCCGCCGGGACAGTTGAGGGACGGTGGCGACAACCTGGAGTATAATACCCGCGCATTGCTTAACACAACGCTAACCTATAACTTTTTAAAGCACCTCACCTTTTCGGGAACAGCCGGCTATAATGTATGGTTTCAGGATGATAGGGTGCAGGCCAAGTCGATCCAGTTTTATTCTTATGATGATAAGTACCTGATCTCTACCACACCAAGCATCGGGACAGCCGGAAATACTACAGGTAATGCCAATTATTTCCGTCAGAATATCAGTGATCCATACTATAACCTGATTGCCAGGGTAACCTATGCCAATACCTTCGCCAAACATCACGATGTAACGATGATGATCGGTAGCTCGTACGAAAGAGATGAGTATGATATGACCAACTCCCGCACCTATAACCTGGGTAGCGAAGATATCCCGTCATTAGGCGGAGGATTATCAAGCGGAACAGGCGGTTTTGTAGTAAATGACGAGGTGCGGAACCATTACGCTTTAGGTTCATATTTTAGCAGGCTTACCTACGCTTTCGACCGGAAATATCTTTTAGAAGCTACCGGCAGGTACGATGGCTCGTCTAAATTTATCGATTATAAAAGATGGAAGGCGTTTGGCGCGTTATTATTAGGATGGCGTATTTCCGAAGAATCTTTTGTGAAAAAGCTAAACATTTTTGATGAGCTGAAACTGCGTGCCTCTTATGGTACAACCGGTAATCAGGCCGGGATAGGTTTGTATGATTATATACAACAATTAGGCGCCAGCAGCAGCAACACCTTACTGGGTTCAAGCATTGCTACACAGGTACGGACATCAGGGTCCCTGGTATCATTGGACAGGACCTGGGAAACGGTTAAAAAAACCAACCTGGGATTAGATTTTGGCGTTTTAAAAGGCCATTTAACAGGTTCGTTTGAAATGTTCAGGAATTTTAACGATAACATGTTAATCGGTGTAACCTACCCGGGGGTATTGGGCTCGGGTGCGCCGCAGTCTAACAACGGGAAACTAAAAACATGGGGATGGGAGGGTATTGTAACCTGGAAAGACCGTATCGGTAAAGTAAATTATACCGTATCGGGCAATATTACCAACAGCCAAAATAAACTGATTTATTATAACGGTACACCATTGCTTGGCGCGGGTTACAACGGCGCTGTAGAAGGTTATCCGCTGGGGTCTTATTTCGGGTTGAAGTATGCCGGCCGGATACAAACCCAGGACCAGTTAGATGCCTATAACAAGTATTATAATCCCGGAGGCGTGGTGAACACCATCGGGCTACCGATTGCCAGCGCGCTTACCAATCTTCCCGGCCAATTTTCGGGCCTGCGCCCGGGCGATAACATGTTTGCCGATGTGAACGGCGACGGCAAGCTGACCACAGGAACATCAACCTCGGATATGGGCGACCTGGTGTACCTGGGCAGCGATATACCCCGTTTTACGTTCGGCCTTAACATTGGTCTGCAATGGAAAGGGTTTGATTTTTACAGCATTTTTCAGGGCGTGGGCAAAAGAACAATATTCCGCGCCAACGGCAGTGCCAATAACTGGCGTACACCTTATACCGCACTTGGCCAGGCCCAAACTACTGCCTGGATAGGTAAAACCTGGTCGCCGGATAATACGGATGCTTATTATCCTAACCTGCATACCAACGGTATTAATGGTTATAACTACCAGGCTTCTACCTGGTCTGTTGAAAATGGCGCGTATGTACGCCTGAAAAATGTGGTATTGGGTTATACCCTGCCAAAATCGCTTTTACAAAAAAGCGGGGTTATCAGTGGCTTAAGGGTTTACATTTCCGGAAGTGATCTGTGGGAGATCAGCGGGATCCATGATGCCTGGGACCCGGAAGTTACCCGGACCACACAGGGCAATGAGCGCTACCCTTTTTATCGTTACCTGACCCTTGGCGCAAACATCACTTTTTAATTAAACGGACATGAAAAATATCAACAACAAGTTTTTATGTTACCTTACTGCTGCGCTTTTGCTGACACAGTTTGGGTGCAATAAAATTACGAACCTAAAGCCGCAGGATACACTTTCTGATGCTGCGTACTGGACAAAACCAACTGATTTTAAAACATTTGCCAATCAGTATTATGGTTATCTGCACAATTTTGGCAATTCATTTGCAGATAATGCGCATTATGACGGCAGGGCCGATGTGTTTGGCGGCGGCGGCGCTTTCGGTGCCGGAACCAATACTGTACCCGCTACCGACGGTAACTGGACCAACAATTACGCTAATATCCGCAACTGTAACTACCTGTTAGAAAAAGCGGACGGCTTTGCTGATCAGGCCGGTATTGCGCAATACGTTGCCGAAGCCAGATTTTTCAGGGCTTATTGCTACTTTGAATTATTGCAGCTTTACGGCGGCGTACCTTTAATTACTAAAACGCTTGATCTGAATTCGCCCGAACTGTATGGCGCCAGGGCAAGCCGGGATGCGATAGCAGACCAGATCATTGCCGATCTGGAAGCAGCGATACCTGGTTTACCGGCTACCATTGCAGCTTCATCTGCCGATTTCGGCCGCGTTAGCCGCACGGCTGCGCAAGCCTTTTTAGGCCGCGTAACCTTGTATGAAGGTACCTGGCTTAAATTCAGGAGCGGGGATGCAACACGTTATAATGCTTTGCTGGATAAATCGACAGCCGCATCAAACGCGGTGATCACCAGCAATCAGTACGCGTTATTTGGTACCGCCGCATCTAATGCATTGGGTGGCAATAGTACTGTTTTGGGCGACTCCGCGCAAAAATACCTGTTTATCCTGGAGAACCCTAAATCCAACCCGGCGGGGGTAACCAAGACGGCCAATCACGAATACATTTTAGCCTACCGTTATGATGATGTGCTTAAAACCATCGGGACTAATATCAGCCGCCAGGGTACACAGATAGGGCCGCAGCATAAGTTCATTAACGCGTTTTTATGCCAGGATGGTTTGCCTATCGAAAAGTCGCCGCAGTTTCAGGGCTTTCAAACCTATGGGTCGGAATTTGCCAACCGCGATAACCGGTTAAAGTACACCACCAAAATAATGAACATGTACTACTGGTACGGCAATATTAACTACCGCGTTACCTGGATCAATGATGCTGCGGATAATGCCAACTCCTTAGGGAAAATTACCCAGATAGGTGGTTACGGCAACCAAAAATGGGTTACGGAAAGGAATTGCCCGGATACCAAGGAATCTGAAGATTACCCGGTAATACGTTACGCCGAGGTTTTGCTGAATTACGCGGAAGCCGTTTACGAGCGCAACGGAACTATTACCGACGCTGATCTGAATAAATCTATTAACCTGGTGCGTTTGCGTGTCAATAAAAATATGCCTCCTTTATCCAATGCCTTTGTGGGTGCTAACGGGTTAGATTTCCGTACAGAGATCAGGCGTGAGCGTTTTATCGAACTGTATTACGAAGGGTTTAGGTTTGATGATATTAAACGCTGGCACAGTGCCGGTACCGATCTGGTAACCAACACCGGCGGTACAGCTTATGGTAATGCAAGCGCTTTTGTAAGCCAGTGGCCAATCGGTATAAAATACGTCGGGACACAAGCCCAGATCGGCCCGAACCCATTAGCCCCGGCACCAACCAACGCGCGTGATGCCAACGGCGCACTGATCCTTGATAATACAGCGCGGTCTTTTGCCGAAAAAAACTACCTGTATCCAATACCTACACAACAGATAGCCCTTAATCCTGCCCTTGTTCAAAACCCGGGCTGGTAATATTCCTGGAACCCCGGTTGATCTTGCTTCAACCGGGGCTTTCCATATACTTAACTGAAAAGCTATAAAAACATGAACATAAAGTTTAGCATCCGGTTATTGATGCGATGGATAACCTTATGCGCGTTACCCTATTTAAGCTTCGCGCAAAGCGCTCAGATCAAGGCGATCAAACCCGGTGAATTATGGCCTGATGATCGTGGAAATCATGTGCAGGCCCATGGCGGAGGAATTATCAAAGTTGAGGATACTTATTTCTGGTACGGCGAAGAGCGGGCAAAAGGACTGGATAGCAACAAACGTTATGTGAGTTGCTACGCCTCGAAGGACCTGACCAACTGGGTTTTTAAAGGCGACGTTGTGCAAATGACAGACCCCGAAAATTTAGGCCCCGGATGGATCCTGGAACGGCCCAAGGTATATCATAATAAAAAGACCGGGAAGTACGTGCTGTATTTCCACATGGACAATAAGACCTATAGGGTAGCAAAAGTAGGTATCGCTATCGCGGATAAACCCGACGGTAACTTTACCTATTTAAAAAGTTTCAGGCCGCTGGATCATGAAAGCCGTGATATTGGCCAGTTTATTGATGACGACGGCACTGCTTACCTGGTATTTGAAGACCGCCCTTTCGGCTTCAGGATAGCCAAACTGGCAGACGACTACCTGAGCATCGAAAAAGAAGTGTGCCTGATCCCGGAGCATATGGAAGGCGGGGCAATTGTGCATTACAAAGGATTGTACTATGCCATAGGCTCGGCATTAACCGGCTGGAAAGCTAACCCGAACAAGTATGCCACGGCTACCTCATTGGCAGGCCCATGGTCGGCTTTTAAAGATATCGCGCCAGCCGAAACAAATACTTATGGATCGCAATCAACCATGATCATTAAGATAGTTGGCGACAGGTCTACAACGGCCATATTTATGGGAGATATCTGGAAGCCTAAAACACAATGGGACTCCCGGTATCTTTGGATGCCTCTGGAAATAGGCGGGGGTAACCTGCGGCTCCCCGAACCTAAACCCTGGGAACTGAATATTAAAAGCGGGGAATGGAAGTATGCCCCCGGGCAATAAACAACATTAAATTTCACAATCTTTAAGAGATGAGGCCATCAGGGTTTCATCTCTTTTTGTTGATAAGGGCAGATAGACAGGGACAGTCAGTAATGGGCTTAATTTTGATAGCCGGCTACCGAAATATTTTGCCGATACGATAAAAAAACATAAATTCAAGTCTTAAACTCACCGGGTTTAAATCAGAACCTAAAATAAACGGATATTTATATTTATCCTGTAAAATCAAAAACAGCAATGAAGTTTTTGATGTGCGGGATATCTTTAATTTATTTCATCAGAAATGAGATACTGGAACAGCGTACCTTTACTTTTCCTTTTATTGTTTAGCGCGCTAAGCTACGGCCAGTCGGTATCTTATATTGGTATTGAAAACGGCTTATCTAATAATACGGTCACCTCTATCCATAAAGATAAATTCGGCCTGATGTGGTTTGGCACATTAGACGGATTGAACCGTTACGACGGCTATTCCTTTAAAATATTCAGAAACAAATTTGGCGATTCAACATCACTGCCTAACGATATTATTAACGCGGTCGGTTCCGATAATTCGGGCGATATATGGGTAGGGACACAACGGGGCCTGGGTATTTTGGACAACAAAAGCCTTCAATTCTCAAAAATCACCTATAAAAACGCGGCCGGGCAAAAGACCTTGTTCGACGGATGGGTTAACAGCGTGCAAAAGGGGCCGGACGGAAATATGTATGTAGGCGCTAACGACTTCGGGTTACTGGTGAGCAAAGCGGGCCTGACAGAGACCATCCAGGCGCCTTTGGCTGGGCAGTCGTCAAAAACAGCCCCGCGTTATTCGGTTACTGCTATTTGTACAGGTGAAAGCAAGCAGGTTTGGTTGGGCCTCAATTTAGGGTTGGGCCTGTACAATTTGCAAAGCGGTGAGGTAAGCGTTGTGAGCAAAGATATACCTGCAATTACGGCCATCTGCCAGGGCTTTTTTGGCGATCTGTGGGTGGGCACCAAGCACGGGCTGTTCCATTATGATACCAAAACACAAAGCGCATACAAATTTGATCTGGAAAACCAAACGCTGAATGAGTGTAATATTTCCGGCCTTATCCTATGTAAAAACGGCCAGTTATGGATAGCTACCAACGGCGAGGGTATGATACAGGTAGAAGGCCTGCGCGGCAAAACACATCGTGTTAACGGAAAGTATAAATCGGGCGATATTTCAAGCGATGCCCTGTTTACGATTATGGAGGATGAGCAATCAAGGAAATGGATAGGCACGCTCAGAGGGGGGATTGATGTAATAGATGAGAAGAAAAACCAGTTCAGAACCTATACGCACAGTCCGGTTAATGCAAACAGCCTGGTTAATAATTTTACTTTTTCCTTTTGCGAAGATGCAAATCATAATGTTTGGATAGGTACCGACGGAGGCGGCTTAAGTATCTGGAACCGGAATACCCGGTCTTTTACCAACTATGTATACACCCAGGGCCAAACCAATAGCATTACATCTAACCGGATTCCCAGCATAGTAAGGGATAATCACGATAATATGTGGGTGGGAACATTTGGGGGTGGCATTTCAAAATACGACCCGAAATTAAAAAGGTTTGAAACGATTGCCCTTGAAAATAACGGTACCAAGCATTCGGTATGGCGCCTTTATAAAGACCATAAAGGAGATATATGGACGGTATGCCTGCGGGGTGCTAATGCATCCGGCCCGCAAAGGTTATTTAAGTACGATGCGGAAAAGAATGTTTTTAAAGCGGTTAGTTTTGATGTTAAGGAAGATATCCTGGCCATAACAGACGATAACGATGATAGCTTTTGGGCCGGCGGCTTTGCCGGGATCATGCATATTGATAAGCAAAAGGGAGTTGATAAAAACATTGATCTGCAAACGGCTGTAAGGGCTGTTTATAAAGCCCGGTCGGGTTTATTGTGGATCGGCACTTATGGCCGGGGGCTATTTTCATACAACACCAAAACAGGCCGCTTTACCAACTATACCGAAGAAACGGGCCTGTGTAATAACAAAGTATTAAATATTGAGGAGGATGGGAAGGGCAACATTTGGGCAAGCACCTATAATGGCATATCAAAGTTAAACCCCGTTACCGGTAAGCTGGAAAATTTTTATACGGTAGATGGGCTCCAGTCAAACCAGTTTTACTATAACGCTTCGGCACATCTCAGTACAGGGGAGTTGCTTTTCGGGGGCATTAAAGGGTTCAATATTTTTCATCCCGACAGCATCAGGCAGTTTCATGATTTTCCGCCTTTATTGCTTTCCGGTTTGCGTATTGCAAATATCGCTGTAAATGCAAATAGTGAAATTACACCCGGCGCCGCAAACTTTTACCATATCGATCATATCCGCCTCCCGTACGATAAGGCCATCATTTCTTTAGATTACGTAGCGTTGGAGTATTCACTTCCTGAAAAGATCCAGTATGCCTATTTCTTAAAGGGCAGGGATAAAAGCTGGAATAATGTGGGCAATCAGCGGACGATCAATTATTCGCATTTGGATGAAGGTAACTACGTGTTGAAGATCAGATCGACCAATGCGTCAGGATTTTGGAACAGCAACGAAAAAACAATTAATATCACGGTACTTCCGCCATGGTACCGGACCTGGTGGGCCTACCTGTTTTATTTCACCCTGCTTTGTTCATCCATTTATGGATACCTGTTCTATCAAAAAAAACAGACCCAATTAAAACTGGAGGTTAAGTTTGTGAAGGAGTTAAACGAAAAGAAGATTGCTTTTTTTACCAATATCTCGCATGAATTAAGGACGCCGCTGACACTCATCGTAAATCCCATAAAAGAGTTATTGCACAGTAACGGAACCAATCTCGACCTGGTCGATATCA
Source organism: Mucilaginibacter sp. GW821-FHT07H05 (assembly GCF_059418485.1). Taxonomy (NCBI): domain Bacteria; kingdom Pseudomonadati; phylum Bacteroidota; class Sphingobacteriia; order Sphingobacteriales; family Sphingobacteriaceae; genus Mucilaginibacter; species Mucilaginibacter sp. GW821-FHT07H05. The sequence goes on from NZ_JBWKPY010000006.1 coordinate 393,540, forward strand.
GCGCCGTTTACAGAAATTCGCGCAGACTCCTTAGCCTGGTCGACCAGTTGTTATTATTCCGGGCATCCGAGAACGAGATCGCCGAACTTCAGCCGGCGTTGCTTAACCTGAAGGAAGTATGTTTCGAGGTATTCCACTGCTTCAATAACCAGGTTAAGGCAAAAAACATCCAGTATAATTTTGAATGTTCAAATGATCTGATCAGTATTTATGCCGATCGCGAAAAGTTGGAGATCATCCTTTTCAACCTTTTGTCAAACGCCATCAAATATACCCCCGCAATGGGGACGGTAAGTCTCGGTATCCGGGAGGAAGGCAAATTTGTATCCATCTCCGTCAGCGACAATGGCCAGGGCATCCCTGTGGAGACCGGTGACAAACTTTTCGACAAATTTTACAGGCTTCAAAATGATAATGATGGCAGTAAGGAAAGCGGTTTCGGGATTGGGTTGTTCCTGGCAAAAAACTATGCCGAACTGCATCACGGCAAACTGTCCTATATCAGCGAGATGGGCAAAGGAACCACATTCACCATATCATTACCCGCGTTAGATCCGGCCCGGTTGCCTGCCGCGCCTGCGCATGATCTGTACCCGGTTACCAGCTCCCTGTTGCTGGATGAACTGGTTGCCGATACTTCGGACGCGGTGCCCGGCGATGCCTCCGCGACAAATGACGATGTTGGTGATATTATGGGCGGCATTGTTAATAAAAAGCATGTGATACTGCTGATTGATGACGACTTTGAGATGCGCAGCTATATTAAAACTTTGCTGAAAGATGAATACGTGGTTTACGAAGCCGGCGATACCGAAACCGGATTTAATACCGTGCTGAAGGTTGATCCTGATATTATTGTTTGCGATGTGGTAATGAAAGGTACATCGGGGGTAGAGTTTTGCTCGAAGATGAAAGAATCCTCATCGTTCAGCCATATTCCGGTTATCCTGCTGACGGGGAGCTCTTCTCCCGAGATCAAGTTAAAGGGTATCGAATGCGGGGCCGACGATTATATTACCAAACCCTTTGAAAGTGAACTTTTGGTGGCCCGGATAAAAAGTATGCTTAAGGGCAGGGATACGCTCAAAAACTACTTCCTTAACGAGATCACGCTGAAAAATAACAGTCAGAAGATCCCGGCCGAGTTTAGTGAGTTTTTATCCAGGTGTATCAAAATTGTGGAAGACCATTTAGAAGACGAAACATTTTCTATTAAGACATTCACCGATGAAATTGGTATGAGCCGGTCTAAACTATTCCGCAAGATCAAATCCATCTCCGGATTATCAAGCAGCGAGTTTATCCGTTATATCAGGCTCCGGAAGGCGGCCGAACTAATGATCCAAACCGATATGCAGATCAAAGAGATCGCTTTCAGGATCGGTTTTCAGGATATCAAACACTTCAGGGAGCAATTTAATAAGCTTTTCAAAATGAACCCATCCGAGTTTATCAGCAAACACCGCAAAACGTTCAGCTTAAATCATAACCTCGGTTCGGGCATAGCCAATCAGCGGCATAAAAATTAACCGGGTAAGCTCCTTCGGGATTGCCGGTCAGCGTAAAATTTCATTTACAAAATGCACGGGGTAGGATAATACCCCCTGTTTGACCTGTTTACCACCTCTGTTTTCTTCGGATAAAAGGCAATTTCGCCTTGCTCAGCATGCATTCAGCATGCTCAGTGCATAAATCTGTTTACCAATTATAAACTAAACCTAACGGGTTATCCCGTGATCAATAGTTATCGCTTATGAAAAGAATATTTCTTTTATTACTGTTTTCACTTAGTACTTTTTTACTACATGCCGGCATCAAAATTTATCCGGCCCCTCCGCATAGTCAACTCAATCATGCATTTACCGTTAAGGTGAGGCAAAACGGGGGAGATTGGCATCAGCTGGATGTTTATCTGGCAAAGGTAGCCAACAACATAAACGGGCTGATCAAACAGGAAATGACCTCATTCGCCTATTTTGATTTTCAGGGCGAGGTGGAGATCTCGGTTACATCCAATAACGCAAACATTAATACGGTTAGCTTACGTCCCCTATCTTTTGGCATTGTGCCGGCCGCGACCGAAAATACGGTAACTTTTAAGCTCAAATCTCCTAAAAACCTCTCGTTAGAGATTAACGGTAATATCTTTAATAACCTTCATTTGTTTACCAATCCGCTGGATAACTTTAAGCATAACGCCCGGGATACAAACCTGGTTTATTTTGGCCCTGGGATACATCGGATAGGCCGGCTGCGGGTGCCTTCAGGCAAAACGGTTTATATCGCGGGCGGGGCTATTGTTCAGGGTGCGTTAATGATGGATAAGGTGAACCATGTTAAAATACGGGGGCGGGGTATTTTAACACAATTGTCGCTCCCCGGCGATCCTGTTCAGGCAGCAGGGGGCAAACCCGGTCAAAAGCCAGCCGAACCAAGAGGGGACGCCATCACCATCAACTATTCTGAAGCGGTAAGCATAGACGGGATAATTGTTCTTCCTCATAAATACAGCGTATTGATCGGCCAATCAGCCGGTGTAACATTGAAAAATCTGCGCTCTTTCAGCTCCGAAGGCAATGCGGATGGCATTGATGTATTTTGCAGTAATAATGTTTTGATCGATAGCGTATTTATGCGCAATTCCGACGATTGTATTGCCATCTACGGGCACCGCTGGTCGTTTTTTGGCAATACCAATAAGGTTAGGGTTACCAACTCCACGCTATGGGCAGATGTTGCCCATCCGGTCCTGATTGGCACTCATGGCGACTCCCTGCATCCCGATACGCTTGCCGATATCTCGTTTAAAAATATCGATATTCTTGACCAGCACGAAAACCAGATAGATTACCAGGGTTGCCTGGCTTTAAACGCGGGCGACAGCAACCTGATAGACCAGGTTAGCTTTACCAATATTAACGTAGAAAATATCAGGAAAGGGCAGTTGGTGAACCTGCGGGTAATGTATAACCAAAAATATAATACCTCGCCGGGAAACGGGATCAGGAATATCCTTTTTAAAAATATGACCTATAAGGGCTTAAATGCCAATTTATCCGTAATTTGTGGTTATGACGATGCCCGGGGTATTAAAAATGTGACCTTTGAAAATCTGTGCATCAACGGCAGGGTGATCTCGGATAATATGCCCGGCAAACCGGGTTTTTACAAAACCGGGGATATGGCCAATATTATGGTTGGCGAACATGTGGAAGGTATTAAATTTGTTGTAACCCGTTAAACCTGCTGCTAATCCCTTTTGCCTGTATACAGGCGCGCGTAAATGTTTACTTATGATAATCCGGATATTAAAAAAGAGTTGGCCTTTTAATCTGCTTTGTTGTCTGCTGATCGTTAGCGGTATCGCCGAAGTACGGGCGCAATCATTTGTCCACCCCGGATTGCTCCATAGCGCCGCCGACTTTCGCCGGATGAAATACGGGATTGAAAACATGCAGGAGCCTATTTACCAGGGCTACCTGGTGTTCAGGACTAATGCGCAATCACAAAGCACTTATTTAATGCAGGGGCCAATGCCTACGGTTGGCCGGAGCCCGACTATAGGCCAGTCTGTATACGATACAGATGCGGCGGCGGCCTATCAAAATGCGGTGATGTGGGTGCTTACCGGGCAAAAGGCTTATGCCGATAAAGCGATTGAAATTGTTAATGCCTGGTCGCACACACTTAAATCCATTACCGGGCGCGATGCTGTTTTGATGGCCGGCTTAGGGCCGTTTAAAATGGTCAACGCGGCCGAAATACTAAGATATACCGGCTCCGGTTGGTCGGCTGCGGAGATCCAAAAAACCGAAGATCATTTTAAAAATGTGATCTATCCTGTTATTAAGGACTATGCCCCATTTGCTAATGGCAACTGGGACACCGCTGCCATGAAGACAGCCATGGCCATCGGCGTGTTCTGTAACGATCGCCCGATATTTGAAAAAGCGCTCCGTTATTACGTGGCAGGCGCCGGCAACGGATGCCTGTTCAATTACATAATTAACGAAACAGGCCAGTGCCAGGAAAGCGGCCGCGACCAGGCCCATACGCAATTGGGCATAGCCCATCTGGCCGATTGTTCGGAAATGGCCTGGCAGCAGGGCCTGGATCTCTACAGTTATGGCGATAACCGCCTGTTAAAAGGGTTTGAGTATACCGCAAAATACAACCTTGGGATGGATGTGCCGTACATCGTCCGGGTTGATCAAACCGGCAAATACCTGAACCGCCAGATTTCGCCCGAGGCCCGCGGCCATTTCCGGACGGTTTACGAAGAGGTTTACAATCATTATGTTAAGCGTGCAGGGCTCGCGGCGCCTTATACCAGTCAGGTTGCAGATAAGATCAGGCCCGAATTGCAAGGTGCGGGCGGGGATAATACCGGGTTTGGAACATTGTTTTTTACCCGGCCGGCCGTTTCCCTGCCGGGTAAAGCTGCTGTAAAGCCCCTTGTGCCAGCCGGGTTAATTGCCCGGACAAGCACCACTGGCGGTAATACCATCACCTGGATCAAATCGGTTAATGCGGATCATTACCTGGTGGAGCGGGCGTTAGATAAGAATGGCCCTTATGCCCGATTAAGCAATGCTGTTACGGGATCAACTTATACCGACCATCAGGCACAAAACGGCAAATTGTATTATTATACGGTCAGGGCGGTCAACGGCCCCGGGCAAAGTGAATGGGCGTATCCGGTTGCGGTAACTACAGGCTTGCCCCCGGGATGGAAAAAAGCGGATATAGGCCCAGGCAGTGATCTTTCTTACGCGGACTTTGACGGGGTTAAATTCACCCTCGAATCGGGCGGTATGCCGGCCGATTCTTCGGACGGGCGTTTAATGCTTTATAAAAACTTAAATGATATAGAGAACTTCACTGCCAGGTACGTACCCCAGATCAGCTCGCAAACCACCATAATGGGACTGACCTTGCGCCAGGGCCTGGCCGGCTCAGGCGACAAGATCTTGCTGATCCTTAAAACAGCATCGCCTAAAGTATCCGAAGCACCCCGGTGGATTGGAAAACTATCCTGCCAAAGCAATCATGACCAAGCCGGATCAAAAACCATATCACTCCCGGTAACTGATGATACGATCATTACCAACGGCCGTTTGACGGGCTATTGCTGGTTTCGTTTAACCCGGAAGGGTGAGCGGTACTCGGGCTATATTTCTGCCGACGGGGAAAAGTGGACCTTGGTGGGCGCTGTAAGCAGTCCAATGCGCGGACAAATAAAAGCCGGCCTTGTTATATCTTCCGGCAACCCGGCTATTGGTACCCGTGTGCAATTTGACCGGGTTGTACTTAAGTAACAGGCCGATGATGAGCCCCCTTTGTTTGACACAATACCCACCCTTTGCAAAATAATATTAACAATAGGTTTGATCTGCAAAATCAAATCAGGAAATAATAAATATGAAGAAAATATACGATGATCATAATGCGGTCAAAAGCAATTTGAAACGGGCAATCATCAATGGATTGGGTTTTTACCGGATGATGATCGCGCTGGTAATTGTATCCCTTTTTTCAATAAGCGGAAGCATGGGGCAACAGATGGCCCAATTCAGCTCAAAATCGCCCGATGGGCATACGCTTGTACAATTTAAGCTGAATGATATCCAGCAGTTATTTTATCGCGTAAGCTTTAATAAAGAGGTTGTTGTTGACTGGTCGGCGTTGGGACTTAAAACCGATACCGGAAATTATGTTAGCGATATTACTATAACCGGAAAAGAGGAGTACAACCACAAGGAAACCTTTGAGTGGCCCCTGGGCGAAGACGCGCGTATTGAAAATAATTACAACGAGATCATATTACATTGCCGCACGGCAAATGCTGGTTTCGACATAGCCGGCCGCTTGTACAATGGCAGCTTTTGCTTCAGATACCTGGTGAAAAATTTAAACGGGACAAAGCCCTTACGTTTGGAGCGGGAACTGACGGAATTTAACCTTACCCGGCCCTATACCATTTATCAATATCATGAGGAATCGATCTTTCGGCCTGTACCGGTTGATTCGCTTCCCGGTATAAGCGACCTTCCATCTACGCTGGTTTCCCGCAATCAAATATACCTGAGCATTGGCGAGGCCGAAAACCGGAATTACACTAAAAGCGTGCTGGTAAAAGGCGACAAGCCGGCAAGCCTTGCCCTGCATTTTTATATCGACACGCTTTACCGTAACCAAAAGGTCAACTCAATTCCAAAAGATACATTGGTGTTTTTCAGCGACAGCCTGATTACACCATGGCGGACGATCAGTTGTGCCACCAGCGCTATCGGCCTGCATCAGTTCAGTTCGCTCAATCTTAAACTTGTTACCCCGCTTAGTAATGCCGTACCCAGGGGCATCAAGCCCGGTAAAGTATTCAGGGTGCCGATATCTACAAAAGGCGCGATTGACGGGGCCGATTTCGCAGCGAGACAAAACTTTCAATACATCATGCTCGACGCGGGCTGGTATGGTGCCGAATTTCGTACAACGTCCGATCCTACACAACCAATTCCAACGGTTGATATGCCAGCTATCATCGCGCATGCGCAATCAAAAGGCATAGGTGTTATCCTCTATGTAAATTATGTGGGGCTGAAAGCCAAGATCGATACCATTCTTCCGCTGTTTAAAAAATGGGGCGTGGCAGGTATTAAATTCGGGTTTGTTGATGGGGGCACCCAGCAAGGTTTAACCTGGCTGGATGCCGCAATGCAGAAGGTTACGGATTACGGCTTTATCCTTAACGTGCACGACCATTATAAGCCTACGGGTTTAAGCAGAAGATATCCGAACGCTTTAAGCCAGGAAGGGATCCGGGGGGATGAGAATAGTCCCGATGCCTTTCATACTACCGTACTGCCTTATACCCGTTATTTGGCAGGGCCGGCAGATTTTACCTTCTGCTACCCCAACAGCCGAGAAAATTTTGCCAAAAATCTGAAAGTAAGTAAAGGCCAGCAACTGGCTTTAACGGTCGTATACTTCGATCCTCTGCAGGCAATATTCTGGTATGGCAAGTCCGAAGATTACAAGGATGAAAAGGATATCGAATTTTTCAGGTACGTACCTACGGTATGGGACCAATCTGTTTACCTGGCCGGTGAAATAGGTGAGTCGATCAGTGTCGCGCGCAAAAAAGATAATATCTGGTATATGGGGTCGGCGGCAGGCTTTAATAGTTGGAAAACCGCTGTTAAGCTGGACTTTTTAGACCGGGGCAAAACGTATACGGCTACAATTTATGAAGATGATACTAACGGTGGAATTAAAACCCGGGTAATTAAAGTAAAACGCGGAGCGATGTTTCCACTTGAAGTTAACGCAAAGTCTGGCCAGGCCATCATATTCAGGCCAGAGAAATAAAGCATGCATCACCGGTTGGAGTTTTACAGAACTTTGATCACTATGCCAATAATAGCCGCGATGCCGATGATATAAGGCTCCTGCAATTTTTTAATATAGATCAGGGCAAGTACGGATGCCATGGCGATTAGTGCTGTAGGAATATCCATAACAGAACGCAGGCCGATAATGATCACCGAGCCCACCAAAGCCCCTATAACGGATGCGGTAATACCATCCACAAAAGCTTTAATGCTGGCATTCTTTGCTATCTTTTTAAATGATGGGGCCAAAGCTACCGTGAATAAATAACAGGGCAAAAAGGTAGCTAATGCAGCAACACAGGCACCCGGAAACCCTGCCACCAGGTAACCGATAAAGCCCACCGTGATAACCACCGGCCCCGGTGTGATCATGGCCACCGCCACGGCGTCAATAAACTGGTGTTCGTTTAGCCAGCCAAACTCTTTTACCACGCCTCCATGCAGGAACGGCACGATGGCCAATCCACTGCCGAACACGAATGCGCCGGCCTTGGCGAAGAACCACGCGATCTGTTCTAAGGTCTTTCCCTCGTACTTCCAGAACCCGGTACTAACCAATATGCCCATTGGTAATACTGCAGGCTTTTTAAGCCATTGCGGCGGTGCCTTGATAAGCATATATAAAATACCGCAGCTTAGGAACAACAAAATTTCTTCCCGTTCGGTGATGACGGTTACCACGATACCGGCGATATAAAAAAGCCATAACAACCATTTGGATCTCATGGCCGCTAATTCAAACTTACTGATGGATTTGATAGTCAGTTTATAGGCGCTCATCGCGATGATGCCGATCACCGCAGCACCCACACCATAAAATACGGCCTGCATCCAGGGCAGGCCGCCATAAAGCTGGTAGGCCATACCTAATAGCACTACCATAATAAAAGACGGCAGTACAAAGGCTAAACCGGTTAAAGTAGCGCCGATAAGCCCGTAATGTACAAAACCGATATAAATGCCTAATTGCGCCGCCAATGGCCCCGGCGCTAATTGCGCTAATGCCAGGCCCTCTTTATATTCTTCTTCTGTTAACCAGCCTTTATTTTCTACCAGATCGCGCTGCATATAACCAACCAAAGCCACCGGCCCGCCAAAACCCCAGGTGCCCAGCTTTAGGAAGTACCTGGTAATATCCAGCAATGAGTAAGCTGGTTTGATAGTCTGTTCTCTCATTACATCTTCATGTTACCCATACCACCGCTTGTTTTACCCAGCACGTCCAGTGCCGCCCGGAAGCCTTGTGCCAAATCAATCGCCTTACCCCGGCCATAGTAATGCAGGAAGATCATGTGTGGATCATCGCCCAGCATGTGGTTGTGTACGGCAACCACTTCCAGGTTATGCGCCCGTAAAGTTTTGATCACGATATTAACCTCGCTTTGCAACATAGCTACATCACCGGCTATATGGGCGTCATCCTGTTTACCTGCAAAGGATGCCCAGGTATTTAGCCCGATGTTGGTGGTCATTTCCACGCCCATCGCCATGATCTTCAGATCGGCACGGCCTATGGTATATTTATAAGTAGGCCCATTCACGGTGCCGGTATATTTAACAATGGCATCCAATGCCGGCAGGTCAAAGTTTTCCTTACCGGTTATTGCAGACGGGGTTGATGGCGCCGGCTGGTTAGCCGGGAATAATTTGCTGTCGCGGATGGTATCGGCATATTTCTTCGCCAGTTCAGCCACCGTTCCCATGCCATGTATATGCATATAAAAAATGCGGGGCTCCTCATAAAAAAAATGGTTGTGGATAGCGGCTATTTCCAGACCGTTGGCATGGGCTGCAGAAATCAGCGGATTAACCTCTTCCATCTGCAATACGGTATCGCTCATCACCATCGCCGATTTACCGTCAACGGTTTTCTTAAACGACACCCAGCCGCCAAAACCAAAAGGAATTGGTACCGGCTCACCTTTGATCTTCATCTTCAAATCGTTCCTGGGTAGCGGTGTGGTATAAACCTGCTCGGCTTCTTTATAGCTGCCTTTCTTGCCTAAAGCGGCATCGATGGCCGCCATTTCGCCGGCGGTTATCGGCGGGGTTTTGCCCTGCGGGGCAGGCAACGCTTTGATCTGTTCCATCGGTAACAGCAAAGCTGCACCGGCAAGGGCCGTCGTTTGCAAAAATTGCCTGCGATTGTTAGTAGATGTTTTCATAATGGGTAGTTTGTATTTTTCTATGCAATACTACACACGATGCCGGGCGATAAATAGAACAGATTTAACTATTGGTATCCTTTTTACTTTTCAGCGCAAATTTTTTATAAAGTGTTGGTGTTTGGCCGGTTTGCTTTTTGAATATCCGGGTAAAATGGCTTTGGTCGGAAAAGCCGGTGAGGTAAGCTATTTCGGTTAAGGAATAATCAGTGCTTTCCATCAGGTGCATTGCTTTCTCAATGCGGAGTTTCCGGATGTATTCGCCAAAAGAAAGGTTTTCAAAATATTTGGAAAACTCCCGCGACAGGTAAGCCGGATTGATCTCCAGTTCGTCGGATGCCTGCTGCAAGCTTAAAGCCATATTGGTATCCAACTGATCCTGGATCATTTCTTTCAGTTCTTTCGCCCATTCAGGGGCTTTCCGCAATTTGCTTTCGTTAAGGTATTTATGATAGACTTCGAGCAACATTTGTTCTGCCGGTCCCGCTTGCGTATGTTTCAACTGGTACAGGTGTTTGGCCCAGCTGTACAGTCCGTCGTAAATGATCATGCCTAATTCCAGTAGTTCCTGATCGTTTTTGCTATTATAGGCCAGCCCCGAAAAAATGGCTTCCAGCCCCGCTGCCTGTGGTGCAAAATCGTGCCGGTCGGTATCAGCGCCGCGGACAATGGCGGCTATCCGATCAAGCGCAGTGTCTTTAAGCTGGTGTTTTTTGATAAAATAATCAAAGGTACAAAGGTCATCGTAATGCGTGTATTCCACACCCGGCAGGTCAAACGGTATGGCATCCCATTCTGCCGCTTTTATAAGGACCTGGTCAAATGGAACATAAATAATTTCAGCGTCCGCGTCAATAAAGCGTTTGATTAGCCAAGGACAAGCGATGCGGTCAATTTTAGGATGTTCACGGGTGATCCATTTCATTTGTTAGCGTACAAGATTTTTACCGACCGGAAAAATACATGCTTTTGTTTATATCAGGCAAGCCTAATGCAAATTCATTTAAGCAGTTATATTATGACACGCCCAGGGCATCCGGAATGGTAAAATAAAAGGTGCTGCCAATGTTTTCCCGGCTTTCCACCCAAAGGTTACCCCCGTGCTTCAGCACAAAATCATGACAAAGGTTAAGGCCTAAGCCAGTACCTTTTTCGCCGGAGGTACCATAAGTGGTATAGTTGGAGTTTTTATTGAAAAGTTCGCCCATCTTGCCCAATGGTATTCCGGTACCATTGTCACTTACCGAAAACAGGGTGCACTTGTTATCTCTACGGGCGGTAAGCGTCACTTCGCCGCCTGTGTTGGTAAATTTAACAGCGTTAGAAAGCAGGTTGCGGATAATGGTTTCCAGCATCCCGGTATCGGCCGTCAGGGCAAGCCCGTCGTCAACTTTCAAAACAATGGCGATCTTTTTTTTAAGGGCCATCGGTTGAACAGTCCGCATGCATTTATCGATCAGGATGGATACATCGGAAATACTTACAGGATCAAAACTAACCGCGTTAAACTGCGATTTGGCCCAGGTTAGCAGATCTTCCAACAGGTTATTAGCGTTGGAAAGTTCCTGCTTCATCAGGGAAAGATAAGCATGCACTTCATCTGCCGAACTCGACTCAAAGTCGGTTAAGGTATGGTCTAAAAGCTGCAGACTTCCGGATATCGGATTTCTCAGATCGTGGCCAATAATAGAAAGCAGGTTGTTTTTTTGCTGGTTTGACGCGGTTAATTCCGAATTTAATGCTTTAAGCGCATTTTCATGAAACTTCCGGGTGGTTACGTCCCGCATGCTTCCCTCGGTAGATACGATAGTCCCGTCTTCGATAACCAGGCGCGCGTTTACCGAAGCGTAGCGTAACTGATCGTCCTTGGTTTTTAAACGCACTTCAAAGTCGATAACGAAGCCCTGCGTACGGAGGGCTTCAATGATCCGGTCGCGGTCCTGTACGTAGAAGTAGAAATTAGAAACCGGCTGCCCTATAATTTCATTACGCGGGTAACCCGAGTATTTTTCGATAGAAGGACTGATCTCGGTTACCAATCCATTTTGATCGGTTTGATAAAATACATCCTGCACATTCTCAAAAATGGTCCTGTACTTTTTCTCGCTGAGCACCAGGTCATTTTCAATCTCTTTTCTTTTGGTGATGTCTTCTATCTGCGAAACATAATAGAGCGGGTTGCCCGAATTGTCATAAAGCATGGTAGCCGCAACGATTACCCAAATGATTTTGCCGTCTTTATGGATGTACCGCTTTTCGTATTTGATCTTCTCGATCTTGCCGGTGCATAAATCGTTTAGTGTTGCTGCGGTACTGGCCCGGTCGTCCGGGTGGGTTATTGCCTGTACCGTCATCTTTTTCATTTCCCTTTCCGAATAGCCCAATATCTGGCAAAGGCTTTTGTTCACCCTTTTCCATCTGCCGTCGGGCGTTACCTGGGCCATGCCGATCAGGGAATGTTCAAAGGCCAGTTTAAACTGCGTCTCGCTCCTGAACAACTCCTCCTCTAATAGCTTACTTTTGGTAATGTTAAAGGCCACGGCGCCCACCATGTTGCCTTCGGCCTCGGTAAACGGAAATTTATACGTTTTAAAAACCTGCAGGTGCCCCTGGTCGTCCCTGACGGTTTGGTGAAAATTCTTTCCCTTTCCTGATTTCAGTACCAGTTCATTATTCTCCTGAAAGTGCGTGGCGATATCCTGCCCGAATATTTCCCCGCTGCTTTTACCAATCACATCTTCTGTTAAATGCAGGGTCTCATAAAAACATTTATTGGCATATTTCAGCATATTCCTGTCGTCGGTGATCCAGCAAAGCCCGGGGAGTTCGTCCATGAAAAGCTGGAAACGCTTTTCATTCATAAAAATGAGGGTTTTATAGCTGACATCTTCGCTGGACATCATCATCCCCCCAATCTTCCCGTCTTCATCCAGCCAATGCCTTACTTCCCATTTCAACCACATCACGCTGCCGTCGGCGCGTTCAAACCGGTCTTTTTCGCACTGTTGGTCTTTGCCTTTCAGGCAGTCGGCATGGATCTTTTTCCAGCGGTCATCAATTTCAGGGAAAACTTCGTAATGCGATCTTCCGATCAGCGGCGTATTTTCGAGGCCATAGAAGCTGATCCACTTTTCTGATACAGCCAGGTACCGCATACCGGTATCTAAAATGGCCATAGGCAGAGAAGAAACAGCAATAATATTTCTGAATAATGCAGGAACGTGATTCATTGTATAGTAAAAATGTACAAAACAGGATCAAACCCGATGCCAACAGCTCCACACCCTTATAAACGCTGTTTATTACCCCCTCCTGGTTTCCCGGCAGGAATAAACGCAGCATCTATAAAATCCTTTTGCCAGTAATACGAATAACAAGGGTGATATGTTTGGAGATTTAGATTTTAATTTACCGAAATTGTCCATGACATAGAAACCTTATTCAAAAAAAACCGTAAAATAGCCCTGACATAAATCTTATCATTCATGAAAAAATCCCTACTGGCAGTTATTGCCATTCTTTCGGCACTTCCGGTTATCTCACAGGCGCAGTCTTTACCATTAACAGCAGGCAGTACTTATCCTTTAACCGGTGATCTGTATATTGATGGAACTAATGGCAACCGGCTTATTTTTAGTTACGGAGGGGTGTCTAATAATAAGGTCCTGCTGGGTAATTCCTATTCACTTTTTGGGACTGGCTCAAAAGATGACCTGGTAACTTATGTCAGAAGTAATAATCCTTATGCTATCTGGACGAACAATATTCAAAGATTAATGATAGATGGAGCTGGCAATGTGGGTATCGGTATCACAACACCAGGTGTGAAACTAACTGCACGTAGTGGTGTTAATGCCCCCCCTTCCACATCAGGCAGCACTCAGGCTGCTGGTGCCTTTCGTGTTGAAGGGGGTGATAATGCTGTGATAGACTTTGGCGCGAACAGTATCAATACCTGGCTACAGGCAACGGATAAAACCTCATTAAACCTTAATTACAACCTTAATTTAAATCCTAATGGTGGTAATGTAGGTATCGGCACTACAAGCCCTATCGGAAAATTTGATTTAAGAGGCAATGCATTTATCGGGACTACCGACCTGGCGATTGGCTCTGCCGGCTCTTTTGTTCAAATCGATCAGGGTGCAAGTACCGGAAATACCTATACCCAAATCCGTGCTTATAGTAATGGGGGGACCGTTACAAATAACCTTATTCTTCAAAATAGTGGAGGCAATGTCGGTATAGGCACTACAAGCCCGAATGCAAAACTCGACGTCCAGGGAGGCAACGCAACGGTGTATAACAACGGTTCGGCCACCAGCCTGATTGTTGGAAGCGGCGCAACGGGTAAAACGTTTTTATCTATGGGAACGTCTGCCGACGCAGGGGGCTATGCTAATTTGCAATCCGTTTCCGCATCAGGCTCCACCTATGGAAGCCTGATTTTAAACGGCACCGGAGGCAAGGTAGGTATCGGCACAACCATTCCCGACCAATTACTAACCGTAAAAGGTACTATTCACAGCCAGGAAGTAAAAGTTGATTTAAGCGTACCGGGCCCCGATTATGTATTTCACCCCACTTACAAGCTACCCACACTAACCGAAGTAAAAGCCTTTATTGATAAAAATCAGCACCTGTCCGAAATTCCTTCGGCTGCGGAAATGGCAAAGAACGGCCTCGACCTGGGTGATATGAATATGAAGCTGTTAAAAAAGGTGGAAGAGTTGACGCTGTATCTGATAGAACAGAATAAGCGTATTGAGCAATTGGAATTACAGATAAAAAATAAATAAATCATATATCATGAAAAAAATCTTAACACTCATTGTTATTGTTTTCGCATCTACATTTATTACTAATGCCCAAAATACTTATTATGGCACGGAGACATTCAGTTACAACAGCAACACCGTTCACCATTATGGATTAGGCTGGTACGCTGACGCTGATGCCTCAGCTTACGGACCGATGGCGTATTTATCCGGCTTTGGCGGAATTAAATTTTTTACCGGCGGTGCCTTTAAAAGCGTCATTGATGTCAATGGTAATGTCGGTATCGGCACTGCAACCCCCAAATCGCAATTGCACGTGGGGGCAACAACAGCAGCCCTAATTTCTATTGGCACGACCGACTATGGCGGTGGAACCGGTGAGGCTTTGGCCGGGATAAAAGCAGGTCAGCTGTCCGGTGGTCTTGGGGGAAACCTTGAATTTCAAACGTTACATTGGAGTTCTACACCATACGCGCTAACAACCAAGATGATCATTTTGGGAAACAACGGCTACGTCGGCATTGGCACCACCATCCCCGACCAATTACTAACCGTAAAAGGTACCATCCATAGCCAGGAGGTAAAAGTTGATTTGAGCGTACCGGGCCCAGATTATGTATTTCATCCAACCTACAAATTACCTACACTAACCGAAGTAAAAGCCTTCATTAATAAAAACCATCACCTTTCCGAAATTCCTTCTGCCGCCGAAATGGCAAAGAACGGCCTGGACCTGGGTGATATGAATATGAAACTGTTAAAAAAGGTGGAGGAATTGACGCTGTATCTCCTTGAGGAAAACAAGGCTAAACAGGAACAGCAAAAGGAAATTGACCTTTTAAAGCAACAATTAGCAGCATTAACCAAAGCAATCAGTAAAATTAAATAACACTAAATCTTATCGATCATGAAAAAATCCTTGCTGACAGTTATTGCTATTCTTTCGGTATGTCCTTTTATTTCTCAGGCGCAAACTAACACTTTCCCATCAAGTGGCAATGTCGGTATCGGTACCACAAGCCCTATTGGGAAACTGGAATTAAATGATGGTAATGGAACGGGTGTTATTGCCTACTTTGGTGCAAATGGTACCGCTAATGCAAAAGGTCTGTATTTTAGCCGCCCATCGGTAAATACCAACCCGGTTAATATTCAAGGTACTATGTCGGGTGTTGGTGCTACAAATATTTCGTTGCAAGCCGAAGGTGGCAATGTCGGTATCGGCACTACGAGTCCAAACAATAAACTTGATGTTCAATTCGGCAATGCGAGTGTGTACAATAATGGCTCAACAACCAGTCTGATTGTTGGCGGAGCTGCAACCGGGAAAACATTTTTAGCCATTGGTACCTCTGCTGATGCAAGCGGTTATACCAGTTTGCAGTCTGTTTCCGCATCTGGCTCTACATATGGCAGTTTGATTTTAAATGGAACTGCGGGTAAAGTCGGTATCGGCACCACAATCCCCGACCAATTATTAACCGTCAAAGGCACCATCCACAGCCAGGAGGTAAAAGTTGATTTGAGCGTACCGGGCCCTGATTATGTATTTGAGCCGACGTATAAATTACCTTCATTAGCTGAAGTAAAAGCCTTTATTAATAAAAACCACCACCTGTCCGAAATTCCTTCGGCCGCCGAAATGGCTAAGAACGGCCTCGATCTGGGGGATATGAACATAAAGCTGTTAAAAAAGGTAGAGGAGCTAACGCTGCATTTGATAGAGAAGGAAGAGGAGTTGAAGGACCAGCGGGAGAAACTCAATAAAATGCAGCTTCAGATTAACGCGTTAATTGAAAAAACCGGGAAATAATAACACAATATCAAGCGTATTTTTATTAACAAATAGAAAACCCCGGTATAAAACGCCGGGGTTTTCTGGTATTTATATATATTGATTTGGGATAGATGCCCGTTAAAAAACATAGAACAGGCTTGCCTGGATGGTGTTGTTTTTAAAATCGTTGATGCTGCCGATGTTTAAATCGGCAACCTTTTGTAGCCCGTAAACATACCTGGCACCAATACCTAAGCCCATTTTAGACTGAAAGCCCATACCGCCGGCAGCCGCTATATCTATTTTCCTGGCAAAATCGGTAACGGTTAACCCGGCAACTTCTTCTTTTACTTTGATCCCAACCTGCGGGCCGGCTTCCAGGTAAAACCCGGAATTGGTGCGGTATTTTAAAAGAAAGGGTACAGCAACATAGGATAATTTAAGGTCCTGGGTGCCAAGCGTGCCCCCCTTGATTTTTGCACCCTGGGTAGAGAATAAAAACTCTTCCTGAATCATAAAATTATCGGTGAATTTGTATGCAACGGTAGCGCCGCCGTGGAAGCCGATCAATGGGTCTGTCGGGAAGCTGGCATCTGTAAAATTACTGACGTTTACACCGCCCTTTATCCCAAACTCAAATTTCTTTAAAAAGCTTTGGCTGAAACAATTTGTAGAGGCCAGTACCAGGGCAATTAGAATTAACTTTTTCATGAATTTCTTTTTTAATGTGTATGACTTTTTGATGAGCAGCGCCAGGCTGCACGATTATTTAAGTCAAAGTTGTGGCTTAGCCAGCCGCGAAAAAAGGAAAAAGCACCCGAAGCGGGCAAACCCGCGGCGGAAAGGGCATAAAGAAGTTTGGATAAAAGTATAATGCCATGTTAACCCGCCGGGAGGCTGTCCTGGCTCTGTCAAAATAACATCAAATGGAGATTACTTATTCACCATACTCATGGCCGCATCGGTATACCGCGGGCCGGTATTGGGATATTTCTTTAATAAGGCCTCCAAATCGTTCAGGTCGGTTGGTGTTAATATTACGTTTACCGATTGCGCATTTTCCATCAGGTATTTACGCTTTTTGGTGCCGGGGATGGGGATGATGCCATCGCCCTGCGCTAATACCCAGGCCAGGGCTAATTGCGCCGGTGTGCACTGTTTGTCGTGCGCCAGCGTAGCAAATTCGGCAGCCAGTTTGGTGTTGTTATCATAATAATCGCCCTGGAAACGGGGAATAGTATGCCTGAAGTCGTTTGATTTTAACGCGTCGGGACTATCGGGCAAGGTAGCGCTGAACAAACCGCGCGATAGCGGGCTGAAAGGCACAAAGCCAATGCCCAGTTCCTTACAGGCGGGGATGATCTCCGCTTCCGGATCGCGGGTGAGCAGGGAATACTCGCTTTGCAAGGCCGCTATAGGATGCACTTTTACTGCCCGGCGTAAGGTTGCCGCCGATGCTTCGGACAGGCCAAGGTAGCGTACTTTGCCCTCCGTCACCAGTTGGGCCATGCCGCCTACCATTTCTTCAACAGGTACATTTGGGTCGATACGGTGAGCGTAGTACAGGTCTATTACTTCAACATTCAAACGCTTCAGGCTGCCCTCAACCGCTTTGCGCATATAAGCCGGTGAGCCATCGAATGCGCGCAGACTACCGTCGGTTTGAGGTACAAAACCAAATTTGGTAGCAATAAATACCTTATCGCGGTTAGGGGCCAGCACCCTGGCAATCAGTTCCTCGTTAATATGCGGGCCGTAAATATCGGCGGTATCCCAAAAGTTAATGCCCAGTTCAATGGCCAGGTTCAATACTTCAATAGATTCCGCATCGTCGCGTGTGCCATAAGCATGCGACATGCCCATGCAGCCCAGGCCAATGGCCGAAAGTTTTTCGCCGGTATTACCTAATTCCCTGTATTTCATTTTTCTTTAGTTCATGGTTAATAGTTGATGGTTCATAGCCATCTGCAAACATTTTCACTATGATCTATGAACCATCAACCATGAACTTCTGTTTACTCAATAATAGCAAATTGCGATAAACTGACAAACTCCTGAATGCGGGCAGCTACTTCTGCCTGGGTCAGGTTCTTCAACTTTTCAGTCCCGAATTTTTCTACGCAGAACGATGCCAATGCCGATCCGTAGATAATGGCATTCTTCATATTATTAAAGTTAATGGTGCCCACCTTGGCCAGGTAGCCTATAAAACCACCCGCAAAGGTATCGCCGGCGCCGGTTGGATCAAATACATCGGCCAAAGGCAGGGCCGGTGCCGAAAAGATCAGGTCATCACTGAACAATAGCGCGCCATGTTCTCCTTTTTTAATGATCAAGTATTTAGGCCCCATAGCCAGTATTTTACGGGCGGCCTTTACTAACGAATACTCGCCCGATAGCTGGCGTGCTTCGGCATCGTTAATCGTAAGTACGTCTATCAGCTTAATCGTTTCCAGCAGATCTTCCATGGCAATGTCCATCCAAAAATTCATAGTGTCCATTACAATCAGTTTTGGGCGTTTCTTTAATCGCTTAATAACCGTTTGCTGAATTTGTGGCGTTAAGTTACCCAGCATCAGGTATTCGCAGTCCTGATAACTATCAGGGATGATGGGATCAAAATCGGCCAGTACGTTTAACTCGGTGATCAGGGTATCACGGCTGTTCATATCGTTATGATATTTGCCGCTCCAAAAAAATGATTTCTCGCCTTTTTTTACCTGCAGGCCTTCGGTATCAATATTGTGCTTATTCAGGTCTTCTATTTCGAACTGTGGGAAATCATCACCTACAACAGCCACAATTTTTGTCTTATTATAAAAGTAAGAAGCCGCTAAACTGGCATAGGTTGCCGCGCCGCCAACAATTTTATCAGTCTTACCAAAAGGGGTTTCAATTGCGTCAAACGCCACAGTACCAATAACTACCAAACTCATGTAAAAATATTTTAATTTTTTTTGCGACAAATATTGTGAAATTACCTCAATAATCATACTTTTGCACACTCCAAACCGGAAAATACTCCTGAGTAGCTCAGCCGGTTAGAGCATCTGACTGTTAATCAGAGGGTCGCTGGTTCGAGCCCAGCCTCAGGAGCCTGTAAATCAATAAGTTAGCCCCACTCCGGCGAGTGGGGCTTTTTTATTTGCAGAAAATTTGCATACTTTTTTAGTAATTGCATAGCTACGGCGGGGGAATCATATTTTACGTTGATCAGACGGCCCTGCACGGGCTTATCAAGACGAAGAACGCATTGTCCTCAACTGCCGCATGGGGTACGGGGGGGCATACAGCGTGTCCGACGGCTCGGACAACACGAGCAAGATCGTGCAGGCGCTTGGCGCGGGCAATACCGCTGCGCTGTGCAGGGCGTGCCGGGACGGCGGCTACTCCGACTGGTTTCTTCCAGCCGTCAACCAACTGGTGCTGCTTGGAGTACCGCCCAATGGGGCGACCTACTGGTCTTCCACCCGAGGCGACCAACAACGCGTCCTGGGCATACGTCACCGCGCCTCCCTACAGAAACGCCTACGGAGGGGAGCCGAAGGCCGTCAAGCACGAAGTCCGCCCGATAAGAGCGTTTTAGGCTGGCTAAGGAATTTTGGTTTAAATGATATGCCCGCTGACCGCTGTAACGGGCACGCAGGTTTCCGTCAAGGCGTGGAGCGCGTCGGGCGACTTCTCTCAGCTGCATGTCGTGGGCGCCGCCGGAAGCGGCACCGCCTTCGCCGTAATCGAGCTGTGGTCGTCCACGCTGCAGATGTCGCTGCCGATATCGTCCACGGATTACGCCACCGGGCGGGACACGTTCACCCGCTGAGGGGACGCGCGGTTTGGGGCCGGATACTCCTAACGCGTTCGGGGGATGGTGACACGCTTATGCCACCATCCCCTGAAATATTGTAGCGACCTTTGTAAAGGAAATGCATCGGTATTCCGGCATAAACAAACTGTGCCTATCGCGTTTCCATAATCCGGCTCCCTAAAACTGCACGCGGACAAATATTTTTCCGCGACGCTGAAAATATTGAAGACAACCCTTATCTTGGGCACAGAATGTAATATCAACCTTACCTCAGTCCATCACAAATGAAATCACCCTGGCATCGCCTTTCACCGAGCTTGAAATTTAGTTTTAACCGCGCCTGTTTGCCTCCTGCTTGTAGATCAGCATTCTGAATATTGGAACCTTTCATACAAAATCCATAAAATTATAACGTACTCCTTATCATCATGAAAAAAAACTTTTTGGCAATCATTGCCATTTTATCGGCACTTCCGTTTTTCTCAAATGCACAAACATGGTCTGGTTCAACGCCAGGAGACATCTATTACAATTCTGGCAGCGTGGGCATCGGTACTGCGGGGTCACCGGGCACAAAGTTTGAAGTGAAAGGGGCCACAACCACTACGCCCACCGTCTTTTTGCGAAATTCGAGCTACGGCAGCACGGATGCATCGGGCACTTCCGCATTGGGGCTGTATTTTGCAAATCATGGTGCGGTCAAAATAGAAGCGTCAAAGTACACAACCAACATTAGCGATCTGAAATTTTATGGGGAGTACGGTTATAACATCCCGTCACTCATCATGACTCTGCACCCGACGAGCGCATCCGGCGGCTATGTCGGTATCGGCACTACAAACCCAATTGGCAACCTCGATGTAAGAGGTAATTTTTTTATCGGGACAACCGACTTTGCGATCGCCAGTACTGGATCCATTATTCAAATCGACCAGGGGGCGAGTACCGGAAATACCTATTCACGCATCAGGGCTTTTAGTAATGGTGGGGCACAGGTAAATAACTTGGTTTTGCAAAGCGATGGGGGCAACGTCGGCGTAGGCACGGATAATCCGATTTCCCTTTTTCAGGTTGACGACGGCTGCACGAAGGCGAGCATCGGCGATGCCAGCGGCCCGGCCCTCAATTACGGCACGAGCTACCTCGGCTTTAACGCCGCCAGGAGCGGCACCTCGTGGACCATGCACAGCGACGGCGTCAACAACGGCGGCGGCGTCATATACAACGACATCTTCGGCAACATGAACTTCGCGACCATCGCGTCGACGGCAAGCGCCTCAAACCAGGTCTTGTCCGACGCGACTGTCAAGGGCAATATCTACCTGCAAATTACTAAAACCGGGATAGTTCGTGTTAAAGCAATTAAGGCAGAAACGGCCAACTGGCCGGATTATGTCTTCAAAAAAGAATACAAGCTGCCGAGCCTCGCGTCGGTCAAGGCCTACATCGACAAAAACCAACACCTGCCGGAGATGCCTTCCGAGCAGGATGTGGCCAAAAACGGCATTGACCTGGGTGAGATGGTTAAACTCCAAACAAAAAAGATCGAAGAGCTAACCCTCTATTTACTCAAAGAAAACGAGGCAAAACAAGCGCAACAAAAAGAGATAAATGAATTGCGCAGACAAGTGGAAACTTTATTGAAAAAGAAATCGTAAAAAGCATTTGATTTCTATCTGTTGAAATTCACCATAAACACTTATCACATCATGAAAAAAACTCTTTTGGCAGTTATTGCCATCCTTTCGGCACTTCCGTTTATTTCAAAGGCTCAAACATGGTCTGGTTCAACACCAGGTAATATTTATTACAATTCTGGCAACGTCGGCCTGGGAACAACAACCCCCATATCTGGCGGATCTGCCGCTTCATGGCTCACAGTCAATGGCTCGTCCAGTTACAGCGGCGGCGTGGCATACGCGATAGGCGGGGATGTCAAGGGATTTAGCTATATAGCCCCGGACGGTTTATTGACCCAGCAATCTCTATATACGGGTCAAAAATTTGTTGTTAATACATCTACTACCGCTATGACAATTCTTACAGATGGCAATGTCGGCATCGGCACGACAAGCCCTTCTGCAAAGCTCGATATTGATGGGAATCAAAGACTAAATGGAGATTTATTATTCGCGGGTGACCAGACAGCATATTTTATTAAGGGTCCTGGTAATGGCGGAGCAATACGTATTCGATCTAACATAGGCGCTGCGGTAGATAGGAATATTCAATTCGGCAATGTAGATAACAATGGTAGTTGGCACAGTTACATGATTGTTGATCAAAGCGGCAATGTCGGCATCGGTACAACCAATCCCGATCAATTATTATCCGTAAAAGGTGTCGTCCACAGCCAGGTGGTAAAGGTTGACATGACAGGCTGGTCGGATTACGTCTTTATGCCTGGGTACAAATTGCCTTCTCTCGCATCAGTAAAAGCATACGTTGATTTAAACTATCATTTGCCGGAGATACCGTCCGAACAGGAGATAACCAAAAACGGCCTGGATCTGGGCGAAATAAACAAGCTGTTGCTGAAGAAGGTGGAGGAGTTGACCTTGTATTTGATTGAGAAAGATAAAAAGGATGCTGAACAGCAAAAAGAAATTGACGTGCTAAAACGTCAAATGAAAAGCCGCAAACACTAATCTTACCAAACATAAAAATCATTATTGACAATCGTTGCCCTTCTCTCAATGCGGCCGTTTGTTTTTCTAAACTTAAAATGATCATCATACCGTCCAATCACCAAATATCCTGAAGCTTATGTCAACTTCTATCAACTTGCGAGCCATCTTTTTGGCATTATTGGCCAATTTTACCTGGCTGATTGTACCAGCTAACGCTCAAAACCGAATTGAACTATCTAAAGTAATTTTACCATCGCCAAACGCAGCATCGCTTGGAAGTTTTGGGAATAACTCTAAGGGAACGTATAATGGAGTACCAGAGATATCCATTCCATTGTTTCAAAATTTCTTTCCCAATCAAGCAGGAAATATTGTGTTAAGTTATGATGCGTCTGGCACAAAAGCGGCGCAGGAAGCCAGTTGGGTGGGTCTGGGATGGTCTCTGGCTTATGGTGGCGGTGTAATAACGCGGACCGTGCGTGCAATGGATGACCTTTACAGTGGAGGGTATCATACAATAGACACGCTTCCCTCCGAAAGTGCTTTGTCTAATTTATACAGTACGCATGGCGCTTCAGATCCCAATTTTTATTTATCAACATATCTCGCGTCAGTACGCAATGGCTTGGTAGACACCGAGCCAGACATTTTTAATTTTAGTATTGGTAACTATAATGGGAAATTTGTTTTCGATAAAGTTTCCAAGGGATCATCAATATTGCAACTGGAGGGGTCAAACTTAAAAATAATATACCTGAATCCAGGCTGGCAGATAATCGATGGTGACGGTAATAAGTATTATTTTAACACGCAGGAATCAGCACTTGATTGGTCGACAACAACCGAAAGCGAAACTTTCTATAACCCATCGCTCAATGATTTTGTCAACAACAGCAGTATCCCCCACAATATTATTACAGCCTGGTATTTGGATTCAATTGTCACATCAAAATCCGAAAAAATACTATTCTCTTACTCGGCGGAGCAGAGCTTAAGTTTAATGCATAAATCCGAAGAAGAGTATACTTTGATGCAGGTCGTAAATGGATGCGCTCCTGGCATTGCGAACCCTTTGCACAGTTACACAGCCTCGCAACAGATACTTTACAACGATTTACCGGATAACATAACCTTCCCCAACGGATCAATGGAATTCCATAAAGCTTCGCGATTGGATATAAAGGATGTTTCCGGGGCGAATAGCTCCTCGCGTTTAGACTATATCATCGAAAAAGACAGGCAAGGCGCAGTGCTCAAAAAAATCCAATTTTACTATTCCTATTTCAACCAGAATGATTTTGATGCTACTAATAAAAGATTAAAGCTTGACTCGGTAAAGGACGTTTCCGATGCCTTGCATCCATTGACAGCTTATAGGATGAGTTATAACAACCCGGACGCATTGCCCCCAAAATTGACCAAAGCTGTTGATCATTGGGGGTATTTTAACAACCAGACAGACAGCCAAACGATGCTTGTTGCTGCAGCCACATCCCAGCCTTATTTTAAATCGTTTCAAGGGACGAGCCGCCGACCGGATACTTCGTTGACAGCTGTTCAAAACGGTGTCTTATCATCCCTTCGTTATCCGACTGGCGGTAAAACAGACTTTACCTATGAACTTAATGAATATACGAATTTATTCGGAAATGACACTTGGAATCCCAAAGATACAACCATAACGCTTGGTACATCACTTCCTAATTCAGCTGCGTCTTCAGGAAGTTTTACAATAAGCGAAACCACAGAGGTTAAATTTAATTTCAATTATTACGATCCCAATAATCCGGATTACAGGGATGAGTTTATAAGCGATTACGCTTTCCTGGACATGAACGGACAACCCTACATGACTTTTCGCAACGCGCAATATATTAATAACGGCGGTACAACCCAGCTCAATTACATCACCGAACAAACTGTTTTATTGACGCCTGGAACATATACAATCCGCCTCAACCCAGTAACGGCGACATATTATACTACATTTTCGGCACAATTCACCAAGCATGTTTACTTGGCACAAAGAAAGGGCGGCGGTCTTCGAATCAAGCGGGTCGAAAATTATGACGGATTGGGCAATAAAACGGTGAAAAGATTTCTTTACAATGACGGCTCGTTATCAAGCGGGCTAGTACTTGAGCCTAAAGGCTATGATTTTCTTGCTGAAGTCGGGGGCTCCAGCATCTGTTCCGGCGGTGGTTCTTTCCCCTTTTTGGGATACTACTATGCCCGCTGCTCAAGTTCAACACATGTTGAGGGCTTCACGCGAAGCGGTACGATTGGATATGGTAAGGTGACCGAACTATCAGGAGAAAACGGTGAGAATGGAAAGATTGAATACGCCTTTTTTAATTATGCACCCTCATATATTCAGGTGCCATATATTCCCAGTTCAGTGCACCCTTTAAACGGTAAGTTGATTGCCGTAAAATATTATGATTCAGGAAATACTTTGAAGAGAAAAGCTCAGTATGATTTTGGCTCTGTGATAAACCAATGGCAAAGCATTCCAGGCATGAAACTATTGAGTTTCCCCTGGACCACGACCGGTTTTTATACAACTCTATATGCTAATGCTACCATGTGGTCGCCTGTGACCCAAGAAACTGAAGTAGACTACTTTGGTGTCGATTCGATAAAAACGGTAAAAAAATATTTTTTTGACAATTCGGTGCACAAACAAATTACAAAAATGGAGCAGCAATTATCTGCCGGAGATACCCTTACTACCACTTACAAGTACCCGGATGATTTAAAGTTATCGGGAAGCCCCAATGTATACAACGCTATGTCGGACCGCAACTTCCAAAATTCAGTGGTTGAACAATCTGTAAGCAAAAATGGGCAGTTTCTCACGCTTAAGCGTACCAACTTCGATTTCTGGAAGGATAATTCGTGGAGTGATAATACCGCAAAACTAATTTTGCCGAAATTGATTGAGACAAAACAGTTGGGCGGAAATACAGAATCTAGGATACTTTATAAAAGCTACGATAACTTCGGTAATCTTTTGGGTCAATCATTAGCTAACGGAACCGACCTGTCCTATCAGTGGGGCTATAACAGCCAATATCCTATAGCCGAGTGCAAGAACGCGTCGAATACGGAGTTTTATACGGAGAACTACGAGGAAGCCAGCGGCGCGGCTACGGGGGCTGCCCATACCGGTAATAAATACAGCACCAGTGCCTCGGTAAGCTGGACGCGCCCGAACAGCCGTGCATATGTAATCGACTACTGGTACCTGGACGGCACAATATGGAAGTATAAACAGGATAACTATATGGCAAACACCTATACCATGACCGGCGGTAGCGGCTATGACGATGTGCGGATCTATCCAAAAGACGCCCAGATAACGACCTACACGTACGACCCCTTAGTGGGGATGACCAGCGCTATCGATACCAAGGGGCAAACCACCTATTACGAGTACGATCCTTTCCAGCGATTGGTCAACATTAAAGACCAGTACGGCAATATTGTAAAGCATACCGATTACCACTACCAGAACCAATAACCTGAACAGTCATGATACAAACCGATCACACGATAGCGGGCAAAAAGCCCAGGGCAAAAAACAGGGGCATATCAGCTGTTATGGCCGCTTGCTGCCTGCTGCTTTGCATTCAGGGCGCAAAGGCGCAAACCTACGTATCCAGCGGTACTATGACGGGGACACCCGCCGCAGGCACCTATTACAATAACAGCAGCATCCTGCTCACTGATTTCAGCTTTACGGCTACAACCGGCAATTCTCTGCTGATCTATGTTACACCCTGCGTACCCTTATCGACAGTATTAAGCGGCACGCAGAATTATATCAGTACGATTGTGCCGCGCATTGCCGGTTACAACCCGGCCATCAGCACCTACACTACCTGCGATGCCATGCAAACGGTGCAATATATCGACGGGCTGGGCCGTCCGCTGCAAACGGTGCAGGTAAAAGGTAACCCGGATGCCAGCAAAGATGTAATTGCGCCCAATGCCTATGACGCTTTCGGGCGCGAGGCCACCAAATACCTGCCCTATACGCAAAGCACAAGTACGCCGGGTGCATACCGCCCGGCTGCTATTAGCGAACAGGCCGGTTTTTATGGTTTATCGAATCAAAACTATAAAAATATAACCAGCCCCTTCGCGATCACCGTATTCGAGCCCTCACCGCTGAACCGGGTGCTGGAACAAGGCGCGCCGGGCGATACCTGGCAGCCGTCCGGCAGCCGCACCAGTACCGCCGGACGGACGGTAGTAATGGAATATACAACTAATAACACCACCGCTTTAACCGATACGGCTAATACCCGCCGGGTAGCGCTGTACACGGCCGCTATCAACAGCAATGGCAGCCGCACCCTCACCAGGGGCGGTACCAATACCGCCGTATATGATGCCGGTCAGCTAACGGTCACTGTCAGTAAAGATGAGAACTGGACCAGCGGCCGGGCCGGCACGATGGAGGAATACAAAGACAAAGAAGGTCACGTCGTATTGAAACGCACTTTTAACTATAAAAGCGGTGCGCTGGAAATGTTATCCACCTATTACGTGTATGATGACATGGGGCAACTGGCCTTTGTGCTGCCACCGGGCGCCGACCCGGACAATACGGCAGGCATAGACCCAGCCAAGTTGAACAACCTGTGCTACCAGTACCGTTACGATGAGCGGAACCGGTTAAGCCAGAAGAAGCTGCCGGGCAAGGGTTGGGACATGATGGTCTACAACCAGCTGGATCAGCCGGTACTGAGCCAGGACAGCACCCAGCGGCTCAGCAACCAGTGGACGGTAAGCAAATATGACGCCCTGGGCCGTACGATCATGACCGGGCTTTGGAATGCCGGCAGCGCCATCGCGCAAAGCACCCTGCAGGCCAGCATCTATGCCGGGGCGCAGTACGATGCCAGGGATTACGGCAGTACCACCACCGGTTACACCATCAGCAGCTACCCGGCCACGCTGAACGATATCCTGAGCATCAGCTATTACGATGATTACAGTATCCCCAACCTGCCGGCAGTCTACGATCAGCACAGCAGCTACAGTACCATGACCCGTGGATTGCCCACAGCCAGTAAAACGGCCATCCTGAACCCTGGCGGCACCGTTGATACTGCTATGCTTTGGAGCGTACAGTATTATGATGACAAGGGAAGAAGCGTAAAAAGCTATGCGCAGCATTACCTGAACGGCGTGGTGAGCAATTATAATTACGACGATATCACTACCGCTTACGATTTCACCAACGCCGTCACCAGCACCACCCGCCTGCATTATGCTAAGAACAGCGGCAACACCGCGGCCGTGCTGGCCTTAACCGTAGCCAATACCTACGAGTACGACCATATGGGCCGCAAGGTAAAAAGCTGGGAACAGATTAACGGGGGCACCAATGTGCTGCTGAGCAAAACAGACTTTAACGAGGTAGGGCAATTGTACAAAAAATACCTGCACAGCGCCAATGGCGGCACCTCCTTTTTACAGGATGTGACCTATAACTATAACGAGCGCGGCTGGTTAAGCAAAAGCAATGCCGGGCTGTTTGAAGAACAGTTACAGTATAACAGCGTAAACAATATCAGCGGCATAACGCCCACCGCGCAGTATAACGGCAATATCGCCAGCCAAAGCTGGGGCACCAGCGCGACGCCCAATACCACCAGCTATACCTATGCTTATGATAAGCTGAACCGGCTGACGGCGGGTACCTCTACCGATAACTACAACGAGAGCGGCATTACTTACGATGTGCTGGGCAATATCAAAACCCTGCAGCGCACCTGGAACGGGAGCAGCAACATGATCGATAACCTGACCTACACTTATGCCATGAGTGGTAACAATACCAACCAGCTGCAAAGCGTCAGTGACGCGTCAGGCGATACGGGGCCATTCGGCTATAAAGCGGGCAGCTATACCTATAGTTATGACGGTAATGGCAATATGGCGACCGACAATAGCAAGAGCCTGGCAATAACCTACAACATGCTGAACCTGCCTAAAACCAATACCATCACAGGTACAAACGCGGGCATGATCAGCTATGTATATGATGCCGCAGGGCAGAAGCTAAGGAAACTATCCACCCAGGGCAGCGGCTCCGTTACTGAATATATCGGCGGGATCCAGTACGAGGGTAACACCATCAGCTTTGTGCAAACCGAAGAGGGGCGGGTACTGAACCCGGCCACCAGCCCCAATTACGAGTACAGTCTGACGGACCATTTGGGGAATGCCCGGGTTACCTTTGATAGTTTTGGCGGCGCAGGCGCGGCTAAACAAACCGACGATTATATGCCTTTCGGGATGGATATTGCCAAGGGCACCATACCCAGCCAGAAAAACAATTATCTTTACAATAAGAAGGAGCTGCAGGATGGCTTAGGTCAGTATGATTACGGGGCCAGGTTTTATGATCCCGTAATTGGGAGGTGGACGAGTGTTGATCCTAAAAGTGAAGTTTTTCAACATTGGTCTCCTTATAATTATGCTTCGAACGATCCTATCTCAATTACCGATCCAGATGGTAACGCGGGAGAATCCTTCAGAACAAGATATGTGGATCCAAATGGGAACGAAATCTTAAACACGCATGATGGACGCAACGATGTTTACGTAGTTCCGTGGGATAGACGATCTAACTTCGAAGAGAATATAGCATTATGGCAGGATCGCTATCCGGGACTTCTCAATTCGCAAGGATGGAATAACTACTGGCGTGGGGAATTCACCCAGGTAATCAGTGCTTACGCATGGGATCATTATGCCTTTGGTTATGAGGGTTTAAGCTTGCAACTTAAAGGCGAGTGGATTAAACAATTTATTACACATGACCCTGCCGACCGGAAGAAATTCATGACAGACTATATTAAATCCCAATGGAGTGATCCCGTAGTAGTGGTAGGATCTATAATAGCGTTTGCAGATGCTGGTGTACGACCAATTCCGCTAACCATTGAAGAAGTAATGGACAACCCTAATGCTTTGAGAGGTAGAACTCCTGAAAGTGTTGAACAACAAATTGGTAAGACGCAAAACTGGAAGGTTGAAAAACTCGGAAAAGGATCAAAAAAAGGCCAAGGATGGGTGTTAAGAGAGTATAATGCTAACGGACAACCTACAGGCAGAGTAATGCGTTGGCACCCAGGTGGCGGGCATCATGGCCCTGACCCATATTATAAAGTAAGCAATGGCAGTACAACAAGTGGAGAAATTAGGCCCGCTCCAGCTAATAAATAAAAAAATGAATGAATTATTGACTAACTCAATTAAATTGATGGCGGCTAGTTCTAACGAGCAGAGAGAATGGTTAAAAAAAGCTGGATCATTTCCCTGTACAGATGAAATCGCGCTTCTATTTGATGATTGTTTTCAAGGTTTACAAGTTCAAGGCAATAATTGCTTATCGAGTTCTATCTTAAATAAACTTAATAAAATAAACATAATCCTTGACGTTGCCAGTGAACATAGTGATTCAGACACCTGGGATGAAAAATCGTTAGATTATCAGCCTTGGACAGAGATAAGAGCACTTGCTATTTCAATATTAGAAGAAGCATCGAGTCTCCATTAGGTCCCTCCGCTACCGCAAGCGTCCTTAGCTTGTGGTACGTGGGACAAGTATGCGATAAGTTTAACCCTAACCCTAACTGGCGCGAGTATGCAGCGTTGACAAAAGCGTAGTGTACTCGTGCCTTAACAATTAATACCAAGCCCAGCCTAACCAGCTGGGCTTTTACTTTTTACCGTATTTAGCCCAACCAGCTGCAAAGCGTCAGTGACGCATCGGCCGATACCGGGCCATTCGGCTATAAAACGGGTAGTTATACCTATAGCTATGACGGCAATGGCAATATGACCGCGGACAACAGCAAGGGCCTGACGGTGAACTATAACCTGTTTAACCTGCCCCGGGTAAACACCCTGCCGGGCGGCACCATCAGCTATACCTATAATGCTGCGGGGCAGAAGCTGCGGAAGGTGAGCACCATCGGCAGCGGCACCACCACGGATTACGTTGGCGGGATCCAGTACGAGGGCAATACCATCAGCTTTGTGCAAACCGAAGAAGGGCGGGTGTTGAACCCAACCACCAGCCCCAACTACGAATACAGCCTGACGGACCATTTGGGGAATGCCCGGGTTACATTTGATAGTTTTGGCGGTGCAGGCGCGGCTAAACAAACCGACGATTATATGCCTTTCGGGATGGATATTGCCAAGGGCACCATACCCAGCCAGAAAAACAATTATCTTTACAATAAGAAGGAGCTGCAGGATGGCTTAGGCCAGTATGATTACGGGGCCAGGTTTTATGATCCGGTGATCGGGCGATGGACGGCGGTGGATCCGCTGGCGGAAGATGTAGAACATTTAACACCATATAACTACGGGGAAAATAATCCAATATTGATGAACGATCCTGATGGGATGGCTGCGGATAGCGTAAATAAACAAAAGCCGGGACTTCCACCGGTCAATTTACCTGAAGTAGTAATTAAATCTGGGCCACATAAAGGCTTAGTTGCGATAACAGTAACTCCGTGGCTGGGGAATTATCCCTCGCATATAGAATATAGATTGCCACAAGCGGTCTTAGAAGCGAATAGAGCTGAGGCATTGGCTTTTTTAAGTAAGTATACAGAAGTTGGTGCAACAGTCACAGTAATTACGAGTTTGCTTAATATAAATAACGAACTTAGGCTATCGAAATCAGGCACACCCAGGGCTAAAAAAGTGGTAAACAATTAAGAAAAGAATGGGAAAAAGCAACGGGTAAAAAATGGCCCAAAGAACCAGGAGATCCAAATAGAAACCAAGTAGCTCATCATAAAAAACCCTTAGCGGATGGAGGAGAAGATGGTTACCCTAATATTGAGCCTAAGCCCGCGGCTGATCATAGGGCATGGCATCAGATGCTTGGCGATTTTGTACGATGGGGTTCGAGAAGAATAGAAGACGTAGATTAATTATAATATGAAATATCCATTAGAATATAACAAGATTACTGTTAATACAGAGTTTTATAATGAGCTTATTAAGACTCATGAAGAAGCACAGGCATACCTTGAGAGATTTCTTTGGTGTCGTAAAATTATACGAAGTAGTGTCTATTTAAATTTAGGATCAACTTTATGCATATTTCTTTTTGAAATTGAGAATAGTGCAAGTAAATCCGATAATTACTTATGGGTAATTGCAGGAGATATCCCACCAATGTACTTAGATATATATGGGCCAAAGACGACCAAGCAAGTCTTAGAAGACTATATTAAATTAGCAGAGGATTGGATAGCAAATGTAAAATCAGAAAAATCGATTAAAGATTGTTATCCGTTTAATACTAAACCAACATTGGAAATGGCTGAATTATTACAAAAAAGAACGTTATTCATGAAAAATACACTCATTGATAGCATAGATGATATACCAATCTTGATACAGTCTTGATATTTATCCTCAAGCCCCATCCTGGCGCGAGTATGCAGCGCTGGCAAAAGCATTGTGTACCCATGCTTTAAAATACCAAGCCCAGCCACAACTGGGCTTTTACTTTGAGTAGGCTTTCTTAGCTTTATAATCTCTTAACAAGGCAACTATGCTTTTCAAAACCCCTGAAGGCGAAAGGATAAGCCTGGTAAAAAAGGCCGCGATGTACAACATTAAGCATATGGGGAAAACATTCAAGCCCCAACCTCTTGTTGCAGGTAAAAAAATACCTCTTTTATTGTATGGGTCGATGTGGCATGACTCGAGTCTTCCCAAAGATGCGGTCAGGTTCTGCATGGAGAGGCAACTAGCGCCTGATTTCAGTAGCGAAGCATTTACAAGCATGCCACACTATTACCTAATATTTGTAGAAATTACAGAAAAGCTAAAATAATATCTCAGGAGCAAATGCAAAAGCCCTTAACTTAGTTGTTAAGGGCTTTTCTGTTTTTAGCTTTTTGAAATGCTTTTGATAGGTCAATCACTTAATTTAATTTGCGATACATCATACCTCAAAAGTAAAAACTAAATTCGGTACCAGACCAGATTGGGAAACTGCCAGAAAGTTGGCTGACTTAAATGTGTTACTTATCCTCATTTTCTGGGTTTAATAACTGTAAATAAGCACATTATAATCTTACGGTAAACAACAAAAGTCTTTACTGAAAAGGGTTCGGATAAAATAAAAAAACCTGAAATGGTCATATTCACATTTATTTAAATTATCGGTAAATTCATTCACCCATTTCTTAAATGTCCCCGTCTTAAC
The DNA here is from genome assembly GCF_059418485.1 of Mucilaginibacter sp. GW821-FHT07H05. Taxonomy (NCBI): domain Bacteria; kingdom Pseudomonadati; phylum Bacteroidota; class Sphingobacteriia; order Sphingobacteriales; family Sphingobacteriaceae; genus Mucilaginibacter; species Mucilaginibacter sp. GW821-FHT07H05. The sequence goes on from NZ_JBWKPY010000006.1 coordinate 426,350, forward strand.
AGCTAACCAATTAAAATTAATATGAATAAACTTTTACAGTACGGGCATTCCTGTTGTCTGGCTTTTTTAATCTTTGTGCTACTGTCTCCCATCCTAACCCTGGCGCAGTCGAACAAAAAAATAACACTTGTCAAAGATAACATTGCGATTACGGATGTATTTAAAGAAATAAAAAAACAGACGGGGTTAATGGTTTTCTACGGGAATCAGTTGATTGACGATCGAACTACAGTCAATGCAAATTTTGTTAACTCTGCCATCGGTGATGTTCTTAAAACGGTGCTTGCTGGTAAAAACCTGACCTGGGAAATCCAGGACCAGTTCATTGTCTTAAAAAAAAACGTAACAGGTACCGTAGGAAAAACAACCAACGACACGGCAAAACCACCAGTTACAATTACAGGGCAGGTATTAGATGAAAAAGGCCTCCCGATTCCGGGAACAAATATCAGAGTAAAAGACGGAACGACCGTTGTACAGACCAATTCCTCCGGCGAATTTTCAATTCCAGTCAGCAATCCAACTTCGGCAGTTTTAGTTATAACTTTTATCGGTTACACACAGCGGGAGGTTGTTGTAGGCAATGAAACGCGGCTAATTATTAGATTGACACCGGAAAATACCGGTTTAAATGAAGTAGTGGTGATCGGCTTCGGTACTGTTAGCCGAAAAGACGTTACGGGTTCTATTTCTTCTGTAGACGCGCGTCAATTAAGAGATATGCCAATCAATTCAGCAGCGCAGGCGTTAACAGGCCGGCTGGCTGGTGTGCAGGCAACATCATCTGAAGGAGCTCCAAATTCTGACGTAAAAGTAGTCATCCGTGGAGGTGGTTCTGTGACACAGGATAATTCGCCACTGTATATTATAGACGGAGTGCAAGTTGAAAACGGACTTAACGGTATATCCCCCCAGGATATCGCATCCATCGATGTACTTAAAGATGCATCATCTACCGCTATTTATGGAGCGCGTGGTGCAAATGGTGTTGTTATTGTAACAACCAAAGGTGGCCGGAATATGAAGACCGCTGTTTCCTACAATGCTTTATTCGGAGTTAATCTGCTGGCCAATAAATTAAAGGTATTAAGCCCCTATGACTATGTGGTTTACCAGTATGAAAGATCAAGAGGAAATGGTACGGACAGTATTAGTTTTAAAAATAACTACGGTGGCTCATTTGATTCGCTCTCGGTTTATAAATCAAGAAAGGCGATTGATTGGCAGGACGAAGTATTTGGCAAAAAGGCATTGATCCAAACGCATAACCTCTCCATTACAGGCGGCGATGCTAAAACGACTTTTAATATCAGCCTGACTAAGAATCTGGAAGACGGGATCATGAAGGGTTCTGATTTTGACCGCAATCTGGCTAATATGAGGTTCGATCATTCGGTTAATTCCAAATTAAAGATCGGTTTAAACTTTCGTTACGCCAACCAGACCGTGAATGGTAGCGGCACAAGCGCAAACGGGAGCACCCAAAATTCTTACCTGAAAAACGCGATCAAGTACCGGCCCTTCCTGGTGAACCCCAACCTTGGCATCTCAGATTTTGACCCTGATTATTATAACCAGACTGCGGGAGTTGGAAACGGGGTATTTATCATTAATCCGCTGGAACTTGTCCAGGCTCAATACCGCCGCAACAATACCAAAATATATAATATTAATGGTTATGTAAATTATACATTCACGCCTTTTCTAAGCTTTAAGTCTACCGCGGGGCTGGATTACAATATCCAGCACAACGATGCATTTGACGACAGTGTTTCGCCTAATGCTATTTATGGCGGTGGTTCCAGTTTGCCACTGATCAGCGTAACCGATAATTCACAAAATACATTGAATGTATCAAACGTTTTTACCTTTACAAATAGTTCGCTGAAAGGCACATTCAATAAGAACAATGCTATCAATTTCCTGCTCGGGCAGGAAATTTATCAGATCGATAACAGGTTAGTCAATATACGCCTGCGGTACTTTCCGGCCGGTATCACTGCCGATAAGGCCCTTGGACAATACAATCTTGGTACATCTTTTCCCGGCTACCCGTCTTCTGCACTTAATGCAAGCCGGATAGCTTCATTCTTCACGCGTCTCAATTATTCTTTCAGGCAAAAGTATCTTGCCAGCTTTACGCTCCGGGCAGATGGGTCTACAAAATTTAAAGAAGGTAAGCAATGGGGCTATTTTCCTTCCGGATCGCTGGCCTGGCGTATTTCAGAGGAGCATTTCATCAAACAATTGGAGGCCGTATCCGATCTTAAATTGAGATTAAGTTACGGTAGGGCCGGCAACAACCGCATTGGCGACTTTTTATATGCAACCTTGTATAATACCAATTCAAACCCCTATGGCCTCAATGATCAGTTAGTGTCTGGCTATTCAGTAACCAAGCTCGCCAACCCAAACCTCAAATGGGAAACAACGGTATCTAAAAATATCGGACTTGATTTGGGCTTATGGAACAATCGCGTTTCATTAACTGTGGATGCTTATCAAAATGATACCCACGACTTGCTGATTAACGTGCCCATCCCCTCAACATCCGGTTATACCACACAATTGCAGAACGTTGGTTCTACACGCAACACTGGTTTGGAGTTCCAGTTGAGCGGAAGCCCGATCGCTAATAATAAGTTCCGCTGGAATGTTAATTTTAATATCTCGTTCAACCGTAACAAGATACTGGCCCTTTCTCAATATCAGGGTTATTATTATCAAAATTCAGGTTGGGGTATTTCCGGACAATTACCTGATTACATTGTCAAAGTCGGCCAGCCTGTCGGATCTATGTACGGTTTTGTAACAGATGGCTATTACAAATTGAGTGATTTTGATTATGATCCGGCTACCCGTATTTACAAGCTTAAGAGCGGAGTAGCCGACAACTCGGCAGTCCTTGGCGTGGTGCAACCGGGTGGTCTTAAATTTAAAGATATTGATGGCGACGGAAAGGTTGATGCCGATCATGACCGTACCGTCATTGGGGATGCAAATCCCAAGTTTACCGGCGGGCTTTTTCAGCAATTTACCTACAAAAATTTTGATCTCAGTGTATTCCTCAATTTTGTTTACGGAAACAGTATACTGAATGCCAATAAAATTGACTTTACAAGCAGCTATACCGGGGGGACGAATATGCTGGGCTTTGAGGCCGGCCGTTGGCGGACTATTGATAATAACGGGAATGTGATTCAGCAAGTAATAACCAGGTCTGGCCAACAAGTGGTTGTAGGTGCTTCGCCGGATGTGTTAGGCCAGGTAAACGCTAATGCCACCATTTGGCAGCCGTTACGCAACGCCAATTCTTACGTACTGCATTCATGGGCTGTAGAAGATGGTTCATTCCTTCGTGTTAATAATATTACCATGGGTTATACTTTCAAAAATTCCCTGTTCCAGAAAGCTAAAATCAAAAACTTGCGGGTTTATGCGACAGTCAATAACGTGGCATTAATCACCGGTTATTCGGGTTATGACCCTGAAGTAAATATTAGCCGGTCAACGCCAGTTACACCGGGCCTGGATTACTCGGCTTATCCACGGAGCAGGTCGTTCATTTTTGGTCTTAATCTTAACTTTTAACCAACAATCTAATGAAAAGATTTAATCAATATATATTAACTTTTACTACATGCATAAGCTTGGTTTGTGTAACTGGGTCTTGCAAAAAATACCTCAGCATAGAGCCTCAGTCTGCATTTGATGATAATTACGTTTTCAGCACAGTTCCAAATGCAACCAGTGCTTTAATGGCTGTATACAACCGTCTGACAGGTGATGGCGGTTATGGCAGTCGCCTGAGTTTGTTCTATCCCATGGATGCGGACGACATGATAGGTGCACTGAATTCTTCGGCTGGCGGCGGCGATAACGGGCCTAAATCACTGTCCCGTTATAATGCCACACCGAGCAATTCTATTTTGGAGGCCCCTTTTAACCAGTTGTGGTCTGGTATTGAAAGTGCAAATATTTGTATAAAAAAAATCCCCCTGATGTCGCTCTACACTTCAGGCTCGGCGGCCGAACAAAAAGAACTGCGCCGGCTGTACGGCGAAGCGCTGACATTGAGGGCACAGTTTTATTTTGAACTGATCCGAAATTGGGGTGATGTACCTGAAGCCTTTAAGCCGTCGGCAGACGAAACCGATCTTTTTAAACCGAAAGTTGACCATGATCAGATCTATGACCGGATATTGCAGGACTTGCTGGAAGCAGAGAGTATTGTTCCCTGGCGAAAAGATTCAGGCGTAGCTAAGGATGAACGGATAACCAAGGGTGCGGTAAAGGCATTACGGGCCCGTATTGCACTGTTCCGTGGTGGGTATTCCCTGCGCCGTACTTCGAACCTAATGGAGCGCCGTACCGATTACCTCAACTTTTATAAGATTGCCCGCGACGAGTGCAATGATATCATTCTGTCGGGGCAGCACACGCTCAATCCGCAGTTTATTACCACATTTAAAGATGTGCTCGATGCACACATCATCGATCCATCGGGCGAAGTGATGTTCGAGGTTGCAATGGCGGGCGGAAGCACTGCCGATAGCCGGCTTGGTAACATAGACGGCCCGAGGATAGGCGCCAACCTGGGCGGAAATAATTCGTTGCTGGTACCTACCTATTACTATGGTTTTAATGTGCTGGATACCCGCCGCGATGTGACCGCCTGCGATTATAACATCAGCACTGCGGGCTTTAGCACCGGCCAATCATTAACCCAGGTAGTATGTGGTAAGTTCCGTCGTGACTGGATATCGAATCCGTCAGTACCACTTTCTTCAGCAGCACTTTATTTTGGTGTAAACTGGCCAATAATTCGCTATGCTGATGTTCTGCTCATGTTTGCAGAGGCCGATAATGAAATCAATAATGGCCCAACGGCAGATGCGATTAAAGCATATGAGCAAGTACGTAAACGGGCTTTCGTGGGTAATGAAAGCTTGATTGGCATTACGCCGACGGATAAAGCCGGCTTTTTTGATGCTGTCAGCGAAGAGCGGAAATTTGAATTCGGCGGCGAAGGTATCCGAAAGTACGACCTGATACGCTGGAATCTACTTGGCGCCAAATTGTTGGAAACCAGGGCTAACCTTACAAAATTCAGTGCAGGCCAGGCACCGTATACCAACATCCCGCGCACCAGATATTACAAAAATTCCTCAGTAGGTTTGGTTTGGTTCAACCCAATGTTTGGTACCGCACCAACCAGCACCCCGTCGGGATATACAGTTAAACAATGGGCTGCCGATGTGAGCACCACTTATGTCATACAGCCAGGCGAACTATTTAAACCAAATCATAGCGAAGTTTTGCCTTTGCCGCAGTCGGCGGTTAATTCAAATCCCAAACTAAAGCAGGATTATGGGTATTAGGCTTTGCTGTTCAGTTTTATTCTTTTTCTGCTATTATGCTGGTTTCACCTATCCGGGAGCACAACGGAGTGCGCCCCGGCTTGAAAAACGGCACACATATTTTATTAGTTCAGTGGGAAATGATAATTGGGAAGGAACTTCAAAAGACAAGCCCTGGAAAACGCTTAAAATATTACAGCCAGGCAATACTTATCTTTTTCGCCGGAACGATACTTTCAGTTTTGTGATCAGGCATGTAAAGAACCCGGCTTTGCAAAAGATTGTAATTAGCAGTTATGGAAAAGGTGCAAAACCATTAATCAGCGCCTATATCGATATACAGCGATACGATTGGCAACGCGTAAATGCGAATGTCTGGAAGGCGGGTTTAGGAAAGCATGGCAATATTGGTTTTCTGAATGTGAATGGAAGTATAAAAGGCGTAAAGGTGAATGACCTTTACGCTTTGAAGAAACCCTGGGATTTTTTTTCGGATGATCAGTTCTTGTATGTATATACCGGTGAATCACCGGCACAGTTTGCTGGTGTGGTCCGGGCTGCCCCTAATGGCGTAATTGCTACGCTGAGCGACGCAATGGAAATCAGTAATATCGCTTTGGCCGGTACCGGTGGACATGGCATACAGGGCACCGGTAGCCGATACATTAATATTCATGATGTCGATATTTTTGACATAGGCGGTTCTTACCTCAATGGAAATATCCGTTACGGAAATGGGATAGAATTTTGGGATGGTGCACAACACTGTCGGGTTACGAATTGTCATATCCGTAACGTTTATGATGTGGCGGTTACTTTACAAAACGGGAAGCCAAAAAACGATGGGCCCCCTTCACCCAAAAGCTATTCTGATATCATAATCAGCGACAATTTACTGGAAGACAACGAGCAATCTTTTGAATTTGAAGTGCGCGATTCCATCTCCACATTCAGCAATTGTGTTTTTGAGCATAATCGTTGCAGGAACGCTGGTATGGGCTGGTCGCACGCTGTACGGCCAGACAAAAATGCCGGCGTTCATTTGCTTTGTTACCGGTTAACCAAAGGAATTGAAGCGGTAGTTGTGCGAAATAATACGTTTATAAATGCGCTGTCGGGCTATGTATACTTTCATGAGAACCAGCGTGGTAACGGCATGTTTACATCATATCATAACGTGGTTGTTTTACCAGCGTCAATACCGATCAAATCTCAGGATACCAGGTTTTACACCAATAATGCAGCCGCCTTCATCAGGGAGTTCGGCATAGAAAAAAGATCCATATTTAAACCCCTCGATTAGCTGATCTACTAAAAGCGATTATAAAATAAATGAAGACAAAAAATATGATATTAGTGCTTGCTGGTCTGTTCTTAAACTTTCTGCAATTGCATGCACAGCAAAAAACTACCGCCGCCGACACAGGAAACGCTGCCGCATTTGTAAGTAAGCTGCTTGGCCGCATGACACTTAAAGAAAAGATAGGACAGCTTAACCAATTGGCCGGCAGTTACACGGTGACAGACCCGTTGCTACATAAGCAAATTGATATTTACGGCCTGATACGAGATGGGAGGGTTGGGGCGCTGCTCAATGTAGTGGGCGTTCCGGCCATCCGCAAAATGCAGGAGGTAGCCGTTAATGAATCCCGGCTGCGGATACCGTTAATATTCGGCTTCGATGTTGTGCATGGCTTTAAAACCATTTTCCCGATACCGCTGGCAGAATCATGCAGCTGGGATCTCGAAGCTATGCGTTTATCGGCACATATTGCTGCATCAGAATCGGCTGCGAGCGGACTTAACTGGACATTTGCCCCGATGGTAGACATTTGCAGGGATGCCCGCTGGGGGCGCATTGCCGAAGGTGCCGGAGAGGACCCATATTACGGCTCGCTTGTGGCCGAAGCGCGTGTAAGGGGTTTCCAGGGTGATGGACTGGGCAGTGTAGATGCGGTGATGGCCTGCGCCAAACATTTTGCAGGTTATGGTGCAGCAGAAGGCGGCCGCGATTATAATGGTGCCGATATTTCTGAACGACAGTTGGAAGAGGTTTATTTTCCGCCATTCAAGGCGGCTGTGGATGCAAACGTTGCAACATTTATGACTGCATTCAATACAATAAACGGCGTACCCGCAACTGCTAATGAACCCCTGCTGCGTGGAAAATTAAAAAGAGATTGGAAATTTAGCGGCTTTGTGGTTTCTGATGCCAACTCTATTGGCGAATTAACCGGTCATGGCGTGGCAGCTGATAAGGCGGAGGCTGCGTTACTGGCACTAAAGGCTGGTTGTGATATGGATATGGTAAGCAACTGTTATAGTAACACGCTGGAGGCGCAGGTTAATTTGAATAAGCAGCTATTAGCATACATAAACGATGCCGTAACCCGTATACTTTTGATGAAATATAAGCTTGGCCTTTTTCAAGATGCTTTTCGTTTTTGTAACGTGGCAAGGGAACAAAAAACTGTTATGAATAGTTCGTTTCTAAGCTCAGCCAGGGTTATAGCCCGTAAATCAATCGTACTTCTTAAAAATGATCATCAGTTGTTGCCGCTGTCAAAAAAAACGCGATCTATCGCGGTTATTGGCCCGCTTGCAAACAGTAAACGCGACATGCTGGGGAACTGGTTTGCGGCCGGCGATACTACGCAAGCGCGCACAATCCTTGATGGCATTAGGAAAAGTGCCGATGCGAATACAAAGATTTATTACGAAAAGGGATGTAACGTTGACGCAAAAGAGCCTGAAGACTTCTCTGCGGCCCTCGCACTTGCGCGGAATGCCGATGTTATTGTACTATGTCTTGGTGAATCTGGTAATATGAGTGGCGAGGCAAAATCGAGAAGTAATATTGGCCTGCCCGGCAATCAGCTGGCGCTTTCAAATGCACTGGCAGCGATTGGTAAACCGATTGTCGTCACCCTCAGCAATGGCCGCCCCCTTGATCTGACAGAACTATCGCTGAAAGTACCGGCTATCCTGGAGACCTGGTTCCTGGGCACAACAGCCGGAGATGCGATAGCAGATGTGCTCTTTGGCGATTACGAACCGGTTGGCCGCCTTTCTGTAACGTTCCCTTATAACGTAGGCCAGTTACCGCTTTATTATGCGCAACAGAATACCGGAAGGGCAAATACCGCCAATCCGGTTTACCGGTCCCGTTATCTTGATGTACCCAATACTGGCCTTTATCCGTTTGGGTATGGGCTTGGTTATACCACTTTTTCTTACAGCGCTCCGAAACTGGCCAAAGATATCGTTGGGCCGACTGATACTATCAGCGTGTCGGTTAATGTGACCAATACCGGAACGAGCAATGGCGAGGAGGTGGTGCAACTATACCTGCACGATGTGGTTGCATCGGTAAGTCGACCGGTTAAGGAGTTAAAACGCTTCCGGAAGGTCAGCATTGAGGCTGGTAAAACGGCAACGGTATCTTTTTCACTTACTGCCGAAGATTTGAAATATTTTGATCAGCATGCCAGGTGGGTGGTTGACCCGGGTAAATTTGAGGTGCTGATTGGGGCAAATTCACGCGATCTCCAAAAAGTTAGTTTTACATTGCGGAAATAAATGATTAATTTTAAAAGTTCCGTAGCTTGTCCTAAGCGGTGAGAACAACCAATATAAAATATAAACGCTCGATTGGGCATTCCAAAATAATGGTAACTTTTTTATTGACCGTAAGGTCTTATTTGTTTTCGTAATTCCCGGCAGTATGGAGAATAATCAGGACACCGAGTTGCTTGCAAGACTGCGTAATGCTGATATGAACGCCTATGAGCAGATTTTCAGGAAATACTATAAAACACTGAATTTGCAGGCGTTTTATTTACTGAAAGACGAGATGGAAGCTGAAGATATCGTACAGGTGCTGTTTATAGAAATATGGGACCGGAAGCTTTACCAAAACATTAATTCATCTCTTAAAGGATACCTGCAAACCGCCATACATAATAAGTGCCTTGATGTGCTGGAGAAGAAGAAAAACCGACAACAACGCCATGAAAGCTACGTGGTACTTATGCAGGACGAGGATGATCCGTACCCACCTGAACGCCCCGAATCATTTAATAATGTACAGCAGATCATTAGCGAGTTCCCGATGCAGCGGTCACAGGCATTTAATTTGGTATATGTAGAAGGGAAAAAATATAAAGAAGCAGCTACAGAAATGGGTATTACCATCAATTCATTAAAAACCCACCTAAAATTAGCAGTTAAAGTGTTAAGACAACGATTTGTTAATTACCGGTAATTCACCCAATTTCGCCAAAATGGCGTCATATTTTCGCAATGGATTATAACGATCAGAACATTCACCAACTCTTAGTTGAGAAACTTACCGGTAAGCTAAGCCCCGAAGAGGAGGCCTATGTAAATAAACTGATTAATGAACGCGCTGATATCGGTGCAGCCTGGCAGGACATGCAACAATTGCAAGCTTCAAGAGGAGATGTTTTTTTAAAATCTTTAGATGAATCAAAAGCATGGAATGCCTTACAGGAAAAACTTGAGGATCGGGGAGCGCATCGGCTCCGGCTAAAACCATGGCACGCAATTTCTGCTGCTGCAAGTATTTTATTGGTATTCGGTGTGATTTTTTTGCTTAATCAAAAAACTGAAATCAACGGAGGCGCTCCCAAAGTAGCTATAAAAGGCAAGGCGGGAGTTGAACTTACCCTGGCAAATGGCAACAAGGTCGATCTATCCGGAAGACAGTCACGTACTGTTCAAACAACAGTGGCTAATCTCAAGATTGCCGATCATAGTCTGGCTTACACCAGTGCCGGAGATGAAGCCCTTGCCTGGAACGTTTTAACCGTACCCACAATTTCCGATTACAAGATCGTGTTATCAGACGGCACTATGGTTTGGCTTAATTCTGCATCGTCATTGAAATTTCCATTCGCTTTCTCTAATACAAAAAGAGAAGTTTACCTGACTGGCGAAGCCTATTTCGAAGTTGCTAAAAACCCGGCAAAGCCGTTTATTGTGCATACCGAACAAACAACGGTACAGGTGCTTGGTACCTCTTTCAATGTTAATGCTTACGATCAAAACAATATTACAACTGCACTTGTGGAAGGGTCGGTCAAAACCTGGTCGGGCGAACAACAAGTACTATTGAAACCAGGCTTCGAGGCGGAGTTTAATCAGTCCAAAGGCTTCAGCCGCCATCCTTTTGATGAGGAAAGTGTTCTTTCCTGGAGACAAGGTATTGTCTATTTTCATAATGCGGACCTGGCCGAGATCTCTCATATACTTAACCGCTGGTTCGATATTACCGTGAAATTTGACAGCGACTATTTAAAAGAACAGACCTTTACCGGGGCGATAGACAAGCATAAACCGGTAAAGTTATTTTTAAGAAATCTGGAAACCACTTCTGGCATTTCTTCTTACCTGAAAGACGGGGTGCTGCATTTTAAATAACTCAAAACGTTCACCCGGTTTTACCACCGGGCCGTCTATGAGTTATGAATTATTCCGCCTTTTTTTTCCTTGCTTTTTTCTCTGTTTCCAAAACCTTCTCCGGCGATATTGGAACACCGCGCAACTTGATATCACCGCCCGAAACCGAAACGTCTCATACCATAACCCTGCTTTGGGATAAACCTGCCGATGCTGACAATGTTAAAGGATATGCGATCTACCAGGGCAGCAATCGGGTTGGCACTTCAAAGAAAGCAAATTATACAATAAGCGGCTTGTCACCATCGGCAAGTTATACATTCCGGGTGCGGGCAATTGATGCTGCCGGGCATTTATCCGCGGCAAGCCAGCCCCTTCGTGTAAAGACTAAACCTGTCGGTAAACAGTTGAACGTTTTGGCTTTTGGTGCGCACGGTGACGGTATTTTTGATAACACCAAAGCGATACAGAAAGCCATTAACGCCTGTCCTTCCGGTGGCATAGTTATTATCCCTCCCGGTACCTTCATCAGTGGCGCTATTTATCTAAAAAGTAATATGACACTGCTGATCAAACGGCATGGTGTGCTGAAAGCTACTTCCGATGTATCGGGTTATTTACCGGCGGTGAAAAGCCGTTTTGAAGGATGGGAACTGGAAACCTATGCCAGCCTGATCAATGTAGGCGTTCTTGATCATCAGCGGCCTTTGTTTACCTCGAATGTAAGCATTCGGGGCGAAGGGAAAATTGTGGGCGGAGGGGCGAACCTGGGTGAAGCCATGACAAAAGGCCGCGGGATCAGAAGCCGCGGACGGCTGATATGTATTGTTAATGCTAAGAACGTTAATGTCCAGGGGCTCCAACTGGAAGATTCGCATTGCTGGACACTGCATTATATCTACAGTCAGAACATTTCCTGTCACGACCTCAGTATCACCAGCACGGTTATCAACGGTGACGGGATCGATCCTGATTCGTCCTCAGACTCCTATATCTTCAATTGTACATTTTCTACCGGCGACGACTGCATTGCAATTAAGTCGGGCAAAAACCCCCAGGGTAACCAGATCAACATACCAACAAAGAACGTACGTATTTCTGATTGTAATTTTTTGAAAGGGCTTAGCCTGGCAATTGGAAGCGAAATGTCCGGAGGGGTTGAAAACGTGCTGATTACCGATTGTGAGATTGGTAACCTCAATTCTGGCCTTCAGATCAAATCCAGAAAAGACCGTGGCGGATATGTGCGGAATGTGACCGTGAAGGATTGCAGCCTTTACCGCATCAATCTGGAGACGACGATTAATTATAACAGCGATGGAGAAGCGGCCCCCGCCTTACCGAAGTTCGAGAATATCCGCTTTATTAACCTTGATATGACGCGGGCAATCTCGCTAAAAAAGCCAGTGATTGCGATAGACGGATTCCCGGACAGACAGCATTATACCGAAAATGTTTTTTTCGACCATATAAAGATCCCCGCCAGCAGCAAGATAACACTGAATTATTGCCGGAATATTCAATTTTCAAATCTTATAACTGTTGGCGATGGGCTGCCTGAATACAAGATTACCAATAGTGAAGATGTTGTTCGATAGCTATTTAATACTTTTTAATAATTACGTTATCATGTACAAACGTTACCTGTTTTGCTTTACCATTCTTGCTCTTTTTACAGCTGCTTATTGCCGGGCGGCTATTACGCTCCCTAATTATTTTGGCGACCATATGGTTTTACAACGGGATCAGCCGGTCAGCATTTGGGGTTGGGGGACCAAAGGAGAGCGCATACAGCTGGTATTCAGGCATAAACGGATGCAGGGAAAGGTTGGAGACGATGGAAAATGGCAAATCATGCTCCCGGCAGTTCCTGCCGGTGGCCCGTATCAAATAGAATTACATTCGGCTGGTCAGACCATTATAATCAAGGATGTGCTTTTTGGCGACGTATGGCTTTGCAGCGGTCAAAGCAATATGAATTTCCGCATGATCGAGGAGAATACTTTCGCCCGGGAACTTGGCGATTGCGAGCTTCCGCAACTCCGGGTGCTTAATGTTAAAAGGGCATCGGCTGTGATGCCACAGGCCGATATTAAGCCTTCGGTTTGGAAAACATGCAACGCGGAGTCGTTAAAGGAGTTTCCGGCAGTGGCCTACTTTTTTGCAAAACAAATTATCAGGGATATTCATGTTCCCGTTGCCATTGTTCATGCATCCTGGGGCGGTTCGCCGCTCGAAACTTTTTTAGGTAAAGATGGCTTCGGTGCCTTTCCCGCTCTCCAGGCAAAGATTAACTCGCTTAGCCCTGACTTTATTGAAAAAACGAGAACTGCAAACCAGGAGATTAGCCGAAAATGGGAACAACGTTTTTATCAAGCCGCAGTCCTCACCGCCGATTCCAACCTTAACAGGCAGGCTGCTTTTTTTGACACTGGTTGGAAAAGCATCATAGTACCCGGCTATTTAGAAGAGCAAAAACCCGCTGCAAAAAAAGGCATTACCTGGTACCGCCGGGGGGTAAACTTACCGGCCGGGTTTACCGACAGCGTAGAAGTGTATTTGGGCCGCATTAATTATGCAGCCCTGGCCTTTGTTAACGGAAAATTAATCGGTAAACAACTTAATAACTGGAGCGATTCCAGATTCAGGATTCCCGCATCACTGCTGCATAGGGGAGAAAATGAAATTGTTGTATACACGTTTAATGAAACGTCGCAATCTGGTTTCCAACCGATAGCAGACCCTATGCTCTTGTCAGCGTCACGAAAGGATACCATCCCGTTAAAAGGAATTTGGGAATACAAACAAGGCATGACGGCTGATAGCGTTGGCATGCTCGGCCCCAAAGTGATGGTTGACCTTTTTGAACATCAAACCCCTACCCTGGTATATAATGGCATGATTGCCCCCTTATCGCCAATGCACCTTAAAGGCGTGATCTGGTATCAGGGCGAAGATAATAGCACTGCCCCGAGATGTTGGGATTATGCAGCCCTGTTGCGCAGCCTGATCATAAACTGGAGGACTGTTTGGCATGACCCGAAGCTCCCTTTTCTTATTGTGCAATTGCCGCCATGGGGCCCAATTAGCGCGAATAGCCAAAAACCAGCCCCCTGGGCGGTAGTTCAGGAAGCACAGCGTAAAGTAGTTGCTGAAACAGATAACGCGGGGCTGGCAGTTTCTATCGATGTAGGTGATCCGCTGAATATCCATCCTACAAACAAGCATACCGTTGGCGGGCGACTTGCTGCACGTGCCAAAAAACTTGTTTATCATCTTAATGGAGTGGTAGCGGGCGGGCCAGTTTACCGTTCATTTGAAAAACAAAAGAACGAATTGATCATCAGTTTTGATGATTGTTACGACGGGCTTTGCACAAATGACGGGCATGGGGAAGTGCGGGCTTTTAGGATAGCGGGTACAGACGGAGTATTTTATCCTGCTTCGGCGAGGATATCAGGGAATTCGGTGATTGTTTCTTCACCCGCGGTGCCTGAGCCTGCCTATATCCGTTATGCTTTTGACGCCAACCCCGGAACAGTTAATCTTTATAATAAGAATGGTTTTCCAGCCGCACCCTTCAGAACGGATGATTTCCGGTAATACTACAAGTGATGAAAATTAACCAATTAAGCCCAATGAATATCTTTAGATTATCAATTGCCATGTTGCTGCTAACCTCGTTTCAGTCGACATTGGTGGCACAAGGAAAAGCGCCGACTGCGGTTCAGGATTCTATGATTGCCCTTAGCCCGGGCCAGATGCAGGTAGGCGGATATATTGGAACCAGGATCGATCTGTGCATGGCACATCGCATTGCGGCACAAGATGCAGATGAGTTGGTACGGCCATTTTATTTACGAAACGAAAGCAAATTCTGGCAAACAGAGTTTTGGGGGAAATGGGTGCTTTCCGCCATAACGGCGTATCAATATGAAGAAAACGCAACCTTGAAACAGAAAATCGATCGCTCGGCAGAAGGCATAATAGCATCCCAGTCGAGGGACGGTTACATTGGGAATTATGCCGATACCAGCCGTTTACAACACTGGGATATATGGGGACAGAAATATACCATGCTGGGCCTGTTGGCCTGCTATGATTTAACCGGCAAAAAAAACGCTTTGCGTGCAGCTGTTAAACTGGCCGATTACCTGATTTCTGTAGTGGGTCCCGGAAAAGTGAATATTGTTAAAACCGGCTTGTATCGCGGAATGCCGAGTTGTAGTGTGCTGGAACCAATTGTATTGCTGTATAACCGTACAAAAGATCCCCGTTACCTGAAATTTGCAGAATACATTGTTGAGCAGATAGAAACACCCGAAGCGCCGCAACTGATTGAAAAAGCGTTAGCCGGTATCCCTGTAGGAAAGCGTTTTCCGCAGGCCGCTAATTGGTGGTCATGGAATAACGGTGAAAAGGCTTATGAAATGATGTCGTGCTATGATGGAATGCTTGAGCTCTACCGGGTCACCGGTAATTCAAGATATTTGAAACCCGTTGTGCTTTCGGCCCGCAGCATAGCAGAGACGGAACTTACCATAGCTGGTGGCGCATCATCTATTGAGTGTTGGTATGGAGGAAGGCAAAATCAGGTACGCCCAAGCCTGCTTTCTATGGAAACCTGTGTAACCCAAACCTGGATGAAGCTATGTCATAAACTATTAACCATTACAGGTGATCCGGTTTACGCAGACTATATTGAAACATCTTATTATAATGCTCTGCTGGCTGCAATGACCCCGGACGGATCTTCCTTTGCGAAATATTCAGCCATGAGCGGTTACCGAACCCTTGGCGAAGATCAGTGCGGTATGAAAATCAATTGCTGTATCGCCAATGGACCACGTGCCATTGTGCAATTTCCAGCTACAGCGGTAATGAGTGGAGCAAACTCTATATTTATTAACCTGTACGCTAAATCATCAGCAAACGTAAAAATAGCTTCAGCCAATGTGCGTATCGACCAATTGACCGACTATCCGAAGTCTGATTCAGTAATGATCACAGTCTCTCCGGATACACGTTCACTATTTACCTTAAACCTGCGTATTCCCGGTTGGAGCGCGTTTTCGGAGGTGCGGGTAAACGGAAGCAAAGTGTATTCAAAACCAGGTGAATATGTCCGCATTTTCAGAGAATGGAAAAAGGGAGATATCGTGACGCTCCGGTTCGATCTCAGGGGCCGTGTAACGCGGATAGATGGATATGCGGCCATCCAGCGGGGGCCCGTGTTACTTGCGCGCGATTCGCGTTTTAATTCTGCGGATTTTATTGATGAAGAGGGCGTGCCGATGCTTGGTAGGAATGCCGGGACGATGGATGAAATGAAAACCGGAAAACCAGCCGGGATGTGGATGGCCTTCAAAGTTCCTTTTCAGATGGGTAGTAATCACGAGCTTAACGATGGTAAGCGGCTGATCCCGTTTACTGATTTCAGCTCGGCTGGCAATGACTGGCAGGCTGCTACCCGTTTAAAGACCTGGATTGTAGAACCGCTTGACCCCAAAAAAATCAAACCGTAAGAACAAAAAATATTGCCTAAATGGCAAATCATCCTTCTTTCTTCCAATTACTAACCAAATTATTCAAAACCAATGGCATTACCAGTAACAGTTTCTCTTACGTTCACCGGCACGGTTAACGGAACAAATCTCATTTTTTCATCCAATATCACTCCTGATCCGGCAGCATCGGCCATGGTTTGGGATGGAGGCGTATTGCAAGTACAAGGTACAGACTATAATGTATCCGGCAATACCTTTACTTTCCTGGCGGGGCACGCACCTACGGTAGGGTTAACCGGAACGGCGAATATTGACCCCGGCACCTTTGTCAATATTGCTAATCTTACCGAACTACGTTCAATCAGCAACCCCGACGCAGATACGCTTTATTACTTAAGCGAATTGGATAAACAGGGCTTTTTTTACTATGATGCTGCCGATACGACCAGTACAGATAATACTGGCTTAGTTGTGGTTTCCGGCACATACCGTTTTAAGCGGATTTATAATAAAGATATTGTTTACGCATCATGGTTCGGTGTGGCGGGGAACGGTATTGCAGACGACACGACAACCATGCAGGCTGCTATTAATGCCTGCCCATTTGGCGGAATTGTAAGGATGCAAACTAACGGTGTTTATAAAGTCACTTCGTCTATATTAATTCCATACGGTGTCAGTGTAGATGGGTTCAGCACTCAGATCGTACCGGCAACCGGAGGAACATTTATCAGCGGTTACATTTTCCTGATCAATACCGTAAACGGAACTACCTGGACGGTTTCAAACCCCAAAATGGCAGATTTTTTTGTTAAAGGGTTCCACCTGAACAATAGTCCTAACAATGTGAGCAGCATGCATGGCATCAGGTGCCATGCACCTTATCATATTTCTTTTATCCGCGGGGAACGACTGGGGCGCCATGTATCCATCTCCAACGAGTATATCGATTTTGCCTATATCAGTGATATAGATATCCTGCTGAAACAAGATGCCACGGCATATGCCATTGAAACCGGAAACCTGGGTGATGGCAGGGTGGTTGATAAGATCCACATGGCGTTCCCTTCGTCAGCAAGTACCGCGCTAAGCGTTCTGACCGGTAACGGCTTAAATGGCTGCACCATATCAAACATTATCAACGGAAACATTTTCCTGGGAAAATCTGGCAATCAAAAATTGTATAATGTACACCAGGAAGCGTACGGCAGCATTACTATCAATGCCAGCTGCTGTATCCTGGAAAATATTTATCACTGGGTAAAACCCGGAACTATCCCTATCACTATTAATGCCGATACTTATGAGATGTCGCCAGTAATTCTGAACCATGTTTTGTTCATGTATCAGAAAGATGAAACCTACACCACCGAACAAGCGGATATATCTGCAAATACCAAAGTAAATCTGAAGTTTAATGGTGTATATCGCTCTATCTTTGGTACAAACATTAATTTCAGGATTTATACCGGGACGAAGATCAATATTAACGGCACACCCTATGCTATGTTTAATAAATCTAATAAGAACCTGTCCGTATCGTGCGATATCATTGACGGATCATTTTCCGGGCAAAACCAGCGAAAACTCCCTACGGTAAGCACTAATATCATCACAAACATAGCCACCGACGGGAATATGATCTGGAAAGCCGCAACCGGCACTTATTATTATACAGCACAATTTTTGGCAGATCCTGTGCGCCTAATCGGCAGGAACGACGACGCAACCGAAAAATCGGTTGCGGTAACTAACGGAGGCAATGCAGTACTTTTATTGGGGGGAGGCAGTTCTGGCATTGAACGGTCTGACTGTAACATCCGCTATTACCGGGGAACGGCTACCGCTTCTTACAATATGTATGTAGACGCGGGCGTCCTTTCTACGGCAGTAATTGATGCTGGCCTTCATGTGGTAGGCAATGTATGGCAAAGCCGCACTGCCGGGGGAGTAGATACACTGTTTCTGGCCGAAAAGATCCTGGAAGACAGCAGTGGTTCGGTAACCTGCTGGGCAACCACCACGCCAACAGTGGGTGCCTGGAGCAAAAATGACAAGATTATCAATACTAATCCGTCAAGCGGGAATCCATATATGTGGATATGTACCACAGGCGGATCACCCGGTACCTGGACAGCGGTAACTTTAAACTAAAAAGCATCGTTAAGAAGCACGACCGGCTGAAATGTGATAAGCCCCGGTCG
Source organism: Mucilaginibacter sp. GW821-FHT07H05 (assembly GCF_059418485.1). Taxonomy (NCBI): domain Bacteria; kingdom Pseudomonadati; phylum Bacteroidota; class Sphingobacteriia; order Sphingobacteriales; family Sphingobacteriaceae; genus Mucilaginibacter; species Mucilaginibacter sp. GW821-FHT07H05. The sequence goes on from NZ_JBWKPY010000006.1 coordinate 444,842, forward strand.
TGCTTTTTCAAATGGTGCCTACCTGCAAACAGGCACTTTACCGAAGAAGATAACTGATTTTTAATCGGCAATTAATTCTCTGAATCGGTTATTCAAATTGAAGGATAACTGGAAGAAGCTGCAGCCATTAACCGTGCTGCCCGACAAACGAAAGGTTGTAAGGCTCGACGCGACCGTCGGGGGTGTGACCATCAAAGATATCGTAACCAATGCCGCCGACCCGAATGATCCGGTAAGAAGAGTTACGTTGTTCGGCAATGAGCTGCTGAATCACTTTAACATGATACTCGATAATCAGAAGGGCTTGCTCTATCTTAAGCCGAACGCCAGGATGAATGAACCCTATTCTGATTATGCAAACTATTTAAAGACGAATAAAGAGTAGTCATTCAGCATTAAAAAAGAAAATACATCATCTCATATTAACATGCTATTGAGTAAATGATTTGACAATAATTGATGATATAAAATGTAACGCGCAGTTAAGGCCGCACTTGTTCAGACTATAGTATGCTACTTATTAAACACCAGGTTTAACGAGATCTGGATCTCGTCGGCAATAACCTGGTTTTTTAAGGCCGAAACAAAATCCCATGCTTTGGGTTGGGCTTGCAGGTCAATGTTCCACTTCAGGCGGTGTATATCGAGCTGAGCGGTTACATAAATGGTATTACCTTGTTGCTTTATAGCCGACGTAAATTCAATGGGATTGGTAATCCCCTTTATGGTCAGCTCTCCCGCCACTTTATAGGTTGTTGTATTACCAATCCGGGCAATATGTTTAACGTTCATAGTAGCCTCGGGATACCGCGGCACATCAAAAAATCCCGGGGTCCTTAACTCTTTATCTACTTTTTGGTTGGCCGCAGCATCGGCATGATCGGCGCTCCTCATGCTGTTCATATCCATGCTGAACGAGCCGTCCGAAGGTTCGCCCGCGGTCGAATAATTCAGGGTGCCGGAGTTAAAAAGCAGGGAGCCGAAATGGGCGCCCATTGTTTGCCGGGTATTCCATAAAATTTTGCTTTTTTTAACGTTCAGCTGATACGTTTGCTGCCCATAAGCAACAAATTGAAACAGGGCCAGTAACAGGGCAATTGCAGGTTTTTTGATCATAACGTCATCTAATTTTGAAGAGACAAACCTACCCATCTGTTGCAAGCCGGTTATGATAAACATTGTAAATAAAATTGTAAACTTTGTAAATTCAACCGGTGCAGCTTAAATAAGCTCAATACTTTGATATTATCAGGCGGCAATCAGGCACTCATCTTGATATTCAAAATATTTTCCCATCTTGCTGGTATAAACCTTTTATGATCATGAAAATATTAGCCCTGTTTGTTTTAGTTGCAGCTTTGGCATGCCCGCCCCAAAAAACCATGGCACAAACCGAAAAGAAGCCGGTTGCTGCTTTAAACCATGTTGCCATTTATGTGGCCGACCTAAAAAAGGCTACCGACTTTTATAAAAGTTTGTTTAACCTGGAAATTATAGCTAACCCGTTTAACGATAATAAGCATACCTGGTTTAACCTGGGCAACGGCACTGCATTCCACGTTATAGAAGGTGCAAAAGTTAAAGGTGTTTTTGCCAAGAACGAACATCTGTGTTTCAGTGTGCCCTCGGTTGAAGTTTTTGTAAAGGAGCTTAAAGCTCAAAATATCCAGTTCGAAAATGTTGCCGGGATAGTTGGGCAGATCACCGCCAGGGTAGACGGCGTAAAGCAGATTTATTTCCAGGACCCGGACGGGCATTGGCTGGAGGTGAACGATGCAAAGTAATACCTGGTAGCACCCGGTATATTTACCCCTTAAAGGGTGATAGCCATAACTGTTGCTAACCTTATTTTAGCATCATGAAAAAGTACCTTTCCATTATACTATGCGGCCTGGTTTTGGGTGCGAAGGCCCAAAATGTACAAGAGGTGATTAATGCCGAAAAGGCTTTCGCGGCTTATTCGCAGGAGCATAATACCCGCGATGCCTTCCTTAATTTTATGGCGGCCGATGGCCTGGTGTTTAAGGCCGGTAAGCCCGTAAATGCCATTGACGACTGGAAACCCAGGCCCGTTAACCCGGCTAAGCTTTTATGGGAACCCGCTTTTGCAGGAATAGCAGCATCGGGCGAGCTTGGGTTTACTACCGGGCCCTGGCAGTTTAAAAAGAGTATGCAGGATACTGCAATGGCATCCGGTATATTTACTTCGGTTTGGCGTAAGGGCGCTAATGGCGAGTGGAAGAATATTGTAGATATGGGTTACGGCCTGCCAAAACCTGCATATCAATCACCCCGAATAAAAACCAGTAAGCCGGGCATTACAGCAGGCAAGGATCTGAGCGATGCGATGGCGGTAGACCAGCAATTTATTGAAAAATATGACCGGCTGGGTAAGGCGGCATTTAACGAGGCTTTAACGGCCGATAGCTGGCTGAATATGCAAGGGGCACTGCCATTTACAAGCGCGGCTCAGCATGAGCAGGCCATTGCCCTTATCCCGGCCGGATTAGTAATGAAACCCATTGGCGGCGGCATCTCGGCTGCTAAAGACCTGGCTTATGTTTACGGCAGTGTAGATTATAACCACAAAACGGAGAGCTATCTGCGCGTTTGGAAGCAAACCAGCGCCGGCTGGAAGATTATTTTGCAAGTGCTGTTGTGGTAGGAGATGGGGTGATGATTTAACCACAGAGGGCACAGAAAAGGAAGCACAAAGGACACAGCGTTTTAAATTAGAAATTTAGATAGGGCTCTGTGTTCTCTGTGAAAACCTCCGCGCCCTCTGTGGTTAAAATCCTAAACTATTCCGACAGCCCAAATTGTATCACAAACTCCGTCCCTTCGCCCAGTTTGCTGTTAATGCTGATGGTGCCGCCCAAAGCCTCTACCTGTGTTTTTACCATAAACAGGCCCATGCCTTTACCCTCGGTACTGGTATCAAATCGCTTGTACAGCCCAAACAGGTTTGATGTGTTTTTGGCCAGGTCAATACCTTTGCCATTATCCTTAAAGCGCAGTTCTATTTTATCGTTTAACTTATACTGGTAACTTTTAATGCTGATGTGCGCAGGGGTATCCGGCTTGCGGAATTTAATACTGTTTGATATCAGGTTGTAAAAAATACTATACAGGTAACTGCGGATGGTATACATGGAATCAACTTCATCAAAATCGTAATCTAATTCTACCTGCTCTTTAATTACTTTGTTTAAAATACTGGCATCAATGCTCGATACTACATTTTTAAAGGAAACTATTTCCTTTTTCTCATTCATCGGCGTCCTAACCTGTAAAATATGGTTCAGGTCGCGTATAACGGTATCCAGGTTCTTTATAGATGCTGATACCATTTCAAACACCTCGTCCTTCGGTACCGGCTGGGTGGTGGGGATGGTCAGCAGTTCGGCTAAACCCATAATATTGGCAACAGGCGCCCGCAGGTTGTGCGAAATAATATAAGTAAACTGCTCCAGGTCCTTATTTTGCTGGATCAGGTCGGTCGTGATCCTTTCGCGCTCAAGCGCCGCCAGTTTGGCTTCGGTAATATCCTTATTGGCCAGTATAAACCCCCAGTTCCTGTCGTCAAGATTTTTTACGGTGAGCCAGCGCACATGGTGCCATTTTGCCACGCCGTTATCAATAAAGCTTAATTCATATTCAACACTGCCTTCGCTTTTTAACCGTTCAATCACATCGTTGATAAACAGCAAATGTTGTTCGGGAAAATAATCTTTTATAGGTTTATTAATCTCCAGCAGTTTATTATTTACCGTTTCGGAGTAGGTTTGTGCCAGGCCGTTGAAAGAAACTATTTCCAGTTGGTCATTAAGCAATATGTACGATGAATCGGTATTGTTAAACAGGGTGCGCAGGTTGGCTTCGGATATTTTAAGGGCCTCTTCATCTTGTTTACGCTGCGTAATATCAGTGATCATGGCCAGCGACCCTTTGTATGTTCCCTTGTCGTCAAAAATAGGGTTGGCCGATATATTTGTCCATACGGTATTGCCTGTTTTGGTCATATACCTGATATCCAGGTTTTCCTTCGCGCCCCGCCTTCTTCGCTCCATGCATTCAATAGCATAAATTTTGCCCGCTTCATCCATAAAGTCAAAAAGCTCTTTACCCATCATTTCTTCGGGGGTATAACCCAGGATATCGCATATTTTTTTATTTACAAAATTGGTTTTATCATGTTCGTCAATTGTCCAGATCCCTTCCTGGGCGTTTTCAACAATCTGCCGGTATTGCGCCTCGCTGTGTTTTAGTTTTTCTTCAGCTTCCTTATGTTCGGTAACATCGCGGATGATGCCGTTTATCCCCGTCACTGCGTGGGTTTCATCAAGGTTGGGGATCATTTTTTTCTCTATCCAGCGGATGGTATTATCCTTGCGGATAATGCGGTACTGGTTGTTTACCTGCTCACCACGTTGTAGGGCAGGGGTTTCACCGGCCGCTATATGCTGATCTTCCGGATGTATCAGATCAAACAAAAGCTGGTAGTTGTTTAAAAAATCGGCAGTGGTATAACCATATAGTTTTTCGCAGGATTTTGATATGCGGATCAACCGTGAATTAGCCGGGTCAACAGATAAGAAGACATCATCAGTAGCGTTAAAAAAACTCATTAATTCCTGCTGGGTGTATTCCATTTTGTGTTATTCGGCGACTTGCTGAGCGGATTGGGTTAATACCGTAGTTTGTACTTTTTTACGATATCCGGTATTAATTAGTTCGGTACATTAAAAAAGGGCGATGCGAATACCGGTTTTAAAATGTAAAGCATATAGCGATATTAATTAAAAAGTAAATCAAAATTGCATAAAGAGATAGTATTATCTTAAATATACTCATGTAGTGTTTTATGCGTTATCAAAAAAAACCAATAGTTAATTGTAATGATAAGTAGCGAATTACTCATTAGCTGCGTATAGTAACTAAAAACATGTTTAAATTTATATTCTATGAAAAGATCTCAGCAAATTTTTAAGAGACAGGCGGGCATAATCGGGGTGTTATGTTTGCTGGCGGCAACATTTTCTTCCTGTATGAAGAATAAAAATAACGAGCCGCAAACACCTTTCGGCCTGGTGTCGGTAATCCATACATCGCCCGATGCGCCATCTCAGGATTTTTACCTGGATAACAACCGTGCAAACAATGTTGGCATTACTTACGGCCATGGGCTTGATTATATCCAGGCTTACACCGGTAAAAGAACAGCCGCATTTTATACCAATGGTACCCAGCAAAAAACCATATCAGATACACTTACGGTAAAGGATGGTAAGTATTATTCTGTATACCTGGCTAACGTGATTAGCCACCCGGATATACTGATACTTAAAGACACCATCGTTCAGCCGGCCGCGGGTATGGCTACCATCCGCCTGGTAAATGTTAGTCCCGATGCCGGGGCAATTGACCTGGCCATAAAAGGAGGTGCCGTACTGGCTGCAAATAAAGCGTACAAGGGCTTCTCCAGCTTTGTGCCCATACAAGGGAATACCAAATACACACTGGAAATACGCCAGGCAGGTACAACTACCGTATTGGCCAGTATTACTGATGTAACTTTGCCGGCTGCCGCGGTTTACACCGTATGGCTGCAAGGCTTAAAGGCCGCTACCGATCAAACCAAGCTTACGGCGGGCCTGCAGCAGAATGTTTACTATTATTAACTACAGTTTTTTGTTCGCAATGCAAAGTCCCGGTTTATCAGCCGGGATTTTTTGTTTATAACCTATTTGGGCTATCGATAAGTGTATTGTTTGCGATTAACTATCTTTGCGCATTCATCTATGAAACCAGCTTCAAATCCTGCGCCATCCGCCCTTATTATTGTTGCCTTTGCCATTGTATATGTAGTGTGGGGTTCCACGTACTTTTTTATCCAGATGGCTATACACGGTTTCCCGCCTATGCTGATGGGGGCTACCCGTTTTTTAATTGCCGGCATATTAATGCTGGTTTGGTGCTACCTTAAAGGTGATAAGATTTGGGTAAAGAAAGATATTATTACCGCAGGCATTAGCGGTTTGCTGATGTTGTTTATAGGTATGGGTACTGTAATTTGGGCCGAACTGAGCCTGCCCAGTGCCATGGTAGCTATTATGGTATCAACCAACCCTATTTGGTTTGTGATATTGGACAAAACCCAATGGAACACCAATTTTAAAAGCAAGTCAACTATCATTGGCCTCATTATTGGCTTTGGCGGCGTGTTCCTGCTTTTTGGCGAGGCTATTGGTAAATCACTTAACGGAACGTTTAGCCATGCGCAATTAATAGCGTTGTTACTGTTACTGGCAGGGCCTGTGGCCTGGTCGGCCGGAGGCTTGTATTCAAAATACCGCGGAGGTAATGCATCTGCACGGCTAAGCACTGCCTGGCAAATGATGATTGCAGGCTTAGCCTATATTCCGGCCAGCATTATTCATGGCGAGTTCACTACCTTCCAAATCAGCGCTGTGCCCATGCAGGCCTGGCTGGCTATAGCTTACCTGGTGGTGTTTGGCTCTATCATTGCCTATAGCGCTTACGTTTGGCTGCTATCGGTATGCCCGGCCACGCAGGTAAGTACCCACTCCTATGTAAACCCGGTTATCGCGGTGCTGCTGGGGATACTATTTGCTAACGAGCATGTTTCTGCTTTACAACTTACCGGGCTGGTGGTGATATTGTTTAGTGTGTTGCTGATCAACATCAGTAAATACTCCTCTGCAAAAGCGGAAATCACGGGATAAGTGATCTTAAACGCAAAGGCGGGTATGAACTTTAATCTTCACTTACAAACCCGAACAACTTTACTACCTTTAGCGTAAAAAGGCGCTAAGCCCTGTTTATGCGATATTACCTGTACATCCTGTTTTTGCTGACTGCCATTCCTGCTTTTGCGCAATCAACACTGCCCGACTTGCATGCCAAACTTGCAACCGGTACCGATAGCGATAAGATACAAGCCTGCCTGGGTATCAGTAAAATTTACGCCGTTGCCCAGCCGGATTCGGCTGTTGATTATTGCAACCGTGCCATGCGATTGGCCCAAAAACACAACAACCGCCACGATGAAGCTATGATATTGCTGGAACTGGGCCGCGTTAACCAATTGCATGATCATACCGACCTTGCCAGGCGGTTCACTAACGAAGCCTTATCCATATTCCGTAACCTGCACGAGCCCGAAGGGGTAGCCCTGTCTTACGATCAGTTAGGTTCATTGGAAGGGCAACTAAAAAACGTAACCTTAGCCACAAAAGATATCGGCCAGGCCATGAAATTTTATCAGGACACGCACGATACATCGGGTATTTTGGAAACCTACCATAAGCTGGGCGCTGTTTATGAAGAGAAGGGCGAGATAGAGAAAGCCTTAACTTATTATTTACGTGCGCTGGTACAATATGAACATCGAGCCATAAAGCCCGAAGCTTATTTTGTGCTGTTGGAACGTATTGGCCACCTTTATTTAAAAAAAGGAGATAGCCGCACGGCCCTGCATTATTTGGAAGAAGGCATCCGTAACAGCAATAACCCAACTAACCGCGATACCCAGATCACTTTGCTGGATGAAGAAGGAAAAGTATTTGAACAGGAAGGCGAAAAGGCCCGTGCGCTTAGCTATTACAAACAAGCATTAGCGGCAGCCAAAAAATATAACCGCCCAGAAGAGGAAGCCCGCGCGCTGATCAGTATTGCCGGAGTATTGAAGAAACAGAATGCTAAGCAAAGTTTAGCCGACCTGAAGCAAGCGTTGAAAATTGTTGGCAAACTGCATCAGCCGCAACTGGAAGCCCGGATTTACCAGGCCCTTGCCGGTGTATATCAGCAACAAAAGGATTATAAAGAAGCTATGGAGGCGCTGGAAGAGCATCACCGTTTACTGGATAGTTTGCTTGGCGCGGATACTACAAAAGACATTTCTGAACTGGACAGCAGTTACGCGCTGGAAATATCGCGCGAGAAGGTGGGGCAGTTGCAGCAGGTAAATAAAAAGGAAACCGCCGAACTGAATTTAGGTATTGTAATACTGGCCGCGGCCCTGGTTATTTTGGTGCTTTTATGGTTTACCTTACGTAAAGTAAGGCGGCTGAATACCGAATTGACAGCATCCAACAAAATTAAGGATACGTTATTTTCCATCATCGGGCACGATTTAAAAGGCCCTGCGGGCAGCGCGGCACAGCTTTTTGCCATGATGGAGACCGAGGACTTTAGCGAAGAGGAATTGCGGGCCATGATATCTGAACTGCGGGCACAAACCTCGGCATCGTTTGATTTACTGAACGCCTTGTTTGAATGGGGGCGGGCGCAATTACAGGGTGTAAAAGTGCAGCCGGAATTATTAGATACCAAGTCCATCATCAGCAAAAATGTTAGTCTGCTATCGCAGCAGGCAGCGCTAAAAAATATTACCATTACCGATCATACACCCGCAGGTACACAGGTAATGGCCGACCCTAACCACTTTGATTTTATTATCCGTAACCTGTTATCAAACGCTATAAAATTTACTTTTTCGGGCGGGCGTATTGATGTAACCGTTACCGGTAACGCGCGTGAAATGGTCTACGGGGTGAGGGATACAGGCATCGGTATAAACGAATTACAGCAAAAAGCATTTTTAAAAAGCCAGTTAAGCGTAAACTTCGGCACTGGGGGCGAGAAAGGCAGCGGCCTGGGCCTGCTGCTTATTAAAGAGTTTATGAAAGCCAACCACGGCCGCATCTGGCTGGAAAGCGTGGAAGGCGAGGGCACAACATTTTATTTCTCGTTCCCTAAAGTGGCAAATTAACCACAAAGGTCACAAAGAAAGAAATCACAAAGATCACAAAGTTTTATCCTTTGTGATCTTTGTGTTAAAGGGTCAAGCAAGTTCTTTGTGGCCTTTGTGGTTAAAATGCATTTAAAACTTCTCTGCAAATTCCTTTGCAAAATCTTCCAATTTAGTTTTACCGGTTATGGCTGCCTTTTGCGCTTTAAAATCGTCTGAAAGCAAACCATTACGCGCGGCAACACCCATTTCAGTATAAATGCGGGCCATTTCTTCGGGCAGGCCGGCTTGCACCATACCATCATGCGATTGCTGGTCGGTAAATTCTACCCAAGCCAAATCGGGTTTACCAATGGCGGTGCCTAATACTTTGGTTACTTCACCCAGTGTGCGTTCGTCACTTACTACGTAGCGCACGCTATTAGACTTAAATTCGCTTTCAATTTCTTCGGCTATCGCAGCGGCAATATCGGCGGGGTGTACCATCAGCAGGTGATTAGCGGCACCATAATTAGCACCCATAAAGCCCAGTTGCTTAATCATATCGATATTGCTATAAAAGTTAACGTAGAAAGATCCAGCACGCAAATGCTTAACTGCTACGTTTGGTAAAGCGTTTAAAATAAGTTCTACATCGTGGATTCCGGCTATAGGGCCTGTGCCGGCATCTAAATCTGCACCAATGCTGCTTAAATTTACAACTTTGGTGATCCCGGCTTTTTGAATAGCTTCTGCATAGTTTTTACCGATGTCATTGACATAAGCCCGGTAATTGGATGCCCCGAAGTTGGGCGGTACCATAGTGTAAACCACATCGGCCCCGGTAAAGGCCTGGGTTAAAAACGCCACATCGGTTATCGAACCGATGGCTGCTGTTGCGCCTAATGCTTCAATTTCTGCAACTTTATCAGCCTTGCTGCTGATTACGGTTACCTTGTGCCCGGCTGACACTAATAATTTAACCAGTGGTTCGCCGATATTTCCTAATGATCCTGTGAGTGTGATTTTCATAATCTTTTTTATTTGTTTTTGTTGATGACAAAGGTATATTTGTACTTACTTTTATACAAGTACTTACCCTAAAGTATGTATCAATGACAGAGGTAAAGGAAAGCTCGACACGGAATTTTAATAAGGGCATAGCCACGCTGGCCTGCCCGGTATCGTACGTAATGAATAAAATTGGCGGGTACTGGAAACCTATTATCCTGTTCCAGTTAATGAATGGCCCCAAGCGTTACAGCGAGATTAAACGGGCTATCCCGGATATTACCGAGAAAATGCTGATCCAGCACCTGAAACAGTTACAGGCCGATAACCTGGTAGTGCGCAAAGCCGAACCGGTAGTGCCGCCATTTGTAACCTACTATTTAAGCCAGCCCGGCGAAGAATTAACCCCGATACTGAATGCCATGGCCGCCTGGGGTTTTAAGGACAGCGCCCGGCAGTAGTTATTTTTTGCTTTTAGATGTTTGTTTACTCAGCAGATATTGATAGGCGCAACCCAGCGCATCGGTCAGCATATCTTCGCGTACTACTTTAAGGTTAATAAAGGTAGCTCCCCGTTTGCCCCAGGCATTAGGAACGGGGTAAAAGGCCAGGCCACCATCAAACGCACAAAACACATCCTGATCGGTTAAGGACAGTTGCACCATAGCGCGGCCATCACTTTCGCGCAGGGTAGCGAAGATCTTATTTTTCCAGCGGAACGATGCCATTTCAAAATGCGGTAATTCTTCCGTTTCCGGGAACGAAAGGGCCAGGCTTCTGAAAGTATTTGCTTCAACCATATCCAAAGCTACTTATATTTGCTTTGCGTCTGTCAAACTATGATCAAGTTTAAAAATACCGTCAAATTACCGGCCCTGCACAAGTGGACTGTGGCATTGCCTGTGTTGATCTTTGTAATCGGTATAGCATCCTGGACTTATCAGTCAGATCCCATCCCCATGGGTGCCTACAACCTTGTTTACCCCGCTAACTTTGGCAATCGCATTAATGTGCCTGATGATAACCCCACCACTCAACAGGGCGTTTACTTAGGCCGCATGTTGTTTTACGAGCCACTGCTATCCGCTAACGGTAAGATCAGCTGCGGCAGCTGTCACCAGCAGCAACTGGCTTTTACCGATGGGAAGGCTTTTAGCCAGGGGGTAGATGGTACTTTAACCACACGCAGCAGCATGTCGCTGGCTAATTTGCTGTGGACAAGGAAGTTTTTTTGGGATGGACGATCGAACAGCTTAGAAAGCCAGGCCGCCATACCCATGACCAACCCGCACGAGATGGGCCAGCTGATGCAGGTATCGGCACATAAATTAATGAAAACCGCGCCTTATCCCCAATTGTTTCAAACGGTATTTGGTGCCGAAGGGATCAGCGGTCCGAATATTATGAAGGCCATAGCGCAGTTTGAACGCACGCTGATCTCGGCCAATTCAAAATATGATCAATACCTGCGCGGCGATTATCAGCCTACCACATTAGAATTACAGGGACTGGCTTTGTTTGAAAAAGCTCCGCAACCGGGTAAAAGCATCCGCGGGGCTAATTGCGCGCGCTGCCACGGCGGGCCAAAAACCTATATGGAACTGTTCCATAACAACGGGTTAGACAGCATCCCTAAAGATGCCGGTATGGCCGAGCTGACTGGCTTGCCCGGCGACAAGGGCCGCTTTAAAGTGCCCACTCTGCGCAACATTGCACTCACCGCTCCCTACATGCACGATGGCCGCTTTAAAACGCTGGAAGAGGTGGTTGACCATTACAGCGAACATGTAAAACAATCAGTATCGCTAAGCCCTTTTCTGCGGGGCGAATCGAACGAGCTGAATGGCAAAACGCTGTTGCTGCATCCCGATGAAAAGAAAGCCATTATTGCCTTTTTAAATATGCTGACAGATGATACCTTTATCCACGATCCGCGGTTTTCTGATCCGCATCAGATGGCCGGTATCCGGAAAAACTAAAGATCTATCAAAAATGAAAAAACATACCATCCTCCTGTTCCTCTGCCTGCTTGGCGCGATAGTTAAACCCGTATCTGCGTTAGCGCAATCGGTAAAAATAAGCGGAGAGGTAAGCGCACCGCTGGAATTGAAACCGGCGGATATAGCCGCTTTCCCTCAAACACAGGTAAACCGCAAGGATAAAGATGGTAAGGATCATACCTATACCGGCGTGCTGCTGTCGGTCATCCTGCAAAAAGCGGGCGTTACCATGGGTAAAGACCTGAAAGGCGAAAACCTGACCAAATACGCCATTGTTGAGGCCAGCGATGGCTACCAGGTAGTATTTGCCTTAGCCGAACTGGACAAAGATTTTACCGACCGGCAGATCATCCTGGCTACAATGGTTGACGGCAAGCCACTGGCCCCAACCGATGGCCCCTTCCGCATTATTGTGCAGGATGAAAAGAAGCCCGCGCGTTGCATTAAACAGGTAACCGGGATTAAGGTGGCGTTTGCTAAGTAGCAGGGTATCCCCCCCACGTCATTGCGAGGTACGAAGCAATCCTCGGCAGGCAGAGCAACAACGCAAATCCTGATCACCCCGTCATTGCGAGGGACGAGGCAATCCTCGGTAAGCAGAGCAACAACGCAAATCCTAATCACCACCGTCATTGCGAGGTACGAAGCAATCTCACGATAAGCAGAGCGACATGACAAGTAGCAAACTATATCTCTTACCGCAAAGTCATTGCGAGGTACGAAGCAATCTCAAAGCAATACATTGCCATTTTATTATATTTACCTATGGTATTTAAAAGAGGAGGCTGCGTCTATATTCTAACTAATAAAGACCGTACAGTTCTTTACACCGGTGTCACATCAGACATTGCCGTGCGCATATGGGAGCACAAAAACAAAATATATCCCAATAGTTTTACTTCTAAATATAAATGCGATAAGCTGGTTTACTATTATTTCTATAGTAGTATCCAAGAGGCCATTTCAGAGGAAAAGCGCATTAAAGGCAGCAGCCGCGCGCACAAAGAAGTGTTGATCAATGCGTTAAATGCAGGATGGGTTGATTTATATGATAGCTTATTGGAGTGATGAATGCACAGTTCTGAGATTGCTTCGTACCTCGCAATGACGGGGTGGTGAAGCTGCATCGCTTGGAATAGATTAAAGACGATGCACAGTTTTGAGATTGCTTCGTACCTCGCAATGACGATGTGGTGAAACTGCATCGCTTGGAATAGATTAAAGATGATGCACAGTTTTGAGATTGCTTCGTACCTCGCAATGACGGGGTGGTGACGCGGTGCCTACTTCACAAACACCATTCCCCTAAAACACCACCCACCTTTATCTGCATAAACACGCAGCTTATTAATGCCGGTGTTTAAAGCAACGCCTTTTAGCTCCACGGTTTGCCAGGCTTGTTCGCTGCCGGTATTCGGGATGGCTGCATTGCCTAAAACTTTCTCGCCATTTTTTAGTGATAGCCTGCCATCGTTAGTGTTGCTGGCAACGGTAAACCGGATACTATAAACTCCCTTTGCTTTCACGTTTACCGTGTATTGCAGCCACTCGCCGCCTTCAATACTCATTACGTACGGGCCGGTGGCGTCGGTTTTAATATCCACGCCATCGTTGCGGTATGCGCGGCCTTTATTACCGGTGGTGTTTACGCCGGGTGTATACTGGTAGCTGGCGGTATCCTTATCATAATAAGCCGACCGCTGACGGCCCAGGTCAAAATCGGCGGCCAGGATGCTGGTATTATTGGTAATTATATACTGCTTAAAAGGTTTGGTATCGGCCGATTGTACCTGCCTGAACATGGCATCAATTACATCGCGGTGAATGATGTTGTTCTCCAGCTTCAGATTTTGCAGCCATTGGTCTAATATCGGTTGTGCTTCGGCAGGCGATAGTTTGGGGCCTTTGCCGCTCCAGTAATTCAGTAGCTTTTGATAGCCCTCGGGCTGTTTAATTTCCAGCGGGTTGTTGCCGCCCATTTTTTTGAGGGGCCACCAACTCCAGCCAATATCGTTACGCTCGGCCAGGCCAATGCACTCGGTAAACCAGGTGTTGGAGTTCTCGCCCGATTCGCCAAGCCATAGCGGCATATTATATTTATCGCGCAGGTTTAAAAAGTTTTGGATGGCCTTTTGAGTGTTAAAATTGCCATATTTATGAAAGCTGAGCACCATGTTATTATCCCAGGCTGGCAGCACGCCGTTGTAATTATTGCCAAAGCCGTTGCCTTCAATAATAATGATGTGTTTTTTATCTGCTTTACGAATGGCAGCCGTAACCTCCATCATCAGCTTCTTTAGCGGTGCGTTGGTTTTCTCCTCAGTACCGCGCTTATCGTTGGGGTCGTCAAAACCCATATTGGGTTCGTTAATAATATCGTAACCGCCTATATAAGGTTCGTTTTTGTAGCGTTCGGCCAGTTTAACCCACAGGGCAATCATTTTTTGCTGGTTGGCGCGGCTTTCCCAAAGTGTGGGCTGGTCGGGGTGACGGTCGGCAATGGGCAGGTCGTTACCTTGTCCGCCTGGTGTTGCATGCAGGTCAAGGATCAGGTACATCTGGTTGGCCTTGCACCATTTTAACAGGCTATCCGTCATATCGAAGCCTTTTTTTAACCAGGTATTTTTCCCCGCAACAGGTTCATCAGCCACGGGCAGTGTGTACAGATCAAAGTGCATAGGCAGACGGATGGAGTTAAAGCCCCAGCGCGCCATGCTGTCCACATCAATTTTGCGGGTGTTATTGGCCAGCCAGGTATTGTAAAACTCAGCGGTTTTTTCGGGGCCAACCAAATCCTGTATCCCCGCGCGGATCTTATATTGCTGGTTCAGCATGGCTACCTTAAACATATAGCCCTCCTGCAGCATATCGCCGCCAAGACCCATACCGCGCAAAATTACCTTTTCGCCTTTTTCGTTTACGATCTGTTTGCCTTTTACCTTTAAAAAGCCCTGGCCGCTGGCATAATGGGTAACGAAGAGGCATAATAGGATAGGCAGGAATGGTCTGATGCGCATGGTGGCAGGTTGATGTTTCTTTGTGATGAATTAATCCCAGGTATAAGTGCCCACCGCGCCTTTGCTGAGCGTAGTAGCAACTGTTTTACCTTTATACTGAATGTTGAATGATTGCGTACCGGCGCCGCTGTTGGTAACAATCAGCACCTTTTTACCCTGTGGAGTAGTAAAAGCCACGTTAGGCAAAGTTTCGATATGATTTGATGCCACGCGCACAGATCCGGGCCTTACAAATTTAGAGGCATGGGCCATGGCATAATAGGCGATGTTGCGGGTGTAGGTATCCTTGTCAACCGTTATCGCGCCCTGGCACATCGGGCAGCCGCCGCGATCGGTATGGGGCTGATTGTTGATATCGGCAGCCAGGTTCCATTCTAAAACGTTGCGGCTCCAGTTACGGGTGGCCCCGATGAATAACTTCCTCACCGGGGATGATACATTGGTTGACGGTGTGTTATCCTTCTCAATCACCATTTGCTCGGTGAAGTACAGGTTTTTATCAGGATAAGTATTGTGCAGATCTGACATGGCCTCAATTTTGCCCCCATACAGATGGAAGCCCGAGCCATCTACATATTTAGCCGCCTGCGGGTCCCGTAGTATCGAATCCACATAATCGGGGCGGTCGCAGTTATGGTCGTACACAATAATTTTGCTTTTTATCCCCGCCGATTTAAATGCCGGGCCAAGGTTGTTTTTAATAAAAGCAGCCTGCTCGCCGGCATACATCATCATGCTGGGGTTATTTTTTGGGTTCAGCGGTTCATTTTGAATGGTAATGGCGTCAATGGCAATGCCAAGCGCTTTATAGCTTTTAATATATTTAACCAGGTAATCGGCATAAACCTGGTAATATCCGGGTTTTAAAGCGCCGCCGCGGGTATCCCCGTTGGTTTTCATCCATACCGGTGCCGACCATGGCGAACCGAGGATCTTGATCTTAGGGTTGATAGCCAATATCTCCTTCAAAAGCGGGATCACATCGTCCTTGTCCGGCCCTAAATCAAAGTGCGCCAGCTTCATATCGGTTTGCCCGGCTGGCAGGTCATCGTACGAGAACACTTTTTCGTTCAGATCGGATGCGCCGATACTTAAACGCAGGTAGCTGATACCGATATTGTTATCATCGTAAGCAAAAAGCTCTTTTAATAAGGCTGCACGTGCTGGTTTGCTCATGCGGATAATGTGCATAGCGCTGCCGCCCGTAAGCGCGAAGCCAAAACCATCAATGGGCTGATAAGTGATCTTGTCATCAATAGTGATCACCGGGTTAGCATCAGCCTTATCCCCGAAACTCAATACCTGCTTTTGTTGCTGGAACAATGCCGAACGGTCGGCTGTGGTAAGCCATAAGCTAACCCCCGATTTTTGCGCGATGGTTTGCAATGCGATCCCTGCTAAAGCAAATGTGATGACAGTCTTTTTCATAAGTTGATCAGGATACGATGATGGTAGCGATGGAATGCGGCAAGCTGGTGACTGATGCAGCTTTGCCCTTGATCCACAGGAAATACGGCACTTTATCATCGCTGCTATTCATCACAACAACCACCAGTTTGCCATTGGCGTTGATGAAAGCTGTACTGCTTAGTTTATCCCTGCTGACTGATGCGGCTATGCGGCGAGCGCCGGGCTTCACAAATTTAGAGAACTGACCCAGGTAGTAGTAAATGTTGGTGTAAATGAGTTTACCGGTTTGCGTATTGCCGATAATAGGGGCAAAGCAATAGTTACCTACATGGTTCGGTCCGCCCTTTTCATCCAGCAGGATGTTCCAGTCGGTCCAGCCGCAGGTACCGGCGTTAAAATCGTTGATCATGGAGTAACCGTATTTTTCGCCCATGGCCCAATTGTTTATGGTGCCCATGTTAAATTTTTCGATACAGCCTTCGGTGAACAGCAGGTGTGTATCAGGGAAGGCGTCGTTCACCCGTTTCACGTTCTCAAAACGCATGGTGCTGCCGGTCCAGGTTTCGTACCAGTGGTAGCCAATGCCCCAAATGTATTTGGCGGCTTCCTTATCTTCCAGCATATTGCTGGCGCGCTGGTAAACCATATCGCGGTTATGGTCCCAGGCAATAATTTTGGTATTAGCTAGTCCCTGCGCATGGAAGGTTGGCCCTAAATGGTTCTTCACAAACAGGCGCTCATCATCGGCATTAAATATGCACGATTCCCATTTTTGTGTTGCCATTGGCTCGTTCTGCACGGTAACGCCCCAGATAGGGATCCCCTGTTTTTTATAAGCGCCTATAAATTTCACAAACATATTGGCCCAGGGCTGCGCGTATTGGGGCTTTAGTTTACCGCCATGCAAAACGTCGTTATTGGTTTTCATCCACGCCGGTGGGCTCCACGGACTGGCAAACATGGTGAGTTTACCGCCGGCGGTTTTAATGGCCTCTTTGATAAAAGGTACACGGTATTTCAGATCGTGCGCAATACTGAAGCTTTTCAGCGATACATCCATATTGGCAACGTAGGCATAGCTATCACTGCTAAAATCGCAGCTTTGGATATTGGTACGGCCCAAGGTATAGCCGATACCTTTTTGCGGATCGAAATAAGCGGTCATTAATTCCCGTTGCGTTTCCTTAGGCAGTTTGTAAAACGTTTCGGCCGACGCATCGGTCAGCGCGCCGCCAATACCTATCATGGTCTGAAACTTTTTGGCGGGGTCTATAAACACCGAGATCTCGGTTTCCAGCGGTTGCGGCTTATCTGTAAATTTCAGGGTCTCGGTTTTGGTAATTTGATAGGTGGTGTTTTGGGCCGTAGTATAAACTTCGGCGCTTTTAGGCGAAAACGGTATTTGAGCATGTGCATAAAATACAGGAACGAGCAGGGCAGACAGCACAAATGGCTTTATAATTTTATAGATCATGTTTATAGTATCCCTATGATGTAATTTTTTTTGACTGGTTAAGAGTATGTTATTATGAAACAGCATACTTTAAATTGGTTGTAATGCCAAAACTATCAAAAAAATAAGTTAATTAGCAAGTATAAATTTATATAAATTATTGATAACGAATAAGTTATAATGATGATTGATACGCATTAGCCGCAAGAATTAAATCCGCATAAAAACCATTAACGGCTATATGCAAACGGCGGAAACAAAATTTTATGCACAAAGGCCAATACGCTTAAGTCTCATCAATACTTTTTTACAGATAATGGTTAGTTTAGCACATATTATAAACCTCGCGTTTCCTGAAATGCAAATACATATACTAAAAAGGTTCCTGTTTATTGTTTTGGTGATGGTGTTGCCGGCAAAAATATTGCATGCCCAGCAAACCCTTGCGGTAGACAGCAGCACCTCCGAGCATTTGTTTGGCCGAAAGGAGATCAAACTACTGGAGGATAAAAAAGGGACCTATACGCTGGAGCAGGTAATGTCGCCCGGGATGGATAAACAGTTTGTCGAAAACCCCGGCTATTATCCTAAAAATTATAACCTTAAAGCGTGGTACTGGTATAAAATTAAGGTGCGGTTTAATGAAACCGTTAAACATAAAGCTTGCCTGATTGAGTTTTTTGACCAAACCACCGATGATATTACCGCTTATATCCCGGATACCAACGGCCGTTATAAAGCTACCCGGGCCGGCGCTAAATACAATTTTGTCGACCGGCTTTATCGCCACAAAAACTTTGAGTTTACCGTACTTAACCGCGCCAAAGGCGAATACACGTACTATTTCAGGGTAAAATCGGTTGAGCAGATCAATGTAATTATTGTATACCGTACCGTTGATTTCTTTATTCATTATGCCTTAACAGAATACATGACCTATGGGCTGTTTTACGGCATGATCCTGATCTTCTGTTTCCACAACCTGTTAATGTTTATAGCGGTAAAAAGGCTGCAATACCTTTTTTATGTACTCTATATATTAAGTGTAGGTTTTTATGAGATGAGCGTTGATGGGATAGCCTTTCAATACATCTGGCCAAATTCGCCCGCCTGGAATGAGTATGCTTATGGTGTAGCGCTGTTTTTTTTAAGCGCCTTCGCCCTCGAATTTACCAAAGAGCTGCTGCAGGTTAAAACCCGGGCCAAAGGTTTATACAAACTGATCAATGTGGCGCTGGTTGTGCGTACCATTTACTTTTTGTATTGCTTTTTCTTTAATAAAAGCCTTTTTATATACAAGTTTATTGATTTTATCACTTTAGCCATCGCGTTTTATACCGGTATAAAAGTTTGGAGCCAGGGCTATAAGCCGGCCCGGTTTTTTGTGCTGGGCTATACTTTCCTTTTTTTAGGGTTTATGTTAAAGGCCGCCACGGTATTAGGTTTAAACATAGGCAATGTGAACAAGGTGCTGGGGCATTACAGCCTGAGTTTATCTTTTGTGCTCGAAATGGTTTTCCTCTCCTTCTCCATCGGCGACCAGGTGCGGCTGCTGCGTAAAGATAAGGACGCCGCCCAGGAAGAAACCATCCGCCAAATGGCTATTAACGTGGATTTGAAGGATACCATTAACCGCGAGCTGGAGCATCAGGTACAGGTACGCACATTTGAAGTGATCCAGAAATCGGACGAGATTGTGAAGCAATCGCACATTATTGAAGAACAAAACGAGGAACTGCTGGCTAAGAACGAACAGCTGGAAAAACAGGCCGAGGAGATCTACCGGATGAACCGTTTGCTGGAGAAAGACAATATCCAGCTGAAAACCAATATCGAAAAAGTAACCGATGCGCGGGCCTTATCAAAAGAATTGAGTTTCGAGGAATTCAGCGCCAAGTATCCCGATCAGGAAACCTGCTATAAGTTTTTGTCGGAGTTAAAGTGGAGTAACGGCTATGCCTGTTCGCGCTGCGGCAATACCAATTATTGCGGGGGGCGTATGCCTTATAGCCGTCGCTGTACCAAATGCACTTATGAGGAATCGGCCTTGCAAAAAACCATTTTCCATAATAACCGCATACCTATTAATAAAGCCTTTTACCTGGTGTATTTAATGTATACCAGCAAGGGCACTATCTCATCCCATCAGCTTTCCGAAAAATTGGATATCCGGCAAAGCACCTGCTGGTCATACGCTATCCGCGTTAAAAAAGCAATGAACGAGCGTAAAAAGGAATCAAAAAAAGGCGCCCCCCAGGGTTGGAGCCGCCTGGTTATTGAAGCGCAGGAAAAAGTTTAATTGCAAAACCATCTACCTTACGCTTTTTTTGGCGTTTTTACTCATCATTTGGTGGCAATTTATTAACCTTTCATGGCAAAAATGGCCGTTTTTGCCGCTTTGGTTTAAGCTAAAAGCAACACTTTTTTATTGCTCGCTAAGCGTATCACTCCTTTTTTTGTTTTGAGGCATAAAGTGCGTTTGGCACATAATTGAGGCTTTTTTGATTTTTTTTACGTTGTTCGCTAAGCGTATCAAAAAATTTATAAATGTCTAATTATCAGTTATTTATGTTCATTTTTTCTTGTTTTTTAGCTTGAAAACAGCTTAAATTTACCCCACCAGTTATTACTAAGAACAACAAAAAACTTTAAGCACTTAAATGAAAAGCCCTTTTTCTTAACCGGCAGGCTATCCTGTCAGCACGGGGAATAAACCAGGTTTATCGCCCGGGGAATACCAATTTCAGACCTATGTTTCTGATTGTAAATTAATTACCAACCAAATTAAATTATGAAAAAACAAATTACTCTATTGATTACTATTTTACTTACTACCTGTCTGTTCTCTTTTGCGCAAACCAACGTAAAAGGGGTTGTTACAGATAGTAAAAGCTCGCCCATCCCGGGGGCAACCATAAAGGTTAAGGAAACGGGCAAGGCCGTAGCTACCGATGTTAACGGTAATTATACCATATCAGCAGCGGCCAACAGCACGCTGATCATTTCGAGCGTGGGTTATGCCAGCACCGAAGAGAAAGTAGGCAACCGCACTACCGTTAACGTTGTACTGAACGACGACAGCAAGCAATTAACAGATGTGGTAGTAATTGGTTACGGCACCCGCCAGCAAAAAGATGTTACCGGGGCTATTACCAGTGTAAAAGCCGAAAAACTGGAGAATGAAAACGCCAACAGTGTGGCCGACCTGATTAAAGGTAACGTGCCTGGCATTACCGTAGCCCTGAATACATCGGCAAAAGGCGGTGGTACAGGCGATTTGCAGATACGCGGTAAAGCAACGCTTACGGCCAGCAGCTCTCCACTGATAGTTTTAGACGGTGTGGTTTACCAGGGGCAATTAGCCGATATTAACCCTAATGATATTGACCGCCTGGATATCTTGCGTGATGCAAGCGCGTTAGCGGTATACGGTTCGGCATCAGCTGCCGGTGTTGTAGCCATTACCACCAAAAAAGGTAAACTGGGCGCACCGCAAATAACCCTGAACCTGAATACCGGTATTTCGCAGTTAGCCAAAAACCAAAAGTTTTATGGCCCCGAAGGCTTTTTAAACTGGCGCGCCGATGGTGCAAGGGCATCTAACATTAACAACCCTTATTATTTTTACAGTAACCCTAATGCCCTGCCCGATGGTGTAACCCTTGCCCAATTTATGGGTACATCAACCGGCGACCCGACCACCGTGTGGCTGCAGCGTTTAGGTTTGCAAAATAATGAGATAGCTAATTATAATAACGGTAAAACTACCGATTGGGCCGATCTGGTTTTCCGTACCGGTTTACGCCAGGATTATAACGCCAGCTTATCGGGCCGTAATGATAATGTGAGCTATTACATGTCTGGCAACTATACCAAAAATCAAAACCTGATAGAAGGCGGCGAGTATAAAAACTACCGTGTACGTGTAAACCTGGAAGGCAAGGCATCTAAATTCCTTACTTTTGGTATGAGCACCCAATTTGCCAACAGGGACGAAGGCGGTAACCAGGCCGACTGGACCCAGATCATCAACTCATCCCCATATGGCGATTTTTATCTGGCAGATGGTATTACCCTGCGCCGTATAGATACCGACGATAGTGGTTTAAATCAACGTAACCCTTTCCTGGCAACTGTTTACAATCAAACAGTAGCTATACAAAATACCTTGTTTGCTAACTTATATGCAAAAGTAAGTCTGCCATTCGGTATCCAATATCAATTAAACTTTGTACCTGATATCGAATCGTACCGCAACTTTAACTACATCCCGGTAGCCAACCCTAATGAACTGGCCGGCGGCGAAATAAGCCGCAGTATGGAAAACCGGTATAAATATATCATTGATAACCTGTTAACCTGGAACAAAACCTTTGGCGGCATCCACAACATTGATGTAACCATGTTATTGGAGAAGGAAAAATATCAAACCTGGTATACCAATACCTCCAACTCGGGTTTAACCCCAAGCGATGCCTTAGGCTACCATAATATAGGCGCCGGTATTTTGCCTGTTGAAAGCAGCGACGACCGTGTTTATAATGCCGACGCGTTAATGGGCCGTATCAACTACTCGTTATTGGGCCGTTATTTGCTAACTGGTTCGGTACGCCGCGATGGTTTTTCGCCTTTCGGTATCAAATATCCACGCTCTACTTATCCAACAGGAGCTATCGGCTGGGTAATATCCGACGAGAAATTTATGAAAACCAAATCCTTTACCTGGCTTAACTATGCTAAACTGCGGGTAAGCTATGGTGTAAACGGTAACCGTTTAGCAACAGGCACGGCCGATCCGTCATTGGCATTAGCATTAATAAGTACGGCTAAATACCCAACCGTTAGTGCCTCTGGTACGGTTACCAACAACGTATCCTTATACGCAAGCTCGTTACAAAACGCCGATTTGAAATGGGAAAAAACCATCGGTACCAACATTGGTTTGGACTGGACTATCCTGAACAACAGGATTAGCGGCTCGTTTGACATATACGACCGTAAAACTACCGACCTGATTGTTAACCGTACCTTATTAACTATCCAGGGTTTTGGCGCGGGCGCAGGTTCGTTAACCAATATTGGCGAAGTTAACAACCGGGGTTTCGAAATATCGTTCAATACTAAAAACATCTCTACCAAAAACTTCAACTGGACATCAAGCGGTACTTTCTTTGTTAACCGTAACAAAATTGTACACTTATATGGCCCGGCCACAACTGTTGATGCTGCCGGCAATTCCATCACCAAAGAAAATGATGACCTGGGTAACGGATGGTTTATTGGTCATGATATCAACACCGTATGGGATTACAAGATCTTAGGTGTATGGCAGGCCAATGAAACCGCCGAAATGGCCAAATATGTAGGCGCCGGCCTTAGGGCAGGCGATTTTAAACTGCAGGATGTAGATGGCGACTACAAATTCACCAATGCCGATAAGCAGTTTCTGGGTTCACGTACCGGACAGTTCAACTGGTCGTTACGTAACGATTTCAACTTCCTTAAAAATTTCGATTTCTCTTTCCTGCTGGTATCAACAGTGGGCCAGTTAAGCACATTTAATGAAGCTAAGAATAACCCGGGCAGCGTAGGTTTTGCACGTCAAAGCTCGTATATATTGCCTTATTGGACTGCCGATAACCCGATAAATGATTACGCCCGCCTTAACTCAGGTTCAAGCGGTACTACTATTAACGTATTCCGTAAATCATCGTTCATCAGGGTTAACACAGTATCCTTAGGCTACAATTTTGATAAAACCCTGGTCAAAAAATTAGGGATGCAAAGCGCCAAAATTTATGTAAACGCCAACAACGCTTATGTTGCTACCGGCTGGGAGTTTTGGGATCCGCAAAATGCCGGCCCAACTCCAAGGATTCTGTCGGCTGGTTTAAACGTAACTTTTTAAACGAATTAATGAATTTGTGATAGATATGAAAAAGATAAACAAAAGTATCGTAGCAGCGCTGACCATAGCGGCTGTTATTATTACAGATGGTTGTACAAAAAGGAGCGATCTGGTGCCCGAAGCCCCTTCAAAATTTACACCCGATGTAACCCTTACCTCGCCTGCGGCATTTAAGGCGGCGGTTGAATATATGAACCAAAACGAGCGTATTGAGTTTTTTGGCGATTCGGCACCGATGCTTACCGAGAGTATTTTCTCGGACGTAGCCGTTGAAGGTACAACTGATAAAACCACGCCCGCCCAGGATTTGAATGTGCGTATTACCCCAACTGCTAACCTTAACAGCGATGATTACAATAAAATTGGCCGTTACTGGGAAATATGGTGGAATGGGGTGCATTACGCCAATACCGTTATCAGCCGTATTGATAATGTAAAATGGCCAACTACGGCGGCCCGTAACGCTATACTTGGCGCGGCTTATTTTCACCGGGCATTACGTTATTACCGTTTGTGTAACGAGTTTGGCGATGTGCCTTTGATTTTAAAAGAAGAGCAATCGGTTAATGTAGCTTATTTTACTACCCAGCGCGCGGTAATATTAAAGCAAATGAAAACCGACCTGGAGTTTGCCGTAGCCAACTTAACCGATAATGTGGATAAAGGCGAGGTAACCAAAGGGGCCGCAGGCCACCTGCTGGGCAAAATCGACCTGTCTTTAGGTTTGTTTGACGAAGCTATTGCCGCATTAAGCGCGGTTATAGGCACCAGCACCTATAAGCTAATGACCAACCGCTTTGGTATAGTAGCCAGCGATGCTACCCGCAACGTGATCTGGGACTTGCACCGTCCGGAAAATAAATCATTAGGCAGCAATACCGAAGCGTTGTATAATGTGATTGACCGCGAAACTCTGGAAGGCGCTACCGCCAATGGTTCGCAAGTTATGCGTAACTGTGTGCCTATGTGGCATAATGGTACCATACTAACGCCAACCAACAAAAAACCGGGCATTGTGGATGCGGTTACGGCCGAATTTCCGTTGACTTACTATTATGGCCGTGGTATTGGCCGCGTACGCGGTACTCCGTATACTACCCAATACATTTGGACTGATAATACCGACCTGCGCCATGCACCGGGCAACTGGGTGAATATGACCGATCTGGTTTATAACAACTCGGCCATTAAAACTACCGACCCTACCTGGTATGGTAAAAAATTGCAGCAATACACCGCGGCTACCGTAGCCAGCGTGTTCCTGAACGGGCCAAGGGATACCATCCGTGCCTGGTTTAGCTGGCCGCACTACAAAATATTTATCAACCCCGGTGGTGTAAATATTTTAAATGCCACATCGGATAAATGGTGGAGCCCGCCACGCGGTACCAATACCGACTGGTATGTGTTCCGTTTAGCCGAAACTTATTTGCTGCGCGCCGAAGCTTACGTGTGGAAAGGACAAACCGCTTTAGCCATGGCCGATCTGAACGTGGTACGTGCACGCGCCCAGGCCCAGTTATTAACCGATCCAACTAAAGTAACCATCAGTACGGTGCTGGACGAACGCGCAAGGGAGCTGTTTTTTGAAGAGCCGCGCCATGCCGAGCTTGCCCGTATAGCCTTTATATACGCGCAAACCGGTATCCCATCGTATACCGGCAAGGTTTATAATACGGCCAGTTTCTCCACCAGTAACTTCTTTTACGATCGTGTAATGGAGAAAACCGATTTTTATAATAAAGGTGTAGTTACCAATTCGGGTAATACCTATACAATGTCGCCTTATCACGTATTGTGGCCAATCCCGCAATCCGAGATTGACCTGAACATTGGCGGAAAAATTAACCAGAATAAAGGTTATGCAGGTGCTGAAACTAATATTCCACCGCTTGACCACGTAATACCATAGTGGCAGCGCTTAAGAACTAAACCTTATCTGCAATTTTAGTTTAATAAATGGGAGGGCCCTTAGCTGTAATAGTTAAGGGCCTTTTTTGTGCGATGTGATTTCTAATTGTTAAATAGCTCCCCCTTTAGGGGGCTGGGGGGGCTTGGCTTGTCATAATCCTCATCTCCTTCGGGTAATAATTATTAATGCGGTTAGGCAATAGCTTGGCCCAGCCTAAAGGATGGTTTTCAAAGGTCATCAAACTCCAGCCTTTTTGAGAGATATCCAAATCGGGGATATTATCGCGGCGCAGGTAAGCAATGGCCTGCTCGCGGTTTAACTCGGTTTGTAAAACCATATCCTTATTAATAAGCAGGCTTAAAGCCAGCTCGTGGTCGGGTATCAGATCCTTACCGGCAATAGCGCCTAACCGCACCCCCGATTTTTTAAGATACAGGTGCTGCTGCAAAATCCCCATGGTATCCTTATGTACGCGATCTATCGCCAGCCAGTCGTCGTTCACTTTAAAATAATAGTAATGATCAGCATCCTTAATATAAGGCTTCAGTAAGTCTATCGATTTGTAATCTGGCTTTTGCGCGTTTTTACTTTTATAATTAGATACCCCGCCGCTGTTATTGCCGGTTTTGCGCAGGCAGGCCGCAAACAACCCCTCGCCCTGTACCTTGCCGGGATAAAAGCGATAACCCCAGGCCTTGTGCAGGGTGCTTTGGCTCTCTACAATCCCCCAATCACTATTAATGGGTATCTGTATACTCTCCATGTCAAAACTGGCGCACAGCCAATCCAGCACCGCCTCATTTTCGGCAACCGAATACGAGCAGGTACTATATATAAGGTATCCATCGGCGGCAATGCTTGGGTAAACGTCGGCCAGGATGCGTTCCTGTCGCTGGTGGCACATGTTCACCGCCCCTTCACTCCATTCGTTCATCGCGTCGGGATCTTTACGGAACATCCCCGAGCCCGAGCAGGGTGCATCAACCAATACCACATCAAAAACATTTTTAAGCCGGCTAAAATCTTTAGGGTCGTTATTAGTGGCGACGATGTTGGACGGGCCCCACTTGGTCAGGTTATCGGTTAATACGGGCACACGCGTTTTAATGATCTCGTTAGCCACCAGCAAATCATCAGGTTTTAAGGCCGAACTAAGCAGGGTGCTTTTGCCGCCGGGCGCCGCGCAAAGGTCCAGCACTTTAATAGCCTCATCGTTTTCGTTCCTGATATGTTGCAGGATATGGGCAATGAACATGCTGGATGCCTCCTGTACGTAATAACAGCCGGCATGAAAAAGCGGATCGAAAGTGAAAGATGGGCGCTGATCCAGGTAGAAACCGTCGGCACACCAGGGCACCTGCACACCTTTATATATAGGATGGTATTTATAAGGGTTAATGCGGATAGTAGTAGGCGATGGTAAAGTTTGATGTGCGTTGATGAGGTTTTGGGCGTCGAAACCTGGCGCATCAGCAAGCGACTCGATAAAATGATCAGGAAAAATGGCGGTGCTCATATACTTACAAAGGTACAAAATAAAGCCGCAGGGTGCTGCCAGCCAGTTTTTATGCTTTTTTGGCGATTTTATGCCGCTTAGTTTTCAGGTAGTTAAGGGATTGTTTTAAGTATTTCAACATTTCATTTTGCAGATGCCGTTTTTGTGCTTACATTTGTATCCGCTTAATCAAAAGGCGTTGTTTTTTAACATATTTAAGGAGGAAAAAATAAAATCAAAAAAAGTGAAAATAACACTTGACAATGATTGAAATAATCTCCACCTTTGCAGCCCGCAAACGCCGAAAGAAAAACCCGCAAGGGCAGGAGAAAAGGGCGAAACGGAGCATCCCAAAAAA
>NZ_JBWKPY010000007.1:0-121510 GCF_059418485.1 Mucilaginibacter sp. GW821-FHT07H05
GTACTCTTGATTCGCCTAAGGTCGTATACGGTTTGCATGGCCACGTGATAATGTTTAGTTATCCTTTATTGACACTGCGACAATTTCCAGTGCAATTCCTGGCGCGGATGTTTTTCTTCCAATATCTTTTTTTGTTTTTCCCGGTTGGCCTGGGTATAGATCTGCGTGGTCATGATCGAGCTATGGCCTAAAAGCGACTGTATATATTTAATGTCAACATCGTTTTCCAGCAAAAGGGTCGCAAACGTGTGCCGCAGCACATGCGGCGTGACGCGTTTCGTGATCTTCGCATCCTGCGTAACCCCCCGGACCAATAGCCGGATCGACTGGTCGGAAAGCTTGTTATTCAAGCGGTTGACCCAAAGGTCATTCCCATTGCTGTCGATCTTTTCCCGAAAGAACTGATAATAAACATTCAGCGTCCTCAAGGTATCCGCATGGCACACATACACGATCCTTTCCTTATTTCCTTTACCCCGGATGTATATTTTACCGGTACCGAGGTCAATATCATCGACCTTCATATCGGCGACCTCAGATACCCGGGCCCCGGTAGCGAATAAGACCTCAATGATGGCCGCATTTCTTAACTTTTCCAGGAAACCATAAGCCCCGGATTTCGCATCTGCAACAGACTGATAGACCGACTCCAGAAGTTGCCCGGTTTCCTGTTTGGTCAGGGCCTTGGGTAATACTAGGGGTTCCTTGATCTTGATCCGGATCTTTCTTAAAGGGTTAACCAATATAGCGTCCTCGAATTCCAGGTAATTGAACATCGCTTTCAATGTCGCTACCTTTCTTTTGATCGTCTTCGGCTTCCATTGGGAAAGCTCCTGCAAATAATCTTTCAGGCATCTTTTGTCAATCTCTGTAACGAAATGGGAATAATTTTGCCGGTGTGCATAAGCGGTAAATTGCCGAAGGTCGATCTGGTAAAATTTTAGTGTCTTGGCGCTCAGGTTTTTTTCAAACCTGCAATGATTGAGAAAGTCTTTAATAGCTTGTTCTGTAGTGAGCATCGTCTGTTTAATGAATAATTTAAAAAACGGAAGTTCCTCAAACATCCTAACGCAACAAAATTTCGGCGGCTATTCTTTTTTATCTACTTATACGTTCAGCCTTCTAAATTGTATCGCTTCCACCAGGTGCACCAGACCGATCTGTATCGAACCCGAAAGGTCTGCCACCGTCCGCGCCATCTTCAAAATACGTTCATAAGACCGCGCGGATAATTTATGCTGCACCATGGCCTGGTTCAGGACTTCCTGCTCGGTCTTACCCAAAACACAATACCTGCGCAATGCTTCGTTATTCATCAGGGCATTACAAACACCCGCCCGTTCCAGTTGCCTGTTCCGGGCAGCGACCACCCGCCGGCGTATGGCTGCGCTGTTTTCAACGGGCTGCTCGTTCAAATTGGCCGGCGGCACTCCGATATGCAGGTCGATGCGGTCCAGTAAAGGCCCCGACAACTTGGCCCGGTATAAACGGATCGCTTGCAAAGTGCAACTGCATTTCCGGTCGGGGTGCCCATGAAAACCACAAGGACACGGATTCATCGCCGCCAGTAAAACAAAATTGGCCGGGAAGTTAACCACATAACTCGCCCGCGAGATCGCGATCTGCCGTTCCTCCAAAGGCTGCCGCAATACTTCCAATACCCGCCGCTTGAACTCCGGCAGTTCATCCATAAATAAGACCCCGTTATGCGCCAGGGATATTTCCCCCGGCATGGCCACCGGCCCGCCACCGACCAAAGCAATATCACTGGCCGTATGATGAACCGACCGGAAGGGCCGCTCCGTGATCAGTCCCGTATTATCCAGTTGCCCGGCGACCGAATAAATTCTTGTCGTCTCCAACGATTCCTGCAAACCGAGCGGCGGCAGGATACCCGGCAACCGTGTCGCCAGCATGGTCTTACCTGTTCCCGGCGGGCCGATCAGTAAACTATTATGCCCGCCGGCCGCCATCACTTCCAAAGCCCGTTTCACCTTTTCCTGCCCGTGCACTTCTGAAAAATCAGCCTGGTAAAGCTGTTCAATTTTCTTATTCTCATTCGGTTTTACCGTTGCAGGCTTCACACTATCCGGCTTTTGCAAAAAAATCACCACATCACCTAAAGTATCAAAACCAAAAACCGACAGGTCACTGACCATAGCGGCTTCATTGGCATTCTCTTTGGGTACGATCAGGTGCTTAATACCTGCTTTACGTGCTTCAACCGCTACCGACAGCGTACCTTTGATTGGCCGCAATTTTCCGGTTAATGACAGTTCACCCGTAAACAAAAAGTCATTCATTTGTTCCGTCACTAACTGACCGGAAGCAGCGAGGATACTCAAAGCAATAGGCAAATCAAAAACAGCCCCTTCTTTTCTAATTCCTGCCGGAGCCAGGCTGATCAGTATTTTCTGACGGGGCATCTCAAAATCGCAGGTAGTGATAGCGCTCTCCACCCGAAATAAACTCTCTTTAACCGCTTCACCGGGCAAGCCTACAATAAAATAACTCACACCGGCACAGATCCTCGTCTCTACGGTAATAAGCACGGCATCGATCCCTACCAACGCCGCGCTCGCTACACTTACCGTCATGGCTTACCCAATAGCATCATTTCGCTTACCACAACCTCCGTCACATAGTGTTTAGCACCATCTTTATCGGTATAAAACCGGTTCGCCAAACGCCCTTCAATAGCGATTTGACTGCCTTTGTCTAAGTATTGCTCGGCAATTTCAGCCTGCCTGTTCCATAAAACCAATTGGTGCCAATGCGTTTCCTGTACCGTCTCACCCTTACCGTTTTTCCGATAATAATTGGTCGCCAGACTGATCTTAGCCACCTTTCGTTCCTCATCAATGTTCTTCATCTCTGGTGCCGCGCCCAACCTCCCGGTCAGCCGCACGCTGTTACTCAAATTGTTCATGATCTTAAAATTTATGGGGACAAAATTGAGCAGGAAGGCCTGAAAATGAAGCTAAATACCCGTGTATAGCCGTTTCTAAACGTTTGTGCGGTACCTCCGGCCCGGGCTCTCTGCTATATCTCCTGCGGAGGATACGCTTCCGATCCCTACCGCCGCCTATGGCATTTTCACTGCGCTCCAAAAGCCCCGGCGAAGACCATAGCATCGCGCCCCTAAAATTCATACTTAATGAATTCACGGCGCTCCGCCCTGGCTGATTGAAGACCCCGGCGGAAAATGCCAACCAGGCCCCGCCACATGGTCGGGGTGCCTGCGCGCAGCCTTCAGTGCCTTCAAAGGCTGCGAGGGCAGTTGTCATTTTCACGCCTGCTGCGATCAGTTAGTAGAAATAGATAAAACAGGCTTCCCTTTCATTTGGCTTTTCCTACTACAATGAGCGCACGAATGTGCGCGGTCGGAATTGTGTTGCATACACCAATCCGTCGCTGCGCTTAACCAAAAAATCTCCACCCTTTGGGTAGTATTTTTTGGTTACCGGCCCGGCTTAATGCCCCAAAATTCCGGTTGGGGCAGTATCAAAAGCCAAATGAAAGGGGAAGCCCGGACGGAGGACTGGAGAGCAAATTCATTGATCCATAAAAAATAGAAATCATGGAAATCACAGGAAGACTGGTTGCAGATGCAACCGTAAGAACAGTAAGCGAAACACAAAATGTAACAGGTTTTAGGGTAGCCGTTAACCGCACTTACAAATCGCAGGGCGAACGCAAGGAAGAAACCGCCTTTGTGGATTGTGCCTATTGGCGTTCTGATGCCATAGCGCCTTTTCTAACCAAAGGCATGATTGTACAACTGCACGGCTTTATGACTGCCGAGCCGTGGGTTAGCCGTGACGGCGAACCGAAAGCAAGTTTGAAATTCCGCACCGATGAAATTACCATGCTAAGCAAAGGGGTGAAAAAAGAAGCGGAAAACAACAGCAAAACCCCAAGACAGGCAGGTGATAAAAACAAAGTGCTGAAACCAAGCGAGCAATTTAATTAAACGTTTACAGCCGTTTATACACGGCAAAATCAAGGTTTTAGAGAAAGAGGTAAAATAATTTTGACCGATTAGTGCAAAGGAAATGTATAGCAGAATGGATATATACGATGTAGCCCACGATTGGGCGAACCGTACCGATACTAACGCTTCGGCATCATCATCCAACTTGTTTTTTGCAAGTGGTGCGATTTACTCGTACGGCGACCACTTTATGATTGCCAAACACGTTTGGAACGAGCAGGGCGAACACGCTGTGTTATTCACCGAAAGGACGTACAGCAGGACGACAAGTAAGCACGTCGAAATTGTAAGGAGGGCATCCGCTCATTTGACCAAGATTTACGTACCCGACCCGGCATCAAGCAAGTATGAATTGTTTGAGAGTTGGCACACAGCGATGAATGAGTTGGCGCACCATTTGGGAACGGCACGTAAACCTGAAAAGTATCTGCTTCAAATCAGTCAGCTATTTGATAAAGCGAAGCGTTATGCAGATTTCTTTGGTTACGAGTTGCCGGAGCAACTGGTAGCCTTGGGTAATATCCAAAACTTTGACGAGTTCGTGGTACATCTCCAGAAAGAAAGAGAGTTACAGGAAGCAAAGGAGAAAAAACAGCAAAGGAAATGGCTGTCCGTCCAAAAAAAGCAATTAAAAGATTGGCGTTCGTTCCAACGGAATAATCTCCGAACCTATGACGGCTTGGACTACCTGCGGTTCGATGTGAAGACGGGACAGGTGGAAACCACGCAAGGCATCAGGTTTCCTTTGTCGGCAGGGCATCAGCTTTATCAATTCGTGATAACGACCAACAAAAAAGGCGGTTGCACGAACTGCGATAAGCTATTCTTAGACAAATATGCCATTGCCGAGGTCAATAAAAAATTTATCCGTGTGGGTTGCCATCAGGTAACCCTAAAAGAAATCAAATCATTTGCTAAACAACAGGGATGGGCATAGCCATCCCCTTAAAAATCAGAATATGCAACCACTAAAGTTATTGAACAACGTGCAGAAAGCAAGGCTTTTGCATAGCTTATTGATAAACGAGATACCTGAATTTTTAGGGTATCTCAACGAACTGACCGAAACCGTTCTAAACGATAAAGAGCGGATAACCGCAGAATGGAAAGACCAAATGTTCGGGGTGGATTTTTGGTTCGAACTCGCCGAAGAAGCGCAAAGGGTCATGGCCAAATACGCTAAAGAACTCAATAAAAGTTCAGCCGTATTTGCCGACCAGTTATTCGGTGGCTATACAGCCATTTTTACCGCCCATGCATTAACGCAATATGTGGCGCTTGACAGGCACACCGAACCCAAGTTTAAACCCGCTGTAGAACTTTTATTCGGTTAACCATGAAAGCGCATCACAGCTATACCGTTCCCTGCGGTTTGATTTTGTTGGCTATGGGCTTATTTATCCGTTACCGCATCGGCAAACGCAGGTTCAACCGCAGGGGCATGGCGGGTTTACAGCAATTTTCCTCTTATGGCAGGGCTGTATTAACAACCGCATTGGAAAGCCTGATTTTAATGATCGGCAATTTATCCCTGTTAGCGGGTTTGCTCTTACTCGCTGTTGCAGGTTTTAATCATTTTAAATTTTAAGCACATGAAAACGAATTTTTTTGAACAAATAGCGGGTTTGCAAATCAATGGCACCCTGCAAATCAATATCCAAGCCCAAGAGGGCGGTACGCTCACCGTTTTGGTATTGTTGGCAAATAACAACCCCAAAATCACCACAGGTAAAAATATCCCGCCGATGCTGTTAAAAGGCATGGTGCAGGAACTGGATGAAAAGTTTTTTAGCGAGGTAAGTGAACCTGTAAAGCAAACCGTCAAACTTTTTGCCAATCAAGAAGCCTATCAGGCCGAACTGGACAAGGCGAAAAAGCAGCCTGAAAAAACAACAGGCAAAAACACCGCAACCGCTAAAAAGAGTGATAACAGCCTGTTTAGCCAACCCGCAGAAGAACCCGAAGATGACAACGATGATTTGGACGAACAGCCCGATGAAACCGAGGCATTGGCAGAGAAGCAACGCCTGTATGACGAAGCCATGCAAAGGGTTAATCATTTGAATACCGACATGAAATACAAGGAAGCGATTGCCCAATTGCCCGATGCGGACGAGTACCCCAACAAGGCAAGCGAAATCAAAACCAAGCGGGAGCAATTGCAGAAACGTCAGGAACTCTACGCCAGTTTACAGGAAGTTTAACCAAAGCATACGACCATGATAGTCAACCAATTAAAACGGGTGTTTCTGCACAAAGAAAACGGACAGGACGTGCGTTTGGCAGACCCTGGTGCGGAATTTACCGCCAGTGATGTACAGAATTTCTATTCGGCTAACTACCCCATACTCACCAATGCGAAAATCATCGGCCCCGAAATCAAGGACGATGAAGTGCAGTACCGCTTTGAAAGCACGATGGGGCATAAAGGATAAACCATGAAACGAGAAAGGGTAATAAAAATTGATAAGGAGAAACGGGAATGGAAGCTACAACAGCAATTCGGCACGTTAATAGAAAAATTAAACCGTCTGCCCGATGCCAACGAGATACAGCGCAATCCGTCAAGAAGCGCACCGCAGGGTATCGCCGAAATGGTTTTTTAAAACACCAGTTTAAACCATTTTGGGCTTACGAGGGCAACAAGGACAGGGCAGAAAGGGAGTTTTTACACTCCCTTTCCCAACTCTGTAATTACTATGGCTTAACCGTAACGCCATCTGCCAACGAGGTGTTCCCGCAAAGCATCTACCAAACATGGCAAGCGGTCTGCGAAGCCTTAAAAGCTAAGGATAAGAAACTGGAATGCTTTATCGCTTGCGATGATACGCATACAGCCACTTTGGCTACGGTCAGCCGTTACGATACGGGTATGAATTTATACTATATCCCTATACGACCCATGTGGCATTGGGTGCAAAGCAGTCAGGCGCAGAAACTCGCAGAACTCTTATTGTGCATTTGTGCCTACCTGCATCAGGTAGTCGGCATTCCCTTTTATACGGAAAACGGTAGCTATGTGGGAAGCCAGTACCAAATGATAGAGGATTGGGTGAACGATGACCAAGAAGACGAGGAAGACCGCCAACAGCAATTGGACGAGCTTTATGTGTTGCACAATGCAGGGTTAAAACTGCACGAGCAAATCCGTAACCCGCATTATTTGGAGCGGTTTGCCGATGTCGTAGAAAACTTCCGTCCTGCGGATAATTGGGAACAGGAATGGCAAGCCATCAGTGTGGAATTTTTGCAACTCTACCGTCAGTACCCGCAACGTTCCATATTTGACAATATCCATTCAGATTTGTTGTATCCCGAAGATGAAGACCGCATTAGCGCCGATCAGTACATCAGCTTCTATTGGAGTGGTGATGGTTGTTTAGCAGATACGCTTTTTGATACGGTAAACTGCAATTTTCAGGAAATCGCCTATATGGACGAGCCGATGCACCTGCAAAAATTCGACCGTTTGCCCGAAAAGGACAGCCCCGATTTTGATTTTGAAGACCGCCTGTTGGAACTGGTTTGGAACTTTTGTAAACTTTTAAACGACCATGATGATGAAGAACGTGAGCCAAACATTTAACGAGCAGTACCTGCCTGTTAAAGCCTTGCTGATTTACAAGTCTATAGAACAGGAAAACCATGACCGCAGGGAAAGCGATATTTACGTGGAAAGCTATGATATTGGCAAGCAGGGTAACCCGATTAATGCCCATCCCTTATCCATTAACGAAATGTTGATGCTCAGCGAATTGATGCAATCCACCCAAGAACTGCAAACGACCTACCTGCAATGCAGGGGCGTGTTGCCACCCCAATTAATTTATGTGAACGCCCAAAATAACGGCTATGCCATTTGGTACACCCCGCCACAGGAAACTGACTTGTTTTTTTCGGAAAGTTTGGGCATCCCATCGGGCAAAACCAATATACCCGCCCTGCTTTGGAAGGCCACTAAAGAGCGGTTACAGGTCTTTGCCCTGAAAGGCAAGGCAAAGCCCAACGCCGATACTCCATTGTATTATGCGCCTTTATTTAACCTCTCACAGGACGGTAACGTTTGTATGGGGACGGTCAACATCAATATTGACCGACAAACGCATTTAGAGCAGTTTATGGCGCAATGGGAAAGCTATTTCTTTAACAGCTATTTCACCCACACGCTTGGCAACCATCGCCATTGCAAAGGCAATTTGGTTGCCTTATGGCAGGAACAGGTCGGCACAGGCAGGGAGTTCCCGCAGCATGAATTAATAAAAAATGGTAAAACCATAAAAGATTTAATCCGATGAAAAAGACAAAAGATAACCGCACAGCGGTGCATATCGTGAATAAAGAGTTGCTACAGCCCTATAATCCTGTTACCGTCAACCTGATTGGCGCAGGGGGTACAGGCGGACAGGTATTGACCGCATTGGCAAGAATTAACCAAGCCCTAACCGCTTTAAATCATCCCGGCTTGTTAGTCAGGGTATTTGATGATGATACCGTAAACAGGGCTAATTTAGCAAGGCAATTGTTTACGACCGCCGAGTTAGGTTTGCCCAAGTCCGTAGCACTGATAAATCGTATCAACCGCTTTTTCGGTACAAACTGGAAAGCGGTTACTGAAAAGTACGATATGACTTATAGCGGGGATAAAGAAAGCGCATGGGCAACCATCACCATCGGCTGTGTCGATACGGTTCAGGCGAGAGAAGATATTGCACACATCCTGAAAACGCTAAACAAGCGCATGAGCAACAGCCGAAGCCAACCGCTCTATTATATGGATTTCGGCAACAGCAGGGAAACAGGACAGGTCGTCCTGTCCACCATCGGTAAAATCAAACAGCCCGATTCCAAACAATACCGCACCGCAGAAACCCTGCCGATGGTCACCGATGAATTTGGCGAACTGCTAAAAGCATCCGAAACTACGGATAACACACCAAGCTGTTCACTGGCCGAAGCCCTGACCAAGCAGGACTTATTTATTAATTCGGCACTGGCTAATGTAGGCGCATCCTTGTTATGGCAACTGTTTCGGGAGGGCATTTTATTCAACAGGGGTTTCTTTTTGAACCTCAAGGATTTCAGGACACAGCCGTTAAAAGTAGCATGAAAGGCCAACCATTGAAAATAACTGACTTAAACGGTTTCGAGTTGGAAATCGACAACCTGCAATTAGCGATCATGCAAGCGGATGATTACCGTTATTACCAACGTCTTGACCCGCAATACCAACAGGCAGATGAAAAACGAAAAGCCTATTGGGAAGACATTTATCAAAAATTATTACAGCTATGAGTTATCTGATTATTGAAAAATTTGCTGGCGCAGCGTATGCCATTATTGTTACCGATGAGAACGGTGAAAACAAAATATTCGACAACAAAGCGGATGCAGAGGCAGAAGCTGCCGATTGTCAGGACGGCATCGTTATCGAACTTTAAAATTGCCGGACGGCCCCGCTCTGCGGGTCCCTTTTCGCCCCGTATTTTGCCTGTTGAACTGTTTTCAATTGGTGCAAAATGCGGGGCGCTTTGATGTCACAGATTTATATAAAAATGTGACATAAATTGAGCAGCCAACGCGGAAACTGCTGTCAATTGTTCGGTACTAATGATGCTTAAAATACTGAATTTCCTTTTCATGTTTCTGCGCGGCTTCCTTTGAATCGAATGTCCCCAGGTTCTTGCGTTTATGGGTTTCCGGATCGACTTTCCTGGAGTAAATGCGGTATTGCCCTGATTTTAATTTCCTGATCATAACTTTTATTTAAAATGTCAAAAAAGCGGTAAAGGGTTTAGGATCAACAACTCACGAAGCTCAAAGTTTTAGCATGCTATCAATCTGCTTGAACCCTATCTGTCAATCTTAAATTCGGTGTCACTAACTGAAACCATTCAATGCAGGCATTGGTTCAATTGGATATTAGAAAACCACCTTAGCTTATCTTATGCAGCTTTCTGATAATATCCAGCCTTGCGGCCTTTCGGCTTTGAATTATTCGATCACATTTAATGAATCGATAAGACCGTCCTTTAGTCCCAAATGAAATTTCAGCACAATCGGGCTGCCTGGAAATGTTCCTGAAACCTCCGCGGTTAATACTCCGTTTGTGCCGGATTCATCATATTGGAGCGGTTTCATCACCGATTTATATTTCTCGTTTGCCTCTTCTATCCACTGGCGGATTTCTTTTTTGCCGGTGTGGGTCTTGCCTTCGTCATGTACGATAGCATTCTCGGTGAAACACTCAGTGTAAGCCTTGCTGTCATAAGTGTTCTGCGTCTCTATAAATTGCGCTACTAATTGTGGTAATTTCATGATATTTATTTATTTGATTATTAGATAGTTGGTACGGTTCCGCCATCAATGATGAAATTTGTTCCTGTTAAATAATTGGCTCTTGGAGAAACTAAGAAGCCAACCAATTCGGCTACTTCTTCCGGTTCGGCGGGCCTGCCGTAAGGTATTCCGCCCAATGCATCCATGACACCTTGCCGAGCTTCTTCTACAGTACTATTAGCATTCCTTGCGATCTCGCCCAAAAAAGCTACCGATGCGGTAGTATTTATCCATCCTGGCGAAACAGTTAGCACGCGGACACCTTTTGGCGTAACTTCATTCGATAAACTTTTACTGTAATTGATCAAACCTGCTTTTGTAGCAGCGTACGGCAAGGTAGAATCATATAGCGGCAATATACCTTGGATGGAAGCGATATGGATGATCACCCCGCTGCCGTTCTCTATCATCCGGGGCAATAGAGCCCTGTCTAGCCTTACCGGTGCAAGTAAGTTGGTGCTGATGGTGTTTTCCCAGTGCTCATCAGTAAGTGCAGCAAAACCGCCTGCGGGTGTTTCGGAGCCACCGAGATTGTTAACCAGTATGTCTAGTCTGCCATAACGCGCTAATACTGCTTTGGCAACTTCATCAGCCGCTCCCCGTTGGCTCAGGTCGGCAGGAATAAAATACAAGTCATGATCTGCCTGTTCGGGTTTGTTCCTTGCCGTGACCACCACCGTTGCACCTGCCGAATTTAAGCGTTCGGCTATCGCTTTTCCCGCGCCCTTTGTGCCACCCGTTACAAGGGCTATCTTACCGGATAATTCGTTACTGTAATTGATTTGCTGTTCCATACTATTTGTTTTGTGCAAATCTCTACAGTACTCCGATAACATACAATTACGGGCTTACGAATCAGATAGGGATAAACTTATCCGTATTGCTCACCAATGAGGGTATTGTATATTTGTATTTATGTACGTGAAAAAGATTACTCCTTCTCTCAATTGCGGACTTGATCTGGTCGGTGAAGTACTGTATGGCAAATGGAAGATCAGGATACTATGGTTCATCCATGAAGGCAACTTACGGCCCAGTGAACTGCAACGGAAGATCCCCGACGTTACCAGGCGAGTGCTGAATGTCCAGCTGAAAGAACTCGAGGACCATGAAATGGTGATCAAAACCATATACCCGGTGATGCCTCCAAAAGTGGAATATGAATTGACGGAATTTGGAAAAACGCTTATCCCGTTGATCAGTTCTATCGGCATTTGGGGTGACGAACATCAGGAGCGATTGCGCAGGGTTATTTTAAAACACAACGTTCCATCGATCAGGTAAGCCGCTCATGCGCATGGTCGGGCTCGAACCTGGAACCCAATTAAAAATTTTTAGTAGGAATTAATATTTTTTAGTATTTTTGGGTAAGCGAAAGCGGTAAACGAGTAAAATGCCTCACGAGGCATTGTGGTTTATGGCATAAGCGACTGATAATCAATTGATTGCAAAGGTATCACCATAGCCCAGGTGGGCGCACAAATTGGCCATTCAGCTGATTTTATAACCCTGTAAGTCGTTGATTTACAGGGTTTTTTGTTTTTTAGTAATCCTTCTCAATCCTTCTGAATACACCGTTTCCGAGACCAAACTGGCTACCAAAAATTTGTTTTTATTTTCGGTCTCCAAAATCGCGTAAACAACTGTAGTCCAGTTTATTAGATGAATAATCTATGAACTGAAATGAACTCAAACAGACTGCTTTTGGCGCACGATTCGGATACCCAAAATCAAACGATTTTCGGAATTGATCAATCATTTATTCACTTAAAACTGTACAAAGATGAAAACATCGCAGTCGTTTGGTGTCAATTTCACCATCAAAAAACAAAAGGCCAACAAGGATGGCAAGACCAGTGTCTATGTCGGCATTATGGTCAACAAGGAAAAAACAATGCTCGCGCTCAAGCAACAGGTCGTGGTCGAAGACTGGGACTTTGGCCGGGGCAGCCTAAAAGTCAAAGCGCAGGAAGCTGAAAAAACAAATGCTTACCTCGAACAGGTCAAGTTTACCATCACGACCTACTACCAGCAATTGCAGATGGCCGGTAAAGACATCACTCCGCAATTATTAAAGGCCTATTTCCTGGGTGAAGAAACCGATGAGAGCTACATGTTCAGCAAACTGATCGATTACCATCGGGAGACCGCTTCTGCGGCATTGACCCACAGCACCTTGAAACACTATGAGGTGACCGTCCGTTACCTGGAAAAATTTCTGAAAGCGAAACGTAATGCTGCCGATATCCGCATTTGTGATATCGACTATAAATTCATTATTGATTTCGAGACCTTTCTGCGCAGCCACAAACCGGCAGACCATTATCAGCCCATCAATAATAATGGCGTGATGAAACACTTGATCCGGCTGCGGAAAATGACCACGCTGGCTTTTAAGCTGCAATGGATCACTAAAGACCCGTTCAAAAGTTATAAGTTCCGTTATAAAAAAGTGGAGACGGCCTTCCTGTCTACGAACGAATTAAAGTTGCTGGAAAATTATGAACTGGCGTCTGACAGGCCGTTTACTGAAGTTTCGGTAAGGTACGCTTGCCCCTTATGCATACGAACCGATTTAGAGAGTGATGGGAGGGGATATATTGATATTCCGGACAACTTTACCTGTGGTCGTAACTCATTTCGCGCTTTACCTGCCACTTGCCGTTCTTGTTCTCCCAAACCTCGGTAAACTTTGCGGTGGCTTCTAATTCTTCCTTGCCATTAACCGTGCCGTAAAATTTATGCACACCGATGGCTAATGCGCCAAAACTGCCCAGACGGTAAACTTCCAGGCTGCCTTTGACCAGTTCCCGTCTTGACGAATGCACGGGATCGGTAAAATTCCTTTTAAACGCGGCAAGGTTATGTGCATAATCCGTTAGGCCGCTTCGGTCATCATAGAATTCCAGGTCGGGGGAAAAGAAGCCCATTAATCCTTCGAGGTCACGTTTATTGTAGGCGGAGAACATGGCACTATCCAATTCAGCTACTTTTTGATATAGTAGATCAGGGTTTTGGACCACATTGCTTTGCTGCTGCGCAGTTGCTAGCAATGTGAACGCAACAGTCAACGCGATCAAACCAGCACAAATAAATAAAGATTTCATATTCAATTTTTTAATTAGACCTCTGCAAAGAACAAAAGGTTACAATAGACAAAGTTTTAATATCAATTCCGGTTACCGCTTTTAGCCTCCCGAACGGTCGTATTACTCTTGATTTTATAGACAACGCTGAGGCGGTAACGTGCGCCGTTGAAGCGGCTCATGGTAGAAAAAACATAACCCGGCCCGGTAGTTGTAGTGCGGTACCGGCGGGAGTCGAAGACGTTGGTAACATCCGCAACCACAGCCAGTCTGTCGGCAAGCATGTTTTTACTGATGCCAAAGTCGGCCCAGTGCATGGCCCGGTTATGGCTCTGTGCGCTGGCTGATGGCCCGTTGTAGTAATACCGCCCCTGTGCGATCAGGGTTTTGGCCAGCTTCCATTGCGCGCTGAGCCTGCCAGAAGATGAACCGCCGGAAA
Organism: Mucilaginibacter sp. GW821-FHT07H05; assembly: GCF_059418485.1. NCBI lineage: Bacteria > Pseudomonadati > Bacteroidota > Sphingobacteriia > Sphingobacteriales > Sphingobacteriaceae > Mucilaginibacter > Mucilaginibacter sp. GW821-FHT07H05. Next base: position 13,856 of record NZ_JBWKPY010000007.1, read on the forward strand.
AGCCAAAATCAAAGCCGTTATAAGCTCCTGATTGCCGGAAACGATACAGGTTAAAGTCGGCGTTGAGTTGCAGCGCATTCAGTGGATTATACATTACATTCAGCTCGAAGCCCTGCCGTGTTTCCCGGCCGATATTGACAGGAAGCGTGATAAAGATCCCGTCGGGATTACGGGAAGTATAATCTGTTATCGGCGCGTCCGTATACTGAGCATATAAGGAGGGATTGATCGTCAGCGTGTTGCTCCGGAACAGGAAACCCAGTTCATAAAGGTTGGAATAAGTGGGGTTAAGATCCGGGTTGCCGGTATTCTGCGCGTTCAGGTCCGTCAGCTCGAGGTAAGGCGAGAGCTGATAGAGTGATGGGCGGCTGATGCGGCGGCTGTAATGTGCCTGCACGGTGGAAGCAGCTGAAAGCGCATAATCCAGGTGCAGCGTCGGGAACAGTCGTACATAGTCCTTCTGGTTTTTATAGCCCCCATCCCTGCCGGATGCCCGGATGCCTGTAACCTCCAGGCGCAGCCCGCTCAGGTAACTCAATTTACCCTGTTTGCTGCCCAGTTGTGCGTAGGCACCCTGTATGCGTTCGCTGTAATCCAATCCGTTATCCAGCCCCTTATAGGTTATATAAGTGTCGCCCGCCTGCTGGCGGGCAAGAAAATCATACTGCACGTGGCGGTTCTCGCTTTTGATACCCAGTTCCAGCAGTGTTTCCTTGCCGATGGGTTGTGCCCAGTCCGATTGCACAAGCAAGTCGCGGTTAGCCTCGCGGGTGTTGGTGCGGAGATCCGGATAATCTGCAATTGCAGGATACAGTTTACTGGTGGCCAATGCCCAGTCCTTTTTACTGTCCCACCAATCGTATTGCATATCAACCGTCCATTTTTGCCTGGCGCGTGAGAACAGCTGCGTATAATTGTATTCCAGTTGATGGTAGTTCCGCTGCTCCCACGATTCGCCATTCCGCTGCAGGGTGCTGTCTGGCGCCGTGCTCCGGTAATCATAGTTCAGTCTTGTTTTATCGTGGTCATGCGTGCCGTTCCAGAGGTAAGCGGCGGTCATGGTGCGCTTATTACTGATAAAATAATCTGCTCCAAGGTAAAGCATCTTTCCGTCATCGTGCCGGTTCTCGTTCTGCAGCATTTTCAGGCTGCTCGAGCCGGTTACCTGGTCAGTGGTGTAGATCCCTTTGTAATCTGACTTACGCATCCCAAACGTGGAAAAGAAGTTGAACCTATCTGACTTGTAATTAACGCTCGGATTGATGCGGGTGTCATTCGGTATACCGGCTACCACCTTTACCTGCCCGTTAAAGCCCGATTTTTTATTTTTTTTCAGTACGATATTGATAATCCCCGCGTTTCCCGAGGCATCATAACGCGCGGAGGGGCTGGTGATGACCTCGATACGCTCTACCTGATCGGCCTGCAACTGCTCTAAAGCACTGCCTTGCGTAAGGCCCGAGCGCCGCCCGTTCACCAGTACCGTAACACCGGCATTTCCGCGTAAACTAACCTCGCCCTGCGGACTGACAGCGACAGACGGGATACCATTCAGCGCGTCGCTAACCGAACCATTCTGGGATAAAACGTCCTTTCCTACCTCAAACACTTTTTTATCCGGCAACAAGCGCAGGGCAGACTGCTGGGCGGAAACCCTTACCTCGCTTAACTGGCGCGCGTCGGGTATCAGCAACAAGATGCCCACATCGGTTTTACCGCCGGTAAGTGTCACGCTTCGTTTAAGGGTTTGGTAACCCATGAAGCTGCAATTCAGTGTAAAGGTCCCCTGTTTGGTGTATTTCAGGAGGAACCCACCCTTTTCATCAGTCATGGTGCCGGAAACCGGCTTGCCCAACGTATCCAGCAGGCTGACCGTGCCATAGGCAATGGGGTTATGGGTATCCAGATCTGTTAACGTTCCGGTAAGGGTTTGGGCTGCAGCTGCGGTGCACCCCAGGCAAAGCATAAGGATTAGTATCATTCTCATGCTGCAAGATTAGGAACGGGTAAGACGTATAACCCCAAAAAACATGCGAACGGCACTCAGGGCTTTCCTGCTGCACTAAAAAGCAATATGGGTTTATCTATATTTACTGGATGCAAAAATGCCGGATCTTCCTGTTCCTCTTACTCGCTGCCCTTGCCTCTTGCCGGCCCGATCCTGATATTAGGTACGAGATGGCGGATGCCGTCCTCAGCCGGCCGGGCACGACGTTTACCGGCCGTGTGGATATCGATGTGCTGGAAAAAAAGTTCAGTTCGCCCATGGGACTACAGGTACACAGTTTCGGCGCTTTCGCGGTTTATTGGGATGGCGTTAAGGTCGGGCAGAACGGCGTACCGGCCAGCGCCGGCAAACCCGAAGTGCCCGGCACTGAAACAAGTTATTACCAGATCCCCGATAAACTGGCGGGACTGGGTAAGCATGTGGTGATTGTTAGCGGGACGCAAAGCCATTTGCTGGAAACTACCGAACGGAGCGTAATGGCCAAACCCGACAGCTACCTGAAGCTATTGCGCCAGCCGCTTATCGAACTCTCACTAGTCAACCTCATGGCGGGGGCTTTTCTTATCGCGGCAATCTATTACCTATTTTTATATGCTAACAGTAAATACAAACAGCGTACGACACTGCTGTTTGCGGTGATCTGCTTTTTATTCTTTGCCCTGCTAGTGATGGAATACCTGAAATTTTATATCGATATACCTTATACGCAGTTCTATACCCGGTTGACCATCGTGGGCTGGCTTACTTTTGCCAACGCGCTCCTGATCCCGTTATATTTTACTATTCATTTTAATTTGCCATACAAGATGCTGTTTATGGCGGCACTGCTTGTCGCTTTGTTGTGTATCTATACGATCAATTATGGGTCATACGACCTTACAGCGCACCTGTACAGCTTAACACTCTGGATCGCATCTGTATTGATTTTGTTGTACGCCTTAATTAAAAAACAACGGGGTAGCGTGTTGGTCCTTGCCTGTTTTGCAGCCTCTATGGTGATCAACCAGTATATGTTTTACGACTTCGGTCTGTACATTGCCTTTACGCTTATTCTGCTATGCATCCTTTATCTGCAAACTCTCGGCGCCAAGCAATTGGAAGTAGCGCACCAGGCCTCGCTGCTGCTATCCTCCCGCCTGCAGCTGGAACTGATCAAAAAGAATATTCAACCACACTTTTTGCGCAATACACTAACCTCCCTTATCGATTGGGTGGAAGAATCGCCCGCGCAGGGGGTGCAATTTATCCAGGCGCTATCGCACGAGTTTGACCTGATGAACGAGATCGCCGAACACGCGCTTATTCCCATCCGGCAGGAGATAGACCTTTGCAGGCACCACCTGCAAGTAATGCAGTTTCGTAAAGAGATTACCTATGTATGGACAGACTCGGGTATACAGAATGACGAACTGATCCCACCGGCAATTATTCACACCCTGCTGGAAAACGGCATCACGCATAGTATTCCGTCCGATGAGCATAAAATTGCGTTTGCACTTAACTTTTCGCGCAGCGCGGCAGCTAAACAATATACCTTTGAAGTTTTTGCAGAGAACCGGCTAAAAAGCGAGCGCCGGGGCGGTAACGGCTTCCGTTATATTGAAGCACGCTTAAAGGAAAGCTACGGCGAGGGGTGGAATTTTAGTTCGGAGCCTTTTACCGGGGGTTGGAGAAGTATTATCCGTATCGACTTATGAAGGTATTGATCATTGAAGACGAGGCGCGGATCGCCAAACGGCTGGCGCGGATGACAAAGGCTTACTTTGAACAGCAGCTTACGCTCACCGTATGCGACACGCTTGCCAAAGGCCTTGCGCATATTGAACAATCACCCGTTGATGTGCTGCTACTGGATCTGAACCTGAACGGCGAAAATGGATTTGCGGTGCTGGAGGCAATGGTGGCCAGGCCCTTCCATACCATTATTGTTTCGGCCTATACCGATAAAGCCATCACCGCTTTTGCCCATGGCGTCCTGGATTTTGTACCTAAACCATTCGACGAGAGCCGCCTGTTCCAGGCTTTTGGACGGCTGAACAACAAAGATAATCTGGTTAGAAGTCCCCTCAGGTTCCTTGCGATAAAAAAAGGTGGCATTATCAAAATGATAGAAACCGTAATGGTCAGTTACATCAAAGGCGCGGGTATCTACAGCGAATTACACCTGCAAAACGGCATGCAGGAATTACATGACAAAAGCCTGGACGCGCTCGGCCAATTGCTGCCAGCCGGTGATTTTATCCGTATCCATCGCTCGTATATTGTTAACCTGCAACAAGCCGGGAAACTGGTAATAGAAGCTGGCGGAAGATATGCTGTTCAACTTAAAAACGGTGAGCAGCTGCCGATCGGCCGGTCAAGGTACAAAGAAATGCGCAGTAAGATGATTTAACAAAATGGCTTTATCTTTATTAATTCATCGTGTTAATGACCTCTGTGATGGCTTTATCATCATAGCCATTCATTTTCATACTATTTACAGCTTTCCAGTAATAAATCCGGCCTTCTTTTATCTTTCCGCTGTTCAGCAGTAGCCGTCCGGCTTTCTTACAGGCTTCTATCGTTTCGTTCCAGGTTTCAAATCCCTTATGATCTGCCAGGATTTTGTAGAACCGCAGCGCTTCATCCGGCTTTCCCGTTCTTTCATAATAGCGCGCGATATCCATTACGACATATGGTTGAATATGTCCGTAGGATTCATAAGCGGCGATCAGTTTTTTCAATGGCGACTCCAGCATTTTATCCTGTAAGTCGGTAAGCAAATAGATCAGCGCGGGATCGTACTGATCAAACCGCTCCGGCTTAAGCTGGTAAAGTAATGACATCAATTGCCCCGACTCGCCCTTATGGGTACCATATAATTTTTCGGAATAACGGCGGAAAAGTGCCTGCCCGGCAATCTCTTCAATCAATAAACCGCGTCCTGCGGCGCCGGATCGCTCATACATCCGCGGGATACTGGCGAAGTCTTTATTCCAGTTGATATATTTTTGATCTTTTTGCGGGAAAATAAACTGCTTTAAAAATGAGGTCACAAAAGGCGATTGCCAAATATGTCCTGATCCCAGTCGAAGCGCATCAGAAGGAGCATTTGAATTGGATAGGAGAATAAAGGTGTAGCCGGTTTCGGGTACACGAACAAGCAGCGCAGCATAAGCATCCGCGTGTCCGTAATGCCAGTGGATCTTTTTGCCTTCAAATTCTTCGGTGAACCAGCCTATGCCATAAGGGCTTTTTGAGCCGTCAGTTAAGGTTTGCGGTGTGGTTACTTTTGTATAATTAGCAGCCGTGATCAGTTTGTTATCGTCGTAGCTCGTTGTGTATTTGGCCAGGTCTCCCAGGGTTGACAAAATACCTGTAGCGGGGAAGGCCTGTGTCCAGCGATAATTTACGGTATCTTCCTTAAACGTACGTTTCAGTGTATCATAAACGTAAGGTGTCGCAATATGTTTAAACAGGGTGTCTTTGCGTGAGTCCGGGAATCCCGCTATCGTATGTTCCATATGCAGGGGTTCAAAGATCCTCTTTTGGAGTTCAAGGGAATAGCCATCAGTAAAAGGGGCATGTCCGCCGGCTGCTTCGAAGACGCCATAAATATAATTGAACCGCTGTCCGTTGTAAATGAAAGAATTACCGGGCCCATCTTCGGATGTGTGGCTCAGGAAATGCCGTATGCGGGTGTTCGCATCCACATTGTAAGGCCAGCCAAAATAAGTATTGATGAACCGGTAGTTCAGTGCATAATCCTCTACCGATGCTTTATGCTCCTGTTCGTACTGCATCATTAAATTTGCCGTAAAGGTTTTAGTGACAGATGCGATCTGAAACATATAATCATCTGTCAGCGGCATTTTTTTCTCCAGGTTGGCGTAACCTTCTACCTGACGGTAGATCATTCTGCCGTCTTTAACCACAGCTACAGCCACGCCCGGTAATTGTAAGATGTCTCTGTAACTACTCAGTTCTTTGCTAAACGATTTAAGGTCGCTCGTATGAGTTGCCATAACCCTTGGCTGACCGTAAGTGCAAAAGCCATAAAGCAGCAGGGTAACTGTAAGATTTATTCTCTTCATGAGCGCTAAATTCTATGGCTAAGGCCGAAACAATGACCGGTAAAATGCCGGTTTATGGTTGCAATATACGTTCAAAATAAAAAAGATCAGTGTTGCTCAAATGTATATAGTGCCATCTGCAAGTTTTACAGCGGCAAGGCGCAGAGTAAAATGCTACCGGGGTTTTCCGGTTTTCAGTATATCTTCTCTATTCGAATAGATTCAAAATCAGCACTGAAAGGGGCAGAAAAGAATATAGTGTTTTGATGAAAACTTCAATGGGAAATAATTTGAATACGGTTAACCCTAATTTTTCAATTTTCCTGTCATTCTGATGAAGGTTGCCCATAAATCCGGCAACTGAATTATAACCAACCAATGATATCGCCTTCCAGAAGATCATTTTTAAAATTGAGCGCGCTTGCGGGTTCAGGGCTTTTGTTTCCCGTTACACGGGTGCCGGCACAGGGGCAAGGTGCGTTGCCTGCTGCGCCGGCAAAACAAGGCAGTCCAGGACCGGGCGGCAATGAATTGCTGACATTGTGTGATGAACTTGTCCAGACATGGGCCGATCGGCTAATAGAATTACAAATTAAGCAGCCGGAATTAAAGGGTTTATACGGAGGGATTCTCTGTCCGTCTTGTTCTGTTGTACATGGGCGTTGCGGGGATGCCATATTTCCGTTCCTTTATCTGGCAGATCGTACGCATAACCCGAAATATTTCAAGGCAGCGATTCAGGTTTATGGTTGGATGGAGCATAATGTCAGTATCCCCGATGGCTCCTGGGTAAATGAAGTCAGCGTAAGTGACTGGAAAGGTATCTCAGTCTTTACAGCCATCACACTGGCTGAAGCGTTGACCCGTTTCGGGCATTTGTTTGACCATGTTACAAAATCAGCCTGGGAAGCCCGGTTGAAAGCCGCCGCGGAATTCCTTTATCACGATTTTACCATTAATACGGGTAATATCAATTACCCCGCAACGGCAACGTACGCGCTGGCACTGCTGGGTAAATATTTTAATGAACCCCGTTACCTGGAAAAAGGAAAAATGTTCGCGGAGGCTATCAGGGCTTATCTTACACCGCATGATCGCCTCCTGTTTGGTGAAGGGCGGCCAGATCATGAACCCAGCGAAAACGGTTGTTATTCTGTGGATTTAGGTTATAATGTAGAAGAATCCCTGCCTGCGCTGGTCATGTATGCGCAATTAATAGGAGACAATGATCTGCTGGAGATCCTGAAAATATCTCTTGACGCTCATTTGCAATTTATGTTGCCTGACGGTGCATGGGATAACAGTTGGGGAACCCGTAATTTCAAATGGACTTACTGGGGCAGCCGTACCAGCGATGGTTGTCAGCCTGCTTTTGCTTTAATGGCTGATGTAAATAACAGCTATTATATGGCTGCGCTGCGCAATACGCAATTACTAAAAGCATGTACCCATGAAGATTTGCTGCACGGCGGACCCCATGTGCACAGTCATCAGATATTGCCTTGTGTGCATCATACCTTTGGTCATAGCAAAGCACTCACCATTTTACTCACCCGGCGAACTGCAGTAAATCAGATACCAAAATCAACACGGCAATTACCCCGGGAACAGGAATATGGTGTGAGGGCTTTTAAAGATATCGGGACCTGGCTGATCGCTCGCGGTAACTGGCGTGCAACATTGACGGCTAATGAGCGGGAATATCTGATGAGATCGGGACACGCCAGCGGCGGTGCCTTATCCCTGCTTTGGCACAACAAGGCGGGTCTAATCCTTTGCAGCAGCATGACGGTTTACCAACTCACAGAAAGCGCTAATATGCAACGAAATAAAGACGAACTGTCCATGTGCCTCACCCCACGGTTTGAATTACAGCAGGGCACAGGATATTATACCAATATTCATGATCTGAAAGCTGAAGTCAGCTACGAGGAAGACGGAGGTGAACTGGCTTTTAAAACAGCATCAAAAATGGTGAACAGCGAACAGCAGGGCCCTGCACCAGATGTTATTTTGTGTCATGCAGAATATCGTTTTCACAAGGATCTGGTAAATATCCAGGTTTCGCACAATTCAGATCAAACCATAAAGTATATTTTACCCATTATCGCTTCCGGCCAGGAAATAGTCAACGTTATTTCTGACCGTGAACTGGAGGTGAAAAAAAGTGCTTCCCGCATCCGGGTCGTCAGCAGCGCGCCATTTAAAATAGCCCCAACCCACGGGGGAAGGGTATTCAATTTTGTACCCGGCCTGGAGGCCGTCCCTTTAGTTTTTGATCAGCACAAAGTTAACATCGCCATTACTATATTATGATGAAACGCAAAATATATACCTGCACCTGGTTAGCCGGAATGCTGATCATGGCCGGCATTTTGACAGGCATGCTGGCTGATAAGAGCGCACCCATAGCCAATGGGCGCGAAGTACCTGCGCCTTACGGACAATATCATGAAGCGCTGATTACGGAATGTAAGCCGCAAGGCTGGCTGGCCGAATTCCTGAACCGTCAGCGTACCGGTCTTACGGGGCATCCCAATGTATTATCTTATCCTTATAATACCTGTTTGTGGGCGGGGGAAATCAAACGCATTGGTGAGGATCACGGGGACAATTGGTGGCGCTATGAGCAGACCGCTTATTATACCGACGGGTTATTACGCCTGGGCTATCTCATGGGCGATACCGCCATGGTCAATAAAGCAAAGGAGGGTATCCGGTATACACTGGATCATCCGCGTGCGGACGGGCGACTGGGTTTTGAATTATTCACCAGCCAATGGCCAATAGCTGTTTTTTTCAGAGCGATGCAGGCCGAGTACCAGGCGACTGGGGATGAGCGTATCGTTAAAGCATTGCACCGGCACTACCTCAGTTATACCCCCGCCGAACTTGGAAGCTTTAACCGGGCGATCGTAAATATTGAAGGCGCCTTATGGACCTATGGTAAAACAAAGGACCGCAAACTGCTGGAGCTTTCTGAAAACGCTTATGCCTTAGGCGGTTTTGCACTGAACATGGATTCCTGCCTGTCCCCGAAAGGCATGCATACGCATGGAGTGTCCTATATGGAAATGGTGAAACTCCCGGCGATCTTATACAGTTTTACGGGCCATAAGAAATACCTTGATGCGGCGCTCAACGCGATGTATAAACTCGACCGTGATAATATGCTGCCCGACGGAGTGCCCAGTTCCAATGAGCACCTGGATAACAAAGACCCGCTGCAAAGCCATGAAACCTGTGATATTACCGACTATACCTGGGCGACGGGTTATTTGCTGATGGTTACCGGAAACGCCACCTGGGCCGATCATATCGAAAAGGCCATATTTAATGCGGGACCGGGGGCAGTATCGAAAGATTTCAAAAACCTGCAATATTTCTCCAGCGTGAACCAGGTGATCGCTACAGGCAATTCAAATCAGAACAGTTTTCAGCACGGTTCTACCTGGATGGCCTACTGGCCCTGCCATGAGACCGAATGCTGCGCCGGTAATGTACATCGTTTCATGCCCAATTATGTAGCAAGAATGTGGTTGCGGGATGCTTCAGGGCAGCCCGTTGCAGCTTTATACGGCCCGTCTGTCGAGACCGTAAATACGGGTAAGGAAGTATTTCATATTACAGAGACGACCGCCTATCCTTTTGAAGAACGTATCCGGTTTAATTTCGACATGGCCAAACCTATAGCAGTATCTTTTACATTCAGGATACCCGCCTGGTGCAAAAGACCTGCGCTGAATATTAACGGTAAAAAATATACAGGCGAGCTAAAGCCGGGGACCTTCGTTATCCTGAAAAGGCAGTTTACCAAAAACGACGTGATCACGCTTGATCTGCCCATGGAAACGAAACTCACCGACTGGGACGGTCGCGGGCAGGCCGTGGAACGGGGGCCTTTGCTTTATGCGTTCCCTGTGCCCGAAAAGGTGACGGTTGATACAGTTACTTACGCTAACCTGGGCGGTAAAAGATCGCCGGATGGTAATTTTCCTGCCCTTGATATCCGCCCTGCAGGCAACTGGAACTATATGCTGGATGTCGGCAACAGCGATGGCGGGTCCCGGATACAGGTGATAAAAAGAAAAGGAACAAGTTACCCGCTGGATCCCGGCGGTTCGCCTGTACAGATCAGGGTGCCTGCAAAAATGGTAAAGGACTGGTTATTACAGGACGGCCGTTATACACCGTCTTTACCACGGCCCGGCCAATTTGAGACCGAAGGCAGCCCGACGATGATCACGCTAGTGCCCTATGGCAGTACAAGGCTCCGTTTATCCGTTTTCCCAAAAGCCAGGTAAATATGAATATGAAATACATCCAAAGGGTTTTTCTGGCGGTTGTTCCGCTTTTTTTTGCCGGGTTGGTACCGGCGATGGCCGATGTGCGCCTGCCCCGGTTGTTCAGTTCAAATATGGTATTACAGCAGGGGATACCAATCCCGGTCTGGGGCTGGGCCAATTCAGGCGAACAGATTAGTGTCGGGATCGCGGGAAAGATGGTAAAGGTCACCGCTGGAGCGGACGGCAAATGGCTGTGTAAATTGCCCGCCATGAATTACGGGGGGCCCTTCCGGTTACTCATCCAGGGTCAAAACAGGATCGAGTTGGAGAATGTAATGATCGGCGAAGTTTGGATATGCGGTGGGCAGTCCAATATGGGGCTGCAGATGCAGACGGTAAAAAATGCAGAGCAGGAAATCGCGGGAGCGGATCTGCCCGATATCCGTTTATTCTCTGTTGCACAAACGCTCGCTCAATTTCCAAAGGATGATGTTGAGGAAGCACACTGGGCCGTATGTTCACCGGCTACCGTCAGGAAATTTTCGGGAGTGGGTTATTTCTTTGGCCGCGAACTGTACAAGAAATTAAAAGTGCCTGTCGGCCTGATCAGCAGTAATGTAGGTGGTACGATGATCGAACGATGGGCCAGTCCGGAGAATATGCTCAATGATCCGGATTTTAAAATGCAGACAGAGAAGTTGCGTGCACTGGACCTGGAAAAGGAAAAGGCGGACAGGGTGAAAGAGATCACACGACTAAATGGCGATCTTCCGGCTAAGGACGCGGGGCTGGTCGCAGGTTTGGCGGTCTATGCGCAGCCAGGTTTCGATACCCGGCAGTGGATGGATATTCAGGTACCTTCAGCCTGGAACCCGCTTTTTGTTGGCGTTGGCTGGAGCATAACGAAATTTATATTGAAAGAGGAGGACACCCATCAGGAGATCGAACTGCACTTGTCCCGTATCGATGATGACGATATCACTTATCTGAACGGAAAGCAGATCGGCAGTACGGTGAGCGTTGGCGACCGCACCTATCGTGTAGCGGCCGAGTTCCTGAAAGCCGGTGAAAATATCCTCGCTGTGCGGATTGTTAACAGGAGCGGTACCGGCGGCTTATGCGGCAAACCGGAAGAGATGTATGTCAGGACTGCCTCGGGAAAGATCAGTTTGCAAGGCACCTGGAAATTCCGGCTATCGGAATTTCCCGCGCACGGGCTCGATATGCAGAAGAATGATTACCCGACAATCTTGTATAACGGCATGATCAGCCCGTTGACCCATTTTGGCATCCGGGGGGTGATCTGGTACCAGGGCGAGGCAAATATAGATCGCACCCGTCAATATCAGCGTTTGTTCCAGAACCTGATCACCGACTGGCGCAAACACTGGCAGCAGGGCGACTTCCCTTTTATTTATGTATCGTTGGCAAATTACCAGCAGCCGGCTGACCCATCCGGAAACTCCTGGGCTTTTCTGCGCGAGGCACAGGCCATGGCGCTCAGGTTGCCCAACACGGCTATGGCGTCAGCTATAGACGTTGGTGAAGGCAATAACCTGCACCCGATTAATAAACAGGATGTAGGCTACCGGTTGATGTTGTGCGCCTTACGGGTGGCCTATCACCGGGACGTGTTGTTAAGCCCGGTGTTTAAAAGTGCAGACATCGCGGGCGACCATGTGAAGATCACTTTTAATGAAACAGGCGATGGCCTTGTTCTGAAGGACGGCAGCAAATGGATCAGTGGCTTTACGATCGCCGGCCCAGATAAGGTGTTCCGCCCCGCGAAAGCAGAACTGATCGATGGCCGGACCGTCCGGGTGTTTTCTGAAGACATACCCCAACCGGTAGCTGTACGTTATGCCTGGGCTAATGACCCGGAACCGTTGAATTTATATAACAGTGATGGTCTTCCTGTTTATCCGTTCCGTACGGATAACTGGGATAAATAGTATGGAAAATCATGTGAATATTCCCTGAAAACCGGGCAATCTTCCGGCGCCCCCGCATCCTTTTTAATTATTAATGATCGATCTAATGAAAAATAAAACATTATTACCCGCTCTGTTATCGGTGCTACTGGCCTTGAAACTTACCGCCGCCGCCGGGCAAACTTATACCCGGGAACGTTTATCCCTGGATAAAGGATGGTTGTTTCATTTAGGGGATATCCCTTTCCCCGCGGCGTACGGGCATTATCTGGCGTATATCACATCGAAGGCAGGCAGTGCTACCGGAGCCGCGGCCCCGGAATTCGATGACCGGGACTGGAAAAACGTACAGGTACCGCATGACTGGGCCATTGAACAACCCATAGACTCAACAGAAAATTTGGCGCAGGGCTTTCATCCCAGGGGCTACGGCTGGTACCGCCGGGCCTTTAAACTGCCGGTATCCGATAAAGGCAAACAACTGGAGCTGCAATTTGATGGTATCGCGACCTATAGCACCGTTTGGGTCAACGGTACCCTGGTCAACCGCAACTGGTGCGGTTATACTTCGTCCTATATAGATATTACCGCCCTGGCAAAATTCGGAGACGAGGTTAATACCATCGCCGTCCGGGTAGATGCCAACGCCCATGAGGGCTGGTGGTACGAGGGCGCCGGCATCTACCGGCATGCCTGGCTGGTTAAGCGTTCACCATTGCATATTATTACGGATGGCGTATACGCCAATCCGGTCAAAAGACCGGACGGCAACTGGGATATACCTGCCGAGGTTACCCTGGCCAACACGGGAAAGTCAAGCGGAAGTGCGACCGTTCGTGTCACGGTTTATGATCAAAAAGGAACTCAGGTAGCCAGTGGGGAAACCCGGGCGAATGTCAGTCCACTACACCGTTCAGCGGTTTCCATACCGCTTCAGGTTAAGGATCCGGTATTGTGGGAACTGGACAAACCGACACTTTACCGCGTAAAGACCACCTTATTACAGGATGGGCATATGGTGGATGAGCTTAGTACCAAATGCGGTTTCCGCACTATCCGGTTCACTGCCGACTCCGGATTCTATCTCAACAACAAACATGTTAAAATACAGGGGGTATGTAATCACCAGGACCATGCCGGCGTGGGGGTCGCTCTACCCGATGCCCTTTTCACTTTCCGTTTAAAGAAACTGAAAGAAATGGGCGTTAATGCTTACCGTTGTTCGCATCATCCGCCATCTGTCGAGTTCCTGAATGACTGCGACAGCCTGGGCATTATGGTGATGGACGAGAACAGGAACTTTAATACAGCGCCGGAAAATATCGAACAACTGGAATGGATGGTAAGGCGGGACAGGAACCACCCGAGTATTATATTGTGGTCGGTATTCAACGAAGAGCCTATGCAGGGGACGGAAAACGGTTACGAAATGGTAAGGATCATGAACGCGCGCGTAAAGGATCTTGATACCACCCGCCCGGTCACAGCGGCAATGAACGGCGGTCTGTTCGCTCCGGTCAATGTTGCCCAGGCGGTGGATGTGGTAGGTTTTAATTACCAGATCGGGTCCTACGATCGCTTTCATCAGGAGAACCCAACGATGAAACTGACCAGTACGGAAGACGTATCGGCATTCCAGACCCGGGGTGAATATGTCACTGATAAAAGTAAGAATATCATTGATGCCTACGATAGTGAAGCCGCGTTATGGGGTGTTACTCACCGGAAAGGTTGGAAGGCCATTGCGGAACGTCCTTACCTGGCCGGGGCGTTTATCTGGACGGGTTTTGATTACCGTGGCGAGCCAACTCCGTTCAAATGGCCTTCAGCCGGATCTTTTTTTGGGGCGATGGATCAATGCGGTTTCCCTAAAACAGCCTACTGGCAACATCAGGCACAATGGCGAAAAGATATCACAGTACTGCAACTGGTACCGCATTGGAACTGGCCGGTTAGTATGACCGGCAAAAAGATCAGGGTTATGGCCCTGAGCAATGTTGATTCCATAGCCTTATTGCTAAACGGCAAAGCGCTCGGCGGACAAAAAGCCGATCCTTACGAGATGAACACCTGGGAAGTGCCCTACCAGCCCGGTAAGCTTGAAGCCGTCGGCTTCAGAGGAGGCAGGGAAGTTGCACGTTTCAGAACCGAGACCACCGGCGAACCGGTCAGCCTGCAACTCATACCGGACAGAAGGGCACTGGCCAACGATGGAAGGGATGCGATGACGGTTACCGTGCAGGCGCTTGACCGGAAGGGACGTGCGGTGCCGACAGCTAACCTGCCTGTGTCATTTGAGGTCGAAGGAGGGCATATCATTGGCCTGGGTAACGGAGATCCCAACTCTCACGAAGCTGAAAAAGGGAATACCCGTAAATTGTTCAACGGGCTCGCGCAAGTAATTATTCAGGCTGATGAAGGCAGTCATCTCCCGGTCCGGATCATAGCCCGGTCAAAGGGACTGAAAAGTACCGAGAGTGCCGTTGCCGTACGGGAGGTGCCAGTCATTCCCTTTGTCCCGGTTATACAACCTGTTTTTCAGCTGGAGCAATGGCGCATGTCTGCTGTTTCGACCACGCGACCTGATCCTAACAAACAGATTGATGAAAATGATATGAACAGTTGGGCGCCGGTGGCAGCCGGGCAATTACAGGACCTGACCGGCGGCCGTTACCTGGTCTACCGCACGGTTTTTCAACCATATGAGGCCCAGCGGCGTTCGGGCGGGGTGATCGTGATCCAAAAGCTGACGGGAAAAGCGGAGGTCTGGCTGTCGGGTAAATTGATCGCAACAAAGACAGACGCTGCCCCGGCAGATCTGAATATTAATTTTCCGGCAGTCCCCAACAAAGCGCTGCTGAGTATCCTGATTGAAGCCGAGCCCGGATCGAAAGCAGGGCTTGGCGGGCTGGTTAGTGTGCGGCCATTGGGAAATTGAAAATAAGGCGGATCGGTTTAACCCTGTTTAAGCCGGGAATCTGTCATCAGTATAATCGGGACCGGGTACCTGTGTTTATCCGGAAAACCAATTGATGCCAATATGATAAAAAAAATGCACTGGTGGCTGACACCGGTAATGTTGTTGAATACCGCTTGGGCCTTTGCCCAGCCAAATGGAAAACAGGAACCGTCTGCTGGGGGGCTCCTCGCTGACTGGCAGTTCACCAATTTTGGCCCCCATGCCGGAGGCGCGGTGGTGCAGGATAAAAATAAAATGACCATCACGAGCCGTAATACCCGGCATGCTTATTTCGAGCAGGATTTTTATAGTTTCAATTATCAGTTCCGGGCCTTTCCTTATGATGATTGTTCTGAACTGGCGATCACCGTGACGATAGATGGGTTGAATACCGGTGCTGCCGGTATCATGATGCGAACGGACAGTGACCGGAGTGCTGCCAATGTACACCTGGAAACCAGTCAGACAGGGGATATCCTCCTGTTTTACCGCAAAAATCAACGGGAGCCGACTTCTTATATCCGGTTTGCGCATCTGGCATTTCCGATGATGCTGAAACTGGTCAGACAGGGAAAGGTGTTTACAGCTTATTATAAAAATGACAGCGGCACCTGGATGAAGGGCGCTTCGGTGATGGCCAACGTGGGTACACGCATGATGACGGGCTTGTATGCCTGCTCAGGGAAGGAGTTCCCCTCTGCAGACCCGAAGGCGGCTGTTGATGAAGCACGGGCGCGTTTTTCGGACTGGGATTTTAAATATACAGAACAGTACATACCGCCTGAAAAAAATTTCAAGGACCCCATTCCCGTGAAGCCCGGAACGCTGTTAAGGGATAACTTTAACGATGGCAGCATGTCTAACCTTCCGGCAACGGTGACCAACCCGGTTTGGGCGGATATCACTTATGCTCAGCTGCCCTACGACAGTTCCGGTGGCCGGTACTGGCGCAAAAAAGGCGACGGTACTTATTTTCTTGGCGACAAAAAGTGGACGGATTACGAAGTGGGTATCGACCTGACGTTTGATCGAGACAGTCCTTCCGGTTCGGAGTTCCTGCTGCAAATGAGGTATCAGAACATCGCGGTATACAGTTCAATGCTCAGGTACTACGCGATCACGCTCAGGGGCGGTAATAAGCTGGTGTTTGAAAAGGTGGCCACGGGCGAGACCTCGCTTACCAAAACCGTTGTTTTGCCCGGTTACCTGGACGGCCGGCAGCACCACCTTTCCGTACGTATGCTGGACCGCACCTACGAGGTTTACTTCGATCACAAAAAGCTCCTGGAGGGTGTGGATATGTTCAACCCGATCACCTATGGTAATGTGGCGCTCAAATTTACGAATGCCGCCGTAGGGGTAGACAACCTGGAGGTGATAGCCATAGACGATCCGGTTAATGGAAGTACAGACAATTACCTGCAGGATTATTTCGATACCCCAATCCCTGCGTTTATGAAAAAATACGGTTATCCGGAAAATAAAAAACCACTAAAATGAATCACAGCTACAAAAATAAAAAATGGTTTCTGCCGGTAATGTTCGCCTGCTGCCTTACTGCCGCAGCCCAGGAAAGGCCAGCTCCGAAATTGTTCCAGGTCACTACTGCGGAGACCCGTCCGGGCGATGCGGTTATGGTAAAAGGGGAATACATGGACCAGGTAAAGGAAATCAGGGTATCCCGGCTGAAGGATGACCAGGTGGCCGGTGCCATGCCTTTTTATACCCCGGCGCCACATGAGGACCACTTACCCAACTGGAAAGGTACCGGGCGCAGATCAGCCTTCCTGATGACAGAAAAACCGGTAGGCGTTACCATATTGCAGCAAAACCGGCAGTCGCTGAAGTTTATCATTCCTCCGGGCTGGCAGGAGGGCATATATAGCGTTAACCTGGTCAGCCAGGGAGCGGAGCAGGTGAGCTTTTATGTGAACGTACCAAAGGTTAACTGGGTGATCAGCGAGGAAGGACAACAGGCCGTAACCGGGGACTATCTCCGTATCCAGGGCAAAAACCTTTTGCGAAAAGGCTATACCGGCCGCGCCGTTATTATCCCGGAGGGCGGCGGGAAAATGGTTACCCTTAATCTGGAAAAAACCTTTGATGATTATTCCGTGCAGGTGCGTGTTCCTACCGATGCGCCAACAGGGAAGTATCAACTGTATTACCATAATGGCCAGGGAGGGACAACGGGCTGGAGTGAACCCCTGGCAGTCATCGTGATCAACAGGCCGGTTTACGCCACCGAGGCTAAATTATTTAACGTACTGGATTTTGGGGCTAAAGGCGATGGGGTACATAACGAAACAGCGGCTTTCCGGGCGGCGCTCGATGCCGCAGATAAGAATGGCGGCGGTACCGTGTTAGTTCCCCGCGGGCGTTATATGCTGACCGGAGAGCTCATTATTTCACCTCATACGATCCTCAAAGGAGAGTCGGCAACACTTAGTCAGCTTTTTTGGAACCCGCTGAACTGGGACACGAACGAATTACCCGGCAGCCTCCTTACAGGTTCACACCACTTCACGATACAAAATCTGAATATATGGGCTACCCGGGCGTGGGGTATCATCATGCAGGCTGGCCCGCTCAATGAACAGGGCGATGTGACGCTGGAAAACCTGGTAGTCAGACAGACGCCGGAAATGGGAGGTTTTATGTATTATCTTAAGTCCAACCGCGACGCGGTTGAAGCGGAACTTAATACAAGATGGAACAAGACCGGTATCATTCTGCATGGCAGTAATCTGAAGGTACGCAACTGCGACTTCAATTCGACCGGGATGTATTCTTTTTCGGCAGCCAGCGGTTTTGTACAGCATTGCAGGTTCACCCGCCGTAACACCGGGATCAATCAACCCTATATGACCGTTCATCCCAAAGGATTGATCTTTGAAGATTGTGAAAGGCAGGCTGATGGTTTTGGTTACGCAGCCACAATAGATGAAAGTTATAACCTGTATGAAGCCCGGAACACTACTCCCTTCGATTATACCAACGACCGGGAATCTATGACCCTTGATGGCGGCAGCGGCGGCTACAGCGGCGGGATAAGTGCGGCGAAAGGAAATACACTGGTCCTATCCCCCAAAGGGCTGCGCAACCAATGGGTGCCCAATAAATGGATTGGCGGCGGCGTATTCATCCTCACGGGAAAAGGTGCCGGGCAATACCGAAGGATCGCCAAACATGGTTTGGATACCCTGCAGTTGGATGAGCCATTCCTGGTCGACCCGGACTCCACTTCCTACATCAGCATTACGACCGTCAGGAAAAACCTTTTTTATATCGACAATGAGGTAACGGATGCGGGAGCTTACCAGTTTTATGGCTCGATAGCAAACGCCGTGATATCCGGTTTGAAAATGCAGCGGAGCAGCGGGATCGTCAGCCGCGGCTCATTACTGTACGGCGGAAAACAGCCCAACTGGTATGTCGATATCGTTAACTGTGACTTTAGCAATGGTAATTATTGCCATTGGTTCGGCACAGGAGACCGGGGACATTCCGGGTATCAGCATATCAACCTGATCGGTAACGGGGGAGGCGGCATGAATCTTGGTGGCCTGATCAGGCGAAACCGCCTGCGGGATTTTAGCTATATATCCACCTCGCCGGGTAATGATCCTAATTCGGTGACCGACCTGATTATAGAAGATAACTCCTTCCATATCGCCAAAAGTGCGATCGTTATCGGCGGCTCGGGAACCAGTACATCGCAGTTGCTGATCCACCGAAACCATTACAAGGAGGTGGAAGAACAAGTGAGTGTACAGCCCACGTTAAAGCCGGCCGCCTACCAGGTATTAGATGATGGAAAACCATGATAAAACACTTGATCATATGAACCAAAGACGACCTTTTATAGCTGCTATCTTAGTATTCGCCTTACTGACCACGGTAACGACGGTTATGGGGCAAAAGAAGATCCGCATCGCCTGCGTGGGTAATAGTATTACTGCTGGCGGTGGAGTGCCCGACGGAAGGAAGGAATCTTACCCGGCTCAATTACAGAACCTGCTTGGTAATGCATACGAGGTCAATAATTTCGGGGTAGGTGGTGCCACTTTATTGAAAAAGGGTAATCAGCCGTACTGGCGGGCCGCCAAATACCAGCAGGCGCTACAGAGCCTGCCTGACCTGGTCTTTATTAAAATGGGCACCAATGACAGCAAAGCGGTCAACCGGCCGTATCTTGACGACTTTGAAGAGGATTTGCAGGAATTGATCCGTTCATTTGCTGAATTGAAAACCCACCCGAGAATTGTCTTATTATTACCTATCACCGCCTTCACCACAGACAGTGTCAATATTTATGATCGGGTGATCCGTTCAGTCATCATTCCGCATATTTTAAACGTAGCCTATCAAAATAATTTAGAAGTGATCGATCTGCATTCCCTTTTCGTAGATAAGGCTTCCCTGTTGCCCGATAAGATCCATCCAAATGCTGAAGGTTATGCCGCTATTGCCCGAAGGCTGTACGAACTCATCAAAGCCGACCGGGACACCACTTTCGATCTATTTGAAAAGATCCCCGTAACAAAGCATATCACCTCTTTCCAGGGGTATGCCTGCGCTGATTTTGTTTACGCCGGCCGCGACTGCAAAGTGGTCTGCCCCAGGTGGTCGGCTCCAGGCCACCCCTGGATCTGGCGCGCCCGCTTCTGGGGACATGAACCCCAAACAGATGTGGCCTTGCTGGAACGGGGCTTTCACCTGGTTTATTGTGATGTGGCAGAGCTGTTCGGAAATAAAGAGGCGATTGCAGCGTGGGATGCCTTTTATGGCTTATTGCATAAAGCAGGGCTTGGCAAAAAAGTTGCGCTGGAAGGGATGAGCCGCGGTGGCGTTTATGTATATAATTGGGCGGCTCGGAATCCTAAAAAGGTGGCCTGTATTTATGCGGACAATCCCGTGCTTGACCTGAAAAGCTGGCCCGGTGGTAAAGGTAGTGGCCCGGGAAGTCCGGCCGACTGGCAAAAAGTTATCGCGGATTACCAGTTGTTGACCGAAGCGGCTATCGCGGATTTTCATGGCAGCCCGATCGACAAGGTCAGGGCCATCGTTAAAGGAGGATATCCGATGTTGCATGTTTGTGGTGACGCGGACGAAATCGTTCCTATGGAGGAAAATACCCTGCCTTTTGAGCAGGCGGTAAAAGAACAGGGCGGATTGATCACGGTGATCCACAAACCGGGATTTCATCACCATCCGCATAGTTTACCCAATCCGGAGCCAATCGTTGATTTTATTTTGAAAGCCGTTGCCCGTTAACCTGATCCCTGATATGCTTAATAATAAAGACCCAAAACTAACTGAACGTATGAAGTATTGTATTTTCATGGTCACTGCGGTGGTCGTCTCCGCGCTGGCGAGAGAACCAGCGGCACGTGCCCAGAATCAACAGGCTTATGACCCTGAAAAGACCTACCAGATTCCGGCCGACACGAAGGTACGAGACCGGCTGCAACAGTGGCAGGAGTTGAAATTTGGCCTGTTTATGCATTGGGGTATCTATAGTGAATGGGGCATTGTGGAATCCTGGACCTTATGTCCGGAAGACCGGTCATTTTGCCAGCGCACCGGTCCTTTCGCCGCCGACTGGGCCACCTATAAACGGGCTTATGAGAACCTGCAGACCATATTCAATCCGGTTCATTTCAACCCGGACAAATGGGCGGCTGCGGCCAGTAACGCAGGAATGAAATATATCGTTTTTACAACTAAACATCATGACGGTTTTTGCATGTACGATACAAAGTATACCGACTACAAAGTAACCGGTAAACTTACGCCTTTTGCTGCCGACCCAAAGGCTGACGTGACCCGTTCGGTTTTTGAAGCTTTCAGAAAAAAGGATTTTATGATAGGCGCGTATTTTTCCAAGCCCGATTGGCATAGCCAGGACTACTGGTGGTCCTATTTCCCACCGAAGGACAGGAATGAAAGCTATGACCGGAAAATATACCCTGAGCGCTGGAAACGGTTTACTGACTTTACCTATAACCAGGTGGAAGAGCTGTCGACGCGGTACGGCAAACTGGATGTTCTTTGGTTCGATGGCAGTTGGGCGGATATGGATATGTCCGGCATTGTGGATATGGCCCGCCGGGATCAGCCGGGGATCATTATCGTGGACCGCCATGGGAAGCCTGAATATGTCAATTACCTCACCCCAGAGCAAAAGATCCCGGATCATTATATTGCTTCGCCCTGGGAAACTTGCATGACGATGGGTAAGTCATGGTCGTATATCAAAGACGAGGATTATAAACCAGCACGCCAGCTTGTACAAATTTTAGTAGATATCGTAGCCAAGAACGGGAACCTGTTGCTCGACATTGGTCCCGGCCCCGACGGGGAATGGCATCAGGAAGCTTATGACAGGCTTACGGAAATTGGTAAATGGATCGCTGTAAACGGGGAGTCGATCTATGGTACCAAACCATTTGCGCCTTATCGGCAGGGACAATGGGCCTTTACTGCAAAAGGTACGGCTCATTATCAGTCCTATTTGCCCAAAGAGCAGGAAAAAGAATTGCCGAAAAAACTATGGATGCCGCTGCCGGTAATGGACAGGCACGCAACGGTTACCTTACTGGGTTATTCGAAACCGATCAAACGAAAAGTAAGTGAGCAGGGTTTTTTGCTGGAAATACCTGCTGCGGCGATTCGTAAATCTGCCGGGCAGCCTGTATGGGTGTTTAAGATCAGTCATCGTGGAACCAAATCCGGCACAAAATAGGCCTGAAATATTTAAATATTATTTTTTTACTTTTCTTTCACCCCTTTGAGAAGAAATACCGGTCACTTATATAACCAATTAGTACAAACTTTATGAAGAAAACTTTACCCATTTTCCGGGCAGCTGTTTGCTTACTGATCTATTTGTTCGTCAGTAGTGCCTCCCAGGCTTATGCACAGCAAAACTCGCCCGTGACCCTTCAGAAAAACGGCGTTACGCTTTCTGAGGTATTTAAAACCATTAAAGACCAAACCGGTTTAACTGTTTTTTATTCTAATTCTTTATTGAATGACGATGAAAAGATCAACGTTAACTTTAGCCGGACGGAGCTTTCAAAGGTTATGGATGTGTTGCTGAAGAACAGAAATTTAACCTGGGTGATCAGCGGCCAGTTTATTACTTTAAAAAAAAAGGAAGAAATTACCAGCGCACCGCAGAAATTGGTGCAGTTAAGAGGGCTGGTAACTGATGATAAAGATGAGGTGCTGTTTGGGGCTACTGTGAGGCTTAAAGGCACCCAGATTGTCACTACCACCAAAAAGGATGGTACTTATAGTATCACCGTACCCGAACAAAAAGGCACGCTGGTGTTCACTTTTGTCAGTTATGCTACCCAGGAAATAGCGATCGGGAGCGATCCTGTAATTAATGTAACGCTCGTCTCGGAAGAAAGGGGTTTGAACGAGGTTGTGGTCATCGGTTATGGGCAGTCTGTTAAAAAAGACCTGACCGGGGCGGTTGGTATTGCCAATGTGGCCGACATGCAAAAAGCACCTGTAGCGTCATATGTTGATGCGCTGGCCGGAAGAATAGCCGGCGTAAGCGTTATTTCCGGTGACGGACAGCCGGGCGCTACCTCACAGATCACCGTTCGCGGTTCGTCGGTAACGCAGGATGCCTCCCCCTTATTCGTTATCGATGGTTTCCCTATCGAAAACATGGATATCAACTCCATCAACCCCAATGATATCGAAAGCCTGCAGGTACTTAAAGATGCTTCATCCATTGCTATCTATGGTGCCAGAGGATCAAACGGGGTAATCATTATTAATACCAAGCGGGGTAAAGAAGGGCCGCCGCGCGTTTCCTATACCATGTCGCTGGGTATGCAAAAGGATGTGCGCCGCCTGAAAGTGATGGACCCCTATGAATTTGTGAAATTACAACTCGAGCTTGATGATTACCGGAGCACACCAGCCTCGCCGGTTACGATCAATCATCAGTTGTATCTCAACCCGGCCAAAGGCCTTACGCTTGATTCTTATAAAGATATACCAGGCATCGACTGGCAAAGCCAGGTGCTGCAGCATGGACAAATGCAAAACCATACGCTGAATATCAGCGCCGGCAACGCGAATACGCGCTACTCCATCAGCGGGTCCATGTATAAGCAACAGGGCATCATCATCAATACCGGCATGAAAAGGAATGACGGGAAACTTACGCTTGACCAAAATATCAGGAAAAACCTGCGCCTGGGGCTCACCGGGAGTTATTCCAGTTCGGAAAATTACGGCACCATACCAGCGGGCAACTCTATTGCGGCCTCCGGTTTCGGCGGTGGGGTGATCCAGGCAATGTGGCAGTACCGGCCGGTAAACGGCAACGGGAACCAGGACCTGTTGAACGCAACGATAGACAGCCTTGACCTGGCTGAATTTAATAATGGCAACGCCAGTACCCGGTTGGGGGATAACCTGATCAATCCGCGTGTACAGGCGGAGAATGAGCACCGGGTGAATGTGTATAATACCGGGATGCTGAATATGTTCCTGGAGTATTCCTTCCTGAACCATTTTAAACTAAAAATTTCCGGAGGATACAACAGCACTGCGGTTAAATCCGAATATTTTTATAACTCCAACACCCAGCAAGGTAATATTTTTACCAACAGCGCCGGCGCTATCGCTAATGCCAATGGAATTAACGGGCAAAATAATTATGTCTACAATAAAAATTACCTGAACGAGAACATTCTGACATTTAAGACAAAGATCGGGAAGAATCAGACCCTCGACGCGCTTGCGGGTTTCACGTACCAATACGCCAATACCTATGGCACATTTTACCGGGCAATCAATATCCCGGCTTCTTCACAGGATTTTGGTATCCTGAGCATGGGGGCGGGTACCCCGAGCACCATTACGGTCAGCAGTTCTCAATGGCAGTTATACTCCTACCTGAGCAGGGTGAATTATTCGATCAGTGACCGCTATCTCTTTACGGCCACCGCCAGGGCCGACGGTTCATCAAAATTCGCCTACGGGCATCAGTGGGGTTATTTCCCATCGGGTGCCTTTGCCTGGCGGTTTACAGAAGAGCCCTTTCTGAAGAAACCGCTTCAATTCCTGGGTTATGGTAAGTTCCGTGTGAGTTATGGGGCGGTGGGGAACAACCGGGTGGGCGATTTTAGCTACCTGGCCCAGTTTGCAGGGCCCGTGGGCCAGTTCGGTTACCCTTTGAATAACACCTACACAAGAGGGACGGTACCATTTTTCTACGGCAACAGCGCCCTTACCTGGGAAACGAGTAAAGAACTGGACCTTGGCCTTGACTTAAGTTTTTTTCATGACCGCATCAATGTGGCGATGGATTATTACAATAAAACAACCAGCGATTTCCTGTTGAACGTAACGATACCTGCTTTCTCCGGCTATAGTACTTCCTCAGGCGCCCAGCAATTCCAAAATACAGGAGAGTTGAAAAATGAAGGCTTCGAGTTTACCTTGAATACGGTGAATATCCGGAATAAAAACTTCAGGTGGAGCACAGATTTTAATATTTCATTTAATAAAGGCCGCATCGGCAGCTTTTATAATGGGGTAGAGGCCATTCAGAGTACCTGGAGCCTGGCCGGATCCGCCGGATTAAACTATGCCTGGATCGCTAAGACCGGGGGCGCCATTGCGGAGTTTTATGGTTACAAGTTTGACGGTGTTTACCAGTACGGCGATTTTAACAAACTGTCTAATGGTACCTATGTGCTTAAAAATGGCCTGCCGACCTATTCGGCAGCCGTACAGCCGGGCGACCCTAAATATGCTGACCTGAACGGGGACGGTGTGGTTAATACCAGTGACCAGGTGACCTTAGGCAGCCCAATACCCATCCACATCGGTGGTATATCCAATAACTTTGATTACAAAAACTTCTCCCTGAATGTTTTTATGCAGTGGAGTTACGGGAATAAGGTACTCAACGCTAACAATGCGGCCTTCAACAGTACAGGCGGTTATTTTCTTAACGGAAACCAATTCGCTTCATACGCTGACCGCTGGACGCCGACCAACCCGAGCAACGAGATTCCACGGGCAGTATACAATATTAAAGGGGATATCGGCAATACCGGCGGAGCCCGCCCATCCTCCCGCTTTATCGAGGACGGTTCTTTTATGCGTTTGAAAACGGTTTCCCTGGGCTACCGGCTTCCGGAGAAAATCCGTAAAAAATTAAGCCTGGCTGATCTGCGGGTAACCTGTTCGGCGCAGAATATTTTCACGCTGACGAAATATTCGGGTATCGATCCGGAAGTTTCAACTTTCCGTGTGCAGAATCCGGCTAACAGTGCGGTTGGCGGTCAGGCCGGCAGCACCAACAGCAGCGGCGCGGGGAATACCTTTATCCAGCCCAGCAGTACTTACACAGCGCTGGTTGGTGGATTTGATTACACGCCATACCCGCGGTATTTCACAGTTACTTTAGGATTGAACGCTACTTTTTAATTTATTACGTCATGAAATTTATCAAATCAATCATAAGCCTGGTCGTTATTCTTTGTGTCAGCGCGGGCAGCGGATGCAAAAAAGACCTGAGTTTAACGCCCAAGACTTTTTACCCGACCAGTATTACGACCGAAAGCCAGTTGTCTAACCAATTGGCCGGCGCATACAACGCCCTGGAGCAGGACCCATTATATGGCCAGGGGCTTTGGGGCTATCTGGAAGCAGGTGCCGATGAAAGTTTCCGTAGCGGGGTCACTGCCGCCACCGTTTTAACGGAATTATACAATATCCCCAGTTCAGAAAATAATGTTTTTTTGTTCTGGCGGAATCTTTATAAAGGGATCGAGGATGCCAACGTAATTCTGGACGGCATCGATAAAATTAGCATGGATGAAACTAAAAAAGCCAATATAAAAGGGCAGGCGATTTTTTTGCGGGCGTTTTATTTTTACTTACTCGTCAGCAATTTTGGAGATGTGCCTTTAAAAACAACCGTGTCTTCGGAGATGGGCACCGATTTCAACATGCCAAGGACACCGGCGAAAGACATCTATAATTATATTATTAAAGAAATGATGCAGGCCGAGCCGCTGGTGCAGACCATGAGCCAGGCGCAAAGCCCTACAATTATTACCCAAACCGCTGTGCAGGCCATGTTGGCCAGGGTTTGCCTGAGTATGGCAGGTAACCCGATAAATGACACGGGCAAGTATAAAGATGCTTTGCAGTGGGCCCAAAAAGTGATCAGTTCGGGTGTACATAGCCTAAATACGGCACCGCTGGCGCAATATCCCGCTACACCAGCTTATGCGAAGTTGTTTATTAACAATATGCAAAACAATATCAATGATAAGAATACGGCCGAGGGGATATGGGAGGCTGCATTTTTATCAAAATCGAATACCAGCGGAACTTATACCTCCAGCGCTTTCCTGGTTACGCAACACCTGGGGAACGATATGGGGGTTTTTTGTCCCGATGCCTCGCTCACTTCTGTTAACGGATTTTCTTCCGGTGTTTACAGGGCATTACCAAAACTGTATAATTTATATGGAGCGGGGGATTTGCGCCGGGACTGGGCGATCAGCCCTTATTTATACAAAGATGCTACAACGACTAAATATTTTACGCTAACGGTAAATATTACCGGTGGCGGAGGCAGCGGTGCTACCGCCACCGCCTATACTTCCGCAGCAGGCTCGATCACCTCAATTGTGGTGGATAATCCCGGCGCCGGCTATACGAGCGCGCCTGCTATTTCTTTTACTTCTTACCTGACCAACACAGCGACCACCCAGGCGGTTACGATAGCGGCCAATATAGCGACGGCAACAGCCAGTATTGCAGCCGGTAAAGTTACGGCGATTAATGTTGTCAATCCCGGTTTAGGTTATCCGACCGTCTGTGACCGGACGGTAGGTAAATGGAGAAGGGAGTATGAGGTAGGTTTGCCGCCAGCCAGGCAACAAAACTTTACTTCCTGCAATTTTCCGATCATTCGTTACGCGGATGTATTACTGATGGCGGCTGAAGCCGATCTGAAAGTGAATGGGACACCAAGCGCTACTGCCATAGGCTATTTTAACCAGGTTCGCCGGCGGGCCTTTGGTTATCCGGTAGCTACTCCCGCGCCCGTAGCCGGAGTAGATTATACGACCTTCAGTTTGCAGGATGTTATGGATGAGCGTTCGCGTGAACTTTGTTTTGAAGGGCTGCGCCGAATGGACCTGATCCGTTGGGGAACAATAGGGCAGGCCATGCAAAACCTGCTGAACGACAATGCGACGCGCATACCGACGAGTTACCAGGTTGCTGCAAATCTTGCTGCCAGTAATTTCCTCTCAAACCAGGCCAAGTATGTTTATTTCCCTATTCCGATATCGGAGATGGCACTGGACTTTGCATTGAAACAAAATCCAGGCTGGTAATCAAAAGGGCTGAGATATAGCATTAATCAATTGTAAATACGAAGCCTGTCCATAAAAGCCGGCTTCTTTTAAGCAAACAGAAATGAAAAAAATAATAACTCAAGCAGGATTGGCCGTAATATTGATAGTTACGCTGGCCGCCTGTAATAAACATGAAGTAGTCAGCCCGGAATTTGACGTGACTACGACTAAGCAAACCTATAAGGTGGGTGATACGGTTACGTTTAATTTAAGCGGAAACCCCGACTTTATCGTCTTTTATTCCGGTGAAGCAGGAGCAAGGTACGCTAATAAAGGCCGGGCGTCAATGGCCGGCACTAATAAACTGGTCTTCCAGTCTGCTATGCAACAAGGGGTGCTGGTAAATAATGATTCGTTAAGACTGATGGTCTCTACGAATTTGAAGGGATATGATGCGGCAAGTGTGCAAAGTGCTACCTGGACCGATATTACGGCTCGCAACGCTAAATGGCCTACGGCGCTTACCGCAGCTTATACGACCTCAGACTCTATCAATATTTCTGATTTTAATACTGCAGATAAAGTTAATATTGCTTTTCGTTTCCTGGGTAAAAAATATGCCGCGGCAGCGCAGCGCAAATGGCAAATCCAGAATCTTGCCTTAAGTAATATTTTGCCGGACGGCACCGTAACGCCGTTGTTTGCAGCGCCGTTTTTAGGTTCAGCCCTTCCTACCGGCTCCGCATTCACCTATACGGGGTGGGTACAGGTTAGTATCAAGAACAACACGCTCCCCGGCACCTCAGCCAACGGCTATGTTGGTTATAACGCTTGGAATGTGGGGACCGCAAATATTTCCACAGCAGACAGCATAAGGAATAGTAACGGGATTGCCATCCGGTCGGCTTACCCGATCACGTTTGATCCGGGCCCTGGTGTCAATAATGATGATAATGACGATTGGTTGATCACCACGTCGGTAGACCTTAAAACGGTTAAGCCCGACGCAGGAACAACTATCAAGAAAGTCGCAGATGTAAGGTTGTCAAAATATACTTATATTTTCAAAAAAGCCGGAACTTATATAGTCACCTTCGCTGCAACAAATAGCACTTCTTCAGAACAAAAGGGTGTTAACCGGCAGATTACGCTCACGGTTGCACCTTGAAATTGAAGGGGTGCAACTTTTTGCCCCGTTTAGCATCCTGCCTTACCGAAATTTCCGGTAGGGCATTTGCTATTTGCGGGAATAGTGGATATACAGGTTTTTTTGTAAATGGGTCGGAGAGATTTATTATATTTGTTAGAGGGGCTCTTGAACCCTCACCACCAATTGAATCCTGAATCAATATTGTGTTTATACAGTAGCTGCCCGATGGGGCCATTATAAAACAAAATATTGGGTTTTAAACTGTTTTAATATCTTTTTATGGAAGAAGATGAAGATATGTTTTTACTCCGGCGGTTAAAGGACGGAGACTTTAAGGCATACGAACGACTATATAAAAAATATCATAAATCGTTAAGCACGCTGGCGTTTTACCTGTTGAAAGACAGCCTGGAGGCCGAAGATTTGGTGCAAATGTTATTTATTGAGATGTGGGAAAGGCAATTATACCAAAGTGTCCATTCATCCATAAGCCATTATTTACACCGTGCGGTCAAAAACAGGTGTTTGAGCGTACTGGAAAAAAGCAAAACCCGGCAAAAACGTTTGGACAATTATACCCTTACACTTGAAGATGCAGTTTATAACGACAGGCTTGAGCAACAGGAGTCGGAAAAGCGTATCTCTGCTATTTTAACCGAGCTGCCCAGCAAAAGATCGCAGGCGTTCAGGCTGGTTTACCTGGAAGATAAAAAATACAAAGAAGCAGCCGACGAAATGGGAATTACTTTAAATTCCATTAAAACGCACCTAAAGCTGGCTGTTAAGGTTTTACAACAAAAACTAATTAATTTTAAATAATTCGCCCGTTTTTTAACAAAACGTGTCTTGCTAATATATGGATACTGATAAAGAATATATACAAATACTACTGATCCAAAAATTCACCGGGACGATCAACGCACACGATCAGGAATGGCTGGATGCGACGATCAGGAATGATCAGGAAATCAGGCAGCAATGGGAGGCGGTCAACGCTGAGATGAACGCCGAGGAAGGAAAACGTTTTTTTGCCGGGCTGGATCATGAAACCAGTTGGGAACAAGTGGAACAGCAAATACAGGCGAATGTGTTGAACCGGAAAAGATTCATGCAAAAGATCCGGGCAGTAGCCGCTGTTTTTTTCCTTTTTATCCTTTCCGGTGTTTACTGGTATACGGCACAGCATCATAAGGTTCCCGGAAAGATGCAGGCGAACCTGATTAATAAAGAAATAGTTTTAAAGCTATCCAACGGTGATGAGATTAGCTTTAAAAAAGGCGTACCGGAAAAGTTCAAAAAATTAGGGGGACTTGGCATATACACTTCGGCCGAAAAGCTCCGGTATACAGACAGCGGCCGGTTGGATAGCCGTGTAGCCCAGTGGGCCACCTTACAGATCCCTCAAAAACTCGACTATAAAGTACAATTACCCGACGGTACCGAAGTTTGGCTGAATTCGTTATCCAGCCTGCGATTTCCATACCGGTTTAACGGCCCCAACCGTGAGGTTTATCTGGAGGGTGAAGGTTATTTTCAGGTGACTAAAAATCCAGAAAAACCTTTTATTGTACATGCCGGCGCCACGAGTGTGCGTGTGCTGGGTACGGCATTTAATATCAATGCTTATGCTGGCCAGCAGGTGAGTACATCCCTGGTAGAAGGCTCGGTATTGAGCAGTGCAGGAGATCTTACTGAAAAACTGCACCCGGGTGAACAATCTGTTTACCGCGATGGCCGTTTTGACGTCAGGCCGTTTGACCGGGGCGAAGTATTAGCCTGGACAAAAGGCGTACATTATTTTCATAAAGCCAGCCTGCAAACTATTGCTGATGTTATTTTTCGCTGGTATGACGTCCGGGTCGCATTCGATAACCCGAACCTGGCCAGTCATCCTTTCACCGGCGCTATCGATAAACATATGCCGCTGCAGGAGTTTATGCAGAATGTAGAAACGACCTCAAACGTACACAGCCAACTGGTAAATGGCGTGCTTCATATGAAGTGATTGTTGCATTTTTCTTCTGGTGGAAAACCTCAATGGTTGAGTCAGAGAAATTCAGGCTTCGATTGCGCAAGTTCAACACTGATTACATCAACCAACTTATTGCTCTTCGATCAGTTATCGTGCGATAGTAATGGTGGGAAATGCCGTGTTCGTCCCGACCAAAACGGCGTTGGTTTATTGTTTTTCTAAAGACATTTATAGCTTAATATGTTCGTGTTCATCAATTCAAAACAACATGAACAGAATAGTAATTACCCTTATCCTGATAGCACTGATGATCCATCAATCCGTGCTGAAAGCGCAATCAAATAATTTTATGTTAGCTGGTGCAGTCAAAGACAGTCTTGCTCAAAGTGCACTGCCTTTTGCTGTCGTGACCATAAAAAAGCTGGCCAGCAGCGAACAGCAAATACTCCAGGCCGACGAACAAGGTTCATTTAAAGCAATTTTAGCCACGAGCGGGCTTTATCAGGTAACCGTGAGTTATATGGGCTATAAAACCAAGGTGACCGGGCCGGTAAAAGTTCCGGCAACAGACCAAAAGCCGCTAACCATTTGGCTTGCCTTGAATAGTACCTTGTTGAACGGCGTGACGATCTCGTCCAGTCAACCACCCGTGGTCATTAAACCAGATAGGATTATCGTTAATGTAGCGGGAAGCTCCGTTGCTGCCGGAGGGAATGCTTTCGAAGCCGTATCCAGGGCCCCGGGAGTCATTTCGCAGGGGAATGATCTTCAGGTACGGGGCAAATCGGCGGTCGTCCTGATCGATGGGCGGTATACGAACCTAAAGGGGGACGACCTGAAGAACTATTTAAGTGCTATGCCGGCCGGCAGTATCGATAAGATCGAAGTGATCGCCAATCCATCTGCTAAATATGATGCACAAGGCGCGGCCGTTATCAATATTTTGTCCGGGAAAAATAAAACGCTTGGTATAAATGGTAGCGTGAGCGCCGGCACGGGGGCCGGCCGTTATGCACAATACCAGGGCGGCCTGTCGCTCAATTATAGCACTCCCAAAGTTAATGTATATAGCAATTATAATTACCAATACAATAAACAGTACGGCCAAAGCAGGCTTACCCGGATAATAAATAGTGCGCAAAATATCATGGAGGATGATTTTAAGCATATCAGCCGGAATAACCAGGCCCTTAAATTCGGCGTGGACTATACAGTTAATGCGCATAATAGTGTCGGTTTACTTTTTAAAGGGATGCTCAATGAACGGAAACACGACCTGTTGAATCATGCGGGATTTGCTACGGGAGCCGTCATTGACTCTTCCTCTACAGTTGCGACCGAGGGGAATGCCCGGTTCCGTAATGCGGCGCTGAATCTGTATTATAAAGGCGTGCTGGATACTTTCGGCAGGTCAATCACGATCAACGCGGATTATTTTAATTACATCGCCCAGCGGGGCAATCATTATGTTACCAATTACTTCGACAGGAATAACAATCCCTACCGTTTGCCATTTCTGCTCCGCGATGATTCGCCCGGCAAAAACACCATCAGATCTGTCGCGGCCGATTACGCCGGCCCCCTTTATGGCGGCCAGTTTTCCGCAGGCTTGAAGAGCACATTTACTAAAACGGATAATAATATACTATGGCAGCAAGTGCAAAGCAGTGAATGGATCACTGATTCCGGCAAGACGAATCATTTTATTTACGATGAGTATATCAATGCTGCTTATCTTTCTTTTGACAAATCGATCAGCAAGCTGCAACTGCAGGCCGGCTTACGGGCCGAACATACCCATACCGTGGGGAATGCTGTGACCATTGGCCAGGTGGATAAGAACAGCTATTTTAACCTGTTTCCGAGCCTATCCTTAAATTACCAGTTCGCTGATAAGCACCTGGCCGGGATCGCCTACCGCAAAAAGATCGACCGCTACAATTTTGACGTGGTGAACCCTTTTATTGTTTACCGCAGCCAGTATGCTTATTCGCAAGGAAATCCTTATATCAAGCCATCGATCTATCATACCTTTGAGGCCTCTTACAGCTATAATAACACATTCTTTGCCGCTGCAAGCTACGCCATCTGGAAGGATGTTGTGGCGGATGTCTTTCGGACGGACAAGAATAGCAATGCAGTGATCAGTACGTTTGAAAACCTCAACGCGGCGCGCTCAGCCGATTTAACAATGACCTATTCAAAGACTTTTTTTAGCAATGTATGGACCACCGTGAGCACCATGGGCGCGATGTATGCACAATTCAAGTCCGCCACGGCCGAACTCAACAATGCCGGATACAGTGCCTATATGAGTAGTGATAATACATTTCAGATAGCCGCCGGATTGCGCGCGCAGGTATATGCCAATTACTTTACACCGCTGGCGTACGGTATTTACCGGATAAGATCACGGTACCAGGTCGACGCCGGCATCACCAAATCACTTTTCAGGAAGGCGGGTTCACTGACGCTCAATATGACGGATATTTTCAATACCTTAAAAAACAGTTACGATGTAAAATCCTATGGCCTGCAGCTCAGCAGTTATAATAAACCGGAAACCCGTTTTATAAAAGTTATTTTTACTTATAAATTCGGCAATCAAAAAGCAAAGACAGCACGTAACCGCCAGACCGGTATTGAAAATGAAAGCGGCAGGATGGGCAATAATTAAATGAACCGTTAGAATGAGCAATAAGATAAAAAAGCCACTTTCTATGCAACTGGTCTTATTTCATGTGTTGGCCTGGATCAGTTTTATCGGTCTGATGTTTTTTACCGTGCAGGTACGAAACCCGGCCTATAAATTCAGTTTGCCGCTGACCCTGCTGACCTATATTCCGGCGGCTTATATATTCTACGGTAACAATTACCTGCTGTTTAAATACCTTCCTTTTAAGCGTTACAGGCAACTGGTTACCGGTATTGCACTTTTCTTTATAACAGTATGCCTTGTTCTGTTTATTGCTGGCTATCTTATGGAGCCGCTGATTTATGGAAAGGTCATCAGCTGGGCTGTAGCTGGCCGGCTGTGGGGGTTCTTCATATCCACCATATTCTGGCTCTACCTCTTATTATCCGGGCTTTCCCTGGGCTATTATTTTGCCCGGCGGGCGATTATCCATCAAACGGAGTTGCGAACGGCGGAAACGAACCAGCTGGCGGCAGAGCAGGGTAAACTGGAAGCGGAACATGCGTTTTTGCGGGCACAGATCAACCCGCATTTCCTGTATAATACGCTTAATTTCTTTTATTCAAAATCGCTCGGCGGTCCTCCGGAACTTTCTGAAGGTATATTGGTGTTAAATGATATTATGCGTTATTCGCTCGAAAGCGGGGATGATGCTAACGGGCTGGCGCTGCTCCGGAACGAGATCGAACATGTCCGCAATGTGATCAGGATCAATCAGCTGCGTTTCAGTAACCGGTTGAAGATCAACTTTACCATCAACGGCGAAATTAACGCCCTGCGTATCGTGCCATTGGTACTCATTACCCTGGTAGAGAATGCCTTTAAGCACGGCGACCTGACCAGCGAGGATCACCCGGTCAGCTTTGAGCTGCGTATCGATCGTGTTCCTCAACACAAGCTTACCTTTACCAGCTTTAATAAAAAAAGACAGGGATCTGTCGAGGCATATTCGGGTATAGGTTTGGCAAATATAAGAAAGCGCTTGTCCAATGCTTATGGCGATGACTTTGCCCTGGTGATCAGCGATGAAGCTGATTGCTATAAGGCTGTACTAACACTGAATTTTTAAAAATGGGAAAGATACTGAACTGCCTGATTGTTGATGATGAAGAACCGGCCATCGACGTACTCAAATATTACATTAGCCAGGTGCCTTTTTTAAAGCTGGAAGCTTACACGGAGAACCCTTTACAAGCATTACAACTGATCAATGAACAATCATTTGATCTGGCCTTTTTTGATATACAAATGCCTGAACTTTCGGGCCTTGACCTCATCCGGGCCATAGAGGGGAAATGCCAAGTGATACTGACCACCGCCTATAGCGAATTTGCAGCCGAAGGTTTTGACCTGGAGGTTACGGATTATCTGGTTAAGCCCATACGTTTCCCACGCTTTCTGAAAGCGGTGAACCGGGCCTTAAAAAGCATATCCCCGACGGAATCCGGCATCGGCGAAGACCTTTCCCTGGCGGACGACTATATATTCGTCAAAACCGAAATAAAAGGGAAAATGATCAAAGTTAACCTTAAGGATATCGATTATATCGAAGGAATGAAGAACTATCTGGCTATACATCACGGGGGGCGCCGTACCCTCGCCCTGCTTACGATGAAAGAAATGGAAGGCCGGCTGCCTGAACGCTATTTCGCACGCATTCACAAATCTTTTTTGATCGCTATTGAAAAGATCACCATGATAGAGGGGAACCGGATCTTTCTGCAGAACGTGAAAGAAGATATTCCGCTTGGAGAATCCTACAGGGCAACATTTAGAGAACTGATGGCAAAAAAAATGCTATAATGACCAATCAAATTTAAAGCTGGCGCATGAGGAATAGTCCACTGCTTTAACGGGCTGCAAAAAAAAATCAAACCAGTCAGGGTGATGCGCCGTCAGGTATAATGGTGGAAATTTATCAGAAAACCAACGCGTTCACCCTTTTTTGAATAAAATCCGGTCATACCGATTGGGTACACTCGCCTATAAAGCGTGTGAATCACAATTTTAAAGAACCACTGATGAGATTTTTTTCAATTCTAATCCTATTGCTCCCTTTTTTTGGCGTTGCGCAACCAGTTCCCGCAGCGTCTTATGATATTTGTATTTATGGCGCCACGTCCGGTGGTGTTATTGCTGCTTATACAGCCAAAATGCAGGGTAAATCCGTGATATTGATTGATCCCGGGACTCATTTGGGCGGGTTGAGCTCGGGTGGCCTGGGCTTTACTGATATTGGTAATAAATACGTGGTGTCCGGACTGGCATTGAATTTTTATCGCCGCATCGGTCAGCATTACGGGAAATTCGAGGCCTGGATATTTGAGCCTCATGTAGCGTCGGCCGTTTTTCAAGGTTTTATTGACCGCGGCAAGGTTCCGGTCTTTTTCCATAGCCGGCTATTATCGGTGAAAAAAAGCGGGAACATCATCCAAACTATTCGGTTGGAGCAGTCAGGGCAGAAGGGACTTTCCCATTATTCAATCAGCGCCAGGGTATTTATAGATTGTTCTTACGAGGGCGACCTGATGGCGAAAGCCGGTGTAAGTTATACAACCGGCCGGGAAGGTAATGCTGCTTATCATGAAACCTATAATGGTGTTCAGATAAAAAAGGGCAACCAGTTTCCGGATGGAGTTGATCCTTACCAGGTACCCGGTAACCCGTCGAGCGGCTTGTTATGGGGAGTCAGTCAACTGCCGGTCGCTCCTATAGGTAGCGGTGATAAAAATATACAGGCTTATAACTACCGTATCTGTTTAACTGACGATCCGGCTAACCGGATCCCTATTACCCGACCCGAAGCTTATGATTCTACCAAATATGAGTTGCTGCTACGCACGATTGATAAAATGCCGGGCGTTCGCCTCAACAAGCTATTGAAAATGGACCGGATGCCTAATCATAAAACCGATATCAATAATAACGGCGGGTTTTCCACGGATATGATCGGTATGAACTGGGACTATCCTGATGCCGATGAGTTAACCCGGGGGGGAATCCGGAAATTGCATGAGCAATATGATAAAGGGCTGTTATACTTTATTGGCCATGACAAACGTGTGCCAGATTCGATCAGGAATGCCATGGCTGTTTATGGTTATCCGAAGGACGAATACCCGGACAACGGGCATTGGTCGCCCCAGCTTTATGTACGCGAGGCCCGGCGCATGATTGGTGCCTATGTCATGACCCAGGCCAATTGCGAAGGCAAAGAAATTGTGCCGGATGGAATTGGGATGGCGGCTTACGGCATGGATTCGCACAATACCGGCA
The DNA here is from genome assembly GCF_059418485.1 of Mucilaginibacter sp. GW821-FHT07H05. NCBI lineage: Bacteria > Pseudomonadati > Bacteroidota > Sphingobacteriia > Sphingobacteriales > Sphingobacteriaceae > Mucilaginibacter > Mucilaginibacter sp. GW821-FHT07H05. Next base: position 50,544 of record NZ_JBWKPY010000007.1, read on the forward strand.
GGCATGTGGTTAACGGTTTTGTTAAAAATGAGGGGGATGTTCAACAAGAAGTGCCTGGTCCTTATCCAATTGCCTACCGTGCTATTGTTCCCCGGGAAAAGGAATGTGCTAATTTACTGGTACCTGTTTGTGTTTCGGCAAGTCATATCGCTTACGGGTCGATACGAATGGAACCGGTATTTATGGTGCTGAGCCAATTCGCCGCTTCGGCTGCCGTTACTGCGATTAACCAGCGAATAGCGGTGCAGCAGGTAAACGTTGCTGCGTTAAAGCGGCATGTTGCCCGTGATCCCTTGGCTGATGGCTCAACGCCTGAAATATTTTTGGACGATGCCGATGAACAGCAGGTCCGGCGCACAGGTAACTGGCAAACTGGCAAAGGCGATGGTTATGGCCCTGGCTATGCTTTTACTACTACCAAAACTGACACGGAGCAAAGCTTAAAGTTCACTCCCCTGATTGTCAAAGGCGGGTATTACCGGCTGTATACTTATGTATCACCGCGGATCAAACAAACCAGTAGTCATACCCGGATCGAGATATATGACGGGATCAAAACAACTCCGGTAAGTTTAGAGCGCTCAGCCATCGAAGTTCAGGGCCAGACCAGCGGTGAATGGTATTATCTTGGGCGTTTTCAACTGCAGGCAGGCCGTACGGCTTCCGTAAAGATCAGCGATCAGGGAGCCGACGGCATTGTGGTTGCTGATGCAGTTCTTTTCAAACCGGATTTTTCTTCAAAGCCATAAACTCAATATGAAAACAGCTATTTTTAGCCTGCTATTATTTATCATCAGCCTTAGCGCCCGGGCTCAGCAAAACGTCTTCAACGGCCTCGATATGAACATGGGAAATTTGTCGCTGTTATCAGATGCCAAAACCCGGTCTATCAGTCCGGAGAACTTTACCGGCGCAAAGGGCCAGGGTGGTATGGCCGATCCGGCCAGCCAGAAGCTGAAAACCAATGTCGCCAATGCCGGCACGCAGGCGCGTGATTTGGGGAAAGGGTGGAAAGTAAATCCTTTTATTCTGATCGAACACGGGCAGACCTTTACAATTGCAGAAATGGAAGGCCCCGGCGCCGTTCAGCATATCTGGATGACGCCCACGGGTAATTGGCAGTTTTCGATCCTGCGGATCTATTGGGACGATGAAAAGGAGCCCTCGGTAGAAACGCCTGTCGGCGCATTCTTTGGGATGGCCTGGAATATTTTTGCACCATTGAACTCACTGGCGGTTACGGTTAATCCGGGCAGTGCCTTTAATTGTTACTGGAAAATGCCTTTTCGTAAAAAATGCAGGATCACGATGGAGAACATCAATACCGAGGCTATGCGGCTGTTTTACCAGGTGGATTATACCCTGACCAAAGTGGGAAACGACGAAGCGTATTTTCATGCACAATACCGTAGGTCAAACCCTGCACCCGGATCTATTCATACTATTCTGGACGGTATCAAAGGCAAGGGGCAGTATGTGGGTACCTATATGGCGGTAGGTGTGCGGAATAACGGCTGGTGGGGAGAAGGCGAGGCTAAGTTCTATATCGATGGTGATCGGGATTATCCAACCATTGCGGGAACCGGTACAGAGGATTATTTTTGTGGTTCCTATAATTTCGAGAACAAGGCCACCCATCATTACCAGGAATTTTCCACTCCTTATGCAGGCATGCACCAGGTTATCAGGCCTGACGGCTTGTATGTGAGCCAAATGCGCTTCGGTATGTATCGCTGGCATATCATGGATCCGGTACGCTTTAATGAGGATTTTAAAATGACGATACAGGACATGGGCTGGCGGCAGGGGGGAAGATATTTTCTCCAAAAATCCGATATTATCACGGTAGCTTTTTGGTATCAGCGTGAGCCACACGCCCCCTTCCCGAAGTTTCCGGCAAAAGATAACCTCGAAGTCAATTGAACAACTCCGGGTCACTTTTAGCCTGATATAAAAACAGGGATCCACATATCCCCGGTCGTGATCGGTTAACCGATATGCAGCACTTTTCTAAGGTAGTCAGCGCTTTGTGATATACTGTCAAACGGATCAATTTGATTGAAATTTTCCTGCTCTACGATCATGTATTTTACGCCTGCTTTTTGCGCTTCGGGGATAATACGCTTAAAATCAATGCTCCCTTTTCCAATCTCGGTATTCAGATTAGTATCCTCTTTATCGCGGTCTTTAATATGGACAAATTTAAAGCGGCCGGTGTGTTGCTGCAGTAGTGTGATCGGATCCTGGTTAGCCCGCATTACCCAAAACAGGTCCAACTCCATGTGAACCAACGCCGGATCGGTATATTTTAAAAGTACATCGTAAAATGTAGTGTCGGCAATAGGCCGCCATTCAAAATTATGGTTATGATAACCTGTTTTTAATCCCTCAGCACGGCATAGTTCGGCTACGTCGTTCAATTTTTCAGCCATTTTTTTGCATTCATCTACGGTCTTGATCAATTCACCCGGTAATGACGGCACCAATAGGTATTCCTGCCCCAACGCATGAGCAGAGGCGATAGACATTTTCAGGTCCGAGGTTTCGCTATTAGTAAAGAAGCTATTGAGGTTATAGTGGCCGCTTACAGAGCCCAGACCGTTGTCCTTTAGCACCAAACGGAGTGTGTTGGCATCCAATCCCCAATAGCTGTTATTTTTATCATAACCATACGTTTCTACAAAGCCGTAGCCCGCCTGCGCAATCTTACTGATCACCAGCTTAACGTTTTTAGGCAGTTCATTACGCAGGGTATATAACTGCAAGCCGGGTTTGTCCGCCGTTCCGGCAGCTAATAAAAGATTATTATTGAGCAGGATTGCCGCCCCTGCAACCGCCCCCGCCTGGGCTATAAAATTTCTTCTCGTGATCATATGTTTGTTCTTTGGGTAAAAAAGTTTTTAATTAAGTGCTGAAGTGTTTTTATACTCGTTAAAATGGTGGTCGTTTAAATAAACAAAGCTTATTCGTGAAGTATAAAATCACACCATTTCTGATCGCTGAAGTCCGAAATGCCTATATTTTCAAGAAAGACGATGCTCCGGAGCCCTTCTTCGATACCCGGAAAATCCAACCATTCCGGCTGGGGAGCTTCCCCGTTTAGCTCGGCTCGTATTGTAAGGGCAAAGTTCCGATAGATATTAGCCAATGCTTCCAGGTATCCCTCCGGCTGCCCGGGCGATGTGCGCATATAACGCCTTGTTAAAGCGGATAAATACGGGTTCCCTGCCTGCAATAGCTGAATTGGCCTACCGGGTTGTATCCATGTTAATGTATTGGCATTTCCTTCTTGCCATTCCAGGCAACCCCGGTCGCCAGATAGCCTGATCCTTATCGGATTATCCTGCGTTGTCGTAAAGCGGTTACCCAATAAGATGCCGTTGGCGCCGTTATCGAATTTCAAAAGCACTATTTCTGCTTCTGTCCTGCCGGCTATGCCAGGCACTGTGCCGTTGTCGGCAATCGTCTTTTTGACCATTAAACCACTGATGTATTCTGCCAGTTCGAAAGCATGGCAACAGATCCCTGCCCATACAGCAGGTTGACCCGGCAGTTCCGGCTCGTTGCTGTCAGTTAAATGCCCTAAGGGAAATTCCACGCAAACCTGACGGATTTCCCCCAGTTCGCCCTGTCCGATCAAGTGCCGGGCTTCTTTAACCATGGGGTAGCCTGTACAGATCTGAGTGAGGCAAAGCAAGGCCCCGGAGTGCCGGGCCAACTGGCGTAGTTCCGTTGCTTCTGCCAGGGAACAGGGCGTTGTCTGATCCATAATGACATGAAATCCGTTTTCCAGTGCAAAGCTGGCGGCTGCAAAAGGAGATCGCCCCGGTGTAACAATACTCACCACCTGCATGCGGCGGGTCCTGGGTATACGCCGCTCCTTTTCAATCATTTCCATATACGAGCCATAGCACTTGAACCAGGGAAGATCCAAAAAGGCACCGCTTCGGTGGGACGCACCGGGTTCGCTGCTAAATGCACCGCACATGAGATGGTATTCATTGTCAAGGCGTGCCGCGATACGATGTGCCGCTTCGCTCAAACCTTCAGGATCGTCACCGATCATCCCTAATCTCAACTTTATCATAACAGGAACTTTTGCTTCATGACAGTGCGGTTTAATAAATGGACCATTGTTTCTGGCAGATACCCGGCCACGATCGATCCCAGTGGAAGCACTACTAAAATCTATGACGGGGAATGGTCGTTTTTGGGGTGAATATCCGTGGAGAATATAAAACAGTGCTATTGTTGAAATAAATAAAATACACCCATCGCGTTCACCCTTTCTGGTCGATTATCATGTCAGGATTACGACGACCAGTTATAAACAGAGAACAAGATGAACAGTACCAATCCCGATGCCAACGAATCTTCCATAACAAGCCGCATAACACGTAGAGAAGCTATGCGCGATATCGCCTTAATATTAGGTGGCGCATTATCTACGCCAACCCTTACTATGCTGTTCAGCAGTTGCGGGGCGCCGCCACAAAGCGGCAAAATGTTTGATGATACACAGCAGGCGCTGGTGACCTCCATCGCGGACGTGATCATTCCAACTACCGATACCCCGGGCGCCAAAGCCGCCGGTGTAGGCCCTTTTATTACTATGATGATGATGGAATGCTATCCTGAAGAAGTGCAAAAGCTATTTGCCGCGGGACTGGAAAGCCTGGAAAAACGTACACAGGAAAAATTTAACACCTCTTTTTTAAATGTCGATGTGCAAAAACAAAATGCCTTACTCAAAGAATTGGCTGATCAGACGATCGCGCAAAAAAAAGCCGATGCTGCAATAAAAACCGACCCGGATATCGGGACTTTTGGGTCGGCTAAGGAAAAACCGAAAGCAAAGGTTTACTTTTTTCAATTGATACGGGAACTAACACTGTTGGGTTATTTTACCTCTGAAATTGGCGCGACCAAGGCTCTAGTTTATCTCCCGGTACCAGGTAAATACGACGGTGACATTCCATATAAACCAGGCGAAAAAGCCTGGGCATTGTAAAATTAATATAAAGGTTAATGAATATTAATAATAAAGGCACTGCGCAACATACGTATGATGCCATCGTGGTTGGCTCGGGCATCAGCGGCGGTTGGGCTGCCAAAGAGCTTACTGAAAAAGGTTTAAAGGTATTATTGCTGGAACGCGGGCATAACATTGAGCATGTCAAAGATTATGATACCGCTACCAAAGATCCCTGGGAATTTAAACACCGTGGGAAACTCACCCAGCAAGAAATTATTTCGCATCCTGTTCAATCGCGCGATTATCCTTATTCGGAATTTACTGCCAAACTGTTTGTTAATGATCAGGATTGCCCCTATACCGAAGTGAAACGCTTCGATTGGTACCGGGGTTACCACGTGGGTGGAAAATCATTGATGTGGGGCCGGCAGAGCTATCGCCTTGGGGATTTTAATTTTGAAGAGAATAAAAAAGATGGAATAGCGATCGATTGGCCGATCCGATACAAAGATATCGCACCCTGGTATGACCACGCGGAGCGTTTCGCCGGCATCAGTGGTCAGAATGAAGGCTTGCTGCAAATCCCTGACGGTCAGTTTTTGCCGCCCATGGCCATGAACTGTGTAGAAAAGGAAGTTAGGAAGCGCCTGGAAAAACATTATCATAACACGCGGATTATGACCATAGGCCGTGTAGCAAATTTAACGCAGCCTCATAATGGCAGAGGGTCATGTCAATATCGCAATTTATGCAGCCGGGGCTGCCCTTTCGGTGCTTATTTCAGCACGCAGTCTGCTACTTTGCCGGCCGCGGTAGCCACTGGAAATCTTACTTTGAGGCCTTTTTCCATCGTTAACGCCATTATTTATGATAAGGAACGCAACCGGGCAAAAGGTGTCCGTGTTATAGATGCTGAAACGCATGAAGTGACGGAATTCTACGCTAAGATCATATTTGTAAACGCATCCACTTTAGGCACGGCTTTTATTTTGCTAAATTCAGTAAGCGAAGAGTTTCCTGACGGATTTGGTAATAGCAGCGGGCAACTGGGCCATAACCTGATGGACCATCATTTTCGGGCTGGCGCGGCTGGCTTTGCCGAGGAATTTGATGACCGGTACCATTACGGAAGACGGGCGAACGGGATCTATATTGCCCGGTACCGGAATTTTGGCAATGATAAACGGGATTACCTGCGGGGCTTTGGCTACCAGGGTGGTGCAGGGCGTATTGGCTGGACGCGCTTAGTAGCTGAAATGAACTTTGGAGCAGACTTTAAAGAAGAAGCCACCATCCCCGGCCCCTGGAAAATGGGACTGGCTGGATTTGGTGAGACATTACCTTATTTTGAGAACAAGGTATCATTGGACAGGTCGAAAAAGGATAAATGGGGACAGCCGGTACTGGCGATGGACTGCGAATACAAGGATAATGAAAAGCGGATGCGGTTTGATATGGCAAACGATGCAGCGGAGATGCTGGAGGTGTCGGGCCTTAAAAATATAAAGACCTTTGATGATCAGTGCTTTCCTGGTCAGGGTATCCATGAGATGGGCACCGCACGCATGGGAAATGATCCTAAAACATCGGTACTAAATAAATGGAACCAAATGCACGATGTGCCCAATGTATTTATTACCGATGGGTCGTGCATGGTTTCTTCAGCCAGTCAAAATCCGTCGCTGACTTACATGGCGCTTACGGCAAGGGCCTGTGATTATGCGGTAAACGAATTGAAAAAGCAGAATATTTAAATTTCCCTCAAAAATGGACCAGCGAACAGTTATCAGGTCATTCTTTTTTCTGCTGTTAGCAATTATTACGTCCGGGAATGCCCGCGCACAGCGGGAGCAAAGCAGTACATTAACGGCCGCCAGGCCGGGTGTAATCAATGCGGGTGTAGCAGGTAATAATGTGCTTGATCTGATGGCCAGGTTAAACAGTGATTGCCTGGAAAAGCATCCCCGCTTAACCATTTTAATGATTGGCACTAATGACATGAATAGTATGAAATATGTGCCCCTGCAGCGATATCAGCAAACCCTCGAATTGTTGACGCGAAAGATAAAATCTGCGGGCAGCAAAGTGATCCTGATGACGATCTTGCCGGAATACGAACCCTATCTTTTATCCCGTCACCCCGCTGCGTTCTATCAGCCAGAAGGAGTGGAGGGCCGCCGCAGGCAAATAAATGGTGTGATCAGGGACGTAGCCGCGAAAGAACACGTTCAGCTACTTGATTTAAGCTATCGATTCGAGGTATTGGGTAAAATTGGACTGAACAATGAATCACTGATTCAAAACGAAAGTAATGCGGGCAAAACTGATGGGGTACATCCCACACCTGCAGGTTACCGGATGATCGCACTGGCTGTTTATGATTATATTACCTGCCACCACCTGCCCACTAACGACATCGTTTGTTTCGGTGATAGTATCACAAAGGGCGATGGCTCGACCGATAAGGAAAGTTACCCGGCCTGGTTGTTAAAGTTATTGATATCCCGATAATGGGTATTTGATAATTTTTAAAGAACAAGTTCTGCATCGTAACCCTGCTCAACAGGCCCTATAAAGAAATTATACAAAATGTATTTGTTAAAGTGTAAAATAGAAATCAAATCAGGAATTACCTCATGGATTGACGGAAATAACTTTTGAATAACGTAATATTAGCCCACTGGACACCGTTTTTACGTGCGGGATTTATATTATTGTTAAAAAAGTATTCATCATTTGACCAGTTTAACTTTTACACTTTTCAGATTGGTGGAACTAGCCCCCGTCATGATAGTAAATTCACCAGGTTCAACAGTATATTTCATGTTCAGCCCATAAAAACCCAGATCGTCTGCCTTGATGGTAAATATCACGGTCCGTTTTTCACCGGGCTTCAACATGATCTTTTTAAAACCTTTTAATTCCTTAATGGGCCTGGTAACGCTGGCTACCTGGTCATGCACGTAGAGCTGAACAATTTCTTCCCCTTCACATGAACCGGTATTGGTTACCTGTACACTAACTGTTAAGGGTTTAGAGAATGAAAAAACACGATTTGCCACCTCTGGGGCGGAATAATTAAAACTGGTATAGCTTAGGCCGACCCAAAAGGATAAAGCGGCGCATTAGGCAGGTCAACATATCTGTTCGTGGAACTATGCGCCATATCACCCGGACGTCCCGAAATCTTATGGTTATAATAGATCGGTATCTGACCGTCCGTTGCCGGAAAAGTAATCGTTAATTTACCTGATGGGTTGTAATCCCCGAAAAGCACATCGGCAATAGCATTACCTGCCTGGCTGCCTAAAAACCAGGTTTCAAGTATCGCGTCGGCCTTTTGTTGTAAATCTCTGACATCAAGCGGCCTGCCATTCATTAGTATAGCTATTACCGGTTTGCCGGTGGCCAGAATCACCTTGGCCAACTGATGCTGTACCCCTGGCAGCCTGAGTGTTGAGCGGCTATTCGATTCCCCAGTCATTAATGCTTCTTCGCCAAGTGCAAGTAGTACTACATCGCTATGATTTGCCAGTGCTGCCGCCTCTGCGAAACCGCTGGAATCTTTACCGGTAATAGAACATCCTGCGGCAAATTGCACGTCGGTATTCGGGCCCGTTTTATTTTTGATGCCTTCCAGCAGGCTTACAACGGCCGTGCTATCTCCCTGCGCCGACCATGAACCTAACAATTGTGTTTTATTATTACCTAAGGGACCAATAATAGCAATACGCTTGACGGATTTGGATAGCGGTAATAGTCTATTCTGGTTCTTAAGTAATACAATCGAACGGCGCGCCATATCTCTTGCGGCGGCTATGAATTCAGGCTTCATCGTATTTTGTTGCTTACGCGCCTCATTGAAAAAACGGAATGGGGCATCAAACAACCCAAGTTTATACTTAACCGTCAGTATACGCCTGACCGCCTTATCAATCTGACTGATTTTTATTTGCTTCTTTTCGACCAGCTTTGCCAGGTATTTATTATAAACACCGTCAGTCATATCCATATCGGTACCGGCTTTAAAAGCAAGCCGGGTTGCATCCTCCTCGTCCGTGGCAAAACCTTCATTTATCATTTGCACCACAGCTTTCCAATCGCTAACAACAAAACCCTTAAAGCCCCATTGGCGGCGAAGGATATCGTTAAGCAAATATCGGTTTGCAGTAGAAGGAATGCCATTAATCTCGTTAAATGATGTCATAAAAGTAAGCACACCGGCATCAACCGCCGCCTTGAAAGGAGGAAGATAAACATCGTGTAAGGTTCGGTCAGACAAGTCAACCGGGCCGTAATCTTTGCCCCCCTGTGGAAGGCCGTAGGCGGCAAAGTGTTTGGCACAGGCGAGCACCGCATCAGTGCCGCCTAAATTCCACTGAAAACCCTTTACACGCGCAGTGGCAATTGCTGAGCCTAAATAAGTGTCTTCTCCGGCGCCTTCAACTACCCTGCCCCAGCGTGGGTCACGAGCGATGTCAACCATTGGTGCAAATGTCCATTGTAAGCCTGCAGCAGAAGTTTCAATAGCAGCAATGCGGGCTGCATTTTGCATAACGGACAGGTCCCAACTGCATGACTCGGCTAAAGGCACCGGAAATATCGTTTTATAACCATGTATAACATCATAACCGAATAGCAGCGGTATTTTCAGGCGGCTTTTGGTAACCGCATCTTGCTGCAATTTGCGCATTATGGCCATATCAGTTACATTAATCACAGAACCGGCCATGCCCCGGTTGATTAGCGAATCGGAAAGCGCTGCGGCTTCGGGTCCGGTCAAATTCGCACTACCCACATACTGACTTAGCTGTCCAACCTTTTCCGCAAGCGTCATTCTGGCCAACAGTTTGTTCACACGGCGGTCAACCAAAGCATCGCTGGTAAGTTGACGATGCTGCGCATATAATGTTTGGCTTAATAACCATGCTGATAACAGCAATGAAAATTTAAATCGTAATTGATCCATTAGTTTAAAGAATATGTTGAGTCGGTTACTTGATAATGTATATGGCCTGGGATAAAGCCAGCCCTTTATATAAATAGACGGATGTTAATGCTAATCTAACAAGTACTTAATATAGTGCAAGCGCTTGCGTGATATTGAAAATTTTATCTGGATATCAGTTAGTATTACACTGGGATTATATGGCTATCTTAAGTATGAAATTGTTGAAGTCTTTATAGCGATTTTCTTATTTCTTTACCGCTTTGCCTCCCCACCATGTAGCAATGAGGGAAAACACAGTATTCATGATCGGACCGTTAATTGCCGGAGCTAAACCCACTGTCGCAATTTTCCCCATTTTAACAGCAATACCCGACGCCAGGCCACCATTTTGCATGCCAACCTCAATTCCAATTGTGCGACAATCATTTTCTGATAACCTAAACAGTCTCGCGCCCCAATAACCCAAAAATAACCCAATTGTCATATGGAGAAACATAGCCAAGACAAGCGTAATCCCAACTTGTAACATATTGTTTCTTCCGGCAGCGGTAATCACTATAATGATCATGGTAATTCCCGCCATAGAAACTTTGGGCATGATCTTATTGATATGAGCAGCTTTACTTTTAAAAAAGTGATTTACCAGTATACCTAAAAAAATAGGGATGATAACTAATTGAAGAATATCAAAGAACATGTCCGAAAATCGGATAGGTACAAACTGTCCTCCTAAAAGTTTCATTAAAAGAGGTGTTAATATTGGTGCTAATAAAGTTGAAACAGCAGTGATAGTTACAGAGAGGGCCAGGTTCGCTTTAGCTATAAAGGCAATAACGTTACTGGCCAGTCCACTTGGAGAACATCCTACTAACACAACTCCGGCAGCAATTTCCGGTGGAAAGCCAAAAACTTTAGCAATAGAATAACCTACCAATGGCATGATCGTGAAATGGCAGCACGTGCCTACAAATACCGCTTTAGGCATTTTAAGAACTCCGGACAAATCTTTCCAACTCATTGTACATCCCACCCCGAATGTGATCAGTTGTAAAAGTGGAACAATCAATTGTTTTGTCTGAAAATTACCAAGCGATATAAAATATGTAGGGTAAGTCAATGCGATCGTTACCGCTGCTATAATTAAAACTGTATATGCATATTTAGTTAATTGCTCTGAAAGCATCATTCTGATAGATAGAAGTAACCAGAAAGCAGCGAGTATTGCCCCGGCTGTAGTAAAATTTTTTTGAAAAAAACAAACCGCAGCAACCAATATTGCAATCGAACATAAACCAATCAGACTCTTTTTAATAAGACTTTTCATTTTTCGTACTTAGATTTAAATATCATATTGAATTAACGCTGTCTTAATTGACTTCAGTTCCTCAGACCCCAGTACAAATGAAGCAGCTTTGATATTTTCCTCCATTTGAGCAACATTCCGTGCTCCCACAAGCACGGCGGTTACCGCAGGTTGCTGCATTGTCCAGTTAATAGCCAATTGGGCTAAACTGATTCCCCGGTTTTCGGCAACGGGCCTAATTAAATCCAATATATTCATTATTTTGAGGTGGTTCTCTTCCTTGAAGAAAAAGGTGTTAGGCCTGTGGTCCCCTTCATTAAATTGATGTCCTGGTTTTATCTTACCGGTTAACAAGCCCTTTTGCAAGGTAGTATGTGGCAATATGCCTATCCCTTTTTCTAAACAAAATGGCACAAGATCTTTTTCTATTTCCCTGTTTACCATACTGTAAGCAACCTGATTGGTCATGATCGGGAAAACCTCATTTGCTTTTTGCAAAATATCGACAGGGCAATTGCAAACACCACAAGCACGTATTTTACCTTGGTCTTTTAAGAATTCCAACGCTTCCATAGTTTCTTCGATCGGGGTCGTGCTTTCAGGCCAATGCATCTGATATAGATCAATATAATCTGTTTTTAATCGCTTTAAACTTCTTTCACATTCTTCAATAACACTCTGCTTTCCACTGAATTTATAAACTTTAAGTTTATTCCCCTCGTTATCTTGCGTATCAAATATGAATTCGCCTGATTGCTTATCCCATACCATGCCGAATTTGGTCAATAATTGCACTTTATTACGCTTACCTTTGATTGTATCGCCTATGATAGCTTCACTGTATCCCATGCCATATACCGGCGCGGTATCGATAGTTGTAACACCGTTATCTACTGCATACGATATTGTGCGGACTGCGTCATTTTCATCAGCCCCTCCCCAAAACCAGCCCCCTATAGCAAATGCACCATAAATGAGCGGGGAAATCCTTATATCAGTTCCTGTTATTTTTTTATTATCCATTTTATTGTACTTAAGATTTAACTAAATATTACTGTTTTCCCGTAAACAGCGAGTTCATTATCTTGCATCATAATATCCGTTTCCTTCATCATACCATTTCTTCCACTTACTCCGATCCCCCCGATAACCTGATCGTCTACCGTAATGATGACCCCGCCGGTAAACCCTGAGAAGTTCTCATCTGTCCAGTTTCGCATATCAAAATCCACCAGCTTATCATTTTTTGCAATATTGGCCCAATGCAACGTATCACGTTGCCCTATCCAAGCCGAATATGCTTTGCTTTGACTCAGCTTAATACAAGCCGGCACAACTCCGTCCATGGCAGCAAAACAGATTAATTGGCCTGAAGCGTTTACTACGCTTACTGCTATTGGCCTTTCGCCATCCGACGACGCTTTTTTTACTATTGCAGACACAATCTGCTCCGCTTCGGCATATGTAATTGACGGTTTTTGTGATGGCATAACTATCTTGTCATTTCGTCTGCAGCTAACATGACAATTCCAGGGACATATCCTGCAAATTTCTCATCCATTCTGCTAATTTCTCTCTTCTCAGCGGGGACCGCCCACCCTGTATAAACATTATGAACATTGCCGTTCCTATCTACGGATTTTTGGACGAACCCCCATGCCTTTTGGAGCATGTCATCGTATTGATTGGGTATCCAACCTTTTCTTGTGGCCTCTTTTAAAGCTGATAGAACCATGCATGTCCCGGTCATTTCTTCGGGCGATGCCGGGTCGTCAACAAGCACACGCAGGGCGCCTCCCGGCGATTGGTATTTCTTCAGGCCTTCAGCAATCCGCTGCATATCTGCGGCGATGCTTTTAAATTTTGGATGTGCAGGAGGCAGATAACGCAGAAGTCCCGCTATGGCCCAAAGCAACCAGCCTTGAGAACGGCACCAATAGGTCTGACCAAATTCGCCTTTGAACAAACCGGTGCGCACCAAACCTTTTTCTCTGTCAAGAAAATAAGTGATACCCTGTTCAAGCTGATAGATCGATTGCTTCCAGTATACATCGGCAACGCCTTTTTGTGAACTCAGCAAAGCTGCGATGGCGTTAGCACGCGTAGCCCAATATGCGGTATCGGGAATTGCGAAATCGGTAAAGTTAAAATCGTCATGCGCCAACATCCCGAAGCGATCGCGGGCGGCGTAATGGAGTATGGCGTCGGCTACATTGATACAAACCTCCCGGGCCGTCGCACTTTTATTAAGCAGGTACAATTCATGCACCGGAAACGCTACACCCAGGTTAGCCGAATAAATGGCAAAGGCAAGCGGGCCTTCCCGTAGAATACGGGCCTTGTTACCTTCGTATTGTTTGTAGTATTGTTCGTCGCTCAGCTTCTTGTCGTTTTCTACGTGGTAGTTGAACCAGTTTTCGCTGTATCTCCTTCCTTCGCGGAAGCCCCTTTTGGCGAAACGAAGAAGGCCCTCAATCTGGATAGAGCCAAACCAATCGGTATTTACCGACTTATAGTCTACCGATAAAACGTTTTTTATCATCTGGCGGATATTGGCAGGCAACTCCACGGGCAAATCCCGGTCTTCTATAGCGACAGGGCTGCCGGCATCGAAAGCTTGGCTCATTAATGGCGTTAGCAGCGGACCGGTAGCTGCAAATGAAATCAGTTGTGCAAATTCTCTTCGTTTCATAAGGTAGTGATCAATTGATAATGATAGTTAAGGGTGTTGCAATTCGTTCTGCCGTCTGGCGGATATACGCATCAAATCCGCCTTTCGTAGCGAAGCGCGGGTCCGTACGCTCCCAGCCGGCGATAAAGAAAATACATTTTTCCCGCGATGCGCGGAGTTTTGCATAAACCGTGTTCCGAATGGTTGTATTAGTGTCGGTTATGCCATGTCCCAGGAAATCTGCAGTAGGGACAAGCAATGCAAGGCCGAGAAGCCCCCCCGTGCCCTCTGCTTGTTTTCCATAGGTGGCCAGTGAGGTATAGGTATCGTTCTGTCGTTTTATATCCGGTACCGCCTGAATGAAATTAGCAATTCCCGTCAGCAGGTCCTGCTTATTATCCAGATCCAGCTGCAGAAGTGTCCGGTAGAAGAAATCGCCGCTCGTCATTATAACGGTTTCACTTGCGTTCTTTTTGGAAGTACCGGTATCCTGATTCTTAAAGTTGAGGCGAAAAGCAGCTTGCAGGGGGCCTTCGTACAAAAATACGAACGTACTGGTATCAGCATCGGCAAGCGGATATAATTTTTCATTTTCCATCACGGCGAAGGCTCCGGCACCCAGCGAACCACCTGTTTTGAGAATATCCATTCCCCAGGGTTGCAGGGTGTGCCAACTGCCGTTAAGCCCTACAATATCCAGCACCGAATAGGGGACGATCTTGCCGTAAATATCTTTCCCGTTTCGATAATCGAAGAAAGTTCGGAAGGCCACTTTGTCGTTCTCTATGGCGGGCCCTTCCATCTGGTAATAAGGGTTGGCGATATCTTGTATGAATCCGCGTAAGCGTTGCTGCATTAAAATTTCCGGGGACGCTTTTCCGTCCTTGCTTTTGAGACTGAAACGGACGTTGGTAGCCGGCTGGAAAATTGTTGCCGCAGCAGGTTCCGACCAAGCGAGCTGTAAGTCAATATGGCTTTTAGCGGGGACGCTGACCTGGATAAGCAGTTCGTCCCAGCGCGTATCCTGGTTGTTGTGGATGCGCTGGGTGACCAATTCTTTCCCATTGTGCCTGATCACAGGATACAGTGCATCATTCTTGCTCCGAAGCAATTCCCGGCGAATACTGATCACCTCGTTTTGACGCGCGTGGTCACTTTTGTTAGTGACCCTGATCGTTTGTCCCCAAACGGGCGATGTAAATAATATAAGTAATATATACAGCTTGTTCATTTCGGAATGATAATAAGATATGATTTTTCTTCAAAACGAATAGAAAGCCCTCCCGGTATTTCCTTAGCTTCCACAATGCCTCCATCTGCGGAGCGGCTCCGCGTTCCATTCACAAACAGCACTACCGGCGTTCTGCCCGCAACGGGCGCCTTACTTTGCCAATAAGGAAATACGCCAATGCCCCCAAATAGGTGGGATGCTCCCCAACCTGGCCCCGGCGCTACGATATTGCTGTATAGGTCACCGTCCGGTGCAAGCACCTTTTTTATAATGGTTCGATATCCGTTGCCTGCAAGCAGTAGTTTTCCTGCGGATGATTGACGTTCTAAGGCTGCCGTATCAGATACAGAAATTCCGTAGCCACCCATAGAGAGGTAAACCGGCGTTGGGCCGGTATGCCAGAAAACCTGAACTTCGCCATTATCGCCAATGATTGTGTGGGTGATGATGGCGGCACTTGTGTCAGCCAGTGCGTGTTTACTTATTGTGTGATCGGCGGAGATCATTACTGCTTTCGCACGTTCGCGATATTGCCATTTCCGCCCATCTGTAGAATAGCCAGTTCTGCCGGCGCCCAGATCAGGTCCTTTATCGCCGGTAAGGGCCCAGCCGAGATAACTGGAGTAGGCATATTGATCGTATTTAATACCTGTTTGCCATTTATTACGGGGATGCGAAAACGGTTGTCCCACCGGGAAAAACCGGGCCTCACCATCTATAGGGCTTACCCGGACGACCATCTTTGCTCCATTGATCACTTTTCGGCCGCCTTTTAGATCTGCTGGGATCGGCTGTTCCGTTGCCGTCCAAAAGGGGGCTTTTTCCGGGATCAGTAAACATACGAAAGCCTGCGTGGCCCAATACGGTGATCCGGGAGAACTGTATGATTCGCCCACGGCCGGGTTATCGCCACGAAAGCCGATGTTGAGCAGGTTGTTTTTGCCGAGGCAGCCCTGGTCCCAGAAATACTTCAGACATCCTGAAGCCAGGCGGCGGGCCTCGCCGGGAGGTAAGTTACTCATGCCATTGAGCACATTCCAGCCCAGAGCTGAAATACTGGCGAAACGATAGGTTAGCGAGCGGCCAAATGGGATCGGTCCCCCGTCGCGCCCAAAAAAGTAGGGCATTGTTTGCATAAATTCGGCACTAACGGATTTTAAACGGGCACTATAGCGTGCCCGCCAGACCGGGTCGAAACGATATAACAGTTGGTTGTAAAGTTGGAATCCCCAAAAGTTATAATAGTCAAATCCCTGGTTATTGCCGTCAATGAACCAGCCGTCGCCCTGGTAACAGTTCATGAGGAACTCGTAGCGCTCATTTAACTTTTCGCGGTTGGATTCCATCGCATGCTTCTCAAGCAACGGCACCGGGGCCATGTGGAAGAAATAGTGATTATTGTAGTACGAAGAGTTGTATGCCTGTTCTTTTAAATATCGAAGGAGATTTTGTTTCTGAACGGGGGTAAGCGGATCCCAAAAGCGCCGGGGATTTAGATATATGGCCAGGGCAAACATAGAGCCAACCTGGTCATTAGGCGGGAGCGCCCCCCAATAAGCCGGGTCTGCAGGGTTGGTACCCCGTGTGATCGCCTTCAGGAAAGGAGCGGAGATTGACCCGGTATATCCCGGTACATAGTCATTCCCCGTGGCAGTCGAATAAAAAATCACGGCGGTTAGTACCCGTTCCAGTCCTTCTTTTTTTGAAGCTAATGGGCTTGAATCTTCAACGACGCGGTGTACGCTGTCGGGTGGAAAAGCGGGCATTCCTGTAGACGTTTCAAAATAAGGCAGCGCACCAGAAATGATCCTTTCCGTAATTTCCAGCCAATGCCGGCGGGTATAACCAGTATATGGACTTAGTTTTCTGTTGTCGGCCGTCGTCAAGCGGCCATGAGTGTCCTGCCCCGTAGACTCGAAGCTGCTACCTGCAAATAACAGCGTGATTATGATTAGTCTTTTCGTCATCATCTTGATCCGCTTAACAGGATTTCCCCCATGTTGGGCTTTGCTTTTACAAGCGCGTACTTGTTTCTACCGTAATAGATTATTTTCACTTCGGCGGGTTTACCGTTCTGGCTGGCGGCTGTTCCCGACCACGATGCCGGTAGCCGGACCTTCACCGTGAGCGGATAATCGAAAATGGTAGGATCCATTTCCGAGCTGAGGCTTAGTACGATTTTGTTATAGGTAATAGCTGTTGTTTTTATCTTTCCCATGTCGCGCTCCTGGGCGTAAAGTGCTACCTCTGTAATACTTCCGATCCAGATCTCATCCCGATGCCTGTTAAAGAAATCGAAAACTTTCGCTAACGCCGCAGTTTGCGGATTGGGGCTGGAAGCCAGGTCCGAAGTATAAATGCCGTGCGTAAAAACAGTAGCCCATCCGCGGTAGTATTTATGATTCGGGCTTGCCTGGTTACTATCGAGTATTGCGCTGTATTGTATGTACTTTGGATCGCCGCTTACATGATTCAGCGGATTTGCGGTCGTACGGATATCAAAGTAGTCGATTTTATTAGCTTCATTGATCGGAATTCCGCTGAACCCACGTGCTGCAGCAAAATATTTAGACATACCCGGCCGCCAATTAGCCGATATGCCAAATTCGGGTATCGCGGAGCCCGGTGGAGCAAACAACCGGGTATGCTGTCCTTTAAGGTTGTCATTGAGTACCCCAGCAGAAAACCCCATTTCCCAATCTGGGCCGGGCCAGCCATCTTCTCTTACCGGATCGCTAACATGGGATACGGAATGTGATTCCAGGTGTAACCCTTCGTTCAGCATTTGCTGCCATATCTCCCAGGTGCCGGTGACCGGTTTCCGGGAAAGGTCCAGTGAGCCGTTCATGTTTCCAGTAATAAGGAACCATGTCGGCTTTAGTCCGCCATATTGTTGGTCGATCTTTTTCCAGGCTGGAAGATCCTGGGCGTTATTATCGTCGATACTTATGCTGGCCGCCGCGGTCTTATCATCTTCCCAAAGGCAGATCGACGACTCACCCGGCCTTGCAGGCCATTGCTTGCCGGTGAGTGCAAACCGTGGTTTATCCGGTTTATCGGGCAGGTTTACCCGTTTACCCGTCGCCGATATCAGGGGAACATACCGCTCCGACCCGTGAGCCAGGAAGAATTGCTGCCATATTGTGCGAAAAGCGACTGTTTTCGCTTCATCGTTTTTATCTTTTGCCCTTGCCTGGATCGCCGACCAGGCGCCTAAAGGTGCTGCTGAGCCGGGGTAATTATCCGAGATGTTAGCAATACGTGTGGGGCGTCGGAAGTTCATTTGGGCGATGTACAGATCTTCCGGCGAGAGCGTGCCGGGTAGCAGTGTTTCAAACCAATTCCCATCTCTGTCATTCAGCGCGGAAGGCAGCGAGGTTTGTATGCCGACAACAATATTCCCATTAGACCGAACTGCGTCCGAATTGTACTGATCGGGATAGTGCATGTCCCGCTGCGCCCGCAGGTTCCAGTATGTCTCCCCGAATGAGATGCCTCGCGGAGTACTGATCCCACCTGAAAAATAGGGGCGGTTACCCAGGCCCATGTCCAGGTTGGTAAAAAGATTCCTGGTTTGCTCGTGGTTATGATGGTCAATACAAAGGTCTTTCCCGCTGCCCGCACGGAATACATTGAACGTACTTTGGGCCCCTTCCACAGAGAGGTCGTGCTGATATTTACCATCCACGCGGAACCGTTCCAGCAGGTTGAAGCCGCCGTTAATGTTTACCCCGTGATGCCCGGAGATGTTTTCGGCTGCGCGGTGAGGTCCCAACTTTAGCGACCATCCGCTCGCGGTAATATGATGCGCCGAGGAGCCGATCCAGATACCCATGTCGCAACCCCGAAAGTCGACGTCAGTGATCCACCCGTGACTGGCTCCGCCCGTAAAGCCCACCGCGTTGTATCCGCGTTCGCGATAGTTGTGGCCGGTCCATATACTGTCGGGAAATTCGATGCTCAGGTGTTCGATGCCGGCATCTCTGGATCCGTCCTGGAAACAGATCATCCCTCCGCCCCATGACCAGGCTGACTGATTTTTGTATTCCTTGTTATAATTGGGGTACAGTTCTTCCAGGCCTTTTACAAAATATAGCGTTGTTTTTTCTTTTCCAGCGCCCCGGATACTTAGCGCACTCTTTCGGATTACAATCGAGTCCCTGAAAAGGAAGCGCCCTTCGGGGATGTACACCGCGCCTTTTGACCCACACTTGGCTATAGCACGGCGCAGGGCTTGTGTGTTATCGCTTTGGCCGTCGCCTTTGCCTCCAAAATCAAGGAGGTTCACGCTTACCGGGTAGACCGGGACGAGTATTTTCCCCTCCCGGTAACCAGCGCAAGTGAAATCAGGAAGTAGTTTCCTGTTCCATAATTCACCGTTTATCCCCCAAATCTTCGAATAAACAGCTGTCCCGGTGTTGCGTCGTTCCTGGCCGTATGCTGCCAAGTGCAACAGGAACAAGGCCAGTAGCAGGATTGATCGTTTATTCATGACGTAAGTGCTTTATCAGCCAATTCGTAGCCAGTTGCCATTGCACAGGGTAGGTCCAATGTCCCGTGTCGGGGAAGGGAAAGAATTCCTTAGGCGATGAGATTACGTTGTATGCCGAAAATGTAGATGTTGGTGGACAGGTTTCGTCGTTATATCCCCATGAATAGAACCCGGGGATTTTAAGCATGCGCGCGAAGTTAACCACATCATAATAACGTGCAGTTTCCAGCCGTTTCGGGTCCGCCTGTTTGAGGGCCGTATTGTAGAAGGTGTGTGGCCAGCCGCCTGCCCGTCCGTATAAATAACCACTCATATCAGACAAGGCAGGGTAAAATGACGCCAGGCAAGTTACACGTGGCTCAAGGGCGGCGGTAATGATCGACAGTGCCCCTCCCTGGCTGCCGCCCAACATGCCCATGTTTTTGCCGTCGAACTGTGGGAGACCGAATATAAAATCGATGGCACGCACACAGCCCATGTACACTCGTTTATAGTAAAAACTATTTTTATTGTCATTGTTAAAGGCGGGGTAGCCGTTTAGCGCAGTGGCTGCCAGGCTGGTATACACACTGTCGGCAAGTGTTACAGGAATGCCGTGTATGCCTATTTCGACTGTGATAAAGCCTTTTTCCGCCAGGCCGGCATCTCCTTTATATCCTCTTACCCCGGCACCGGGTACCTTTAGGATGGCCGGGTATCGCCCTTCTTTTTTGGGTACGCAGAGTATACCATAGATCCGCGAGCCGATGCGATAATTCTGAAAGCTTATTTCATAGACGTTTACAGCACCGGTAGAGCGTGCCGGAAGCAACTGCATTCGTGGGTCCAAGGATATTTTTAAGGCCTCGGTTCGCGCCTCAGTCCAGAACTTTACAAAGTCTTCTGGAAGTTGTGCGGTCGGACGGATCTTGTATACATCGAATCCTGCTGTAGCCAGACCCGTGTATTTTTTTCCGTTCACCTCGGCAATTGCTTTGCATCGCAGGAAGCCCGGAGAGTCGAGCGTCCCGCAGTTCAGAGCGGTAGCGGTGTCGCTAAGCATGAAGGATGACGTTAATACGGGAGGCATTTTTTCGGCCCCGATCTCATAATAGATCTTTATGCCTTTCATCGGCTGCCCGTGTAGGCGCACGCTCAGTTTGCAAGTGACTTCTTGCCCCGGCTTATAGATCCAATCGGGATGATCCGGGGTTAATATTACCTTGACGGAATCATTCGCGTTTGGCCCTTGAGCCAGTGCTGTAAGCGTGAGGCCGCCAAGAATGAAAAGGAATAATAATCTGCGCATATCAATAACCTGTATTTTGTGTAAGATCGGGATTTACCGTACGCTCCGCATCCGGGATGGGCAATAAGAAATTGCGGCTTACCATACGAGCAACAGCAGTTGAAGATTCTGCAACCGGGAAAGCTGCGAAGTGAGCGGTCATTACGGCTTCTGCTCTACCAGTACGAATAAGATCGAACCAGCGATGCCCCTCACAGCTCAGCTCTACACGGCGTTCGCGTTCTATGGCTGCGCGGGTATCCGAAGTATTAAGGCTCAAAGCTGCCAAGCCGGCACGCGCGCGCACTTTGTTTAACTGCGTGAGCGCGTCTGCCGTTAAATTTGACTCATTTAACGATTCGGCGTAAAGCAGCAGGAGGTCGGCATACCTGTAAATGATCCAGTCGTTTTCGGTATCTGCAATAGCTATCTGACCCGGGTCTAAGTACTTTCTGGTATACAGGATGCTGGTTGCTCCCGAAGTATATACGCCTACTGAGATCGCCTTGCGGTTGTCCCCCGTTTCAAAAGCGTTACTCAGTGAAGGCGAAATCGCGTTGTAGCCATACGTGGTGCCTATTTTCGCGATGGCAGTCCCACTGCCGATAGGTGCAAAATAATTGGCCCAGGCACTGCCTTCTACCGGAGTACGGCCACGCTGATAAAGCACTGCAAAAATTATTTCCTGGTTATTGCTCTTGGTCGGGTCGAAGATATCGTCGTATTTGGGCATCAGGCTCACGCCGTTTACCGCACAGAGATCATAGGCTTCTTTCAGCTTTGGAGTAGCATCGGCCCATTTCTTCTGTACCATAAACACTTCCCCGAGCATGGTCTTAGCGGCGATGGACGTTAAGCGGCCCACCTCGTTATTGGTTGTGCCTGAATATTTTGCAGGAAGCACGTTTTCTGCTTCCTGCAGATCATTAATAATTTGCGTGTATACTTTTTCAACTGATTCCCGGCGATAAGCGAGTGCTTCGTCGGGAGCCTTTATCGTGGTGGTAATTACCGGAACGCCGCCAAATAACCTTACTAAGTTATAATAGCACAAGGCCCTGATCACTTTTGCTTCGGCCACATAACGCGCCTTCAGCGCTTCGTCCATTACCACTGCCGGTGCTTTTTCTATAATAATATTAGCTGATGCGATCGTTTTATAGTGCAACTGCCAGGTAGAGTAAGCGTTTATATACGTGGTGCCCAGTGTAAATACATCTATCTGGTTTTCGGCGGCGCCATCATTGCGGCCCTGGGTATTGTCGGAGGCAACGTCACCCCAGCGGTACCAAAAATCGTAGATAGGCTGTAAATTGCTGTACGCTGCCGTTACTGCGCTTTTCAGATCGGCAGCCGTGCGGTAGTAACTACTCTCGGTGAACGCACTCGGGTTCGAAAGCTCGATAAAGCTCTTTTTACATCCCGCGCTCATGATAAGAGACAGCAGGAATACTATTTGGATGAATTTTTTCATGATTTTATTCTTCGTAAACTGACGATTAGAATCCTATGTTAATACCAACTGCGATCGACCGGGCGAACGGGTAGCTGCCCTGGTCAACGTTGGTGCGGAAGGCACTGCGACCCTCAATATTAGTTTCGGGGTTGTAGCCGGGATAATCAGAGAAGGTGAACAAGTTTTGTCCTGACAATGATACCTTGGCCGCTTTGAGGCGAAGTGACTTCACCAGCTTTGCGGGCAGTTGGTAACTCAGGGCTATGTTTCGCACGCGAAGATAGCTGCCGTCCCGGACATACCTGCTGGAGAAATCGCTGCTGTTGCCGGTTGCGTTGTATCTGGGCACAATGCCATCACCCGGATTATCGGGAGATTGCCACCTGTTCAGGATCTCTACCGCGGCATTATAACCTCCGCCTCCGCCCATAATAAAACGGTCGACGGCGTAGACGACTTTGGAGCCCTGTACGCCCTGAACCAGGATGCGAAGATCAATCCCTTTGTAGGAAAAAGTATTGGTGAACCCGTAGGTGAATTTAGGTTGAGTATTGTCAAATACCACGCGATCTTTGTCGGTGATCACGTTATCTCCGTCCATGTCCTTAAAACGAATATCGCCTGGTGCGGAGCCTGTTTGCCATTTCGGGCCTGCATTTACTTCGTCCTGGTTTTTAAATACACCGTCGGTCACGAGTCCGTAGATATCGCCGATCGAACCACCTTTAGCCACCTGGAAAACGGTGTTCCATCCGAATACTGCCGCGTAAAAATCTCCGCTTTCTTTGTAATAGTCGGTGATCTTGTTGCGGTTCATTGAAAAATTAAGGTCGGTGGACCATTTAAATTTCCCGGTCAGGTTACGAGTATTCAACTGCAGGTCGAAACCACGGTTACGAATGCTGCCCACATTGCGGAGATACGATCCCGAAAAACCAGCAAGCGACGAAATAGGGGTGGATGTAAGCAGCCCGTTGGTGTTACGTTCGTAAACATCGACAGTAACGTAGAACCGGTCATTTAGAAATCCGGCCTCCAGGCCCAGATCGATCTGCTTATTCTTCTCCCAGGTAAGGTCCGCGTTGGTAAAACCTGTAGGCAGAAAGCCGAAAGCACTGGTGCCGGTGCCCGTCCCAAAGGTGTAGTTAGATTGTCCGAGGGTGGCAATTCCGGCAAAATCGCCGATATTGTTGTTCCCCGTCTCGCCGTAGCTGGCACGTATCTTCAGCTCAGAGAGGAGTTCACTGTTCTCGAGGAAGGATTCTTTGGAGATCCGCCACCCGATAGAACCTGAAGGAAAAAATGCATAGCGGTTGTTACTTCCGAAGCGGGAAGACCCATCACGGCGGATCGCACCCATAAACAGGTACTTATCCTTGTACTCATAGTTTATCCTGGCGAATTGAGAAATAAGTGTGTTGAGCGTACGGGAGGCTGTGCCGGTGATATTGCTTGAAGTACTTATATAATCGATAGCATCACTGGCAAAAGATCCGGCGGCGGAGGCGATTCCTGTTGACTCGGCGGTGTTTTTTTGTGCTGAGTATCCCAACAGGAAAGTAATGTGGTGTTGATCTGACGGCTTTAAGTCGTAGTTTATCGTGTTCTCCCAAAGCCAGTTGTAGTTTTGATTAGCGCGTTGCTGACTAAGAATCCCAGTTAGGACCGGATTGCTGAAAGTGGCCAGTGTAGACGAGTTATAAGCCATTGTAGAAGGAATGAACATGTTTCGGCGGTTGTTCAGGGACTCGCCCCCTACATTTACTTTAAAATTGAGGCCCTTAGTGATCTCGTAATCCAGGTTCAGGTTGCCAAGCAGGCGCATAGTTCCCGTGCGATCGATCATCTGATTGGCGGTACCAACCGGATTAAAATAACCCGACGCGATTGTGGTCCCTTTCGTGTTTGCATCGGTGCTCAGGTTGCCATAGTCTCCGTTCTCCAGCCTGACGGGAACAATCGGCGGTAGGTATAACGCATTTTGAACCAAGGCCAGGGTATTCACACCGATGGTGCCAGCAGAAAGCGGCATTCCCGCGAAGTAGTTATTAACAAACTGATCGCTGCTAACAGGCCGGTCGTCACGGGAAGTGTAGGATGGGGCGAAATTGAAGCTTATTTTGAGCTTGGACGATAGCTTGACATCCATATTCGCTCTGAAATTGTACCTGTTGTACCCGGTGCCAAGCACAATGCCCTCCTGCTGGTTAAAGCTTCCTGCCATAAAGAATTGTATCAGCGCATTTCCGCCGCTGGCAGATATTTGGTGATTCTGGTTTGTCCCGGTCCGGAAGATTTCATCCTGCCAGTTGGTATTAGGCATCGATGCAGGGTCGTTCAGATTGGTAGGCGGGATTACACCTGCACGTCCGGGGTAAAAAAGCGCTGTTTTTATATAATCGAGGTATTGATCCTTATCAAGAACCGACACCTTTTTCGATACATTGTCCACGCCTAAAAATGTGCTGTAATTGAACTGCGTTCTTGTAGATTTCCCCCGCTTGGTGGTGACGATCACTACGCCATTTCCTCCGCGCGAACCATATATCGCAGCTGCTGCCGCGTCTTTTAGTATTTCTACCTTTTCTATATCATCCGGGCTGATCTGGTCGAAGTTCTCGCTGCTGCTGAGCGGGTATCCATCTACCACGAATAGGGGGTCATTTCCCGCACCCAGAGAACCGGTCCCTCTTACCCGGATGATTGGGGCAGTGCCTGGACTTCCGCTGGCAGTTTGTATCTGTACGCCAGCAATTTGCCCTACCAAGGCTTCGGCGATGTTCCTTACCGGCTGATTTTCGATCTGCTTGCTGGATATGGAACTGATAGATGAGGATACCATAGAAGCCCGCTGTGTACCGTAGCCAACCACGACCACTTCATTGAGTGATGTTGATTTTCGCTTTAGCAGAACCTCAAGACGGGCCGTTCCGGAAGCCTTTACTTCTTGTGTTTCGAATCCGACTAACGTAAAGATAAGTGTCGGCGCAGGGCTCGGCGTGTTTATCGTGAAGTTGCCGGCCTGGTCGGTTTGGGTGACAAGGGTGCTGCCCTTAACGCTTACGTTTACTCCCGGAACGGGCTGGTTCAGTTCGTCCCTGACCGTTCCGGCCACTGTATCGGCCTTGGTAGCACTGGCTGAGAGGAGCCCCAGGAAACATAAAAGGTACATGAATGATCTCATACTTGGTTAGTTTAAAGGTTTGATTAATAAATTGGCTCACGAAAGTAAACACATTTTTCGTAATTGCAAGCGCTTGCATAGATTTATTTTTTTTTCCTTTTATAAAGCCTTATTTTTGACTGGTTATTAAACTATTTTTAAATGAAAGATGAAGAAATAACATTACTTGACATTGCCAAAGCCTTAAATCTATCAGAATCCACCGTCAGCAGAGCGATGAAAAACCATCCTGCGATCAGTAAAAAGACGATTAGCAGGGTTCAAGCGCTTGCGAAAGAAAAAGGTTACCGGGCCAATAATTATGCGAGTAATCTTGCGCGTAAGGAAAAGACTAAAACCATCGGAGTAATGGTGCATAAGCTAAATAGCTATTTTATCACATCAGCTCTTTCAGCTATCGAGAACGTAACTTCCGCAGCTGGCTATGATATATTAATTACTCAATCTTCCGAAGATGATTTAAAGGAGTTACACAACGCTCATAACCTATTTCATAAAAGAGTGGACGGTTTAATTGCTACACTTGTATACACAACAAAAAACTTAGATCATTTTGATCCTTTTTTAAAAAAGAACATCCCTATTGTATTTTTTGACCGGGTAGATCTTCAGAGCAAAGGAACCAAGATTATAATTGATAATGAACAGGGCGGATATGATGCAACTGTTCATTTGATCAAACAAGGATGTAAAAGTATAGCTATTGTTGCCGCTGGTATCAACGGCAAGTTGCCGGATGAACGGATAACCGGCACAGCACAACGCTATGCAGGTTATCGGAGGGCGCTTGAAGATCATGGTATTGAATTCAAAGAAGACTATGTATTAATCAAAGATTTTAATCATGAAGACGATGGAATAATGGCGGCGCAGGCCATTACACAAATGTGTCCGTTGCCTGACGGCCTTTTTATAACAAACGATTTTCATGCAGTTGCGTGTATGAAGCAGCTTGTTAATAATGGTGTCAGAATTCCCGAAGATATTGCTATTGTAGGTTTCAATAATGACTTTATGAGCAGCATGGTGGAGCCTGGACTAACGACTATAGATAACCCGGCAGTTATGATGGGAGAAATTGCAGCAAAACATATAATCCAGCAGCTTAATGGTAACATTCCTTTAGCAACAAATACCATATTGCTGGAATCAAAGCTGGTCGTCCGGGAATCATCAATTCGTTCATGAAAATTTCCGGTTTTGAAGAATATTCAGCACAAATATGTTGGGCATGGTAGTTGTAATAACCGGTAATTTCCCCTGACAATCTATTTCGTTTTCTGATCCTGTCGATATGATAATGCCCCATTATGATAAGTAATTGTTTTTTTACTTTGTATAACTTACGCAGTCACTGTAACTAACACTTAGTTTTGATGAATTGCTTCCGCCAGCAATTCATTTAAGTTCTGCTTGAAATGGAGATGCCGGTAAGCCTTCGGCGTTGTATAAGTTACAGTCTTCGGGATTATTGGCCCAAGCGTACCTTACAGCTGTTGGATGCGGTAAAGCTTCACTCCAAACTATAATTTTGTTGTTAACAATTTTGGCATTAGCCCAGATAAATTTTTTGTCGGATCCGGCTATAGCGAACTGCCTTAACGGCTCATTATAGGGCGTACGCAACCCACTTCCTATATGTGTAAAATCAATAATAAGTTTATTTCCATCAGATTTTATCGATTTAAATATCGGACCAGAAAATACAAGTTTTTTTTCACCATAAGCGAGGCGTTCAGCAGCTAATGCTAGCCGGTCGCCAACGGCCTTCTTATTGAGCGGATGGATATCATTGGCTTCGCCCACATCTATAGCCACTGCCAATGCTGTATTCGATATGATGTTAACAGCATTAAGCTGGGCATCTCTCAATGCGGCCCAATTACTATTTCCCGGTTCGTTTACCTTCTCCAAAAAATTGGGCAATTGCACTATTAGAAACGGAAAATTGCCTTCATGCCACTTGTCACGCCAACTATTTATCATGGCGGGCAATAACACACGGTATAGCGGAGCCGTTTCAGTATTGGCTTCGCCCTGATACCATGCCGCTCCTTTTATCTTATACGATAATAAGGGCGCAATCATGGTATTATACAAAGATGTTGGCTGATTATACGGCCTGGTAAAAGACGCGATTTGTAAAGGAGGGAGCGATGCCCCAATTCTGCATTTCCATTCGCCTTCCAAATTTATAGATTGGCCGTCAGAAATAAAGCGGTAAGTTTTACCTGGAATAAAACCACCAGATCCATCAGTATTTGTAACCCGAACTGTTATCATGTTGTTACCCTCTTTTATCAAGTTACCAGGTATCCGATACAACCTTTCCTGATACTTATTGCCGCATGTGCCAATTTTTACGCCATTGAAGTAAGTATTATCAATGTCATCAATCCTGCCCAATTCCAGCCACGCATCTTTTCCTGCTAATTCAGCTGGAATAACTACCAGCTTTTGATACCATACCACACCAATTATATTCCCTAAGTTTTGCTGCCAAAAACCAGGAACATGAATGCCCGACCATTTTGAAGTGTCTGGCTCAGAAGCCCAGGCGTCAATTTTGGGAAAATATCCCTGATCTAACCGGGCAGCGTCCTGATGCCAGCTTTCCGTCATCAATCTATCTTTCTTTTCGGCAGCAGGTATATCAAGCGTATCACGGTAACGCCGCATCTGGCTCAAAAATTTATCAAAATCTTTAAGTGAAGACTCGCTCATCCATGCCTCTATAGGTGTGCCTCCCCAACTACTATGCAGAATACCAATTGGAACTTTATATTTTGCATATAGCGCTTTGGCCATATAATATCCCACAGCAGTAAACTTTCCGATCATGGGCGGACTGGCAGTGATCCATTGGCCCTCCACATCATCTGCGCCCTTGAAACCGTAAGCATGCTTTACTGTAAATTGGCGAATATCTGGATTTAATGAGCCTGCAATATCGTCTGGATACTTCCGGGCAAGCCGATCCATTGCATATTCCATGTTTGACTGACCTGAACATAACCAAACATCACCGAAAATGACGTTTTTAATCTCGATACGCTCTTTGCTGCTGTAGATGAGTAAATTACCAGCTATTCCTGCCCGTTCTGGAGATAATTGGATCTGCCAATGATTGTTATTGTCGGCTTTAGTTGAATAGATTTTATTGTTAAATGATACAGACACATCGTCACCAGCGTTAGCCCATCCCCAAATGTTTATTTTCGTATCCCGCTGCAAAACCATTCCGTTGCTGATAAGTTTAGGTAGACGTAGCTGTGCCACAGCAGGTACGGTCACGAAAATAGCAATTGCGGACAAATATAAGAGTACCTTTTTTAGAGATAGCAGGGGAGTGATCTTAATGTTCATAATGCCGATTACTTATTTGATTTTTTAAAATGTACATACTCTGTATTGCAGTAAAATGAATTACACTATATCTTTATTTAACACAGCTACCGTTTTTTCGGTGCGTTTTCATATACCTGCCAGTTTCCTATATATTTATAATCAGCTAATGTACAAAAGCTTTTTTATAATGCAAGCGCTTGCATTATAAAAAGGTAGTTAACAATGATGGGTAATAGGCCTTCGATGGCTTGGAATCAGATGCCCGTTGTTACTTTAACACAGGTAGTGGCAACAAGTTTGTAAAATTCAGTTTCACCTTCAGACTGATTTAATAATTTGAAATGACCTCACGATGCTTATACCAATTTGATTTCTAACTAACATAGCACTAGTCATTCGATTTTAGAAAACCGCCTAACTTAGGGAGGCGGTTTTCTGATAATATATAGCATTGCGGCCTTTCGGCTTTGAATTATTCGGTCACATTTAATGAATCGATAAGACCGTCCTTTAGTCCCAAATGAAATTTCAGCACGATCGGGCTGCCGGGAAATGTGCCTGAAACCTCCGCGGTTAATACTCCGTTGGTGCCGGATTCATCATATCGGAGCGGTTTCATCACCGATTTATATTTCTCGTTTGCCTCTTCTATCCACCGGCGGATCTCTTTTTTGCCGGTGTGGGTCTTGCCTTCGTCATGTACGATAGCATTCTCGGTGAAACACTCAGTGTAAGCCTCGCTGTCATAAGTGTTCTGCGTCTCTACAAATTGCGCTACTAATTGTGGTAATTCCATGATATTTATTTATTTGATTATTAGATAGTTGGTACCGTTCCGCCGTCAATAACGAAATTTGTTCCTGTCAGGTAATTCGCTCTTGGTGAAACCAAAAAGCCAACCAATTCAGCTACTTCTTGCGGTTCGGCGGGCCTGCCATAAGGTATTCCACCCAATGCATCCATGACACCTTGCCGAGCGTCTTCTACAGTACTATTAGCATTTCTTGCAAGCTCACCCAAAAAGGCTACCGATGCGGTTGTATTTATCCATCCTGGCGAAACAGTTAGCACGCGGACACCTTTTGGCGTAACTTCATTCGATAAACTTTTACTGTAATTGATCAAACCTGCTTTTGAAGCAGCGTACGGCAAGGTAGAATCATATAGCGGCAATATACCCTGGATAGAAGCGATATGGATGATTACCCCGCTGCCGTTCTCCAGCATCTGGGGCAATAGCGCCTTGTCCAGCCTTACTGGTGCAAGTAAGTTGGTTCTGATGGTGTTTTCCCAGTGCTCATCAGTAAGTGCGGCAAAACCGCCCGCGGGTGTTTCGGAGCCACCAAGATTGTTAACCAGTATGTCCAGTCTGCCATAACGCGCTAATACTGCTTTGGCAACTTCATCTGCCGCTCCCCGCTGGCTCAGGTCTGCCGGAATAAAATACAAGTCCGGATCTGCCTGTTCGGGCTTGTTCCTTGCCGTGATCACCACCGTTGCGCCTGCCGACTTTAAGCGTTCGGCTATCGCATTTCCAGTGCCCTTTGTGCCACCCGTTACAAGGGCTATCTTACCGGATAATTCGTTACTGTAATTGATTTGCTGTTCCATAATATTTGTTTTGTACAAATCTCTACAGTACTTCGATACTATACAATTACGGGCTTACGAATCAGATAGGGATAAACTTATCCGTATTGCTCACCAATGAGGGTATTGTATATTTGTATTTATGTACGTGAAAAAGATTACGCCTGCTCTCAATTGCGGACTTGACCTGGTTGGTGAGGTACTGTATGGCAAATGGAAGATCAGGATACTATGGTTTATCCACGAAGGACACTTAAGGCCCAGTGAATTGCAGCGGAAGATCCCGGACGCTACACGACGAGTGCTGAATGTACAACTGAAAGAGCTGGAAGATCACGAATTGGTGAGCAGAAAAATCTATCCGGTCATGCCCCCCAAGGTAGAATATAATCTGACCGACTTTGGCAACACGCTCATTCCGTTAATCCAATCAATCGGCCTCTGGGGCGACGAATATCAGGAGCGTCTACGCCGGGTCATTTTAAAGCACAACGCTTCGGGCTAGTTTGATTGATATTCACTTTGTTAGCAAGCAGATCTACAACGTCGAGCGTAAATTACAATTGATGCGCATGGTTGGGCTCGAACCTGGAACCCACTAAATTTTCCGGCCGATTTTTGGTATTTTTCGGTACCTTTATACCGCTGGACAGGTATGTCCCTAAAGCGGCACCCGGTGCCTGCTGTACCCGTCGTAAGTAATTGAAAATCAATACGAAATAGAGATAGCCTACCAAGCCAGGTGGGCGCACAAAAGCAAGTTTTAGCTTGTTGGTTTACCCTCTAAGTCGCTGATTTAGAGGGTTTTTATTTTATTCCAATCCTTTTCAGTCCTTACGAATGCACGCTTTGGAACACCAATCCGACCACCTGAAATTAGTTTCTAATTTTAGGTCGTATTTATGAGTTAATGGATTGTTTTACAGTTGCTTATGTCACAGTCATAACAACAGCATGTAAACTTTAAACGAAATTATATAAAACAATTTTATGGCCTGTTGTTTAACTTTGTAAGCGAAAATGAAAAGTAAAGCACTTTTATTGTTATTCATATTCCTGCTAAACACCGCTATGGGGTTTGCTTGCGCTTTACGTATGTCTATCCATGAGCATGAGGGAACTGCCGGACACCATCACGAAGGTAGCGAAGCTACTGAGCATAGTCATCAAGGTGATGAAGCTAAGGAACATCATCATGATGACCAACAACTATCCCTGCCTGCTCTTCACGGGGAACCATCTTTAAATGGAACTTCTATTGCTGACAACGACCCCTGCTGCCAGTCAGCGGTTAATACTTTTAATAACTTAGCTAAAGTCACCCCTCAATCGAACCAGGTTATATTACTGGCTCCATTTACTTATATTGTTAGTTATTACCAATTCTTTTTAAAGCCGGTTACAGCTACAGTATCCGATCACTTCTTAACGATCGAAGGACGACGGCGGCCTCCGCCATATCCTATCCGCATCGCGCTGCAAAGCTTTCAGATTTGATTAATTAATAGACCATCGGAACTACATGGCTCTGCCATGTACTAATTTTTCTATTACTTAATAATTAATTCAGATCATGAAAAAGATATTTTTATTGGTTGCCGTAATGGCAACTGTTTCCACCCAACTGCTTTTCGCGCAGGACACGAAGTCAACTGCGCTTACCCCTTTATTGGCATCTTATTACGATATTAAAGATGCATTGATCAAATCCAACAGCGCTGATGCTGCCACACATGCCGGTGAATTTTTAAAAACAATCAGCGGTGTGGATATGAAGTCGCTTCCTTCGGCCGACATGTCAGCCTTTATGGCCGCTCAGGAGAAACTGGCTTTCGATGCCAGGCATATTTCTGAAAGCAAGGATATCGCCCATCAAAGGGAACATTTCGCTAATTTTTCGGTTAACTTTTTTAAACTGGCGAAAGCGATCAAACTAACCGGCAAGCCGGTTTATTACGCCTATTGCCCGATGAAAAAGAGTTATTGGCTTTCGGCTGAAGATGTGATCAAAAACCCTTACTACGGCAGCCAGATGCTGACTTGTGGTAAGGTTGCCGAAACCCTGAATAAATAAGCTAACTAATCATTTTTACTATTTGATCATTCTGTGCAGCCATTTTGCACAGGGTGATCAATAAATTTATACTCATCCCATGAAAAATCTAATTATTGTTTCAATTATCAGCCTGGCTTCATTGTCTATGGCTGCCTGTAATAATGCAAATAAATCTACTGCCAACAGCACAAAAGACACAACGGCTTCGGCAAATGCCGCCGCAAGTGTCACAGCGACTACCGGAAAGAGCGGCGTTGATCCAAAAACTACCGCGGCCGTAAAGGAACTCGTTGGTAATTATTTACAGCTGAAAAATGCCCTGGCCAAAGATAACAGCAGCGATGCGGCTACTGCCGGAAAAGCGCTGTCAGCAGGTTTTGAAAAACTTGATCAATCCGTATTAACGCCAACGCAAAAGAAAAGCTTTACCGACATCGCCGATGACGCGAAAGAAATGGCTGAGCATATCGGCATGAGTGGCGGGAAGTTGCCCCACCAACGGGAGCATTTTGACATGTTAAGCAAGGATATGTACGACCTGGTTAAACTATTTGGCGCAGGACAACCTTTGTTTGTAGATCATTGCCCGATGTATAATGATAAAAAAGGGGCGATCTGGCTGAGTGAAACAAAGGAAATTAAAAACCCCTACATGGGTTCTGACATGTCTACCTGTGGTGTGGTCCGGGAAGAATTAAAATAACCGTCATGAAACGTGCCTTTAAAATTTCGGTTGCTGTAATCGTTGCGCTCTTTATCCTGATACAGTTTGTGCCCCGCGATCACAATGAAAGCGGAGATAAGCCCGTGAATGACATCAGCAAAGTTTTGCCGGTACAGCCGGGCGTGCAAGCCGTTTTAAAGCGCTCGTGTTACGATTGCCACAGCAATACCACTATTTACCCGTTCTACGCGCGTATTCAGCCGGTACGGTATATAATGGACAGGCATATCCGGCAGGGAAAGGAGGAACTGAACTTCAATGAGTTTGGAACCTACTCTTCCAGGAAACAAAGGAGTAAATTAAGGGCGATTAGTGAAAGTTTGGAAGAAGGCTCGATGCCGTTGTTCTCCTATACCCTGATCCACCGGAGCGCCATTCTTTCTAAAGAAGATAAGGCCTTGCTGATGAATTGGGTTAAACTGACCAATGATAGTCTACTACAAAAAAATTAAAGATGAAAAAAATACTCTTCGTGGCGATGATGCTTTGTTTAAAGCAGCTCGTATTCGCCCAAAGCGATATGAAAAATATGGCTGGCATGCAAAAGCAGCAGCCCGATACCTATACCTGCCCCATGCACCCGGAAATCCATTCGGCCAAACCGGGCAATTGTCCTAAATGCGGCATGAAACTGGTCAAAGAAAAACCTAAAGTTGCACCGAAGAAAGCTCCAGCGAAAAAAGCAGGCGGTATGGATGGAATGAAGATGGACGGCATGAAAATGGATCAGGAGAAGCCAGGTACTGCAAAGCCGGACGGAATGCAAATGCCCAAAGATGCTGGTAAAAAGGCGGAAAGTATGGACGGAATGAAAATGGGTGATGACAAGGAAGCTGCCAATGATCTGAAAAGCGCAAAATCAAAGCTGGGCCCGATAAAAATGCTGACTAATCATACACCGCCCCGTACTGTTCGCTACGATGTCTACCTTGCTGATACCACCGTAATGTATGGCGGCAAACCCCGGCGGGCGATAGCTGCGAACGGTCAAATTCCCATGCCGACACTGACCTTCACCGAGGGCGACACAGCTGAGATCTATGTACATAATAACCTAAAGGAGGAAACCTCCATGCACTGGCATGGCCTGTACCTGCCTAACCGTTATGACGGCGTGCCCAACCTCACCCAGATGCCCATCAAGCCAGGCGCAACACATTTGTATAAATTCCCGATCAAACAGCACGGTACCCACTGGTACCATAGCCATACCGGCTTGCAGGAACAGATCGGGATGTACGGATCTTTTATCATGAATAAGCGGCAGGAATGGGATATCCCGACCTTGCCTGTGGTATTAAGTGACTGGACGAACATGAACCCTAAAGAAGTTGACCGCAGTTTACACGCGGCCTCGGACTGGTTCGCGATACAAAAAGGGAGTACCCAAAGTTACCTGGAAGCGATCAGGTCCGGCCATTTCAAAACAAAAGTCGCCAATGAATGGAAGCGGATGAACGCGATGGATGTGAGCGATGTTTACTATGATCAATTTTTGATCAACGGTAAAAATCAAAACGAGCAACCGCAATATAAAGCAGGTGATAAAGTAAGGCTGCGCATTGCCAACGGTGGTGCTACCTCGTATTTCTGGCTTAAATATGCCGGTGGCAAAGTTATAGTAGTGGCTACTGACGGTAATGATGTATCGCCTGTTGAAGTTGACAGGCTCATCATAGCGCCATCGGAAACCTACGATGTTGTAGTCACCATCCCTGAAAATAAAAGTTATGAATTTTTAGTTACGCCGGAAGACCGTACCAAATCGGCTTCGCTTTGGCTGGGAAAAGGTCAAAAAGTATTCGCCGGAAAAATGCCTAAGCTGAAATACTTTGCCGGGATGAAGATGATGAACGACATGATGGACATGAGTGGTAACATGGTAGAAATGGAGGGCATGAAGATGCAAAACCAAACCATGGACATGAATACGGTGATGTACCCCGAGGTAACGGGAGCTGATCAACCACAGGCGGAGGATAAGAAAGCCGGCATGCCGGGTATGCAGATGCCAAATGACAAGAGTATGGCAGGTATGGATATGGCAGCGGACAACGCAGACATCATTACCCTCAATTACGGGATGCTGCGTGATCCTCATCATACAACCTTGCCCAAAGGCCCGGTGCGGGAACTGAAATTCGATCTGACCGGCAACATGAACCGATACGTCTGGACAATGGATAACAAAACGGTATCAGAGTCAGATAAAATACTGATCAAAAAAGGCGAGAACCTGCGGATCATCCTTTACAATAACAGTATGATGCGCCACCCAATGCACCTGCATGGGCACGACTTCAGGGTGATTAATGGTCAGGGTGAATATGCCCCGATGAAGAACGTCGTGGACATTATGCCGATGGAACGGGACACTATCGAATTTAACGCCTCCGAACCCGGTGGCGACTGGTTTTTTCATTGCCATATTTTATATCACATGATGAGCGGCATGGGCAGGATATTCAGTTATGAGAACTCGCCGCCAAATCCTGAAGTGCCCGATCCTAAACTCGCTCAGCGGATGTTATTCCGGGATGACCGGATGCCGCACCTGATGGGTAAGATCGGGCTGGAGAGCAATGGCACCGACGGGCAGGTTATGTTGGCCAACACCCGCTGGAAGGTAAGCACGATGTGGCATTTAGGTACCGATGCGATGATGGGTTACGAAAGTGAAACGATGATCGGGCGATATATCGGCAGAATGCAGTGGCTGTACCCTTATGTGGGCTTTGATTACCATCATAAGCAATTTGATCCCGACGAAAAAAACATCTTTGGCAGTGACGCTAAAAACCTGTTCGGCCAGGTGAGCAATAAGGATAACCGGCATACGGTGGTAGCGGGTGTAGCATACACCCTGCCTATGCTGTTTTTGGCTGATATGCGGATTGACGGCAACGGTAAACTGCGCTTCCAACTCGGAAGGGAAGACATACCGGTTTCCAGCCGTTTGCGCCTGAATATGATGGTCAATACCGACAAGGAATACACGGCCGCCTTAAGATATATTGTAATGAAATATTTCTCGTTATCAACGCATTACGATAGTGATATGGGCCTTGGAGGGGGACTAACGCTAACCTATTAATGATAAACAACGAACACAAGGGGGCGAAATTTATTCCCGCATTGAAAAAAGTGAGCGATAAAGCATTCCCCCCTCTGCGTTAATGCAATCAGCAATCTGTCTCAGCACATTTTTTTGTGCTGTTGCGTTTTGCGCCAGTATAAATAGGGTAAATATATAAGGTTACAAAATATAAATGAAAGAGCTACAATCGGCAGGTGCGTTTAATGGGAGTCGAACCCGACCGCTTACGCGGTTTCAACCGGATGAAGTATCACCCGCCTACGGCATCTTTCATTATGTTTTTTAAAAAGGGCGAAAAGCAACAGGTGTGTTTTTACTGAGCTACTGTGCGAAATAAATCGCTGGGTGGACTTGAACCACCGGCCTTCCCTTCCGGGATGCTCTAACCGATGTAACACCTGTTTACGGCACCTTTTTAGGTTTAGGTATTTATAAATTAAAAGAAGAGCTATTATTTGTGAATGACCATTATTTGAATTTACAGTTCGAAGTATCATTTACTTACGACATCTTCTTATTTTTTTTTTAAAAGGGTAAAAAGCAACAAGTGAAATGCACCTTGCGGTGCTCCTGCTCTAACCAAACTGAGCTACAACGGCGTTCGCATAAGCGTGACGCTGAAGGCCGGGCTTGAACCGGCGACCTGGACGTTAACAGCGAAGTAACACTTATTTACGACACCTTTTTTGTTTTCAATTTCTTTAAAAAGAAGGGCTAAAAGCAATAAACCATTCACACCTGCGCGTAGCTATGCCCGCCAACAGGCCCCAATCGAAGTAAGGCTTATTTACGGCACCTTCTTTTATTTTTTATAAAGAGCAACAATCGAACGCGGGATATTTGTGGGGAATCGAACCCCATACAGTTAAACTGTACTGACCACAGCATCTCAAGTTTGGTGCGAAGTAACCCGTTTCTACGGCATCCTTATGTTTTTAATCTCTTTTATAAAAAGGGTAACAGGTAATAAGCGTGTTTTTTCGCTGCGCTCTAACCGTCTGAGCTACCTTTTGCAAGGGCCGGACTCGAACCGGCGGCCTCAGTTTTGGAAATCGAAGTAACACTTATTTACGACACCTTTTTAATCTGCTTACAAGGAGCAACGGGCGACACAGGAGTGGGGAAATTGCTTTGGGATTCGAACCCACATCGTAATGATTATTACCATGCCATTTCCCCCTAACCAGTGACCGAAGTAACCCATGTCTACGGCATCCTTAAAAGCCCCCTAACCCCCTAAAGGGGGAATAATTTATACTCTCCCTTTAGGGGGTCGGGGGGCTTACAGTTCTATGTTATTGATAGCATCCAGGGCCGAGTCTCCGTTTTCCAAGGCAGCTAACACCTCAAAAACTTTATCGCTCCAGCCAGCTACCAGGTACACATCATTGCGCAATATTTGCAATGGCGCCTGGCCGTAACCTTTCAGGTCGAACAGGTAGAGTTTCGCGTTTGGCGATACCTCTGCTTTGTAGCGCAACCATAAAGGCTGTATGTGATCGCCCGTGGTTGATGAACTATTCCATAACTGCGCATCGGTAAATAAAAACACCTTGTCCATTTGTACCTTGCGCTGTAATATATCCTTGATAACCAGGTAGCCATTGGTGCTGTAACCCACCTCTCCTTCGCGGCGATAGAACTCCTGTACGTTACCTAAGATGTTATTACGCGGCACCACAATGGCTTTCCAAGTATCGCCAAACATACCCACCTCCACGTTTTTACAACGGCTTTGCAACAGCATGGCCAGCATTAAACCTACATCGTACAGCAAAATCTTGCTCTTAGCCGATACCGGTGTTTGCATTGATCCTGATACATCGCACGCTAATAGCACACGGGTTTCGTAACCGAAACCTTTTATATTGGCAGCGCTTGCCTGTACAGCTTTTTCCAAAGCGTCCAGTAATTCGCCCGCATAGCCTTTGTTACCTGCCAGTAAAGCCTTTAAACGTTGTGCTATGCCTCTTTCTGACGCATCACCACCTGCATTTAACAACTCGCGGTAAGCGGCCAGATAACGAAACGGAAACTGCTTTGCCCTGGCAACCTCATCCGCATCAGCTAAACGGGCGCATACTTTTTCAAAATGCGCGTAGCTTACGCCGGCTTCCTGTATGTTGCGCAGGTTACGCAGCAGGGCCATGTAGCCCAGCTTCCCGCTGTCTATCAGTTCTTCCCACTTGGCGCGGAACGCTATGGCTTTGGCCTCATCGCTGTCAAAGTTTAGCTGACCTAAGGCCGATAGTTCGGTCTCCCAGGTGTAGGGCGTTTGCAGGTCGCCGTTCACTATTTTGTTGAACAGTACTTGCTGCAAGTCGTCCTTGGCTTTTGGGTGAACCAAAAACAAGGCATCGCGCAGTTTAATGGCACCGTCACGGTTGTATTTACCAAACTGGTATTCGTCGAAACGATTGAACGCTGTGCTCAAACCTTTTTGCAATTGCTTGCTCAGGCGGTTCAGCTTTTTAGTACCTGTACGTTTGTTCAGCGTTTCGTAGCAGGCCAGCAATTCCGTGATCTCGTCGGCACGACCGATTACGCCATCGGTAACCCGGGCGACCAAATTATCGCCCGAGTGCAGCGCAGCCAATTCAGTAACCAGCACCAGCGGTACCGAACGCATATACATTTTGGTGCGGGCATATACAGCCAGCTTACCCACAAACTCGGGCTTGCACTCATATATCAATTTGCGCAGGCGATTTAAACGCGCCTCGTCTTTTTCATAAAAAGAGTCGTTTAAGCTCCAGGTAACCACGGCGGTGTACAGCTCCATTTCTGGCGACAGCACGTAGGCTTTTTCGCCTGCGTGGTTAACGGTCTGGTTTTTTAATTTGCTTAACAGGTTGAATTTCATTGTGAACCTCCTTTATTTTCTTAATGTTGATACAAAGAAATAGGGGTACTGCGCAGTGTATTTGCGCAGGTGGAATTATTTTGAAAAAAGTTTTAGATTATTACTATGTTTAGCAAACCTAAATGAAATGAAGATAAAGTACTTGCCTATATTGCTGCTACTAATTAGTTTAAAAAGCTTTGCCCAGGATTACCAGGCGCAGATTGCGGCGTTCCGGAAAAATTACATGAACGACTTTTTAGAAGATAAAAATTCGCCAATTAAAAAAGAGGATCTACAATATCTTCAATTTTATAATGCCGACAGCACCTACCAGGTGAAGGCCAAGTATCAATTGTTGCAAAACCCTCAAACATTTATTATGCCCGTTTTCAGCGGTGCGGGCCGCGAGTATGCGCCCTACGCAGTGCTAAAGTTTACGCTAAAAAATACGCCTATGCAGTTAACGGTATACCGCAGTTTGGCGTTGGCAAATATTCCTGCCTACAAAGATTACCTGCTATTGCTTTTTACCGATGAAACCAATGGTAAAGCCACTTACGGCGGCGGCCGCTATATAGATATGCGCGAAGGCGAATTTAAAAATGGTGAAGTGACGCTCGATTTTAACAAGGCATATAATCCTTATTGCGCCTTCAGCGCGGGGTATAGCTGCCCCAAACCGCCAGACGAAAACCATCTCGCCATCGCTGTACAAGCCGGCGAAAAGGTTTATGGGAAAGCACATTTGCACTAACCTCCGGCTGTATGGGAGGTTAAAATTGCCCCACCAATTAACCCAGCGAGGCTTTACATTTACAAATTCGCCATTAATATATTGCGTGTTTACGTGCTTAATTAAAAGGTAAATGTTCCCGATACCAATGTAAGGTGGTCGTGATCATCGCTGACCAGGTGGCTAAAATTGCCGGATATCGGTTTAGTGGCAGATATAATAACCGCCCCTACCATTGGCACTGTATGACTGCTATGCGAAGGATAAAATAGGATTTGAGGATCTTTAGACCGGGCAGATTCAGCAACAAAATGCCCTGGCCTTATCATTGTAAAATTAAAAACCAGTCGCTCGCCGCCAGCAAAAATAAATGTTAAACTTTTATGTGTGGCGTGAAGGACATTTGTACTAAGCCTTAAGCTATGGCCGCGATGATCGACAAAGGTAAACTTGCAAAATGGCTGTACCCCTTGTAGTCGCGATGAATGATTAACATTTATAAAGTTACGGCTGGCTATGGCAGACGCGGGCTTTAAACTAACAAATAAGCCGGCCAGGCAAACTAACAAAGCCAATTTAAACAAAAGCGTGTTTTTTTTCATAACATCAAGCTTAAATATTTTTTTAAATAAACGTAACGATATTTAAGTTAAAAAACTATTATTCTCTGCGCCAGCTTGCTGGAGCGGGGGAATAGAACCAATATGTTTGCCCTAGCCCGGTTAAGCGTGCCGCTTGACTGAATGGGTTTTGGAAGCGTGCCGCTTCTGTAAAATATCAAATTGGTAATTTTTTAGCGGGGCGCTAAAAATGGAGGTGTCCAAGCGGCACGCTTGGACAGGCGGGGAACAACATATTTTAAAGACTTTTAAGTTGATAAGTAAACTCATCATTATTATTTC
Organism: Mucilaginibacter sp. GW821-FHT07H05; assembly: GCF_059418485.1. Classification (NCBI taxonomy): domain Bacteria; kingdom Pseudomonadati; phylum Bacteroidota; class Sphingobacteriia; order Sphingobacteriales; family Sphingobacteriaceae; genus Mucilaginibacter; species Mucilaginibacter sp. GW821-FHT07H05. The sequence goes on from NZ_JBWKPY010000007.1 coordinate 91,369, forward strand.
TTTGAATATCAAGTTCATTCAAAAAATGCATCAGTCTTAAATAACCTTCATTGCAAAATGTCAATTGATCTTTAAGAAAAGGTGTCCAATTTTTTCTTTCCTCATCAAGTTTTTTAATAGCATTAGAATCACTTTGGTTAGCGCCTAAAAATTTCTCAAAAAATTGGTTGTTGTAACCTGAATAATGAACAAAAAATTTTCGATGCCTATTAAATAAGGGATATGTTGTTACCGAAAAGTCTTTTAACCATTTGTAATTTTCAGACGTCTCTAAGTGGCTATAATATTTCGAAATATAATCAAAGGGAGCGTGAAAATAGGTGAGGCCATTTTTTTCGAGTAATAATTCAGGAAAAAACGAGATTAAATAATCACCAAGTCTTTGCCAAAATTTATACAAACATTCAAAAGCAATGGGTAGTTCTCCATTGAATCGTAAATCTTCTCTTGTTTGGTTATATGAATAATGTTTTTTTCCTCTCAAAAAGCCGTATGATGAAGATAGGTTAACAATATATGGTTGGTAAAGATATAGTATACCCAAACGATACTTAATATCACCTGTAGCTATAATTAATTCGCTTTGAGATATATTAGGATTCTTTTGAAAACTGTTTTTCTTTAACTCTTTGCAAACATCAGCTAATCGAGTCAATAGCCCGATTTGGGAAGCGGTAACTACTGCTGGATTGTTTAAAGCGAGTACATTTTCGCCATTATATTGATATCCGTTATCAGATAAGCAAGTCAACTCTTCAGCAGTGTATTTGCTGTAAATAAGCTTATTGTATGCGTCAATTATTTCGTGTTCTTCGTTCATTACATTTAATTAGAAAGTGAACTTATAATATAAATAAATATTCCATAAGGGTTTTAAGTAATAGCGGTAGCTTTAGACTCTGGTTATGCTCACTCTCAATCCTCTGGCTTCCATCCGCTACCGCAAGTGTCCTCGCTTGTGGTTCGTAAGAATGGTAAAGATGCAATGACAAGAGGCACACGGTTGCTGTACGCATGCCGTGTGTGCCTTACTTTTAGTACTCTTTTCCAAACCTTTCTATCCATTTCACAAAATGTACCCTTGTTATTTCGTCTATATTTTCGCGTGTTGCTCCCGGCCAATACCATTGCTGGTCAGAATATCCCAGGTCGTCATGTGCCCAATATAGAAGGTAAAAATCCTGGATCAACGGTTCGTGATCATCTTCAATATATACGTCCTTAATAATGCCAAGGACACTTATTGGTGCTATTTCGCCGTTTATTGCTTTGGTAACTAAATAGGCTACGTAGTTTTTATAAACTTGTTCACGATTATCCCAACTCAATTCAAGTTCATGAAAAATTTTGTCTGCAAGACTTTGCAGTTCAAACTGGTTATACGGCTCAGTTTCACCAGCCAGCATCACCAGGTTTTCAGTTTCAAACCCAGCTACAAGCATGTCGTAGGCCCAGTCGATCCATTTTTTGTTAACAGGTCTGCTAAGCATTTTAAAAGCTAATATTTCTGCAGTTGATGGTATTGGTTTCATTGTTGTAATTTATATTTATACTGCTCTGCCTCCGCGGGGATTGCCATGCTATCGCTCGCAACGAGGTGGTGGTGTGCATTGTGGCTAAACCCCTCCCTACACCCTCCCCATGGGAGGGAATCGCACGGGCCACCGTTTTGTTGTGGTGGCTAACCCTCCCTGCTAACCTGCCACTGCAAACTCCCCCTTTAGGGGGCCGGGGGGCTAATCCTCCGGCTTCTCCCTCGCATCCGCCATCCTCACAATCCTCGGCTCAAATTTGGCTAATACCTCAACCAAATCGTGCTGCGCAGCCATAACGGTATGGATATCCTTATAGGCCATCGGCGCCTCATCCACATCGCTACCCATCAGGGTAATGCGTTTATCAACCAAATTGGCGGCAATAGTAATCGGGTCTAATGTTTTAAAAGCCGCACTACGACTCATTGCCCTGCCTGCACCGTGACTGGCGGAGTTGATGCTGGCTGCATCGCCTTTACCGCGCACTAAAAAGCCGGGCGTGCTCATGCTGCCGGGGATAATGCCTAACACGCCCTCGCCGGCCGGGGTGGCACCTTTACGGTGCACCATAACTTCAGTACCGTCGGCCAGTTGCTCTTTCCAGGCAAAGTTGTGGTGGTTCTCTATCATCGTGATAGGCTTAACCCCAAGGGCACGGGCAATTTTATTGTGGATCTCGTGGTGGTTGGCGCTGGCGTATTCGCCGGCCAGGTTCATGGCTATCCAGTATTCCTGGCCTTCGTCTTTATCCAAATCTAACCAGGCCAAATGTTTGGCTTCTGCAGGAAGTTTGGTTTTGGTCATGGCTATACGACTGTAATAGTCGGCCACGCTACCCCCAAACCCACGCGAGCCGGAGTGCGAGAGCAAGGCCAAATACTTACCGGCCGGGATCTCAGCCAACGCACCCTCGGCAATGTCCAACTCGCCCCATTCCACAAAGTGGTTGCCGGTGCCGCTGGTGCCTAATTGCGCATAAGCCTTATCTTTAAGTGTACGGATCAACTTGGTTTCGCCCCAAGTCTTACTATCAAACAACGAACTATCAAAGTACGATTTAGTAGTACAACCCATCCCGAAGTAGGTGTTATCTACCAATATATTTTTCAACTTGTCGGTCTCGGTATCAATAGCTTCGGCAGGTAAATCAAAAATGCTTAAACACATCCGGCAGGCAATATCCACACCCACAGCAAATGGGATAATGGTATTGGCCGTAGTAGCCAAGACGCCGCCAATAGGAAGGCCGTAACCCTGGTGCGCGTCGGGCATTAAAGCACCGGCAACTGCAATGGGTAATTGTACGGCAGTACGCATTTGTGCTAAAGCGCCTACCTCAATATTTTCCAAACCCCATACCGGGAAGTCGGCTATTTCTTCTTTCAGCTTAAAGTTGCTGCGTTCCTGTTTGACAAACTTGCCCTCTTTACGCATGGCAATTACATCCTCGGCCAGGTTTTTAAATTTGCCGCCTTTCTTTAATGCGTAAGGCATCGGGTCATCTATCAGGGCTTCCAGGTTGGCCAGTATCTCGGGCTTGGCCATTACGTTGTGTTTAAGCAAACCATTAGCCACGCGACTAAAGTTCACCAATACTTCTACATCGTTAATGCCTAATGCCTTTAACTCGTTGTTGCTAACCTTTAACCCCCCGGCCTCCTGAAGGGGGAGTGAGGAATTTGTATTTTGCTTTCTCATAAACCTGAGCTTGTAATTTAACAATTTAAAAAGTCTCCGGGCTAAAACCCCTCTCCCCGGATTGAGAGAGGGGGCGTTTGTGAACAGGTTTAGCCTTTCGACAGTACAAAGAGAAACATCAAGTGCGCAATCTATTTGCGCAGTAAAAAATATTTTATAATCTTTAATCAGAATTTACAGAATTTTAAGATTCACGAATATTAGTTGTGGTTTTAGCATTCTGAAAATTCTTTAATTCTGAAAATTTTGATCCCATGCCAGTTAACCGTAACGCCCTTATCCGCTACCGCACCATTGACCAATGCCTGCAAAACCGTTTTAAAAAATGGACGCTTGACGATCTGATAGATGCCTGCAGCGATGCCCTATACGAATACCAGGGTATTGATACCGGCGTTAGTCGCCGTACTGTACAGGCCGATATGGAGATGATGCGCAGTAATAAGCTGGGGTACGAAGCGCCTATTGTGGTGGTTGATAAAAAGTATTATACGTACAGCGATAAGAATTATAGCATTACCAACAGTCCGCTTAACCAACAGGATATGCAGGTACTGAGCGAAGTATCTGGTCTGTTAAAACAGTTTAAGGGCTTTAACCATTTTACCGACCTGAATGAGATGGTGAGTAAGTTGGAGGATAAGATTTATACTCAAAAAACGCAAAGCGCACCGGTGATAGATTTTGAGAAGAATGATAATCTGAAAGGGTTGGAGTGGATTGAAGTGATCCGCAAATATATTGTGGCTAAGAAAACCATGTGTGTCACCTATCAATCATTCAAAGCGCGCGAGGCCAGTACTTTTTGCTTTAGCGGATATTTGTTGAAAGAATATCGCAATCGTTGGTTTGTATTAGGCATCTCGCATCAACGCTACAAACCGCTGCTTAACCTGGCTTTGGACAGGATCCAAACCATTACCGCGCACGATGATGATTATATCGAGAATACCACTATCGATTTTTCAACTTATTATAACGACGTAATAGGGGTAACCAAATCACCCGGTCAGCACGATGTGGAAGTAGTGTTTTGGATAGATGCCAAAAACGCACCCTACGTAATCACTAAACCCCTGCACCATACTCAAAAGCTATTGAGTGAAGATGATAAAGGTAAGATCTTCAGCATCCGTGTAATTATGAATTTTGAACTGGAGCGTGAGTTATTGGGCTTCGGCGCAAAACTTCGGGTGCTTGGCCCAAGGATCTTGGTCAAACAAATCAAGAAACAATTGTATGAAACGCTGGAGCGTTATAAGGTGCCGGAGCAACTTGATATTATCGAATAATATTTGTATATTAAGGTATAATGTTAAGCAAGATAGCCGAAAAGGTAATTGGTAAAACAGATGCACCTCTGTTTAAAACGCATGAACTCCGGGATGAACCGGTGTATTGTAAAACCTATGGCGGAAAAGGCATTGAGCAATCGGCTAAAAAGCAAATGGAGCTGGCTAACCTGCTGCCTGTAAGCGTACAAGGTGCATTAATGCCCGATGCGCACATGGGTTTTGGTTTGCCTATTGGTGGAGTGTTGGCTACAGATAATGCTGTAATACCTTACGCTGTGGGTATGGATATAGGCTGCCGTATGGCGCTGTCTATTATTGACGAAAGCGACGGCTTCCTGAAACGGTTTGAATACCAGATTAAACAAGCCTTAAAAAACCACACCCATTTTGGGATGGAAGGTGGTTTGGATATCAGGCAGGAGCATGAAGTGCTGGATAGCCCGGTGTTTAATGAGATCTCATTTCTGAAACCCTTGCGCAGCAAGGCGGTAAGACAATTAGGTACATCGGGCAGCGGCAACCATTTTGTGGAGTTTGGCGAGATTGAATTGTTAGCTGATAATACCTTAGGCTTGCCGGCTAAAAAGTACACGGCTTTGTTAACGCATTCAGGTAGTCGTGGTTTAGGCTCGGCAATAGCAAGGCATTATACGCAGATCGCCATGAATACCTGCAAGCTGCCGCGCCATGCGCAGCAATTAGCCTGGCTGGATATGAATAGCGAGGCCGGCCAGGAGTACTGGTTAACCATGACCCTGGCCGGTGATTATGCTAAGGCTTGTCATGAACGTATTCATGCTAATCTGCTAAAAACATTAGGCTTGAAAGCTTTGAAAGTAGTGGAGAACCACCACAACTTTGCCTGGAAAGATCAGTTGGCCGATGGTCAAAATGTGATCATCCATCGCAAGGGTGCCACACCGGCGCATAAGGGCGAACTGGGTATTATCCCCGGTAGTATGACCACGCCGGCCTATCTGGTATCGGGCAAAGGAACCAGTGATGCTTTATACTCTGCATCACACGGTGCCGGTCGGGCCATGAGCAGGCAAAAGGCTAAGGATAACATGACAGTGTCGGCTATGAAAAAAATGCTGACCAATGCGGACGTAACCTTAATTGGCGGCACGGTTGAAGAAAACCCCTTGGCTTACAAGGACATTGAGACGGTGATAGCTGCACAAAGCGATCTGGTTGATATCCAGGGCAAGTTTTATCCACGTATTGTTAGAATGAATAAGGAGTAGTGATGAAAAAGATGATGATACAAATCACCTCAGGCAAAGGCCCGGCAGAATGCTGCCGGGTTGTAGCCTGCGTGCAAAACTTGTTGATGAAACAGGCCAAACAGCAAGGTATCCAAATTGAAGTACTGGAAAACAAAACAGGCGAATTGAATGGAACTTTACTATCTGCAACAATGATCGCCACCGGCCATCATCTGGAAACATTTGTAAAGAAATGGACCGGCACTATTCAATGGATAGCGCAAAGCCCATTTCGCAAATACCACAAGCGTAAAAACTGGTTTGTGGGCATCGCCGCTTTTGATGTGAAAGAACTAATGCACTGGAACCCTAAAGATGTGAAGCTGGAAACCTGCCGTTCATCTGGCCCGGGTGGGCAAAACGTAAATAAGGTAGAAACTGCGGTGCGGGGAACGCATTTGCCATCTGGCTTACAAGTAATGGCAATGGATACACGCTCACAACTGGAGAACAAAAAGCTTTGCCTGGCCCGGCTCGAAGCTAAAATAATGGTTTGGCAAACAGAACAACTGATGGCGCAACAACAAAGCCAGTGGCAGGAGCATAACGCCCTGGAGCGGGGCAATCCGGTTAAAACGATAAAGGCCGAACTGTTTTAGTTATACTGATAATTTACCCCATTGCGTGATTCAATACATTCGCTATGGGGTAATTATTTTCACTCAACAGATTATCAATTAGTTTCTTACATTGTGCATCAAAAAAAACGCTTTAAGTTTTGAGCCATGTAATAGTCCGCGCATAAATCATTTATGATCTTTCCCATCCCAGGAAAGGAAGCGAATTCTATTTTCTTATTTTGATCTTGAAAACATGGCTATATCACAAAAATATGGTCGTACCTATCATTATCCGTTTTCGCTGGGCATGGGATCTTAAAATTAAAAGCGAGCGGTGCATTATGTAAACTTTCAAGTACCTAAATGTGCACGTAGCAATTGCTTAATTGGTGTTAGATATTATAAACTGGCACCAATTAATTTAATAGATGAGCCCGAAACTTATTTGGGGAAACTCCCACCTCTTTTTTAAATAAACGCGAAAAGTAGGTGGCATTTTCAAAGCCCAGTGAAAACGAAATCTCAGAGATATTCATTTTTCCTTCGGTTAACAAATTCTTAGCTTCAGAAATTAAATAGAGATGGATCAGTTCTAAAGCAGTCTTGCCCGTTTCCTGCTTAAGCAGGTCGCTCAAATAGCGGGAAGAAACGTTTAGCTTTTCCGCCATGTAGGCTACAGTAGGAAGCCCCGACTCTTTTATTTTTCTTTCTTCAAAGTAAGAAGCAAGTATGATATGGAATCTGGTAGCTATTGCTCCCGTTAATTCGGCCCGGTTAATAAACTGCCTTTTATAAAATCTTTGCGCATATTTAAGCAAGGTATCCAGGTGACTAATTATAATGGTTTTACTATAGTCATCGGTATTGTTGTGATATTCCTTGTCCATCGTATATACCAGATTCCAGATCGTTTCTTCCTCGCTTGGCGAAAGATGCAAGGCTTCGCTAACCTGGTAATCAAAATAACCATATTTCTTTATTTCATGATGCAAAGCAGTCCCGGATAAAAAGTCTTCATGCACAACAATGAAAAAGCTCTCTTCCTGCAAACTGATGTTTTTACAAGCAATGATTTGCCGTGGTCCGATAAAAAACATCTTGCCAGAATCATGATCATATTTTGTTTTACCGTAATATACGCTCCCGGAATCCAATCCTTTAAACCCGATGACATAAAAGTCTGAGGAGAATTCCACATCACTAACGCTGTTATCACCTTTAGCGCCATACGAAATGCAGAACAAAGGGTGTTCTGGCGGCTTTATTTTAAGGGCCTGATTAAGGCTGCTTATTTTATTGAAATGAATCATTGATTCCGTTTTAAGATAAAGCAAAATCCGGCTAACCGGATTCTGCAAATTTAGCTATTTATTTTCCGTGAGCGGCAACAGAGACCTCCTGCCATTCTTCCCAGGTTTTCATGCGTTCAGCATAAACGTACTTGATCCACTCGAAACCGGCCTTACCTAAGATCAATCTTAAAGGAGGGTTTTTCGTATCGGTCAGTTTCAGCACCGCCTCTGCCGTGGCTTCCGGCACACCCCAATCTTCGGCCTTATTTGTGGCCTGAAGTGCCGCCCTTACATCATCATATAAAGCAATTGGCTTACTTTGCGCAATTGATGAAGTACTGAAATCGGTTAAATAACCGTTTGGCTCCACAATGGTTACGTTAATCCCGAATCCCTTTACTTCGGCCGCTAATGATTCACTGATGGCTTCAACAGCGAACTTAGAGGCACTGTATATTCCCATTGTAGGAAATGCGACGATACCCAAAGCGCTGGAAAGCTGGATAATGTGTCCAGATTTTTGCTCGCGCATGATTGGTATAATGGCCTGTGTCATCCATAGCAAACCATATACATTGGTTTCCATCTGTTTCCGGACCTCCTGTTCTTCCAATTCTTCAATCGTACCCATATGTCCGTATCCTGCATTGTTGATCAGTACATCAATTACCCCAAAATGAGCTTTGGCTTTTGCCACAGCAGCAAAGCAAGCTTTTTTATCGGTAACGTCGAGTTTTAAAACCAGCAGATTTAAAGGATGTTCGTTAGCCAGTTCATTTAACGAGTCGGGATTTCTTACCGCTACCACTACCTGGTCGCCGCGTTTTAGAAAAGCTTCAGCCCATATCCGGCCTAATCCGCGGGATGCGCCTGTTATAAAAATTGTTTTTGCCATTATCGTATATTTTATTTTTTAATACGATGCAAACCTCCGTTAATTCCTGGTAGCTATTATGATACAAAAGTCGGCAATAATGGAACATTTTTACGAGGTGTTCATAATACAATAAAACAAATTGATTCTATCACTTTCAGGATGATAACCTGCTGCAAATGAATTTCATCGTCCAACGTTTTATGTTTTTAATGTCAGTTTTTTAAAATGATGCTTATTGTTTTTGTTTTATTGAACAGTGTTCAATAAATTTGTACCGGTTTAAAATTAATTCAAACAATCATGAAAAAAGCATTGATCACAGGCGCCAGCGGAGGCATCGGACTCGAAACAGCCCGGCAGTTGGCTCAACAGAATTACCAGATCACTCTGGTAGCCCGTAACAGGGGCCGCCTCGAAGAGGCGTTAAGCAGTTTAAATGGCAACGGCCATACCATCCTGGTTGCTGATCTGAACAATAAAGAGGATCTGCAAAAGTTGGCGGCACATCTCAGCGCTGAAAAGTACGATGTGCTCATCAATAACGCGGGTAACGGTACTTACGGAAAATTTACGGATATACCATTGGAAGACCAGCTGGCCACCATGCAGCTCAATATGCAGGCTCTGGTAACTTTGTCTTATAGCTTTTTACAGCAAGCTACCAGGGGGGATGCGCTGGTCAATATCGGCTCGCTGCTGGCCCATTCTTCGCTGCCTGGTGGTTCTGTGTACGCGGCCACCAAAAGCTTTGTTGCCAATTTCTCCGAATCGTTGTGGTATGAGTTTAAGCCCCAGGGCATCTTTGTATTGGGCTTTAACCCTGGCGCCGCAAACTCCGATTTCCATGCAAACGCAGGCGGGCATACCAGTGATTTTCCCAAGTTTGTAATGTCTTCTGTTGAAGATGTCGCAAAAGAACTGGTTAAAGCCCTGGAAAAAAGGCAGAAGCCAAGAGTGGTGCAGGGCTGGAAAAATCGTTTTATGCTATTCGGTTTCAAGTTTTTACCCAGAGTTGCAGCAGTAAGCATTATGGGCAAAATAAGCCCCGGCATACAGAATTAAGCAGAAACTCCAATCCGAAATTTGGCCACACAAACGGCGATCTTATATTTGTATCTTATCATCATCTAAAAATGGGCATAGCAGAAAGAAAACTAAAAGAGAAGCAGGAAATGCACAAACGCATCCTTAACGGTGCGCGTAAGATATTTTTGGAGAAGGGCTATGAAAAAACCAGTATGCGCAATATCGCCGCTGAGATTAATTATAGCCAGGGTTCACTTTATTTCTACTTCAAAGATAAGAGCGAGATCTTCCACGAATTGCATAAGGAAGGCTTTCGCCTGTTGTTGAACCAGTTGAAAGTACTGGACAAAGTTGGTGATCCTTTTGAGCGGTTAAAGGCATCCGGACGCGTGTTTATTCAATTTGCCCAGGAAAATAAAGATTATTATAACCTGATGTTTATTGTTGATGAACCGGTTAAAGATTCCCAGTCCGAGGGATTTCAGATCGCAGAAGAAGCGATCGGTTATATGCAGGCCATGATAAAGGAATGTCAGCAGAAAGGCAAGTTCGTAGATATGGACACAGAATACTTTACTTTCCTGATCATCTCCGTAGTACACGGCATCTGCGCGCTTTTTTGCAAACACCGCAATACCAGCTTTGTCGGCAAGACGAATGAAGAGCTCATGCAGAACGGCTACGAGTCTTTTGTGGCCTTGCTCGAAAAAAGTTAACCCCTTTTTTTAATATATTATTGAACAGTGTTTAAAATTATAACAATGATTTAAAATGAAATTAACGAGTCAAACATTTTATCAGCTTTTGCTTTTATCGGCAGCCTTACTGGCTGCACCCTTTGCAAAAGCGCAGGGCAAGCTGGATGAGTATATCCGGCAGGGCCTTGCCTCTAATGAGAGTATCAAGCAACAAAACTTTGTGCTCGAAAAAAATATCTATGCGCTGAAGGAAGCGAAAAGCATGTTCCTGCCGGATGTAACCTTTTCAACAACCTATACGAAAGCTGATGGCGGCCGTACGATAGATTTCCCTACCGGCGACCTGTTTAACGGAGTTTATTCCACGCTGAATAAATTGACCGGCAGCAATGCCTTTCCGCAGCTGCAAAATCAGCGGATACAGCTTAATCCGGACAATTTTTATGATGCAAAGTTTCGTACAACGCTTCCCATCCTGAATGCAGAACTGATCTATAACAAACGGATCAAAGCGCAACAGGTAGACCTGCAAAAAACCGAGGTGCTGCTTTATAAACGAGAACTGGTTAAAGAAATCAAAACGGCTTACTATACCTATTTGAAAGCAACCAGTGCAACGAGGATCTACGAATCATCGCTGCGCCTGGTTGAAGAAGGGCAGCGTATCAATACTAAACTGTACGAGAATAACAAGGTAAACCGGACCGTGGTGCTCAGAAGCCAGAATGAAGTATCCAGGATGAATGCTTCGCTTATCGGAGCCCGGAAAACAGCAGAATCAGCCCGCTACTATTTTAACTTCCTGCTTAACCGGCCGCTTACAGACAGCGTCATTTTGGATGACATGAAGACACTTCCCACCGGGGAGCAGCTCATGGGAAACAGCGTTAGCGGCAGGGAAGAATTGTCCAAACTGAGGACTGCGAGGGATATCAACGGTAACCTCACCGGGCTGGCCAGATCTTATATCATCCCTAAGCTGGGAACCTTTATCGATCTGGGTTCGCAGGCTTTTGATTGGAAGTTCAATAGCCAAAGCCGTTATTATTTATTCGGGATTTCCCTGGAATGGAACCTGTTCTCCTCCGGGAAAAACAATTACCGGGTAAAGCAGGCTATCGCTGATAGGGAAGCCTTAGCATCACAAACCGATTATGTGCAGCAACAACTGCTTACAGAATTGAAGGTACGCCAGGCCGGTATGCAAAGCGCTATCGCGCAATACGAGGCGGCACAGTCTCAATTGAAGACCAGTCAGACTTATTACAGTGACATGCTCAAGTTATACAAACAGGGAACGGCCATTTACATTGAACTGCTGGATGCACAGAACCAATGGATCGATGCTCAGCTACAAGCTAATATTGCCCTTTACGATACCTGGATAGCCAATACGGCCATCGAACGTGCCAACGCCAGTTTCACCATTCAATAAAAATAAGATCATGAAAACCCCCGAAGGGCTCTTGAATACCTTAAAAAAACATACAGTCATGAAAAAAATACAATTATTCAGCATTATCATAGCAGCGCTAATCTTAATGGTTTCCTGCAAAGCAAAACACAAGGAAGAAAATCCAATAGGAGAACCGGATATCATACCGGTTAAAATCGCATCGGTGTCTACATTAGGTGTACCCGATCAAATCACCGCCACAGGCCTGGTCAGTACGGAGGATGAAGCCAAATATGCCTTTAAGATAGGGGGCGTGATCAACCGTATCCTGGTACAGGAAGGCCAGTTCTTTAAACAGGGTCAATTGCTGGCAACACTCAATTCTACTGAAATTTCAGCTGGTTTAGCCCAGTCCAGTTTGGGTGTGGAAAAGGCACAGCGTGACTATAGCCGCGCACTGAACCTTTACAAAGACAGTGTTTACACTTTGGAACAATTGCAGAATACCAAAACCGCTTTGGATATTGCCAAAAAAACCAGGGAAGCAACAGCCTTTAATGAGCGCTACTCTAAGATATACGCGGCATCTGACGGTTTTGTAAGCAAGAAAATAGCAAACGAAGGCGAAGTAATTGCCGGAGGGATGCCGGTGCTGCTGACCAACTCTACAGAACAGCGAAATAGTTATTCACTTAAAATTGGTGTGACCGACCGCGAATGGGCACTCATCAAGCCCGGACAAACCGCCAAAGTAACGCTCGACGGATATGCCGGTCAAACCTTTGATGCCACTGTGTTCCGTAAGTCGCAGGCGGCTGATCGTGAACTAGGCTCGTTCCAGATAGAACTGAAACTGCAATTGAACGGCGTAAAGCCCGCGGTTGGCATGTTTGGTAAAGCGGAGATAGCCACACACCAAGATAAAAGCGTGATGATTATCCCATACGGATCACTGGTAGAAGCTGACGGCGATAAAGGTTTCGTATTTACCACCATTAGCGCAACCAGGGTAAAAAGGGTGCCGGTTACCATCCTGAAGTTTGATAACGAAAATGTGTACCTGAAGGATAAACTGGAAGGTATAGACCAGATCGTGATCTCCAACAGCGCCTACCTCAACGAACAATCCACCATTAAAATTATCAAGTAAGGCCATGAAAATCACAAATTTTGCCGTTAAGAACTATCAGTTCACCCTAATCATATTCCTTTTGGTGGCAGTTGTAGGCTTACTTACGCTGTTTACCATGCCCCGTTCGGAAGATCCGACCAACCATCCGCCGCAATACATCATCACGGTGATTTATCCGGGAACCAGTCCAAAGGATATGGAAGAGCAGGTTGTAAAACCCATCGAAAACAAGATCTATGGACTGGAAAACATTGAAAAGATCCTGACAACCGTAGAGGACGGTGTAGCGGTCATCCAGCCCAAGTTTAAATATGGCGTAGATGTGGACAACAAATACCAGGAAATATCCACTGAGATCAACGCGTTAAAGAACAGTGAACTTCCGAAAGATATCTACCTGATCAAAACAGAAAAGGTATCTTCATCAGACGTAAAAGTTTTGCAGGTTGCGCTCGTGTCAGATAACGCTTCCGGTAAATTACTGCGGGATAAAGCAGACATCCTGAAAACGCAATTAGAAAAGATCACCAATTTAAAGGAGGTGAAGTATTTCGGTATGCCCGAACAGGAGATCCGGATCGATATGCAGCTCAATAAACTGGCGCAATTGAAAATACCGCTTAATGTGGTCATCGGCAGTTTGCAAAGTGAAGCTGCGGATATCCCCGGCGGCAGCATCAACCTGGACAGCAAGGTCTTTAATGTAAAAACCAGCGGCAAGTTCAAGAGTGTTGATGATGTGGCCAATACGGTTATTTATAATGCGAACGGCAAGATCATTTATCTGAAAGATGTGGCCAACGTAAGTTATAAGGACGGCACGATCAACCACATCACCCGTTTAAACGGGCACCGTTGCGTACTGGTTACGGCGGCAATGAAAGGCAATGTGAATATTGCCAGCGTTCAGAAAGAGTTTTTACCGGTACTGGACGAATTTGGCAAAAGCCTGCCGCAAAACATCCGTATGGTCAAAAACTTTGATCAGGCCGATATGGTATCCAGGCGTTTGGGCCACCTTGGCTTCGACTTTGGTTTAGCCATCGTTCTGGTCGTCATCACGCTGCTGCCATTGGGGTTCCGGGCATCGCTGATCGTGATGATCTCTATTCCGCTTTCTTTGGGCCTGGGCCTTATCGCCATGAATTTCTTAGGGTATTCTTTAAATCAACTGAGTATTGTTGGACTTGTTGTAGCATTAGGGCTGCTGGTAGACGACAGTATTGTGGTGGTGGAAAATATTGAGCGCTGGCTCAGGGAAGGCCACTCCCGTATGGATGCTATCCTGAAAGGGACAAAACAGATTGGTGTGGCGGTTGTAGGCTGTACAGCTACCCTGGTTATCGCGTTTTTACCACTTGCCTTTTTACCTGATGCAGCTGGTGAATTTATCCGCAGCCTGCCGGTGGCTGTGATGACCAGTGTTTTGGCATCCATGATCGTAGCTTTAACATTGGTGCCTTTTTTGGGCAGCCGGATGTTAAAAACGCATACCCATGGCGAAGGTAATTTCTTTTTAAAGCACCTGCAAAGGTTTTTGACCCGCTCTTATGCCCGGGTGATGCCGCTTGCACTGAAATGGCCTAAAGTCACTATCGGGATATCGTTAGCCCTAAGCGGACTTGCTTTTTTCCTGTTCACACAAACCGGGTTCAAGCTCTTCCCCACTTCTGAAAAGCCGATGTTTTTGATCAATATCAAATTACCCCTGCAGGCAGATATCCCCGAAAGCGACCGGGTGACAAAACTGGTAGAAGGTGAACTGAAGAAACACAAAGAGATTGTTTTTTATACCTCTAATGTGGGCAAAGGAAATCCCCAGATCTATTACAATGTCCACCAGCAGGATGTAAAGCCTGATTTTGCCCAGGTATTCGTTCAACTGGATGAGGAGGCCAGCCCGGGTGAAAAGACCGAACTGATTAAGCAACTGAGAAAGAAGTTCAACGACTTTCCCTATGCCAGGATCGAAGTGAAAGACTTTGAACAGGGGACGCCGATCGAAGCGAATATTGTAGTCAGGGTATTTGGGGAAAACCAGGATATGATACGGTCCCTTTCGTTTAAAGTCGAAGAGATCCTGAAAAAGCATCCCGGTACTTTTTATGTCAACAATGAGCTGAATGTTTATAAATCCGATGTTAAAATAAAGATCGATAAAGAGAAGGCCCGTACCTTAGGCGTACTGACCAGTGACATAGACAAAGTGATCCGTATGGCGGTAGCGGGATTAACTGTCGGGGACTATATCGATGACCGGGGCGATTCGCGCAACGTGGTGATCACGCTTCCAAGGGATAAGTTCTCTAACCTCGATGCTTTAAAAAACCTGTATGTCAACAATGTGCAGGGCACGCCGGTCCTGGTTGATCAGATCGCCACTGTTTCGTTTGAAATGTCGCCCACAGCGATTAACCATTTTAATAAATCACGCTTTGCGAAGGTGACCTCCCTAACTAAAGCGCATGTACTGGCCAACGATATCCTGAAAGAGGTCGTTCCTGAATTGAATAAATTGAAGATGCCGCCAGGTTACTATTACAAACTTTCGGGAGAAGCAGAATCTGAAGGCGATGCATTAGGCGGTAACTTTTTGTCGGTGATCATCCTGAGCACGTTTCTTTTCGTCGGTGTACTATTGCTGCAGTTCAAAACGTTTAAAGGAATCATCATCGTGCTATCAATCATACCACTGGGCATACTGGGTGGGGTGGTTCTGTTACTCATGACAGGCAACCCAATGTCAATGGTATCTATTATTGGTTTTATAGGTCTGTCAGGTATACAGGTTAAAAACTCACTATTGCTGGTTGATTTTACCAACCAACTACGTGTGGAGGGCCATAGCATAGATGAAGCAATTGCGATGGCCGGCGAAACGCGCTTCCTGCCGGTGGTATTGACATCCATCACTGCCATTTGCGGCTTGCTTCCAATTGCCTTGAACCCTAATCCGCTGATCGCACCGTTAGCTATTGTACTGATCGGCGGACTCATCAGCTCAACTATACTGTCGCGAATTGTAACCCCTGTAATGTACAAACTGATTCCGCCACATTTGGAAAACGACACACATCTAAAAAACAATTGACTGAAACGAAAAAAATATTAAGATGAGAACTGATAAAACAAGGGGACTTGTTTTATCAGTTTTAGCTTTACCTTTTCCATTAACAACATTTTTAAATTTTAACGAAATGACAGATAACAAAAATTTTGATGTAATCATAATTGGTGGAAGCTATGCAGGCCTTTCGGCAGCAATGACTTTGGGACGGGCATTAAGAAATGTTTTAATCATTGACAGCGAGTTGCCCTGTAACCGGCAAACACCCCATTCACATAACTTCATTACGCAAGACGGTGAAAAACCAGGCGTTATTGCGGAAAAAGCAAAAGGACAGGTGTTGAAATACGACACGGTAAAATTCTTAACTGACCTTGCCGTTAATGGAACGAAAACCGATAAAGGCTTTGAGATTTCAACTCAATCAGGAAAAATATTTTCAGCTAAAAAATTAGTTTTTGCAACAGGACTAAAAGATACAATGCTAAACATTAAGGGATTTTCTGAATGTTGGGGAATTACGGTACTTCATTGTCCCTATTGCCACGGATATGAAGTAAAGAATCAAAAAACTGGGATTTTGGCAAATGGATACGCTGCATTTCATTTGGCCCGACTCATTAGTAACTGGACAAAGGATCTAACCATATTTACCAATGGGAAATCGGAATTGACACAAGAGCAAACCGATGAAATCAAAAGACACCATATTTCAATAGTTGAAAGGGAAATTACCTCATTGAAACACAAAGACGGAATAGTTGAAGAAATAATTTTTTCAGACAATTCAACTTTTCAATTAAAAGCAATCTATTCAAGACCTCCTTTTGAACAACATTGTAAAATCCCTGAATTATTGGGCTGTGAATTGACAGAACAGGGACTTATCAAAGTAGATACATTTCAGAAAACGACAGTAGATAATATATTCGCTTGTGGAGACAATACTAATCCTCTACGTGCTGTTTCTTACGCTATATCAACAGGGAATAATACAGGAGTATTTTTAAATAACGCTATAATAGAAGAAGATTTTTTAAACTGACTATAAAAGGTGCATATAACATGCGGTTTGCGTTATGGCTGCTGATCCAACATCTATTAGAGCAGGAAAGCCTTCACGATAACCACAATATAATAATTGGGTAACATTAAATGTAAGCCGCCTTGAAAAATAAAGAAGAGACCAAGCGCAAACTGATCGCTGAGGTAGCTCATGTTTTCCAGAACGATATGCTCTTTGGGCTATCAGTTCGCCTCTAATACCGGTGTTATTTCAGTAAGTTCAAAAAAGGTACTGATACAGGTCTCAACCGGGTCGTTTGAATCTATCACATGATCGCTTAAAGTACGATAGGATGGATTAAGCATGTTCTTTTTTGCCCTGTCAACCTCTTCGTCCGTATATCCGCGGTATTTTATCCGGCCGTCTAAAATTGAGGTCGCCTGCTCAACGTGTGCCAACGGCCTTAACTGTACCACCCTGATATCATTTTGCAGCAATAGCGTTTTTAATAGTTTAAGGTATTTATCGTTTTTAAAAACAACGTGGCCGCTGCCGGTATCAATTATCTGGCCTTTAAATTTTTCAATAGCAAAAAATAACAATTGATACTTTAACCGGTCCATGGTATCCTGGTCAATTACTTTTTTATTAACCAGTTCTTTAAATAGCTCTTTTTTTTGCTCCTGCTTTAGTGTTTTATTCCATAAAGCTAATTTTTGTTCACCAACCGATCTTAAAAAGCAGTTTTGCAGTAAAGGGGTTTGATACCAGTATTCCCAACAGATCAAGTCGAGCGGAATAAAGCCCACACCGGTTTTTTTAGATAATGTTTTAGAGAAGGTTGTCTTTCCTGCCCCTGTTGGCCCAACAATCAATAATTGCTGCCCCTGCCTTATCTTTTTAATATACTTTTCACTAAGCCGCAATTCTTCCTTAGCCCAATCGATCGTGTCGTTAACAAATTTTTCGCCAAAGGGGGTCAACCTGGCACATTTAGAAACGGTATCCATCCCGATGCGTACCCTGTTAGCATTTTTATTAATTAAGCCGATCACATAGTTCTCTTCCTCCTCATCAAGCCCGGCATGTTCAAGTATTTTGCGATCGAGCGCCAGCACATGCGTAAAGGCATAAAAACCATGAAATATGGCCGAAATAGGTCGCGGAATATCGACCCTTATGGGGCTGTCGAACAATTCTTCATTGCTGTTTAAAAACAATGGCGCCGCGTCTGCAAACGGCAGGCCAATGGCAAACAGTTTATTATGGGCCATTTCATGAACAAAGGCCTGGCTTAAACAAATGCGATCGTTCACCGTGGCCCACATGCTTCCATACACGTTTGCTGGCTGATGGCTCATGGAACCAAAAGCCCCATCGCCGGTATTGTCGGGCATATATTTGGGATGAAACTCATTAATGATATGGCCAAATTGGGTGTAAATTTCGGGCCAGCATTGTAACAGCAGTGCTTCCGCCTTGTAAATATGGTGGTGATCTGCGGGTGCATCTTCCAGTTTAACATCTGGTACTGTAGAAAAACGGATTGCCACTTTACCGCCGAATATGGTAGTTTCATTAGCCTGCGGACCGGGCACCTTTACTATCGGGTTATCGCTTAACAGCCGCAGAAAAGTAAGCGTGTCGTTTCCGTTGGCTTGTGGCACCGCCATGGCGTTTTGAGGTTCGGTATTTACTGTCATTTTGCCGGAGTGTTATGTAGGATGCCCTTTTTGAATGATGCCGAATCTGATACAGGTTTAAAGGCTTTTTGCTGATAGGGGAAATATAAGCCGGCAGCACCTTCGGCGGGGTAGCTGTCGCCCATAACCTGCACACAGTGCTTTTGGTGGTATGGGTTGGCCCAATTAGTAGCCTGTAATTTAAATATTGGGGTACGCAATTCTTCAATGCCGTGAAAAGACGACCACTCCACCGGCCACGAAAGTATTTCCTGTAAAAGGCCGGCATCTGTGCCATGCCCGCTGTCCCGCATCCAATTTAAATGCGATACAAGCAATTGCTCGCATTTATTGCACGAAAGGCTTTCGGGAGCGTTTGCAAACAAGCTTAGGCCTATGTCTTCCCAAAGTAATAACGAAGCTGCGGTTTTGTCGTGCGCGATCAATGTTGGTGTTTTGAACTGGCTTCCGGGCGAAGCGCAGGCAATGTCCCAGAAAGACAGCACCTGCGGTGCCGGGCTTGTAGGCGGTGCCTTATCCGGCTCTGCATTGGCATTTGTAAGATAAACGCTATAGCATACCCGAGCTGTATTAGACCGGTGGTTTACCATTTGCGCGGTATACGATATGTTATATGCTTTAACCATGGATAAAAATATAGCCCACGAGTTGCCATAAAGGTTCAGGTCGCGGTTTAACCACACGCCATCATGAACGCCCGATAGTGTGCTGCCGATCAGCGATCGCCGGATATCAGCAAACACATAATGCCAGCGGCCCCGGGCCGCAAGCGACACCCACATTAATGATATATCCCTGTAGTTATTCATGCTGGTTGCGCCTGTTTAATGTGGTGCAATATGCCTCTAAGTGAGGGGTTTTTATTTTTAGCCCAGTTTTTTAACAATACTGCTTCAATAAATGGTAAATGGCGATAAGTAGATAATGGCTTTTGGCCTTTATCTATCATTTCTTTTTCTTTAATACTGAATAAGGTTTTCCAAACGTCGCAATGTTCGGTGCGGTTGCGCCAGTCGCCCTCTATAGATGTGCCCGGGCAATGCCCTTTGCACATGGCAAAAAAACGACAGCCTTTACAACCTCCAAATTCCTGCGGGGTGTTGTATAGTGCTATATATCTTGCATATGATGGTAGCGGGGCCTTTACAAAATCAATCCCTTCCTTATTAGTCCGGCCGCAATTGGTCTTTTTCCCATCTCCTTCCACACCCTTTACAGCGCTTGTGGTATATGGGTCGCAGGCATTCCAAACACAGCTGGTTTGTTTGTCGTCGGCCTTTAATAAGCGTTCTATTTCGCCAAAAACATCGAACTTTAAATTCCTGAAACTTTTTTCAAGCGCATGAAAATATAGCATGGCCTCAATATTTTGCCTGGGGCTTAACCTGAAATTCTCGCCTACCATAGCATTGTCTACCTCCATCAAATGCAACCGGGCCGATCTTATACCCATATCGTCCAATTCTTTCATCCACGTGCCCATGGCGGGCAGTGTATCGGATAGCGCATTGCCGGTATGCAGGGTTACGATAATACCAGGTACTACACCATTGTCTATCAGTAGCTTTATGTTTTGATGGGTTTTTTCCGACAGTTCCCTGGTTCTGCTTAATGTGCCTGCCCAGCGTATATCGTTTAACAATACAGGCCCGTCCACAGATATCCCCACATGCACCTTGTACTTTTTAAACAGGTTTACATGCGCCGGTGTTATGAGCGAGCCATTGGTTTGGATCCCATTTTTACCAAACTGCTGGTACCCCCACGCAAAAAGCTCTTCCAGATCGGTAAGTGGCACCAGCAAAGGTTCGCCACCGAATAAAATGAAGGGGCCGCCTTCGCGCAGGATGGCGTCCTTCATTTTCTGCATATCGTACTGCCCGTTCTTTGCTTCAGCATCGCGTTGGGGCTGCTGATAACAATAATGGCAGGCAATATTGCATTTTACGCTTAATGGCCTAAGTTCTATTGCCATTTTATTAATCTATTGTGAAGCTGAAACTGGCTGTATCGCTCCAATCCAGAAGTTGTGCTTTACCTACTACATTAACGTGCACATCAAGGTCTACATCAGAATTAGGATCGCCGTTGGTATCGAAAAAGTCTCCAAGTGGTATGCTCGCATCCACATCAAAATTTAAGGTAGCCGTTAAACCAACGCCATAACCCTCAATATCCAGGTGCGGCGGATCTACAATCGGTATGGTATCAGAAACATCCACATGAATTGCCGTAGTTGCAAAATCTAAATGCTGGTTGGCTGATACGTTGATTATCGGAATACTGAAATTAGGCAGTGGGATAGTCACACTTACATTTGTGTGAAGGATAGTATCAATATGCCCAAAGTCAAGCGACACCGGGGGTGGATTAACAGTGATAGAATGGTCAACGTGGAAATTTACCTGGTAATCTATGTGGCCGGTTTTGTTGATCTGTACAATATCACTAAATAAAGTAGCCAGGTCATCAGATGCCACATGGAAAGCGCTAACAAGTATATTCAAAACGTATTCGCCATTTTCGATAAAGCCCTGTATGATGGCCTCAATATACTTTCCGGCATCGCTACCCAGCACCTTATTCAGCAGTTCGGAGGCTTGGTTCTCCAGTTCGTTCTCAATAACGGACATAAGCTGCGTCAGGTCGGTTAAATTGGCCGAAACATCGGCGTTTAAAGTAATTGGGGTATTGAACCAGGTGAAATCGCAGCTAATACTTGCTGTATATACACTTTCGGACGCGCCTATCAGCAACCTTATGGTAAGATCGGTAGCGTTTGAGCCGGTGCCGCCAATGTTAATATTCCCCAGCCCCAGTACATTACTTATCGCATAAGTATAGTTTGGTACAACAACCTTATAGGTAAGTAACATATCGGTAAGGCTGGTGAAATTAAAATCAAAAGTGGTATCTCCGATAATATCGATATTAGTATCTAAACTAAGCGATAGTGTATTACTGTCATTGTCTCCGATAGCGATGTTCGCGGCAACTTGAACTCCGGCTATGCCTAAAATGGTGGCGTCAACAGTTGTGCTGATCGTTTCTGTCCCATTGGTACTTAAATTGCAATCAAATGCGGCGCCCCCTTTGCTTATACCATACTCAAGGTTGCCGGGACTGTTACCTGTGACAGAGGCGATTGGGATGCTATCGTAGCTGAGCGAGATCGGCGACATGAGCAATTCGCCCGCGACAGCATCTGAGCTGAGTGACAGGCTACAAAACATCACAAAATCGCCGATAGAGAAATTGGCCAGGAAATTAACTCCCTTGTCTGCCTCCTTACCATCCGGCAAAGTGATACCGGACTGATCACAAAAGTAAAAGTTCAGTTTATCGATGGTCACATCGCCCAGAAATTGCGGAGCAGGCAGGATAGAACAAGCGTCCCACACCTCCTGAAGTGTATACGACTTGGTGGTGCTGCACTCTAAATAAGGTATATTGATGGCTTCATCCACAAGTTCAACGCTAACCCCCAAACTCCCCGGAACCTGGCCATTAGCAGTTTGTACTATAAAATCGCCTTGCAGCAAAACAAAAATATCGGCCCCTACCGAGTCGCTTATGGTGCCGCCAACAGCTACCCCTACATTGTCTATAGTAAGACCTGATATCCCGAAAGGATCGGTTAAAGAAGTAGTTTCTATGGTGGTAAATTCAACTGTAGCGCTTTGCTCGGTACAGCCAAAAGCAATTTCGCCGTTAACCTGCACCTGGGTTACCGACGGTATGTTGCTGGTATCAAAATTATAATCAACACTTAGCCCGCACCCTAAAGTTATTTGCGGCGATTCGGTGCTGATGGTGAGGGATATATCATTAATAGTGCAATATTTATTTACTGAATTAGGGAAATTCAGCTTAGTATCGGTATCAACTTCGCCGGTTAGTGAAAAATCGCCATCATCGTAACTAATGGTAACATTTACCGTAGTTCCGTCAAATACATCTTCAAGATAACCAAGGGCGGTGGCTAAAACCCCGCTGCCGTTGGCAGCCATGGTAAGTACAGCGCGTAGCTCTACCCCCTTAGTAATGCCGGTATAGGGTATGTTTTGAAAGGCAAAGGTTGGGTTTTCAAATCCAGATAATACTAATAGCGCGTTATCAAGCACAATGCCGTCAAACAGTGATAGCCCGGATGAGAGGGATGATAAGGAAGTTTGCGCGTTAAGATAAACGGCGGCATAATATTCCGACTGGCTGGTGGCACCAACATCTATTGTTAGTTGCTCATTATCAATAGTAGTAACACCCGAGAAGTTGAGTTGCGGTACTGCTGATTTATCGCTGGTGTTATAGGTGTAGGTGAAGGTTGCAGAATCAAGGGTGATATCTATGATGCTATAGTCGGATAACGAATATTGGGGGCTAAAGCCCATGGCATCAATAACGTTTGTTAAGAGCGGGGCACCGGATGACTGCCAGGCGCCGGTAAAAGTATAATCCTGCGAACTATATGTAAGGGTAAATTCCTGGTCGGCAAGCGAGACGTTGCCGCCGGCATTTAAGGTATAATCCTTATCGTTTTTGCCAAGGTCTAAAGTTACTGATAGGTTAAGCGGACATCCCTCAAAAATATTAAGGGTTACCGCATAACCGAACTGGAAGGTTACCGGGCTTGTTGAAATAGTTAATGTAGGGGTGCCGCTGCCCAATGTATTAATATATGACGGAAGATAGTTGCTAACCTCTAAACCGAAAAAGTTTGATATAACCTGCGATAGGTTGGTATTTTGCAGATTGTAAGTAAAACTGATTTGTGCCTCACCGCTATCGTCCACAGAAAAAACGATACCCTGGCCACCGGACAGGTTGATCCCTTTGAAGCCGAACAAGATTTCAATACCGGTTGCCGATACTGTAAACTGACTCCCTGTAATTTCCCCTACAGCAGCCCCGGTACAATAGATGCCCTCTATTTTATATAAACCGAAAAAGCCTGAGTACTTGGACAGGCCAAGCAGGGTATCGTTGATGGTTAATTTACCATGTGAGAGGTTTTTAGAGACCTGCTCTTGTAAGATTTGAATGGTCATAAAAAATGTGTTAAGAATGTAGGTTTATTAGTATTAATTATACTTTTAATTATTTAAGGTTCAATTCCTTATGGTTTAAAAAAGCATTGTTATAATCAAACCCCATTGATCATTGATCAATGGGATGATCAGGTTTTATTACTGAATATGGAGAAATATTTTTGAGCTGATGACGCGAAGGGGACGAATAGGGGTATTACCGGGGATAAACGGGCTTTTACCGTATACAAAAAAATCATTACTTTAGCAGGGACAAACCTTTAAAACAATTACCACGCACGCTCTGTAATCATGCAGCAAGATATATCTATACTTATTATTGAAGATGATACCCTGTGGGCAGAGGGCCTTAAAGATAACCTTACTGATTTTGGTTTTATTGTAGCTGGTACGCCGAATAGTTTTGAAAATGCTATAGTTGCGCTCAACAGACTGAGTTATGATATTGTGCTGCTGGATATCAACCTTCATGGCCGCCATGAAGGAATAGAGCTGGGTAAAATGCTTTCAGAACTGTATCATAAGCCTTTCATTTTTATCACGGCGAATTTTGATCAGCAAACCCTCAATCTGGCTATTAATGCTAAACCATCGGCATATTTAACTAAGCCGGTTAACCCCGCATCTTTATATGTGACTATTCAAACAGCGATCAGTAATTTCAACACCAATAAAACAGCTGCACCGGCCGAAACACAAGTGAGCGCAAGCGAAGAGTTCTTCGTAAAACTGGGGGATAAATATAAAAAGATCACCTGGAAAGATGTCGTATACCTCATATCAAACCGTAACTACACTTTATTATTTAATGCGGCCGATCAAAAAGAATATTACATCCGCAGTTCAATGAACCGCACCTTGCGCTACATCGTACCCGAACAATTGCAAAGCAGGTTTATACAGGTTAACCGCGGCGAAGCGGTGCAGTTATCTTTTATTCAGGAATTAGTAGCTGATGAGATATTAACCCCTTATAAACGCTTTACTGTTGGCGAAACCTTTATCCGCGACATTCGGAGGCAACTAAATATCATTGCATAACGGGAGTTTTACGGTAAACACAGTACCTGCACCCGGCTCACTTTTGAAAGTTATATCGCCGTTATGCTCGGCAGCGATCTGCTTACATATCGATAGCCCCAACCCGTAAGATCTTTCGCCCGAAGTGCCCTGCTGCCGGGCGGTGGTAAAGGTATCAAATATATTAGCCTGAAGATGTTCGGGAATGCCGACACCCTGGTCGGCTACGGTAAATACTGCCCAATCCCCAACTATAGCCGCGGTCAGTTCAATCCGCGTTTCCAGATGGCTGAATTTGATAGCGTTAATGATCAGGTTACCGATTAGCCGTGTTAATCTCTCCGGGATAGCCATTACCGGTAAAATGGGCTCTGTTGTTTGGAATATCAGTTGCTGTTGCTTCTCTGATGCTTTATAACGCAGCATCTCTACGGTGCCGGCAATAAGCTGGTTCAGGTCTGCACGCTCTTTTATCGCTTTGTCGTTATCAGTACGCAGGCCTAATAACTCATTAATCAGGTCGAGCGCGTTTTGCGCCGCCTGTTTGATAAGGCCAAGCGACCGGGCTGCACGGGTGTCAACCTCATCAGCCATCAGCATGGTATCTGCCAGGTACGCGGTAGCACCCACAGGGCTGCGCAGATCATGCGCCACCACATTCAATATCCGGTCCTTGTCTTTATTGGCCTGCTCTACTGCTGTTTTTTGCTTGTTGATCTGATCGTTCAACCCTGTTAATATCTTCACATTGCGCCGACTGCGGCGGTAATTATATAAAACCAGTATGATGATTACCAGTGCTAACAGAGATAATGCCAGAACGATCCATAAATATACCCTGCCCAGCTGATTATCCTTTTTTAACAAGCTGATCTCCAGCCGTTGGCTGCGGGTATTCAGCGCTTCGTTCAAATCGGTCTCCCGCTGTTCCCTTTTCACTACCTCAATAGAATCGCGCATGGTAATATACCGCTTATAATAATCAAGTTCCTGCAACACCAGGTGATTAGCAGCAGTGTATCGGTACATCAGGCGCAGCCAACCCAGCTGGGCTTCCTCGCTATATTGTTCCTTTAAGCTTTTGTTAAGGCTATCCAGCGTATTTTTCAACAGCGGGTAGCGCTGTTGCTGCAGATACAGGCCAGCCAGGTTCACCTGCGTTAATTGGGCATCGCCAATATCGCCAACCGGTTTGTTTGTGAGCTGCAGGCTTCGCTTAAAAAATATTTCGGCAGAATCTGCATGCCCGGTCTTGTATAAGATCTGAGCGATGGTGCCATACACAACGCCCCGGTTACGGTCGGCCGTTTCCTTGTTACCACGCGCAGTAGGGCCGTAATTCTGCAGGGCTTCTGAGTGGGCAATCTGCGCCAAAGCTTTTTGACAATACAGCCGGGCGCTATTGTAGCGGCCCAGCTTTTCATCACATTGCGCAATGTTATTCAGCATTTCCTGTCGGTCGTGATCGTAGTTCCAACGGTTGCCGGGCGGGTGGCACTTATCAAATATCTGTAAGGTATGCACAAAATATGACCTGGCAGCAGGGTAACGTTGTTGTTGATACATGGCCAAACCTATCAAATGATATATAAGATCTGCATGGCATTCTTCGCCGGTCTTTTCCACCTTGTCTTTTGCTTTAAAAAACTCATCGATAGCCGGTTGCACTCTCCCGCAGGCATACAACAAGTTACCTTTATTAAAATGACGTGAGAAGGAGTAGCGCAACCATATACTGTCGGTCATAGGGTGCCTGTCGGCGATGATCACCGCCGAGTCTGCGAAGAGTATCGCGCTGTCACGCTTGTTCATAAATTGGTAGAACGTGGAATAGTACGAGTAGCGCAGCATAGTAAGCTGGTCGGTACGATATTTTTGCGCCTTGCAGATCGAATCGATCAGTGCGATTGCTCCATGAAAGTTATGGTTTACGATCCGCACTTGAGCCGGGGCAAATATACGAATGACCTGTGCCTGGGTGAGTAATGGCGGTTCATGTTCCTGACGGCACGAAGCCATGGTAAGGGCATACACCAGGAGGAGAAAGAGGATGGGTACGACCTTAGGCCGGAATATCCGTTGATAAATATTAATGGGCATTGGGCAATAAGGTATTGTGGTCTTTTAACGTTTTTTGGTGCTGCTAAAAATAAGAAAAATGCGGACATCCTGATTGCGTATAATCAGCGTAAATCAAAAGCCTTTTTCAGATACCCAAATAACCATATGAACAACCTTATAGGTACTTTAAATAAAAAGCCTCCCAGATTATCTGAGAGGCTTTTGTATTACTGATTCGGAAAAGTCTGATTTTACTTTCCAAACAATTTCAGTTTTAATCCAAATTCAAACGCACCGCGGGTATAGTTGCTTAGTACACCGGTTTCCAGGTTGTAGCTAAAATTAAGGCAATACGTATTTTGATCAAGCCCGCAACCAAGGCCCATGCTTTGGCTGGTATGATAAATGCCTTGCAGGTATATGCCATAATTGTTCATGCGGAAATTGAAGCCCGCATCAACGATATCCTTATAACCTTTAACAATCCTATAGGCTGCCAGGGGTTCCAGCGAAAGATTATTGTCCGTTGCCGAAACATCAAACTTATAACTTACGGCGGTAATAAACAGTAACCTGTCGGCATCAAAACGCTGATCAGACGATTTAAAGAAAACCGATTTCAAGTTAGGCAGGGCCGAACTAACGGTCAGTTTATCGCTGGTGTAAGCCATGCCAAAATCCCCGTCTACATAAGCTTTTAACTGGTTATACTGCGCTATCTGCTCGTCAGTTAAATCGCCATTCACTTTATTATAATCAATATGTGCATCATTTACACCCAATGATAAACCAAAGCTTAACTTTTCGTTATTACCGCTTAAAGGCAGGTGGTACGCATAAGTACCCATTACCCTTGTCTGGCGGATGATCCCTTCCTGGTCGTCGTTCACATTTATACCCAAGCCTACCTTCTCTACCGGCTGAAAATCGGCTGTAAAGGTGGTGGTTTTTGGCGTTCCCGGGAAATTGCTCCACTGCTGCCGGTAGCCTATGTTCAGTTTAAGCGCTTTCTCCAGCCCGGCCATAGCCGGGTTGTACTGGTACTGGTTTTGGAAGTACATGGCCTGGAATGGGTTTAGCTGGGCCTTGCTGCTCAGGCTGGTGCTGATGAGCGCTATGCCCATCAGCAATGCCCTGCCTATTTGGTTTATAATTGAAGGTTTTAATATGCTGGTACTCATTTTTGTATTTCGCTTAATTTTTCTCTGTCTGTTGCCTGCTTATTTGTTTCTTAACGCACTTTTAATATGGTAATGAAACCTTTCAGGGTTTCGTAGCCCGGGCCAAGGTCTATGATATAGAAATAAGTGCCCTGTGTCAGGGGCGCACCTTTCAGCGTGCCATCCCAATCGTTATTATACCCTTTTTTGCTGTACACCGCGCGGCCCGCCCTATCATAAATAGTTACGGTATTATTAGGGTACAGCTGGATATCTTTAACTGTCCAGGCATCGTTTTTACCATCACCATTTGGCGATAATACGTTGGTTGGCACAATAGCGGCCGGTGGTAATGCGCGGTGCACTAATACGGTATAAGTAAGTTTGGTAACACCATCCTGTGCGGTAACAACTATAGTCAAAGTATTATCGCCCGGGTTAAGCGTTAACGGTGCCGATAACGAACCATTGCCGGTTGCCGAACCGTTAACGGCGATTGTGGCTGTAGCATCGGCCGTTGGAGTAAGTGTAACATCGGTTATCGCATAAGGCACCGATACCTTGTAGCTATAAGTGCTGCTGCTGAACGACGGCGTTAAAGCACCCTGGCTAATACTTAAATTGCTTAGACTGGCATTAGTTAATGGCACCACCGTAAAGGTACCGCTGCTATAAGTAAAGCTATAGTTGGGCGATGCTGCCCCACTGGCAATAATAGCATAGTTACCCGGCTGCGATGTTGTAGCAGCATTAGTAACCGCGGTGGCCTGTGTGGTCAAACTGGCCTGGGTATCGCCGTTTACAAAACCGCTATAGGTAATGGTTAAAGCAGGGTTAGCAACGCCGTAGTTACGGCTCTTATTATCGGCCGATACGTTTAATAATGCTTTATTAACCGTTAGTGTTGCCGGTACATATACTAAGGTATAGTTAGGGCTAACCGCCCCGCTTACTGTAATTGGGTAAGTGCCCGCACCCGATGCCGCCGTTGCCGTAGTGCTTACGCCTGGCAAGGTACTTAGGTTAGCCTGGCTATCGCCATTTACAAAGCCGCTATACGTAAATGCTAATGTTGGGTTAGCTGCACCATAGGTTTTGCTGACATTAGTAGCCGTAATAGTTAAGGTGCTGTTAGTTACCGTTAGGGTGCCAGTTGTGTAGCTGATATTGTAATTGCCCGATGTTGCACCACTTACTGTAATTGGATAAGTACCCGCCGCCGATGCCGCTGTTGCCGTTGTGGCCAGGCTTGGCTGGGTAGTTAAGCTGGTATTGGTATCGCCATTTACAAAACCGTTGTAGGTAGCGGTTAGTGTAGGATTAGCCGTGCCATAAATTTTGGTTTTATTATCAGCGGCTATAGCCAGGTTTGCCTTGGTTACAGTTAATGTACCAGCGCTATAGCTAATCGAATAGTTATTTGATGCCGCGCCGCTTGCTGTAACAGGGTATGTACCAACCCCCGATGCTGCAGTTGCCGTGGTAACTAAGCTGGCTTGAGTAGTCAGCTTAGTAGCATCATCACCATTCACAAAGCCGGCATAAGTAGCAGTTAATGCTGGGTTAGCAGCACCGTATACTTTAGTTTTGCTATCAGCCGTGATAGTTAATGCAGCCGGCGTTACGGTCAGCGTGCCGCCGGTATAGCTGATACTATAGTTTGGCGATGCCGCCCCGCTTGCTGTGATAGGGTAGGTGCCCCCTGGTGAAGCTGCAGTAGCGGTAGTTACTGCTGTAGCCTGGCTTGTTAATTTAGATGCATCATCACCATTTGCAAAACCGGTATAAATTACATTCAATGTTGGGTTAGCCGATCCATAAACTTTGGTTTTGTTATCAGCCGCTATGGTTAAGGCTTTAGCGCCGATGGTCAAATTATCGCCGGTATAAGTCAGCGTATAGTTGCTGCTCAATGCAAGCGTCCCTTGTTTAATAGCGTAAGTGCCCACATTTTCGCCCGCATCACGAGTTAATGCACCAGTAAATGTTTCCGCACCAACCAATGGGGTATTAGTATAGGTCAGCGCCGGATCTGCATCGCCATAGGTTTTGTTCCTGGCAGCGGCCGTTACCGTGATGGCTTTAGCGCCGATGGTCAGGTTAGCGACGTTGTAGGTCAGCGTATAGTTGCTGCTCAATGCAAGCGTCCCTTGTTTAATAGCGTAAGTGCCCACATTTTCGCCCGCATCACGAGTTAATGTACCGGTGAATGTTTCCGCACCCACCAATGGGGTATTAGTATAGGTCAGCGCCGGATCTGCATCGCCATAGGTTTTGTTCCTGGCAGCGGCCGTTACCGT